>CAVUJW010000014.1:0-164312 GCA_963741915.1 uncultured Chloroflexia bacterium | reverse complement strand
GGTCATCCTCAAACGGGTGACCCCGCCCGGTCGCGGGAGTTCAATCCGCAGCCGGGACCTCCGCAGGCAGGTCCTGAGCCGGCTCCGGCCGGATGCCCCAGATGCGCTCCTCCTCGGTCATGTCGGAGAAGTAGTCGCGGGCGTGCACGACCTTGCCGTGGCGATAGCGAAGCACGGACACGAGCTCGCCGTGGGCCCTGAGGCCATCGACCGTTTCGGCGTCGACGGTCTGCTCGATCAGGACGGTGTTCGACCAGGTCAGGCCAAACGGGTTTGCGAACGCGACGTGCTTGGGCGTGAAGTGGAACACGACCATCCGATCCAGGACCTGCCGCCACCACGCCTCGATCGCGGCCCTACCCGAGAAGGTGCCGCTGATCGTCGTCCGGCCGGGAAACACGAACACCGCGTCGTCAGCCCACCACCTCATCACGGCTGCGAGATCCCGCTTGTCCAGCGCTCGGTAGTTCCGAGCGACCATTCCTTCGAACACGGCTGTGGCCCTCTAGGTGGCTGGTGTGAAACGCGCGTTCTGAGGGGCTGACGGGAGAGCGCGAGCGCGGAACGGGGGAGCGATCGGGAGGAAGCGGGGATCGGCTCGGGTCCCCAACCGATGATGACCTCTGGATCTGCCCGGATCAGGCAGGTTGCACTGCCCAGACTCCGTCCGATCTCGCAAGCCCGAGGACTGCGAGCCTCGCCAGGTTCACCGCCGCGGCGAGGAGGGCGAAGTCGGCCCGGACTTTGAGCCTGCCTCGGACTCGCGCGCGCCGGCCGCCGTGTCTCCGGCGCACGAGGTGGGCGAGCTTGCGCTCGACCAGGGGTCTGGTGGCCCGATAGTCCGCTCGCCAGGCAGGGTCGCGGGCGGCTGCGCGACCGGCCATGAGGAGCGCCTCGTGTGGACCGACCGTGATCGTCCGCCCGCGTGGCGAGCTGGTGCACCTGGCGACCAGCGGACAGGCAGCGCAGGCGGCCCGGAAGTGGGCCTGCAGCTCGCCTCGGCGAGACCGGGTGAGCCGGACCGTCCGCCCGGCCGGGCAGGTCACGGTGCCGGCGGCGAGGTCGATCGCGAAGTCGTCCTTGGTGAACCGGTCGCCGATGCTGCTGGCGGGCTGGACCTTGACCCGGCTGATGGCGCCCGCCGCGTCGAGGGCAGCGAGCACCTCGCCGGCACCGTACGCCGAATCGCCATACACCGTGGTCGGCGTGTCCGGCGTCGTCAGCTCGTCCGCGAGCAGCCCGAGTGCGACCGTGGCGTCGCCCGCGTTGCCCGGCGTGACGGCGGTCGCGGTCACGAGCTCGGCATCGGGGTCGAGCGCGATGTGGCCTTTGTACCCGTCGAAGCTGTGATGGTTCGTCTTGTGGCCGTGACGGGCCTCGGGGTCGACCGTGCTGATCACCCGGTCGGGGGCCACCCGCCGGGCGATCCGGATCCGGCCGTCCGGGCCGTCTTCGAGGTCCTGGCCGAGGACGGTCGCGAGCAGCGTGGCGGCCTCGGCGAGCGGCGGCGACAGCGGCTCGTCCTCGAGCGCGGCGAGCAGCGCCTCTCCGTCACGGGCGAGCGCGTCCACGAGCCCCGCCCGGGCGTCGGCGTCGTCCCAGTCGGCGACCGGCTTGCCGGCGCTGCGGTAGTCGTCGTCGCGCCGGATGACCGCCCGGAGGCCGGGTTCCCGCTCGTCCGCATGGGCGAGCACCTGGCGGATCGCGGAGCGGACCAAGGTGACCGTGTCCATCGTGGCCACCGCGTCGTACAGCGGGGTCGAGTCGAGCACCCGTCGGACCCCCACCAGCCCCGCCGCCTTGGCGATCTCGAGCGTGCGCTCGAAGATCCGGTTGGGGCGCTCCGAGCGGGCGAGGCGCGCGCGCATGTCGACGAGCACGGTGTGGGCGAAGCCCGGGGCATCGAACGGCAGGCCGCCACAGGCGTACTTCCAGCGGGCGTCGAACGTGAACCGCTCGACCGCCTCGCGGTCGGACAGGCCCTCCAGGCGCTGGAGGACCATCACCACCGCGACCACCAGCGGCGGCACCGAGCGCCGGCCGACATCCGCGAACAGGTCGGCGAACAGCGTGTCGGGGAAGAGCTCGTGGCAGTCCCGGTGGAGCAGGGCATGGATCGAGTCCGGACGCACCAACGGTTCGACGAACGAGCTCGTGTCGCGGAACAGGTCACCCTGGCGGGGAGTGGATCCCTGCGACATCGGCTGCGCTCCTCGCGATCGGGCGCCGCCGCGTCCGCTCGACCGGCGGGCTGCTCGCGAGAATCGTCAGCTGCGCTCGCGCTCTCCCGTCAGCCCCTCAGAACGCGCGTTTCACACCAGCCACCTAGCGCCGCTCCACCTGCTCCGGGCGCATGCACCTCTCGGACGACGGGCCACGCGGCGCCGTGTCCGAGCGGCAAGATGGTCACCATTGGCAGAGCGTTCAGGGAAGTGCCATTGGGCTTCGAACGTGTCACGAAGCCAACGCCGCCGCGTACCAGTGGAGCGGGTCCGCATGCGACCCCCGTTCCCCGGGGACCGTCCGGGCGCGCCAATACCCAACCCGCCTCTGCCCCCCCCGAAGAACGGCATCATCTCTGGTCGAAGGCGGATCGAAGCCACCCTGCGGCCGATGGTCGTCACCTCTTCCACGAGAAATCGCGCCGGGCTGCTTCACTCGGTCGGATGTTGCGCGATCGAGCGCCGCGGGCAGCGACTCCACGACTGAAGCGACGGCGTCGAAGGTCACCCCTGGGATCTCGACGCGGGAATGGAAACAAGCCGGTCGCCAGCTCCGACCGAAGCTCGAGCGCATACAGGACGCGCTATCCCCGTGGGATCTCGCCGGAACGGATCAGGTCATCGAGGCTCATGCACGGACGCGTCAGATGGTCGGTGGGACGGACCTGCCCGGGAACAGCAGCCTGAATTGCTTTGTGTACTGGCGCTTGCCGACGAGACGCCAGAGCACCTTCACGGAGAGTGGCATGCCGGCGTAGAAACGCCGGCGGTCCGCCCGCGTGGAGTTCGCAAGCAGCATCCCGAGTTGCGGCAGGAGTCGGCTCTTCGGGATCACCCCGACACTGTGGTCGGCCATCGCCGTCCACTCTTCCGTGGTGACCACCCGCTCCGCGACCGGCACGACCTCCACCACTTCGCGGCGCAGGTGCAAATTCAGCACCTCGAGCATCCGCTCGTAGGCATCGGCCAGCTGTTCGCCGACAGCCGGGCGGCCGTCGCGCGCCATCGGGCAAGGAGCGGACCCGCCTCCTCGAGCAGCTACGCGACCTGCGCGTGGTGCGCGCGCATCTGGCCGACGTGCAGCGCGCATGCGGGAGCGCGCTGCTCGAGCTTGTCCCACAGGAGCTCGTCCTCGCTCTCGTGATGGGTATGCACGGATCTCCTGGGGCCGGCTTGCTCGTCCACAAGTCTACGGTCCACGACCGCCATCCGCGCTCCCGCCACGGGCCCTCCTTCTTCCCTTGGCTCGGCGGCGATGCGCGACGATCGCGAAGGGTAAGAGAGCGGTCCGCAGGCCGCTTCGACGCGACCTCACGCTCGTCGCGCCAGCCAATGACACACACCCTCCCGGATGCCTCGCCTCAGCGTCTGGCTCGAGCGCCGATCGCGTAGGCCATGAACCAACGCTCGACCGAGGCGGGCGTCGAGCCATAGACGTTGTCGCCGGCGAGCAGGTCGCAGACGACCTCGCGCGCCCGCGCGATCTCACGGCGGCGGTGACCGGCCCAGCGTGGGTCCGCCAGGGTGAGATCGAGCTGCGCGAGGGCACGCGCCAGGTTCGAGGCCAAGCGCACCTGGTTGCCGCTCTCGCGCGCCCTGATCGCGCGCCCGACATCGGCCCCGGCGTTACCGAGCTGCTCGGTGAGCGTCATCGCCTGCCAGCGATCGGGCGTGAGGTCGGGGTGGAGGGTCACGCCACCACCATTCGATGGACGAGCTCCGCGATGGCTCCGCGGATCACCGGGTCCTCGACCGATCGGGTCCGGTTCCCCTGGCCGGGGCGGAGGTTGATCATCGAATCGAACTCGAGGAAGTCCGCTGTCCCGTGCTCGGCTGGGTAGAGGTTGATGCCCCAGAGATCGGCCTGGGCGGAGCCGGCGTCGAGGAGCAGGGCCTCGAGGTCGCTATGCATGCCGGCGTCGACCGCGAGAAGCCCGCGGCGGACGTCGGCGACGGCCTTCACGAGGTCGCCGAACGTGGCCTCGGCCATGGCTGAGAGCTCTGCGACGGTGATCCGTCCCGCAACGATCTGCATGGCCTGATGTTCGTCGCCCATGGGCGTCCTCCGCAAGCGAGCGGCCTGGCAGTCGCCCGAGGCGGCGGGTCTGGCCTGCGGCGGATCTCAAGCTATCGCGTACCACGCCAGCGGATCCGGCGCTTGCCTCGTGTGCCCCGGCGTCCGTCCGGGGCGCCATACCACGGGGTCGGTTCGATGGAGGCGGCGCCGAGCGGGCCGAGCAAGACGGTGTAGAGCCCGAGCGCTGCCGCAACCGATAACGGCGGTCGGCCCAATTACCCCGATTGGATGGCTGGCGGCGGTTCGATCAAGAGCGCCTCGGCCACGGCCGTGTCAATGTCCATCATTCGTCCGGCGTGAGACTCATGCTCGAACGCATCTGGCGAGAGGGCGCAGGTCCGGCCGCGAGGGGATCAATCCCGCCGCCGATCCCGGGCGGAATGCCCCCCGGGCCGGGCCGGGGGGCGCCACACCCACGCAACTCCCCGTCGGGCGGACGACCTCGGGCCACGCTCCAGAGACCGGTACGTCCAAACGGGGCGATGACGGGGGCTATGGCGAGTTGAGGAGAAAGAGATGGCCGAACGGATCAGCGCCGGGATCCTCCTTTTCCGCCGAGCCGGTGGCCGCCTGCAGGTCCTGCTCGCCCATCCCGGCGGCCCCAGGTTCGCGACTCGGGACGTGGGCTACTGGTCGATCCCCAAGGGCGAGGTCGAGCCGGGCGAGGCACTCGAGGCCGTCGCGCGACGGGAGTTCGAGGAGGAGACCGGCGGCCACCTCCGCTCGGTCGAGCTGATCCCGCTGGGCGAGACCATCCAGAAGGGTGGCAAGCGCGTGCATGCTTGGGCCGCCGAGGGCGACCTCGATCCCGACCGCGCGACGAGCAACACGTTCGTCACCCAATGGCCCGCGGGTTCCGGACGGCTCGTCGAGGTCCCTGAGATCGACCGGGTTGCATGGTTCGAGCCCGCTGGCGCTCGGGTCAGCATCAAGGCCTCACAGGTCGTGTTCATCGACCGGCTCGTGGCCCGACTGGCCGAGGGGGAGCGGCATTAGGCTGTCCCAAGACGCCCGGGCGGCCGAAGCGCCGGGGCGTGGTGGAGGGGTCGGTCTCGCCCGTGGAGCCTCAGTCGGTCCGGCGGCCTCCCGCAGACCTGTGACGCGGCGGGCCGATCCGTTACACGCCCGGTCGCCGTCGCTCGCGCGTGCACCGTCGGTCCGAGACGCGAGGATCACCCATCGGCTCACGGACGGCAGCGAAGCCAACGACCGGAGGCATGGTCAGCGTCGCGGCTCGGGTCACGAAGATCCCGAGGGCGTGGCAGCCCCGGTCGGCGTCGCTGGCCGGATCGTCGGGATCTGGCGGGAGGGCGGGCTCCCCGGTTGGCGCGACGCTCCGAAACACAGGCGTAGGCCGGACATGTACGTCGCGGAGCCCACGCGGCTCCCTACACCAGCACCGTGACCGCTGCGAGTGCCACCCAGCCGAAGTAGGCGAGCATGGTGATGCGGATCGGCCAACCGATGGGGACGTCCGGCGAGCCGCGGCCGTCGGCCGGCGCATGGCGGAGCGTCGTCGCCAGGAACCAGATGAGACCCGCCCAGGGAGCCACGGACGCCAGGACGAGGAGCGGGCCGACCGATGCGTCGCCCGCGACGCTGATCCCGACAATGGTGGCGACGATCGGAAAGCCCAGGATGAACAACGATCCGAGCGCGGAATGGAGATTGCCCTTCGTGCTGAACGACGCCCGCGGCGTGGTGACGGGGTCGGTGTCGATGAAGGCGGCGCCGAGCGGACCGAGCGCGACGATGTACAGCCCGATGTTGGCCGGCGATGCGACCGACGCGAGGGCTGTCCCAACGCCGATGACCGATGTGCTGGCGGCGATGAACGCCAGGCGCATCAGGACGCCGTACCGGCCCAACGAGTACTCGCTGGGCATCCGCCACGATGGGTCGAACTCCGGTTCGAGGACGTGGAGGAGCACCACCAGCCCCATGGTCAGCGCTGCCGCGCCCAGGGCGTAGGCAGCGAACACGGACTCCATCGGGCGGCGCCTCCCGGCGGGACAACGCGGCACGTCACTTCACATAATCCGGCCGCCGGCTTATTATTCGCTGGATGGCTCGCACCGTCAATCCGGTTGCGCACGCTGCCCGCCGCGCCGCGTTCGTCGACGCCGCCGTCCGGCTTGCCCGCGAGAAGGGGTACGATCGGCTGGTCATCGGCGACGTCATCGCGGAGGTCGGCGCGTCCAAGGGTGCGTTCCAGCACTATTTCGATTCGAAGGAAGCGCTCCTCGCTGCGGTGGTCGAACGGACCGTGGAGCAGGCGACCGGCGCCGCGACGTCGATGGCCTCGGATCCCGCGTTGACTCCCCTCGAGAAGCTCCAGGGGGTCTTCGGCGGCATCTACGCGTGGAAGGCGGCGCGGCCCGAGTACCAGCCGGACGCGGTTGCGGCGTCGCTTCGCACGTGGTTCTCCGACGAGAACGGGGTCCTCGTCGAGCGGATGCGGACCGCGACGGCGACCCGCTTGACACCGGTGCTCGCCGCCATCCTGGCCGAGGGAGTGGCGGACGGCACCTTCGCGCTAGCCGATCCAGAGGGATCCGCCTCCGTCGTCACGTCGCTCATGCTCGCGCTCAACGAGGCCGCCGTCATGCTGTTCCTCGGTCGACGGGAACAAACGGTCCGCTTCGAGACGGCGACGCGCACCCTTGCCTCGTACGCCGAGGCGCTGGAGCGCATCCTCGGCATCCCGGCGGGCACGTGGCCGCTGTTGGACGAGGAGGCAGCGCGGCTCTGGTTCGGCTGACCGGTCCCACGTCGCACATGCGTCGTCGACCTCGTGGGCGCGCCGTCGCCGACGGGCTCACGAGCGCTGTTCTGCTCAGACCGGAGGCCGTTGATCGCGTGGATGGAGCAGGTCCAACTCGCGACCCTCCTCCCGGACCGCGCGCCTTCGCTGGTCCGGGACGGCGGTCGCGAGGTCGTCGAGGAGCGCGCGCAACCGACGCGTCACCTGGACCTGCGAGGCGCCGGCGAGGCGGATCTCCTCGAGGCCGAGATGGACGTAATCGTCCCATGACGGCCGGGGCAGGACGAGCCTCACCCGCCCATCAAGGGACCGTACGGGCGACGGGATCTCCCGGTTCGCGAGCCGGCGGAGCAGGTCGTGGATCCGGTCGAGGGCCTGCACGGCCGTCGTCGGATCGTTCGTGCCCGGAGACAGCGCACGCACCCCGATGTCAGCGAGCTGGCGAAAGCCGAACGCGGCGTCCTGGTCGAGGGTGCGCTCGGCGCCGATCGCGATCGCGTCGCGCACCTTCTCGGCGGCGCGCCGAGTCCAGCCGCCCCACAGCCGAGCGAGCGGCGCACCCTGCGGGATGAAGTCGCCGACCCGTGGAACGAGCTCGACGACTCGGTCCTCACCCGTCGTCGCGTCGAGGAGCGCTGTTTCGTCGATGCGCAGAACGACGCCCGCCGCAGGTGACTTCAGCACGATGTCGGGCGGGCTGGACGGCGCCTGCCCTGCCTCGCCGGCCCGAACCCCCACCCGCTCCGGGTACAGACGCTCGATCGCGGCGGCCGTCTCACTCCAGATGCTGGCGATGACCGTGCTCGCGCGGATGGCGTGGGCCATGTGGTCGATGTACCAGACGAACGCCGCAATGCTCGTGAGGAGGAGCGCGAACGCGACCCAGACCGAGATCGCGGGAACAAACGCGTCCCGCCCGTCGACTGGTGTCCGAACCTCACGGAGCACGAGCAGCGTGAACACAAACGTCGCGACGAAGATCCCGAGGACCACCTGATTGCCCTGGTCGCGCAGGAAGGTTCGCATCACACGGGGCGAGAGCTGGGTCGACGCGAGCTGCAGGACGAGCATCGTGATCGTGAACACGAGACCCGTGAACGTGAGCATTGACTGGGCGATCGTCGAGAGCACGCTGCGGGCCCCTTCAGGGCTCCCGCCGAAGCTGAACAAGACCTGAGATCCATCGGCGGCCAGCCGGTCATCGACTGCACCCAACACGAGAGCAAGCAGCGCCGCCGCGACGGCAAGCACAGCGGGAACGAACCAGAGGCTGAGTCGCAGGCGTTCGCGGAGCGATTGGAGCCAGAGCATGGTTCACCTTGACGAATGCAGCGTTGGCGCTGCTCCCAGCGCCGGCCCTGGGGCCTTGTTCGGGCCGTCGTCGCAGGAACCCAGTATCGCGCTGCGCCGCCGCCGGTATGGTGCCCGATCGTCAGAAGGCGCGTGGTCCCGGCGGTCGGGCTTCGGCCTGCTGGAGCCGAGCAGCCGCTTGCAGGCCGATCGCAGGCGCGGTCGACGACCCAGGGGGCGCGGAACAACAGCGGCGCGCCGGACCGCCCGGATCGTTCGATGGACTCACCTTGCCTGCACCAGAGCCGGCGCCCCACGAGCACCCTCGAGCGCGGCCATGGCGGGCTTGACGCCCCGGAGGAGCTGGGGTCTCCCTGCCGCGGTCAAGACGGACACGGCGACGTCGGCGAATCCGGCCTCCTCCATCAGCCGCAGCGCGTCGGCGTCGCTCCAGTACCACTGCCCCCAGGCATCGGCCGTCCCCGACCGGTCGGTGCCACCCCAGCCAGACTGATCCGTATCGCTCAGGGTGATCACCGCGCGCCCGCCCGTGCGAAGGACCCGGCGCATCTCCCTGAGCACTCCCTCCGGGTGGGGCAGGAACTTCAGGAGGTACTGCGAGGTGATGACGCTGAAGTGGCCGTCCTCCCACGGGAGTGCGGCGGCGTCGCCCTTGACGACCTCGGCCGTCCCGGCCGCGATCCGGTCCGCCAGTCGCCGCCGGGCGAGCTCGAGCGGGACGTCCGACGCGTCCAGCCCGGCGACATGACCGACATGCGAGGCCTCGTGGGCCAGGAAGTCCCCGGCCCCGCAGCCGACGTCCAGGAGGACGTCGCCGGGCTGGAGGTCGAGCTCTGCGGCCATCGCCCGAAAGAATCCGGGCTTGTTCGCGATCACCCGGGCGCCGATCCGGCCGAGCAACCCGCTCGGCACGCCGGCGAACGCGAACCAGAATCGCTTGCGCAGACCCATGTCAGCCGCTCCTCTCGCAAGCGCAGCGAGGACGTCGCCGCCGGTTATCGCCGCCCATCCGTGACGAGCACCCACCGGCGCAGCGCGACCCTCACCTGCCCCGGGCCGCGGGCCGGGTCCGCCAGTGGCTCGGCACGGTCCCGGCGGCCAGAGCATGGACCGCGCGTCGAAGCCTCCCGCTTGTGGACAGCATCATCGACTCCGTGGACCTCGACCAGTGGCAGATGGCCCGAGCAATCCGCGACCGTCAAGGGAGCGATGCTGCCGCGGCGACGGTCCAACCACGTGACCCACCGGCTCTTGACGCTCTGTACGTGCGGCGGAGGATAGGCTGGTCGCGCTGACGGCCATCGAGCGGGCGGACAGAACAGAGGATGACGTCGCAACCCGATGAGCGAGCATACCCACGACGTTCCCGACCATGACGTTCCCGACCGTCCGCACGGCCATGACCACGCGGAGGGGCGGCTGCGCCAGCTGGTCGCCTCGGTCGTGGGTCATAGCCACGACCCCGGCGAATCCCTCGACGACGCCCTGACAAGCGACCAGCGCGGCATCCGCGCTCTCAAGCTCTCGCTTCTCGCGCTTGGGATCACGGCGGGTGCCCAGCTCGCGGTCGTGCTCGTGTCGGGCTCGGTGGCCCTCCTGGCCGACACGATCCACAACTTCTCCGACGCCTTGACGGCCATCCCGCTGTGGATCGCCTTCGCCATCGGAAGTCGCGCCGCGACCCGGCGCTACACGTTCGGCTATCGGCGTGCGGAGGATCTGGCAGGGCTATTCGTCCTGCTCATGATCGCGGGCTCGGCTCTGCTCGCCGCCTACGAGTCGATCAGCCGCCTCATCAACCCCCAGCCCATCACGAACATCCCCATCGTGATCGCCGCCGGGCTCATCGGCTTCGCCGGCAACGAGCTGGTCGCCCTGTATCGCATCCGGGTCGGGCGCGCCATCGGCTCAGCCGCCCTCGTCGCCGACGGCTATCACGCCCGCACCGACGGGATGACCTCGCTCGCGGTCGTGTTCGGAGCGCTCGGCGTGGCCGCCGGCTTCCCGCTTGCCGACCCGCTCGTCGGGTTGCTGATCACCGCCGTCATCCTCGTCGTCCTCAAGCAGGCGACGAGCCAGATGCTCGGGCGGCTCATGGACGCGGTCGAGCCCGAGCTGGTCGAGCAAGTCGAGACCGTCGCGAATGGCGTGCCCGAGGTGCAGTCAGTTGATCGACTCCGCGTGCGCTGGCTGGGGCATACGCTCGAGGCGTCGATGGCGATCACCGTGGACTGCGACATGACCGTTTCGGAAGGTCACAGGATCTCGGAGGAAGTCCGACACCGCCTGCTTCACGAGGTCCGCCGGCTGGACACCGCCGTCATCCACGTCAACCCGTGCGGTCACGGGGGCGAGGACGCCCACGCCCTCACCCGGCATCACGACCCGTCCGCGGTCGGGGCCGTCCAAGCAGGACCAGGACGATGAGGTGGGTCACCCGCGAGCACCCCAGGACCGACCGCATCGCCTGCCCCTGGCTCATCCGCGAGTTCATCGACCGGGACGCCGAGATCGTGTACATCGCCCGCGACGAGGTGCTGCCCTACGCAGAGCGCGAGGGCGCGATCAGCTTCGATGCGCCGGGGGCGCGCTACACGCACCGCGACGGCCTGTGTACCTTCGAGGTGCTGATCGAGGAGTACAAGCTCGGCACCGATCCCGCGCTCGCGCTGATGGCGCGGGTCGTCCACGGCGCAGACGTGTCCGAGGACGCGGGCTCGACCCCGCAGTCAGCGGGCTTGCTGGCGGTAGCCGACGGGTTCGCGCTGCTCGATGTCGACGATCAGCGCCAACTCGAGCTCGAGCTGCCGGTGTACGACGCGCTCTATGCGTGGGCTCAGCGGGAGATCGCGCGGGGCTGACGCGGCGCGCGAGGGACGACGGCTTCAACCTGCAAGCAGGGTAGGGAGCCTCGCCTCATCCGATCTCGAAGTCGTGGTCCAGGTGGCGCGTCGGTAACAGGTCAACCGAGGGCCCGCGTCGGCGCGAACCTACCCGATCGGGACGCCCTCGCACGGCGGCCAGGGCTGGCGGGCCGCCTTGGACGCTGCGTCGATCCCGGTGAGCATCCCATACCAGGCATCGATGCCGTCGGCGGCCTCGAACGCCGCCTGTCCCCGGTCGGTCGCCTGACGGTACCCCACCGGCGTCGCGTCCAGCTTTGCCTGGACCATCGCATCAGTCGCACGCAGGAGCCGGTCCATCTGGGTGGCCGATGCCAATCCGGCGACCAGCTCGCGGCGACCGCCGCCGACGCCCGTCCCCGCTCCAGCTCCGCCCGGACCTCCGCCGCGCGTGCGGTCGCCGCCCCGGCGTCGCCTGCCTCGACGGCCGCGTCGAAGGTCCGATACAGCGGCGACATCTCGGAGGTCTCCGGGTTGCCGTAGGCGCGCCACAGCGACTGGAGTGCGGCGCAGGATGCCGCCGCGTATTCCTGATACGACGCGGCGCGAGCCTCGGCCGCCGCGGCGTCCGCGCCGGGTACCCGCTCCGCGCCGCAGCCGGCCACGACGGCGATCAGCAGGCCCAGGCAGGCGCGGCCTGCGGCGCGCAACACGGTGTCCATCGTCGATGCCTCCCGGGCGGTCCCCCGCGGCCGGCGCGTCAATGGCGCACGCCCCAGCCTGCGCGGGCAAGAGGCCCAGCGCCCGAATTGGCAGTGCCGCCGGCCTCCCTGCCTCGTTGGCCCCGGTGACGCCGATGCGTGGCCGGCGCCCGAGCGGTGACCGGTTGGCTATCGGCGACCGTGCCAGGAGGTACATTCCAGAGCTGGGTCGGGTGTTCGACTTGGGGCAATCAAGCGCCTCGTTCGTGTCGCCGCCGGCCGAGGAGGATGACGATGGCCTCCACCGCGGCGCCGGGCGCAGGGCGCCCGGGATCCCGATCACCCCGAACAGCTCACCAACCGCTGAGGAGTCGGAACCATGGAGATCCTGCCCAAGCTGCCCACCGGAAAGGCGCCTTCCGAGAGGTTCACCGGCGACGCCTACATCGACCTCATCGTCCAGGGCCAGGCGCCCTCGCGCCTCCGGGCCGCCTTCGTCCATTTCGCGCCCGGCGCCCGGAATGCCTGGCACGCGCACGCGACCGGCCAGACCGTCCACGTGACCGAGGGTGTCGGCCGGATCCAGGCCCGTGGCGGCGAGGTCTTCGAGATGCGGGCCGGCGACACGTTCGTCACGCCGGCCGGCGAGTGGCACTGGCACGGCGCCGCCCCCGACCGCTTCATGACCCACCTCGCCATCTTCGAGGCCCCCGTGGACGGCGGCCCGGAGACCGAGTGGGCCGAGCAGGTGGGCGACGCCGAGTACTCGGCGCCACCGACGGAGGCCGACCGATGATCCGAGGCGATCCGCTCGACGCTCCGCGCCTGCCAGCCTGACTTCGGGCTCGCCGACGCCTACGCCATTGCCTACAGGGAGCGGGTCTCGCGCTTCGTCGTGCGCGCCCGCGAGGCCGACCGGGGACCGCCGTCCCCACGCAGCCGGCTGGAGGAATGCGCCTGGCCCGCCTCGTTGCCGGGGCTACGTGTCGGGATCGGGCCGGAGCCACCAGCGGATCGCGCGGACAAGGAGGGCGACGACCGCCCAGCAGCCGAGTCCGACCAGCAGCAATGGCCCGCTGTTATGGCCGACCCAGTCATCGGATCCGACGAGGATCACGAGCAACGCGCCGGCTGCGTACCCAAGGCGGAACGCCACGTTCGGCATGACCGCCCCGGCTCCGCCCACGATCGCGGCGAACATGAGGCCCGCCCACCGGTCCTGCACCGGGGTCGGTGGCGTGTAGGCGCCGAAGATCGCCCCGAACGCTCCGGGCCACAGCGTCAGCTCGAGCAGCAGGGCCAGGAGAAAGCCGGTCGCACACCCGCCGGCGATGAGGAGCAGACGGCCGACGACGCGAGCCACCGGCCCGCCGCGCCCGAGGCCGATGCCCGCGGCGCACACGACAACGACAACCAGGACGATGGCGACGAGCTGCTCCATGGCGTTCAGCGCCGGGCGTGCCTACGGGGTCCGTCGTGGTTCGCTCGGCAGCAGGGCGCTGGCGAGCGTGACGACGCCGAAGCCGGCCAGATAGGGCACGGCCAGGATGATCAGGATGAACGCCGTTCCGGCTGCCGTGGTGTGGCCGCTCTGAAGCTGCACGACGGCCACGACGAGCCCGACCGAGCCCGCCACCAGCGCCTCAAGGCGCGAGCGGGCTGCCGCCCCGATGCGGGCGCACAGGGCACCGATGCCGCCGACCGCGAGGACCGTGGCGCCGACCGTGTCGCTGCGCCCGGCGGCCACCTGGATGCCGACCAGCACGGTGCCGACGAGACCGACCACGAACCCCGACACGACCGAGATCATGCTCCGTTCGATCCGACCATGACGCTCGACCTCCTTTCCCGGAGACGCGCTCGCGGGCTCGGCGTTGCGGCCGAGACCACTCCGATCTCCGCCGCACGATCACCGCGCGCCGCCGTTCCGAGTCCGACGAGCGACAGGCGGGCCGCCATCGCGAACGACGGCTTGCCCGCCGGCCCAAGATCGGGCCCGCGATGGGGCCCGGCGTCCGGATAGGCATACTGGTGGTCCCACTCGCCGCCGGGGCACCCGCGGCGCCTGGGAGCGGCGGGAGCAGACCATGACGGATCGGCGGCCGCTGCGGGCGCCTCCCGACCACCCGGGAGCGCGTCGGGGCGCCGAGCCCGACGAGCCGATCCTCGCAGAGCTGTTCAGCATCGAGCGGCTGGAGCAGCACGCCCAGACGCTCGCCGCCGCCCAGGCCGTGACTGCCACGCCCCGCCGGGGCCGGCCGGTGCAGCCGCGGATCGCCGACAACGGCCGCGTCCTGCTCGAGTCTTACCGCACCCTGGCCCGAGCGATCAAGGACGAGCGCGTGATCACGCCCGCGGCCGAGTGGCTGGTCGACAACTACCCGATCGTGGACGAGCAGCTCCGCGAGATCCGCGACGACCTGCCGCCCGACTATTACCGCGAGCTGCCCAAGCTCGCCGAGGGACACCTCGCCGGCTATCCCCGGGTCATGGGGCTCGCCTGGGCGTACGTCGCGCACACCGACAGCCTGTTCGAGCCCGAGAGCCTGCGACGGATGGTACGTGCGTACCAGAGCGTCGAGCCGCTGACGATCGGCGAGCTCTGGGCGATCGCGATCACGCTGCGGATCGTCCTGGTCGAGAACCTGCGGCGAATTGCCGAGCTGATCGTGCGCAACCGGGCAGCCCGCCAGGTGGCGGACGAGCTTGCCGACGGCCTGCTCGGTCTCGGCGTCGTCGGTCCGGAGGCGGCGGCGGCGTCGCTGCGCCGGCTGTCGGCGGCGGGCCTCCCGACGGCAGCGCGCGTCCAGCTCTTCCAGCGCCTGCGCGACCAGGACCCGGCAGTCACCCCGGCGCTCGGCTGGTTGGAGCAGCTGCTCGCGGCCCAGAGCACGACGGCGGAGGAGACGGTCCGCCTCGAGCACCAGCACCAGGCGACCCTGAACGTGACGGTCCGCAACGTGATCACGAGCATGCGCTTCATCTCGTGGTTCGACTGGGCCGGGTTCATCGAGGACGTCTGCCTCGTGGACGAGGTCCTTCGCGAGCGGAGCGCGTTCGCGGAGATGGACTTCACGACCCGGGACCGCTACCGGCACGCGGTCGAGGACCTCGCCCGGGCCTCCGGCCTCACCGAGGTCGAGGTCGCCCGACGGGCGGTCGCGGCGGCGGACGCCGCCCGCGCGGCCGGCGATGCCGACCCGGTCCGGACGGCCCGTCGGGCGGACCCGGGCTACCATCTCATTGCCGGCGGCCGATTCGCGCTTGAGCAGGCGATCGGTGCCCGGCGGCCCCTGCGCGTCCGGCTGCGACGCGGTTACGTGCGGGCCGCCACGGGCGGCTACCTGGTGAGCATCGCGGTGATCACCGCGCTGATCCTCGCCGTCGTCCTGTTCGCGGGCGGGATGGGAGCCGGCTCGATCCCGGCCGTCCTCGTCGTGGCGGTCCTCGGTCTCGGCCCGGCGTCGGACCTCGCGATCGCCCTCGTGAACCGCACCGTCACGGACGTGCTGGGTCCGCGGCTCCTGCCGCGCTTCGAGCTCGAGGATGGCGTGCCGTCGGCGCTGCGGACGCTCGTCGCGGTGCCGATGCTGCTGACGAGCGTGGCCGACATCGAGGCCCTGGTCAACGGCCTCGAGGTGCACTACCTCGCGAACCGCGAGGGCGATCTCCGGTTCGCGCTGCTCTCCGACTGGCTCGACGCACCGACCGAGAAGGTCCCCGGTGACGACGCCCTGCTCGCGATCGCCGCCGCGGGCATCGACCGGCTCAACGAGCGCCACGGCGAGGCCCCCGGCGGAGGTGCCAGGTTCCTGCTGCTCCACCGGGAGCGACGGTGGAACGAGGCCGAGGGCTGCTGGATGGGCTGGGAGCGCAAGCGGGGCAAGCTGCACGAGCTCAACGCGCTGCTCCGCGGTTCGACGACGACCGGGTTCCTGATAGCCAACCGGCCGGCGTCGACCCCGCCGCCGGACGTGCGCTACGTCGTCACGCTCGACGCCGACACGCGCCTGCCGCGCGGGACCGTCGCGCGCCTCGTCGGGACCATCAGCCACCCGCTCAACCGGCCGGCGTTGGACCCGGTCAGCGGCCGGGTGACGGAGGGCTACGGCGTGCTCCAGCCGCGGATCACCTCGACCCTCGCCGCCGAGCACAACGCGTCCATCTACCAGCGGAGCTACGCGGGATCGGCGGGCATCGACCCGTACGCGTCCGCCGTCTCCGACGTGTACCAGGACCTGTTCCACGAGGGGAGCTACACCGGCAAGGGCATCTACGACGTCGATGCGTTCGACGCGGCCATGGCCGGCCGCGTCCCGGAGAACGCGCTCCTGAGCCATGACCTGTACGAGGGTACGTTCGCCCGGGCCGGGCTCGTGACCGACCTCGAGCTGTTCGACGAGTTTCCGTCGAACTACCTGGTGTCGGCGGCCCGCCAGCACCGGTGGGCGAGGGGCGACTGGCAGCTGCTGCCGTGGATCCTCGGCCGCGCCCGCGACGCCGCGGGCCGCCGGGACCGCAGCGCCATCCCGGGGATCGCCCGCTGGAAGATGATCGACAACCTGCGCCGCACGATGTCCGCGCCGCTGTCCCTGGCGACGCTCGTCGCGGCATGGACGCTCCCGTCGGTACCCGCCCTTCCGTGGACGGCGCTGGTGCTTTCGGCCGTCCTCGTCCCAGAGGCCATGCCGGTGGCTGGGGGGCTCCTCCCGCGCCGCGCCGGCATCTCGAAGCGCAGCCATGCTGCGGCCGTCGCCGCGGACGTCGCGCAGGCGGCCGTGCACGTCGGGCTCGGCCTGGCGTTCCTCGCCCACCAGGCTTGGCTGATGGCCGATGCGATCGCGCGGACCCTGGCTCGGCTGCTCGTCACGCGCCGCCGGCTCCTAGAGTGGACGACCGCCGCGCAGGCGAAGGCCGGCCACGTGCTCGACCTCGCGGGCTTCTACCGCCAGATGGCAGGCGGCGTCGCGATCGCCGCGGCCAGCATCGTGCTCGTCCTCGCCCTGAAGCCGGACATGGCGTCGATCGCCCTGCCGTTCGCCGCCCTCTGGCTGCTGTCACCCGTCATCGCCCGATGGGTCAGCCTTCCGCCGCCGGAGTCCGTCGCGGACCGGCTCTCGGCCGCGGACCGCGACACGCTCCGCCTGACGGCCCGCCGGACGTGGCGATTCTTCGAGGTCTTCATCGGACCGGACGACCACGGGCTGCCCCCCGACAACTTCCAGGACGACCCGGTGCCCGTGGTCGCCCGCCGCACGTCCCCGACGAACATCGGGCTGTACCTGCTCGCGACGGTGACGGCCCGGGACCTCGGCTGGATCGGCACGCTCGAGATGGTGGAGCGACTGGAGGAGACGCTCGGGACGATCACCGCGCTGGACCGGTTCCGGGGGCATCTCTACAACTGGTACGACACCCGCGACCTGCAGCGGCTCGAACCCGCGTACGTCTCGTCGGTCGACAGCGGCAACCTGGCCGGCCACCTGCTGGCGCTGTCGAACGCCTGCCGCCTGATGGTCAACCAGCCGCTCCCGGTCGCGGCCGCGGAGGCCGGAATCCGCGACACGATCGCGCTGGCCCGCGAGGCGGCCCGAACGATCGGCGACGACCGTCGGGGTCAGACGCTGACCCGGCGCCACCTGGACGACGCTCTGCGGGCGTTCCCGAGCACGGACGAAGGGGTTCCCGTGACGCCCGGCGACTGGGTGAGCCGCCTGACCGCGATCGTGGCCGGCGCGCGCACCCTCGCGGACGTGGCCAGCGTCCTGACCGCGGAGCGTGGCGAGGGCGCCGGCGAAGAGCTGGCGATCTGGGCGAACGCCACCTGGCTGGCGGCGACGAGCCACCAGCGGGATCTCTCGCTGCTCGGGCGGCGGCGGCCGACAGCCGGCCTCCCGACCATTGCCGAGCTCGCCGATCCGTCGGACCTCGCCGATCCGTCGGACCTCGCCGATCCGTCGGACCTCGCCGATCCGTCGGACCTCGCCGCCGGCGACACCTCGGCCGCCGCGGCCGCGCTGGTCAAGCGCCTCGGGTCGATCGCCGACCAGGCCAGCCGGCTGTTCGCCGAGATGGACTTCGGCTTCCTGCTCGACCCCACGCGCAAGCTGTTCTCGATCGGGTTCCGGACCCGAGACGGGTCGCTCGACCCGAGCTACTACGACCTGCTCGCCTCGGAGGCCCGGCTCACGAGCTTCCTCGCGATCGCGAAGGGAGATGTCGCCCCGGACCACTGGTTCCGGCTGGGCCGTGCGCTGACACCGGTCGGCCGCGGGTCTGCCCTCATCTCCTGGTCGGGGTCGATGTTCGAGTACCTGATGCCCAGGCTCGTGATGCGGGCACCGGCCCGGAGCCTGCTCAGCCATACCTGCGAGCTCGTCGTCGCCCGGCAGATGAGCTACGCCGCAGAGCGCGGGGTGCCGTGGGGCATCTCGGAGTCCGCCTTCAACGCCCGCGACCTCGGGCAGACCTACCAGTACGCCGGGTTCGGCGTCCCGGGGCTGGGCCTGAAGCGGGGCCTGAGCGAGGACCTGGTGATCGCCCCGTACGCGACCGCGCTCGGCGCCCTCGTCCGGCCCGAGGCGGCGGTCCGGAACTTCGAGCGCCTGCGCGACGCCGGTGCCGCCGGCCCCTACGGGTTTCGGGAGGCCCTGGACTACACGCCTCGACGGCTCCCGGAAGGGGCCACGGTCGCGATCGTCCACAGCTACATGGCCCATCACCAGGGGATGGCCCTCGTCGCGCTCGGCAACGTCCTCAACGACGGCGCGATGGTGACCCGCTTCCACTCCGACCCGATCGTCGAGGCGACCGAGCTGCTGCTCCAGGAGCGGATGCCGCGCGACGTGCTGGTTGCCCGACCGCGCGCCGAGGAGGTCAAGAGCGCTGCCGACGTGCGCGATCTCGTGCCGCCGGTCGTCCGTCGGTTCACGTCGCCGCACGACGCGATCCCCCGCACGCACCTGCTCTCGAACGGGCGCTACGCGGTGATGGTCACGGCTGCCGGGTCCGGGTACAGCCGCTGGGGCGACCTGGCCGTGACCCGCTGGCGCGAGGACGCGACGCGCGACGCCTGGGGCAGCTACCTGTACCTGCGAGACACGGCCAGCGGAGCCGTGTGGTCGGCCGCGCACCAGCCCAGCGGGGCCGAGGCCGACAGCTACGAGGTCGCCTACTCGGAGGATCACGCCGAGTTCTCCCGGCGGGACGGCTCGATCGCGAGCGTCCTGACGATCGTCGTATCGACCGAGCACGACGCCGAGATCCGCCGCGTGTCCCTGACCAATCTCGGCTCGCGCCCGCGCGAGATCGAGCTGACGTCGTACGCGGAGATCGTGCTCGCACCGCAGGCGGCCGACCTCGCCCACCCCGCCTTCTCCAACCTGTTCGTGCAGACGGAGTTCGTGCCCGACATCGGCGCCATCCTCGCCACCCGCCGGCCGCGCTCCGCCGACGAGCCGCGGGTGTGGGCCGCCCACGTCGCGGCGGTCGAGGAGCAGGCCGGCGGGTCGATCCAGTACGAGACGGATCGTGCCCGGTTCATCGGGCGGGGCCGGTCCGTCCGCTCGCCGGCCTCGGTGATCGACGGCCGCCCCCTGTCGAACACGGTCGGCGCGGTGCTCGACCCGGTGTTCAGCCTCCGGTGTCGGGTCCGGCTGGCGCCGGGGACGATCGCCCACGTGATCTTCTCGACGGTCGTTGCCGAGTCGCGCGAGCAGGTCCTGGACCTTGCCGACAAGTACCGTGAGTCCGGCACGTTCGAGCGGGCCGCGACGCTCGCGTGGACCCAGGCGCAGGTCCAGCTCCACCACCTCAGGATCGAGCCCGACGAGGCGCACCTCTTCCAGCGCCTGGCGAACCGGATCCTGTACTCGGACCCGTCCCTTCGCCCGCAGTCGGGGCTGCTGGCGCGCAACGAGCGCGGCGCGCCGGGGCTGTGGGCCCACGGGATCTCGGGCGACCTGCCCATCGTCCTCGTGCGGATCGATGAGATCGAGGACCTTGCGATCGTCCGGCAGCTCCTTCGCGCCCACGAGTATTGGCGCCTCAAGCTGCTCGACGTGGACCTCGTGATCCTCAATGAGCATGGCGTGACGTACGCTCAGGACCTCGGCGACGCGCTGCAGGGGCTCGTCCGGGCGAGCCAGTCGCCGCTCGTCCGCGACGCCGTTCGCGGCCGCGGCGCCGTGCACATCGTGCGCGGCGACCAGCTGTCCGCCGGGGACCGCACGCTGCTGCAGGCGGCCGCCCGGGCCGTGCTGCTGAGCCGTCGCGGCAGCCTCGCCGACCAGGTCACCCGCCTCGAGCGGCCGGCGCGCGTCTCCCCGGCCCCGCCGCCCGAGGTCCACCGGACCCGGAGCGAGGTGACCGTCCCGCGGCCCCAGCTCGAGTTCGACAACGGGCTCGGCGGGTTCGCCGACGACGGACGCGCCTACGTGACGATCCTCGGCCCCGGCCAGTCCACGCCGGCGCCCTGGATCAACGTCGTGGCCAACCCATCGTTCGGGTTCCAGGTCTCTGAGTCCGGGTCGGGCTACACGTGGGCCGGAAACAGCCGCGAGAACCAGCTCACGCCCTGGTCCAACGACCCCGTCGGCGACCCGGTGAGCGAGGCGATCTACGTCCGCGACGACGAGTCGGGCGAGCTCTGGGGCCCGACGGCGCTGCCGATCCGGCTCGACGAATTCGACGTACGTCGCGCGGCACTCCGCCGGCTTCAGCCGGTTTGAGCACCTGCACGACGGGATCGACCTTAACCTCGTCCAGCTGGTCCCGCTTCACGAGTCGCTCAAGGTCTCGGTCCTGACGATCGAGAACCGGTCCGGGCGTCACCGACGGCTTTCGGTGACCGCGTACGCGGAATGGGTGCTGGGCGCCTCGCGCGGCGCGAACGCCCACGGGATCATCACGTGGCTCGACCCGGAGACGGGGGCGATCATGGTCCGCAACCCGTGGAACATCGAGCATGGTGGACAGATCGCCTTCCTCGACCTGGGCGGGCGCCAGGCTTCGTGGACCGCCGACCGCACGGAGTTCCTCGGCCGCAACGGCGCCCCGGAACGACCCGCGGGCCTCGATCGCGGGCACCGGCTGCGCGGCGCCGCCGGGGCCGGCATGGATCCCTGCGCCGCCCTTCAGACGAGCTTCGAGCTCGCGCCCGGAGCGCGGACGGAGGTTCTCGTGCTGCTCGGCCAGACCGACGGCGCCACGCCCGCCGCGGACCTCATCCGGCGCGGGCGAACGATGGACCACGCGGCGACGCTGCGCGCCATCGCGACCCATTGGGACGACATCCAGCGCACGGTCCAGGTGCGAACACCCGACCGTTCCATGGACATCATGCTCAACGGCTGGCTCACCTACCAGACGCTCGCCTGCCGCCTGTGGGCGCGCACGGGGTTCTACCAGGCCGGCGGTGCCTACGGGTTCCGCGACCAGCTGCAGGACGTCATCGCCCTGCTGTGCAGCCGGCCAGACCTCGCCCGGGAGCATCTCCTGCGTGCCGCGGGCCGCCAGTTCGCCGAGGGCGACGTCCAGCACTGGTGGCACCCGCCGAGGGGCCGGGGCGTTCGGACGCGGATCTCCGACGACCGCCTGTGGCTGCCGTACGCGGTGGACCGCTATCTCGCGGCCACCGGCGACACGACGGTCCTCGAGGAGCTCGCCCCGTACCTCGAGGGACCCCCGCTTCGGCCGGACCAGGACGACGCGTACTTCCAGCCCGACCGCGGGCCGGCGCCGGCCACGCTGTACGACCACTGCGTCGCGGCCATCGAGCGGAGCCTCGAGGTCGGCGCGCACGGGCTGCCGCTCATGGGGTCGGGCGACTGGAACGACGGCATGAACCGTGTCGGACGCGACGGCCGCGGCGAGAGCGTCTGGCTGGGCTGGTTCCTCCACGGCGTCCTCGCCGGCTTCGCGCCCGTTGCCGCGTCACGCGGCGAGCGGGCGCGGGCCAAGGCGTGGCGATCGCACGCGGCCGCGCTGGGCAAGGCGCTCGAACGCGACGGTTGGGACGGCGACTGGTACCGGAGGGCGTTCTTCGACGACGGCAGCCCGCTGGGCTCGGCGTCGAACCTCGAGTGCCGCATCGACTCCATCGCCCAGTCGTGGGCCGTGCTGTCGGGCGCCGCCGCCCCGGCCCGGGCGGCACGGGCGATGGCGGCGGTCGAGCAGTACCTGGTGCGGCGCGAGGACGGGCTCATCCTGCTGTTCACTCCGCCGTTCGACCACTCGGCGCTCGACCCCGGCTACGTGAAGGGCTACCTGCCGGGAATCCGCGAGAACGGGGGCCAGTACACGCACGGCGCGGTGTGGGCGGTCATCGCCTACGCCGCGCTCGGCGAGGGCGACAAGGCCGGCGAGCTGTTCTCGATCCTCAACCCGATCAACCACGCCGGCACCAGGGCCGGCGTCCATCGCTACAAGGTCGAACCGTACGTCATGGTCGGCGACGTGTACGCGGTGCCGCCGCACGTCGGCCGCGGCGGGTGGACCTGGTACACGGGGTCGGCGGGCTGGATGTACCAGGCGGGGCTCGAGTGGATCCTGGGGTTCCGCCTGCGCGGAGCGACCCTCTCGATCGACCCCTGCATCCCGAGCGCCTGGCCGCGGTTCGAGATCGAGCTCCGTTACCACTCGGCGCGGTACGAGATCGTCGTGGACAACCCCAGCGGCGTCAGCCGGGGCGTGGTGTCGCGCGAGCTCGACAGCCGCGTCCTCGAGGCGGACGAGACGGCGATCCCGCTCGTCGACGATGGGGCCAGCCATCGTCTGCGAGTGGTGATGGGCTGACGACGCGCGGCTGCGCGCTTCCGACCGCCTCACGCTGCTCCAGACGCTGTACAGCGAGGTCACCTCGGTTGCGGAAGCGTTGAGCCCATCACGTCGGCGCGGGGCTTCGCGCGTCACGAGAAGTACTGGGCGGGCATCAAGGGCGATGCGTCGCCGATCGACGGAGGGGAGCCGGTATATCAGCCTGACGACGGACGGGCCCTGGGCGTGCGCCCCGGCTGAGGCCTGCTCGACCGAGGGTGGCCGCGGAGTATCCTCCGGCCATGAGTGCGCCAGCGCTGGCCGTGCGCCGTGGGGTGCGTCCCGGGGTCGCCCGGCGCGGGACCCCCGACGGTGCGTCGCGCCGGGGTCTGGTCGAGCCGCGCACGCAGTACGTGCTGGACCTGCAGCAGGCTGCCGGTAACGCCGCGGTCGTCCAGATGCTCCGCTCGCTCCAGCGCGAGGGCGAGGTCGGCACGCGTCGGACCCTTCGGCAGGGGTCGACCGGCGATGACGTCCGGGAGCTCCAGTCGAGCCTCAACGACCGCAGCGACGTGCCCACGGCGCTCGAGGTCGACGGCATCTTCGGGCCCATCACGGCCAGGGCCGTGCGCGAGCTGCAGGGCGCCAACCCGCCGCTCGTCGTGGACGCGGTGGTCGGCCCCCGCACGCGGGCGGTCATCGATGCGGGTCCGGTGGCGACCGACTCGACGGTGCTGGCCCGGAAGGTGTTCAACCGCGGTGCCGCCGCGTACGAGCGGGGCGACTTCGCCCATGCCTACGACTTCTTCGTGCGCGCCCACGAGCTGGCGCCTCGCCCGGGGCTCCTGTTCTCGCAGGGCCAGGCCCTGCGCAAGCTCGGCGGCCGGCGCGCGGACGCGATCCAGTGCTACGAGCAGTACCTGGCCGCGGGCGGCACCGAGCGGGCCGCGGAGGCGACCGAGCACATCGCGGAGCTGCGCGGGCCGGCCAGGACGGGCGACGAGGCGGTCGACACGGCGGCCGGTCGCGAGGTGTTCAACCGGGGCGCCGCGATGTACGACGCGGGCGACTACGCGCACGCCTACGACGAGTTCACCAAAGCCTGGGAGCTGACCAGCCGAGCCGGCCTGCTGTTCTCGCGTGCCCAGGCGCTGCGGATGCTGGGCGGGCGCGACAAGGAGGCGATCGCGCTGTACGAGCAGTACCTCGCCACGGGCAAGGCGACGCGCGGCGAGGAGGCCGCCGCCCGCATCGCCGAGCTGCGCGGCCCGCTGCCGACCGGGGACGAGGCACAGGACACGGCGGCGGCGAAGGCGATGTTCGACAAGGCGACCGTCGAGTACGAGGCCGGCGATTTCGGGCACGCCTACGACAACCTCACCCGGGCGTGGGAGCTGACCCATCGGTCGGGCCTGCTGTTCTCGAGGGCGCAGGCGCTGCGCCGGCTGGGCGGCCGCCGGGACGAGGCGATCAAGCTCTACGAGGCCTACCTCTCCACCGGCGACACCAAGCGGGCCGAGGAGGCGAAGCGCCACCTCAAGGAGCTGCGGACGCAGGGCGCCGAGCCTCGCTGACCGTGTCAGGCGTCCTCGGCGGCGTCCTCCACGATCGTGCCCTGGTGGTACAGGACCCGCCACCCGGAGCCGGCGCGCTGCCAGACCGTGAGCCGGCGGGTGATCCGGCCAGCCTGGTCGAGCGTGTACGTCAGCAGGTAGGTGTCGGGCGCGATCTCGCGGCAGGCGAACCCGTCCGCCGACCAGGCATCGCCGTCCCAGTACGACGGGTCGGCGTAGCGCAGCTCGAGCGCGGCCCACACGACCTCGCGCGAATAGCGCCGCCCCGACGCCCCGGTCTCCCAGTAGTCGGGCGCCGTCATGGCCTCGAAGGCGGCGCGCGTCGTGCCTAGCTCCGGGCGGTGGAAGATCGGCTCGCAGGCCCGCAGCTCGGTCAGCACCCCGTCTAGGCGCGGGTCGCTGGGCGGCACGAAGGCACGCCGATCGCTCTCGGTCATCAGTCCGATTGTGGCCGGGCGCCCCCCGCCGGGCAAGTGCGCCTCGTGCGGCATGACCCACGCACGACCGGGATCGCGACAACCCGAGCATGGGCCGAACAACCCGGGCGTAGGCCGAATTTCGCACGTCACATCCGGCGCTCGATCGGGCATGATGCGTGGCGCCATGACCACCGTAGACGAGGTCCTCGTACCACCGGCCGGCACGCCGCTCGAGGCGCCGGCGGCGCGACGGCGCATGTGGCCGCGCCTGGTCCTGGGGTTCATCGTGGGCCTGGTCGCCAGCCTCGCCCTCGCCGGGGGCGGCCTGCTCGCCTGGGATGCCGGGTACGAGGGGCGGGTGCTGCCCGGCGTGCACGTCGGCGACGTCGAGCTCTCCGGCCTCGATCGGGCGCAGGCGGGCGCCGCGCTGGGTGCCGGGCTGGCGGGCCTGGCCGATGGGCGTGTCGTCCTGCGCACGCCGGCCGGCGACGTGTCGGTCGCCTACCTGCAGTTCTCGCGCCGGCCCGATGTCGCCTCGCTGACCGACCTGGCGATGGCCCGCGGCCGCACGGGGACGCCGCTCGAGCGGGCCGTGGGCGAGGTGCGCACCGCGCTGTGGGGCGATCGAATCCAGCCCGCGGCCGTGCTCGATCCGCAGCAGCTCAGCGCCGCGGTCGCGCGCGCGCTCGGGTGGCTCGAGCAGGCCCCCGTGGACGCGCAGGTCATCAAGGGCTCGACGCGGATCTACGTGATCGGCGCGCGGCCCGGCCGGACATTCGATGCGTCCGCGGCTGCGGCGACGGCGCTGGCGGCCGTTCGCAGCCCGGATGCGCCGCGCGAGGTCGTGGTTGACGTCCCTGCCGTGGCCGTGCCGCCGGCCCGCGACGACGCCGTGGTACTGGTGGCGAAGTCGGCCGCCGACCGCATGCTGGGTCGCGTGGTCGTGGCGTTCAAGGACCGGAAGTGGACGATCAAGGCGGCCACGGTGCGCCGCTGGATCCGGTTCGAGAACGCGGCCGACGGCTCGATCCGTCCGGTCGTGAACCTGGCCGCGATCCCGTCGGCCCTGACCAAGGTGGCCAAGGGCGTCCGGCTGCCCCCCGTGTCGGCCACCTACCTTCGGTCCGGGCGCCGGATCGTGGGCGTGGCGGCCGGCAAGAACGGGCGGGAGCTGGATCGGACGGCGACGGCTGCCGCGATCGCCCGGGCGCTGACCGACCGCGTGAACGGCGCAGCCGCGGCCCCCGTGTCGGCCAGGATCACCAGGGTGGAGCCCAAGCTCACGACCGAGGAGGCCGCCACCAAGGCGCCGATCATGCAGCGCCTCGGCTCGTGGAAGACGTGGTTCCCGATCAGCGACCACAACTTCTTCGGCGCCAACATCTGGCTCCCGGCCAAGATCATCGACGGCACGGTGCTCGAGCCGGGACAGACGTTCGAGTGGTGGCGGGCGGTGGGCCCGGTGACCACCGCGCGCGGGTTCGGGCCGGGCGGCTTCATCGCCGGTGACCACACCGATCCCACGGGCGCCCTCGGCGGCGGGATGTGCTCGAGCTCGACGACGCTGTTCAACGCCGCCCTGCGGGCCGGCCTCAGGATGGGCTCACGCGCCAACCACCAGTACTACATCAACCGCTACCCGCTGGGCCTCGACGCGACCGTGTCCATCTCGTCCACGGGAACCCGCACGATGACGTTCACCAACGACATGAAGCACCCGATCGTGATCCGCACCTACCGCTACACGGCGGGGGGCCGCGGCTGGGTGCGGTACGAGATCTGGGGCATCCCCGACGGCCGGACCGTGAGCCTGAGCAGGCCCGCCGTCAGCAACCTCCGCCATGCGGTCACGAGCACGGTGACCGTGAGCACGCTGCCGCACGGCGTGCGCGAGCAGACCGAGTACCCCGCCGACGGGATGGACGTCGCAGTGACCCGCCTGGTCCGGGACCGCAACGGCAGGGTCATCCACCAGGAGACCTACCGGTCCCATTACCAGCTGTGGAACGGCATCATCCAGGTGGGTCGCTGACCGGCTCGCCGATCGCCGGCCCGGCGGGCTCGACCAGCAGCGCTGTCACGCCCGCGGCGATGCCCAGCGCCCAGGCCCGGATCGCGTCCCAGTCCCGGAAGTCACCGGTCGGGTGGGTGGCCAGGATCCGGCTGTCGATCCCGGGCGCGTCCGCGCGCAGCCGACCCCCGAACGTGCGGTGGTCGCGGGCGCCGATGGGGTCCGTCGTGATCGCCACGGACGGGGCAGGCGGCAGGACCCCCGCGTCGGCCGAGTGATCGAGGGGCCCGCTGCTGAACAGCCACACGGGACGCATCCGGAGCGCGTGCGTGTGGCGGAGGACGAACCGGTTGGCCTCACGCTGCCAGTGGGCGGCGTACAGGGCGCTGCCGAGCACCACGGCCTGGTACGGGGCGAGGTCGGTGACCGTGCGGGCCGGGGCGACGTCGACCTCGAGCCCGCGGTCACGCAGCGTGTCTCCGATGAACTCGGCGATCTCCCGGGTGGAACCGAGCTTGGTGGCGTACGCGACGAGCACCCGGACCGTCATGCGGAGCCCCTCCGTGCCGGCCGTCCGAGCTCGCGGGCGACCGGTGACATCTTGCCCCAGTCGGTGCCGTCGCCGCGCGTTCGAATCCTGGTGACCCGGGCCGGACGCCCACCAACCGCCGGAGGAGGGGGATCCGGCGGTTCGTGGGAGGGGCAGGGACGCCCCGTCACAAGCGTCCCTGCGCTGGAAGCGATGGTTCGGTTGGGCACCGATCCGACCCCGGTCGGAGGTGCGTCGCGCCACACGCGTACGGTACGTGGCCTCATCTCTGACCGGGATCACAGGCGGAGCGCGGATGCATCAGGCGCATAACGATCCCACTGGACCCGACGGCCTCAGGCCCGGGCCATCGAACGCCGGAGGAGGAGCCAGCAGCTCAGCAGGAGCACGATCGCGATCCCGGCCAGCACCGTGACCTGCCACGGGTCACGAATGACGCCGCGCAGCATCACGTCCTGGATGAGGCCCATGCCGTCGGTCACCGGGATCGCGAACGCGGCGACGCGGACCGGTGTCGCGAACTCCTCGATCGGGAGCACGAAGCCGGAGAAGAACACCGAGGCCAGGAGCACGAGCAGGGCGAGCTGGACGGCCTGGCGCTCGGAGTCGGACACGATCGAGATCAGCAGCCCCAGGCCGAGCGAGGCGACGATCAGCAGCGCTATCACGCCCGCGAGCAGGGCAGGGGAGCCCAGCAGCGGCACGCCCAGCCCGGCCACGAGCAGCACGATCGAGACGAACGCGATCAGGGCGCACAGGGCGCCGAACCCGAGGATCTTGCCCGTGACGATCTCCCACGCCGAGACGGGCGAGATCCGGAACCGCTCGATCACTCCGCTGGTGCGCTCGCGGATGACCGATAGCGCGATGAGGGTGATCGCCATGTGCTGCAGGATGAGCGCCAGCACGGCAGGCCCGAAGTAGCCGACCACCGTCGGCTGGGCAGGGGCGAGGTTGACGATCTTGGCCCTGGTCGGCGCGGCCACGACCTCGGGTGGGATCCGGTTCGTGTCCGGGAGGCCCTTGTTGGCAGCATCGGTCTCCGCCTGCTGCGTGGCCCGCCGCAAGATCTCCCGGTTGACGGCGCTCGCGAACCCGTCCGCCATCAGCCCTGCGTAGGCGGCTTGGACCGGGTCGGCGATGTCGATGTGGACCTGGATCACCGACTGGCGGCCGGCCTCGAACTGCTGGCGCGCGTCGGGCGGAGCGACGGCGACCACATCCACCTCCTGCGCCCGGAGGCGCTGGTCCGCGCTCGCGGCGTCGGGCACCACCGCCACGATGTCGAGGCCGGGGCCCGCGACGTCGCGATAGGTCTGCACGTCGGTGGGCAGGCCCGAGGAGGCGGGGATCACCAGCAGGGTCGGCAGCGGCTTGCGGTAGCCGCTGTAGCCCAGCCCGAACACCGCCATGACCAGGAACGGGCCGAACACCAGCGAGGCGATGACCCCGGGCCGGCGGACGACCTCCACCTGCTCCCGGCCGATGAACGCGAGCAGGCGCGAGACGATCTTGGCGGCACCGATCAGCAGGTCCCTCACGGCCGGGACTCCGCGGACTCCGCGGGCTCCGCGGGCCATGCGGCGTCCTCCGGCTCCGGCGCCGAGCGCTCGACGAGCGTCGCGAACACCTCGTCGAAGGTGAGCCGCGCCTCGCGGGCCGCGACGAGCTGACCACCGCGCTGCTCGACCAGGTCGGGCAGGACCGGGATCACGCGTGCCGCGTCGTCGACGCCCACCTTGAACGTCCTGAGGCCCGTGCTGCGTGCCGTCCGGATGCCCCCCTCGCCGATCAGGGTGGCCGGGTCGAACGGGCGCTCGGTGCGGCCCTCGACGACGTCGCCGCCGGCGGCCTCGCGGCGGAGCGCCTCGGGCGCCCCGATGGCCGCCAGCCGGCCGTGCGCGATCAGCGCGACCGCGTCGCACGCCTCGGCCTCGGTGAGGTACTGGGTCGTGACCAGGATCGTGCGTCCTTCGCCCTTGAGCCGGTGCAGCTCAGCCCAGATGGCCTGGCGCAGGATCGGGTCGATCCCGGCCGTCGGCTCGTCGAGCAGGAGCAGGTCGGGCTCATGCACCAGCGCACAGGCCAGGTCCAGGCGGCGCTGCTGGCCGCCGGACAGGCGTCCGGCGCGCCGGTTGCGCACGTCGTCGAGCTCCACCAGCCGGAGCGCCTCGCGCACCCGGCGACGGCGCCGTGGGTAGAGCATGCCGAACAGGCTGGCAACGAAGTCGACGTTCTCCTGGGCGGTCAGGTCCGGATACAGCGAGAACTGCTGCGGCAGGTAGCCGATCCGTTCCCGGGTCGCGCGGCTGAAGCGGCTGGGCTGTTCACCCAGGACCTGGATGCGCCCGGCGGTCGGCTCGAGCGCGCCGGTGATCAGGCGGATCGTCGTCGTCTTGCCGGCGCCCGAGGGGCCGACGACGCCCAGGATCGTCGCCGGAGGGACGGCGAGCGAGACGTCGAACACGCCGACATCGTCGGCGAAGGCGTGGCTGGCCTGCTCGAGCAGCACGACCGGGGTCGCGTCGGCGGCGGGCGCGGGGACGGCAACCGGAGGCGTGACGGGATCCGGCACGTCGTGGGGCGAAAGGCTGGGGTCGGGGACGGGCGTGGTGGCGGGCTGGGTCTGGATCATGGGTAGGGGTCGGTTGCGACGGGCGCGGGAGATGCGCCGCGATCGCTAGCCAACGGCGCCTGCGTCGGGGTGGGTGATGCTGAGCAGCAGGACGCTGTCGCGGTCGGCCCTGAGCGACCACGCGTCATGGTCGAACCAGGCGAGCTGGCCACCGGGCACGGCCACGGCGGATCCCTCGCGATGGGCGGTCGCGCTGCCCGACAGCACGAGCACCGACAGCGGCGCGGCCGCGTCCTCGTTGCCGATCTCGACGCCAGCCCGCACGAGCGCCAGGACGACCCCGAAGCTCGGGGCCTTGGCCAGCGTCTTCGCGGACCGCCCGAACGAGGCCCAGCCGGGCTCCGTCCTCAGCAGCTCGATCTCGCGCTGGAGGTCGAAGCGCATCACGGGAAGGTCGAGGTCTCGGGCCTCGCGGGTCCCGGTCCCGCTCGTGGCATTGGGCATCGTGTCGCCCTCCTGGACGGTCATGCCGGCGTCCGTTTCGGACGCCGGCAACGGGGCTTGGCTAGGAGGAGGCGGGCGACGCCGACGGAAGCAGCGCGCCCGGGCTGGCCGAGGCGCAGGGCTCCGTCGACATGCCCGGAGCCGCGGACGTGGCCGGGCTGGCCGGGACGAGCGGGCTCGCCGACGCGCACGGGGCGGTGGAGCTGCTCGGCGCGGCTGACATGCTGGGCTCGGCCGACGTGCTCGGCGCGGTCGAGACGGTCGGGAGCGCCGAGGCGCCCGGGCTCTCGAGCGACGGGCTGCCGCCCGAGTTGCTGCTACACGCAGCCAGCCCCAGCGCGGCCAGCGCAAGGATCGCGATGAACAGGACATTCCGCATTCCTGGTACCTCGTTCTACGGTTGATCGATCGGTTCCGGATGATGTCCGGTCGATGCGGTGGGTCCGGGCGTCCAGGTCACGTCCGGAGATCGTGTTCCTGAACCCCTGCCGCAACGTAGCAACGAGCTCTCGCGGTGCCGGTGACCGGCCACGGACGATCCATTGCGACTGCCTCGCAATCGCCGCGGGCCCCGCGCCGGGATCCGCGCGCCGTGCCAGGGATCCTAGGGCGCGGGGGTCGGCGAGGGCGTGGCCGGCGGTCCGCCCGGCCCCGGGGGCGGCGACGCCGGCGGGCCGGCGGACGGGGCCGGGGTCGGCTGGGGGATCGGCTTGGGCTTGGGCTTGGGGCAGGGACCGGCGATCGGCCCGCCCCATGAGCGGCGGCCGAAGAAGTACGCCGTGCGACTGCCCAGGTTGCCGGCCACGCCGACCCCGCGTCGGGCCCGCTGCATCCAGCTGCGCACGTCGTCGTTCCAGGACGACGGTCCAAGCTCGGCCTTGAGCGGGTTCACGGCCCACGTCCCGCAGGCACGGCTGTACAGCAGGCCGGCCTTGTCGACCTCGTGCCTGGCGCCGGGCTGCGTCCCCGCCTGGAACACCTCGGTCGTCCTGGAGCGCGTCCAGGGGCCAGGCTTGCCGCCCGAGAAGGCATCGACCTTCGCCTTGACGATGCCGTGCGGGCGTCCGAACGTGGCGACCGGATCACCGTGGCTGACCTGGCCCATGAACAGGTGCCACAGCGGCGCCGCGGCGGTCAGCGAGGTGGCCGGCTTGCGGCTCCGGGGCACGGAGCCGTCGCTGTTGCCCATCCAGATCCCGACCACCCAGGCGGGCGCCTTGGGATCCCTGGGCGGCGGCAGGAAGCCGTACGTCGACAGGTCGCGGGCCTCGTTCGAGGTGCCCGTCTTGACCGCGGCCGGTCGTCGCCGGTGCCTGGCTCCGTTGCGCAGCTCGAGCTTGGCTGCCCAGATCGGGTTCTGGTGGGGGTCGGTGTTGCCGGCGAGGATGTCGGTCACGAGGTAGGCGGCCTGCCTCGAGATCGCGCGCGTCCCCTCGGGTTCGGGCGCCTTCCACACCGTTTGCCCGCGGCTGTCACGGATCTCGAGGATCACCCGGGGCGGGACGTGGACCCCACCGTTGGCGATCGCGCCGTACGCGGAGGTCAGGTCCAGCGGTTTCACCTCGACCGTCCCGATCGCGCCGGCCAGCCCGGCCGCCAGGAATGCCTTGCTCCCGCCCCGGAAGGCGAGGCCCATGCGATCGGCCGTCCTGGCCACGGCCTGGTTGCCCACGCGCTGCAGGGCCCGGATCGCCGGCACGTTGAGCGACATCTGCAGGGCCTGGCGCACCAGGACGGGGCCGCGCTCCAGCTGGTCTGCGTCCCGGGGCGCCCAGTGCGGCGCGAAGCTGGTGGTGATGTCGAGCAGCAGCGATCCCGGCGTGAGGACCTTCCGGTCGAAGGCGGTGGCATACAGGATCGGCTTGAACGCCGAGCCGGGCTGGCGGCTGCCGACGCCCGCGGCGTCGAACTTGGGCTCGAACTTGCGGCTGCGCAGCGCGTCCCGGTAGTAGCCGGCGCTGCCCACGTAGGCGCGGACGTCGCCCGTCCGGTAGTCGATCGCCACCAGGGCCCCGTTGTGCAGGTCCTTGCCCCGGAGCGCCTGCATCCAGCGCCGGTCGGCGCCGCCGATGCCGAGCTTGTGCAGCAGCCTGCGACCGGCGGCGGGCTTGAGGTTGGGCGCGACGAGTGCGCCGGCGAGATCGCGCTCGGCCGCCTGCTGCGCGTGCCAGTCGAGGGTCGTGATCACCCGGTAGCCGCCGGTCCGGATCGCCTGGTCGGAGCCCAGGATCTGCTGCAGCCGGGCCATGACCTGCCAGGTGAAGTGGGGCGCCCTGAGCACGCTCGGCTGGTCGCCGCGCAGGATCACCGGCTCGGACAGGGCTGCCGCCAGCTGGCGCGGCGTCAGGTGGGTCCAGCGACCCTCGTTGAGGTTGGCGATGATCCAGTTGCGGCGTTGTACCGGTGGCGAGCCGGGCGCGACCACGAGCCGACCCCTGGCATCCGTCCTGGCGAACTGGTACGGGTCGAGGCTGGACGGCGACTGGGGCAGGCCCGCGAGCAGCGCCGCCTGCGCGGGCGTCAGCGCGGCGAGATCGTCGACCCCGAAGTAGACCCGGGCCGCCGCGGCGATGCCGTAGGCGTTGTGGCCGTAGTAGATCTGGTTCAGGTAGGCGGTGATGATCTGCTGCTTGCCGGTCAGCCCGGGATTGGCCGCGGTCACCCGCGCCGCCTGGATGATCTCCTTCGCCTTGCGCAGGTAGACGTTCGCGCCCGGAGCGACCAGGTCCTGCGGCAGCAGCCTCGCCCTCACCAGCTGCTGGGTGATGGTCGATGCGCCGCGCGGATCGCCGGACACGGTCTCCACCCCGGCCGCGATCATCGCCTGCACGTCGTACCCGTCGTTGTGCCAGAAGGACCGATCCTCGGCGGCCACGGTCGCATCGAGCACCAGTCGCGGGATGTCCGCGTAGCGCACGACCGTGCGGCGCTCGTTGCCGAACCGCCCCAGGACGACCGTCCCGGTCCGGTCGTACACGATCGTCGGCTGGTCGAAGGTCAGGGTGTCGAGCTTGGCGGGATCGGGCAGCCCATCGGACAGCGCCTGGATCGACGCCACGCTGACGGCGCCCGCGGCTCCCAGGGTCCCGGCAACCAGGATGACGACCGACAGGGCGAGCGCTCCCAGCGCCATGGCGACGCCGGAGGTGCGGGAGCGCTGCTCGCCGCGCAGCCCGCGAAGCGCCACGATCGCCCTGCGGCGCGCGGCGCCCGTGGTGCGTGACGAGAGATGCGGCGTCGGACGCCGTTGGATACGCCTCGAGGGTTGCACGAACGGAGCGTGACCGCCGGCGGATCACGCCCGGTGCGGTGGTCACCCCCAAACGGTTACACCCGGGTTGCGACGCCGGCACGCGGCGGAGCGGGGGTCAGGGCAGCCAGCGGAGGACCCAGGCCTCCGTGCTCGTCGGGTCCCAGACGCGGCCCGGATAGGGCGCCGGCTCCAGCACGTTGACCCACGCCTGCGCGCCCGAGGCGACCGACACCACGGCGCTGCCCAGCGGGCGGTAGCCCACCAGCCGCCCTCGCGGGCAGTCGAGGTCGTCGTTGCACAGGATCGTGGGCCAGGCGGCGATCGCGGTCACGACCCCGTCGTCGGGAGACAGGAGCGCAATCGCTGCCCTCGCCACCTCGCCGCAGCTGATGGCGTCGATGCCGTGGCACACGATGGCCTCCGGCGGCGGCAGCCTGGGAACCACGGCGCCGCTCTCTGTCCGGTCGGTGGCCTCGCCCGTCCTGGCAGCCGGCGTGGGCGGGCCGCCGGAGGCGCGGACCGCCAGCGGGCCCGGGGAGCCGGATGGGGCGGGCGGCCGGTCGGTGGACGTGGCGAGCGCGACGCCGATCACGGCCAGGACCGCCACGAGCACGATGGCGCCGGGCAGCAGCCCACGCCGGCGCAGCGGCGTGGGCGCGACCTCGAACCCCATCCCGGACAGGGTAGACCGAGCCGGGGCTCGCGGCGCTCGAGCGACCGGGTGAGGCTACGCGCTGCGGATCGCGTCGAGCATCTCGGCGGGGCCATCCGGGAGGCGTGCCCGGAGCCGGTCGATCGCCGTGGGCTCGCCCGGGAGACCGGGGATCTCCGGGAGCTCGGGCAGGTCCGGCAGATCCGGCAGGTGCGCGCGCAGCCGGTCGATCGCCGTGGGCTGGCCGATCGAGGCCACCCGGTCGCGGATCGACCCCAGCCCGTCGCGCACGGCGTCCACCCGCTCGGCGACCGGGTCGCTTGACCGGGCGCGCCGCACCATCAGGGCAGCCGCGAGCATCGACCCGGCGGCGACCCAGGCCACGGTCGAGGCGACCAGGCCCGGATGGGTCGCGATCGCCAGCGCCGGGCTGGAGGCCGTGGCCGTGTCGTCGAACCGGCCGTGCGCCCCACGGTCGACGTCCCCGTCGACCGGGGCGTGCAGGTTGTCGGGGCGGTTGGGATCCTCGGGGTCGGCCGACTGCTGCGCGGCGTACCCGGTGCGGGCGAGGTAGCGGTCGAGCAGGCCGGGCACGAAGTTCTGGGCATAGACGGCCTGCCAGGTCGAGCGGCCGACGTGGAGCTCACGGCGGCCGTGCTCTGCGGCGAACACGATCGCGCGCGCCGCAACCTCGGGCTGGAAGATCGGCGGCACCGGCTGGGCGCGGCCCGGCAGCCGGCTGCGCACCCACCCGAACTGCGGGGTGTTGACGGCGGGCAGGTTGACCATGGTGACTCTCACCTGGCTGCCGTCGTGGAGGAGCTCCGTGCGCAGCGAGTCGGTGAAGCCGGCGATCGCGTGCTTGGCGGCGCAGTAGGCGGACTGGAGGGGGATCGATCGATAGGCGAGCGCGGAGCCCACCTGGACGATCGTGCCCCGGTCGCGCGACTGCATCCGCCGCAGCGCCGCGAGGGTCCCGTACACGTAGCCCAGGTAGCTCACCTCGGTCACCCGCCGGTACTCGTCGGGGCGCATCTGGGAGACCGGCGAGAACACCGAGAGCATCGCGTCGTTGACCCAGACGTCGATCGGACCGAGCGCCTGCTCGGTCGCCTCGGCAGCCTGGTCGACGGCGTCGGCGTCCGACACGTCGAGCGGCAGCACCAGCGCGCGGTGCCCGAGCGCCCGGATCTCGGCCGCGGCCCGCTCGAGCCCCTCCTGGCCGCGGGCGATGAGCGCCACGTCCGCGCCACGCTCGGCGAACGCCCGCGCGGTGGCCCGGCCGACGCCCGCCGAGGCACCGGTGACAACGACGACCTTGTTCATGGGAAGACCTCCTGGTGAGACGACCGAGGGTCGGGGGCGAGCCTGGGAGGCGACGCGAGCCCGGCGTCGGGAGCCCGGCGCGGCCGCGGCCGCCGCCGGACGCGCCTGACCGGTCCCAGCCTCGCGGTGCCCGCCTGCCCGGCGCGCTACGGCCAGGCCCGCCCCCTTGCGAATGTCTTGAACCCGTGCCGGTCCGGGTCTACATGCGCTCCTTGAGCCCGCGCGTCACCAGCCACCAGTTGGCGGGGTAGGCGGTGAGCAGCCCCAGGATCATCCCGACCTGCATCATCAGCCAGTACGCCGGCTCGTTGGGCTGGAGCGGCGCGCCGGCGAACACGGCCAGGCGCAGCAGGACCATCCATCCGAACATGCCGACCTCGAACGCCACCAGCGACAGCGTGTCCGCCCGCAAGGCGGCCACGAGGCCCTGCCGGAGCCCGAGGCCACGCATCGGCGCGATCGTGAGGTACTGGAACGCGATCCCCAGCGTGTAGGCCAGCGCGAAGTCCGCGGCGAGCTCGGCCCACAGCGCCAGGCCGAGGATCTCGACACCGGCCAGGAACACCAGCGATGCGCCCACGATGTCGCCCAGGGTGCAGCCGGCGCCGCAGTGGCTGGCCGCCACCGCCACCGACGTGGCGAGGCCGCGCCGGGGGGCTTCGCCGTGAAGCGCCTGCCACCGCTCGCTGCGTGGCCGGCCCCAGCGCCAGTACGCCCACAGCCCGATCGGTCCGAGGTAGAGCGCGGTGACGGGCCACACGACGGCCATCACCGCCATGGGCTGGCGGTAGCCGGCGCCGAGCATGTCGAGCACGATCAGCGCGGCGCAGCCGAGGGCGACCAGCAGCGACATGACCGCGATGGCCGTCAGCGGGTCGGCACCCACCGGGCTCAGACCATCTCGCGGATGCGTTCCCTGACGGCCGTGGCGGCGATCGCCGCCCGGTCGGGCTCGCCACGGGCGAGCGACTTGGCGAAGTTCGCGGCCTGCTCGAAGGTGACCTTGCCCGGCATCGGCGCCTCGAACGGGTCGACCACGGCCTCGACCAGCACCGGACCGGGCGCGCTGAGCGCCGACTGCGAGCTGCTCGCGGCAGCGCTTCGGGATCCTCGATCGTGACCCCGCGTCGCCGCCGCACGCCTCGGCGAACTTGGCGAAGTCGATCGGCTGCAGCTCGACGCCGTACTCGGGGTTGCCCAGGAACACCATCTGCTCCCACTTGATCTGGCCCAGGTAGTCGTTCTTGATCACCACGACCTTGATCGGCAGCTCGTACTTCACCGCGGTCGCGAGGTCGGCCATCAGCATGCTGAAGCCGCCGTCGCCGACGAACGCCACGACCTGGCGGTCGGGGAACGCCACCTGGGCACCGATCGCGTAGGGCAGCCCGCAGGCCATCGTGGCCAGGTTGCCCGACAGCGAGTACAGCTGGCCGCCGCGAGCCTTGATGTGGCGCGCGAACCAGGTGGTGATGGTGCCCGAGTCCGAGACCACCATCGGCATCGTCCGCGCAGCGCCTCGCTCACGCCCGCGCGCGACGACCTGCGGCTTCATCGGCACGTCGTTGCGCGACGCCCGCTCGTCCATCAGCGCCCACCAGTCCTTCATGCCGTCCTGGGCCTTCGCCAGGAATGCCCGGTCGTCGTGCCGGCGCAGCTGCGGCAGCAGCGCCTCGCAGCGTTCGTCGGCTGTCGCCGACCAGGCCCGACCTCGACCGGGTAGCGCAGCGCCGATCCGGGTGGGGTCGAGGTCGATCTGGACGATCCGCGCCTGGCCGGGCTGGGGATAGAACTCGATGTACGGGAAGGAGCTGCCCACGATCAGCAGCGTGTCGCAGCCCTCGAGCGCCTCCTGCGAGGGCCTGGTCCCGAGCAGGCCGATGCCAGCCCGTGGTGAACGGGCTGTCGTCGGGCACGACGCCCTTGCCCAGCAGCGGCTTGACGATCGGCGCCGCGAGCGTGTCGGCGATCCGCTCCAGCACGTCCCGGCGCGCCGAGCGCCCCCGCGGCCGGCCAGGATCGCGACTCGTTCGCCCGCGTCGAGGACGTCGGCCGCCCGGCGAGTCGCCTGCTCGTCCGGCAGCGCGGCCGCGGCGTGCGTAGACCGTGCTCATGTGCCCCGGCCGGTCGCGCTTCGCCCGTGGGCCCTCGTCGGCGGGCTGCTCCTGGAGATCGGTCGGGAAGCACAGGTGCGCCACGCCTCGCCGGGCCATCGCCGTGCGGCACGCGAGCGGTGCGACGTTCTGGAGGTGGGCGCCGCTCATGACCCGGGTGTTGTAGACGGTGACGTCCTCGAACACGCGCGTCAGGTCGACATCCTGCTGGGACGCCGTGTCGATCAGGTCGCTGAAGTGGTGGCCGGTGATCGCGAGCACGGGCGCGCCGTCGAGCTTCGCGTCGTACAGCCCGTTGGTCAGGTGCAGGCCGCCCGGGCCCGAGGTCGCCAGGCACACGCCCAGCCGGCCGCTGAGCTTCGCGTACGCGGTTGCGGCGAACGCGGCCGATTCCTCGTGGCGAACCTGGACGAAGCGGATCTGCTCCTGGTGCGTGCGCAGGGACTCCATGATCCCGTTGATGCCGTCGCCGGGCAGGCCGAACACGACGTCCACGCCCCACTCGATCAGGGTCTCGATCAGCACGTCAGCTGCGGTCTTGGCCATGGGAACCTCCCTCTGGATTGGGGTGGCGGATGTCGCCGGCGGGGTCGGGCCCGGACCGCTCGACGTCGATCAGGGCGAGGCCGGTGGCCGGGTCGTGGCGGCGGCGGAGCGCCGCCGGGGTGTCGGTGACGAGGACCTCCAGCGTGGGGCGGACGCTCGCCTCGAGCAGGTGGCCGCCGATCGCCTGGCCGGTCGACCGGCCGAGCACCACGTGGGCATGGATCCGGGGCTCCTCGCCGGTCAGGCCGGCGAGGGTGATGTCGCCCACCAGCGACAGCAGCTCGACCTGCTCGGTCACCTCGATCCGGCGGTAGTCGCGGGCATCGAGGTCGAACCAGCCCACGGTGGCACGCTCGAACGCGCCCACGGCGGTGATCCGGGCCGCATCGACGCGCTCGTGGCGCGCGAAGCGCTCGAGACCGGAGACCGGCTCGTCGCCCGGCTCGAACACCACCGCGAACACGCGCGTCGGGCCGTCGCTGGTGAGCTGCCGGCTGTGCATCAGGCTTCCGCTCCGACACGGGCGTCATCGAGTCCCAGCGCCAGCAGCTGGGCGGGATGGAGGACCTCGTGGCCGGTGGCCTGCCGGATCTGCTCGCGGCAGCTGAACCCCCCGGTGACCACGTATGTGTCCCGGTCGGCGGCACGAACCGCGGGCAGCAGCACCCGCTCGCCGGCCGCGATCGAAACCTGGTAGTGCTCACCGCGCTCGAAGCCGAACGCGCCGGCCATGCCGCAGCAGCCGCTCTCGGGCACGTCCAGCTCGAGACCCGTCGCCTCGAGCACCCGCCGCTCGGCCTCGAAGTCGAGGACCGAGCGGTGGTGGCAGTGCCCGTGGACGAGCGCTCGGCCACGGATCGCGGGCGGGCGGTAGCCGTCCAGGTTGGCGAGGAACTCGGTCAGCGTCTGCGTCTGGGCGGCGATCCGTCGGGCGTCCTGGTTGCCGTGGAGCAGGTTGGGTGCCTCGTCGCGGAACACCGAGACGCACGACGGCTCGAGGCCGACGATCGGGATCCCGGCGCGGATCTCGGGGCGCAGCTCGCGCAGGACGTTGCGCAGCAGGTGCTTGGCCTGGCCCAGGAACCCCCAGTCGTACAGGGGGCGGCCGCAGCACAAGGTCGCCTCGGGGACGAGCACCTCGCGGCCGGCCGCCTCGAGCACCCGCACGGCCGCGCTGGCGACATCGGGGTGGAAATGGTCGGTGAACGTGTCGACCCACAGGATCACGCGGTTGTCCACGGTGTCGCCGGCCCGGCCCTCGGGCCCGTCGGGGCCCTGGACCCGCGCCTGGCCGGTCCAGGCTCGGCCCTCCTCGCGCCAGCGGGAGCGGAAGGTGCGGTCGGCGAACGCGGGCAGCTCGCGCTCGGGGGCGATCCCGCCCAGCGCCTTCGTGAGCGAGCCCAGCACCGGCGCCCGGCCCGCCGCGTTGACCAGGCGCGGCGCGCGCGACGCCAGCTTCGCCCACCAGTGGATGAGACCCATCGCGTAGGCGGCCCTGGGCCGCAGCCGCCCGGCGTAGTGGTGGGCACGGAACTCCGCCTTGTAGGTGGCCATGTCGACGTTGACCGGGCAATCGCCCTTGCAGCCCTTGCAGGCGAGGCACAGGTCGAGCGCCTCGGCCACGTCCTGGTTGCGCCAGCCGCCCTCGAGCTCCTCGCCGTTGACGAGCTCGAACAGCAGCCGCGCCCGGCCGCGGGTGGAGTGACGCTCCTCGCGGGTCACCATGTAGCTGGGGCACATCACGCCACCCTCGTGCCGCCGGCACTCGCCGACCCCGACGCACCGGAGCGCCGCGTGGCCGAACTCCCCATCGTCCTCCGGATAGCGGAACCAGGTCCGGGGCCGGGACGACGAGTAGTCGGTGCCCAGGCGCAGGTCGGCCAGGATCGGGTTGGGCCGCACGACCTTGCCCGGGTTCATGCGCCCGGCCGGGTCCCACAGGTCCTTGAGCGCCTCGAACGCGGTCACGATCCGCTCACCGAACATGCGCGGCAGCAGCTCGCCGCGCGCCTGGCCGTCGCCGTGCTCGCCTGACAGCGAGCCGCCCATGCCCACGCACAGGTCGGCGGCGTCGTCGAGGTAGCGCCGGAACTGCTCCAGGCCGTCCGCCGTGACGAGGTCGAAGTCGATCCGGCAGTGAAGCACGCCCTGGCCGAAGTGGCCGTACATGTCGGCGTCGTAGCCGTACCGGTGCCACAGCTTGCCGCAGCGAGCGCAGGTATTCGCCCAGCCGCTCGGGCGGCACGGCGGAGTCCTCCCAGCCGGGCCCGGTGGTGGGCTTGCCCGGGACCATCGCCGTGGCGCCCAGCCCCGACTCGCGGACCTTCCACAGCTTGCGCTCGTCGGCCGGGTCGTCGTACATCTTCGGGCGCGCGTCGGGGTGCCGGTCCCGGAGCGCGTCCATGAACTCGCGCGCCCGTTCGTCGGACTGGCCGCGATCGTCGCCGCCGAACTCGACCAGCAGGAACCCGCGGCCCTCCGGCAGCATTGACAGCGCGTCGGGGTGGATGCCCCGCGACCGGATGTCGCGGACCAGCTTGTCGTCCATCCCCTCGCAGGCGATGCAGCCCGACTGCATGACGTTGGGGACGTCGTCCGCGGCCGCGAACACGTCCGGGTAGCCGACCACGACGAGCGTCCGACCCGGCGGGCTGGGAACCAGCCGGAGGGTCGCCTCGAGCACCGTGACGAGGGTCGACTCCGAGCCCACCAGGGCGCGCGCCACGTCGAAGCCGTGCTCCGGGAGGAGCGACGGGAGGTTGTAGCCGGAGACCCGCCGGGGGATGTCCGGGAAGCGCGACCGGATCTCCCGGGCGTAGGTGTCGCGGATCTCGCGCATGCCGCGGTAGAGCTCGCCCGCCCGCCCGGGCAGGGCCGCGGCCGGATCAGCTCCTCGTCGCCGGTGGGCCCGACCCGGAGGCGGGTGCCGTCGTAGGCCAGCACCTCGAGGCCGAGCACGTTGTCCTCGGTCTTGCCGGCCATCACCGAGTGCACGCCGCAGGAGTTGTTGCCGATCATCCCGCCCAGCGTGCAGTGGTGTGCGTCGCGGGGTCGGGCCCGAAGGTGAGCCCGTGCGTCTCCGCCGCGTCGCGCAGCTCGTCGAGCACGATGCCCGGCCGGACGCGCGCCGTTCGCGCCTCCGGGTCGAGCTCGAGCAGCTGGTTGTGGTACTTGGAGTGGTCGAGCACGACCGCGACGTTGCACGTCTGGCCCGCCAGGCTCGTCCCGCCGCCGCGCGACACGACCGGCACGTCATGGTGGCGGCAGACCTCGATCGCGGCGACCACGTCGTCGGTGTCGCGCGGGACCACCACCCCGATCGGGACCTGGCGGTAGTTGGACGCGTCGGTGCTGTACATGGCCCGCGTGCCGGCGTCGAACCGCACCTCGCCGCGCACCGCGTTGAGCAGGTCCACCACGAGGCGCTCCGCGTCGGACGGTCCGCGGACCGACGTGCGCCCGGCGGGACCGTGATCCGCCGCCGCGGCGCGTTGCGTTCGCGGCTGGACGTCGACGAACGGGGCGCGCCAGGTCCGGCGGGTCGTCGTGGTCATGCGGATCGCCATTCGAGATAGCCGCTCCGGGTCGGTCCGCGCAGGTCGAGGCCGAAGCCGGGCGCATCGGTCGCGGCGCCAGCCGGCCGTCGACGGCGTCGGTCGCGCCCGTCGAAGGCCATCCGCTCGAGGCGGACGTGGTCGTGGAACCACTCGACGTGGACCACCGGGCGGGCGGCGCAGGCGAGCTGCGCGTGGAGCGCCGGTGCGCAGTGCGTGGACAGCGGCACGGCATGCGCCTCGCACAGGGCGGCGGCCGCGAGGAAGCCCGTCGATCCGAGGCAGCGGGTCGCGTCGGCCTGGAGCACGTCCACGGCGCCCGCCTCGAGCAGGCGCCGGAACGTCGAACCGCGTCCCAGCCGTACTCGCCGGCGGCGACCGCCATCCCGCCCGGCGCGCGGTCGCGGACCAGCCGCAGCCCCTCGACGTCGTCGGAGCTCACCGGCTCCTCGAACCAGCGGACGCCGCGCTCCGCCAGCCATGCCGCCGCGCCCAGGGCCCCGCTGCGGTCGAAGGCGCCGTTGGCGTCGACGAACAGCTCGACATCGGGACCGATCGCCTGGCGGGCGACCGCGACCCGGCGAGGATCGGCGCCGGGGTCGCGCCCGATCTTGAGCTTGACGGCCCCGAACCCGTCGTGCGGCCCAGCCGCCCAGCTGCCGGGCGAGTCGCAGGTCGCTGTACGAGGTGAACCCCCCGCTGCCGTAGGCCGGGACCGTCTCGCGGGCGCAGGCCGATGAGCCGGCCACGGACAGCCCGACCAGGCGCCCCTTGAGGTCCCACAGCGCGTTGTCGACGGCGGAGATGGCGGTCGGCCGCCAGACCCTGGCCGGCCGATGTTGCGGACGCGGGCCACCATCGCGGCCCACGCGCTCGGGATGTCGCGGGCATCGATGCCCACGATCGAGGGCGCGAGGACGCTCGCGGCCAGCCGGGCCGCACCCGCGTCGGCGTAGCTGTAGCCCAGGCCGGTCGTTCCGGCCGCATCCACCTGGACGACCACCAGCGTGGTGCGATCCCATTGCAGGGTGCCATCGGACTCGGGCGCGTCGGTCGGGACGGTGAACGCCGACGCCCGGACCCCCGTGATGGGCAGCTCCGCCGGCCGGCCGTCACCGTTCGCTGCGGGGCCCTTTGCGGCGGGGGCGCCGTGGGCGACCCGGGCCGTCATCGGCGAGCGTGGCCACCTCGCGGACCACGAACCGGGAGCAGGACGGGTGCCGGGAGGCGAGGATCGCGGTGGCAGGCACGGGACATGGTTCGATGATCGGGGGCGCCGCGCATCGCCGGCGATCCAGGGTCGCCGGCGGCGTCACAAGCGTATTGCAGGGTTGGCACGAACCTGCAACCGGGTCCTGGGGCACGACCACCGGGCTGCAGTGGGTCAGTGGGATCGTTGGGTCATGAGCAACACCGAACGCAACCGGACGAACGCGTCCTGGCCGCTCGACGCGACGCGCGGCGTGATCGCCGGCGCGGTCGCGACCTGGGTCATGGGCCTCACGACGACGGCCATGCTGGCCAACGAATCAGGGGCCGACAAGGCGCGCGAACGCGCCGCCCGGCCCAACGGACGGCCGGCGGTCGACAATCTCGTCCGGCGCATGGAGCGCATGGGCGTTCCGGTGGACGCCGTCGGCCGGGCCAGGGCGACCGCGGCCGTCCGCTACGGCCTGGGGATCGCGCCGGGCGCGATCTACGGGGTGCTTCGGCCGCGCGTCCCGTGGCTGGGCGGGGCCCGGGGGATCGGCTATGGCCTCGCCCTGTGGGCGATCAACGACGAGTTCGCCAACACGGCGCTGGGGCTGGCCGGACCCGCGGATGCCTATCCGGTCGCGACGCACTGGCGGGGGCTCGTGGGTCACCTCGTGCTCGGGCTGGTCACCGACAGCTCGCTGGACCTCATGGGGGCCGGACGCCGCTGACCAGCGGCCCCGGGGGCGAGCCGGCGTCCGGCCGGCGTCCGGTCGCCCATCCGCCGACCCGATCAGCGGGACATCGCGAACGACACCGCGACCACGGCCAGCGAGGACACGATCTCCACGATCCCGGCATGGATCGGGCGCAGGGGATGCGGCCCGCCCGACCATCGTCGCTGGAGCACGGGCAGCGCGATCGCGCGCAGCAGCAGCCCGCCGGCCACGGCCGCGTAGCCGGCCGGGAGCGTGGCAGCGGCGAGGACGACGAGCGCGCCGTGGAACCCGACCGAGAGCGCCGCGAACGCCACGTTCCCGCGCTCCCGGAGCACGCTTCGGACGACCAGCACGCTGCCCACCAGGTAGCCCCCGGCGACGAGGGTGGCGACCGCGACCCGCTCGGGGTCGAAGGCGCTCGAGACGACGGCCGCGGCCGGGACCAGCACCAGCGCCTGGGCGACCTGGCCCAGGCTGTTGACCAGGTCGCGTCGAGCCCCCGGGCGCGCACCGGACAGCACCAGCGCGGCCGATGGCACCACGACCGCCGCGCCCAGCAGCAGGACCGGGAAGACAACCACCAGCAGCAGGCCGAGCGCGCCGAGGACACCGCTCCATACCGCGATCGGAAGCCAGTAGGCCCGTGGCCGGCGTGCCCGGGACCAGGCCTGGACCGTGCTCGAGGCGAGGTACCCGCTCACCGCCGCGACCGCGAGCACGGCCTGCCACGGATCGAGCCGGCTCGCCGCGACGCCCAGCAGCAGCGGCAGCGCGAGCATCGCCCAGCCGCCGTGCTCGCGCGGCAGCCAGCGATGCCGCGCGTTGGCCGTCGACGGCACGGGCCGGGTGATCGCGCTCATGGCCCCACCGTACCAGCGCGAGAGGCGATGGGCTGGTCGGTCCCGGACGCGGCGAACCGGCGGGGGGACGCCCGCCGGTTCAGGACGTGTTCGGGCCGGCCGTCGGTCGACGGCGCGGGGCTCAGAGGCCGTGAACGAACCGCTCGCCGCGAGCGGCCGTGTGGCTGTTGGACGTGATGAGCGGCATCGGTGGCTCCAAGAGGGGTCAGTGGAAGCTAAACGCAGGGCCGGACAGGTGGTGTGGGGCGACCGGAGGGCCGTTCTCGGCCTTGGCCGGGATCAGGTCCGCCGTCATCCGGCGGCTCCGGCCCGGATCGCGACGGTTCGCTCGAGGTTGTGGGCGAGGGCGAACCAGAGGAGCACCGAGCGGACCTTCTCGAGCCCTCGTACCGGCAGTCGCTGGAGGCCTCGGTTGCGGGCCTGAGCGTTGACCCACTCGGCGCTGGCCGCCCGCTCGCGGTAGATCTGCTGCGCATCCTCGGTACCCATCCGGGCCCGCCAGGCATCGACCCCCGGTCCGCGTCCGCGCCGGTCGCGGGGCTCCTTGCGGGGCCGCCTCGCCGTGGGCGGCGCGTACACCGCGGTACCCGAGGTCTCGAGCGCCTCGATGTCGGGCAGGGCGACATAGCCGCCGTCGGCGAGCGCCTCGGCGGGGCAGACCCCGAACGAGCGTTCCAGGCGCCGGACGGCGTGCCCGAGCTCGCCCTGGTCGGATCCCCGGTTGGTGACCGACACCCCGCACACGAGCCCGCTCGCGACGTCGGTCGTGAGCTGGCCGTTGTACGCCGGGCGCCAGCCGCCGTCGCCCATGCGCATGACGCGCGCCTCGGCATCGGTCGTCGACGCGCGGGCGGACTCCGGGTCGTCGCCGTTGCGGCGCTTGATGTCCTCGAGCTCGGGCAGCACCTCGAGCGCGGCCTTCACCCGCTCCTCGCGCTCCCGAGCCGCTCGCTCCCGCGCGGCCTGCTGGCGCCTGGTGGTCGCTCCCGGGTCGTCGTCGAGCTCGGCGCGCAGGCGCTTCACCTGGGTGGCGGCCTCGGCCAGGGCCCGGCGCAGGCCGCCCTTGCCGCGATAGCTGCCGGCACCGGCGGAGGCGCGCACCCGGACGCCGTCGTGGGCGACCCGGGCGAGGGTCACCTCGCCCCTCGTCATGAGCGCCGCGACCGACTGGACGAGCAGTGCGTCGAGCAGGTCCCCGTGGTCGACCCGGAAGTCGGCCAGGGTGTGATAGTTGACTCCGACCCCGCCCGCCAGCCAGCGGTACGCGTCGTGCTCGTCGCACAGCCGGTCGAGGGCCCGGGCCGAGCCAACCCCCTCGAGGGTCGCGTACAGCCAGAGCGCGACCAGGATCGCGGGGTCGATCGGCGGTCGACCGGAATGACCCTCGACCGCCCGGATCCGGTCGTGGAACGCGACGAGGTCGAGGCCCTCGACGAACGCCCACACCGCGCGGGCCCGGTGGTCGGCGGGCAGCAGGCTCTCGAGATCGACGGGGCGGAGCATCACCTGACCCCGGTTGGGCCGCTGGAGCCGTGGCTTGCCGCGGCCCTCCTCCTTCGGCTGGGCATCCGTGGGCGGGAGGTCGAACAGCTCGTCCATGGACCCAGAGTAGGCAGGCGCGACGACCGGGGTATCCCGCCCGGCGATTGATTTACCTGGCGGGATTGATTCCACAGGCTCTCAGGCGGCGACGGGTGCCGGTTCGCCCGACATCAGGTACTGGCGGATCGCCGGGGTCACGCGCTCTGCGAGGACGCCGTCGAGACCGTAGTAGCGCCCGGCGCCGAGGCCGGTCAGGGTGGCGCACACCAGCGCGTAGGTGAGGTGCTGGTTGACGATGCCGTTGGTGAAGTCCCATGCGGCAAAGAAGAACAGCAGCATCATCAGCGTGCCCATGGCGCCCGCGAAGCGGGTGAACAGGCCCAGGATGCAGCGCGATCCCGATCCCGATCTCGCCGGCGACGACGAGGAAGTTGACGATCGACATCAGGCCCGCGTTCTGGGACAGGCTGACCCAGAAGTCATGCGTCGGGTTGAACACCGTCCCGTCCGCAGGGGTCCCGGTCACGAACGGCCAGCCGAGCGAGCCCGACGTGGCGTGCGCGAGGAAGCCGCTCGCGCTGAACGGCTCAGGCCCGAGCAGCTTCTCCAGCCCGGCCCACAGGAAGATGACACCGACCAGCACCCGGAACAGCGCCAGGCCGGCTTGATGGACCTTGCCCTTGATCTCCATGATCACTTGCCTCCGACCCCTCCGTCCGGCGAACACCACCGGCGGCCCTCAGCTGCGGGGTCACTTCTGATGGGATCAACGTTGCTCCCGGCCCAAGGGTAGCGTTGCCGCCCAAATGGCTCTCTTCCGGCAGGCCGTTGGTAGGGCAGCGGGGGCCTCAGCGACCGGGCCGTTGAGGTCGGGGACGGGCGATTCCCGGTCCGGCGGGACCCTGGGGGAGCGCATCCGGACCCGGCCGACGGCACCCCGGGTATCCTCGGATCCATGGCGCGCATCGAGATCCCGGCCGGCATCCAGGCGCTCGCCGAGGCTCGCGCGGCCGCGAGGCGCGCCCGCGACTGGGCGACCGCCGACGACCTGAGGTCCCGGATCGAGGGCGCCGGCTGGCGGGTGATCGACGCCGGGACGCTGTATGACCTGGAGCCCTCGGCGCCGCCGATGTCGTCGAGGGGGCCGTGGTCCGCCACGGGTCCAGCCGGTCCGTGCCGTCGCGCCTGGACGAGGCGCCGATCGGGGTCGCCTCGGTGGTTCTGGTGGCCACCGACCGGCCGGCGGATCTCGCCCGGGCGCTGCGCGCCCTGGTGGACCATTCGCCCGACGGCACCCAGCTGATCGTGGTGGCCAACGATCCGTCCGACGCGCAGGCGGGTCGTCTCGCCGAGCTCGACGCCGTCGACCCGGGCGCACCCGGGGTCAGCACCGAGGTCGTCTGGACGCAGCGCGCGCCTGGGCTGGGCGGCGGCGGTCAACGCCGGGATCCGGCGCGCGGCGGCGCCCGTGGTCATCCTGCTCGACCCGGGCGTCGAGCCCGGAGGCGACCTGGTGTCCGCGATGGTCGAGGCGCTGGCCGACCCGACGGTGGCGGTCGCCGGGCCGTTCGGCCTGGTGTCGCCCGACCTGCGGCGGTTCGAGGCGCCGCCCGAGGGCGCCACGGACGCGGTTGCCATCGAGGCCGACGCGCTCGCGTTCCGTCGCTCGGACTTCGTGGGCCGGGGGCCGCTCGACGAGCGTTTCGCGCTGCGGCACCACCTGGACGTGCTGGTGGAGCCTCGTCCTCCGGGACCCGAAGGACGACGAACCGGGCGCGCGCCCGCGTCGCGCGGTCCGGCTGAGCGGGGTGCCCGTGGTCCGCCATGAGCGTCGTGATGCCGGTCCCGCCGGTGCGGACGACGACGTCCGGCGGCTCGCCAGGCGCAACTTCTACCGGGTGCTCAAGCGTTTCGCCACCCGGCGCGACCTGCTCGTCCACAACGGGTCACCGGACGGCTCCGCCAGCCCATAACGAAACGTGCGAGCCGTCGTTCTCTTGGCAGAGGCCTCGCGGATTGCATCGTTCCCCCGGCGGTGTGGCACGGCGAGGCCTCTTTCTGCTGCCCGACCGCTGCCCACCGCGAGCCGGACCGCGAGCCGGCCCGGCCCCCACGGGCCCTTCGCGCCCGCGACCGTATACTCCCGGCGTGCGTCGTTGGGTTTGCATCGTGGCCCTGTTGGCCGGGTTCTCCGGAACCGCGTACGCGTGGTCGGCGCGACCTCGCACGCCCGTTCCCGGTGGAGCGGGTCATCGACGGCTGCGGCCGGACCCGTCGCTGCCCGAAGGGGCATGGTGGAGGCTGACCTGAGCGAGACCCGGTCCCGCCGATCGCCGCCCGGCCCGCCACCGCCGCCGCACCCCCGCCGGCAGCGCCGCCGGGTCCACCGCCACCGCCGCCCGGCCACGGGCGCGATGCCGGAGCCCGACTCCCGCCTGGCCCGCAGCCGGCGGTCCCCGGCCGGGGCCGGACGCCCCGCCTTCGCGGACTTCGCCAGCCGCCGGTCGCGCTGGTCGCGGTCCTCTGGTCGTGGTCGCGATGGTGGTCCGCCTTGCCGGCGCAGCTGGCTCGGCCGGTCGAGCCGCGCGCCCGGCCGGGGCGCGGACCGCAGCCTCGGCCGACCGGTCACCATCCTCGCCGGCGCCCCGGCGTCGATCGATCCCGCCCATCACGGCGACCTGGGCAGCGCCTCCTACGTCAGCCAGCTGTACGAGTCGCTGACCGCCGTCGATGCCTCGCTGACGATCCGGCCGGCCCTCGCCGAGTCGTGGTCGATCGAGAACGACGGCACCCGCGTCGTGTTCACCCTGCGCGACGGGCTCACGTTCAGCGACGGGTCGCCGCTCACGGCCGCCGACGTCGTCCACAGCTGGCGCCGCCTGTTCGCGCCCGGGCAACCCGTCGCCGCTCGCGTCGCTGATCGCCGACGTCGTCGGCGCCCGCGACCTGCTGAGCGGCCGGTCGACGGACGTGACGACGCTGGGCGTCCGGCCGACGGCGACCGGCGCGTCGTCGTCGACCTCGAGCGGGGCGGGGGTGACCTGCCGGCGATCGTGTCCAGCGCGCCGTTCGCGGTCGTGCCGCCCTCGGCGTCGGCGACGGCGAGATCCAACCCGACCCGGCAACCTTCGTGGGCAGCGGCGGCTACGTCCTGTCGCAGGTCGACCGCGGACGCGTTCGTGCTCACGGCCAACCCGCACTACTGGGCCGGAGACCGGCCATCGGGACGGTCCGGATGCTGACCACCCTCCGGGGCGCAGAGCCCCGTCGACGCGTTCGTGGCGGGCGAGGTGGACGTGACCCCGATCGGCTTCGTCGACGCCGGATGGATCGCCTACGACCGGACGCTGGGCCCGTCGCTCCGCAGCGACCCGTCGCTGTCGGTGACCTACTACGGGTTCGACACGCACGCGCCCACCGTTCGACGACGCCCGCGTCCGCCAGGCGTTCGCGAAGGCCGTCGACTGGCGACGCCTCGCCCAGCTCGACGAGCCGGGCTCGTCGGTGCCGGCGACCGGCCTCGTCCCTGCGGGCATGCCCGGCGCGCCCGGGGGCGACTACCTGCCGCCCTTCGATCCGGCCGGCGCGCGACAGCTCCTGGCCGAGGCGGGCTACGCCGACGGATCGGCGCTCGGGCCGATCTCGTTCATCGCCAGCGGCGGCGGGTACGACGACGCGATCGTGGCCATGCTCCAGGAGAACCTGGGCGTGGACGATCGCGTACGCGACGATGGACTTCGACGCGTACCAGGCGCGTCTGGCCACCGACCCGCCGCAGCTTTGGAGCCTGTCCTGGGTGGCCGACTACCCGGGTCCCAACGACTTCCTGGGCGTCCTGCTCGGGACGGGCTCGACCGCCAACCAGGGCGGCTGGTCGTCACCGGCCGTTCGACGCCGCGATCGCCGATGCCACCTCGGCGCCGACCCGGCGGACGCGACCGCCGCCTACGCGCGCGCGATGGCCATCGTGCGCGACGAGGTTCCCGTGGTGCCGGTCAGCTACGGCACCTCGTTCTCGCTGGTGCGCGACGGGCTGCTGGGCGCGAGCCAGAACGGGCTCGGGATCCTGCGCCTGGCCGGACTCGCCTGGGGCGGCGGGCAATGAGCCGGCCGACGGCCGATGCACCGCGCCGGCCGCGGTCAGCCTGCTCACGCTCTGCTGTTCTCGCTCGCTCGCGGCATGGCCGTCGCCGCCGGCGCGCGCCGCGTCGGTCACCTTCGGGCCGCCGGCGTACGACGCGCCAGTACGACCAGGCGATCGAGTTCACGGTCGACATGACGGCGTCCGCAGCCGCTCGAGCGGGTCGAGCTGTGGCTGCGCTTCCCGGACACGATCGGGCCGTTCATCGTCAGCGTCGACGCTCGCCGGTGGTACCGGCCGCCGGACCCTGCACTACCCGCTCGACCTCACCGGGCGCGGGCACCTGGTGCCCAACACGCCGTTCCAGGCTACCTGGGCCGCCTATCCGCACCGGCGCATCGAGCCCGTGACCAGCGACGCGCTCGACGTCCACTACCAGGACACGACCCACGACTGGCGGACCGTGAAGGGCGACATCGTGACGGTGCACTGGTACGACGGCAGCGAGGCGTTCGCGCAGAAGGCGCTCGCGATCGGCGAGCAGGCGATCACGGACACGTCGAGCCTGCTCGGCGTGACCGAGACCGAGCCGGTCGACTTCTTCATCTACGCCGACGACACCGTCGTTCCGCGACGCGCTCGGCCCGGGCACCCGGGAGAACGTGGGCGGCGCAGGCGCACGCGGACATCCGCACCCTGTTCGCGCTGATCACGCCCGACGAGATCAACGAGCCGTGGGTGGGCATCGGTCATCCCGCACGAGCTCGTCCACCTGGTGTTCGACACCGCCGTCAGCAACCCGTACCGCTTCCCGCCGCGCTGGCTGAACGAGGGGCTGGCGGTCTACCTGTCCGAGGGCTACGGCCCACGCGACCGGACGCATGGTGGCGGATGCCGTCGCCAGCGGCGACCTGATGCCGCTGAGCGCGCTGACCGGGCCAGTTCCCGACCGAGCCCGGACCGACCTCGCTCGCCTACGCGGAGTCCGTGTCGGCGATCGACTACCTGGTGCGCACCGACGGCCAGGATGCGCTGGTCAGCCTGGTCAAGGCGTACAAGGACGGCCTGACCGATGACGAGGCGTTCACGCAGGCGCTGGGCGAGGACCTGGCCGCCTTCCAGGCGGGCTGGCTGGCCGAGCTCGGCGCACGCCGCCGCCGCAGCAGTACGGGCCGCAGCCGGCGCCGCCCGGCCCGCTGCCCGCGGGCTGGACGGGCCCGGCCCCATCGGCCGGCGCGGCTCGGGCGCCGCCCGGGCTGGGTCCGGCGGTCGCGACCCCGTCCGCGGCACCTCGTCGCTGCCGCGGCGGCCCCGTCGCCGGCGCGCCATCCGGGGCTCGACGCCCGGGCCGACACGCCGGCGGCGATCCGTCGCCGGCGGCGACGTCGCGCCGTGCTGGTCGCGATCGTGGTGCTCGTCATCGTCGGCGTGGCCGCCATCGGGCTCGTCGCCGCACGCCGCCGCCGGCCGACGCCGTGACCGCGCTCGTGGCCCGCATCCGGGCCATCCCGAGCTGGCAGGTCACGCTGGGAGTCGCCCTGCTCGTGCTGGGCTTCCTGGTCGCCGCCCAGCTCGCATCCGAGGGCCCGCGCATCCGGATCACGAGCCAGGAGCGGACGCCGCTGGTCGCCGACCGCGCTCGACCTGCAGGCGCAGCAGGAGAGCCTCAAGCAGCAGATCCTCGACCTGCGGTCGCGCGATCCAGGACCTCGAGGACGCCGGGCGAGGGCGGGACCGCCGTCACCCAGCGAGCTCAACGACGCAGCTCGCAGCAGGCGCAGGTCGCCGCCGGGCTGGTCGCCCTCGCCGGGCCCGGGCCTCGTCATCCAGCTCTCGGACTCCGGGCTCGCCGTGCCCCAGGACGCCAACGAGCGCGACTACCTCGTCTCGGGCCAGGACGTGCTCACGGTCGTCGAGGAGCTGTGGCTGGCCGGCGCCGAGGCGTGGCCGTCAACGGCGAACGGGTCACGGTGGCGACGGCGATCGTGGACATCGGCGGCTCGGTGCTGGTCAACTCCGCCTACCTCGCGCCGCCCTACCAGGTCGCGGCGATCGGACCCGCCGACATGTTCGACCGGCTGACCCAGTCCGCCGGGCTTCGTGGACTTCATCCGCGACCCGCGCCGAGACGTTCGGGATCGGGGTCGAGCTACGCCGACGCTGGACGAGGTCGACCTGCCCGGCCTACGCGGGCTCGGTCACCCTCCGCTACGGCCACGTCGACCCGAGCCGCAGCCGCCGGCGCCCGTCGGCGCCCGTCGCCGCCGCGCCGGGGGCCCCCTGATGCGCCGCGCGTCGGGCAGCCTCGCGGTCGCGCTCGTGCTGTTCCTGCTCGGGTTCCTGGTCGTGGTCCAGCTCCGGTCGCAGGCCGCGGACCAGGGCCTGAGCGGCCTCTCGGTCCAGGACCTGACCGAGCTCGTGGCCAACGTGACCACCCGCAACAACCAGCTGCGCGACGAGATCCGGGCGCTCGAGCTGCAGCGGCGACGCGTCGCGGCGGCCGTCGAGCGCGGCGACACCTCGGCCGTCCAGATCCGCGCCGACCTGAACCGGATCCAGGGCTGGTCGGGCGCCCTCGGCGGTCGACCGGCCACGGGCGTGTCGGTGACGATCGACGGACCCGTGCCGGGGGACGCGATCGAGATGCTGCTCAACGAGCTGCGCAACGCGGGCGCCGAGGCCCTCGCGATCGGCGACGACCCGGGTCGTCGCCGGGCGTCGTCGTCGAGCGGGCCCGCGGGCAACGTGATCGTGGACGGGTCCCGCTGCGCGACCCGGTCCGGCTGTCGGCGATCGGCCAGCCGCAGACGCTGGCCGGCTCGCTGACCCGCGCCGGCGGCCCGATCGCCCAGCTCGCGGCCCAGTTCCCCGACGTCACGATCACGGTCGACGGCCGTGGACCTGGTCGACGCTGCCGGCCACGGACGCGACTCGCGACCGGTGCTCGGGAACCCGCGCCCTGATCGGGACACGTCCACGGCTCCGGCCGCCGCCTCTGCTACCCTCGGGCCGATGTCCGGCCATCCCGTGCTCGAGCTGCTCCTGGGCGACGTCGTCCGGCTCCGGCGCCGCCACCCGTGCGGCGGCGACACGTGGCTGGTCGATCGCCTCGGCGCCGACATCGGCCTTCGCTGCGAGACCTGCGCGCCGCCACGTCCTGCTCGAGCGCCCGGCGCTCGAGCGCCGGATCGTGGAGTTCGTGGCGCCGCGGCGACCCGGCGATCAGCGCGGCTGCGGCGCCCCGGGCCGCGAGTGACGGCGTCCGCCATCCGGCGACGCCGGCGCCCCGGGCTCGACGGCGGCCTGATCGCCGGCGAGGACTCGAGCGCCCTCGACGTCTTCCGCAACCGCCCGTTCCTGCTGCTCTGGCTCAGCCAGGCGTTCACGCAGATCGGCGGCAACATGGTCATCTTCGGGCTGACCGTCATCGTCCTCGAGTCGACCTCGTCCAACACGGCGGTCAGCCTGCTGATCCTCAGCTTCCTCGGGCCGGCCGTGCTGTTCTCGGCGGTCGCGGGGGTGTACGTCGACCGGTTCGACCGGCGGCTGGTCCTGGTCGTGACCAACGTGCTGCGGGCGGTCGCGTTCGTGCTGATCTTCCTCGTCCGGCGACTTCCTGCTCGCGATCCTGCTGCTCAACTGCTGGTCTCCACGATCACCGTGTTCTTCGCCCCGGCCGAGGCGGCGATGATCCCGTACCTCGTACCGCGCCGGCAGCTGCTGGCGGCCAACGGCGTGTTCACGCTCACCCTCAACGCGGCGTTCGCGGTCGGCTTCGCGCTGCTGGGCCGATCGTGGTGACGCTGGCCGGCGCGCCCGGGCTGATCCTGTCGTCGCCGCGTGCTACCTCGTCGCCGCGGGCTTCTGCTGGACGCTGCCGCCGGCGCCGCCCACGGTGCCTCAGGAGGCGCAGCCGAGCCGGAGCATGGCGGCCGACGCCGAGCGGGCGATGGGCTCGACGATCGACCAGCTGCGGGAGGGGATCGGGTTCATCCGGGCCAACCCGATGATCAGCTGGTCGCTGCTGTACCTCGGGATCGCCGCGTCGCTGGTCGGCGTGCTGGGCGTCCTCGGGCCGGACTTCGCCACCGACGTCGCTGGGGCTCGAGCCCAAGGACTTCGTGGTCGTCGTGCTGCCGCTCGGGTTCGGCATCGTGACCGGGATCCTGCTGCTCAACTCGTTCGGCCACCTCGTCCCGCGGCGGCGGATCATCGAGGGCGGCCTGGTCGCGCTGGGGATCCTGCTCGCGATCCTCGCCGTCGCCGGGCCCCTCGCGCGCTTCCTCCAGCGCGCCGAGACCGCGACCGGGCTGGTGTCGCTGGCCGACTTCACCTCGCTGCTCGCGATCGTGGTGTTCGTGGCGCTGCTGGCCGGCATCGCCTACGGGTTCGTCGCCATCCCGTCCCAGACGCAGCTCCAGGAGGACCTCCCCGAGGACGTCCGCGGCCGGGTGTTCGGCGTCCTCAACATGCTCGTGTCGGTGGCGAGCTTCGCCCCGATCATCATCGTCGGGTCCCGTGTCCGACCTGATCGGGACGACCGCGGTCCTGGTCATCGTGGCCGTGATCATCACCGCGGCCGGGCTGCTGTCGGTGGCCACCCGGGGACCGCTCAAGCCGGCCGAGCTGCACACGGTGGCGAGGAGGCACGGGCAGCCCGCCGGGCTCGATCCGGTCGCGGTGGCGACGGCGTCCGAGCTCGATGCCGAGGGGTGGCGGGCGGATCCGGGGTCGGAGGTGCCGGTGGATCCGCGGTCCGAGATCCGGGGGTGAGCCCGGCCGGCCAGGCCGCGCTGGTCGTGACTGGCCGGATCGCGACCCTGGCCGGGGACGACGGCCCCGGCTGGGTGGGGGCGCTGGCGATCGCGGACGGTCGCGTGCTTGCCGCGGGCACGCCGGACGCGATCGACGGCCTCGCCGGCCCGCGCACCCGACGACTGCGACTGGACCCGGACGAGGTCGCCATCCCGGGGCTGACCGACGCCCACCTGCACCTGGTCGAGGCCTCGCTGGCGCGGACGCGGGTCCAGCTGGAGGACGTGACGTCGATCGACAGGCTGGTGGCGCGGGTCGCGGCCGCGGCGGTAGGGTCTTCCACGGACGCGGCGAGCGGCGGGGACGCCGGCATCGACGCCGGCATGGACGCCTGGATCGAGGGATCGGGCTGGGACCCGGACCGGCTGGGCCGCTGGCCCACCGCAGGGGATCTCGAGCGAGCGGCCCCGGGGCGTCGGATCGCGCTCTGGGCGCACGACCACCACGCGCTGCTCGTGAGCCGGCGGGCGTTCGCGGATGCCGGGATCGACGGGTCGCGCGGGGACCCCGCCGGCGGGGTGATCCGACGGGATCCCGAGGGCGAGCCGACCGGCCTGCTCCACGAGACGGCGGCCCGCCTGGTGGCCGATCGGGTGCCGCCGGCATCCGCGCCGCTGATCGCGGCTGCGCTGCGGTCGCAGGTCGCCGAGCTCGTGGCGCTGGGGGTCGTCGCGGTCCACGATCCGGGCGGGCTGTCGGCACAGGACGGGCTGGGCGCCGCCGATCGCCGCCTACCGCGCCCTTGCCGCGGCCGGCGAGCTCGGGATCCGGGTTCACGCCTGCGTCCGCCCCGAGCAGCTCGAGGCCGCGGGCTCGGAGGGGCTGCGCAGCGGTCGGCCGATCGGCCCCGATCCGCGCGGCCGGCTCCGGCTGGGGTGGCTCAAGACGTTCGCCGACGGCTCGCTCGGATCCCGGACGGCCGCCCTGCTCGCGCCGCTCGAGACGGCCGACGGGGAGCCGCCGCCACCGAACGGCGGCCTCGGCGTGTGGCTGGTCCCGCCGGATGGCCTGCGGGCGCAGGCGTCACGAGCGGCAGACCTCGGGATCGCGACCCTGGTCCACGCGATCGGGGACGCGGCGGTGCGCGCCGCCCTGGACGTGCTGGCGCCGACGGCCGGCCGGACGCCCCTGATGCCGCGGGTCGAGCACGCCCAGCTGGTGGACCCAGAGGACGTGCCGCGGTTCGCCGCGCTCGGGATCGCCGCCTCGATGCAGCCGATCCATATCCGCTCCGACGCGGCCAAGGCCCGCCGCCTGTGGGGTGCGCGTGCCGACGGACACGCCTATCCGCTGGGCGCGATCGCGCGGACCGGCGCCGTGGTCGCGTCCGGCACCGACGCCCCGGTGGAGCCGGTCGACCCCTGGCCGGGCCTGGCCTGCGCGGTCACCCGGGCGGCGCCGTCATGGCCCGCTGACACCGCGCCGCTCGGGCCGGCCAACGCCCTTTCCCTGTGGCGGGCGCTGCGCGCCGCGTGCGTGGATCCCGCGATCAGCGCCGGCGAGCGGGACCGCGGGCGGCTTGACCGCCGGGCAGCGGGCCGACATCGTGGTCCTGCCCGCCGCGGCCCTCGAGGAGCCGGTCGAGCGGGGCGGCGCGCTGTGGCACGCCCGGCCGCGACGGGTGCTGATCGATGGGGAGCGCGTGCGCGAGGGATGAGCGCCCCGAGCCTTCAGCCTCGCTCGTCGAGCCGGGCGCAGGCCTCGGCGAACAGCCCGTTGAGGATCCGCGAGGTGGACGGGAACGCGTGGATCGTCTCCGCCAGCACGTCCACCTTGATCCGGGCCTTGATGGCGAGCACGCATTCGTGGATCGCCGCGGACGCATCAGGACAGGCCATCGCGGCCCCCACCAGCTCGCGGCTCGAACGGTCGACCGTGATCGTCACGTGCCCCGTGTCCGCCTCGACCGAGTAGCCCTTGGCCGTCCTCGTGAAGTCGGCCGTGCACTCGAAGGCGTCGAGGCCGGCGGCCCGGGCCTGGTCGAGCGTGACGCCGACCGAGGCCGCCTCGGGATCCATGTAGGTCGCGCGGGGCAGCGCGCGATAGTCGGGCGCGATGTCCTCGCCCAGCGCCATCCGGACGACCAGCTCACCCTGGTAGTGGCGCCTGGTGGGTGTGCAGCTCCGGGCCGGCCGGGTCACCCGCCACCCACAGCCCGTCGGCCAGGCGCAGCGAGCCGTCGCGCGGGTACGCGGCGGGGCCGGTGGCGGTGACGCCGTATTGCTCCAGCCCGAGGTTCGCGGTCGGGAACGTCCGGCCGACCGCGAGCAGGATGGCGTGGCCCTCGGCCGTGGACCCGTCGTCGAGCTCGATGACGTGGGCCCCATCGATGCCGGCATCGGCGCGGGCGCGCATGGCCCGGACGCCCGGTACGGACGGTGACCCCGTCACGCTCGAGCGCGAACCGGATCACCTCGGAGTTGCGGGGGTGATCGGACGGCACGAGGCGCGGTCCCGATTGGACCGCGGTCGTGGGCACGCCGAACCGGACGTACACCTGGGCAAGCTCGCAGCCCGTGGGTCCGCCGCCCAGCACCAGCAGGCTGCGCGGCAGCTCGCGGCTCAGCGTCGCCTCCCGGTTCGACCAGGGATGGGTCGCCGCCGAGCCCCTCGATCGGCGGGATCTTGGACGAGGACCCGACCGCGACCACGACATTGCGCGCCGCGAGCTCGTGGGTGACGCCGTCATGGGTGACCGCGACCAGGCCCCGACCCACGATCCGGCCCTCGCCGCGGTACACGACGGCGCCGTCGGACTCGAGCGCCCGGACATGCGAGGTGTCGTCCGGCTCCGGGGCGTCGGGGGCGCGGTTGACCATGTAGTCGCGCCGCTCCGAGGCGCGCTGCCACGAGTAGCCGGCACCGCTCGCGTGGCGCTCGGCGGAGTGGAGCAGCGACTTCGACGGGACACACCCGATGTGGGGGCAGGATCCGCCGAACCAGCGCCGGTCGATGATGGCCGACGGTCGCACCCAGGGCGCGTGCCTTGTGAGCGGCGGCCTCACCGGCCGGTCCCGCGCCGATGATCACGAAATCGAAGGAATCCGATACGCGTCATCGTCCGTGCCAGGTCAAGCGCCGCCACGTTGGCGCCGCGCCTCGTACAACAGCACGGCGGCGGCGATCGAGACGTTGAGGCTGTCGGCGACGCCCAGCATCGGCAGCCGCACCGGGACCGTGGCATCGCCCGACCAACAATCGCTCAGCCCGGCCGTCTCGCTGCCCAGCACGATCGCCACCGGGCCCCGCAGGTCCACCTCGGTGTACGCCGTGAGGGCATCGACCCGTGCCGCGACGAGCGCGACCCCCACCGCCCGCAGCCCGTCGCGGACGGCAGCGCTGCCGCCGGCAGCCACGGGCACCGCGAAGATCGTCCCCAGCGAGGCCCGGATCGCGTTGGGGTTGAACAGGTCGGCGCGGGGGTCCGCCGCGATGACGGCATCTGCTCCCGCCCCATCGGCGGACCGCAGGACCGCGCCCAGGTTGCCCGGCTTCTCGACACCCTCGAGGACGACCACCAGGGGGTCCGGAGGCAGGCGCAGCCGATCGAGGTCGAAGGCGTGGTCGGGGATCCGCACGGTGGCCACGACCCCCTCGTTGCGGTCGCCGAACGCCAGCGCGTCCAGGACGGGGGCGGCGACCGGCACCCGGAGCGCGCCACGCTCCAGGGCGCGGGTCGACGACGTCAGCGGCCCGGGCGTCCAACCGGGCCTCGTCCACGAACAGCTCCACCACGACCGCCCCGCCGTCGATCGCTCGTTCGAGCTCGCGCGCACCGTCGACGAGCGTCAGGCCCGCCTCCTCGCGGCCGCGGCGGCTGCGCAGCGCGGACGCGGCGCGAACGCGCAGGTTGCGGGTGCTGGAGATGACGGGCTGCGTCATGCAGGCTCTCTCAGGGGAGCGCGGTGCGGCCCGGGTGGCGGGCCCAGCCGCCGAGGCGCAGGACGTTGCCCGTCCGGGCCACCAGCTCCAGCTCGGCCGCGCCCGCGTCGACGCCCAGGTGCTCGCGCAGCAGGCCGGCCAGCCGCGTGCCGTCGTAGCCCGGCGTGTGAGCGCTGAGCAGCGCGAGCGTCGGCCGCGGACCGAGCAGGCTGGCGACCTCGTCGAGCAGGGGTTCGAGGTCGGCATCGATCCGCCATGCCCCCTCGCCATGGCCATACGTGGGTGGGTCGAGGATCACGCCGTCGTAGCGACGTCCGCGCCGGCGTTCCCGCCGGACGAACGCGCGGGCGTCGTCGACCAGCCATCGAACGGGCCGGTCGCCGAGCCCGGACTGGGCGGCGTTGCGGCGAGCCCAGGCGACCGCCGGCCGGGAGGCGTCGACGTGGGCGACGCGCGCGCCGGCACGGGCGCAGGCGAGCGAGGCGCCGCCGGTGTACGCGAACAACGACAGCACCTCGGGCGGCCGCCCGAGCGAGACGCCCGCGGTGCGCACGGTCGCATCGAGCCAGGCCCACGTCCGGGCGTGCTCGGGGAACACCCCGACCTGGCCGCCGGTCGCGGGACGGCACTCCAGGACCAGCCCCGCGACGCGCACCTGCCAGGCGCCGGCCTCGCCGCCCCGAAGCCAGCCACCACGGCCGTAGGCGAGGGGAGCCCGAAGCCACGTCTGCTCGGGGAGGATCGCGGGCATCACCGCCGCCGGCGCCGGGCGATCGACCACGATGTCGCCGAACCGCTCCAGCCGCCGGCGGTCGCCACAGTCGAGCAGCTCGAGATCGTCCACCCGGGCATGGTCGCACGTGTCGCGCACCCGCGGTCGGACACGCGACGCACGGGCGCGCGGTCTCCCCAGGCATGGCAATGACACCCCGGCGGCAGGACGGCCGGGCGCCGGTGAAGGGCTCCTGGTCTATCCTGTCGCCGCATGGACGCGTGTGATGGGCCCTGAGCTGGGACTGGTCCTGTTGGTCACGCTCCTCTGGGGGCCGACGGCGGTGTGGCTGGTCTACCGTGCCGTCCGCGGGCATGAGGGGCGCTACCAGGGGCTGACGACCCACGCGCCCGACGAGACCCTCGCGCCACCGATCGACCCCCGTGGCACGGACCCGCTGGTCGAGCTCGGGTTCTGGATCTGCGCGGCCTGCAAGTCGCTGAACCGCGAGGGCGCCATGCGCTGCTACGCCTGCCGGGCCCGGGCCGATGTCGCTGGTCCGGCGATCGCGACGACCGCGCCCGGGACGTCGCAGCGGGCGCCACACGCCGACCCGATGGGCGATCCCGGGGCACCGGCGTCGAACCCGGCGCCGGCCAGGGCACCCGAGTTCGGCGCTCCGGCTGCGCCGCCGACGCCGTGGCTCCAGCCTCCGGTGGCCACCCCCGCTCCCCTCCGGGGCGCACCCGTCGCCCGGGCGACGCCTCCCATGGACCGACCTGTCGCGCCCGCGGTGCCCTCCGTGACCGCAACCGATCGCGCGACGCCCCTTCCGCCGCCTCCCCCCGCGGTCCGAGTCACGTTGCCGGTTCACCCGCCTGCGCCCGCCGCCGGGTGGGCGGCCACGATCGCGCCGGTGGCGACCCCGGTCGACGCGGTTCCCGGCCCGCCGGCGCGCATCCTCGAGGCGCGTGCGGGACTGTCCGTCTGTCCCTTCCTGGGCACCCGCGACGAGCCCTCGACCTGGTTTGACTTCCCGACGGCCGGGAACCTGTGCCACGCGACCTCCGGGGGGACCCCGCCCAGCAGCACGCCGCTCGCGGCGCTGCGCCGCCTGATCTCGGGCTCGACCGCCTCGGACCCGGTGCTGGTCCCACTGGATCACCAGCGAGCGTTCTGCCTGGCGGCGGTCTACGAGCAATGCTCGCGCTTCCCGGCCGGTGCCACGCCGCCGGCCGCACGGGTTGTCGCGGCTGCCGCGCCGTCATCCGCCGTGGCTGCCGGCCCGGAGCCGCTGGCGCCCGAAGCGGCTCCCGCCTCTGCGCCAGCCACCGCCCGGAGGCAGCGACGTCGCGCACAGGCGGGTCGGGCGGGTCAGGCGGATCGGGCGCCCGCCGCCACGACCGACGGCGGCGTCCGCGAGCTCGGCGTGCCGGTCCGCCCCGGCGCCGGCTCGCGCAACGGTCACGGGCCCGATCCGGCCGAGGAGGCAGTGGCGCGCAGGGCGGCTCATCCCGAGCGCACCAGCCAACGCAGCGACGAGCCCGCCACGGGTCGCGCCGACGCATCACGGCGCGCACGTCGCGCGACCGCGCCCATGGCCGATTCGGCTCCCGCGGCGCCCGATCGACAGCAAGCGGCGCCGGCCGGCCCATCCCCGTCGCCCGGCAGCCCGCCCGCGTGGCCCGGCGGCGAGCACGCGGGGCTCGGCGGCGAGCCTACGGACCGGTCCGGATCACGGCCTGACGCGCAGGTCGTCCGGGAGCCGGCGCGTCGCCGTGGCCAGGGTCGCCGCAGGGCATCGAGCCCCCGCGTCCAGGCCGCACGGGCGGACGGCGGGAGCACCGCGCCGGTCGATGGCGTCGAGCCCGGAGCCGAGAAGTAGCCGGCCTGATCCGGGGGGCGGCCACGCCGGCCACCGCGAGCGGTCGAGGACGCCTGGCTTCGTGCTATTCTCCGCGCCCGAAGGGCGATTAGCTCAGCTGGTTAGAGCGCATGCTTGACATGCATGAGGTCACTGGTTCGAGTCCAGTATCGCCCACCATTCCCGGCGGCGGGTGAGCTCGCCGACCGGCTGACACGAGCAACGCGTCGAGCGGGACACGCCCGCCGGGATGTCGCCAGAGAGCCGGGGCCATCTGCTGGAAGCCCCGACCGACTCCACCGGTTGGGGCACCACCCGTGAGCGGCCGGCGAACCGGCCCGGGATCCGCCCGTTAGCGCGGCACGAGCGCACGTTGGCTGCACTTTGGCGGGCGACGTGAAGGCGGGTGGAACCGCGGGAGGTCGAACCTCTCGTCCTGTCGGGCGAGAGGTTCCGTGATTCTCGGGAGCAGGCGACATGGCAGACGATCAGCAGCAAGCGCAGGACGCCCAGGCGGACGAGGAGGAGCTCGCGTTCGAGGCGCCGGCTCGCGGCTCGGCGGACGAGCTGCTCGATGCCGGCGCCCACGCGCCCATCGACGCCATGCGCCACAGCGCGGCGCACGTCATGGCCGAGGCCGTGCTGGACCTGTTCCCCGGCGCCGGCCTGGGCATCGGCCCGGCGATCGACAATGGCTTCTACTACGACTTCCAGCTGCCGCGCCCGCTCACCCCCGACGACCTCGAGGCGATCGAGGCTCGGATGCGCGCCAGCGTGGCGGCCGACCACCCCTTCGTCCGCCGGGAGGTCGCGTTCGACGAGGGTCGCTCGATCGAGGAACGCGATGGCCAGCCGTTCAAGGTCGAGATCCTGGACGACCTGGCCCGCAGGGCGGCGGACACGGGCGAGCCGATGCCGCCGGTGACGTTCTACGAGCACGGGCCGTTCCGTGACCTGTGCAAGGGGCCGCACGTCGAGTCCACCGGCAGGATCGGCCCGTTCAAGCTGCTGTCGGTCGCGGGGGCGTACTGGCGCGGCGACGAGCAGCGGTCGATGCTCCAGCGGATCTACGGCACGGTCTGGGAGACGCAGGCGGAGCTGGACCAGTACCTGTGGCGGCGCGAGGAGGCTAAGAAGCGCGACCACCGGAAGCTGGGCGTCCAGCTCGACCTGTTCAGCTTCCACGACGTCTCGCCCGGGTGCGGCCTTCTGGCATCCCAAGGGCTGGCACCTGTACCGGACGCTGCGCAACGCGATGCGCGAGCTCCAGGAGCGGCGCGGGTACGACGAGATCTACACGCCGCCGCTGGTGCACCAGAAGCTATGGGAGCGATCGGGGCACTGGGCGCACTACCGGGACAACATGTTCCTGGTCGAGGCCGAGGGCCAGGTGTTCAGCCTCAAGCCGATGAACTGTCCCGAGTCCACCTATGTCTACCGCAGCCGGCTGCGCTCGTACCGCGACCTGCCGCTGCGGCTCGCGGAGTACGGCGTCCTCCACCGCAACGAGCTGTCGGGGGTGCTGTCGGGCCTCACGCGCGTTCGCCACTTCGTGACCGACGACGCGCACATCTTCGTGCGCCCGGACCAGATCGCGGCCGAGATCGAGGCCCTGATGGGGGAGATCCGCGAGTCGTACTCGTGGTTCGGGCTGGAGCCGACGCTGACCTTCGGGACCCGCCCCGACAAGGCCCTGGGCGACGTGGAGACGTGGAATGAGACCGAGGCGATCATGCGCGCCGAGCTGGAGCGCTCGGGCCTCGTCTACCGTGTCAAGCCCAAGGACGGGGCGTTCTACGCGCCCAAGATCGACATCCAGATCACGGACGCGCTCGGCCGCGAGTGGCAGACCGCGACCATCCAGGTCGACCGGGTGATGCTGCCCGAGCGGTTCGACCTGTGGTACATCGACGAGGCCGGCACGCAGCAGCGGCCGGTCGCCATCCATCGCGCCATCTACGGCTCGCTGGAGCGGTTCATCGGGGTGCTGACCGAGCACTTTGCCGGGGCGTTCCCGCTGTGGTGCGCGCCGGTGCAGGCGGTGGTGATCCCGATCGCCGACCGCCATGTCGAGGCGGCGCGCGACCTGGCCGACGAGCTGCGCGCCGGCGGCCTGCGGTTCGTCGAGGTGGACGCCTCCGACAACCGGATGCAGAACAAGATCCGGCTCGCGCAGGGCCAGAAGGTCCCCTACATGCTCATCCTCGGCGACCGCGAGGTGGAGGCGCGCACGGCCTCGGTCCGCCGCCGCGACGGCACGCAGGAGCAGGGGGTGGGGTGGTCGGACCTGGCGGCACGCCTGGGCGCGGAGGCGCGCGATCGGCGCCCGGCCTGACGGGCGGCGTCAGGGCGTGGCCGGCAGGTAGATCGTCATCGGGCCGACCCGGCGCTCCACCGGCAGGTGGTCGCGGATCGCGGTCCGGGTCGCCTGGGACAGCCCGTTGTTGCCCGCCTTCCGGATGAACACGGCCGCATCGCTGCCGCCGTAGTAGGCACGCATGATCGCCTGGTACTCGGGCTGCCGGGGCCGGGACCGCTCCTTCGCCGGCAGGTCGCGGTCCGTGTCGTACGACACGCCGGTCGGGCTGACCAGCAGCGGGCACGCGTTGTTCAGCATCCGCCGGAGCGCCCCGGTCTCGATCAGCACGGTGGGCGAATCGGAGGTCGGACAGCGCGCGCCGGCGATCTGGGCGGACGCCGCCTGCCAGTCGATCCGCTTGCTCGGCTGCGGGCGCCCGAAGAAGGACGGGGCGAGCGTGATCGCGAGGAAGCCCGCCAGGCCGATGGCGTACACGGCGCCCACCGCCGGCGCGCGGCCGTGGAGCGCCGGCGTCCAGGCGACGAGCTCGTTGAAAACGGCGCCGATGCACAGCGCGGCGACGGGCGCGAGCCAGCCGCTGTAGTGGCCGAAGAACGACGGGGTGACCAGCAGCAGCGTGGCCTGCCCGGCGAACAGCGCGGCCCACGGCCGCACGATCGGCCGCCGCCAGGCGACGATCGCGATCGCGATCACGACGACCACGAACACGACCACTGGCAGGGCGTGCAGCCCGAGCCGGTTGACCACGCCGTTCGGGATGCCTTCCATCGCGCGCATCCGCTGGGAGATCGGGACGGTGGCCACGCCGCGCCCGATCTGGTCGAAGATGACGATCCGGATCATCTTGTCGCCGGCCGCGAGCAGGAACGGCACGAAGGTGATCGCGACCGTGGCAACCCCCGCGATGCAGTACGCCGCCAGCGGCCTCAGCCAGCCACCGGGCTGGCGGGCAACCTGCACCACCAGCCAGGCGAACACGACCGCCGCCGTCACCACACCCCAGATCTGGATCGCCCCGCACATCCCGATCAGCACGCCGACCAGCGCAGCCCGCCGCCAGCCGATCGGTCGCGTCTCGCCGGCCGGGGACCGGGTCAGCGTGAGCGCCAGCACGGCGAGCAGCAGCAGCGTGCTCTGGGGACCGATCAGCCACGTGGAACGCTCGACGTAGGCGGGCACGATCCAGACCGCGTACAGCGCGCTCGCGGCGAGCGCCGCGGGCCGCCCCAGGCGGGCGCTGATCAGGCCGACCAGGAATGTGTTGAGCGCGCCGAGCAGCATGAACCCGACACGCGCGGCCGCGAACGCGGTCGCGTCCGAGGTCAGCAGGCTGAGGGCCGAGAACGGCGACAGCACGTACAGGATCCCCGGCGGATGGAGCATGTAGAAGTCGCGGTAGACGATGCGGCCGTGGGCCAGCGACAGCGCGCTGCCCATGTACACGCCGTCGTCGTAGTCGATCAGGCCGTCCAGGCCGCCGCTCAGCACGACCGGGAGCAGCCGGATCAGGAACGCCAGCAGCGCGATGCCCGCCAGCCACCACAGCAGGCGGCGATCCGTGCCCAGGCGCTCCGGGGCCGACCGCACGCCCGCGCCGATCCGTGCCACCAGGGCGGACCTCGGGGGTCGAGCGTCCACGGCAGGACCACGCGCGATCATCCCGAGCTGCACCTGAACGGTTCCCACCCCGGCCGAGCCGACGTCGCGCCGCGCCGGGTGATGGCAGGGCCACCCGTCGTCGATCCGCGCTGGATCCAGCCTACTGCACCGAAGCTGCGCTCGTTGCCCCGGCTCGAACCGCTGTGCTATCCTCCCGCGGCGACCGCGCCGGCCGACGCTCGTGCGCGCCGCAAACCCAACATGTGCTGGAACAAAGGGACCACGACATCAGCCGAGACCTGCGCGTCAACCAGATGATCCGTGTCCCCCAGGTCCGGGTCGTCGACGAAGATGGCTCACAGCTCGGCGTCATGCCGACGCAGCAGGCCATGGCGATGGCGCAGGATCGGGGGCTCGACCTCGTCGAGGTCGCGCCGATGGCGGCCCCGCCGGTCGTCCGATTTCTCGACTTCGGTCAGTACAAGTACGAGCTGACCAAGCGCGAGAAGGAGGCGAAGCGGAAGCAGCGGGCGGTGGAGTTCAAGGAGGTCCGCCTGACGCCCAAGATCGGCACCGGCGACTTCGACACGAAGGTCCACCGCGCGATCGAGTTCCTCGAGGATGGTGACCGGATCAAGGTGACCGTCCGCTTCCGCGGTCGGGAGCTCACCCACCCGGAGATCGGCCGCAACCTGCTCGCTCGCTTCGGCGACGCGGTCAAGGATCACGGGACCGTGGACCGGATGCCGGCGCTCGAAGGGCAAATCGATGTTCATGACGCTGCTCTCGGTCCACAAGCCCAAGGTGCACGAGCACCGGCTGGCGACACGGCCGGACGGCGAGGCTCCCGCGGCGCCGGAGGTGGCTCCGGCCGACACCACGGACAACGCGATCGACACCAGCCCCGGATCGACGGCGATCCGGCAACCGACAGCGCCACCCAGACCACGCCCGAGCCGACCCCCGCCAGCGCGCGGGCCGAGGCAGCGCCAGCAGGAGAGTGAGGCCAGCGTGCCCAAGATGAAGACCCACAAGGGGACCCAGAAGCGCGTCGGCGTCACGGGCAGCGGCAAGTTCTCCGCGTCAAGTCGTGGCGTGGCCACCACCTCGAGATCAAGTCCTCGCGCCGCACCCGCCGCTACGCGGGCAAGGCGATCGTGGGTCCCGAGCACCAGGAGCAGCTCCGCCGGCTGCTGCCGTACGCTCTAGGAGCGATCGATGGCACGCGTCAAGCGGGGCGTCACCGCCCACAAGCGCCACAAGCGCCTGCTGCAGGACGGCCGAGGGCCGCAAGGGCACTCGCCGCAAGCTCGTCAAGCCGGCGCGCGAGGCGCAGCTCCACGCCCTGGCCTACGCGACCCGCGATCGCAAGCAGCGCAAGCGCGACATGCGCGAGCTGTGGATCATCCGGATCAATGCGGCCGCCCGTCTCAACGGCATGACCTACGGCAAGCTCATCGCCGGCCTCAAGAAGGCCGGTGTCGACCTGGACCGCAAGATCCTCGCGGACATCGCCGTTCGTGACGCCGCGACCTTCGGCCGGATCGCCGAGGTCGCCACGCGGCGCCTAGTCGCGTCCGACCACGCGCGCTCGAACCCTCGACGTCCTCGACGCTCGAGGGTTCGTGATTCAGGGGACCACCGACCAGGACCCATGGACCTCGCCCAGCTGACCAGCGACCTCGCAGGCCCTGCGCGAGCGCGCCGTCGCCGCCGCATCGGCCGCGCCGGACACGGCGGCGCTGGACGCGCTCGAGCTCGCGGTCCTGGGCAAGAAGGGCGAGCTGACCGCGATCCTGCGCGGCATCGGCGCGCTGCCGGCCGAGGACCGCCCGAGGGTGGGCGCGGTCGCCAACGAGGTCAGCGTCGGCCGTCGAGGCGGCCCTCGCCGAGGCCCGCGGCGCGGCTGGGCGGCGCCGAGCTGGGTGCCCGCCTGGCGACCGAGACGGTGGACGTCACGACGCCGGGCCGCCCCATCCGGCGAGGCAGCCTGCACCCGATCGTGGAGACGGCGCGCGAGATCGCCGACGTGTTCGCCCAGTTCGGGTTCGTCGTCTACGAGGGCCCCGAGATCGAGGACGACCTGACCAACTTCCAGATGCTCAACATCCCGCCCGACCACCCGGCCCGGGACCTGTGGGACACGCTGTACCTCGACATCGAGGGCCGGCTGCTGCGGACCCACACCAGCCCCGGCCAGATCCGGGTCATGCACCAGGAGCGGCCGCCGATCCGCGCCCTGCTGCCCGGCCGCTGCTTCCGCTACGAGGCGGTCGACGCCAGCCACGCCTCGGAGTTCTTCCAGGTCGAGGGCCTGATGGTCGACGAGGGCACCTCGATGGCCGACCTCAAGGGCCTGCTCGACCAGTTCGCCCACGCGATGTTCGGCGCCGACCGGCCCACCCGCTTCCGGCCCGGCTACTACCCGTTCACCGAGCCGTCGGTGGCGTTCGACATCCTGTGCGTCATCTGCAACGGGGAGAGGTGCCCGGCCTGCTCGCGCACCGGCTGGATGACGATCCTGGGCGCGGGCATGGTCCACCCGGTCGTCCTGCGCTACGGCGGCATCGACCCGGAGCGCTACCAGGGCTTCGCGTTCGGCATGGGCGTGGAGCGGATCGCCAACCTGCGCCACCACGTCGTCGACCTCCGCTAGTACATGGAGGACGACCTGCGCTTCCTGGGGGCCTTCCGATGAGGGTGCCGCTGTCCTGGCTGCGCGAGTTCGTGGACGTCGAGCTCGCGCCCGAGAGCTGGCCGAGCGGCTGACGCTGCTGGGCATGGAGGTCAAGGCCGTCGAGCGCTGGGGCGCCGACTGGCAGACACGTCGTGACGGGCGAGCTGCTGACGGTCGACCAGCACCCGCGCGCCGACCGCCTGTCGCTGACCACGGTCACCCTGGGCGACGGCGCCGAGCCGCTATCGATCGTGTGCGGCGCCACCAACATCGCGCCCGGGCCAGCGGGTCCCTGTCGCGCTGCCCGGCGCGGTGCTGCCCGGCGACCGCCGGATCGAGCGGGCCGAGAAGATGGGCGTCGTGCAGCAACGGCATGCTGTGCTCGGGCGACGAGCTGCGACCTGACCGGCGACGCGCGACGGCATCCTGATCCTGCCGCCGGACACGCCCGCTCGGCGTCCCGCTGGTCGGACCTGTACGGCGACATCGTGCTCGACGTCGACGTCAAGCCCAACCGCGGCGACGCGCTCTCGATCCTGGGCCTCGCGCGCGAGGTCGCGGCGGTCACCGGGCAGCGACGTGCGACTGGCCGGCGATCGACGGTCGAGGAGGGGAGCGGCCCGTCGACCGCCGAGCGGCTGGCCGTCGACGTCCGCGACCCCGACCTGTGCACCGGCTTCGTCGGGCGCTGGGTGAGCGGCGTCACCGTCGGCCCGTCGCCCGACCGGGTCCAGATGCGCCTGCTGGCCGCCGGCCAGCGGCCGGTCTGCAACGTCGTGGACGCGTCCAACTACGTGATGCTCGAGCTGGGCAAGCCGATCCACACCTTCGACGGCGGGCGCGGTCCACCAGGCGCCGACGGCGGGCGACGATCATCGTCCGGCGCGCCAGCCCGGCGAGCGGCTGGAGACGCTCGACCACGTCAAGCGCGAGCTCGCCCCGACACCCTGCTGATCGCCGACCCCGAGGGCGCCGCTCGGCATCGCCGGCGTCATGGGCGGCGCATCGTCCGAGGTGTCCGACGGACGACGCGAGGTCGTCATCGAGTCCGCCGATCTTCGACCCGGTGAGCATCCGGCGCACCGCGCAGCGGCTCGCGCTCCGCTCCGAGGCCAGTCAGCCGGTTCGAGAAGGGCCAGGAGCCCCGCCTCGCCCGGATCGGCGCCGACCGGACGGCCCAGCTGGTCCGCGCTGGGCCGGCGGCGAGATCGCGCCCGGGCGTCGTGGACACCGCGCCCGACCGAGCCCGCGCCGCGATGCGCGTCGCGTTCCGGCCGGCGCGCGTCAACCGGCTGCTGGGCACCGCTCTCTCCGCCGACGAGCAGCGCGCGCTGCTCGCCCGCGTCGGGATCGAGACCGAGCCCGCCCCGGCCGGCACGCCGATCGTCGCGCGTGGCCCCCGAGCCGGAGCCGCTCGTGGTCGATCCGGCGACGCGGACGAGGCTCGTGACCGCCGTGGTGCCCGACCTGGCGCCGCGACCTCGCGATCGAGGCGGACGTGGCCGAGGAGATCGCGCGGGTTCGCGGCTACGAGCTCGTCGCCGTCCGTCACCCCCGACACGGAGATGCCGCGCTTCCGCCCGTCGCCGCTCGAGGTCCGCGAGCTGGTCCGCGAGACGCTCGCCGGCGCGGGCCTGACGGAGGTCGTCACCACGGCGCTCGTCTCGCCGCGCCACCTCGAGACGTTCCGGCTGCGCCGACGAGGTGCCCTCGGTCGGCGACGAGCCGCAGCCGGGCGGCGACCCGATCGCCGTCGACCAACCCGCTGTCGCGCGACCACTCGCTGCTGCGGCGCAACCTGCTCGGCAGCCTCCTCGACGTGGTCGGCGTCAACCTGCGACACGGCACCGAGGACGTCGCGGTGTTCGAGATCGGCAAGGGCTATGCGCCGCTCCGGCGACGAGCCCGCGCGAGTGGTGGCGGCTCGGCTTCGCGCTCGTGGGCGCCGCCGAGCCGCCGGCCTGGAACCGCGCGGCGCGCCCCTACGACCTCGACGACGCGAAGGGCATCGCTGGAGCTGCTGGCCCGCCGGCTGGGCTTGCCGGCCGCCAGCTACAGCCCGAGACGCACGAGCCGCTGTTCCACCCGGGCCGCGACCGCCGCGGGCCGCAGCCGGCGGCCGCCTCGCACGCGCTCGCTCGGCGAGGCTCCACCCGGCCAGTCGTCGACGCCTGGGAGCTCCGCACGCGCCGAGCGCGTGATCCTCGCCGAGCTGTCGCTCGACGGGCCTCGCGGGCGGCCGGCTGGCGCCCGAGCGAGCGCCGTCGGTGCCGCGCTTCCCGGAGGTCGACCGCGATCTCGCGATCGTCGTCCCGGAGACCGACACCGGCCGCGCGATGGTCGAGGCCCTGGTCGCGGCGCACGCCGGGCCGCCTGCTGCGCGACGTCCGCCTGTTCGACATCTATCGCGGGCGTGCCGCTGGCGGCCGACGAGAAGAGCCTCGCGTTCCGCCTCCGGTTCGGCGCCGACGACCGAACCCTCACCGAGGCCGAGGTCGACGCGGCGGTGGCGCGGTCGTGGCGGCGCTGCGCCGATCGGGCGGCCGCCTCCGGGCCTGACGCCCGGCGGCGCACGACGACCGGCGGACCCATCGGGCGTTCGTCCGCATTGCGGGCGCGCTCGGGCCGCTGCTACGCTTCCGCCGGGTCGCGGCTCGGCCGGGGATCCGGACGGTCGACCGCCGTCACGAGGGATGTGCGTGTGAACATCGTCGGACTTCCAGTCGCTCAACCTGTTCGACCTGCTGACCATCCTGTTCCTGTTCGGCTGTTCATCCTGGGCTTCGTCCAGGGGACGATCCGGCGGCTGGTGGGGACGCTGTCGTTCGTCTTCTCGTTCTTCCTCGCCGCGCAGCTCCACGGTGCCGTTCGGCGAGCTTCCTGGCAGTCGAACTGGACGCAGTTCCCGCGCGAGTACTCGAAGATGATCGGCTTCCTGACCCTGTTCGTCGCCGCCGTGGTGGCGTTCACCCTGGTCATCCAGGGCACCTACCGCAAGGCGCCGCTGTTCGCGCAGCTACCCGGTCGTCGACGAGGTCCTGGGCGGCGTCGTGGGGGTCGTCCAGGGGTTCGCTGCTGCTGCTGTTCCTGACGATCATCCTCGACCAGTACTTCCTGTACACGGACCGCCCAACGATCCGGACGAGATCGCCGTTCCTGCGCTCGTTCTGGGAGACGCTCAACGCCTCGGGGACCGGGGCACCTGCTGCACCAGACCGTCATCCCGGGGTTCATCGGCATCACGGGCTTCCTGATCCCGGAGTAGGTCCGGCGCCCTGTACGGCAAGTGACCGGTGCGCCCGGCCCCGGCGCCGATCGCAGCCGCCATCGCCCCTGCCCCGCGTCGGGCCGCCGCCGATGTCGCCTGGCGTGCCGCGCGTGCCCTCGCCGGGCCCGCGCCTGGTCCGGCGACGCCGACGCCGGGCGCCGCTCGCGGTGACCCGGCCGCGGTGCGCCGGGTCGGGCCGCATCGTCGAGGTCGAGGCCTACATCGGGCTCGAGGACCGCGCCTCGCACGCGCGGATGGGCCCGACCGCGCCGCAACCGCGTCGATGTTCGGGCCGCCCGGGCATCGCCTACGTGTACCTTGTCTACGGCATGCATCACTGCCTCAACGTCGTCACGGAGCCCGCCGGCCGGCCAGCGGCGGTGCTCGTCCGCGCCGTCGAGCCCGTGAGCGGCGTCGGGCATGCGCGCCGCCCGCGCGCCGCCCGAGGCGCGCCGTCGGCGTGCGACCCGGCCGCGCGACCCGGCCGCTCCGACCGCGCAGCCGGACCCTGCCATCGCCTCGGCTGGCCGCCGGCCCGGGCTGGTCGCGGCGGCGTTCGCCATCGACCGCTCGCTACGACGGGCATCGACCTGTGCGACCCGGCGTCGCCGCTCCGTCTCGAGGCGCGCCCGGCCGGGCGAGCCGGCGCCGCGAGATCGCTGGCCACGCCCCGGATCGGCATCGCCTACGCCGGGGAGCCGTGGGCGAGCGTGCCCTGGCGGCTGCTGGTGCCGTCAGCCCGTCGCTCAGCGGGCCGCAGGCGCTGACCCGGCCCGATGGACGAGCCGATCGATCGCGCTGCTCGAGTTCCCGGCCGTGCGCGCCCGGCTGGCCGAGCACGACCTCGTTCGAGCCCTCGCGCCGGCTGGCGGACGCGCTCGAGCCGTCGGCCGACCCCGTCATCGTCGCGCGCGGCCTGGACGAGACCGACCAGGCCCGGGCCCTGCTCCAGGAACGACCCGGGGTCGGGATCGGGGCGGCCCACGACATCGACCCTGGGTCGGCCGCGCGGTGCGTGGCGGCCGGCTCGACCCGGCGCAGTTCCTCGAGATCGCCGAGACCCTCGACGCGGCATCGCGGCTGGCCACGGCGCCTGGCCGACGAGCGCCGGCCGCTGCTGCGCGAGCTCGGCCGCCGGCTGCACCCGCTGCCCGCCCTGCGGAGCACGCTCGGCCGCAGCTTCGACCCGACCGGGCGAGCTGCTGGACACGGCATCGCCCCGCCTGGGCGGCGCTGCGGGCCGCCGTGCGCGTCGCCTACGACCGCCTGCGGCGGCGCCTCGATGCGCTCGTCGGGTCGGAGCTGGGCGCGGCGCTCCAGGAGCCGATCGTGACCCTGCGCAACGGGCGCTACGTCGTGCCCGATCCGCGCCGAGGCGCGCGGCCGGGTCAAGGGGATCGTGCACGACGCCTCGGGCAGCGGGCAGACGCTGTTCGTGGAGCCGCTGGTCGTGGTCGAGCTGGGCAACGCCTGGCGCGAGGCGCAGTCGGCCGTCGAGGAGGAGGAGGGCCGGATCCTCGACGAGCTGTCCGGCCTCGTCGGCGGCCAACGCGCACGCTGCTGCGCGAGACGCTCGAGGCGCTGGCCCAGTTCGACTTCTGGGCGGCCAAGGCGCAGCTGGCGGCGGAGCTCGACGGGATCCGTCCGGCGGCGGCCGAGCGCACCGAGGTCATCCTGCTGTCGGCCCGCCACCCGGGCCTCACCGGGCGCGTCGTGCCGATCGACGTCCGACTGGGCGACGGCTACACCGCGCTCGTCATCACCGGTCCCAACACCGGCGGCAAGACCGTGGCCCTGCGCACGCTCGGGCTGCTCGCGCTGATGCACCAGGCCGGGCTGCACATCCCGGCAGAGGCGGGCTCCATGCTGCCGGTGTTCCACGACGTGTTCGCCGACATCGGGGACGAGCAGTCGATCGCGCAGTCCCTGTCCACGTTCTCGGGTCACCTGCGATCGATCATCCGGATCGTCGAGCGCGCCGGGCCTCGACACGCTGGTCCTGCTCGATGAGCTGGGCGCCGGCACCGACCCGACCGAGGGATCCGCCCTCGCGCAGGCGCTGCTCGACCACTTCATCCGGTCGGGTGCGCTGGTCGCGGCGACCACGCACTACGCGGAGATCAAGGTCTACGCCCACGAGACGCCGGCGGCCCGCAACGCGTCGGTCGAGTTCGACCTCGAGACGCTGTCGCCCACGTACCGGCTCACCATCGGGCTGCCCGGTGGCAGCCAGGCGTTCGCGATCGCGGAACGGCTGGGCCTGCCCGAGCGCCATCGTGGCCGACGCCCGCAGCCGGCTGTCCGAGAACCAGCAGGCGTTCGAGATCGACGCTCGCCTCGATCCGCCGCCAGGAGGGCGAGATCGCCGAAGCCGTCGAGCGCGCCCGGGCCGCCGAGGCCAGGGCCGCGGAGGCGCTGCCGGTCCGCCGACGACGAGCGTCGGCGGGCGCGGCGCGAGCGCGACGAGGCGGTGCAGCGCGGCCCGCGAGGAGGCGGAGCGCCTGGTCGAGCACCTGCGCGAGGACGTCGCCGGGGTGCGCCGACGCCTGGAGCGCGAGACGATCACCGCGCCGGCGATCGACGCCGCGCTGGCCCGGGCCGATCGGACGCTCGAGCGCCTGCCGGGGGCAGCCCGTGAGCGACGTCGCCGCCGCCCCGGCCGAGCCGCGCACGTGGCGGCTGGGCGAACGGGCGCGCAGTCGCAGCGGCGGCTGGGAGGGCCGGATCGCCGCGATCGACCGGAACGGGCACCGGGCCACGCTCGAGGCCGGCGGGATGCGGGTCTCGGTCGCCGTCGGCGATCTGGAGCCGGCCGTGACGGGCGGCGTCCCGGCGCCCGCGGACGAGAACGTCGCCGGGGGTGCCGCCGGTCGTGGGGAGCGGGCCGGGCGCACGCGTCCGAGGACGCATCCGGGATCGGCGCCCTGCGCCTGGCGCGTGCGCGGTCCGTGGCCTCGTCGCTCGACCTGCGCGGTGCCCGCGTCGACGAGGCGCTCGACGCGCTCGGTCGCTACCTCGACGACGCGTCGGTCGCGGGCCTCGACCAGGTCACGATCATCCATGGCCTCGGGACCGGGGCGCTGCGCGACGCCGTGCGGGCCCAGGCGGCATCCCACCCGCTGGTGCGCAGCTTCCGGGCGGGCGAGCGAGGCGAGGGCGGCGACGGGGCGACCATCGTCGGGCTGTGAGGCGCCCCGCGCCCGCGGTCCCGCGCGGTCAGGGCTTGGCGCGGCTTGTTGCCGTTGCCCGGGAGCGCCGGCGCGCTCGGGTCGGGGGTGATGCCGGGCTCCGAGGGACACGGCGCCGAGCGGGCGTCGAGCACGCAGACCGTGGGCGGCGGCGGCGCGAGCTGGCACCTCCTCGTCGGGGCGAACTGGCCGCCCCAGCTGAGGCCGTAGGGGTAGAACCCGCCACCGTAGAAGTAGGACGTGCGGGTGTGCTTCGGGACCGCCGGCCACGCCCGATCCGCGGGCTGCCCGCGCCTGCCAGGCCGCGTCCGCCCGCTGCCACGACTGAACCCGGACTCGGCCTTGCTGAGATCGATGAAGCTGCGGGCGACCATGGGCCCGACGCAGCCGTCCTGCCAAAGCAGCCCGCTCGCCGCATCGACGTCGAGGGTCACCGTGATGCTCGCCGACTTCGTGGGCTGGGTGCCCGGCAGGAACAGCTCCTGGACCGTCTTGCGAGTGGTCGGCCCGGGCTTCATCCCGGTGAACGCGTCAACCTTGACCGTGACCAGGCCCTTGGGCTTCGTGCGCCCGAAGCCTTCGATCGGGCAGGCCCTTGGCTACGTCGGACATGATCGCCGACCACAGCGGCGCGGAGGTGTCGAGCGACAGCTTGCCGTCGTTGGGCGAGTTGTCCGAGTTGCCCATCCAGACCCCGGCGACGAGGGCCGGCAGCGACTTGTCGGCCGGCGGCGCCAGGTATCCGTCGGCGAGCACGTCGCGGTTGTCCTGCGTGGTCCCGGTCTTGTATGCGGCGGGGCGGACCTTGGACCCGGTCACCCCGTCGGTCACCCGCCACTTGGCCCAGAACGGGTTGACGCTCCGGATGGTGTTGCCGGCCAGGATGTCGGTCATGATGTACGCGGTCTGTCGGGAGATGACGCGCTTGCCCGCGGCTTGCGCCCGCCAACGGCCAGACCTGGTTGCCCTGGGCGTCGAGCACCTTGAGGATCTCGTGGCGGGGCATCGAGCACGCCGCCGTTGGCGATGGTCCCGAACGCGGAGATCATGTCGATCGGGTGGACCTCGAGGGTGCCGATGCTCTGCGACACCACGGCGCCCGTGCCCGCCGGGAACGTCAGCCCGAAGTCCTGGAACCGGCTGAACTCGTGGTCCACGCCGTTCATCAGGCCGGCCTTGATCGCCGGGATGTTGAGCGAGAACTGGACCGCGTTGCGCATGCGCACGGGCCCGCGCTCGAGGCCGTCGGCCTGGGTCGGGTAGAACGCCCTGGCACCCGGCGGTCGCGAAGTTGGTCACCACGTCCATGAACATCGTCGCGGCCGTGAACGTGTGGTCCTCGAGGCCGATCGAGTACACCAGCGGCTTGATCGATGAGCCCGGCTGGCGCCAGCCGTTGGACAGGACGTCGAACTGGGGCTGGAACTTGCGGGTGGCCTTGCCCGTGTACTGCGCCGAGCCGGCATAGGCGAGCACCTCGCCGGTGCGGTAGTCGAGCACCCCGGCCGCCGCGTTGTGGACGTTGTGCCCCCCCAGCGCCCTGATCCATGACCACTCGGAGCGCGGGATGCCGCGGTCCTTGAGGATCTTGCTGGGGTTCTTGGAATTGGGCACGATCGCCGCGGCGTAGACCCACTTCTCGACGATCCGCTGCATCCGGTAGTCGAGCGTCGTGAGGACCGTGTAGCCGCCGGTGTCGATCTGCTCGCACTGGTTGGGGTCGCCGCACAGGATCTGGCCCAGCTCGTCGCGCGCCTGCCACACGAACTGGGCCGCGCGCCACTTGTCGGCCGCCTGCGAAGCAAGGACCACAGGCTCCGTCTTGGCCGCCTCGTAGTCGGCGTCGGTGTACTGGCCCCGGGTCAGCACGCTGCGGGTCTTCATCAGGTCGAGGATGAAGTTGCGGCGCTGGACGACCTCGGTCGTGGGCGGCACCACCAGGTGCGTCTGCTCGTTGCCCTTCGCGTCCTTGTAGGTCTCCTCGACGGCGTTCCTGACCAGGTCGAACCGGGTCGGCGACTGGGGGATGGCGGCCAGCAGCGCCATCTGGGCGAGCGTGAGGTCCTTGAGGTCCTTGTCCCAGTAGCCGCGGGCGGCGGCCGCCACGCCGTAGCTCCGGTTGCCGTAGAAGTTCTGGTTGAGGTACTTCTCGATGATCGCCTGCTTGCCGGCGACGCCCGGGTACGCCTCGGTCAGGCGGATCGACTGGATGATCTCCTTGGCCTTCCGCTCGTAGATGCTGCCCTCGAACGCGCTCGGCGGGAGCAGCCGCGCCCGGACCAGCTGCTGGGTGATCGTGGATCCGCCACGGTCGTTGCCGTTGATCGTGTCGATCGCGGCCGAGACGAAGCCCAGCGGGTCGAAGCCGGCGTTGTCCCAGAACGTCTTGTCCTCGATCGACGTCGTCGCGTCGACGAGCGCCGGAGGGATCTGGTCGAACGTGACGACCTCGCGGCGGTCGTCGCCCAGCCGCGCGAGGAGCACCCGGCCGGTTCGATCGTAGATCGCCGACTGCGTCGTGAACGTGATCTTGTCCAGCGCGGCCTGCGGGTCCTCGAGGTCCTTCGCGAGGTAGGAGTACCCGGCGACCGACGCGGCGGCACCGGCTGCGCCCAGCAGGACGAGGGTGCCGAACAGGAACAGGGGGATGGCGACGGTGGCCGCGCGGGCGGCTCCACTGCCACGGGGGCGGCGGTTGCCGAGCCGGCGCTGCCGCTGCCTCCGGGCGAGGCTGGTCTGCATTGCGGGCGGAACGATACCATGCGCGGAATGGACGCCCGTTCCCCCCGATCGGGCCGGACAGTCGACGCCTCCGGCCTCCCGCGTGTGACGATCCGCTGATGGAGGACGCCCCGGGGGACCAGGTGCCCGGCCTCGGCGGGCTGCTCGCAGAGCTCGAATGGCGGGGCATCCTGCACGCGACGACGCCGGGGCTTCCGGAGCGCCTCGCGACCGGTCGTCCGATCAGCGCCTACATCGGGTTCGACCCGTCGGCGGACTCGCTCCACGTCGGCCACCTGGTGCCGGTCTTCGGGCTCATCCGCCTCCAGCAGCGCGGTGGGCGGCCGGTGGCGCTGGTCGGCGGCGGGACGGGCATGATCGGCGACCCGTCCGGACGGTCGTCGGAGCGGAACCTGCTCGACGCGGCAACGATCGAGCGCAACGTCGCTGCGATCGGCGGCCAGCTCGAGCGATTCCTCGACTTCTCGCCCGGGCCGACGCAGGCCGTCATGGCCAACAACCTGGACTGGCTGGGCCGGCTGTCGCTGATCGAGTACCTGCGCGACGTGGGCAAGCACTTCACGGTTCCCTACATGCTGGCCAAGGATTCGGTCCAGCAGCGCCTCGAGCGCGGCCTCTCGTTCACCGAGTTCAGCTACATGACCCTCCAGGCGTACGACTTCGCGACGCTCTATCGCGAGCGCGGGGTGGAGATGCAGATGGGTGGCGCCGACCAGTGGGGCAACATCACCGCCGGCCTGGAGCTGATCCGTCGCACGCACGCCCCGGACGGCGAGGACAGCCCGGCCCACGGGATCGCCTACAAGCTGCTGCTCGCGCCATCGGGCGCCAAGTTCGGCAAGAGCGAAGGCGGCGAGTCGGTGTGGCTGGACGCCGACCGGACGACCCCGTTCGCGTTCTACCAGTACTGGGTCCAGCTGGACGACCGGGATGTCCCCACCTATGTGCGCTGGTTCACGCTGTGGCCCCGGGACGACGTCACCGCTCTCGACCGCGAGACCGAGGCGCACCCGGAGCGCCGTGAGGCCCAGCGCCGCCTCGCGTTCGACGTCACGGCGCGGGTCCACGGGGAGACCTCGGCCCGCGAGGCCGTGCGCGTGTCCGAGGCCCTGTTCCAGCGCGAGCCGGTGGTCGATCCGGCGCTGCTGGCCTCGATCCACGCGGCGACTCGTGGACCGTCCGTGTCCGGGGACGCCGTCGCGGCGGGTGTCGCGGTGCTGCTCGCCGAGGCTGGCCTGGCTCCCTCGCGCGGCGAGGCCCGGCGGCTGATCCAGGGCGGTGCCGTGAGCATCAATGGCGACCGGATCGTCGAAGCGGCGGCGTCCCTGCCCGTACCGGTGGCCGGCGAGTGGTACGAGGTCCGCGTGGGCCGGCGCCAGCGGGCGGTGGTGCGGGTAACGCCGCCCGGTTGACGCCCGTCACGCGCTGCATCTGGGCGCGTCGCCCGCCAGTCTCAGGCGGGACCGGCGCCGCCATGTCGCCCGCGCAGGACGTCGATCACGGCGCGGGGCTCGAGGCCGCGCTCGGCCAGCAGCACCAACGCGTGGTAGGCGAGGTCGGCGGCCTCGGCCGCAAGCAGCTGCCGGGTCTCGCGTCGCCCGTCGCCCGCCGCCTGGGCCGCCTCATCGTTCTTGGCGGCCAGCAGCACCTCGGTCGCCTCCTCGGCGACCTTGCGGCCGGCGACGTCCACGCCGCCGTCGAGCAGGGTCACCGTGTACGACCCGGCGGGTCGGTCGGCGGCGCGCCGGACGATCGTGGCCCACAGGTCCTCCAGCCAGGCGAGGCCCTGTGGGGCCGGGGCCGTCTCCTGGGCACCGTCGGCGTCGAAGCAGGACCGGGTGCCGCGATGGCACGTCGGCCCGGCAGCGTCCACGCCCAGCAGCAGGGCGTCGCCATCGCAGTCGATCGCCAGCGACCGGAGGCGAAGGACGTTGCCCGACGTCTCGCCCTTACGCCACAGCCGCCCACGGGTGCGGGAGTGGAAGTGGACCTCGCCGCTGGCGAGCGTCGCCGCCAGGGCCTCGGCATCGAGCCAGCCGACCATCAGCACCCGGCCGTCGCCGGCGTCCTGGACGACGCCCGCCACCAGCCCGTCGATGCCCCACGCCACCTCCGACGGCGTCACCTCCCGGCGCAGGTCGACCGGTCCCGGGCCGGCGGTCATGCGGCCGGCTCGATGGGGACGGCGCGCACGGGCAGCCCGGCCTCGGCCATCACCGCCTTGACCGCGGCGATCGAGACCTCGCCACGGTGGAAGATGCCGGCCGCCAGCACGGCGTCGGCGCCGCCTTCGCGGATCGCGGCCACGAAGTCGTCCGGTCCGGCGGCGCCGCCCGAGGCGATCACCGGCACCTCGACCCGGTCGCTGATCGCGCGCAGCAGCTCGGTGTCGAACCCGGTTCCCGTGCCATCCCGATCGATCGAGGTCACCAGCAGCTCGCCGGCCCCCAGCTCGACGGCCCGCACGGCCCACGCGATCGCGTCGAGGCCCACGGGCTCCCGGCCGCCACGCACGACGACCTCGAACCCCGATGGGATCGATCGTGCCCCCGCGTCGTTCACGCGCCGGGCATCGATCGCGACGACCACGGCCTGCGTGCCGAACCGCGCGGCGCAGCGGGTGACCAGGGCCGGGTCCGCGACCGCCCGGGTGTTGAGGCTGACCTTGTCCGCACCGGCCCGCAGGACGTCGCGCATCTCGTCCACGCTCCGGACCCCGCCCCCCACGGTCAGCGGGATGAACACTCGGCGCGCCGTGCGCTCCACGATGTCGAGCAGCGTGCCGCGCTCCTCGGGGGCGGCCGTGATGTCGAGGTACACCAGCTCGTCGGCGCCCTCCGCCGCGTAGCGCTCGGCGAGCTCGGGTGGATCCCCGGCATCCACCAGGTCCAGGAACCGGGTGCCCTTGACCACCCGGCCGTGCGCGACGTCGAGGCAGGGGATCACGCGCCGCCGGAGCATCAGGCGGCGCTGCGGGTGGTCAGCTCGAGCGCCGTGCCGCCCGAGACCGCGAGCCGGACGACGTTGGCGATCAGGCGCAGGCCGTCGGCACCGGAGCGCTCGGGATGGAACTGGACGCCCAGCAGCCGGCCTCGTGCGACCGCCGACACGAACGGATGTCCGTGGCTGGTGTCGGCCAGCGCAGGCCCGTCGTCGGCCGTCGCGGGCGGCGCGCCCACGTATGAGTGGACGAAGTAGAAGTCCGCCCCGTCGGCGATGCCGGCAAAGGCCGGATGCGGCATCCGGCGGACGACCTGGTTCCAGCCGATGTGCGGGAGGGTTGGCGCGCCGTCGAGGCGGACCACGCGCCCGCGCAGCACCCCGAGCGTGTGGGCGCCGTCCTCGTCGCTGCCCTCGAACAGCAGCTGGAGCCCGAGGCAGATGCCCAGGAACGGCCGGTCCGCCGCGATCCAGTCCCCGATGGGCCCGACGAACCCGCCGGCTCGGAGGCGCTCCATCGCGGGTCCGGCGGCACCCACGCCGGGCACGACCAGGAGGTCGGCACCGTCGATCTCCGGGCCGCTCGCGCAGCGCCGCACGTCCGCCCCGGCGGCGAGCAGCGCCTGCTCGATCGACACCAGGTTGCCCGCGCCGTAGTCGACGACCGCGACCAGCGGCCGGCGGGCGCTCATCCCGTGACGCCCTTGGTGGAGGCCACGCCCGCCCGGCGCGGGTCGACCTCGCACGCGTCGCGCAGGGCACGGCCCAGCGCCTTGAACGCCGCCTCGGCCAGGTGGTGGTCGTTCCGGCCGGTGCCCCGGACGTGGAGTGTCGCCGCCGCGGCACGGGCGAAGGCCTCGAGCGCATGCTCCACCAGCTGGAGCGGGAGCGTCCCGGCCCGCTCACCGCGGAAGGGCAGGTCGATGACCGCGTACGGCCGCCCACCGACGTCGATCACCGCCGTGGCCAGCGCCTCGTCCATGGGCACCGAGCAGTCGCCGAACCGGCGGATGCCCGATCGGTCGCCCAGCGCCCCGCCGAACGCCGCGCCCAGCACGAGCGCGACGTCCTCGACGGTGTGGTGCTCGTCCACGTGCAGGTCGCCGGACGCCCGGATCTCGAGGTCGAACAGGCCGTGGTGGGCGAGAGAGGCCAGCAGGTGGTCGTAGAACCCGATGCCGGTGGCGACCTGGGCCTCGCCTGTCCCGTCGAGCGCGAGGGACACCGTGACCTCGGTCTCGTGCGTTCGGCGGGCGACGACGCCGCGGCGGGGGCCGCGGTCCGTGACCTCGAGGCTGCCCAACGGGGTGCTCATGCGGTGGTCTCCGGCTGGGCCGCGGCGATCTCGCGCGCGGCGGCGATGATCCGGTCGTTCTGGGCCGGATCGCGCACGGTGACGCGCAGGCAGCGCGCTAGGGGATGGTCGGCCGGGAACGTCCGGGGGACGAGGCCCCGGCGCATGAGGGCCTCGGCCGTGGACGCGGCACGCTGCGGCGAGCCGAGATCCGCGAGCACGAAGTTGGTGACCGACGGGTACGGACGCCAGCCGGCCGCGGCCAGGCCATCCGAGAGGCGACCCCGCTCGCGCACGACGCGGGCGACGTTCTCGCGCATCTCCTCCCCATCGCGCAGGGCACGGGTCACGACCGTCTCCGAGATCGTGCCGACCGACCCGGGTGGCCGGTACAGCGCGATCTGCGCGAGCGTGGCCGGTGCCGCGACGGCAAAGCCGACCCGGAGGCCCGCGAGGGCGTAGGCCTTGGAGGCCGTCCGGACCACGGCGAGGTTGGGGAACCTCGTCCGGAGGCCGATCGCGCTGCGGCCGGTGAACTCGGCGTAGGCTTCGTCGATCACGACCGTCGCGGGCGGGCGACCCTGCGCGCGGGCATCCTCCTCGACGCCGGCCAGCAGCGCCTCGATCGTCCCGCTCGGCTCCTCGGCGCCGGTCGGGTTGTTGGGATTGCACAGCCAGACCAGCGCGGCCCCACGCGCCGCGGCCCGGACCCCGGGGACGTCGATCGCCCAGCCCTGCTCGGGCCCCAGCCGCGCGACCGCGGCGACGCTGCCCCCGCGCTGCTCGGTCACCACGCGGTACATCGCGTAGCTCGGGACGGGGATCACGGCGATCCCGCCAACCGGCAGGAACGCCTTCGCGCACATGTCGAGGATCTCGTCGGCGCCGGCTCCCGGCACGACCTCGTCCTCACCCACGCCGTAACACGCCGCCGCAGCCTCGACGAGGTGGCGGTAGTCGCCCGGCGGATACTCGGACAGCGAGGTCTCGAACCGGCCGGCGGCCAGCATCTCCCCGAGGAGCCGCGGCGGGGCGGGGGAGGTGTTGAGGTCGAACCGCACGACCTGCTCGATCGGCAGGCCGTAGCGCGCGGCGACGCCCTCGTCGGTCGCCTCCCAGGCGTACGAGGCGGGAGCGGTCGGCGAGGCGAACGAGACGGGGCTGGGGCTCACGGCACGGGCTCCTCGTCCGCGAAGCGGACCTCGACGGCATCGCGGTGCGCGAGCAGGCCTTCCGCCTCTGCCAGCGTGCGGATGGCCGGTCGCAGCGCGGCCAGGCCCTCGCGCGTGATCCGCTGCACCTGGCTGTACTTGCCGAACGCCTCGACCGCCAGCGGACCAGTGGAGCGGGCGAGCCCGCCGGTGGGCAGCACGTGGTTGGCCCCGGACGCGTAGTCCCCGGCGGACTCGGGCGACCAGCGACCGGCGAAGATCGAGCCGGCGTTACGGATCGCGCCGACGGCCGCCTCCACGTCGGCGACCTCCACCGAGAGGTGCTCGGGGCCATAGCCGTTGACGAACGCGATGCCGGCACCGACATCCCGGACGAGCACGATCCGCCCGTGGTCGGCGAGCGAGCGGGCCAGGATGTCACGCCGTCGGGCAACGGCCAGCCGCCGGCGGACCTCGACTTCCACGGCATCGGCGAAGGCCGCGTCGGGCGTGACCAGGATCGCCGGCGAGTCGATGCCGTGCTCGGCCTGGGTGATCAGGTCGGCGGCCACGGTCGGCACGTCGGCCGTCGCGTCGGCGAGGACGAGGCCCTCGGACGGCCCGGCGGGCATGTCGATGCCGACCTCGCCCGCGATCTCGATCTTGGCGGCCGTGACCCAGGGGCTGCCGGGGCCCACGACCAGGTCGACGGCGTCGAGCCCCTCGTCGGGCAGGCCGTAGGCGAGCGCCCCGATCGCCTGGACGCCACCGGCCACCAGCAGCGCGTCGACCTCGAGCAGGCCGGCAGCTCCGACCAGCACCGGGTCGACCTCCCCGGACCGGTCGGCGGGTGACGCGACGACGACGCCGGCCACGCCGGCCACCCGGGCCGGGACGACCGTCATCACGAGCGACGAGGGATAGGGCGCCGAGCCGCCGGGGACGTAGGCGCCCGCGCGCGAGACGGGCAGCCACCGGCGCTCGATCTCGACCCCGGGCAGGATGGTCGTCCTCGTCGACGCGGGGCGCTGCGTCTCGGCGAAGCGGCGGACGTTCGCGATCGCGGTGTCGAGCGCGGTCCGCTGCGGCCGGCCGAGCCCGTCGCGCGCGGCGCGCAGCTCGCCCGGCCCGAGGACCAGGCGGCCGTCGGAACGGCCGCCCCCGAACCTGGTGGCCGCCTCGCGCACGGCCGTCGCGCCACGCTCGCGGACATCGGCGAGGATCGACCGCGCCACCTCGCGCACCGCGGGATCCGGCACCGCGCCGCGCCGGAGCAGGCGGTCGCGGTCCCGCACGGCCGCCGGGTCGCCGGCCCGCAGGTCGAGGCGCCGCAGCCGGAGCGTCGCCGAGGCGGGCGCGTTGGCGGCGGTCACGGCAGGATCTTCTCGATCGGGAGCACGAGGATGCCCGAGGCGCCGGCGGCCTTGAGCCTGGGTAGCAGGCCCCACACCTCGTCCGCCCCGACGACCGAGTGGATCGCGATCATGCCCGCGTGCGCGAGCGGGATCACGGACGGCGACTCGAGCCCCGGCAACAGCGATTTCGAGCTCGCCCAGGTGGCTCGCCGGGGCGTTCATCATCAGGTACTTGCGGCCGCGGGCGGCGATGACCGACCCGAGCATGGTCACGATCGCGTCGAGCTCCGCCGGGCGCTGCCGGGTCGCTTCCGGGTCGGCGATCAGGATCGCCTCGGAAGCGAGGATGTCGCCCACCGCCCGCAGGCCATTCATCGCCAGCGTCGACCCTGTGGACACGAGGTCGACGATCGCGTCGGCGAGGCCCAGGCGGGGCGCGACCTCGACCGCGCCGGACAGCGGGATGACGTCGACGGTCAGGCCCTGACCGGCAAAGAACCGCCGCGCGATGTTGGGGTGGGAGGTCGCGATCCGGACGCCGGCGAGGTCGGCGATCGTCTCGAACGGCGAGTCGGACGGCACGGCGGCGGCGAGCCGGCAGCGCCCGTAGCCCAGAGCGCGCAGGACCGGCAGCTCGGCGCCGGTCTCCTGGAGGATGTCGATTCCCGTCACCCCGACGTCGGCGACGCCGTCGCCGACGAACTCGATCACGTCGCCGGTGCGCACGAACAGGATGTCCAGGGGGTGGTTCTGGACACGGGCAACGAGGCTTCGGTCGTGCTCCTCGAACACGAGGCCGGCGTCGTGCAGCAGGCCGAGGGTGGGTTCGACCAGCCGGCCCTTGTTGGGCACGGCGAGTCGCAGTCGCTCCCTCATCGCTCGCCGACCGCCGGGTAGCTGACCGGGTCCCCGGCGTCCCGCGTGCGGTCGAGCATCAGCCGGTAGCCGCCCTCGCCGTGGTGCAGCCAGGAGGCGATCCGCGTGATGGTGGCCGTGCTCGCCCCGGTCTGCCGGGAGATGTCGGCGTAGTGCATGCCCGCGTCGAGGAGCCGGACGACGGCCCAGCGCTGGGCCAGGTCACGCAGCTCGCCCAGCGTGCACAGGTCGCGCAGGAAGCGCGCCGCATCATCGGGAGCGTCGAGGCGCAGGATGGCGGCGATCAGGGCATCGGTCTCGGGTGTGCGCCATGATTCGGCCACGGAACGGCGTACCTCCCGGCTTCAGGTGCGGGCCTCGTCACGAGCCGCGGCGCCTTGGCAGACTTGCATGCTACCGTAGTAGCGTAGTAAAACGCTAACAGGGAGATCGAGGCGTTGTCAACCTTCGAGCTGCTGCCGGCGATCGACCTCCGGGGTGGGGCGGTGGTCCGGCTGCGGCAGGGAGACTTCGACCGGGAGACGTCGTACGGGAAGGAGCCGGTTGCCGTCGCCGCCCGGTTCGTCGGGCTGGGGGCGTCGTGGCTCCACGTGGTGGATCTCGATGGCGCGGCGGCGGGCGAGCCACGACAGCTCGAGATCGCCGCGGCGATCGTCGCCGAGACCTATGGCCGTGCCCGGGTCGAGGTCGGGGGCGGGCTGCGCACCGCTGCGGCGATCGCCGGGGCGCTCGCGACCGGCGCCGCCCGGGTCGCCCTGGGCACGGCCGCCCTGCGCGATCCGGCGTTCGCCACCTCGATCGTCCAGCGGTACGGCCCGCACCGCGTGGTCGGATCGATCGATGTCCGAGGCGGCCTGGCCGTGGGGGAGGGCTGGCGTGCCGGCGCCGACGGGCTGCCCGCGGACGAGGCGTTGAGCCGGCTCGCCCGATCCGGGCTGACGACCTTCGAGGTCACGGCCATCGACCGCGACGGCCTGCTGGAGGGCCCGGACATCGAGCTGCTTCGGTCCCTGGTGGCGCTGGACCGGGGTCGCGTCATCGGGTCGGGCGGGGTCGCCTCCGTGGAGGACATCCTCGCCGTGCGCGCGGTGGGCTGCGCGGGTGTCATCATCGGCCGAGCCCTGTACGAGGGCCGGCTCAGCCTGGCGGCGGCGCTGACCGCGGCGGGCGACTCGCCCGACAGCCTGCTCTGAGGCACGCGTCCGCGGGCGGACCCACACGACGGGCGGATCCCCGGCCCGCGCTAGCCGGGCGTCCTTCCCCCGGAGCGGCGCGCCGTGCCCGTGCGCTCAGTGGCCCTCGGCGTGCTCCTTGCGGTGCGCCTCGACGATCTTCTCGGCGAGCTGCGAGGGGACGTCCTCGTAGTGGTCCAGCGTCGCGCTGAACGTTCCCCGGCCACCCGTCAGCGAGCGGAGCTCGGTGGCGTACGAGAACAGCTCGGCCTGCGGCACGTGCGCGGAGATCACCTGCAGGCCATCGACGGTGTCCAGGCCCATGACCCGGCCGCGACGACCGTTGAGGTCGCGGTTGACCTCGCCCATGTACTGCTCGGGGACCCGGACCTCCACGGCCATGATCGGCTCGAGGAGCGCCGGCCTGGCCTGCTGGACGCCGTCCTTGAGGGCCATCGAGGCCGCGATCTTGAACGAGAGCTCGTTCGAATCGACCGGGTGGAAGGAGCCGTCGTACAGGGTCGCCTTGAAGTCGATCAGCGGGAAGCCCGCGAACACCCCCTCCGCGGCCGTCTCGCGGATGCCCTTCTCGACGCCGCCGAAGAAGCCGCGCGGCACCGAGCCGCCGACGACCTTCTCCGCGAACTCGACACCCGCACCGGGATTGGGCTCCAGCTCGATCCAGACGTCGCCGAACATGCCGTGGCCACCGGTCTGCTTCTTGTACCGGCCGTGGACCTGGGCCCGGCCGCGGATCGTCTCCCGGTAGGGGACGGTCGGCGTCCGGGTCACGATCGCCGCCCCGAACTTGCGCTTGAGCCGCTCGGTGATGACCGCGACGTGCGCCTCGCCGATCGCGCGCAGGATCTGCTCGCCCGTCTCGCTGCGCTCGACGCGCGCCGTCGCCTCCTCCTCGAGCATGCGCTGGAGGGCCGGGCCCATCTTGTCCAGGTCGCCCTTGGACTGGGGCTCGATCGCCACCTGGAGCGTCGGGTCCGGGAACGCCATCGGGGGCAGCTGGAGCCCGGCCTCGCGGGTCGACAGCGTGTCGCCGGTCTCGGTCACGCCCAGCTTGGCGACGGCGCCGATCTCGCCCGCTCGCAGCTCGGACGCAGGCTCCTGCTCCTTGCCGTGGAGGTACAGCAGCTGGCCGATCCGCTCGTCCTCGCCCTTGGTCGCGTTGAACACGGCGCCCTGGCTGTGGAGCGTGCCCGACAGCACGCGCAGGTAGGTCAGCCGGCCGACGAACGGGTCCGCGGCCGTCTTGAACACCCGCACGAGGAGCGGTCCGTCGGCCTTGACCGCGACCGACACGTCCTTGCCGGCCCTGTCGGTCGCGGCGTACGGGCCTTCCTCCTCGGGCGATGGCAGGTAGCGGACGATCGCGTCGAGCAGCGCCGTCAGGCCGATGCCCTTGGCGGCCGAGGCCACCACGACCGGCGCCAGCACCGATTCGCGGACGCCCTTGTGGAGGCACGCGTCGAGCTCGGCGTCCGTGATCTCCTCCTCGCCCAGGTACTTCTCGAACACGACGTCGTCGGCCTCCGCCGCCGCCTCCAGGAGCTGATCGCGCCGGCGGGCGACCTCGGCCTCGAGCTCCGAGGGCATCGGGATCTCGACCTCCTTGCCGTCCGCGAACCGGTAGGCCTTGCGATGCACGAGGTCGACGTAGCCGCTGAACGTGTCGGCGGCGCCGATGGCGAGGTGGAGCGGCGCGATCTTGGTGCCGAACGCGGCGCGCAGCTCGTCCAGCGCCCGACCCGGGTCCGCGTTCTCGCGGTCGCACTTGTTGAGCACGAAGCAGGCGGCGGTGCCGGTGGCCCGACCCAGGGCGACGGCCGTCTCGAGCCCCGCTTCGACGCCGCCCGAGGCGTCCATCACCAGGAGCGCTGCGTCGGCGGCGTGGAAGCCCTGGATCATCTCGGCCACGAAGTCCGGGTAGCCGGGCGTGTCGACGACCGTGATCTCGTGGTCCCCATGCTCGAACGTGCCGACCGCCAGGCTCAGCGACTGGTTGCGCTTCTGCTCCTCGGGCTCGAAGTCCAGGTGGGCCGTGCCGTCGTCCACCCGTCCGAGCCGCGGGATCGCGCCGGCTCGAAAGAGCACCTGCTCCGCAAGCGTGGTCTTGCCGGCGCCGGCGTGGCCGGCGAGCACGACGCTCCGGATGTGGGCCAGGTCGTGACTCTTCAACGTCATCGCGCGCGATACCTCTTCGGTGGTTCGACCGCTCGACCGGCGGGCCGGCCGGCGGGGCACGGTGGGCGCAGGGTGCGCCGATGTGGCGGCGCGGACCCGGGCGTTCGGGACCGGTGATGCCCGGCTCGCGGGGGACGCTAACCCCGTCGGCCCGATGATAGTCGGTATACTCGCGGCCGATGTCCGGACATTCAAAGTGGTCCACGATCAAGCGCCAGAAGGGCGCCAACGACGCGAAGCGCAGCGCGGAGTTCACCAAGGTCGCGCGCGAGATCGCGGTCGCCGCGCGGGCCGGCGGCGGGGACCCGGACGCCAACTACCGCCTGCGGCTGGCCATGGACAAGGCCCGCTCGATCAACATGCCCGCCGACAACATCAAGCGGGCGATCGAGAAGGCGACCGGCGGCGGCGACGCCGAGCAGTACGAGGAGATCGTGTACGAGGGCTACGGCCCGGGCGGCGTGGCGATCCTGGTCGAGGCGGCGACCGACAATCGTAACCGGACGGCGGCCGAGGTCCGCTCCATCTTCGCCAAGGCCGGCGGCCAGCTGGCGGGCAGTGGCGCGGTCGCGTGGCAGTTCGAGCCGCGAGGCCTGATCACCGTCCCCCGCGCGGGCGTCGACGCGGACGAGGTCGCGCTGACCGCGATCGACGCGGGGGCCGTGGACGTCGACAGCGAATCCGACCCGATCGAGATCTACACCGAGCCACACGACCTCGAGGCCGTGCGCAAGGCGCTGGACACGGCCGGTGTCGACGTCGAGGACGCCGAGTCCGCGATGCTCGCCAAGCAGACCGTCAGCCTCGACGCGGACCACGTGCGCAAGGCGATGCGGCTGGTGGAGCTGCTCGAGGAGATCGACGACGTCCAGCGCGTCACCGCCAACGTCGACATCCCCGAGGAGCTGCTGGCAGAGGTCACCGGGTGATCGTGCTGGGGATCGACCCCGGAACCGCGGCGCTCGGATATGGGATCGTGGAACGGACCGGCGGCCGGCTGCGTGCCGTGGACTACGGCTGTCTCACGACCAGCCCGGACACGCCGATGCCCGACCGGCTGAATGACATCCACGCGCTGGTCGCGGAGCTGATCGAGACCCACCACCCCGACATCGTCGCCGTGGAGCGGGTGTTCTTCTCGCGCAACGCGCAGACGGCCTTCGGCGTGGGACAGGCCCGGGGCGTCGTCCTGCTCGCGGCGGCGCAGGCCGGGGTCAGCGTGCGCGAGGCGACGCCCAACGAGGTCAAGATGGGCGTCACGGGCTACGGCAGGGCCGACAAGGGGCAGGTGGGCCGGATGGTTGCCGTGATCCTCGAGCTGGCGGAGGTCCCCACGCCCGACGACACCGCCGATGCGCTCGCGATCGCGATCTCGATCGCCAATGCGGAGCGGCCCGGGGACCGCCTCAACGGCGGGCTCGCCGGTGCGCGCTCGAGCCTGGCCGATCGGTCGGCCGTGGCGCCCATCACCCGCGGCGAGACGCCCTACGAGCGCTCGGTGCGCGAAGCCCTGGGCCGGGAGTCCGGGCGGTCGTCGGTCCGGCTCGCGGCGCGGGCGCCCGGCGCGAGCGCTGACCGGGCCCGGCACGCCATGATCGCCTCAGTGGAGGGCATCGTTGGCGCGATCGCCGCCGATTCGCTGGTGCTCGAGGTCGGCGGCATCGGCTACCGGGTGTTCGCCGCTCCGTCGGTGATGGCCGCAGCGGTGCCCGGCGGTCGGCTCAAGCTGCACACCTACCACCTGGTGCGCGAGGACCAGCAGGCGCTGTTCGGGTTCCGGACGCCCGAGGAGCTCGGGTTCTTCAACCTGCTGCTCACGGTCACGGGCGTCGGGCCCAAGGTCGCCCTCGCGATCGTCGGCTCGCGGCCCACCGCCGACCTGCAGCTGGCGATCCTGATGCAGGACCAGGCCGTGCTGGTCGCCGATCCCGGGCATCGGCAAGAAGCTCGCCGAGCGGATCATCTTCGAGCTCAAGGAGAAGGTCTCGGCGGCCGGCGTGGCGGCGGGGTCGTCGGCGGCCGTCGCGAGCGCGTCCGAGGGCGAGGTCGTGGCGGCGCTGCAGGCGCTGGGCTACTCGCTGGGCGAGGCCCGGGAGGCGTCCCGGCTGGCGGTCACGGATCGCACCGTCGGTGCCGGCCTCGAGGAGCGTGTCAAGGCCGCGCTGCGGACCCTGCTGCGCGACTGACCGCCGGTGTCGGGCGGCGGCACCGGCGGTCAGCGCCGCGGAGCCTCGGCTACAGCAGCGGGTCGCGCTCGAACGCGACGCCGCGAAGGTGCTCGTCGAGGAACGACGAGCACGGTCCCGTACCAGATCCGGGCGTTCTGCGGCTTGAGCACCCAATGGTTCTCGTCGGGGAAGTACAGGAACCGGCCGGGGACGCCCAGTCGGCGCATGTCGGTCCACAGGGTGAGCGCCTCGGAGATCGGGACGCGATGGTCCTTCTCGCCGTGGATGACGAGCATCGGGGTGCGCATCCCGGCCATCGCTGCCAGGTGCTCGCGCGGCGAGTGGCGCAGGTAGGCACCCGGATCGGCGTACGGGTCGCCCATCTCCTGCTCCCACTGGGGCCCGTGATCGGTGGTGCCGTGGAAGCCCACCAGCTCCCACAGCGACGCGTGGGTCACGATGCACCGGAAGCGGTCGGTATGGCCGGCCACCCAGTTCGCCATGTAGCCACCGTACGAGCCTCCCATCAACGCGACGCGGTCGGCGTCGATGAACGGCCGGGCGAGGGCGGCGTCGACGCTCGCCATGACGTCCGCATAGGGCGTGCCGCCCCACTGGCCCCAGCCGCGGTCGAGCATCTGCTGCCCGTACCCCAGCGACAGCGCCGGATCGGGCAGCAGGGCGGCGTAGCCGGTGCCCGCCAGGATGTTGGGGTTCCAGCGCCAGTGCCAGCCGTTCCACGACCCGAGCGGTCCGCCGTGGACGAGCACCACCAGCGGCACCGGCGCCTCGGCCGTGGCGTCGGGCGGGCGGACAAGCCAGGCGCCGATCGCCGTGCCGTCCGCGGCCGTCGCCGTCAGCCGCTCCACGATGGTGCCGGCGGTGAACCGCGCCCCCTCGGGGCCGTTGTCGAGCGGGACCGGCATCTGGTCCGGGGTGCGGGCGTCGAGCCGGACGATCCGGGGCGGGTACCCGATCCCGGACTCGAGGGCATACACGGCGGTCCCGTCGGGCGTCGGGACACAGGTCGGACAGGAACCCCGCCGCTGTCAGCCTGGTCAGCGTCCCGTCGAGCAGGTCGACCCGGTACGCGGCGTGATGGCCTTCGTCGTCGGCCGCGAAGAACAGGGTCGCCGCGTCGGGTCCCCAGACCAGCTCGTCGGGCCGCCGGTCCGCCTCGGCCGCGAGCGTCCGCTGCTCGCCGGTTGCCGCGTCGAGCAACACCAGCGAGGCGACCTCGGGCGCGTCAGGGCTGGCGTAGGTGAGGCGCAGCGCGGCGACCGAGCGACCGTCCGGGGAGATCACCGGGTCCAGGTACGAGGCATCACCCGGCGTCAGCGGCCGCGAGGCGCCGGTCGTCGCGTCGTAGCGGACGAGGTCATCGAGCGTCTCGGGGAACCCGTGGCCGACGCGCCGGACGGCGACCACGAACGAGCCGTCGGGGCCGATGTCGGCGCCCGACTCCTCGAACGTGAAGCCCGTCACCTCGGGCTCGAGGTCGACCGGATCCTCGATCCGCCCCTCGCCGGCGGGCACCCGGGCCGCGTACAGCCGGCGAAGCCTGGGACCGAGGTAGTGATCCCAGTGGCGGATGGGGTAGTCCTCGAACAGGAGCGCCTCGACCCCCGCCTCCTTGCGAGCCTTGGCGCGATCGGCATCGCCCGCGAAGTCGCGCGCGCCGCGCGCCACCATCGCGCCGAACACGAGGGCGGGCGCAGACCGGGCCGTGGCGATCCCGCACACGCCGCCCTCGGGCGACGCCAGCAGGCGCGCCTCGCCGCCGTCGGGCGGCAGCGCCCACAGCGCATCGGCTTTGCGTTCGCTGTCCGGCTTCGCGTCCGGGTCCGGGCGCGCCGATTCGAACACCAGCGTGCCATCGGGCAGGAAGGCCATCGCGGTGCCCTCGCCCTCGACGCTCCGGGTCAGGCGCCGCGCAGGCTCGCGACCCGCGGGATCCACCTGCCACAGCGCGGTGGTCATCTTCTTCCCGTCGGGGGCCACGCCGCCGACCGCCACCACGAGCCGCCGGCCATCCGGGCTCAGGCGAAGCGAGGACAGCCGGGAGAGTTCGAGCATCCGGTCGATCGTGAAGGGTTCGTTCATGCCCCCATGATGGCATCCCGGCGGCTGCGGCCGGGCCTCCGACGGCGTCGAACATCTGTACCAATCGGAGGCCGGACCTGCTAGACTCCGCAGCGATGACGGACGACGCCCTGAGCCTCCTCGCGGCCGGCGCCATGGACCCGGGCGAGCTCGCGGTCGAGGGATCCCTGCGGCCGCGGACGCTGGACGAGTACATCGGCCAGCGCGAGGTCAAGGCCGAGCCTGTCGGTGCTGCTCCAGGCGGCGAAGGGCAGGGGAGAGGCGGCCGACCACGTCCTGCTGTACGGGCCGCCGGGCCTGGGCAAGACGACGCTGGCGACGATCATCGCCCGGGAGCTGGGCGTCAACGTCCGCTACACCAGCGGCCCGGCGGTCGAGCGGGCCGGGGACCTGGCCGCGATCCTGACCGCGCTCGACGAGCGCGACGTGCTGTTCATCGACGAGATCCACCGCCTCAACCGGGCGGTCGAGGAGATCCTGTACCCGGCGATGGAGGACTTCGCGCTCGACGTGATGATCGGCAAGGGTCCCAGCGCGCGCAGCCTGCGCCTGAGCCTCAAGCCGTTCACGGTGGTCGGGGCGACCACCCGGGCCGGCCGCATCAGCGGGCCGCTGCGGGACCGGTTCGGGATGACCTACCGGCTCGACTTCTACGGCGAGGACGACCTGGCGGCGATCGTCCGCCGCTCGGCCGGGATCCTCGGGCGTCGAGGTCGACGCCGATGCGGCCCGCCTGATCGCGCAGGCGCGGCCGCGGCACGCCGCGGATCGTCAACCGGCTGCTGCGCCGGGTCCGCGACCACGCCGAGGTCCACGGCGACGGCCGCGTCCACGAGCAGGCCGTGGCCGAGGCGATGACGGTGCTGGACATCGACGACCTCGGGCTCGACACGACCGATCGCAAGCTGCTGGCGGCGATCGTCCAGAAGTTCCAGTCCGGCCCGGTCGGGGCGTCCAGGCGCTGGCGGCGGTGCTGGCCGAGGAGCCGGACACGATCGAGGACGTGTACGAGCCGTTCCTGCTGCGCCTGGGCTTCCTGGACCGGACGCCGCAGGGCCGGATCGCCACCGAGGCGGCCCGGGCCCACCTTGCGCGCGCTGGGCTACGAGATCCCGGCGCCGCGCCGCGCCGAGCCGGACATGCCGCCCCTGTGGGACGAGCTCCCGGGCGCTGAGCGTGGACGGGCTGGAGCCGCTCGGCCGCTCGCTGGTCGTGCTGGGCGTCGTGATCGCCGCGATCGGCGCCGTGCTGATCGTCGGCCCCCGGATCCCGTACCTCGGCCGGCTGCCGGGCGACATCCGGATCGAGCGTGACGGGCTCACGATCTACATCCCGCTGGCGACGATGCTCCTGGTCTCGATCGTCGCCTCGGTCGTGCTCGGCCTGCTCAATCGCCGCTGAATCCTCGGGGCCGATGGCTCGCGGGAGCATCGCCTCGGCCCTCGGAGAACGCCTCATTGATCCGACCTCCCGGTTCATCGCTCCGCGATCCTGGTTCAGGGGTTCAGATCGATGCCCGGCGCCGCCCGCTTCGAGATCCTCGTCCCGCCGCCCGCCGACGGGTCGACGCGTGCCCGCCTGGGCCGGCTGACGCTCGCCCACGGCGTGGTCGAGACGCCCCAGTTCATGCCGGTCGGCACGAACGCGACGGTCAAGGCGCTCCACCCCGACGAGGTGGCCGCGGCCGGCGCCTCGATCATCCTCGCCAACACCTACCACCTCTACCTGCGGCCCGGCCACGAGCGGATCCAGCGCCTCGGCGGCCTGCACGCGTTCATGGGCTGGGACGGGCCGATCCTCACCGACTCCGGCGGCTACCAGGTCGTGTCGCATGGGCGACCTGCGGGTGATCGACGACGAGGGCGTCACGTTCAAGAGCCACCTCGACGGCACCATCCACCGGTTCACGCCCGAGCACTCGATCGAGGTCCAGGAGGCGCTCGGGCCGGACATCGCCGTCGCGTTCGACCAGCCCGTGTTCCCGAGCTCGCCGCGCGCGACGTCGTCGCGGACGCCACCCACCGGACGCACCGCTGGGCGGAGCGCTCGCTGGCCGCGCACACGCGGACCGACCAGGCCCTGTTCGGCATCGTCCAGGGCGGCCTTGACCCGGAGCTGCGCGAGGAGTCCGCCCGGTTCATCGCCGGTCTGCCGTTCGACGGCATCAACATCGGCGGCCTGGCGGGCGACGAGACGCCCGAGCAGCGGAACGCGACCCTCGACGCCGACCATCCCGTTCCTCGACGGCGATCCGCGGCCGCGCTACCTGATGGGCCTCGGCTCGCCGCTGGACCTGCTCGATGCCGTTCACCGGGGCGTGGACCTGTTCGACTCGGTGCTGCCGGCCCGCGTGGCCCGCAACGCCCAGCTGTGGATCCCGGGCGGACCGGCTGAACCTCCGCAACGAGCACTTCCGGGACGATCCGCGGCCCGTCCAGGAGGGCTGTCCGTGCCCGCTGTGCACGCGCTTCTCGAGGGCCTACCTGGCCCACCTGTTCCGGGCCAAGGAGCTGCTCGCGTACCGGCTCGCGACTTGTCACAACCTGACCTTCACCCTAGACTTCATGGCCAGGATCCGGGCTGCGCTGCGCGCCGGAACCTTCCCCGTCGAGACTGGCCGAGCTGCGCGCCCGCGCCGTCCGGATGAGTGGCGGCGAAGGCGCCGATAAGCCGGCGTGAAGTCCGTGTCGTTATCGTCAGCCGTGCGTGGAGGCGCGAACATGGGATCTCGGGATCGCCCCCACAAGGAAGCCAAGAAGAAGCCCAAGGACAAGTCCTCCCAGCCGCAGCTCGCGCCGCTGTCGGAGCCTCCGCAACAGGTGGAGGTCATCCGGAAGCCAGCGCAAGCCGCGCTGGGACGAGCAGGAGTCCGGCGAGGGCTGAGGCACCGGGCGGACGGGGACCGGGTCCCGCTCCGTCGGGTCGGCCGAGCCGCACGGAGCGAGGACAGGATGACGATCACCGGCAGGGACATGGACGCGCGCAACGGCGGTCGGCGAGAAGGCGCTGGCCGAGCGCGGTCGGGCGGTCGACGCCGCCATCCTCGCGATCGAGAAGCAGTTCGGCGCGCGGCTCGATCATGAAGCTCGGCTCGGCCGAGCGGCAGCAGGTCGACGTCGATCCCCACCGGCTCGATCGCGCTCGACCTCGCGCTCGGCGTCGGCGGGATCCCGCGCGGCCGGATCACCGAGATCTTCGGCCCCGAGTCGTCGGGCAAGACCACCCTCTGCCAGCACGTCATCGCCGAGGCGCAGCAGCGGGGCGGCATCGCCGCGTTCATCGACGTCGAGCACGCGCTCGACCCGGGCTATGCGCGCGCCTGCGGCGTGAACGTGGACGAGCTGCTGGTCAGCCAGCCGGACACCGGCGAGCAGGCGCTCGAGATCACCGAGACGCTCATCCGCTCCGGCGGCGTGGACTTCGTCGTCGTGGACTCGGTGGCCGCGCTCGTGCCGCGCGCCGAGATCGAGGGCGAGATGGGCGACAGCTTCGTCGGCATCCAGGCCCGCCTGATGAGCCAGGCGCTGCGCAAGCTCACCGGCGCCGTCAGCCGCTCGAACACGTCGCTCGTGTTCACCAACCAGCTGCGCGAGAAGATCGGCGTCATGTTCGGCAACCCCGAGACCACCCCGGGCGGCCGGGCGCTCAAGTTCTACGCCTCGGTCCGGCTCGACATCCGCCGCGTCGAGACGATCAAGAACGGCACCGAGTCGATCGGCAACCGGGTCAGGGTCAAGGTCGTCAAGAACAAGGTGTCGCCGCCGTTCCGGGTCGCCGAGTTCGACGTCATGTACGGCGAGGGCATCTCCAAGGAGGGCGGCCTGCTCGACGTCGGCGTGGCGATGGACGTGGTGACCAAGACGGGCGCCTGGTTCACGTTCGGCGAGACCCGCCTGGGCCAGGGGCGCGAGGCGGCCAAGGAGTTCCTCAAGTCCAACGCCGACCTCGCGGCCGAGATCGACCGGCGGATCCGCGCCAAGATCGCCGAGGTCGCGCTCCCGGTCGAGGGCATCGAGGAAGCCGAGTAGCGCCACGTGAACCCGGGCACGCTGCCGGGCGGGCTCGCGCTCGTCCACGCGCTCGTCGGTGTCGCGTTCGTCGCAGGCATCGTCGGGCGATGGATCGTCCTCGCGGCGGCGGAGCGGGCGGTGACCCTGCCCGAGATGCGGGTGCTGACGGCCGTGGCGCTGCCCTTCGAGCGGCTGGTCCAGGTCGGCTCGCTGCTGGTGTTCCTGCTGGGCATCCTCACCGCGATCGTCGAGCGCCGGCCGCTGCTCGGCCCGTTGCAGGGGGCGCCGGCCGACTGGCTGTTCGTGGCCCTGCTGCTGTACCTCTCGATGCTGCCGCTGGTTCCCGCTCGTGTTCATCCCCCGGGGCCGGGTGTTCGAGCTGGCGCTGCACGACGCCGAGGTGCGGGGCGAGGTCACGCCGGCCCTGCGGCGCGCGTTCCGGGATCCGGTGGTCCGCGCGGCGCACGTGTACGAGCTGGGCGCGGTCACGATCATCCTCGGGCTGATGTTCGCCAAGCCGTTCTGAGATGAGCATCGGCGTGGATCCAGCGGCAGCGAGCGCCCGGGCCGGCGGCGCAAGCCGACGCTCGCCGAGCGCCGAGAGCGGCGGGCGAGCGTCGAGGACGTGGCCGAGGTGCTCGACGCGGCGGCCCGGTTTCTCGAGGCGCGCCCCGCTCGGTCGCCGAGGTCCGGCGGCGCCTGACGGCGGCGGGCTACCGGGCGGAGCTGGTCGAGGCGGCCATCGGGCGGCTGGCCGAGCTCGGCTACCTCGACGACGAGGCGTTCGCTCGAGCGTGGGTGGAGTCGCGCGACCGCGCCCGCCCCCGCGGCGAGCTCGCCCTGCGGCGGGAGCTGCGGCTCAAGGGGATCGAGAGAGCCCTGGTCGAGCGGGTGCTCGCCGAGCGTCGCGAGACCGGCGACCCGGGGGCGGCAGACGTGGATGCCGTCGCGGCCGAGCGGCTACTTGCCCGGCATGCCCGTTCGCTCGCCCGTGGGGCCGACCCGAGGCAGCGACGCCAACGGGCGTATGCGCTGCTGGCCCGCCACGGGTTCGCTCCGGACGTGTGCGCCTCCGCTGCGACGACGTGGCTGTCGGCAGAGGAGACGGACGCCGGCTGATCGGAACGGCCGTCCGCCCGGGTGATCGCGGCCCGCACACCGGGAATCAGTCGCCGGATTGAACAGTTCGGCACCCCTCGGGTCCCAAGAAGGGTAGGCGTCCCGCATGCAGAGCCGGCGCCCGGGCGCCTGGGGAGGTCGAGATGCGGAGGTTCATCGGACTTGTGGCGGTCGTGGCCGTGCTCACGCTGGCGCTGGCGCCGGCCGCGACCGCGAACACGACGCGTGTTCCCGTTGACGGCAACGAGGTCCTGACCGAAATCACCTCGGAAGGATCCATGGCCATGGACGGCAGCATCGCCTCCCTGCGCGGGGCGGTCTGGGTGTTCTCGGCGACCGGCAGCGATCTGATCGCCGGCAAGGACACGATCGTCATCAACTATGACATCGACGTCGCCACCGGACTGGGAACGCTGTGGGGCAAGAACTGGATAGAGCCCACCGCCCACCCGGGTGGTCGGTTCGACTGCTCATGGACGGGGACGTTCGTCTCCACGCACTGGACAGGAAACGGCGTCTGCCATGGCGTGGGATCGCTCCATCGGTGGCAGCTGCGCCTCACGATCGTGGCGGCGCCGGGCGGCACGGCCGACACGCTGGGTGGCTTTGCCTTCCTGCCGGGGAGCTGACCGGGTACGAGACCTGCGAGCTCCGGAGCTGGGGCGCGCCCACGCCCTTGACGTCCGCGCCGTCTGAGGAGAGGGGACGACCATGCTTCAAACGCGAGCCGGTGCGGCGCTCGTCGCCGGCGTCCTGGCCGTGACGGCGTGCCAGGCAGCTGTCGCGCCCGACCCACAGGCGACCGGGACGCCCGTGCCGCGAGTCGAGGCATCGGCCGCGACGCCCGCGGCGACCCCAGCCCCGACCGCAACGCGGACCACGAGAGCCACGGCGGACCTCGTCCTGCTGGGTGACTCGGTGCTGCTCCAACCGGGCGCGGCGATCCAGGTCCGGTTCCAGGACGAGCTCGGCGTCACAATGATCCTGGACGACTGGATCAACCCCGACCTGGCGAAGTACGACGCCGGTGGCGAGCGCAGCGCCGACCTGCTCGCGCGGCTGCGCACCGACGACCGGCTCCGCGCCGATGTGCGCGATGCCGAGGTGCTCGTGTTCGACGTGCCGTTCGGGGCCCTCAACGACCGCTGCCCCGACCCCTCGGTCCCCGCCGCCGATGTGGAGGCGTGCTTCGCCTGGGTGGTCCCCCGGTATCGGGCCGACGTGGACGCGATCTTCCAGGAGCTCGTCGCGCTCCGCGACCCGGCCGACGCGATCATCCGCGTGACCGACGTCTGGCAGTTCCTGTGGCCGACGTTCAATCGGGCGGGTACCTACGACGTCGTGCGGCCCGCGTGGCAGGCGATGAACCAGGCGGTCGCCGACGCCGCCGCGCTTCACGGGATCCCGCTCGTCCGCGCCTACGACCTGTTCACCGGGCCGGACGGCGACCGTGACCCCGTGGCCGCGGGCGACGTGTCGTCCGACGAGTTCCACCTGTCCGCGCCGGGCGTGCAACGCTTCGTCGGTGCCCTGGCCGCCCTCGGGTTCGAGACGACGTCTTCGCCCGGTACGGCGGACCCGCTTGACGGCTCCGCCCCGGTGCCAGGCACCTGATGGTGACACGCGTCCGGCCGGCACCGAGACCACGATTGCGAGCGGCTGGCGCCCGCCGGTTCGGTCGAACGGCACTCGACGCCGCCAGCGCCAGCGCTTGAATACAACGAGGCGACCCTCGACGAAGATGGAAGACGATCTGGTCCGACAGGCGCAGCAGGGCGACACGGAATTGTTCCGGGCGCTCGTGTATGGCTGCTCGGATCGTCTGTACGCGATCGCATACCGGATCCTGCGTGATGCGGACCTCGCCGAAGACGCCCTGCAGCAGGCGCTGATCGCCCTCTGGGAGGATCTGCCTTCGCTGCGAGACCCGGGGAAGTTCGACGGCTGGTCGTACCGGCTGCTCGTCCACGCGACGTACCGGGAAGCGAGGCGAGAGCGGCGATGGACATCCCGGGTACGGCAGATCACGTCCGAGCCGGCCGCGAGCGACGCTCTCGACGTCGTCATCGACCGTGACGAGATCGACCAGCTGTTCCGGCACCTGGCTCCGGAGCACCGAGCCGTACTGGTGCTCCACTACTTTGTCGGCCAGCCGATATCCACGGTCGCGGAGACGCTCGGCATTCCGACCGGCACGGCCGGGTCGCGGCTCCATTACGCCCTGCGTCAGCTGCACGCCGCACACGATGCTGACGCTCGCAACGTGACCGCGTGGAGGACCACGGCGTGATGCACGAGGACCGGTTCGAACAGCGCCTGACCGACTGGCTCGACGATGGGCCCTTCGAGGCTCCGGATCGTGCGCTTGTGGCGGCGTTTGCGCACGCCGATGTCCACCCTCGACGGAACGGCCGCCTCGCCCGTGTTGTCCGGGCCGTGACAATCCGTCTGCGGCGGACGGCCGCATGGCCCGGCGACGGTCCAACCATGCTCAGGGCCGTCGCGGTCCTGGGCACCGCAGCCATCGTGGTCGCGGTCGTCGTCGGCAGCGGCGTCCTCCTGCTCGGGTACGGCAACGACCGATCGTCCATCGGCGGGCTCGGCGTCGCCGAGACCGCGACCTCGGTGTGCGACCGGGAGAACCCCGGAGCGACGACGACGAGGCCGACCGCGGCCGGCGAGATCACGCAGCGGCGGGGGGTCGTCCTCGCGTGTACGCTCACGTCGAGGGACCCCCGACTCGGGGGGTCCGCGACGTTCAACCTGAACGCCGACGAGCGGGCCGACGGAGGCGCGGATGTCTGGGGCACGGCCAGGATCGAGAACGGCGGTGGCGCGTGGCAGGGGTACTGGATCGGCACCGCGGAGCCCGGGACCGCGATCTATCGCATCGAGGCCGCCTACCTGGGTGCGGGCGGGTATGACGGCCTGGGGCTCCGGACCACCCAGGCGGGTGACGGCCTGGACGGCAGGATCAGCGGGACGGTGGCGCACCTCGACCAGCCGCCACAGACGTCCGCGGGCGTCATCACCGGCAGCTCGTGTGCGACGCGGGTGGTCGGCACGACCAGCGAGGAGGGCGCTGTCACGCAGACTCGTGGCGCGGTGCTCTCGTGCACCGTCGACGCAACTGACCCTCGACTGGCCGCCGGTGCCGAACGCGTCGTCGCCAACATCGACGAGCGTGCTGACGGGAGCGCAACGCTGTGGGGGAGCGCGACGCTCACCAACGACAGGGGCGCGTGGCAGGAGACCTGGGAAGGGACGGTGGAGGCCGGCTACACCACGCACCGGATGACCGGAGTCGCGGTGGGGTTGGGCGGGTACGCCGGCCTCGAGTACCGCTACTCGCAGATCGGCACCCCCGGCCTGCTCGTCCGGATCGGCGACATCGAACCGGCCCCGTAAGGCGCGCTTCGACGGGACGCGGCCGCCTGTCGGGGAGCAGACGGTTGCGAGCCGGTTTCGGGTCGCCGTAGTAGGCTACGCCGACAACCGGACGCGGACCCGAGGGCCGCCTCCGGGCGAGCCGCGGCACCGGTGGAGACCTGGAAGAGCCGTCCGAGCCTTCCCGATCCCGAGCCCAAGCGAAGGCCGGCGCTGCGTAGCCCGATCGTGATTCGACAACGCCTCCGGCCCACAAGCCCGGTCGGAGGGGAGGATGAACCGAAGATGGACGCAGTCGTCGTCGCTGGCGCGGCCGTCGTTGCCGCTGCCGTCGGCGTCGTCGTGGGATTCGTCGCCCGCGGCGTGTGGTCGAGCCAGACCGTCAAGTCCGCGCAGGACAAGGCCGCCCGGATCGTCGCCGAGGCGCGGACGCAGCAGAAGGACATGATCCTCGAGGCGAAGGACGAGAAGCTGCGCCTCCAGCGCGAGGGCGAGGAGGAGGCGCGGGCGAAGCGCAACGAGCTCCAGGGCCTGGAGCGGCGGCTGCTGGCCCGCGACGAGCAGCTCGACCAGCGCGCCGACCTGCTCGAGGAGAAGAGCCGCAAGATCACTGACCGCGAGCGGGACCTGGAGCACGAGCGCGATGCGCTGCAGCGGCTCACCCAGGAGCAGGTCGCCGCCTTGGAGCGCGTGTCGGGCCTCTCGGCCGAGGACGCCAAGGCGGTGCTGCTCGAGGCGATTCGCGACGAGGCCGAGCACGACGCGGTCAAGCTCGCCCGGTCGATCGAGCGCCGGGCACGGGACGAGGCGCAGGACAAGGCCCGCGAGATCATCGTCACCGCGATGCAGCGCGTCGCGGCCGACCACACGGCCGAGCATACGGTCACGACCGTCCACCTGCCCAGCGACGAGATGAAGGGCCGGATCATCGGCCGCGAGGGGCGCAACATCCGGGCCCTCGAGCAGGCGACCGGGGTCGACCTGATCATCGACGACACGCCCGAGACGGTCGTGCTCTCGGGGTTCGACCCGGTCCGCCGCGAGATCGCCCGGATCGCCCTGACCAAGCTGATCGCCGACGGCCGGATCCACCCGGGCCGCATCGAGGAGGTCGTCAACAAGGCCAAGGCCGAGGTGGAGCTGGTCATCCGCCAGGCCGGCGAGCAGGCAGCCTACGACGCCGGCGTCCCCGGCCTGCCTCCCGAGCTGATCCGACTGCTGGGGCGGCTCAAGTTCCGCACCAGCTACGGTCAGAACGTGCTCATCCATAGCGTGGAGACGAGCCACCTCGCCTCGATCATCGCCGCCGAGCTCGGCGCCGACGTCCAGGCGGCCAAGATCGGCGGCCTGCTGCACGACATCGGCAAGGCCGTGGACCACGAGGTCGAGGGCCCGCACGCGGCCATCGGCGCCCAGATCGCCCAGAAGCACAGCCTGCCGTTCAAGGTCATCAACGGCATCGCGGCGCACCACCAGGAGGTCGAGTTCGCCTGCGTGGAGGCTCCGATCGTCCAGGTCGCCGACGCGATCTCGGCCTCTCGCCCGGGTGCGCGCGGCGAGACCATGGAGACGTACGTCAAGCGCCTCGAGGACCTGCAGGCCATCGCGGAGAGCTTCACCGGCGTCGACCGCTCGTTCGCCGTCCAGGCCGGCCGCGAGGTCCGCATCCTGGTCCGGCCCGACGAGATCGACGACATGAGCGCTACCCGGCTGGCGCGCGACATCGTCAAGAAGATCGAGGACAACCTCACCTACCCGGGCCAGATCAAGGTCACGGTCATCCGCGAGACGCGGGCCGTCGAATACGCGAAGTAGGGGAGCGACCGCCCGTGGCCGGTCGCAGCGAGCGCGCGGGGCTCGGCAACCCGCCCAACGGGAACGTGCCCCGTCCGCCCGGCGCCTGCCGGGTGCTCATGATCGGCGACGTCATCGGCAAGCCCGGGCGGGTCGCGCTTGAACGCCTGCTGCCCGGGATCCGCGACGAGCGGGGCATCGACTTCGTCACCGCCAACGGCGAGAACCTGGCCGGCGGCATGGGCCTCACCCCGGCCACGGCCGAGATCATGCTCGAGTCCGGGGTCGACGTGATCACCTCGGGCAACCACATCTGGGACAAGCGCGAGATCTACCCCTACCTCGACCAGACCGAGCGGGTGCTGCGTCCGCTCAACTACGGCACCCACGACGTGCCGGGTCGCGGCTGGGGAACGTACCACGCGCTCGACGGCACGGAGCTCGCGGTCGTCAACCTGCAGGGCCGGACGTACATGCAGCCGATCGACAACCCGTTCACCGAGGCCGATCGCCTGCTCGACGAGGCGTCCGAGCCATTGCCACCCATCCGCTTGGTGGACTTCCACTGCGAGATCACGTCCGAGAAGAATGCCCTCGGGCTCTACCTCGACGGGCGGGTGTCGGCGGTCGTCGGGACGCACACCCACGTCGTCACCGGCGACGAGCGGATCCTGCCCCGGGGCACCGCGTACCAGAGCGACCTGGGCATGACCGGGCCCCTGTGGAGCATCATCGGCTTCGACCCCGCGACCGTCATGCCCCGCTTCGTCAACGCGTTGCCCACCCGCTTCGAGGTCGGCGACGGCCCGGTCGTGCTCAATGCCTGCCAGGTCGACATCGACCCGGCCACCGGGCGCGCCATCCAGGTCGAGCGGATCCAGCGGCTGTTCGAGGGCTGAGCGCGTGACGGCACGCCATGCGCCGCGGATGCCCGGCGGCAGGGCCGAGGCGGGCACGGCGACGGCCGACCTCCACACCCACACGACCCGTTCCGACGGCGTGCTCGAGCCCGCAGAGCTCGTGCGGCAGGCCTACGACGCCGGCGTTCGCCTGTTCGCCATCGCTGACCACGACAACCTCGCGGCCTTCCGCGAGCTGACCGCGCCCGGCGCGGCTGCCCTGGCGGCGGGTCTCGAGCTCGTGCCCGCCGTCGAGATCAACGCCGTCACCCACGGCCTGGGTCTCGAGCTGTCCGATGGCGAGCTGCACGTCCTGGGCCTGGGCGTGGACCCGCTCGACGAGGCGTTCGAGGCGGCCCTCGCGGCGCAGCGCGGCGCCCGCCGGCGACGCTTCGACGCCATGGTCCGGCGCCTGCACGAGATGGGGCTGCCGATCGACGCCCAGGTGGCGCGCCTGGACCTCTCGGCCGACGACGCGCTGGGGCGGCCCACGATCGCCCGGGCGCTGATCGCAGCGGGGCTGGCCACGAGCGTGGACGATGCGTTCGCCCGGATCATCGGCCACGGGCAGCCGGGGTACGTGCCGAGGTCCGGGCTGGGCCCGGTGGACGCGATCCGCGCCATCCGGGCGGCCGGCGGCCTCGCCTCGCTGGCCCACTTCGCCCAGGCGCCCCGACAGGTCCCGCTGCTGCGCGAGCTGCGGGAGGCGGGGCTGGACGGGCTCGAGAGCCACCATCGCTCGTTCGACGCGCCGACACGGGCGGCAGTCGGCGAGACGGCGCGCTCGTTGCGGCTCGTGGAGACCGGCGGGACCGACTACCACGGCGACCTCGGGCCGTACGCCGACAGCCACGCCGAGCTGGTCATGCCCGACGCGCTGGTCCGCCGGCTGTCGGCGGCCCTGGGCAAGAGCCGCGGCCGGCTCCGGACGGCCGTGACCGGACGGCCGAGCCGTCGGCGCTGAGGACGCTGCACTACCATGGGCAGCCGCATGACCAGCCGTAGCCTGCCCGTCCTTGACCTCGTTCCGCCGTCCGCAGGGCTCGGCGGCCCGCGCGTGCCGGGCGCCCTCCAGGACCAGCGATTGGCGGAGTTCCGCCCGGAGCCGCGGGCCCTCCCGTCCTTCTTCGTCTGGACGCTCGGCTGCCAGATGAACAAGAGCGACTCGGAGGAGATGGCCGGGCGCCTCCTGACCGCCGGCTGCGATGAGGCGCCGTCGATCGACGCGGCCGACCTCGTGGTCATCAACACCTGCGCGATCCGCGAGGCGGCCGAGGCCAAGGTGATCGGCCGGCAGGGGCACCTCAACCGGCTCAAGGCCGCGAACCCCGGGCTGCGGGTCGTGCTGACCGGGTGCTCGGTGCGGGAGTCGAACCGGGCCGGCCTCACCCGCCGCTACCCCGCGGTGGACCTGTTCCTGCGCCCTGACGAGGAGCCGGAGCTGGTGGACCGGCTGGGGCTGGCATCCGCGCAGGCGCCGGTGGGGTCGCTGGCGCTGACGGCCGCGACCACCGTGGTCAAGGGGGCGCCGGTCTCGGACGCGACGCACCTCGTGCGCGCCCGGTCCGACGCGATCGCCGCGGGCGCCGTGAGCCGCGCCTCGGCGATCAGCGCCTGGCTGCCGATCATCTACGGCTGCGACAAGACGTGCACCTACTGCATCGTGCCCTTCAGCCGTGGCCCCGAGCGCAGCCGCCCGTTCGACGAGATCGTGGACGAGGCGCGCGCCCTCGCGACGGCCGGCTACCGCGAGGTCACCCTGCTCGGCCAGAACGTCAACAGCTACGGGCACGACCTCCCCCCCGAGCCGCGCTTCGGCCACGTGCACACGACCCGCATCGTGGGCCGCCACCAGGACCGCGAGGCGCGCCCCGACCTCGCCGAGCTGCTCCGGGCGGTGGACGCGATCCGGACCGCGGACGGCGCCCCGGCCATCCCGCGGCTGCGGTTCGTCACCTCGCACCCGTGGGATCTCTCGGACCGGCTGATCGAGGCGATGGCCGACTGCCCGTCGCTGTGCGAGGCCCTGCACCTGCCGGTCCAGTCGGGCAGCGACGCGATGCTCCGCCGGATGGGTCGCCAGTACACGATCGGCCATTACCTCGAGCGGCTGGCGCGGATCCGCGAGGCCGTGCCCGGGATCGCACTCTCGACCGACGTGATCGTCGGCTTCTGCGGCGAGACCCAGGCCGAGCACGAGGCGACGCTGCGGCTCCTCGAGACCGTGCGCTACGACCAGGTGTTCGCGGCCGCGTACAGCGAGCGGCCGGGCACGCCCGCGACCCGCCTCGTGGACGACGTTCCGCCGGCCGAGAAGCGACGTCGCCTGGTCGAGCTGCTGGGCATCCAGGAGCGGATCGGGCTCGAACGCAACCGGGCCTGGCTGGGGCGGACGGCGGAGGTCTTGGTGGACACGATCGTCCCGCCGCGCTCCCACCACCACGACCACGAGGACGACGAGGCCGCGGGGACGGCCGAGTCGCGCGACGCGTTCGCGCGCCTGCCGGCGGGCGTCGTCCACCTCGCCGGGCGGTCGCGCGAGAACAAGCTCGTCCACCTGGCCGGTCCGCCCGAGCTCCTCGGGACGCTCGTGGCCGTGACCGTGGAGCACGCGGGCCCGTACGCGCTGCGGGGGACCGCGGCCTGAGCATCGCCCGGGGCCGGAGCCTCGCCCCGCTGGTCGTCATCGGCGGACCCACCGCCACGGGCAAGACCGGGCTCGCCATCGCCCTCGCGGAGTGGCTCCAGGCGCGGGGCCTCGCCGCCGAGATCGTGTCCGCCGACTCGCGGCAGGTGTACCGGGGCCTCGACATCGGGACCGCCAAGGCAACCCCTGCCGAGCGGGGCCGGGTCGTCCACCACGGTCTCGACCTCGTGGATCCTGACCGGCCGTACTCCATGGCCCAGTACCGGACCCACGCGCTGGATGCCCTCCAGGCGCTCGGCGCCCGTCGCGGCATCGGGCTCCTTGCCGGGGGGACCGGGCTGTGGCTGCGCGCGGTGTTCGCCGGGATCGACACCGGCGCGCTGCCCTCGGATCCGGAGGTCCGGGCGGAGATCCAGGCGGCCCTCGACCGGGACGGGGTCGACGCCCTGGCCGCCAGCCTGCATGCGATCGCACCGCTGCTGGCGGCCCGAATCGACCTGCGCAACCCGCGCCGGGTGGTGCGCGCGCTCGAGATCGCGACGCTGCGCGGCGACGCCCCGCTGCCCGGTGCCGTCGGTTACGGCGCGCCCGTCCTCGGGTTGCAGCTGGCCGTCGAGCCGGCCGAGCTGTACCGCCGCATCCGCGACCGGGCGCGATCCCAGTTCGCGGCGGGCCTGGTGGACGAGGCCCGGTCGCTCCGCGACCGGTTCGACCCCAGCCTGCCCGCGTTCTCGGCGATCGGCTACCGCGAGAGCTGGGCGTTCCTCGACGGGGAGCTCAGCCTCGACGAAGCGATCGAGCTCGACGTGCGGCGCAACGTCCAGTTCTCGAAGCGCCAGCGGACGTGGTTCCGCGCCGAGCGCAACCTGAGCGTGATCGACGCAACGAGCGACCCCGCACCCGAGGCCATCGAGCGGCTCGCCCCGTTCGCGGCGAGCCTCGAGGGCTGTTCGGGGTAGGCGGTCGAACAGGTTCATCGCGAGCTGCGCCACTGCCGCATGCTGCCAGGGCAGGAGCTCGACGCCGTGGACGATGCATGTCGGTGCCTGCGTGGGACGCCACGCGTAGGAACAGGTTCTCGCCTTAGCTCGGCTTGCGCAGCGAGACGACCTCCCACGCGACGCCGGTCAGGTACACGAGGCAGATCGGCAGGACGACCAGCAGCACGTCCCGGTGTACCCGGAATTTGGAACGGGCCGCCGGCCGGTCAGTCGAGCGCGACACCGCTCATCACGATACCGCGTCCCGGCCAGCCGGGCCGGTATGCTGGGCGCGCCATGTCGCTGCGCAATGGACCCATCGACCTCGCGCCGCCAGTCGAGAAAGCGTTCTTGGTGGCGGTCGACACCGGTGCCGATTTCGGGCTGGAACGCGGAGGACAGCCTGACCGAGCTCGCCGCGCTGGCGGCGACCGCGGGCGCCGACGTCGTGGGAGCCGAGTGGCAGAACAGGCGCCACGTCGATCCCAACTGGTACGTGGGCAAGGGCAAGGCGGAGGAGCTGCTTCAGGCCAAGTCGGAGACCGGGTTCGACGTCCTGGTCGCCGACGACGAGCTGAGCCCCGGCCAGCAGAAGAGCCTCGAGAGCCTGCTCAACGTCAAGGTCATCGATCGCAGCCGGCTGATCCTCGACATCTTCGCGCTCCACGCGCAGACCCACGAAGGCCGCCTGCAGGTGGAGCTGGCACAGCTCGAGTACCAGCTGCCGCGCCTGACGCGCCTGTGGACGCACCTGTCGCGCACCGGTGGCGGGATCGGCACCCGGGGGCCCGGCGAGTCGCAGCTGGAGACGGACCGGCGACTGATCCGCCTGCGGATCAAGAAGATGAAGGAGCGGGTGGAAAGCGTCCGCCAACAGCGCCAGACCGCGGCACGCGGGCGGGATCGGCGCCTGTATCCCACCGTCGCCATCGTCGGCTACACCAATGCCGGCAAGTCCACCCTGCTCAACGCGCTGGTGGGCTCGGAGGTCGCGAGGGCCGAGGACAAGCTGTTCGCGACGCTCGACCCCACGTCGCGCCAGGTCAGGCTCGGTGACGGCCAGACCGCGATCGTCACCGACACCGTCGGCTTCATCCACAAGCTGCCGCACCAGCTGGTGGACGCGTTCCGGGCGACGCTCGAGGAGGTCACCCGGGCGGACGTCCTGGTGGAGGTCGTGGACGTGTCCGACGACCACGCGGACGAGCACCGGGCGACCGTCCAGGTGGTGCTCGACGAGCTGGGAGCGGGGGCCAAGCCGCGCCTGACCGCGTTCAACAAGGCCGACCTCGTGTACCCGGGCGCGGACGGCGCCCGCCCCGCCCCGGCCGTCGCCGGCTCCGTGCTCGTGTCGGCGGCCACGGGCTTCGGCCTGGACACCCTGCGGGCGGGCATCGCGGCGTTGCTGGCCACGCTGTGGGAGGACGTGGACGTGGCCGTGCCCTATGCTGCGGGCGAGCTGCTCGCGCGCGTGCGCGAGCGAGGCACGGTCGAACTCGAGTACCGCGAACGCGAAGTCCGCGTCCACGGCCGGATGTCGCCGGGGCTGGCGGGCGAGCTGCGATCGGCGGCCGAGCGGTGGCGCGAGAGCCTGGCTGCCGGGGTGGCGGACGGCTGAGCGATGTGAGCAGCTCGAGTCCCGTCCGGCGAACCGGCACGGGGCGTACCGCGGACGGTGACCTTGCCTGGTGGAGCGTCGCCGAGGGCCGACGTGGCCGTCGCTGGCGCGAGGCGATCGTGGGTGCCATGGGGCTGCGCTACTCCCTGCTGCTCGAGACCACGCCCGACGGCCGCTTCAGCCACCTCGAGCTGGCCACCCCGGCGGGCCTCCTCACGCTCCACCCCGAGGCGGACGGGACGCTCCACGGCAACCGCCTGACGGCGGACGGGCTGCGGCATCTGATCGGCCTTCCCTGGGATCGGGCCGGGGTCGTCGACGTCGAGGGCTCGCCGGTCGCGGACGCGGCGATGGCGGCCTCGCTGGCGACGGCCGGGCCGTACGGATCCGCGCGGCACCCCGGCCCCGATCGGGTGCTGGTGCTGCGGGTGGGAACCGACCTGGAGCTGTCCACGACGCCGACCGCGGCGGAGCGGCTCGCCGACGGCTCGTGGCGGCTCGATCCGGGCGGTGTCCGCGGCGCGGACCATGACGGTCTGCCGGCCCTCGATGGCGGCGAGTCGTGGCCGCTGGAGCTCCCGGAGTAGGGGAGCGGCCGACCCGTTGGTGGACGGCCTGTGGACAACTGGTCGGTGGCCAGTGCCCGTTCGCCAAAGTCGTGGATAAGGCCGTTGTGGTGGGGCCGGGGGACCGGATAGCATTCGGTTTGCCCGAAGGGGCGGCCGAGTCGAAGCCGGAACCACAGGTGCTTGCATCAGTGGGAAAGGCGTCGAGGAGGAAGTTCCTTCGGGCGTTTCGTTGTCCGGGGAGCGCCCTGGCGCGGAGTGCGCGTTTGATAGCATCGCGCCCGTGACCCACCCCCCGACCGAGGTGCGTGCCGCCCAAGCGGCCATCGTCGTCTCGGCTGTTGCCTTCGTGGCCCTGGCGTTGCTGCTGCCGCCCCAGTACTTCACCCCCGACGAGGCCAAGTATCTCGGGCTGGGCCTCAACATCCTCGACGGGCGCGGCCTGCACACGGACTTTGGCGTCCTGTTCCTCAACCACGCCCCGGTATGGCCGCTGGTGCTCGCCGTGCCCCAGCGCCTGTTCGGGCTCGAGGCGCTCACCGTGGGCCACGTGGTCAACGCCGTCGCCGGCGGCCTGACCATCCTGTTCACCGGCCTGCTCGCGTGGCGCTACCGGCCCGCCGCCGGCGCGGTCGCCGCCATCGGCCTGCTCGGTTTCCCATACCTGCTCGAGCTCAGCCGGTCAGCCGGGCTGGACACGCCTGCCGTCGCGCTCACCTTGGCCTACCTGTGGGTGGCCGCGGTGGCCCTCGACCGGGGCAGCATCCGTCTCGGCGTGCTGGCGGGGGTCCTGTTCGGCGGAGCGTTCCTGGTCAAGGAGACCGCATTGCCGTTCCTTCCCGTCCCGTACCTCGCGGCGCTGCTCGGCCCGGTGACCGTGATCCGGATCGGGCGGGTCGGAGCGGCGTCGCTGGCGGCGACGGCGGTCACGATGTCCTGGTGGTTCGTGCTCGACGCCCAGCAGGGCGGGACGGTCTACCGCCTGGGCACTCCGGCGTGGACGTTGGTGCCGATCAGCGTCGCCGTCGCCGCGCTCGTGGTCGCCGGCCTCGCGGTCGGATGGCTGGCCGCGCGCCCCCGATTGGCGGCCGGCGCCGCGCGACTCGATGCCCTCGTCGCGCACCAGGGCCGCGCGGTCCTTGCCTGGCTGGGGCTGGGTGTCTGGTTCGGGGGGCAGCTCGTCATCTACGCGCGGGCCCCCAAGCTGCTCGGGGCACCGCTGCTTCGCGTGGCGCAGCTCACGGACGATCTTCGCGAGTACGGCTCGACCCTGATCATCCCGATTGCCTTCGGCGTGGTCGGAGGCGCCCTGGCGCTGCTCCTCGTCCGCCGGTCGCAGGAGGTGCGGTCGCTGCTGTTCACCACCATCGCCGGGATCCCGCTCGTGCTGCTCGTGCTGGGGATCGGCGAGACCGTGCGCCACTACGTGGCCAGCATCGCGGTGCTGTACGCCCTCGGCGCGGTCGGGTGGGTGTGGGTCGCCTCGCGCGCCCAGACGCGCCCGGCATGGCGGCTCACCCTCGCGCTGGCGCTGCTGGCCGCGTTCGCCCTCGGCCAGCTGGGGCTGCCGGAACGGCGCCTGGTCCACGCGGGGCTGCTGGCCGGGGGGGTCGCGGTCGCGGCCGTGATCGGCCTCGCCGCCTACCTCCGCAACCGGCCGGGCACGCTCGGACGGGCGGCGTCGCTCGCGACCGGGACGGGCGTCATGCTCATGGGCCTGCTCCTGGTGGCCGGTGCGGTGGCCGGCGTCAGCGGGGCCCGTGCCGGGATCAAGGGCGATCGGGAGCGGCAGCAGGCCGCGGCGACGATCGCGGGGTGGGTTGCCGCCAACACCGATCCGTCCGACGTGATCGCCCTCAACCTGGCGCTGGGCTACGAGACCGCGGTCAACCTCCGCGGCCACGAGGTGGTCCGGATCACCCCCCAGACGATGACCATCGATGCCGCAACGCCCCTCGGCCTGCGGTCGGCCGGCGGGCTCGCGGTGACCGACCCGATCCGAATCGGGACCGTGCTGCGTAACGTCGACCAGCTGGGCGTCTACGCTGCGGGCGAGTTGACCGACCGGATCACGACCAGGGGCGTCGACCTGTGGATCGAGACCGAGTACCTGCCCGCCGACCAGGTGGAGGGGACCACGATGGCGATGCTCGACGCGGCGAAGGGCTTCACCCGGGTCAAGGACTGGCGGTTCGGGACGCGGAAGCGGCAGACCGTCACCGTCATCTACCGCGTCGACACGGCTGCCGTGTCGTTCCCGACCGACCGGGTCTTCGCGGATGCGGCCGCGATCGACGATCTCGCGCGGCTGCTGGGCGAGGCGGGCGACGCGACCGCCGCGAAGGGGCTGGCCGAGCGGCTCGTGGCCGTGCCCGGCGACGCCGAGGCACAGGCCGCCCTGCAGCGGCTGGAGACCGTCGCGGGCGGCTCGTGACTCGCCCGCCGGCATCGCCCGGCGCGATCCGCCGAGCGGTTTGACCGGCGTTTCGACCGCCACTACCATCGATCCCCAACGGCACCCGTTTCCGCCCCGTCAATCTCGTATCCCGCGAGGCCCCTGCTTGTCCACGAAGCGCCCGTCACGCGGCCCGGCGCGCCGGCATCGTCGACCGAGGGTCCGCCGGATCCTGCGGGCCCTCGCCTCGCCCTCCAAGTTCGCCGTCGTCGGCCTGCTGGGCATCGTCGTCAACCAGGTGGTGCTGTTCCTGCTGACCGACCTGCTGGGGATCTACTACCTGGTCTCCGCGGTCCTGGCGTCGCAGGTCTCGACGCTCCACAACTTCGTGCTGACCGAGTACTGGGTGTTCCGCGACCGGGACATGCGGCGGCACGTGCTGGTGCGGTACCTGGCGTTCAACGCGATCAACGCGGCCACGCTGCTGGTCCGGATCCCCGTGCTGTACATCCTCACCGACCTGTTCGGCGTCCATTACCTGGTCTCGAACCTGGTCGCGATCGGGCTCACGTTCGGCATCCGGTACCTGATCGCCGACAACTGGATCTGGGCCGGCCGTGACCGCCGGGACCAGGCGCCGGTGGCTGGGTCGTTCCAGTATGACGTGCACGGCCTGATCCGGATCCAGTCGCCGGTCGCGTTGCCCGAGCTCGCGGCGTTCAACGTCGACCGTGTCGTGGAGCCCGACCTGCTGATCCGCCGCCGGTGGGTGGGGGGCTGGCCTCGCCTTCGCATCCGCACCTGGCGCGAGGACGGGATCATCCGCTACCGTGAGCAGCTCGGGGCCCTCGCCGCTGCGTTCGATGTCCGCGCACCGGCAGCACCCAGAGCGCCGATCGTCCTCGACGCCAACTGGCTGCTCGTGTGGTCGCACCACGTGCTGTACACGAACATGGTCGAGCCGCTGCTCCGGTTCCTGTTCGTGGCCCGCGGCTACGTCCTGCTCCACTGCGCGGCCGTCGACGCCGAGAACGGGGCGATCGTGATGTCGGCGCTCACCGACACCGGCAAGACCAGCACCGTGCTGCGGCTGCTGATGCACCGCAGCTACGGCTTCCTCTCGGACGACATGGCGATCGTCGCGCCGGGCGCGCGGATCATCGGCTACCCCAAGCCGATGACGCTGTCCTCGCACACCATGAGCGCGGTCAACGACCGGGTGCTGCCCCGGGCAGACCGGATCATGCTCGACATCCGGTCGCGGCTCCACTCCCGCGAGGGTCGCGCGGTTGGCCACGCGCTGGGTCGGCTGCCGATCCCGATCGTGACCGTCAATGCCTGGGTCCAGCTGTTCGTGCCGCCGCCCAAGTACCACGTGACGTCGCTCATGGACTGCGACATCGTGGACCGCTCGACGATCGACGCCGTGATCCTCATGGAACGCGGCGAACCGCTGGCGGAGCTCCCGACGCTGGAGGCGACGGTGGACCGGCTGCTGGACAACACGGACGACGCCTACACCTTCCCGCCGTTCGCCGCCTTCGCCCCCCTGATCACGATCGACGGGCTGGATCACGCCGCGCTCCGCGTTCGCGAGCGGGCCCTGCTCACCGAGGCTGTCGAGCCCGCGTGGCGGGTGCGGATCCGGGTGCGCGGCCATAACTGGTCGGATCTCATCCCGACTCTGGTCGCCGAGCGCCGGGCGGTCCTCGAGCCCGATCCGGCGGTCGATGCCGCGGCCGATTCGCCGGGGGCCGAGGGGGCCGATCCGGCGTCCCTGGCCACCGCCCCGAACGCCGGCGAGACCGTTCCCACGACGGCGGCGCCGACCATCCGGTAGCGCAAGCGCCGGCGACGACGAGCCGGCAGGGCAGGGGAGTCATGGCCGAAGGTCACGTCGGACCTGCCGGGCGCTGGACGTGGTCGGCCGCCCTCGTGGGATGGCCGGCCCTCGGACCCGCCGTCCTGCTGGCGGCGGCCATCGTTCCCGAGCTGCGGCCGATCGCGGCGGTCGTGCTCATCATCGGCTGGACCGTCCTGCGCCTCCGACGCCACGCGGGCGTTATCGCCTGGGCGGCCGCGCTGCCGCTCGGCATCGCGCTTACCTGGCCCTGGATCCTCGGCCCCGACGCGCCAATGGGCGCGGTCGGGTGCACGGACCCGCTGTCGACCATCGCCGTCCACCGGTTGGCGCTGGCCGCCGTCGTGCTGACCGTGGTCGTGGCGCTTGCCGTCGTCGAGCGGTCCGGGAGGGCGGAGCTCGGGCTCCCCCGGCCATCGGCGGGGGAGGGCCTGCTCTCGTTGGGCGGGTTGGCCGCCCTCGCGGTCGGCGGCCTCGTCATCGGCCCCGCCATCGCCCGGCCGTTCTTCGGCCAGCTCGACTTCCCGGTGCCACCCGCCGCGCTCGTGCCCGCCGTCCTGTTCGGGATCGCCAACGGGGCCACCGAGGAGGTCATGTACCGCGGCGCGCTCCAGGCCTGGCTCGGGCGCGTGGTGCCGGTCTGGGTGGCGATCGCGTTCCAGGGGCTCGTGTTCGGGATCGTCCACGCTGGCCCCGACGTCGTGTCACTGCTCCCGGTCCACGTGGTCCTGCTGGCCCTGGTGGGGATCGCCGGCGGCGTCGTCCGCCGCCGGATCGGGTCGCTGTGGATCCCGATCGGCGTCCACGTCGGTGCCGACATTGCCCTCTACGTGGGCCTCGCCTGTCGGGGCTGACTTGCAGGACCACCGGCCAGCCGCCATTGACGGCGGAGAGCAGCATCGTAAAGTGACCAACCGGACCGGCCAAATTGCGGCCGCGATCGAGGAGGGACGCCGCCATGCATCTCCAGATCAGGACTGTTCCCGCCACATCGCCGCCCGACCTGGAGGCGTTCCTCGGGGTTCTGGCCGAGGCGGGGATCAACCTCCTCGCCGTGGGTGGCGGGGACGTCGAGCTCGGCGGCGAGCTCGCGATCGGGGTCGATGACGACGACGTCGACGCTGCCCTCTTGGCGCTGCTGCACAAGGGCTACCGGCCGCGCCTCGTGGAGGTGGACCACTACTTCGTCCCGAACGAGTCGGGCCAGCTTCTCGAGGCCGTCAGGGACGTTCGGGCCAAGAACCGGGATGCGGGCCGGGTCATCAAGGACGTCGCGGTCGGCGCCGGGACGGAGAACGGCGTGGCCGGCGTCCATATCCAGGTCTACTCGGAGGCGGTCGGCTCCGCGTAGCCTTCCGAGCGGGCGGGCCGGTGTTCGCGGAACGCCGAAGACGCCGCCCCTCGCGGGACGGCGTCTCCCCCTGTCGGCGGACGTCGGGCGAACGCCCTCGTCCTCGCAATCAGCGTGTCACTCGGCGCGCCGTGCTCCCGGCCCACCGCTGTGGTCGACCACGGTCACGGTGGTACCGGCGCCCGACGCCGACGTCGTCAGCTCCCAGCCGCGATCGTGCTGGGCGGGATCGAAGGCACCGGGTGCGCCGGCCTGGCTGCCGTCCGTCGTCAGCTCCCAGCCGCGATCGTGCTGGGCGGGATCGAAGGCACCGGGTGCGCCGGCCTGGCTGTCGGACGTCGTCCCGGCCACGTTGGCGCGCGAGAGCACGAGGAACATGGCGGCGACCAGGATGATGGCTGCGATGACCGCGAGGGCCGCAGCAAGGGGTCGCGCATTCGTGCCGTGCTGCGCGACCGGGGTGGCAGTGGACATCGGGTCCTCCTTGACACCGGCCGGTCCACCATCCGGGACCTCGGAACCGGCGTCTTCCTGATGCATCCGATCGTCGTCGCAGCAGCATCGGCCGCCATCGGGCGGCGTGCCAATGCACGGCCGGGCCGGTGCCTCAAAGAATTGCGGGTGACGGCGCGCGGTGCCTTAAGGCGGGCGGGGGTCTCCGGCGTCGAAAATACGCCACGCCTGCTCCTGGACGACGCCGGGCGCGCCGCGGCCGTCGACTGGGCGACATTCTGGCTGGCCGACCCGTTCCGTCGAACCTGTGGTCCATTGACGCCTCCTGGATCACCCGGACCGGCGTGCGTTCCGCTCGGCCTACGGTCCCGACACGCTCGACCCTGGGCGACAGTTGCGGGCACGTGGAGGATTACTGCCTGGGCAGATCCGCGCGATAGGACGCACTTCCGATAAGGTGAGTTATGTCGCGTATGGTGGTCTGCCGGTGTCAGGCCCTTCTCCCGGAATGGCTATCCTTTTCGCACCATTGGACGGAGGCTGCGTGAACGCCGACGCGCCGCAACGGGGAATCGACATGCCCGATCGACGAAGCCGTGTCCGGCCACACCTGGCGGGCTCCTGTCGATCGGCGACCAGGCGGGCGACTCCGACGACGCTCGCCTCCGGAAGCGCATGGGCGTCGCGGCTGGATACATCACGATCCTCGCGCCGCTCAGCCTGCCGCTCGAACCGCTCCCGCTGCCCACGGCCATACCCTGGACGCTCGGGATCGGGCTCGCCGCCTACAGCGCCATCAACCTGATCGTGCTGTGGCGGACCCGGAGGTTCGATCGTTACGTCATCGCGCTGATCGCGAGCGGGCCGGTCTTCGTGTTCGCGACGAACGCGACCGCCGGCGGGGTCACCACGAGCGGCGCGGCATCCGTCTGGACGTTCCTCACGCCAGCCTACGCGATCCTCGCCCTAGGACCCAGACGGGCCACGCGGTGGCTCGTCGTCTTCCTCCTCGCGCTGCTGATCAACGTCGCCTTCGATCCCGTCATCCGGACCTGGTTCGAGGCCCCGTCGTACCCCGTCCAGCTCGTCCTTTTCGCCCAGAACGTCGGCGTCCCTCTGGCGATCGTCTTCCTGCTGCTCAGGTATACCGATACGCGACGCCGGGCAGCAGAGGCCAGATCCGACGAGCTCCTCACGAATGCCATCCCCCGCTCGATCGCCGACCGCCTGCGCCACGGTGAATCACGGATCGCCGAGGCTTACCCCGCGACGACCGTCGTCTTCTGCGACATCGTCGGGTCGACGCCGTGGGTCAGCTCCACCGACCCGGCCCGGGTGGTGGCGTTGCTCGACGATCTATTCACGCGGCTCGACGCCTTGGCTGCGACCCACGGCGTCGAGAAGATCAAGACCGTCGGCGATGCCTACATGGCGGTCGCCGGCGCGCCGGAGGCGAGACACGACCACGCCCCGGCCGGAGTTCGCTTCGGGCTCGCGATTCTCCGGGAGGTCGCAGCCTGGCGAGCGGCGAACCGCGTCGACCTGGAGGTTCGCGTCGGGGCAGCGAGCGGCCCCGCAGTCGGAGGCGTGATCGGGCGCCAGCGAATGCTGTTCGACGTCTGGGGCGGCACCGTCACAACGGCGTCGCGGATGGAATCGACGAGTGTCCCTGGCCGGCTCCAGGTTGCTCCGGCGACGCGCGACCTCCTGGGCGGGGCCTACGCTCTGGAAGAGCGACGCCTCGAGGTCAAGGGCCTTGGCCAGATGACGGCCTACCTGGTCGCCGACACCGACGAGTTGTCGGCCGCGCCCGGCGCGGCCTGAGTCGGTCAGGGATTCCTGCAGACGCAATCCTGGAACGTCACAACGTCGAGGTCAGGTCCTCTTGGTCCCCACCACGGTGACGCCGTTGACCGCCGGGTAGTTCGAGAAGTACCGCTTCCGCCAGTGGAGCTTGCCGTGGTCGTAGATCGACACGGTGACCCACACCTTGGCGCCGTCCGCCGGGGCGTTGTTGAAGTACCGGTACCCGACGGGCTTGGTCGGGTCCCTCACGACCGTCTGGATCGCGCGCGGGCCATATTGGATGACCCGGTTGCTGATCTTGTAGGTCCGGCCGTTCGGCACGCTCCAGATCTTGAACGTGAGCCATCGGACGTTGCCGGCATGGGTCACGGTCCGCGTGATCAGGATCGGGTACTTGGTGTCGTTCCGGAAGCTCATGGTCTGCTTGGTGTTGCCGACGATCCACACGGTGGCATCGAGGCCCGGCGGATACCGGCTGATGAACTCGTTGTGGTTCTGTCGGGCGAGTGGCACCATGCCTGCCCGGAACGCCGCGTTGAACAGCGTCGTGGACGTGGTGCAGATGCCGCCGCCGAATGCGCCGGTGACGGTGATCTTCCCGCCCTCGATTGCGTTGCCCGGGCCCTCGCCCGGGAGCTTGTGGAGGTCGCCGACGACCTTCCAGAAGTCGAACTTGGCGCCTGCCGGCACGACCGTGCCGTTGATCTTCGTGGCCGGCGCCTCGATGTTCCCGCCCCAGTGGTTGTTGATGAGGACCCAGTAGAAGACGCTGTACTTGCTGATCATCCGCATCCTGGGCGCGAACGCCTTGGCGTCCTTGCTGGTCAGCTTGGGGTCGACGGCCTTGACGACGGCCGCGACCGGCGATCCCGCGGCGCCCGCCCGGCGGGCCCCGATCTCGCTGATGATCGCGGCCTTCATGCCGGCCGCGTTGAGCGTTCGGCCCTCGCGGCTGGTGCCGGTGGCGACGATGTGTCCGCTGACCAGCTTGAGGCCGGCGTCCCGCACGGTCTGCTTGACCTGCTTGGCCAGCTTCTTGAGGATCGGATCGAGGCCCGCCTCGTCGAAGACCGGGGTGATGCTCCCGTCGGCCGCTGTCGAGAACGAGATCAGCGGCGCGAGGCTCGTACCGGCGATCGTCCAGCTCTCCTCGCCCCGGGCGACGTCCACGTCGGCGGCCATTCGATCCGCGGCCGCCGTCGCCGCCTCGGCCGAGGCGGTGGTGACGGCGGGTGGCAACGACACGACCGGCACGGCCATCGTGATCGACGCGGGCGTGTCAAGCACCGCGAGCTGCTGGTCGAGCGCGGTCAGCAGGGCCGCCTTGTCCACGGCGCGACCGTCCTTCGCCGGGGAGAAGCTGAACGTCCCGCCCTGGCCGATCGACACGGAAGCGTCCACGGGCATCCGGCCGATCGTCGTGGCGAGGGCTTCGACGGCGGCCGCCAGCTTGTCGCGGTCATAGGCAACGGCGGAGTCGAGGGTCACGCCGTTGATCGCGGCCTGGGGTGCCCCGATGAGGTCCGCGAGGGGCTCGCCCTGGCGGCCTGCGGCGAGTGCCGCGTCGAGAAGCGCCGAGGTGTCGGGTCCGCGGCCGACGTCGGCGTAGCTGATGGTCGTCATCTGGCCGTCCGGGCCGGTGAGCGTGATCTGCCCGCTGGTGAGCGACCGATAGGCGTTGGCGATCTCCGCCGCCGCCTGCTCGCGGGTGAGCCCGCCGAGATTCGTGCTGCCGACACGGACGCCGGGTAGCACCCGGCCGTCGTACTGCTGGCCCCATGCGTACAGGGCGCCGGCGCCGATGCCGACGGCGAGCAGGAGGCCCAGGACGAACGAGACACCGAAGCGGAGGGCGAGCGACCGTCGGCGCCGGGGCCGTGCCGGGGGCTCGTCGTCGGCCACGGCGGCCGCGAGGGGCAGGACCGGCACGGCATAGACGACGGTCTCAGAGGTCGGCGACGTGTCCGCCGGGGCGGTGTCGGTCGGCTCGCCCGGCGCAGGCGCATCGGCGCTGGTCGCATCAGCCGGGGCGTTCCCAGCGGTTGGCGATCCGGCTGCGCCGGCGTTCGCCGCCACCGGGGCCGGCCCGTCGGGATCGGGCAAGGTCGAGTCCGCCGCGGCTGAGGCGGGCCGCCGCCCGAGGTTCACGAGGGCGGCCAGCGAGGGGTCGGCGTCGTCCGGCCGTGCGTCGCGCCGGACGAGCGCCGCGAGCTCGGGGTCGCCGGCGGGCGTCTCGCCGTCGGGTGTGGAGGCGTTGGCAGCCCGGTCGGCTGCGGAGTTGGGCAGGTCGGTCATCAGATGCTCATGCGCGGTCGGCCGGCGCCGGGCCTCGTGCCCGGCAGCCGCGACATCTTCGCGCCTATCCGCAAATCTGTCATCTTGACGTTCGGCTCGCATGCGACGTTCGGCTCGGCCGGCGGGACTGGGACGCGGGACGCCGCTCAGACGTTGCGCGGCAGAGCCACGGCGCGCCGATGCGGCTCCTCGCCGAGCCTGCCGCTCAGAGCGGGCTACCGCCAGCCGAGGTCCGGGGCCACGAACCGCAGGATGCTCTCGAGCGCGTGGGCGTTGTACTCCACGCCGAGCTGGTTCGGGACGGTCAGCAGCAGCGTGTCGGCGGCCTGGATCGCGGTGTCGTCGGCAAGCTGCTTGACCAGGACATCGGGCTCGGCGGCGTAGGAGCGACCGAAGATCGCCTTCGTCTGCGCGTCGATGTAGCCGACCTTGTCCGACTCCTGGTTGCCGCGTCCGAAGTACGCGCGGTCCCGGTCGTCAACGAGCGCGAAGATGCTGCGGCTCACCGACACCCGCGGCTCGCGCTGGTGGCCGGCCGCCGTCCACGCCTCGCGGAACAGTCGGATCTGCTCGGCCTGGAGCTCGTGGAACGGCACGCCGGCGTCCTCGGTCAGGAGCGTCGACGACATGAGGTTCATGCCCTGCTGCGCGGTCCACTCGCGCGGTGGCGCGGGTGCCGGCGCCCCACCAGATCCGCTCGCGCAGGCCGGGCGAGTGCGGCTCCGGGCGGAGCAGGCCCGGTGGGTTGGGAAACATCGGACTGGGGTTGGGCTGGGCGAACCCGGCGCCGGTGAGGGCCTGGAGGAAGACCGCGGTGTGCTCGCGGGCCATGTCGGCGTCGGTCCTCCCCTCCTCCGGCACGTAGCCGAAGTAGCGGAACCCGTCGACGACCTGCTCGGGCGAGCCGCGGCTGATGCCGAGCTGGAGGCGGCCACCGGCGATGAGGTCCGCGGCGCCGGCGTCCTCGACCATGTACAGGGGGTTCTCGTAGCGCATGTCGATCACGGCGGTGCCGATCTCGATCCGCTTGGTGCGCGCCCCGATCGCCGCCAGCAGCGGGAACGGCGACGCCAGCTGCTGGGCGAAGTGGTGGACCCGGAAGTACGCGCCGTCGCCACCGAGCGCCTCGACGGCCTCGGCCAGCTCGATCGACTGGACCAGCGAGTCCGAGGCCGACCGCACCTGGGAATACGGCGATGCGGACCAATGCCCGAACGAGAGAAACCCGATCTTCTTCACCCGCGGAGTCTACGGCCGCGATGACGCCAGGGGCGTCGCGGTTCGGCTCGGCGACGGTCGACCGTGGCGTGATCAGCGCCGCTCCCGGTTCTGCCCGGGCGGACCTTGCATCGATGGGCACTGGCCCCTAGCCTCCTCATGGCGAATGGAGCGAGAACGTCGCCTCCATGCCGCCTCGGACCGAGGGTGGGACCCAGGTTGCGTCCTCAGGCTGGAGGCCCGGCGCTGGCGCGGCTCGAACGGACCGCCCGAGGCGGGAAGGATGCCGGTCGGCTTCCGCAAGCGCCGGAACACACCGGTGTCGGTTCGGCGCCCGGGGCGGCCTCGCTCAGCTGGTTGCAGCGGACGGCCGGCAATCGCGCGGTTTCGGCGCTCATCAGCAATCGCCGGTCGACACACGGGCGAGTGGTGCAGCGGGACGATCCACCGACGGGTGCGCCGGCCGCACCCGCCTCCGTGGCGCCGGAGCAGGCGATCCCGGGTCGCCTGGCCGAGGCGAAGGCGGCCATCGTCAAGGGCGACATCGACGAGGGCGCCTGGGCCAAGTTCCGCGAGTCTGGTGGGAGCTCGAGGGGTGTCGCCGATCGCGTTTGGATGGACGAGCTGGCGCTGCCGGATGTGGACCCGGGCGCGCTCACCGGCCGTGTGGCGCGGACGGCCCGGGACGTTGATCGGGTCCTGGTGCGCCGCGTCGATCAGTCACTGGTGACGCACCTCCGGTCGTTGACCCGGGAGCTCGCCACGGTGGACGGCAAGGCGCGCCTGCGTGGGCAGGTGGATCGCATCGCGGGGAACGAGGCCGGCTGGAGCTCCCGCGACCTCGTCGATCCACTGTGGCGGGAGTGGGTGGGGCCGGCCAGGATCGGCGATTTGCACGGTGGGGTCGCCAGCACGGCTTCCGGCTTCTGGAAGGCGCTCGACGGCGCGATCTCGGCGGCCCTCACCGGTGATACGCGGACACCCGGCGTCCGGACCGCCGCGTTCTCGCCCGAGGCCACGGGCAGGCTCGATCCGGTGGACATCATGGCCGTCATGGGCGCGCTCGAGCGCCAGCCCCGATGGGTCGTCGGCGAGGACATGCTCGATGCCCTGACGGATGCCGTGTTCCTCAACGTCGGCCAGCCCGTCGACCGCACCGGCGCTCGCTGGCAGGGCCTGCGTGGATCGATGCGCCAGCTGGTGGTGGTCGCCGAGGTGACGATCATCGACAACACGATCCCCCAGGGGCATCCGGTCGGGGCGGACCGGTGGGCGGAGCTGCGCGGTCGCTACGTTGCCACCATCACGAAGCCCATCTGGCGGTACTGGCAGGAGAACATCGTCGACGCGTCGTTCTTCGGCAACCCGATCCGGAAGCGGGTCGCCGGCGAAGGGCTGGCACGGGAGGTCGCGCAGGCCGTGCGGCTGGTCGAGCAGTCTGCCATGCGGCTGGGTGGGTTCGCTTCGATGGCGGAGCTGCACGCGGCCCAGGGCACGAAGGCGGCGACCGGCGGGCTGACCCGCGCGATCGCGCCGGGGACCGAGTTCCGGTTCGAGCCTGTCTCACACGCCGACTGGATGCGCAACGCCGCCCATCTGTCGTTCCATGGGACCGGCCGCGCCCTCGACTTCCGGGCGGCGGCGAACCCGGCCATCAAGGGCGAGGCCCACCAGCTGATCAGCATCCTCGGTGGTGGCGAGCTGTCCGAGAACAGCGTGGACCGGGGGAAGCTCGCCCAATGGGCCGGCGAGCTGGCCCCGCTGATGAACCGGCGCGCCGTCCTCGAGGAGTCGCTCGCCGCCGCGACGACCGATGCGGAGCGCGATCGGCTGAGGGCGGAGGTCGACCATTACACGGAGGGCCTCGGCCAGGCTGTCCAGGTCCGACAGGACGCGAACGACCTCCGCGATCGGGCAACCGTGACGTACCAGAAGATCGTCGCAACCGAGGCCGCGTTCCAGGCGGCGTGGGCAACCCTGAGCTCGGGGTCGCAGGACAACGCGACGCTCGTGCCGGCCCTGGTCGAGAAGGTCGCCAAGGCCCAGTCGGACGCGGAGGCATCGTTGGCGGCGATTGCCGACGATCGAACCCAGGCGGGACAGGCGCGCGTGCTGCGTCAGCGGCTCGACCGCATCGGAAAGCTCAGGACCATGCTCGAGGCCACGTCCGCGCGCGGCATCGCCCAGCGCGATGCGATGCTGCAGACCGTCGCGTCCGCAGCCGCCGGCGGCCTCACCGACCTCCCGCTCTGGATGGTGCAGGCGTTCGCCGAGCAGGGCTGGAGCTGGGGCGGCACCTGGACCGGCTTCTCGGACGCCATGCACTTCGACTACATGGGTCCGGTCAGCGACGTGATCGCGCAGTGACGCGATCCGGCTGGTCCGCTTGCCTGATGGGTGCGGTCGGCATTACCGGCCCCTGAGGGGCGCGCCCGGCAGGCACCAGTCGAAAGGTGCTTGAGCCTCGCCGAGGCGCTCGTCGTTGCCCCGGTCGACGCGGGGGTCGGGGAAAGCGCCGGCGAACTGCGGTCCACCTACTGTGATCGAACGACCTGCCCTATCTCACTGGGCGATGCGCTCGACCTGGCGACGGCCTTGACCCGGAACGGGGCGGTGGCCACGTCCGACCCGGCGATGCTGACCGTCGCTGGTGCCATGGGCATGGAGTGCATCGCTCTCCCGGATCAGTGGGGTAACCGGCCCGGCAGCGCATAGCCGCGGCGTGATCCCGGACAGGCGTCCTCGCTTGCTTCTGTCCGGCAACGCTAGGCGACGGTGACGACGACCTTGCCCTCGACCAGCCCTTCGTTGACGTCCTGGAGCGCTCTGGCGACCTCGGCGAGCGGATAGCGTCGGGCGATCCGGGGCGTGACCGCACCCGCAGCGACGAGCTCCGCGCAGCGCGCCGACGTCGTCCGGGTGGAACGGCCGCCAACCGGGCATCAGGCTGAGGTGCTTCCCGTCGCGCAGGAACAGGCGGACGAGAGCGGAAGCGAAGAGCGACAGGACCCAGACCCCGTTGCCGCCCATCGCGATATACACGCCGCGCGGCTTCAGGGCCTTGCGGTAGCCGAAGATCGAGCGGTGGGCATCGACATCGATGATCCGGTCGTACGGACCGGTCCTCGTGTAGTCGGTGGTCGTGTAGTCGATCACATCGTCCGCTCCGAGTGAACGGACGAACGCCATCTTTTCTGATCGGCAGACGCCCGCGACATGCAGTCCCCGCGACTTCGCGATCTGGACGGCAAATGGCCCGACGTTGCCCGACGCGCCGACGATCATCACCCTGTTGCCGGCGCGCAGCTCCTGACCGAAGTACGGCTTCAGGCTCATGACCGCCAGGAGCGCGGAGTGCGGTAGCGTCGCGGCCTCCTCGAACGACAGCTCGTCCGGGATGGGCTGGAACGCTTGCTCGGGGGCGCACACGTATTCGGCGAACGCGGCCATGCCGAAGCGGAACAGGTCGGCGAACACTCGATCACCCATCCTGAAGCTCGACGCATCTGGCCCGAGAGCCTCGACCGTACCCGCGACGTCCAGGCCGAGGGTGTGCCTGCGGGGCCGCCGCAGGCCAAGGAAGAGGCGCGCGATCCAGCCGAACTTGGGAAGCATCCAGTCGAGGTCGGCGCGGTTGACCGATGCCGCGTGCACCCTGACGAGCACCTGGTTCGCGGTCGGGACGGGCGTCTCGACCTCGCGGACCTCCACCACCTCGGGGCCGCCCCAGCGATCCCGCATTGCGATCTTCACCCAGCACACCATAGCGCGTGAGCCAAGGCACTCGGCTGCCCTGCGTCAAGCGGGTCGCGAACGGCTTCGAGGTCGGCAGTGCGGTCCGCGGGGGAGGTCTCGCGCCTGGCGAGGGCCACCGCGCGCGCCATGCTTGACTGCGCCCTTGCATCTGCGTACATTAGCCGACGTATATCACGCATACGTGGTGCTCATAACCACGCCAGAGGGCCACATGAAGACCCATACTACCCTCGACCTCGACCGCGACCTTCTCGCCGAGGCCGCTGCGGCGCTCGGCACGTCCCGCACCACCGACACCGTCCACGCTGCCCTGCGCGAGGCGGTCGCGCGGCAGGCGCGCGCTCGGCTCATGGCTCGTGACTGGAGCAATCTCAAGGAGCTCCTGCCCGAGATGCGCACCCCGCGCCCGTTCCTCCCCCAAACGGAGGAGACGGCGGCGGCGATTGCCGAGGCGGCGACCCGGCCCGCCGAGCCCGAGGCGTGAGCAACCTTCGCTCTCGTCCGCGTGACGCCTCGCCGATGCTGACCATCGAGATCGCCGACACCTCGGTGTGGGCACACAAAGAGGACCTCCCCGAGTTCGGGCTGCGGTTCCTCGCCGGGCTCGTGGGCGTGACCGACATGATCGTGATGGAGCTGCTGTACAGCGCCCGCGACTTGGCGGACTACACCCAGATCGAGGGAGACCTGGACGGGTGCGCCTTCTACCGCGTCGAGCCCCAGGACTGGGACGAGGGGCGGCGGGTGTGGCGCGAGCTGCTCCGGCGGGGCGGCGGCCCCCAGCACCGCCAGGTCGGGCACCAGGACCTCCTCACCGCCGCGGTCGCGGCGCGGCACAGCCTGACGGTGGTCCACTACGACGAGGACTTCGACCTCATCGCCAGGGTCACCGGACAGCCAGTCCGCTGGGCGGCGCCGCAGGGCAGTCTCCGCTGACAGGTGCCGGCCCGCGGCGCGGGTGGCGCGTCCGGTAACCCTCACCAGACGCGAAAACTCCCACAACGGTCCTGGACTCGCGACGACCCCCTCCCTTGACGGGATACTGATCCTCCGTTTAGTATCCTGAACGTGAGTTCAACCATCGACGACGGCGACCTCACCGCCCGCGCGACCATCCGGAATGCCGCGTTGCGGCTCTTCGCCGACCGTGGCCCGGACGCGGTGACCGTGCGCGAGATCGCCACCCAGGCCGGCGTCTCGCCGGCCCTCGTCCTCCACCACTTCGGGAGCAAGGACGGCCTGCGCGCCGAGGTCGACGCGTTCGCCGCGCAGGCGTTCGACGCGATCTTCGAGGCCATGCCGACCGACGAGCTCGCCGAGCTGCTCGCCGGCGGGGCGGCGAAGGGCTCGCTCGCCGAGGCGTTCGCCCGGGGCTTCCCGCCCGGCTCGCCGCTGCCGGCCTACCTGCGCCGGCTGCTCCTGACCAACGACCCGGCGGGAGCCGCGCTGTTCGGACGGTGGTATGCCGCGACCCGGCGCCTCCTCGACGTGATGGTCGAGATGGGCGTCGCTCGGCCGAGCGAGGACCCCGACATCCGGGCGGCGTTCTTCCTGGTCAACGACCTCGCACTCATCCTCCTCAGAAACCCGATCGCCATGGCGATCGGTGCCGACCCGCTGACCCCCGAGGGGATCGACCGGTGGGCCCGGGAGGCCACCATCGTCTACGCCGAGGGCGCGTTCAGCGCGCCGCGGAAGGAGTAGCACCCCCAATGAGCGCGTCCCAACCCGTCATCCGCACCGAGGGGCTGACCAAGACCTTCGGACCGTGTCCGCGCCCTCGACGGGCTCGACCTCGAGGTGGCCCCCGGAGAGGTCCACGGCTTCCTCGGCCCCAACGGAGCGGGCAAGTCGACGACGATCCGTGTCGTCCTCGGCCTCATCCGCGCCAGCGGCGGCCACGTCGAGCTCTTCGGCGGTGACCCGTGGCGCCAGGCCGCGACGCTGCACGAACGGCTCGCCTATGTCGCCGGCGACGTCGCGCTCTGGCCGGGGCTCACCGGTGGGCAGTGCCTCGACGTCCTCGGCGCGACCCAGGGCGGGCTCGACGAGGCCCGCCGGGCCGCCCTCATCGAGCGGTTCGACCTCGACCCGACCAAGCGGGTCCGCGACTACTCCAAGGGCAACCGGCAGAAGGTCGCCCTCATCGCCGCCCTCGCCGCCGACGCCGACCTGCTCGTGCTCGACGAGCCCACCTCCGGGCTGGACCCGCTCATGGAACAGGCCTTCCAGGAGGTCGTCCGCGAGCGGCGCGAGGAGGGCTGCACGGTCCTGCTGTCGAGCCACATCCTCGGCGAGGTCGAGGCCCTCGCCGACCGGGTGAGCATCATCCGCCGGGGCCGGACCGTGACGACCGGAACCCTCGCCGAGCTGCGACGGCATACCCGCACCCACGTCCACGCGGTCACCGTCGACGCGCCCGCGGGCCTCGCCGACGCCCCGGGCGTCGCGGACCACGTCTCGCGAGCGGCTCGACGGCCACGTCGACAGCCGGTTCACCATCGACGCCGAGCACCTCGACGCCGTCGTCGGCCGGCTGCACGCCGCACGGATCCACACCCTCACCGTCACCCCGCCGAGCCTGGACGCACTCTTCCTGCGCACCTATGAGGGCGAGGCCGTGCCCCTCGACGCCGCCGAGCTCGGAGCGCCGGAGGAGGCGCGCCGATGAGGGCGACCGGCCTGCGGGCCATGCTCGGCGTCCAATGGCGGACGCACCGCCGCGGCACGCTCGTCTGGATGTTCGCGCTCATCGCCAGCATGGTCGGAACGGCGGGGGCGGTCGCCGGCCTCTACACCACCCCCGAGAAGATCCACACCTACGCCCAGGCCGTCACCGCCGGTGACGCCCTCGTCGCGATCAACGGCAGGGTCGAGGGCATCGACAGTCTCGGCGGGATCATCCAGGACGAGTTCGGCTTCCTCGCTGCCTTCCTCCTCCCGCTGCTCGGGATCAGCCTCGTCGCGCAGGCCACCCGGCGTGAGGAGGAGGCCGGGCGGCTCGAGGCGGTCCTCGCGGGCCGCGTCGCGCGCCACGTCCCGGTGCTGGCCGGGCTCATCGTCGCCTCCGCCGCCATCTTCGTCACCGCCATCGCGTTCGCCCTCGGGCTCATCGCCTTCGGCGTACCCGCCACCCGATCGGTCCTCTACGCCGCCTCCCTCGGCGCCCTCGCCTTCGTCTTCGCCGGGCTCGCGGCGCTGCTCGCCCAGGTCACCCTGCACTCCCGGGGCGTCTACATGTGGGGCCTGCTCGTCCTCGCCGTGGCCTACCTGCTGCGGGGCGTCGGAGACGTGACGAAGACCTGGGTCACCTGGCTCTCGCCGCTCGGCTGGGCCGAGAAGGCCGCGCCGTTCGGGGACGATGCGGTGGTGGACCCTCCTCATCCCCCTCGCCGTCGGCGGGCTGCTCGCCACGCTCGCCGTCCTCGTCGCCGGACGCCGCGACCTCGGCAGCTCCCTCGTCCGCGGGGGCGCGGGATCGGCGCGGGCGACGACATGGCTGCGCAGCCCGCTCGGGCTGGCGACCGCCATCCACCGCCCGGCGGTCCTCGGTTGGCTCGCCGGTGCCCTGATCCTCGCGGGCATGATGGGCGCGCTCGCGCAGCAGTTCGTCGACGCCGTCCCCGGCAACCCGGCCATGGCCGAGGCCATCGGGATGTCGGGGGCGCAACCCGAGGACGGGTTCGTCGCCGTCACCCAGCTCTACATCGCCATCATCGCCACGGGGTATGCCGTCCAGGCCGTCGGCAGCCTGCGCGGCGAGGAGACCGCCGGACGTCTCGAAGCCCGGCTGTCCGGCACGCCTGTCCCGCATGCGCTGGCTCGCCGCCCACGGGCTCGTCATCGTCACCGGCCTCGTCGTCATCGTCGTCGTCTCCTCGGTCGTGCTGGCCGCGGCGACGGCGTGGTCGATGGGCACCGCGGTGCACCTGGGTCGCGTCCTCGGGGCGGGCGCGGCGTACCTGCCGGCCGAGCTCCTCGTCGGCGGGCTGGCGCTCGCGCTCTTCGGCCTGCGGCCCAGGGCGTTCCCGGCGGGCTGGGCGGCCTTCGCCTTCGTCGCCTTCATCGCCTTCCTCGGCCCGGGCCTCAAGCTGCCCGGGTGGGTGCTCGACCTCTCCCCGATGACCCATGTCGGCAACCCTCCGCTGGGCACCGTCGAGGCGCTGCCGCTCGTCGTCCTCGGCGCCATCGCCGCGGTCCTCGGCGTCGCCGCGGCGGTCGGCTTCCGCCGTCGAGGGGTGCCGCAGAGCTGAACTCGCCGTGGGGTCGCTCGAACGACTGGCGGGTCGCCGGCCGCGACGACGATCCCTGCGGTCAGGGGCCCGCCCACACCGCCGTGCCGTTCACGTTCGACACGAGCGGGCTCATCGTGCCTGACGGGTCGATCCGCCAGGTGGTCGTCGTCGAGGTGCCGCCGTCCCTGGTGCTCACGGCCAGGAGGTAACCGCGGTCGAGCTCGTCCCACGACGCGCGGACGCCGACGACACCGGGGCCATCGAGCGCCGTGCCGGTGGCGACGGGCGTCTTGGCGCCGCTGAGCGAGACCTCGGCGGGCAGCAGCTGTCCGCCCGACCTCTCCGTCACCAGCACCGTGCTGCTGTCAGACCGCCAGGCAACCCCCGAGCCCGGCCACACCTTGTCGTCGAGGACGGTCGCGCGACCACCCGCGGTCGGCACGATGCGCAGGAGGCCGTCGCACGCGTCCGGGCAGTCGGCGCTGAGCAAGCCCACCCAGCGGCCGTCTGGGCTGAGGGTGAGCCGGCGCACGGTGTCCCGGGCCACTGTGAGCAGCGCCGTCCGCGTGACGACCGTACGACCGTCGTATCGGAGGAGCTCGATCGTGGAACCGGCGACGATCGCGATCGTGGCTGCGTCCGCGGTGGCGTCGAAGGTGCCGGGCGCGTCCCCGACCTCGATCGTCCCCAGCGGGTCGAGGGTCGGACTCAGCAGGCGGACGGCGGAGCCCTGGCGCACGATGAGGGTGTCGCTCCCGTTCGTGGGCGACGACACCCATCGGTAGTCGATCACGCCGTGCGTGTCCCCCACCATGTCCCCCGTCTGTGCGTCGAAGACCCGGAGCTCCCGGGCACCCTTGATGAACGCGCTCACGAAGCGCCCGGACGGCGCCCAGCGCGGGTCCTCGTAGCTGGCGATCACGACTTCGTGGGTGAGCACGCTCGGGACGCCGTCGGGTGCGACGATTGTCAGGCCGGTGTCGTCGGCGTACACGAGCTGCAGGGCCGGCAGCCCGTGTCGCTGCTGCAACGCTCCCACGACGAAGGTGACCGCGAGCAGCGCCACGAGGAGCAGCAGCAGGAGCCAGGCCGCAGCGGGCCACATCGTCACCGTGCGCGCCGCCCGCTGAGGCTGCGCCCGGTGCGGCACCCGTCCAGGCCGGTCGGCCTCGAGGCGGCGGGCGAGGTCGTGCGCCCGCGCGGACCACCGCCGGCGCTGCGGGCGTCGGGCGATCTCCACCAGCGCGCGCTCGAGCCCGTCCCGCGGGACCGCGCCAAGCGCGTCGGCGTCGAACCACGTCGCGAGCAGCCGGTCCGCGTCGACGCGCACCAGGTCGCGGTCGCGGCCGCTCATGCCACGGACTCCGAGGCCGGCGCTCGACGGCCCTCGGCCTCCAATGCCCCACGCAGCTCCGCGGTGGCGCGGTGCAGACGGGACTTGAAGGTCCCGATCGGGATGTCGAGGGTCGCCGCGGCCTCGGCATCGCGGAGACCGAGGTAGTGGTGGACGACGAGGACCGCCCGCATGGCCGGCGGCAGGCGCGCGAAGGCGCGCTCGAGCTCGTCGCGGAGGGCGATGGCGCCGGCCGCATCCTGCCCGCCAGGTGTCTCGATCTCGGCCACCGGGACCTCGGCCGCGCGCCGGCGGCGGTGCCGGCGCCCCTCGGCGTAGCAGGCGTGCACCAGGACCCGGGTGAGCCACGCGTCGAATCGGTCGGGGTCCCGCAGGGCGCGCAGATCGGTCCAGGCGAAGACGAGCGCCTCCTGGACCGCATCGGACGCCCGATCCTCGTCGCGCAGGATCAGCCGCGCGGTCCGATGCAGGCGCGCGTGGGCGGCGACCGCGAGCGTGGTGAACGCAGCGCGGTCGCCGGTCATCGCCTGGAGGACAAGATCCCGCTGCACGTCGGATGGTCCGTGCCGTGATGAGGCGTTCGGCGAGGGCACCGCCCCGCCGATCACACCATCGCCGCCCAACGAGTCCTCGTCAATCGAAGAGCGTGCAGAGGTCGAGGCCGTCAGCCAGGTGCGGACCCGCCACACGGATGCTCAGCACGTCAACGAGGTTGCCTCCCGGGACATCGTCGCCGAGCGTGTCGAACAGGACCGTGACGACGACGTTGCCGCTGTCCCTGGCAAGGACGGTGCCGTCGCCATCCGTGATCACCAGCGGCTGGCCGGCGTGCACGGACCTGATCTCGAACACCGATCCGGCCACGCGCACGGCGCGGGTTTCCTGGAACAGGCCATGGCCAGAGATCACGAGCGTGCTGCCGTCGTCGCGTCGCACGTGCACCTCCCGGAACCAGAAGGCCTCGTGGCCGAAGTACGCCGATGCGTCGGCACCCTTGCCCACGCGCGCGTTGACAAATCCGTGGAACGACGCCGTGACGTCCTCCGTGAACCCGCAGGCGTCGTCCGACCAGGCGTCCGTGCCTTCGTACTGATCACGTCCGACGACGGTCGCGGATACGGGCGCCGTGGCGGCCGCCAGGGCCGCGAGGGCGATCACGACCGCGAGTCGCGATCGCGCCGTGCCCGGACGGTGCCGGGAGGACGCCACCCGAAGGAGCGAGGCGAGAGTCATGCGGGCCTCCAGGTCGAGTTGCGGATCCGGGCCGGCGAGGTGCAGCCCGATCGATCCGTCCGACTAGGGAATTCGAGGCGTCAATTCGTTCCGTATTCGTTGGGGCGTCGCCTAACGACCACTCGGCATCTGCGCTCGGGTCGACCAGGCGGCCGCCGCGTGACGCCGGCGAACGCCCGAGGAGGCTGTCATGGATTCCATCCCGATGGCCATCGAGGACCTGATGGCGAACGACCCCAACGGAGAGATCAAGATCGTGCTTTGGCGCGCCCCCCGCCCTCAGGCACGGACGACGGGCCCCGCGGTCTGCGGAACCCGTCGACTTCGCCGGGATGGATCAGTGAAGGCTGCCGAAGAACAGGTCGTGCACGCCGTAGTCGGCTGGCACGCCGTAGCCGGTCCCGGACCCCTTCAGGTCGAGATACGCGCCGGTGCCCCCCACGACCAACCACGGGTAGGTGCCGAAGCCCGTCGAGTTCGCCCGGACCTCGAGCTTGAGCAGGAACGAGCCGCTGCCGTCGCTGCACATGAAGTCCTTCAGCACGTGATACCCGGTATGGCCACCCCCACCGCCGCTGATGTCCAGGCTGACGTCCGTCGTCCAGCCATCGGGGCAGACCACGCCATTGTCGACCGCCGGGCCCGTCGCCACGAACGGCCCGACGGAGGGCGAGCCGAGCGTAGTCTGCACGTCGAACGCGACACTCTGTGCCCGTGCCGCCTGGACCGTCGCGAACGGCAGCACGAGAGCGAGCAGGCTCGCCACTACGACGAACCGAATGGACCGGTGCATCGCACCCTCCTCGGGACGCCTATCCCGGGTCGGTCTCGCCCAGCGCCTCCGCGCGGTCGTCGGGGCCGGAGCGCCGCTGTGCGTCATCGCCTCCCGTTGCGCTCAAGACGCGCGAACGACACACGTGTTGCACCATCGGAGGTCACCGATCGAGGCATCGGAGGGCCGTGCAGTCGGGAACCTCGGGGCCGACCCAGATGGCCATGAGGCGCTCCACGCCGTCGAATGCGTCCCGCACGGGGCTGCCCTCCGTGTGCGCGCAGGCCGCGCTCCCGATCGGGCTCTCGCAGTGCTCGTGCACGACGACCTGGTAACGCCGGACGAATACCGCGCGGTCGTGCAGGTGGAGCGCCCGCCGGTGGTCGCGCTCGCGATCCAGGAGCTCGTACTCGTACTCCGATCGTTGGAGCTGGCCTACCGACGACCGGCTCCATACCTCACGGATCTCGACCACCGACGCCGGGGGCTGCCGGCCGTCCGGAAGGAACCCACGCAGCTCGAAGGCTGCGTTCCCGAGCGGTGTCTCCTCGACGACGACGCCAAGCGCGTTGACCTCGAGTGACACACCGTATCGCTCGAGGAGACCGGCGACGGCCGCCACGTGCTCATCGAGGCCGTCGTCCGTGAGTTGCACGAACGGTCAGGCGTGCTCGGCGTCGCGGACGTGCTCGTCGGCACCCAGCGACACCTCGGAGAGACTGCGGCGTCGTACGACGCGACGGCGCGTTACCGGGGGGGCCTCCTGGAACCGCCGGAAGGCCGGCACGGGGATCCGGATGACGCGTGGCGAGACGCGGATTGCGGGCAGCTCGCCAGATCCGATGAGCCGAAGGATCGTGTCCGTGCTCACCTGGAGCTCGTCGGCCGCCTGGGCGGGCGTGAGGTACCGTCGTTCCTGCGTCATGTGCGCCTCGTGCGTGTTCTATAACGATGCCGCACCGAACGCACATCCGTCAAGCCCCGTCCCCCGGCGGGCCATCTTCGCGACCATCCGTCCCTGAAATGGAGATAGATCGAACCATCCGGCCCGCATGCCGGTCATCTAGGTTGTGATCGAAATCAATATCCAGGCAGGGGACAATGGAGTGGACGACATCCGCGCCATGCTCAGCGGGTCGACCGATGACCGCGCGGAGGCGTTCACGCGCCTGCTCGACGATGCCCTGGATCGCAGTTTCCGTCTCGCGGCCGTGATCCTGGGCGATCGAGATGAAGCCGAGGATGCCGTGAGCGACGCGGCCCTCCGCGCGTGGCAGCACGTCGCCGCGCTGCGCGACCCAGAGCGGTTCCAGGCGTGGTTCTCACGGATCCTGGTCAACGTCTGCCGCGACCGCCTCCACCAGCGCCGTCGCCCGCCGATGGTCGCCTCAGCCCCTCCTGACGTTGCCGATCCCTTCGCCGCATCCGTCGAGCGCGCCGCCCTCCGCGAGGCGCTGGGCTCGCTGAGCCCGGAGCACCGGGCCGTGATCGCCCTGCACTACCTCGAGGGGCTGACGGCGGACCAGATAGCAACCCACCTCGGGATGCCCGTGGGCACGGTCAAATCGCGACTCCACTACGGCCTGGCCGAGCTGCGCGCGGCATACGACGCCGCCGCCCGCGATCCCAGGGGAGCGATCCGATGACCGACGAGCGCTTCGATCGCGACCTGACCGCCGTCCTCCGCGAGGTCGCCGGCGACGGGGCCCCCACCTCGCTCCGATATCGCCTGCGCGCCATCACCGACGCCCCGCCGGCGGGCCGACCCACGTGGTTCGCCCCGCTGGTGCAACTGGCCACGGCTGCGGTCGTCGTGGCCGTGGGCGCTGTCCTCGGCTGGAATTTCCTGCAGGGTCCGATCGTGGGCGTGAAGCCGACGTCTTCGCCCGAGCCCACCTCCAGCGCCCCGGCCCCGACCGAGAGCCCGACGCAGAGCGAGTCGCCGAGCCCGACGCAGAGCGAGTCGCCGAGCCCGACACAGAGCCAGTCACCGAGCCAGTCACCATCGACCACCCCGCTACCGAGCGGCTGGACCGGCCTCTATTGGTCGGATCCGGTGGTGCCGTCCACCCAGGACGGGCTTCGGATCGAGGACATCGCACCCTGGGGCGAGGGGTACGTCGCCGTCGGCGAGACGGGCGTGACCGACCCGTCCACGGTGCGGGGTGCCTTCCTGGCCTCACCGGACGGGCTCACCTGGACCGTCGTCCAGACGGCTGATCTACAGCGATCGGGTGAGCTCATGACGCACGTGTTCGTGGTCGGCGGGCGCCTGCTGGCCACCGCCGAGGGCGGCGGCGTGGACTGCCCGGCCGACACGGCCTGCCCGACGCCCGACTTCTCGCCTGATCTGTGGACGTCCACCAACGGGTCGCACTGGACGCTCGTCGACAGCCCGAGCTGGCATGCCGGCTGGTCGAATGCCGGCGCCCCGATCTGGATGGTTGCAGGCGATGCCGGGATCATCGCGGTCGGCTACGAAGGTCGTGGCATGGGTGAGCCGGGTCAGCCACCGGCGCCGAACGTTCCGATGGTGTTGCACTCGCAGGATGGGAGGACCTGGGAACAGGCCGACCTCGCGGAGGGCTTCGACCATGCGGTGCTCCGCGATGCGGTCGCGTTCCCCGATGGGTTCGTCATCGTCGGGCGGGACGGTGTGCGGGATCCGGCTACCGAGGTGGTGGACGGCCCCTACCGGCTGGGCCTGGGCCGGCCGGCAGCCTGGGTCTCGGCGGATGGGGTGCACTGGACGGTGGCCGAGGTCGACGGGATCGAGATCGAAGGTGGGGAGCTGAGCGACGTCGAGGTCGGCGCGGATGGTCTGTTTGCGATCGGCGCGGGCTCCCCCATCGCCGGCGACGCAACCTCGAGCGGCTGGGTCTCTGTCGACGGCGCAACGTGGCATGTGGTCGGGAAGCTGGGCATCGATCTGCCGGCCATCGACCAGGGCATCAACCAGGTCCCCGGGATCGGCTCCACCGTCCTGGCATCGGACGGCCGGCACATCTTCGTCCTCGACCGCGAGGCGCCGGGCTCGCAGACGATGGCGGCGTGGGTCTCGACCGACGGTGCGACGTGGGTGCGGCTGTCGTTCGCCGGGTCGACGTCGCTGCCGAAGATCGGTCGCTACGACGGCGATACCTCGCAGGGCATGTACGTCACCGGCGCGACGGTGCTCCCGGACCGCATCGCGGTGTCCGGCTCCGGGGCCGAGACGTATGCGCTGTGGCTGGCCACGGCGGTCCGCCCTGATCCCGATGCGCGCCGTCTGAGGCGCAAGACCGGCGCGCGCAAGGTTCGACCGCCGGCTATGCCTCGGCCAGCGCGGTCCGATCGGCTGCGAACGAGAACGGGCGCAACGCCAGCGTCGCGAGCAGCACGAGCGCGGCGAACCCGGCGATGACGAGGAAGCCGCTCGCGAACCCGCCCGTGGCATCGAACAGCTGACCCACGAGCGGCGGCCCCACGATGGCGGTCATGACCCCGCCCCAGCCCACGAAGCCCTGGGCCGACGCGGGACTCGACGGCGCACTCTCGGCAGCCCCGTTGAACACGGCCGCGTACGGCAGGCCCACCCCGGTTCCGGTCAGGAGCAACCCGCCAATGGCAATTGCGAGATGGCCGGCGAGCGCCATCGTCACCAGGCCGGCGACGGCGAACGCGAGTCCCAGCCGGATCAGGTGGATCGGTGGCAGACCGCGCTCGAGGATGACGCCGCCGCCGGACCGGGCGATGATCCCGAGCACGAGGACCAGCGAGCCGAGCAGCCCGCTCGTTGCGAGTGGCACGTCGAAGCCGCGCATGACGTAGGTCACCACCCATGTCCCCAGGATCATGGCCAGGCCGAACCCGCACATGTGGCACAGCGCGAGCAACCAGGTGTTGCGCGCCCGGAGCGCCGGCGCGAGGCCGAACCCCCTGCTGCGTGCCGCGACCGCCCGGGGACCGACCGGCGCCAGCCTCCACCAGGCCACCCAGATCCCGAGCACGACCAGACCGGAGACGAGGTACGCCCATCTCCAATCGCCGTCCGCCCCGGCCAGGATCGGCATGTAGATGAGCGTGATGGCCGACCCCACCAGGAAGGAGGCGCCGTACAGGCCCTGGGCCAGGTGCTGACCCCGCCCCGCGAAGACGCCTCGCGTGTAGGCGGCGCCGGCCGCGAACGAGAAGCCTCCACCCAGCCCGCCGAGGAAGCGCCAGGCGAGCAGCGCGGGATAGGAAGGCGAGAGCATGCCGCATCCGACCGTGCTGAGGCACGCCACCAGGAACCCGGCCGTCACGGCGGGCCGAGCGCCGTAGCGATCAGCGGCTGCCCCTCCGAACAGCATCGTCACTGCCGTGCCCAGGAAGAACGCGGTCGCGATCCCGCCTGCGCTCGCCGCGTTGAGCGCGAACTCGTCGCTGATCAGGCCCAGCACGGGTCCATGGTTCGTGTAGTTCGTCGAGACGGCGACCGCGAAGGCGCAGATCAGCAGCAGCGCACGGCGGACGTCGGTCGAGGGCACGCTCGGACTGTACGCGGGTGGCCGCCCGCTGGTGATCCTCCCCGGTGAACTCGGATCCCGCCGACGGCCCTTGACTGAGCATCCGGCGACCGTCAGGGTCACGGGACATCGATATCGAGCTGAGGGTGGGGAGCGAATGTGGCGATGTGCGCACGACGGCCGGGGTATCAGGGCCGCGGGTATCACACTCTCGGAGTCCTCGGCATCGGGCTGCTGACCGTGGGCGTCGCCGCTGGCTGCGCTTCGCCAGCGCCATCGACCGTGGCCATCGTGACTCCGTTGCCCGCCACGTCCTCACCGGGCGGAGTGACGAGCCCCTCGGCGACGGATCCGGTGGATCCCTGCCAGCGTTCCAGCGAGCGGCTCCCCGAGCGCCCCACCGGCAACTGGGGCCCGCTCGCGGTCATCCCGCCCCAGGACGGGTCCGATACGGCCCGGACCGAGGGGACGCTCAGGATCACTGACAACTGCGTCTTCCTCGACGAACGGGGCGAACGCGTGCTCCTCCTCTGGCCGGCGGACCAGACGCGGTGGGACGCAGGCGAACGCACGGTCACGTTCGACAACGCCGACGGGCAGGCCGTGGTCGTCCGCGACGGGACGGCAGGCGTCCTGGGTGGTGGGGGCGACAGCAGCGATGAGAGCGGCATCGCACCGGAAGCCTGGCTCGAGAGCATGACGTGGGTGGCACGCCCGGTGGACGGTTGTCCGATCGATCCCTGGTGGGGCGTCGGCCAACTGGCGCTGAACTGACCGGGGTTCGGTCAGGCCGGTTCGACGCGCAGTCGCGCGAACAGGCAGGTGAGGGCGGCAACCTCGAGCCACGCTCCACCGTGCCGCCGCTCTCGTTGCCTGGTTCTGCTCAGCCGGCCGGACGCACCGCCAGGGAGAGGACGTGGACCTCGATCGGCGGCGTGTCGTCGTACGCCTCCTGGCCGGCGATCATGCCGTCGGTCGGAATCTCGAGGGCCGCGGCGGCGGCGGCCGTCACCAGTGCGTAGGGCACGGGTCCGAGGAGCTCGCGAGCGTGGTTCTTGAGCAGTCGATGGGCGACGTTGATATCGGCGCCCAGCAACTCCTCGTGCCCGCCGATGGACTGGACGACGTAGCCGCCGTGGTGCAGGACGAACTTCAGGTCGAGCTCGCTGATCCGACGGCAGGCCGCGCAGGTGCAGGTCCATTGCGACCCCGCCGTCGCCAGGCGTTCCCGGAACAGCGTGTAGCAGCCGCGCAGGCAGTCGAGCGCCGCGGCGCCGTGCGGGATCGGCGCATCCTCGACCGCGAAGATGGCGTCGCCCTCGAACTTCGCCAGGCGGAACTGGGGGACGATGGACGCATGCATCGTGTCGAGCAGGTGCGACAGCAGCGCGTACGCAGGGGGCGGCTCGGCCGCCTCGACGATCAGGTCGCGATGCGCGTCGGCGACGCCCTGGAGGAAGCCGGTGTAGCCGGAGATGTCCGCCAGCAGGAGGGCGCCACTCCGGCCGGCGGCGCGCGGGAGTGGACTGGTCACCAGGCGATTATCCGGGATCGGCGCTGCCTCGGTCGGCGGAGTCCGGTCGAAGAACGCATGTCCGTCTGAGGCCTGTCCGGCAATCCATCCAATGGTCCGGCTTGGATGGGCGAGATCCGATGGTAGAGTCCGGCCATGCGGGACGTCGCGACCGCCGTTTTCGTGATCCTGGCCGCCTCCCTCATCCTGCTGCTGGTGCTGCGGCTCACCGTCGGCCGGGGGTCGTTCCGGCTGCCAGCCCGACCCCGGCCCCGGCGCATCGCGGTCATCGGTATCGGCGGAGCCGGGAGCAATGCCGTCGACGCGATCGTTCGCGCGAAGATCAAGGGCGTCGAGCTCATCGCCTGCAACACCGACGTCCAGGCCCTGCGCCGCTCGCGGGCCAGGACGAAGGTTCAGATCGGCCGCAGGGCGACGGGCGGCCTGGGCTCGGGCGGTGACCCGACGGTCGGGCGTGTCGCGGCCGAAGAGGACGCCTCGAAGATCGCGAACGCGGTCAATCGGACGGCTCTCGTGTTCATCGCAGCCGGGTTGGGCGGCGGGACGGGCTCAGGTGCCGCGCCGGTCATCGCCGCGATCGCGCGGGAGCGCGGCGCGCTGACCGTCGGCGTGGTCACGATGCCATTCGCCTTTGAGGGCGAGCGTCGCGCCGCCGTTGCGGCCCAGGCTGCGGCCGAGCTGGGTGATGTCCTCAACACGATCATCGCGGTCTCGAACGATCGTCTCCACGACGTCGCTCCGGAGGGCGCATCGCTGCTCGACGCGTTCGGGGAGGCCGACAACGTCCTCCGCCAGGTGGTCGGCTCGATCACCCAGCTCATCTCCGTTCCCGGGCTCGTCAATCTCGACTTCGCCGATCTCCGCACGATCCTCACGGACGGGGGCCCGGCCGCCTTCGGTGTCGGTCGAGGACGGGGCGATGAGCGAACGATTGAGGCGGTCCGCCACGCCCTTGCGAGCCCGCTGCTCGAGCGCGGGGTCGCGGGCGCGCGGTCGGTGCTGTTCCATGTCACCGGGCCTGCCAACCTCCGCCTCGCCGAGGTCCGTCATGCGGCCGACGCGATCCGCGAGTCGACCCACCCTGGCGCGAACGTCATCTTCGGTGCGACGATCAACCGACGCCTCCGGGACGACATCCAGATCACCGTGATAGCCGCCGGGACCAACGGCGCGCGCGGCGGTGGCCCCGGTGACGAGTCGTCGCCGGCGGGGGCCGAGCCACCGCTCCAGGTCGACAGAGCGGATACCGAACGAGCGGCCGAGTTCGCGCCGGACATCACGGCCGATGAGCTCGAGGTACCCACCTTCATTCGGTCAGGGAAGCGTTCTCGCCGGCCGGGTGAGACGAGGGACGGGTAGCGAAGGCCAAGGTCTGGCCGCTGAGCGGCAGCGCGTGCCTCTACCGGGCTTGCGAGAACCAGTTCGAGCACGCGCATGGCGCGGAGCGTGATCCAGCGGCTCGGCCTGCCCTCGCCGTCCTCCATCTCGAAGGGGGCCTCGCCCTCGTGGACCTTCTGGATCGGCCAGCGGCCCTCGGCATCGCGAGTGCCTTCGACGGCCGCGATCGCCTCGGCGACACGCTCGTCGGGCTCCTCGCCCGCGCTCGCGCAGGTAGTCGAGCCCGCGCAGGACGTCGTAGTGCCACCAGGTCGGGAACGAAGCGCGGAGCCAGGTCGGGTCGATCACCTCGCCGGTCGACTTCCGGCGGAACAGCCGGCGCTCGAGCATGTACTCCTCGCCGCGGCGGCGGGCCTCCCACACTCGGTCCGAACCACCGATCGCCCGCTCGTGCTCGAGCAGGCCCTCGAGGACGTTGATCGTGGTCCCGAACGACGACACCGTCGCGCCGTTCTCGACCTCGCAGTTCCAGCCGCCGTCGCTGCAGCTGCTCGCCGAGCAGCCGGTCGACGAGCGGCGGTCATGTCCACCCCGAAGTACGCGCCGGTCGAGACGACGTTGCCGTTGATGCACGGCTCGACCTCGCCCTCGAAGAACCGGCTCTCGGCCCAGGGTGGGTTCCGCCAGGCGCCGTCCCCCAGGTCACCCGCGTCGCGGACGAGGCCGAGGGCCCGATGGGCCTGCTCGCTCCCGGGATCGAGCCCGAGGCGCCGCAGGAGCTCAAGGACGTGAAACGTGTCCGTCCCATCCTGCGAGAACGCATTGCCGGCCCACAGGCCGTCCGGTGCCTGGAGCGCGAGCAGGCGGGCGCCCCAGCCCTCGGTCCCGATCCGGGCCCGCTCGGAGGCGACGACGTCTGGCGGCTCGTGCGTCAGGTCGCGCATCACCTGCCAGCGGATCGAAGGATCGGAGTCGAGCAGCCAATCGATGACGGTCACGTGCCAACCTCGCTTCCCAATGATCAGTCGAGCGATGATGCCGGCGGCGCCCAGGACGCCGCGCATCGGCGTCGTCCGAGTGTGTCGTCAATTCCTGACGGAACCCGTCACGTTCGTTGCTCTTGGTCGGCAGCAAAGGACGCACGCCAAGACGATCTTCAAAGCCCCCGCCACGCGCCGGTCAGCTGGTCGGGATGACCGTGACGTCCCGACGGTGGAAATCAGCATCCAGGACGAGCGCCGTCGTGATCAATTCGCGATCCATGAGGGCGAGGCTGACCTGGTCGATGAAGGACACGCCGGTCGGCAGCGCGGCGCGGTAGCTGCGCTGCGCCTGGTGGTGCAGCTCCGTGTCCACTGCCAGCACCTCGATCGCGGGCAGCACGTCATCGAGCAGCGCGGTCACCCCCGCCACGCCCAGCCGCCGGCGCACGACCGCGAGCGATTCGGCGACCACGTAGCCGTGGGTCACGAGCTCGTCGTCGACGTGGTCTTCGAAGGCCGCCCTGACGAGCTCCTGACGCGGGTCGTCGGCGTCAAGCAGCGCGAGGATGGCGCTGGTGTCCACCAGGATCCGGGTCACCACTCCCCTTCCCCGGCGATCTCGTCGTGGCGCGCGGCCAGGTCGCCCGTCCCGGAGTGGAACCGCCCGGCGGCCGCCAGCAGGCGTGCGTGGCGCGCGCGCCGGTCACCGGGATCTTCCGGGACGGCCCGATCGATGGCGTCGCGGACGACCTCTGCGATCGGGATCTTCCGCCGTCGGGCCTCAGCGCGGAGGCGCAGCATCTGGTCGGGGGTCAGCGAAACCTGCGTCCGGATCACGGGGCGATGTTATCACATCCGCCATGGTGATATCACGACCGTCCGCAGCGCCTCATCGAGGCTACATTCCGAAGCCCATCGCGTTTAGCCGCATCGTGCTGGCTCCCGCGCGGCCGATGAGGTCCTTCCGCGCCGGGCGCATCGAGGGTCGGGGCCCGCCAGCACGCGCTCTCTGCCCGCGCTGCGGGTTGCAGCCGCGGCGTAGGCTGGGATCCGGGCGGATCTCGCTCGGCTCCTGGAGATCGGGCGCCATGGGCGTTGGGCTGGGTATCCGGGCCGTGGAGGCGGCGCAGATACTCCCGCTGGTCGCGATCTCGATCCTCGCCGCCGCGTGCGCCGAGGGCGTGCCGGCGCCGCCGCCGTCCGCCGCCGTGACGCCCGAGGTGCGCTCGTCCACCAGCCCGGCGCGGACCCCGAACCTGAGCCCGACGCCCGGCCCCACACTGCGCGCAACCCGCACGCCGACGCCGTCGCCGATCGCTGGATCGCCCGTGCCGCACGACTCCGTCGTCGCCATCGACCCCGCCTCGGGTTCGATCGCCGCCGTCGTGCCGGTCGGCGGCGATCCCCTGCTGCTCGACGTCGCCGGTGGTCAGGTCTGGACGATGGACTTCGCCGACGGCACCCTGAGCCGCGTCGACCCCGGCACGCTGACCCGGACGGTGGTCAACCTCCCGGGCGATGCCGTGGCGCTCCATGCCGCTGGCGACAAGGTGTGGGCGGCCGCGAACGGCCACGACCTGGTCAGGCTCGACGGCGCGACCGGAAAGGTCGAGCAGACGCTCCGGCTCGCCGACGAGACGCTGTTCCGCCTGCGCGATGCCGGGTTCTTCACGGTCGATGGGGGCACTGCGTGGATGACCGTGCCCGTGGTCGGCACGAACAAGCCGCAGACGCTGTGGCGCATCGACCTCGCCACGGGCGAGACGTCCGAGCGCCACCCGATCGGCCGCGATCCCCTCACGCCGCTCGTCGCCGAGGGTGCGGTGTGGGTGCCCGTGCTCGCGGAGAGCGGGTTGACGCGCCTCGACCTGGCTTCGGGCACGCTGATCAACGTGAACGTGCGGGACCTCCCATTGTGGGTAGCCTCCGGAGCCGGCTCGATCTGGGTCGCCCTGGAGCGGTCGCACACCGTCAGCCGGCTCTCTCCCGCCGGAGAGACGCTGGCGGAGATCCGCGTCGACTCGGCCCCGCGCGGGGTCGCCTTCGGGGGCGGCTCGATCTGGGTCGCGACCGAAGGTGGCCTGAGCGAGATCGATCCCGACACCAACGCGGTCGTCCGCGAGCTGCGGCTCGTGAACGTCACCCGCGAGGTGGGCGGCACCTCGGTCGCCTACCTCGACGGACTGGTCTGGGTGTCGATCGAGTAGGCCGTCGCGCGACCGCAGCGGCGACGGCGTTCACCTTGCTGTACGGCCTGACCGCCACGCATGGAGCCGGGCCTGGTTCAGCTCAAGAGCGGGACGCCCTGAGGCAAGGCGCGGGATAACGCGCCTGGTGGCCTCGCGCCCGGCTGCGTCGGCTACTCCGCACAGACGTCGTGCGACCGATCGGAGCTTCGGGCCCGAGTCCCCGCGCTGCCGAGGCGGCGGGTCATCGAAGCGGTGGCCGCGCCTCCGGGATCAGGCCGGCCCCATCGAACAGCGCACGGCCACCGAGCGGCTCCGTCAGATGCACATCGACGTAGGTGCCCGCGCGGCACACGTCGCGCTCGTCGTCCAGCAGCTCGTACGCGTGGTCGGCTCGCCCGGCTGCAGTACGATGCCCGAACCCGATCGAGGTGCGTGCGATGAACGTCGAAGGCATGCTCCGCGCGGCGGGCGCGGACGTTGTCACGAGCCGGCCGGGCGCGGCATGAGCTTCGACCACCACGACCCGCAGTTCGTCAGGGATCCCCAGAGCGTCTTCGGGCCGATCCTCGAGGACCATCCGCTCCTGCACTCGGACCTGTACGGCGGCTGCTGGCTGCTCACGCGCTACGACGACGTGACGGCCGCGGCGCTCGATCACGAGTCCTTCACCTCGGCGGTTCCCGGCACGACGCTCATCCCGCCCACGCAGCCGCGCACCGATCCGCTGCTCCCGATCGAGCTCGACCCGCCGGCGCACACCCGGTATCGCGCGCTCGTCAACCCTGTCTTCGCCAAGCCTCGCATCGACGCCATGCGCCCCGACCTGGAGGCGCTCGCGACAGGGCTGCTCGAGCCATTTGCGCGCAAGGGCGGCGGCGACGTCATGGCCGAGTTCGCCCACCCCATGTCGCTCGGCTCGCTGGCGCTGCTGATGAACTTCCCGAAGGAAGACCAGGACCGCTGGTTCGACTGGGTCGAGCGGATGTACTCGAATGCGTTGCGCGACCGGGACGACCAGGCCGAGGCGGTGCGGGACGCGGAGGCCTACATCGACGCGCGCATCGCGGAGCGCAGGCAGGAGCCCCGCGACGACTTCCTGGGGATGGTGCTCGAGGCAGAGATCGAGGGCCACCGCCTGTCCGACCTCGAGGTGCGCCAGTTCGGGATGCTGATGCTGCTCGCGGGCTACGAGACGACCTCGGGCGCGATGGGCATGAGCCTGCTCCACCTCGCGCAGCACCCGGAGCAGCGCGGGCAACTGTTCAAAGACACCGACGGGCTTGCGCACCTCGCGGTCAACGAGCTCCTGCGCTTCGTGTCGCCGGTGCAGGTCTTCGGGCGCAACGCGGCGCACGACGTCGATCTCCACGGCCAGACGATCCCCGCCGGCGACGTCGTCCTGCTCGCCTACGGGGCGGCGAACCACGATCCGCGCGCCTTCGAGCATCCGGAGCGCTGCCTCCTCGACCGCCACCCGAACCGCCATGTCGCGTTCGGCCATGGCCGCCATCTGTGCCTGGGCGCCAACCTCGCCCGGCTCGAGCTCACGATCATGATCGAGCGCTTCGCCGAGCTGTTCCCCGAGTTCCGGGTCGATCCTGAGCGTCCGCCGAGGTGGAAGCCGCGCGGCGACGTTCGCGCGCTGGCGTCGCTGCACCTGGTCGGTGGGGCGACATAGGCCCACCAAGCGAGCCGCGCCCGCGCGGCTCGCTTCGGAGACCCGTCCGTGTATGGTGCAGGCGTGATCGACCAGCTGTCCGACGCGGCCCTCGCGCTCCTGGCGTCGGACGCCGTCGCGACCGTCGTGACGCTCGACCCCGACGGGTCGCCCCACCTGAGTGCCGCCTGGGTCGGCGTCGAGGACGGCGAGATCGTGTTCGCCACCCTCCCCGATCAACGCAAGCTCCAGAATCTCCAGCGCGACCCGCGGATCGCCGTAAGCGTGCAGTCGGAACGCGTCAACGACTGGGGCCTCCGTGAGTACCTCGTCATCAACGGCGTCGCGCGGATCACCGATGGTGGGGCTCCCGAGCTCCTGCAGCGACTGGCGCGAACGTACCTGGGGCCGGATGTGCGCTTCCCGGCCATGCCCAACCCGCCGCCGGGCTTCGTGACCCGGATCCGGATCGAGCGCATCACCGGCATCGGCCCCTGGCGGAGAGGTCGCTGACGCCGAACCCAGGCGCCTCGCCCAGTGTCGCAGCGGCGTACCTGAAATGCGCACCGCGCTCGCGGTCATGGCACGCGTGCCAGGACGGGTGGAGAATCGCAGCACCGCGGCCAAGTGGCCTCGGGCCGAGGAGACAGGCATGAACGAACCGCTGGAGGACCACCCCATCCTCAACGAGATCGCGCGCCGCGAGACGATCCACGCCGTGGCCCGGGTCCGGGATGCCCACGTGGTGGTGACCGAGCGCCGGTTGGCCGTCGCCTCGGATGATCGGCTGATGCTCGATGTCGCGATCAGCAACGTGCGGCGGGTCCAGTTCGACATCGAGCGGCAGCGCCCGGCTACGCTGGTCGTCGTCCCCGAGCACCCGGCCGACGAGCCCCAGGTGCTGGCGGTCCGACCCGAGGAGTATCGGCGCGTCGCGGAGGTCCTGGTCGTGCTCGGCGAGCGGCTCGCCGGACCCGGGCCTGCGGCATCGACCTGAGGGCTGCGCAGGACCGCGGTTCGAAGGCGAGGGTCTGACCGTGGCGAACGAACCGGGCAAGATCGTCCTGAGCATGCCCGACCTTCGTGAGGTCACCCGGTACGCGGCCGAGAGCGCGCAGGAGGTGCTGGAGATCTTCGAGAAGGCGCACCCTGCCGACTCCCGCCCTCGCGACGCGATCGACGCCGCATGGACGTTCGCCCGAGGCGGCCCTCGCGGGAAGGCGCTGCGCGACACCGCGTGGGCGGCGCTCAGGGCGGCCCGCGACGCAGGCACCGCGGCCGCGGGCGATGCCGCGAGCGCGGCGATGTCCGCGGCTTCCGCCGCGTACCTGCATCCCCTGGCCGACGCTCACCAGGTGAAGCACATCCTGGGGGCGGCGGCCCACGCGGCCAGGGCGGCCGAGCTCGTGGCGGGCGATGATCGAGCGGTCGGTGCCGATCACATCGAGCGGGGCCGCGGGCGCGCGACACCGATCGTCGTCGACGTGCTCCGGCGCTACCCCGCGGCGCCGCCTGGCGGAGGGCGCGTCGGGGAGCTGCTTCGCGATCTGGATGCGGCCCTCCCTGGCCGTTCCTGAGCCCCCGTGATGGCGCGCAGGTCCACGCGGCGCCGCTTGTGGGTGCGCGGTGGCGAGTGCTAGCCTCGGCTGCGCGATGGCATCGCGGCACGATGTGGATGCTTTCATGACCTTCGGGACGCTGATCCGACAACCGACGGGCTACCTCCCCGTTGCGATGTCCCTGGGCGCGCTCGCGATGGTCAGCTGGTTCGTGGCGGCGCACGGCGTCGTGCATCAGTCCGACGAGGGCGCCCAGGCCCACCTGTGGCAGCTCCTCGTCGCCGGACAGGTCCCGCTCATCGCGTACTTCGCGTTCAGGTGGCTTCCGATCGCGACGCGCCCGGCGCTCGTCGTCCTGGCCCTGCAGGCTGCAGCGGTGGTGCTGCTTGCGGTCGCTCCCCTGTGGGCGCTCGGCGGTCTGTAGCCGTCCGATAGGCACTCGCGGAGGCGGTGCCGCGGATCCCGCGATGGCTGGGCCGCGCGGTGGCCGGGCGGCAATCGCGACGAACGGCACTTTCGGCCACCACCCGTGATCCGCACGCTCCGCGCTGGCGATGGGCGTCGACGCGCGCCGTCCGTAGCCCCGACAGAGCGCCGGACCGCCTCGATACGTTGGGAGCGCCGCGACCATGGCGACCTCGGCGACCCGCAGACGCGTCCTCGGGGTCCGGATCGTCGCGCGCCACGGCGCCGCCTGGCTGGTGGGCCTAGGCCGGGGCGTCTGGCTGTTGCCGCTCGACGTTACGTTCCGCACGGTCGGGCTGCGCTATGGCTGGCTCAAGACGCTGTTCCAGCTGACCCCCGCGCCCATCCTGGCCAGCATCGGTCAGCTCCGGGCCGAGCGCGCCGCGTGGCGAGCGCTGCACGACGTGCCCGCCTACTGGCGGTATCTCGTCGAGCAGGGCGTGCGCGGCGACGATCTGTTCCCGCTGGGCATTCTGGGCCGGCTCCCGGAGACCGACAAGCCGTCCTACGTGGACCGCTTCCCGCTGCTCGAGCGCTGCGTGCACGGTGCGGTCCCCTACCCGGGCACCACGATCGACGAGTCCAGCGGCTCAACGGGAACCCCGTACAACTGGATCCGCGGTTCGCGCGAGCGCACCGTCGCCCACCGCAACATCGGCTTCTTCGCCCGCTACGCGTTCGGGCGCAAGCCGCTCGTCACGCTCAACGCGTTCTCGATGGGCGCCTGGGCCACCGGGTTCAACATGAGCCTCGGGATGATGCGCCACGGCATCGTCAAGTCGATCGGCCCCGACGTGGACAAGCTCCTCTCGACGCTCGCCTTTCTCGGCCCCTCGTACCGCTACCTCATCTGCGGCTATCCGCCGTTCCTCAAGCACCTGCTGGACGAGGGCGACCGGCGCGACTTCCCGTGGGCCACATATGAGCTCCACGGTCTCGTCGGTGGCGAGGGCATGACCGAGGAGCTGCGCGACATACTCCTGCGCGTCTTCCGGTCGGTCTACTCGGGCTACGGCGCGACCGACATCGAGATCGGGATGGCAGCCGAATCCCCGGTGTCGGTCGCACTCCGACGCATCGCCCGCGAGCGTCACGACGTCCGGGAGCGGCTGTTCGGCGCCGACTCCAGGCTGCCGATGGTGTTCCAGTACAACCCGCTGATCCACTTCCTCGAGGTCAACGGTGAGCGCGAGGTCGTGTGCACCGTGTCCCGCCTGGACCTGCTGGCCCCGCGGATCCGCTACAACGTGCACGACGAGGGCGGCATCGTGGCGTTCGAGGATGCGCGTCGCGTGCTTGCCGAGGCCGGGTTCGACATCGCCCGTCTGGGCGGGTATCGGGAGGCTCGCGGCCCCCGCGGCCCGCTGCCCTGGGCCAGGCCCATCCCGCTGCCCTTCCTGTTCATCTATGGCCGTCGCGACGCCACCATCAGCGTCATGGGGGCGAACATCTATCCCGAGGACGTCGAGGTGCAGGCGTATCGAGACGTCGAGCTGGCACCGCGACTGCACTCGTTCCTGCTGTCGGTGGTCGACGACGCGTCGGGCACGCCGAGGCCGGCGATCGCCCTCGAGCTGGCCGATGCGTCCGGCATCGACGAGGCCTGGCGCGAACGGTTCGCCGACCGCCTTCGCGACGGGCTGACCGCGTTGAACCTCGACTACCGCCAGTCCGTCGCGGAGTTCCCCGGCGCGATGCGCCCGATCGTGTCCAGCTACGGCCTCGGCGAGGGTCCGTTTGCAGCTGACGCGACTCGGATCAAGCAGCGGCGGATCGTGAAGGCCTGAGCAAGCACCGGCGAGGATGCCGGCATCCTCTGGGGCCGTGACGAGTGCCCGGGCCGCCAGCGATTGGGGCGAGCCTAGCCGGCGCCCGGGACCGGTCCCTCGCGCAGCCCGAGCACGTTGCCGGCGGGGTCCTTGAACCAGGCGCCTCGCGCCGGACCGACCTGGGCGATGCCGTTGACGGTCTTCGGCGTCTCGTACGCCTCGAAGGTCACGCCGCGCGAGGCAAGATCCCTGACGACGGCCTCGATGTCATCCACCTCGAAGTGCATCACCGTCCCGCCGCCCCCGGCGGGCTGTCCCCGCCGCACCGTCAGCTGCGACCCCTTGCCGGCACCGAACCGGAGGCCGGCCGGGGTCTCGTCGAGGAGGGTGAGGCCCAGCGGTTCCTGGTAGAACCGCTTCGCCTCATCAATGTCGGTCACCACGAGCGTCGTGACCGCCAGGAACGCCGACAGCACCGTCCTCACCTCGTTCATGGGAGCGGCGCCTGGCGCCGCCCGGCGACGCCGAGCCTCGTCAGGGACGACGTCGACCCGGTCTTGAGGGGGAGTATGCGCGAAATCCGCGCCCTCCCGGGCAGCGCGATCCGCGGTGCGATCCCTTGACCTGCATGGGCTACCCTCGGGGACGATCCAAGTCGTGGCACGTTCGACGAGGTGGTCGAGCCGCTGATCGCCGAGGCCTACGAACGGCTCGCGAAGCCGGCGCGCCGGGGATGACCTGAACCCGACCGCCGATGGTCGTCAGCGCGCGTGGAGCTCGAACACCCGTCGGCCTTCGGCCACCTCCACGGGATGATCGAGATCGACGCCATCGGCGATGCGGATGAACGAGACACCCAGCGGGATGCCACGGGCGAGCGGACCGAGCACATCCCGGAAGAACCCGACTCGCTGCGCCCGGTCCAGCTCGGTCGCGCGGACTTCCTCGGTCCGGCGACGCACGGTGATCGTGGCGCGGCCGGCAGCGCGCAGGTTCCGCACCCAGTCCACCTCGCCCCACGGGGCCCAGACCCAGCGCCTGCCTGAGACCTCGATGATTGCCACGGGCGTCGTCCGCGGCAGGCCGCTCGTGCGGCCGCGAATCGTGATGAGCCCGTTGAAGCCCATCGGCATGCCGGCGGCCAGCATCGGCCTGGCCAGGGCGTTGAACAGGGGCATCCACCGGGGAGGCCGCCCCGGCCGCGCCATTGCGATGGTCCGGCCGTCGGTCGCCAGTTCGTGGTGCGCCATCGGTCACATCCTTTCGTGGTGTCGTGTCATCACGGTGAACCGGAACGACCGCCGGATGTGACAAGGAAGCGACTTGACCCGCGCACGCGGCATCCGGCCGCACCGCGGATTCCGGAACCGTGCCTGGAGGGCCCATGACCGATCAGGAGTGGCTGGCCCGGCGGTTCGAGGCGCGCCGCTCGCACCTGCGCGCGGTGGCGTACCGCATGCTCGGGTCGCTGGCCGAGGCGGACGATGCCGTCCAGGAGGCCTGGATCCGGCTCAGCCAGGCCGACACGAGCGACGTCGAGAACCTGAACGCCTGGCTGACGACGGTCGTGGGCCGCGTCTGCCTGAACCTGCTTCGCTCACGCAGGACCCGCCGCGAGGCGCCGCTCGAGACCTACGTCCCGGATCCGATCGTGAGCCCGGAGGCCGGGACCAACCCCGAGCACGAGGCGATGCTCGGCGATTCGCTCGGCCTGGCCCTGCTCGCGGTCCTCGATAGCCTGAACCCCGCCGAGCGCGTCGCGTTCGTGCTGCACGATGTGTTCGGCGTGCCGTTCGACGACATCGCCCCGATCGTCGGCCGGTCGCCGGCCGCCGCGCGCCAGCTCGCGAGCCGGGCCCGCCGCCGCGTCCGGGCAGCGCCGGTGCCCGACACCGATCTCGACGGCCAGTGGGCCGTGGTGGACGCGTTCCTCGCGGCGTCCCGCGAGGGCGACTTCGAGCGGCTGCTGGCCGTGCTGGATCCGGACGTCGTCGTCCGCTCCGACGGCGGTGCCGCGCGTCCCGCCCTGGTGTCGCTGGTCCGCGGCGCCGAGGCGGTTGCGACCAGCGCGCTGTCGTTCCGGCGGTTCATCGAGACGGCGACCCGCGTCCTCGTCAACGGGGTGCCCGGGGGCATCGCCTGGGATCCCGATGGCCGCCCGTTCGCCGTCCTGTCGCTGACCGTCACGGGCGGCCGGATCGTGTCGATCGACGTGCTCGCCGACCCCGACCGGCTCAGCCGGCTGGACCTGGACCCGGTCGCCGGCTGACGCCGGACCCGTAGCCGATCGACCGCCGCCTGCCGGCGTCTTCGATCCGCTCAGGATCCACCCGATGCGGGGGCGACGTTGTGGTTGACGTGGAACACGTTGTCCGGATCCCACGCGCGCTTGAGGGCGGCCAGGCGGGCGAGCTTCTGGTCGCCGTAGATCAGGCGTGATGCTTCGGGGCCGGCATCGGAGATCTCGTTCGCGTAGCGACCGCTCGTTGCGGCCGGCTCGACCACCGCCATGGCCCGCCGGACCCAGTCGCGGTTCGCATCGTCGAGCGCCGGGTCGCTCCACGCGGCGTCGGCGCTGAGGTCGAACACGGCACCCCGCCCGGCGTACGCGGTCGCATCCTCGGGGACGCGGCCGATCGCGCCGCCCAGGGCCGTGATCGAGAACGAGCCCTCGCCGGGGGCCGTCGCGACCGCCTCGACCAGCTCGTCGAGCGCCTCGGGGCGGACGTCGTCCGCGTTGCACCCGGCGATGAACGACCGGTGGCCCCAGCCGAAGACGAGGTCGTGGGCGGCCTGGACCTCGAGGTACGGCCGGCTGCCGATCGTGGCGCTCGCGGGCTTCGGGCCGGCGCGCAGCCCGGCGGTGTCCCGCTCGACGGCGTCGTCGTCGCCGCTGTGGTTGTAGGCCAGGTAGACGATCGGCCGGCCGACCAGGTCGTCCGGGTAGCCGGCGTCCTCACCCGCACGGTCAATGCCGAAGATCACCGACACCGAGTCGGGCGCCGTTGGGGCGTAGTCGCGGAAGACGGCCCAGGCCTCCCGAACCTGGGTCCCCGGAAAGACGAAGACCCCGCGGTGCAGGTCCGGACCGAACGGCTGGAGGCGGAGCTCGAACGCGGTCACGATCCCGAAGTTCCAGCCGGCGCCCCGCATGCCCCAGAACAGGTCCGGTTCCTCGTGCTCGGTTGCGCGCACGAGCCGGCCTTCGGCCGTGACCAGCTCGACCGCGGCCAGGTTGTCGATGGTGAGGCCGAACTGCCGCTGGAGGCGGCCGACGCCGCCGCCCAGGGTCAGCCCGGCGACGCCCGTGTGGCCGACGACCCCGACGGGACAGACGAGGCCGTGCGCCTGGGCCGCCACGTCCAGCTCGCCCAGCAGCGCGCCCCCGTTCGCCCGGGCGGTGCGGGCTCGCGGGTCGACCTCGACCCCGCGCATCGCCGACAGGTCCACGACCAGGCCTCCGTCACGGCCGGCGAGCCCGGCCAGGCTGTGCCCGCCCGACCTGACGGCAACCTCGAGGCCGTGCTCGCGACCGAAGCGGATCGCCGTAGCCACCTCGACCGCGCTGGTCGGGCGAACGATGACCGAGGGTCGCCGATCGTGGAGCGCGTTCCACAGGCGTCGCGCGTCGTCGTAGGTGGCGTCGGCGGGCGCGATGAGCTCCCCGCGGAATGACCGTCGCAGCTGATCGAGCAAGTGAGCCGGAATGGTGCCTGGCGCGTCGGTCATTGCCTCTCTCCCTCGAACCTGCGAACGCTGCGCAGGCGTCGGCCAACTGCGTTCTGACGTCAGGGTACGTACCGATCCACGCTGGTGAGGCGCGACGGGCTTGACGGCCGCCCCATACAACCGTATGGTTGTATCTATGGCCACCACGTTCGATCCTGACCTCGCCTTCGCCGCCCTTGGCGATGCCACCAGGCGTGACATCGTCCTGCGTGCGCTGCAAGGTGCCGAGGGCGTCGCCGAGCTGGCCGGCCATTACCCGATGAGCTTCGCGGCGGTGCAGAAGCACGTCGCGATCCTCGAGCGCGCGGGCCTGGTGACCAAGCAGCGCCTCGGTCGCAGGAAGCTCGTGCGGACCGACATCGAGACGCTGCGCATGGCGCGTGGCCTGCTCGACGAGTACGAGGCGTTGTGGCGCGGTCGCATCGACCGGATGACCGACCTCATCGCCGCCAGCAAGGAGACACGAGGATGACGGTCACCTCGGTCCGCAAGGACCCCGACGCCCTGACGATGACCCTCACCGCCGAGTTCGATGCCTCGCCCGAGCGCGTATGGCAGCTCTGGGCCGATCCGCGACAGCTCGAGCGCTGGTGGGGTCCGCCCACCTACCCGGCGACGTTCACCCGGCACGACCTTGCGCCCCGGCAGCCGGGTCGAGTACCACATGACCGGGCCGAGCGGCGACCAGCCGCACGGTTACTGGGACGTCCTGGAGGCCGATCCGCCGAGGCGGCTCGTGTTCCGCGACGGGTTCGCCGCATGAAGACGGCACGCCGAACGACGACCTCCCGCGCAACGAGGGCCGGGTGACGATCGATCCGATCGACGGCGGTCGGACGCGGATGTCCGATCGAGAGCCGCTTCCCCAGCGTCGAGGCCATGCAGCAGGTCCTGGCGATGGGCATGGAAGAGGGGCTCACCCTCGCCGTCGGCCAGATCGACGCGATCCTGGCAGAAGGCGTCGCGGCATGACCACGAGCGTCGCACCCACGACGCGCTCCATCGCCGTTCCAGGCGCCACCCTGACCTACGACGTCCGCCCGGCCGACACGACCACCCCGGTGCTGCTGCTGATCGGGTCGCCGATGGATGCCGCCGGGTTCGCGACGCTGGCGAGCTACTTCACCGATCGGACCGTCGTGACCTACGACCCGCGCGGCGTTGAGCGCAGCCCCAAGGACGACCCGGCCAGCCCATCCACGCCCGAGCAGCACGCGGATGATCTCCACCGGGTCATCGACGACCTCGGCGCCGGGCCGGTGGACCTGTTCGCGAGCAGCGGTGGGGCGGTCAACGCCCTGGCGCTCGTGGCGGAGCACCCCGAGCAGGTCCGAACGCTCGTTGCCCACGAGCCGCCGCTGGCGGCCATCCTGCCCGACCGCGAGGGCGCGCTGGCCGCCTGCCGGGCCGTCGGCGACGCCTACCAGCAGCGCGGGTTCGGCGCCGGCATGGCTCGCTTCATCGGCGTCGTCGGCCACCAGGGCCCGTTCGACCCCGCCGAGGCTGGCCAGCCGGGCCCCGACCCAGCGATGTTCGGGCTGCCGACCGAGGACGACGGCACTCGGACCGATCCGCTGCTGTTCCAGAACATCATCTCGTGCACCCACTACGAGCCGGACTTCGCCGCGCTCCGGGCGGCGTCGACCCGGATCGTCCTTGGCGCCGGCGCCGAGTCCGAGGGCCAGCTGGCGCACCGCGGCGCGGTCGCCGCGGCCGGGCGCCTGGGCACGCAGCCCGTGCGCTTCCCGAGCGACCACGGCGGCTTCCTGGGCGGCGAGCACGGCCAGGCGGGCGACCCGGAGGCCTTCGCGGCCACGCTACGCGAGGTGCTGGATCAGGGTTGAGCGAGCGGGCAGAAGAGACCGGGGCTGGCGGCTACCCTTGTGACTCATCGGGCTCCGCCCGCGGCCGTCCCCACGCGAGCCAGGGATCGTGATCGTCGACACCGCAGCTCCAAACCGCCCAGCCAACGCGGCAATCGCCGGCACGCCGGCCATCCAGGTCGAGGGTCTCGTCAAGCGCTACCGCAAGGCGGACCGCAACGCCGTCGACGGGATCTCCTTCGAGGTCGGCGCCGGCGAGTTCTTCGCCCTGCTCGGACCGAACGGCGCGGGCAAGACGACGACGCTCTCGATCCTGACCACGACCCTCGCGCCGACCGCCGGGCGAGCGTTGATCGACGGGCTGGACGTGGTCGCGGACGCGGCCGCGGTACGCCGCCGGGTGGGGATCATCTTCCAGAAGCCGAGCCTGGACCGGAACCTGACCGGCGAGGAGAACGTGCGCTTCCACGCGATCCTCTACGGCCTCTACCCGTACGCGCCCGCTGTACCGCCTGATGCCTGCGGGCTACCGCCGCCAGGTCGAGGACTGGGCCCGGCTGCTCAACCTCGGGCGCGACATCTTCCAGCCGGTCCGCAGGTACTCGGGCGGGATGCTCAGGAAGCTCGAGATCGTGCGCAGCCTCGTCCACCGGCCGCGGGTGCTGTTCCTCGACGAGCCGACGACCGGGCTCGACGCGCCGAGCCGTCGCGCGCTGTGGGGCTACCTGCGGGACGTCCGCGCCGAGCACGGCACGACGATCGTGCTCACCTCCCACTACCTCGAGGAGGCCGAGCAGGCCGACCGGATCTGCGTCATCGATGCCGGCCGGGTCGTGACCATGGGCTCGCCGGCCGAGCTCACGGCAGCGCTCGCGAGCGAGTACCTGCTGGTGGACGCCGACGACCGGGCGGGCCTGCGGGCCGAGCTCGTCCGGCTGGGCCACCGGCCATCGGGCGACGGGCCGTTCCGGATCGACGTGGGCACCGGCGCCGCCCACGCCGTCCTGCGCTCGATCGAGGTCCCGCTTACGCTCGTCCGGACGCACGCGCCATCGCTCGAGGATGCCTATCTCGAGATCGTCAGCCACGCGGAGCTGGGCGACGTGGGCCTGGGGCGTGCCTCGGGCGAGCCGTCGGACGAGGAGGCCGACGATGGCTGAGACCGCGCTGCCTCGCGACGCCGCTCGGACCGGCGCTCCTGTCCCACGCCGCTGGCGGGCCGAGCTGTCGGCCATCGCGGTCATCGCGCACCGCGACTTCGTGAAGCTGCTCCGCGACCGGCTGCGGCTGTTCTCGGAGCTCGCCTTCCCGCTGGTGCTGATCCTGCTGCTCGGCCCCGCGCTCCAGTCCGGTTTCGGGGCGCCCGGCGGGCTCGACCTGACCTCGTTCGTGTTCAGCGGCGTGCTTGCCCAGACGATCTGGCAGTCGTCGGTGCTCGGGCTCATCTCGCTGATCGCGGACCGCGAGGAGGACTTCAGCCAGGAGATCTTCGTGTCGCCGGTGTCCCGCTACTCGATCGTCGCGGGCAAGATCATCGGCGAGTCGCTGGTGGCGCTGCCGACCGGCCTCGGGATCGTCATCGTCGGCCTGCTGATCGGGGTGCCGCTGTCACCGCTGGTGCTGGTTGCCCTGATCCCGGTCTCGCTCGTCGTCGCGGTGTATGGCGGTGCGTTCGGGCTGCTGATCCTGTCCAACATCTCCAGCCAGCGCACGGCGAACCAGATCTTCCCGTTCGTGCTGCTGCCGCAGTTCTTCCTGGCCGGCGTGTTCAATCCGATCCACGCGCTCCCGGTGCCGCTGGCCATCCTGTCGGCGCTGTCCCCGCTGCGCTACGCGGTGGAGCTGACGCGCAACGTGATGTACGGGCTCCAGCCGGGCGTCACAGCACCCGAGACCACGCCCGCCCCGGTCAACGCGGCGGCCGTGGCCACGCTGTTCGTCGCGTTCCTGGTCGCGGGCACGTTCCTGTTCGTCCGCTCCGAGCGCAACCGCTGACCACGGCCGGCCCTCGGTTCGGCCACCGCCCAGCTACCGGCGGGCGCCCTTCGGGACGTCGAACAGCGCGAACAGGCGGTGGGGCGCCCATCGGCCCCATCCGCGAGCACGTCGGCGCCGATTTCGTCCACCGCCCAGCTCCGGTGCGACCTCGCACTCCCGGGCGCTGGATCATTCGAGCGCCTGGCGGAACGCCTCCTCTTCCCCCTCGCCGAGGTTGGACTGCAGGACATCGCCGCCGAACGGCCGAAGGGCGGCGGAGACCGCGTCGGCGTCGTGCGACCTGATCACCAGGAACAGCGCCGAGCGACCGGGTCGAAGGGTCTGCGAAACCTCCTTCACGAATGCCTCGCTCACGCCTCGGTCGAGCGATCGGCCGACCAGGGCGCCGCCGACGGCGCCGATCGCAATCCCGGCCAGCGGGAACATGAACCCGAGCAGGCCGCCGACGAGCGCACCGATGGCGGTCGCGGTCTCGGTGGTGCCGCTGACCTCGTTCTTCACGTGGGCCGTGCCGTCCGGCTCGCGCTCCACGAGCGCGGTGTCCTCGAACCGGATCCTGCCGGCCTTCTCGAGGCCCCGCAGGGAGCTCATGGCGGTTCGCGCGTCATCGAAGTGGTCGAACGCGACGACGATCAGGTGGTTCACGGGGATCTCCTTGGGTGGCCGCCGACCAGGATGTGGGTCAGCTCGGTGCCGGGCGCAGGAACCGTCAGCGGCACGCGGGGGTCGCCGGGTCCGTCGCCGGCCCGGGGTCGCCAACGTCGGACATCGCCCAACGGTAGCCCGGAAGGTCGCCGCCCGCATCGGAGGTCCGGTCGCGATCGGTTGTGACCGGCCCCGGCGCGGTGTGCCCGACGGCTGCCGGCCCCGAGGACGTGGGACGGGCGCGGCGTCCACGGCGACAATGCACCCATGGCGCGCCCCATGTTCATCCCGCCGATGCTGGCGACGCTCGTCGCGGCACCGTTCGACGACCCGGAGTGGCTGTTCGAGGTCAAGTGGGACGGCTTCCGGGTCGAGGCCGTGGTCGACGGCGCCGAGGTGCGGCTGTTCACCCGGGGCGGCAAGGACGCGGCGGCGAGCTACTTCGGCCCGTTCCTCGCGCCGGCCACCTGGATCGATGCCCGGTCGGCGGTCGTGGACGGCGAGGTGGTCGCGCTCGACGCGGCCGGCGAGCCGGACTTCGCCCTGCTCCAGGAGCGGATCCGCCGCGGCGCCGGGCCGTTCTTGTACCAGGTCTTCGACCTGCTTGAGGTCGACGGTGAGTCCCTGCTCGAGCGGCCGCTGCGCGAGCGCAAGGATCGCCTGCGCAGCGCCCTCCGAGAGGACCCGCGCGTTCGGCTTTCGGAGCATGTCGAGGGCACCGGCCTCCGCTTCTACGACGTCGCGAAGGCCCGGCGACTCGAGGGGATCATGGCCAAGGACGCCCGGTCCGCATACCTCCCTGGCCGGCGATCGAGCGCTTGGCAGAAGGTCAAGATCCGCCCGGAGCAGGAGCTCGTCGTGGGCGGCTGGACGGCCGGCAGGGGGGCCTTGGCCGCCACGCTCGGGGCGCTCCACGTCGGCGTGTACGAGGGCCCGGAGCTGCGCTACGCGGGCAAGGTCGGTGCGGGCTTCACGCTCGCCACGCGCGCACAGCTGCTCGAGGCGCTCGCCCCGCTCGCGACGGCAGGTCCGCCGTTCTCGCCTCCACCGCCTCGCCGGCTCGCGAGCGGCACCACGTGGGTCCGGCCCGAGCTCGTGGTTCGCGCGGAGTTCGCGGGCTGGACAGGCGATGGCCTGGTGCGCCAGGCAGCCTTCAAGGGCCTCGACCTGGGCAAGGACCCGCACGCGGTGGTGCGCGAGGTCCCGGGCGCCGACCGCGTCACCCCGGACGCCCGACCCGACCGACCAGGCCGAGCCTGAGCGCCGCACGAGGCCAAGGCCGACGGTCGCGTAACCCGGGTGCCGCCCGTGATGTTCAGTGCGGGGGCAGCACCCCACGACCGGCGCGCGCCACGACGCTAGCTCAGGACGACGACCGTGTTGACCACGGCATGGAGCAACACCGCCGGGTAGACGCTCCACGTGCGCGCCATCAGGGCCGCGCAGCCGAGGCCGACCACGGTCGCGAACGCGACCTGCATCACCACGCAGGCCGGGTCGAGCGTGAGCGCGTTGGCCGCGTGGGCGACGCCGAACGACAGGCCGTCGATGACGACCGCGATCGCCAGCACCCTCGGTCCGCCGACCCAGCGCGCGACGGCCGCGACGAGCAGGGTCAGCAGGACCGCGCGGAACACGAGCTCCTCGGTGACCGGTACGAGGACGATCTCGACCAGCTTCGAAGCGTCGTCGTACGGGGTGCTGCCGGCGAGGCGCAGGGCGAGCCAGGTCAGCAGCGCGCCCGCCGCGCAGGCCAGCGCGACGAGCCGCCAGTCGCGGGACCGCCGCGGCGCCCGGAGGCCGAACGCGGCGGGGTCCCGCGCGACCGCCGCACCACCGATCAGGAGCAGGAAGCTGGAGAAGAGCAGGGCCCTCGCCGCGGCGTCGGTGAGGCCGAGCAGGCCGTTGAGCACGTCGAACCAGGCAGCGTTGGCGACCGCGAGGGCCAGCGCCCCGGCAACGGCGGCCGCGCCCAGCGCGGCGACGCGCAGGGGGGCGAACGAGGGGTTCAGGCCGGCCACGACGGCCGGTGATGCTGCGACGGCCGGCTTCACCGCGTGACGGCCTCGATCCGGCGGCATTCGATCATCGTGCGGCTTCGATCGCCGCGAGGAGCGACGCCAATCCGCGGCCATCGGCCCGCACGCGCATCGATTCGTCGACGAGCGCTCGCATGTTCGTCCCGCTCGAGTCGTGGGCCGATCGGACGCGGCGCCATCCTCCACCGGGAGCCCGACGGGCAGGTAGGGCCGTCCGTCCCGAGCACAGGTGTCCACGGGAGGATGCGCGGTTCGTGCTTCGCGCTCTTGCCACCCTGGATCGCTGTCGCGCTCAACCGCTCGCGTTCGCAGCAACGCCTCGGGCGGATCGGCCCTCGTCTCGGACGGCCGGACCCGACACGATGGCGGAACCCATCGGACGACATCGAGGAGGCATGGAGATGCGCAGAGGAATCCTGGTCATCGGCGGCACCGCGGCGCTGGCCGGCGCCGGCGTGGCCTGGTGGCGTCGGCACCCGCGGGCGGGCTCGGCCTGGGTGAACCGGGTGGTGGACCCGTGGCTGGTGGACCGCGGCGTCGCCGAGCGGTCGCGCGGCGAGATCGGCCTGCTGGAGCATGTCGGGCGATCGTCAGGACTGGTGCGGGTCACCCCGGTCCACCCCGTGCCGACCGACAGCGGTTTCCGGATCATCGTGCCGCTCGGCGTCGAATCGCAGTGGGCGCGCAACGTGCTGGCCGCCGGGCACTGCCGGATCCAGGTCGGCGACGCGATCCATGAGCTGGACGAACCGACGCTGGTCGAACCGAGCGAGGTCGAGGAGCTCCCGTTGGCAGCTCGCCGCGCGATGACATGGCTCGGCTTCCGGTACCTGCTCCTGCACCGGTTCGCCGAGCACCCGGGCTCGCTCCACGACGCACCGACCGTAGCCGGGGCGGCCGCGGAGAGCGCCTCCGAGATCGACGCCGAGACGGACCTCGCACCGGCGACCTGAGCGCACCGGGCGGCTCGCCGGAGCGCTACCTGCCGTGGTGACGCGGCCGGTCACCTGCCCCTGAGCCTGCGCCAGCCGCCGGCGCGATTGTTGGCGATGATCTGGCGGAACATCGCGGTCAGCGCAGGAGCGTTGATCGGGTCGCCGCGGCGGAAGGCAACCGTCCGGGCCGTCTTGTTGTCGTGCCCGGCGGTGATGATCCCCTCCGGGTCGGGAACGATCGCCCCGTCGTACAGGAAGACGTTGACGTGGTCCCGGGCCGCCAGAAACGCGCAGATGTTGCCGTCCAGCACGAAGTACGGCTGTCGTGTCCGCTTGATCGTCTCGGTCACATCCGGGTCCGCGGCGTGGACGAGCTCGCGCACCTCGCGGCAGATGGCCTGCTGCCAGTCGGGCAACGCCTCGATCCAGGCGTCCACGCGGGGGTCGCGATCATCGGTCATCGCCGGCTCACGATAGCCGACCGCGTTACGCTCGCCACCGCGACGGCCGACACTCCACTCTACCGTGCCCAACGGGTTCAGCCGGTCATCCCGAACCACCTGGAGGCGCTTCCATGGCCGAGGTCCTGCTGTTCCACCACGCCCAGGGGCTCACGCCTGGCATTCACGCGTTCGCCGACCAGCTGCGGGCGGCCGGCCACACCGTGCACACGCCGGACCTGTTCGATGGACGGACGTTCGGGAGCATTCCCGAGGGCATGGCCCACATCGAGGAGGTCGGCTTCGACGAGCTGCGCGCCCGTGGCGTGCGCCTGGCCGAGGCGTATCCGCGGGAGCTGGTCTACGGCGGGTTCTCGTTCGGCGAGACGATCGCCCAGCAGCTTGCCCAGACCCGGCCGGGCGCCCGGGGCGCGCTCCTGTTCTACTCCTGCGTGCCGATCACCGGTGATTGGGCCTTCGGCCCCTGGCCCGAGAGCGTGCCGGTCCAGATCCACGGCATGGACCACGACCCCTACTTCGCCGGCGAGGGCGACATCGAGGCCGCGCGCGAGATCGTGGAGCAGGTCGACGGCGCCGAGCTGTTCGTCTACGAGGGCGACCAGCACTACTTCGCCGACAGCTCGCTCCCCTCGTACGACGCGGGCGCGACCGCCCTCCTGATCCAGCGGGTGCTCGAGTTCCTGGATCGCGTCTGACGGCGTCCCGGGCCGACAGGCCCCCGTCGAGTGGTACATGCGTACTTGCGCAATGGCGCAAACGCCTCCACGATCGAGCCAGGGCCTGGGCGACCGCCGCGCTCCCCCGGATCGCCGATTGGCGCCGAACTTACGAGGTTCGTTGCATGGAGATGACCATCGACTTTCCCGGCGGGGCGCGCGTCGACGCGCACTTCGGCGGGTTCGTGGTACCGACCGACCAGCCGCCGACGGGCGGCGGCGAGAGCTCCGCCCCGACGCCGTTCGCGACGTTCCTCTCGACGATCGGGACCTGCGCGGGGATCTACGTGCTCGGCTTCTGCCGGCAGCGCGGGATCCCGACCGACGGCATCCGCCTCGTCCAGCGAATGCAGGTTGATCCTGCGACCCGCCTCGTCAACGACGTCCAGGTCACGATCGAGCTGCCCGCAGGGTTCCCCGAGAAGTACGCCGATGCCGTGGTGCGCTCGGCCGAGCAGTGCGCGGTCAAGAAGCACTTCGAGCGCCCGCCGGTCATCCGCGTGGACAGCGTCATCGCGGGCTGAGGCCGTCGGAACGTCGCCGGACGCCGGAGGGCCGGTCCGGGGCGCAGCGTGTCGTGATCGGCGCCCGGACGCTATCGTGCGTCGTCCATGAGGCTCACGGCACGCCAGCTCAATCGGGCGACCCTCGGCCGGCAGCGGCTGCTGGCCCGCGAGCCGCTGGGCGTGGTCGAGGCCGTCCACCGCGTGGTCGCACTCCAGGCCCAGGAGCCCGCGTCGCCGTATCTCGCCCTGTGGAACCGGGTGGCCGACTTCGATCCAGCCGACCTCGACCGCGCCTTCTCGCAACGCGAGGTCGTCAAGGGCACCCTGCTCCGGATCACGCTCCACGCCGTCCACGTCGCCGACTACCCGGCGTTCCATCGCGCGATGCAGGTCACCCTTCGCTCGGCCCGACTCAACGACCGCCGCTTCCGGCGCACCGGCCTCACCCTCGGCGACGCCGACGCACTGCTCCCCGAGGTCCTCGCGTTCGCCGCCGACCCGCGCACGAACATCGAGGCTGAGGCGTGGCTCGATGGACGGCTCGGCGAGACTCCGAAGCCCGGCGCCTGGTGGGCGTTTCGCCAGTACGGGCCCTTCTGGCACCACCCGACCGGCGGCCCGTGGTCGTTCGGTCCCAGGCCGTCCTACGTGGCCGCCGAGCCACCGACCGTCGCGACCGACCAGGCGGCCGCGATGCGGCAGCTTGTCCGCCGCTATCTCGAGGGCTTCGGCCCGGCAACCGTCCCGGACATCGCCGAGTTCTCGACGATCATCCGCCAGCCGATCCGGGAAGCCCTGGCGACGATGGCGACCGAGCTAGTGCGACTCGAAGGTCCCGGCGGGGAGGAGCTGTGGGACGTCGCCGGTGGTCTCCTGCCGCCCGAGGATTCCCACGCCCCGCCCCGGCTGCTGCCGATGTGGGACAGCGTGCTGCTCGCCTACGCCGATCGCAGCCGGATCATCCCGCCCCAGTACCGCCGGCTGGTCGCCCAGGGCAACGGCGATATCCTGCCAGCCTTGCTCGTCGACGGGCACGTGGCGGGCGTCTGGCGGCCGGCCGAGGATGGCATCGAGGCCAGCGCATTCCACCGTCTGCCTGACGAGGCGTGGGCGGGTCTCGAGGCGGAGGCTCGCGGGCTGCTCGCCCTGCTCGCGGGCCGCGAGCCAGGTGTCTACCGCCGCTATGGCCGCTGGTGGAAGGGGCTGCCGACGGCCGAGGTCCGGGTGATCGGCGGCCCGGTCCCGCCCGGCTGAGGAGCGCGAGATGGAATTCGACGTTGCCGCGGACGCGTACGACCGCTACATGGGCGCCTGGTCGCGCGAGCTCGCGCCCAAGCTCGTCGATCTCGTCGCGGTGCGTCCCGGGATGCGGGTGCTCGACGTCGGCTGTGGACCGGGCGCCGTCGTGGCAGCCCTGCTCGACCGCCTCGAGCCCGGCGCCATCGCCGCCGTGGACCCGTCCGTGTCGTTCGTCGGAGCGGTCCGCGGTCGCTATCCCGGCGTCGACGTCCGGCCGGCCACCGCCGAGGCGCTCCCCTACCCCGACGCCACGTTCGACATCGCCCTCGCCCAGCTCGTCGTCCATTTCATGCAAGACCCGGTCGCCGGGCTCCGTGAGATGGCCCGCGTGACCCGGCCGGGAGGGCTGGTGGCCGCCTGTGTCTGGGATTTCGCCGGCGGGCGTGGCCCGCTCGGACCGTTCTGGGAGGCGGTCCGCGTCCTGGATCCCGGAGCCGTCGACGAGTCGGAGCTCCCGGGCGCCCGCGGCGGCCACCTCGCCGAGCTGCTCGTCACCGCGGGGCTTCGACAGGTCAAGGAGACCGCGCTCACCTGCCGGCGCGAGTACGCCGGCTTCGACGACTGGTGGCGGCCGTTCACCGAGGGCGTCGGCCCGGGCGGCAGCTACCTCGCCGGGCTGCCACGCGATCGGCAGGCGGCCCTGCGCGAGCGGTGCCGGTCGATGCTTTCCGGCGGCCCGTTCGCCCTCGAAGCCTGGGCGTGGGCCGCCCATGGCAACGTCTGAGGCACCGATCAGGCGGCGAGGCGCTTGTACCGGATCCGGTGCGGCTGCTCGGCGGCGGCCCCCAGCTCCCTGCGCCGGAACCCCTCGTAGTCGGACACGTTGCCCTCGAAGAACCGGACCTGGCTGTCGCCCTCGAAGGCGAGGACGTGGGTCGCGATCCGATCCAGGAACCAGCGATCGTGGCTGATCACCGCCACGCAGCCCGGGAACGACTCCAGGCCCGCCTCGAGCGCCCGCAGCGTGTCCACGTCGAGGTCGTTCGTCGGCTCGTCGAGCAGCAGCACGTTGCCGCCGGCCTGGAGCAGCTTGGCCAGGTGGACGCGATTGCGCTCCCCGCCCGACAGCGTGCCGACGAGCTTCTGCTGGTCCGAGCCACGGAAGTTGAAGCTCGACACGTAGGCGCGTGCCGGTACCTCGCGGTTGCCGACCTTGATCAGCTCCACGTCGTCGGTGATCTCCTGGAACACCGTCCGGTCCGGCCGCAGCTCATCGCGCCCCTGGTCCACGTAGCCGAGCTGCACCGTGTCGCCGATCGTGATCGTCCCCGCGTCGGGTGGCTCCTGGCCGATGAGCATCCGGAACAGCGTGGTCTTGCCCGCCCCGTTGGGGCCGATGATCCCGACGATGCCCGATCGCGGCAGGGCGAACGTCAGGTCCTCGATCAGCAGCCGGTCGCCGTAGGCCTTGCGCACGTTCGTGACCTCGATCACCTGGTCGCCCAGCCGGGGCCCGGGCGGGATCGCGACCTCCAGCTCCCGGGCGGTCGCCTTCGCGTCGTTGGCCTCGGCCAGCAGCCGCTCGTAGGCGGACAGCCGCGCCCTGCCCTTCGCCTGGCGCGCCTTCGAGCCCATGCGCACCCACTCCAGCTCGCGCGCGAGCGTGCGCTGGCGCGCATCGGCCTGCTTCTGCTCGCGGGCCATCCGCTCGAGCTTCTGCTCCAGCCAGCCCGAGTAGTTTCCCGCAAGGGCACGCCCCGGCCGCGATCGAGCTCGAGGATCCACTGGGCGACGTTGTCGAGGAAGTAGCGGTCGTGGGTCACCGCGACGACCGTGCCCGCGTACTCGTCGAGGAACCGCTCCAGCCACTCGACCGACTCGGCGTCGAGGTGGTTGGTGGGCTCGTCGAGCAGCAGCAGGTCCGGGTGCTGGAGGAGGAGCCGCGCCAGGGCCACGCGCCGCCGCTCGCCGCCCGAGAGCGTGGTCACGTCCGAGCAATACGTAGTTGTCGAGCAGGCAGCA
>CAVUJW010000013.1:0-920728 GCA_963741915.1 uncultured Chloroflexia bacterium | reverse complement strand
CGGGGATCCTCGATCGTGCTCCGTTGCGCGGTCACCGCGATCCGCAGGACCAGCGAGGGCAAGGCCGTCACGACCACCCGCGGCGAGGTCCTGGCCGGCACGGTCGTCATCTGCGCCGGTCTGTGGGCGGACCGGGCCGCGGCCATGACCGGCGACCTGACCCGCGACGCGCCGCGCATCATCCCGTTCCGGGGCGACTACTATCGCCTCACGCCCAGCGCCGCAGGCCTCGTCCGCGGCCTCATCTACCCGGTGCCCGACCCGCGCTTTCCGTTCCTGGGCGTCCACTTCACCCGGCGCATCGACGGCGAGGTCTGGGCCGGGCCCAACGCCGTGCTGGCATTCAAGCGCGCCGGGTACCGCCGTCGCGACGTCTCGGCGCGCGACCTGTTCGACGCTCTCACCTACCCCGGGTTCCTGCGGCTCGCCGGGCGGTTCTGGCGCACGGGTCTGGCCGAGATGTGGCGCGACGCGAGCCGGGCGGCGTTCGCCCGCGAGCTCCGCCGCTACCTGCCGGCGCTGCGCGACGACCAGCTGCGGTTCGGACCCTCGGGCGTCCGAGCGCAGGCGCTCGGGCGGGACGGCCGGCTGATCGACGACTTCGACCTCGCGGCACGGGACGGCGTGCTCCACGTCCGCAACGCCCCGTCGCCGGCCGCCACCAGCAGCCTCGCGATCGGCGGCCGCCTCGCGGCTCAGGTCCTCGACGCCGTCAACGGCACCGCCAGCGCCGGCCACGTGTCGCCGGGCCCTGCCTGAGCCCCGGTCCCGGGAGTATGGTCGCTGGAACCGGCCGGATGCGCCGGCCGCAGGAGGTGGGACGCAGGATGCTCAACGAGTTCCAGGCCTTCCTGGTCAAGACCAACGCGCTGGCCCTGGCCATCGGCGTGATCATCGGGATCGCGCTCGGTGCGGTGGTGACCTCGCTGGTCAACGACATCATCATGCCGCCGATCGGCGTGGCGCTGGGCGGCGTCGACTTCGCGAACCTCAAGATCGTGCTCAAGGACGCCGTGGGCGGCGACCCGGCGACCGAGGTCGCAATCCGCTGGGGGGCGTTCATCAACACGATCATCGCGTTCATCGTGGTCGCGTTCGTGGTGTTCTTCATCGGCCGGATGCTGATCCGCGAGAAGCCCGCGCCGCCGGCCGAGCCGTCGGACGAGGTCAAGCTGCTCACCGACATCCGCGACGCGCTGCGCGAGCGCTGACTCGGCGCCCACCCGCCGCCGACACGATCGGTGCCAACAGAGAGCCGCCCCAGGACAGGTCCTCGGGGCGGCTCTACCAGTTCCCCCCGGCTGCCCCAGGTCGAGCACCGGGAGCGGCTCATCGGAGCGCCCTACGCTCTGACGCCCTCCAGCCTAGCCCATCGCAGGCGATGGTCCCTTATTTGTTGACTACGCGCTGGGGATCCCGTCCCGCCGCCCGCCGGCACCGTCGGCCGCGACCAGCGGCACCGCGCCGAACGAGGTCGGCCGCCGGTGTCCGCACCGGCCGGAGTGGAGCGGCCCGTGGTCGAACATGGCTTGACCGCGGGGTATGCTCTGGTGCATGAACGCCACTCGGACCCGGACCCGCCGCCGCGTGGTCGTCGACCAACGCGCGCTGGCCGAGGCCATCGGCTCCCGGATCCGCTCGGCTCGACATGCGGTCGGCCTGACCCAGCAGGCGCTCGCCGGCGAGCGGTACACGAAGGCGTACATCAGCGCCCTCGAGCTGGGCCACGCGAAACCGTCCATGGCGGCGCTGGACTACCTGGCACCTCGGCTGGGCACGACACCCGATCGCCTGCTCGCGGACGGCTCGGGGCGCTGGAGCCGGGTCGACGCGGACGTCCACCTCGCGGCCGGGCGACTGGACCGGGCGATCGAGGCCTACGGCGATCTCGCTGAACGCGCGACGACCCCGGTCACCCGGGGCGAGCTGCTGCTGGGGGCGGCCGAGGCGTTGTGTCGCCAGCACCGCCCGCAGGACGCGTCGCCGCTGCTGGTCGAGGCCATCCGCCTGCTGGCGACCGGGGGCCGGCCGGCCGACCGGATGCGCGCCCAGTACTGGCTGTCGTACGTGCACCAGGCCCTGGACGACCCCCAGGAGGCCCGACGACTGCTCCTGGAGATGCTGGGGACCGACCCGAGGCTGGCCGAGGATCCCGACTTCGAGGTGCGGGTCCGGATCGCCCTGGCCGCTCTCGAGACCGAGCACGGCGACCCCGCCCGGGCCGCGCTGTACCTCGAGGCGGCGAATGACCTGACCTCGGGCCTCAGCCTTCACCGGCGGGGCGCCTACTTCGACTCCCTCGCCAGCGCCCGCGCGGCGGGCGGCGACCTCGAGGGGGCGATCGGGGCCGGCGCCGAGGCGCTCGCGCTGTACCGGGCGAGCGAGCAGGAGACCGTCGAGCCGCTGCTGGCCAACGAGCTGGCGATGTCCTTCCTCCAGCTGGGCAACCCGGTCCGAGCCGAGGAGCTGTGCACCCGGGCGATCGAGATCGCCGAACGTATCCAGCGCTACCAGGCGCTGGCGCACTACCTGGACACCATGGCCACGATCCAGATGGCGCACGGCAAAGCGGCACGGGCGCTGGAGCTCGCGGAGCGTGCGCTCGCGCTGGAGGCGGAGCACGGCCCGGCCAACGAGCAGGTCGGCGCCCGGATCACCCGTGCGCAGGCGCTGGCCGCCCTCGGCCGGATGGACGACGCGAACACCGCCTGGGCCGAGGCCGGGGCTTCGGCCCGCCAGCTCGCCTCGCCCGGGCGCCGCAAGCGGATCTTCGCCGCCTGGGCCGATGCGCTCGCTGCCCAGGGCCGCCACGCCGAGGCATACGAGGTGATGCGCGAGGCCCTCTGATCCGGTCGGACGGCGCGGCGGGCGCAGCGCTCCGCAGCCCCGCGGCGCTCCCGAATGCCCGCCCGTTGGCGCGATCCGCCGACTCCGGGCAGACTGCGCGCCTGATGACGGACCAGGACCAGCCCAGAGCCGCCCTGCAGCGCACCTCGCGGCGCGGGATCGGCGCGGCTGCCACGATGGGCCTGGTCCTGTTCGCGATCCTGGTGCTGAGCGGGTTCGTGGGGGCGGGTGTCGCGCTGGCCGGCTTCATCTCGCTCAGCCGCGACCTGCCCGACCCGTCGCTGCTGGAGCAGATCGAGCTGCCGCAGCAGTCGGTCGTCTACGACCGCACCGGCAAGATCGAGCTCGCCCGGTTCGGCGAGTTCAACCGCCAAGTGTCACGTTCGACGAGATCCCGCCGGTGCTGGTCGATGCCACGACCGCGGTCGAGGACCGGACGTTCTGGGAGAACGCCGGGTTCGACCCCGTGGGCATCCTGTCCGCCGGGCTCGATGCCCTGCGCGGCAACGCCCGCGGCGCCTCGACGATCACGCAGCAGCTGGTGCGCCAGCGCCTGCTCACCGAGAACGGGACCGCGCAGACGCAGCTGACCGTCAGCCGCAAGGTGCGCGAGATCATCCAGTCGATCCGGGTCACCGAGGCCTACCCGGGCGTCGCCGGCAAGCAACGGATCATCGCCGCGTACCTCAACCAGAACTACTACGGCAACGACGCCTACGGCGTGGCAGCCGCCGCCCAGGCGTACTTCGGCATCGGGCTCAAGGACCTCAGCCTGGCCCAGGCCGCGATCCTGGCCGCGATCCCCAAGGCCCCGTCGAGCTACGACCTGGTCCAGAACGCCGTCGAGCAGTGCATCGACCCGGCCGCTCCCGAGGACACCTGCAAGACCCAGCTCGTGGTGCCCGCCGACGCGCCCGTCGTCCAGCGGCGCAACCAGGTGCTCGACCTCATGGAGCAGGGCCGGACGCCGCTCACGGGCGGCACCTACTCCGCGGCGGACTTCGAGGCGGCCCGCCAGGAGCAGGTCGTGCTGGCGCCCCAGAAGGCGAACCAGTGGAAGGTGCCCCAGTTCGTGTACCAGGTCCGGCGCGAGCTGGCCGACCGGCTGTGCACGGGCGCCGATACCTGCCCGGTGCTGGAGCGGGGCGGCCTGACGATCACCACCACGCTTGACATGCGGCTCCAGGGCATCGCCGAGAAGTGGGTCAAGGCCGCCACGATCGTGCCCAACGCCAGGAACCCCCGGGCGACCGCGAGGTCGCTCGGGCTGACGTACCAGCCGTGGATGGAGAACCTGCGCTCCAAGGACCTCCACAACGGGGCGCTGGTCGCGCTCGACTACCAGACCGGCGATCTCGTGGCGTACGTCGGCTCGGCGGATCCGACAGCACAGAAGGCGACCAGGAAGTTCCAGCCCCGGTTCGACGTCCTCGCCGACGGCTGGCGCCAGCCGGGATCGGCGTTCAAGCCGGTGGTCTACGCCACCGGCATCGACGGCCGGTTCATTACCGCGGCGACGATGTTCATGGACGTGACCACCGACTTCGGCGGCGGCTACGTGCCGACCGACGCGGACAATCTCGAGCGTGGTCCGGTGCGGGTCCGTAACGCGCTCCAGTTCTCGCTCAACATCCCGGCCGTCAAGGCGACCGCCACGATCGGCAACGACCACATCCAGGCGACCGCCGAGAAGATGGGCGTCCAGTTCAAGAACGGGCAGGTCAACGCCGGCCTGTCGATGGGCCTGGGCGTCGAGGTCGTCCACCCGGCCGACCTGGTCCGCGCCTACGGGGTGCTCGCCGACGGCGGGAAGCTGGCCGACCGGACGACGATCCGCTCGGTCGTCGACCCGCAGGGCAACGCGCTCGTCAGCGAGGACACCCGCCCGGCGCCGCAGCAGGCCATCGACCCCGGGGCGGCGGCGATCGTGACCGACATCCTGTCGGGCAACACCGACCCGAAGCAGAACCCGTACTGGGGCAAGTTCCGGATCATGGACGGCGGCAAGCGCCGGCCGGCCACGCTCAAGACGGGGACCAACAATGACGCCCGGGACCTCAACGCCTATGGCTTCATCGGCGCCCCGAGCACCAAGGAGCGCGCCAATGGCGAGTACGCGCTCGCCGTCGGGGTGTGGAACGGCAACTCCGACAACTCGCTGGTGAGCACCGCGGGCTCGCCCCTGTTCTCGATCGACGTGTCCACCTACGTGTGGCAGGGGTTCATGACCGAGGCGACCGCCGGTTGGAGCATCAACGGCTTCCGGACGCCCGGGGACCTCTCGCACGCGGCGGTGGACCCGTGGACCGGGCTCGCCGCGTCACCGGGCGGCAGCTCGGTGGACGAGCTGTTCCTGCCCGGCACCGGACCGGGACCGGCCCCGGCCCAGGGCGGCTCGTGCGGCGATGTGGTGTTGGCGGTGGCCGGGTTCGAGAGCAAGCATCCCGAGTGGCTGAAGGCCGACCAGGCGTGGCTGGCCCGCGCTCAGCGCGGGCCGGGGGCCAGGGGCGGCCCGAAAGGCACCCGGACCGCGTACTTCTACAACGGCGCGTACGTCCCGTACGGCCGCTCCTGGGGCGCGATCGCCGGCGGGCAGGGGTGCGCGTCGCCCAGCCCGAGCCCCAGCCCCAGCCCCAGCTTCGACCCGTGCGCCTCCCCGCTCGCCTCGCCCGATCCGTTCGCCTCCGGGGTGATCTGCCCGTCACCTTCGGCATCGTCGTCGGCCGCGCCCTCCGAGGCGCCCACCCCGACGCCGACCGGCACGCCCGCACCGACCGCGACCCCGACCCCGCCGCCCACGCCGACGCCCACGCCGACGCCGCCACCGGCCACGCCGACGCCGCCACCACCTACGCCGACCCCGCCCGCCGCATCAGCGACGGCGGCACCCTAGGGACGTCTCAGCACTCTCTCAGGGATTTCGCCCTATGATCCGCGCGGCTGCGGCTGCTCCGAGGGTTCGAGCCGCCCGCCATCGTCGTCCTGTCACCGTTCCCTAGTAGAACGCGGAGATGCTCGTGTTGGATCGCGTTTCAGGGCACGCCGGCCGGCGCCGCCAGGCGTCGCGCGCTGCCCTGCTCCTGGGCCTGATCGGGATCGTCGCCGGTGCCACCGCGCCGGCGGCCGTGGCCGCGGGGGGCCTGACCCTGACGACGCCGTTTCCGGCCATCGTCGCCGAGCCGGCCTCGACCGTCTCGTTCACGCTCAAGATCGACGTCCCGAGCGCCCAGCGGGTGGACCTCAAGGCCAACGGCGTGCCCTCCGGCTGGACCGCGCGGTTCCGCGGCGGATCGCTGACCATCGACGGCGCCTACGTTGACCCCAAGTCGCCGTCCACGGTCACGCTGGACGTCGAGATCCCCGATGGCACGGCGCCCGGCAGCAGCACGATCACCGTCGTCGCCAGCGGCGACGGCCGGTCCGACAGCCTGCCCCTGACCATCCGGGTCGCGGATGCCGCGGCCGGCGACATCGCGCTGACCTCGGACTTCCCCGAGCTGCGCGGACCGTCCAGCTCCACGTTCACGTTCAACCTGACCCTCAAGAACCAGACGGCCGCCGAGACCACCTACTCCATCGATTCGACCGGTCCCGATGGATGGACGGTGAGCGCCAAGCCGTCCGGTCAGGCCCAGGCGACCAGCATCACGGTGGGCGCCGGCAGCAGCGGCACGATCTCGGTCACCGCGACGCCACCGGCCACGGTCGCCGCCGACACCTACCCGATCAAGGTGACCGTGGCGGGTGGCGGCAAGACCGCCGCGGCGACCCTCAACGTCGTGGTGACCGGCACCTACACCCTGGACGTGTCGACCCCCGACCAGGTGCTGTCGACGAGCGCCAACGCCGGCTCCGAGAAGGACTTCCAGGTCACGGTCCACAACACGGGCAGCGCGCCGATCACCAACGTCGCCCTGTCGGCGAGCGCGCCGACCAACTGGACCGTCACCTTCGACCCGGTCTCGATCGCCACCCTCGCCGCCGACGAGACGCAGACGGTGACCGCGAAGATCACGCCCTCCAACGACGCCATCGCGGGCGACTACCAGATGACCGTGACGGCCAAGGGCGCCGAGGCCACCGGGGATGTCTCGATCCGGGTGCGCGTCGACACCCCCCAGTTCTGGTGGATCGTGGGCGTGGTGCTGATCCTGGCCACGTTCGCCGGCCTGTACTGGGTCTTCCGGACGTACGGGCGCCGGTAAGCCCGATGAGCGACGAGCGGACGCCCCCGCCGGACGGACGTCGGGGCACCAGCCGCCGGCGGCGCCGGGTCCGGCCGGGCGGCGGTGCCCGGCCGGTTGCCGCGGACCGCCGGACGAACGACCCGGACGCCGTCGCCGCGGCCCCCGGCGAGCTGGACGCCGACGGACGTCCCGTCCGGCCATGGGAGGTCGAAGGGCGGTCGACGCGCGAGGCGGACAAGCCCCGCGAGCGGCGCCGGCGCACGGTGGCCTCGCTGCTCGCCGACGTGCCCCAGGACGCGGTCATCGTCGCGCGACGCCTGACCAAGCAGTACGGCGAGTTCACCGCCGTGGACTCGCTCGACCTCACGATCCGGGCGGGCGAGGTGTTCGGCCTGCTGGGGCCCAACGGCGCCGGCAAGACGACCACCGTGCTGATGCTGCTGGGCCTGACCGAGCCCACCCGCGGCGTCGTCCGCGTGGTCGGCCTCGATCCCACCCGGGAGCCGCTCGCGATCAAGCGCAAGGTGGGCTACCTGCCCGACAACGTGGGCTTCTACGGGGGCCTGACGGGCCGCGAGAACCTGCGCTACACCGCCAAGCTCAACGGCCTGGCCCGCCGCGACGCCGAAGCCCGCATCGACGGGCTGCTCAACGAGGTCCGGCTCCATGACGCCGCCGACAACAAGGCGGACACGTACTCGCGCGGCATGCGCCAGCGGCTGGGCATCGCCGATGCCCTGGTCAAGGAGCCGTCGGTCTTGATCCTCGACGAGCCGACGATCGCGATCGATCCGGCCGGCGTGGAGGAGCTGCTGGCGCTGCTCCGGCGCCTCGTGACCGAGCGCAACCTCACGGTCCTGTTGTCCTCCCACCTCCTGGGCCAGGTGCAGTCCCTGTGCGACCGGGTCGGGTTCTTCGCGTCGGGTCGCCTCGTGGCCGCCGGACCGCTCGAGGAGCTGGCCCGGGGCACCACCCAGCTGGTCGAGCTCGAGGTCGGCGTGGACGGCGATCCGGCGTCGATCGATCCGGTCGCGCGTGGCGTGCCCGGCATCCGCTCCATCCAACCGCACGAGCGGGACGAGCACCTGCGGGTGGTCACGGCGACCTCGGACGTCGCCGCGCCCCTGGCGGCCGCGCTGGCCGCCGCAGGCGTGCCGCTGGTCCACCTGCGACGGCGCGGGTCCGACCTGCTGGAGCTGTACCGCCGCTTCGTCCCGGAGGGTCTCGATGGCCACGTCCGCTGACACGCCCCGCGCGGCCAGGCCGGCGCGGTCCGCCCGTCGATCCGAGCGCGCGCCGTCCGGCGGCTGGCGCACGATCGCCGCCAAGGAGTTCGCCGATCACGTCGAGAGCATCCGGTTCGTCGTGCTGCTGATCGTCATCGGCATCGCGGCGATCATCCCGATGTACTTCATCTCGACCGACATCAGCGGCTCCGCGCCGCAGCTGTCCGGACAGCCGGCGCTGTTCCTCGCCCTGTTCGTGGTCGGATCGCAGACGGTGGGCGGCGTCACGACGGTCGCGTTCGCGGCGCTGCTCGTGCCGCTGGTCGGGATCGCGTTCGGGTTCGACGGGATCAATAGCGAGCGCAGCCAGGGCACGCTGTCACGGCTCCTGGCCCAGCCGATCCACCGCGACGATGTCGTGAACGGCAAGTTCGTGGCGGGGATCGCGGTGATCAGCGTGATGCTGGGCGTGCTGGTCATCCTGGTGTCCGCCCTGGGCATCGTGCGCCTCGGGATCATCCCCTCGCCCGAGGAGCTGGTCCGGGTCCTGACCTGGCTGCTGGCGACGATCCTGTACGCGTCGTTCTGGCTGGCGTTCGCGCTGCTGCTGTCGGTCGTCATCCGGGGCGCCGCCTCGGCCGCCCTGGTGGGGTTCGGGAGCTGGCTGGCGCTGATCCTGTTCGGGCAGTTCCTGCTGCCGCTCGTCGCGGGGGCCCTGTTCCCGGTCAACACGACCGGGACCGCCAACGACTACTTCGCCTCGACCAGCGCGCAGCAGCTGTTCCTGCGCATCTCGCCGGCCACGCTGTACCAGGACATCGTCACCGCGCTCATGAACCCGTCCACCAAGAGCGTGCTGGGCGTGGGCAACCTGGGCCAATACGTGAGCGCGCAGCAGCAGCTCCCATCGCTGCTCTCGCTGGACCAGAGCATCCTGCTCGTGTGGCCGCAGATCGTGATCCTCACGGCGTTGACCGTCGCGATGTTCGCGTTGGCCTACGTGCTGTTCCTGCGCCAGGAGGTCAGGGCCTAGCCGGTCGGATGGCCGGGGTGCCCGCCGGGACGGCGAGGTGCCCGCCGGTGGGCGGCGGATCGCTGAGCTGGCGGACGCCTCCTCGGGCAGAAGGGCTGAGCGGGCGGCGGATCGCTGAGCGAGCACTGCAGCGGTTCTCGACGTCGCCGGACGTCTCAAACCGCCGGATGGCACGCGGGGAGAGCCACACAGCGGATATCGGAGTCCGAAGCCGCCGGATGGCGCTCCGGGAGAGCAGCCCGCACAGAGAACCGCTGGAGTGCTCTATGGGAGAGCAGCTCGCGGAAACCCGCGGGATTGCACGCCGGGAGAGAAGCGCGGGCGGACCGTCCGGCAGCGCCGCGCCAGTCCCGTCATCGGCGCGTCACGCGCGGGTGCGACGATCCGCCCGATGCGGGAAGATGCCCGCACGCTTCGACAGCCGGAAGACCCCATGACCGCAACCCCCGCCCACGACACCGCTGCCGGCGCAGCCGGCAGCAGCTCCACGCCGGCAATGGCCGTGCGTGACGGATCGCGCGCCATGGCAGCGGTCGCGGGCGTGGTCGCGGCGCTGGTCGCGCTGGCCACGGGCGAGCTCATCGCCGGGCGGTGGTGGGTGCCCCCTCTCCGCTCGTCGCGGTGGGGGCGGCCCTCATCGACTTCGCCCCGCCGGGCTCCAAGGAGATCATCGTCTCCCTGTTCGGGACTGACGACAAGATCGCGCTCCAGGTCCTGATCGGCATCGTCGTGCTGGTCATCGGCGCCGGCGTGGGCGTCGCTGGCGAGGGTCCGTTTCGAGGCGGCGAGCGCGGTGATCGCGGGCATCGTCGGCGTCGGCCTGCTCGCCGCGCTTCGCCTGACCGAGGCCTCGGCGATGCTGGTCGTCCTGTCGGCGGCGCTGCAGCTCGGGCTGGCGCTCACCGCGCTCAACGCCCTGCTGGGCGGTACCCGTTCCGCGGCCGGTCCGCAGCCCGACGCCCGTCCGCTGCCCGACGCCGGTTCCCGGCGCGGCTTCCTGGCTCGGGCGGCGGTGCTCGGCGGCTCTCGCCGCTGATCGGCGGCGGGTTCGGACGCCGGCTGGTGGACGACCGATCGGTCCAGGCCACGGCCGCCAGCGCGGAGATCCCGCAGGCCGTGGATCCGGCGGCCGCGCCGGGCCCGGACGCCAGCCTCAGCGTCGACGGCCTGAGCCCGGTGGTCACACCCAACGACACCTTCTACCGGATCGACACCGCGCTGATCACGCCCGCGGTCGACCTCGCCGCATGGCAGCTCAGGGTGACCGGGATGGTCGACCGCGAGGTGACGCTCACCTTCGACCAGCTGGTCCAGCTGCCGCTGATCGAGCGCTACGTGACCATCGCCTGCGTCAGCAACGAGGTCGGCGGCAAGCTCGTGGGCAACGCCAAGTGGACGGGCCTCACGCCTCGCCGACGTGCTGGACATGGCCGGGGTCCAGGCGGGCGCGACCCAGATCGTGCCCCGGTCCGTCGACGGCTGGACGGCCGGCTTCCCCACGGCCTGGCTCGCCGATCCCGACATCCCCGCGACGCGATGATCGCCGTCAAGATGAACGACGAGCCGCTCCCCGCCGAGCACGGGTTCCCCGCCCGGCTGATCGTCCCCGGCCTGTACGGCTACGTGTCGGCCACCAAGTGGCTGACCGAGATCCAGCTGACCACGCTGGAGGCGTTCGACGCCTACTGGGTCCCGCGCGGCTGGGCCAAGGAGGCGCCGATCCTGACCCAGTCCCGGATCGACGTCCCGCGCGCACGGCGCGTCGGTCAGGGCCGGTCCGGTCGCGGTCGCGGGGGTGGCCTGGGCGCCCGACCGGGGCATCCAGCGGGTCGAGGTCTCGGTCGATGGCGGTGACTGGCAGGCGGCCACGCTGGCCACCGAGATCGCGCCCACGACCTGGGTGCAGTGGAAGTGGGCATGGCAGGCGACGGCCGGTTCGCACGTCCTGGCCGTCCGGGCGACCGACGGGACCGGCGAGGTGCAGACCTCCACGGTCACGCCGCCGCCGCCGGACGGCGCCCGCGGCTACCACATGATCGCGGTGCAGGTCGCCTGACGGCGACGCCCGCAGGTCGCCGTCGCGGGACATCCGGTACCCTCAGGGCCCGGCAGGTCGCCGGCTCGCCTCCCTCCCCTCCCGCCTGGATGCCTCGACACCGATACCTCTTCGACACCCCCGAACGGTTCACCGCCGGCACGATCGGTGAGCCCGGCAGCCGCACCTTCTTCCTGCAGGCCCGCGACGGGTCGCGGATCGTGTCGGTTGCCCTCGAGAAGGTCCAGGTCGCCGTCCTGGCCGAGCGCCTGACCGAGCTGCTCGACGAGCTGGAGCGGCGCGGCATCGAGGGCGCCGACGCCGACGGCGTCGCGGGGCCCGACGCGGCCGGCCTGGACGAGCCGATCAACGAGGCATTCCGGGTCGGAACGCTCACGCTCGGCTGGGACACCCAGGACGCGCTGGTCCTGCTCGAGGCCCGCGAGCAGAGGGAGGCGGGCGAGGACGAGGAGGAGGAGGACGAGGACGACGAGGCCGAGGGCCCGGACCTCCTCCGCGTCCGGATCACGCCCCTCGCCGCCCGCGCCTTCGTCGCGCGGTCGCTGCGCCTGGTGGCCGCCGGGCGGCCGCCGTGCCCGCTATGCGGGCAGCCGCTCGACCCGCAGGGCCACCTGTGTCCCCGCCGGAACGGGCACCGGCTGAACTGACCGGGGACCACGGGAGGTGAACGATCCCGGGGCGCGCCGCGACGACGAGCCCGCCCTGCCCGACGGCGCACCGGACGAGGAGGCGTGGACCGACGACGCTTGGGCCGACGACGCCCTGGCGTCGATCGAGGACGGGGCCGCGACGACCTCGATCGATGCCCTCGAGCTGCCGATGCCGGTTCTCTCCGAGGAGGCGGCCCTGGACCTCCTCTCCCGAGGCGAGCTGTCGGTCGTCGGGCAGCTGTACGCCTCGTCCAACCACGCCCTGCTGTGCCTGGCGCGACTGCCGCGCCCCGCCCCCGGCGACGACCTGGTCGCGACCTGCATCTACAAGCCGATCGCGGGCGAGCGCCCGCTCGCCGACTTCCCCGTCGGAACGCTGTCCCGGCGCGAGGTCGCCGCGTTCCTGGCGTCGCAGGCGACCGGCTGGGACATCGTGCCGCCGACGGCGCTGCGCGACGGTCCGTTCGGGGAGGGCATGGTCCAGCTCTGGATTCGCACCGATGCGGCGGCCGACGCCGTGGCCATGGTCGTCGCCGAGGACGACCGGCTGCGCCGGATCGCGGTGTTCGACGCGGCGGTCAACAACACCGACCGCAAGGCCGGTCACCTGCTACCGGTGCCCGGTGGCCATGTCTACGGCGTCGACCACGGGGTGACCTTCTCCCCCGTGCCCAAGCTCCGGACGGTGCTCTGGGCGTGGCGCGGTCAACCGTTCCGCGACGAGGAGTCGCGGGTCCTGCGCGGTCTGCGGCTCGGTCTCGAGGGCGATCTCGGGCGCCGCCTTCGGACCCTGATCGACCCGATCGAGGTCACCGCGACCGCCCGCCGCATCGACCGCCTGCTCGCGGCCGGCGTGTTCCCGCAGCCCGACCCCCGTCGGCCCGCACTCCCCTGGCCGCCCGTCTGACAGCCACCGCGAGCGGCCCTCGGCGCTCGGCCGGCCGGACCGCTCAGGTCTCGGTCAGCTCGTCCACCACGTCCGCCTCGAGGTCGCGCACCAGCTCCGACGTCGATGGCTCGGCGGCCACGAGCGACAGCTGATCCGTCGGCGGCCGGCGGGAGGACGACGTGACTGGCTCCCGACCACGGCGGGACACGCTCTCGCCGGTCGACATGCGGCGGTGCGTCTCGACCTCGACCCTCGCTCCATCGCCCTCGAGGGCCGGGTGCTCGACGAGGGCGACCACGCGCGACGCCATGAACCGACCCGTCCGGACCGGCGTGCCGCCGCGGGTGACCTCGGTGACCTCCACCACGGTGCGCGCCGTCGTGATCTCCAGCCGTCGACCCGCGCGGGTCGCGACGATCTCGAACGTCTGCGTGCCGTGGCCGGTGTCCACAACCACCTCCACCCGATCGCCCTTCATGCGATCCACGATACTCCGCGCCGCTCATGGCCCGCTTGCACGCACGGGCCATGCCATCCCGATCATCCCGTAGCCGCGTGGGACGGGCTCCCGGCTTCGCACCCGCACACGCACGACCTCCGGCCTGGGGGCGGCGATGGATGCCTCGGTGCGCCTCGGCAACCATCCCTCGTTCGAGTCCGCGATGGCCGCCATGGCCCGGACCGCCGAGACGCGCGAGCCCGACCCGGCGGCGCACGAGACCCACGAGCAGCCGTATCGGGAGCTCTAGCCGCAGCTGTACCGAGGGTTCCGGCCGCCATACGCCGCGATCCGCCGGATCACGGGGTACCCCGCGAGCGGTCTGACCGACCGCGGTCATGTGTCGCCCGGGTCCGGAACGACCTCGAACCGGACGCCGCCGGCACCCTGCCGACCAGGCTCGGCGGTCCCCTCGCGCTGCAGGACGCGCTCGATGATGCCCGGGTGCTCGAAGCCGGGCGGCACGAGCACGACCTCGGCGCCGACCCGCTGCGCGTATTCGGCCAGGACGCCCACATCCCGGCTGGTGGGCAGCCAACCCCAGGCCTCGATCCCACCCGAACGAAGCTCGCGCACCTGGCGGGCGATCCGCGGTCGCCCGGCCGTATCCAGCGCATCGGGGTCGAGGCGCTGCCCGGCGGCGTCCTCGGCGAACAGGTCCGCCTCGCCGTCCGCCGACACCTCGGTCGGCACGGGGCTGGCCAGCACGCCCGCGGCGTCGATGTCGTACAGCACGACGGCACCACGATGCCCTGCGGCGAGGTCGGCTGCCCGGCGGCGGACCAGGCGGTAGCGCTCATCCTCGCCGGTGACGGCGACGATCACGTGGGGGACGGCGGCGTTCTGCATGCGGAGCCCTCCTTCGGGGCCTCAAGCATCGCCAACCGGGATGTCGATCCCGTAACACCCCGGCGATGGCCCGTTCGGGCCAGTTGACAGAACGGACGATCGGCCTGATGCTCTTCAGGTATCGCCCGATTGCCCGCGGCCAGCAGGTCGACGCTCCACACGCGTATCCGCCGCCGCGCCGGGCCCAATTGAATGCCGCTCCGGCCCCGTCTGTCCGGCCGTTGGAGCGGCGGCACCCGTCCCGATACGACGAGTGCCAGGAAAGGAACCACTCACTCGATGCTCTCCCGCGCCACATCCAACGCCGTGGCGTATCGCGCCAGCTCGATGCGCCGCATGCGCCGCCGGGTCGTCAACTCGAACCGCCTCTACTGCAACACCAACGGCTGCACCAGCTTCCTCGTCCTGGACGAGGCCACCGGTGTCGCCCGCTGCGAGATCTGCGGCTACACCCGCAAGCTCCACTGATCCGCACCTGAACGCGCCCCGGCCCGGCTCCGGCCGGTCCGGGGCGCGCGACGCCACCACGCCGGTCTCCGGCACGCGCCATCATCGGTGCCGATATCGCAGCCGGCCCTCCGGGCCGGGAAGGAGCACCGATGCCGGGCGCCAGGACCCTCGACCGCTCACGCCTGACCACGCTGATCGCGGCCGAGAGCGCGGCGTTCGAGCGCGCCAATCCCCGATCGAAGGCGATGTTCGAGCGCGCCCAGGGCTCGCTGCTCGACGGCGTCCCGATGAACTGGATGGTCAAGTGGGCCGGACCGTTCCCGCTGTTCGTCGACGAGGCGAGCGGCGCCCGGTTCAGCGACCTCGACGGCCACGAGTACGTGGACTTCTGCCTCGGTGACACGGGGGCCATGGCGGGCCACGGCCCGTCGGCCACGGTCGACGCGGTCACCCGCCAGCTGCGCCGGGGCATCACCCACATGCTCCCGACCGAGGACGCGATCGTGGCCGGCGACGAGCTCCGCCGGCGCTTCGGCCTGCGCTATTGGCAGTTCACCCTCACCGCCACCGACGCCAACCGGTTCGCGATCCGGCTCGCGCGCGAGATCACGGGACGGTCGAAGATCCTGGTCCACAACCACAACTACCACGGCTCGGTCGATGAGACCATCGTCTGGCTCGCCCCGGACGGCAGAGTCGAGGCCCGGCGCGGCAACCTCGGACCCCCGGTCCCACCCGCCGAGACCACGCGGGTGGTCGAGATCAACGACCTCGACGCCCTCGAGCGCGAGCTGGCCCACGGCGACGTGGCCGCCGCGCTCATGGAGCCGGCCCTCACCAACGTGGGCATCGTCCTGCCCGATCCCGGCTATCACGAGGCCGTCCGCGAGCTGACCCGCCGTCATGGGACGATCCTGATCAACGACGAGACCCACACCATCTGCGCCGGGCCTGGCGGCTACACCGGGGCGCACCGCCTCGCGCCGGACATGCTCACCATCGGCAAGACGATCGGTGGCGGCATCCCGGCCGGCGCCTACGGCTTCACGGAGGCGCTCGCGGACCGGATCCGGGCGTCGATCGCCTGGGAGGACTCCGACGTCGGCGGGATCGGCGGGACGCTGGCCGGCAATGCGCTCTCGATGGCCGCGATCCGGGCCACGCTGACCGACGTGCTGACCGACGAGGCGTTCGAACGCATGCTGCCGCTGGGCGAGCGGTGGGCGTCGGGCGTCGACGGCGTCATCCGCCGGAACGAGGTCCCATGGCACGTGACGAGGCTCGGGGCACGGGCCGAGTACCACTTCATGCCCGACCTGCCACGCAACGGGTCCGAGCAGTTCGCGCACGGGGACTCGGGGCTCGAGCGTTTCCTCCACCTATGGGCCATGAACCGGGGCGTGCTGATGACGCCGTTCCACAACATGGCCCTCATGTCGCCGGCGACCACGGCGGACAACGTCGACCGCCACACCACGGTGTTCGGCGAGGCGGTCGAGGCCCTGTTCGGCTAGCGGGTCGAGGCTGGAGCGGGCTGGTCAGCGGACGGTGATCGTCGTCTCCACGGCAGCGGGCCAATGGTCCGCGTCGCCGGGATACTCGACCCGCAGCCGGTAGCGGCCCGGGTCCAGCCGCGCGCCACGCGACGCGAACGTGCCTGATCCAGCGTCAACCCGCCCCAGGTCGACGGCCGCCGGGGCCAGCTCGAGACGGTGGCGGGCAATCTCGGTGGCGTGGAGGAAGATCACGGCCAGGTAGGCGTTCCCTTTCGCGCTGGCGGGAACCCGAAGCGCCGCCGTGAACGTGTAGCGGGCGCCCGCCTTCACGCGAAACGCACCCGAGTTGACCAGGACAGCCTGAGCGGGATCGGCGTCGACGCGCAGCATCCTCCCGCCGCTCCGATCGCTGGACACGAACCGCGCCCGACCCGCGCCGGTCACGCCCCAGTGGTCGGGCCCCTGGGCGAACCCCGGATCGGGCACGCGGTTCCGCGCCCCGCTCCCCTCAACGTAGCCGATCCGGTAGAACCGCAGGTGGACGGGACCGGGACCCGCGTCCTCGGTGTTGACCCGCAGGCCGACGACCGCAGCGGTCGCCCCCGCGGGCACCCTACCCTGGAGCCTCGAGAGCTGATAGGCGCCGTCGATCGGGACCGCCGTCAGGCGGACGACCGCCCCCGCGATCGGATGGGGCTGGTCACCCGCCGTGACGGTCCCGGTCGTGTCGAGCCGTCCGCGGCCGCGGACGTTCACCCGGTCGATGGCGATCGTGGCGCGCGAGCCCGCGTACTGGCGGATCAGCCCCGTGAACGTCGCGGGATCCGAGTCGGGCAGAGCGTGGTCCGGGTGCGCCATCCACGACTGGAACACGACCTGGTCCGGGTGCCCGTCGAGTGCCGCTTCGTAGGCATCGACGTGCTCGCGCGCAGCGCGCGTCCACGCGGCGTCGGTCGATTCGTCGCCGCCGTTGTAGATCATGCCCGCCGGGATCCCCCGCGACCGCACCTCCCCCGTCGCCGCGGCCGCTCGCGACGGCCAGTCACCCAGGTTCCAGTCGGCATCGAGGTGGACGAAGTCGAACGCGGCGCCGGCCGCCGCGCGGTAGGCATCCAACCAGGCTCCGAGCTGCGCCGCGCTGATGTCGGGCCACAGGGGCTCGATGTCGCCGACCAGGATCCCGGGCTCGGCCGCGCGCAGGTCGCGGGTGAACGCGGCGGCCTCGGCTGCCACGCGCTCGACCGGCCAGCGGCAGGCATTCGGCCCCGAGTAGGCGTGCCCGAAGGCATACGGCTCATCGAACGCGACCAGCGACACCGACCCGCCGGCGGCATGGATTCGATCCAGGATTCCGAGTGACGCGTCGAACCCTTCGATCCCTGCACCACAGCCGTCCCGGATCGTTAGGCCGCCGATCTCGACGGCGAGCGCCTGCCCGCGGGCCGTGGTTCCCTCGACGACCTGGCGCAGCTGCTCGTCGGTCGCGTAGTTGCCCACCCAGCTGGAGTAGATCTTGAACACGCCGACCGAGCGGGCGGCCGCCGCCCACGGGGCATCGACCGCGAACAGGTCGAAGTAGTCGGCAGATCCGTCGGCGAACTGCAGGTCGGTCCGATCGCCGAGCGGCGGCAGCGGCGCGAACCAGACGAGGGGCCGGTCGCTCGAGCGGCTCGGCGGGCTGGTCGTGGGCGCCGGCGTCGCGACCCCCGGAGCCTCCGCAGGAGAGGCACCCGGCGTGACCGGGGCCGCGCCGGGCGTCGCCGGAGCGATCGGTCCGGTCGCGGGCGGCCGGGTCGCGGGCGCGCCGGTGGGCAGGGTGCTGCCGCACGCCACGGCGATGACCATGGCCGCGGCCACGACCGCCCCCCGGATCATCGCTGCGCCCGGCGTTCGCCGTCCCCGCTCCGTCCTCATCCGTCGAGACTCCTGAGTCACTCCGCTCGATTGTGGGTGCCTGTCAAGCGGTCATCGGGCCTGTTCGGCAGGAGGTGCTGATTCTCGTGAGCGTGCCAGTCGCCCTGGTCATCCCGTTCCTGTTCGTGCGGCTGATCGCGAATGCCCAGGACGTCTGCCTCGAACTGGAGGCGGCAGGGAGGTTCGCCCTCTTCGGCCTGTTCGTCCTTCTGGCGATCGTCGGCTGGTGGCTGTTCTGGGTCGGTGTCCTGTTCGCGTGGCGCCTGCGCCTCGCATGGCGCGTGGCGGTGGGCATCGCGGCGCTAGTAGGGATGTGCCTTGTCGCGACGTGGCTGGCAGTCCCCGCTGGCGACGCGTCTGACCATGCGCTCGCCGGTGCCTCAGCCGAATGCGGCCCGGGCTGGGTCCCGACGTGGTGGCCCGCGGTGCTCCCACACCACTGATGATCTCGACCTCACACGAACCGACCTCGGTCGCTTGGCGTTCGGTCCCGGGTGATGCGTGACCTCGTGACCGCGTGCGACGCTTGCCCGGCGTAGCTCGAGCACGGGCGGGCCCGGGAATCCAACCCCCATCACCACCTCCTGCCGCACAGTCATCGGGGCCTTGTGCCGTTCAGCCGGTGGCCCCGGCCGGTCGCCACCACCGTCGCTCGCGGACCATCTCCGCACCCAGCTGCTCGTCCAGCGCCTCGCGCGGCTCGAACCCCCGCGCCTCGTAGAAGCCTTCGCCCTTGCGGTTGCCGGCCAGGACGTCGGCCGCGATCGGCAGGTCGGGGTGGGCGCCCACGATCTCGTCGAGGAGCGCCGAGCCGAGACCCAGCCCCCGCATCCCCGGCCGAGCATAGATCGCGACGAGCGTGACCCGGTCCGGCTCGATCGACGTCTCCGCGAACGCGGCGACCACCCCGTCCACCTCGGCGACCCAGGTCTCGTGGCGCTCGACCCGCAGCGCGACCCGCTCTTCGGAGTAGGCCCGCTCAAGGAACCACTCGATGGTGCCGGCGCTGAGCATGCCGGCGTAGGTGTCGCGCCACGCGTCGTGCGCGATCTCGCGGATCGCGGGCGCGTGGGATGCCGTTGCACGCCGGACCCGGATCGAACGACCGGGGTCGCGCCTGTCGCCGGTGCCTGTGCCGGTCATCGGCTGCGATCGGCCGAGGCGTCGAACCGTGCCAGCTCCTCGGGGAGCGACAGCGGCCGGCGATGCTGGCGATCCGTCGGCACCTCGACGTTGAGGCGCGCGATCGCTGCGTTGATCTCAGACACGACCGCCTCGAGCGTGGCACGATCGCGGCGCCGGGCGCTCGGGGACGCGCCGGCGGCACGGGCGAGGATCGCGTCCCGCCGCGCCATCAGGTCCCGGACCTCCTTGTCGGCCTCGATCCAGGGCGGCGCCGCCCCCGCGTTGCGCAGGACGTGCCAGGCCATCGCCCACGCACCGGCCAGCGAATCGTCGTCCAGCGGGATCCGCCGGCCGCGGTACGGGAGATCCTCGAACTTGCCCTCGTCCATCGCCTCGCGCAGCTGGCGCTCGACCAGGCTCTCCCAGGTCGGTGCGACCTGGCGGCGGCCGTGCTCGTCGATGCGGCTGGCTGGCTTGCGCTCCATCGCCCCAACGATACGAGACCGGCCGGGCCGTCGCACCGCGGGCCAGGCCATTCACGGCGGCCACGCCGGCCACGCCGGCCGCCCGGCCACGCCGGCCACGCCGGCCGCGCCCACACCACGCCGCCGGCCACTCCGCCCACCGGCCCTGGCCCATCGGCCACCGCGGTCAGTTCCAACCGCCACCCCAGCCGCGCCAGCAGCTCCCACGCCGGCCACACCCACCGAATATGACCGGCCGGTTCTGTTGGGCGGCGCCCCTACCCGCTCTGGCGCGCTACCAGAACCGGCTAGTTCTGCAATGCCCGCCGGAAGGGCCCTGGCCGCGCCGAAGAGAACCGTGGGCTTCTGCCCGGGGGATCCGGGTGGGCCGATGGGCCGGGGGATCCGGGGGACCCAGGTGGACCGGGGGATGCGGTAGACCGTTGGGATGCGGAGGACCCAGGTGGATCCGGAGGATCCGGTAGAGCGGGGGTGGGCCGATGGGCCGGAGGATCCGGTGGACCGGTGTCACCGGTGACGCCGTGGCCGCTGGATCCGGTCGAGCCGGGTAGACACTGGGACCGTCGCCGCCGGCGCCCGGTACCTGTTTCCGGTGCGTGAACGTCGCCCGAACGCCCGGCGCACGCTAACGTCGAACCTGCGGACGGTGCAATGGAGGTATGGGTTGGGCCTCACGATCAGGGTCGTCGGCCAGGCAGCGCGGCGCGGGCTGATCCCGCGGCTGCCGCCGGCAGACCGACTGATGGGGAACGCGTGCGCCTGGATCACCGGGGAATACCCGAGCATCGTCCGGACCGCACGCGTCGACGGCTCGCCGGACCAGGCCGAGCTCGTGCTCGACCTTCACCCGGCGGCCGAGCCCGTCTCGATCACCGCCGACGCCGAGGGCAGCGTCGTGGCCAGCGCCGACACCTCCTCGGTCGGGCCCGGGTACCACACGTTCGTCGGCCGGATCCTCGACCGGCTGGAGACCGAGGTCGGCATCGACTGGTCGCGCGACCGCGAGCAGCGCCCGGTCGGCGCCCCGCCCGCGTGGGTGGGGGCACGAACGCCGATCGCGGACCGACCGAGCGTGGAGCGCGCCCACGTCGCGCTTCTGGGCCGGACGCTGGCCCGCGCGCTCGAGCTGCGGCGCCGGGGGGCCGGCTCGTTCCAGGTTGGCACCCGGCCCGGCACCCAGTTCACGTTCGAAGGGGCGATCGCCACCCCGCTCGGTCCGCGGGACGACGCCTGGCTCGAGCAGGCGGTCAAGGATCCCAGGGTGGCGCTCGACGTTCGTCCGTGGTGGCTCGACGCGACCGATGCCCGCTACCTGCTCAACCGGGCGCTGGTCCTGCTGTGGACCGAGATCCGCTGGCGGGCGCCCGCCGACGATGCCGAGCGCGCCGCGGTCGACGAGGCGCTCGGCCTGCTGCGCCGTGCCCTGCCTGCCGACCCCACCCTCCCCTACCCCTGGCGCGAGTGGGCGGAGCTGATCGAGCTGCGGGGGATCGACGACCCGATCGCCGACCGCGTTGCCCAACGGGTGGGGCACGTGGACCCCGACCGAGCGCCGATCGGCTACCGGCGCGCGCCGGTGACGATCGTCCACGAAGGCTGGCTGCTCCAGGTCCCGGGCTCGTTCGGCGAGCGGCGGACAGCTGAGGAATGGACGGGCAGCGAGCGCGGCCGGCGGGTGACGCTGGCCGGGATCACGACGGCCACCACCAACGGGCTCCCGATGTCGGCCGACTGGTTCCTCGCCCGGGTCGCCAACGACCTGGGCAGCGAGGTGATGCACCACCAGGACGGCGAGCTTGCCGGCCGCGCCCGGATCAGCACCGACGCGGCTTCGGGCGTCGAGGTCGCGGTGCTCGAGGGCTTCTCCGCCGTGACCGGCCGCGGGGCCGCGATCCGGATCGAGTTCGAGGATGCCGCCGACTGGCGCTGGGCGGTCGACCTGTGGCGGTCGCTGCGGCCATCCGGCTGACCACCGCCGTGACACCCGAGGTGTCGCGTCCGGCCGATACAGTGGGTGGCAGTGCAGCTCCACCAGGACGGCACGCTGGTCGTGTCGGCTACCGATCTCGTCGGCTTCCTCGAGTGCGACCACCTGGTCACGCTCGAGCAGCTGCGCGCCCGGGGCGAGATCGAGCGGCCGTTCCGCGACGATCCCGAGCTCGACCTGGTCCGCCGGCGCGGCTACGAGCACGAGCAGCGCTACATCGAGCTGCTGGAGCGCGAGGGCCGCCGGGTCGTCGAGATGCAGGCCCGGGCTCCCGAGACTCCCGCCGACCTGCTGGCCGCAGAGGCCGAGACGCTGTCCGCCATGCGGGCGGGGACCGACGTGATCTTCCAGGGCACGCTGTTCGACGGCCGCTGGCGCGGCCACCCCGACTTCCTGGTCCGCCGCGACGACCGTCCGTCAGGCCTCGGCGCCTGGAGCTACGACGTCGCCGACACCAAGCTCGCGAAACGGGTGAAGGCCGCCGCGATCGTCCAGATGTGCGTGTACGCGGACCTGCTCGAGCGCCTGCAGGGAATCCCGCCCGAGACGATCGCCGTGATCACCGGGGATCGCGCGGCCCACGCCCACCGCCTCGATGACTACGCCGCGTACTACCGGGCCGCCAAGCGGCGCTTCGAGGCGCGGGTGTTCGCCGCCGCCGGCCCGGCACCCGAGACCTACCCGGAGCCCGTCGACCACTGCCGCGTGTGCTCGTGGTGGCAGGTGTGCATGGACCGCCGGCGCGCCGACGATCACCTGTCGATCGTCGCCGGCGCGGCGGCCAGCCAGCGCCGCAAGCTGACCGACGCCGGGGTGACCACGCTCGAGGCGCTGGCCGGGTTGCCGGGCGACCGCCGGATCCGCGAGCTCCAGCCGCGAATCCTGGAACGCCTGCGCCGGCAGGCCGCGCTGCAGCTCGCGAAGCGACGCGACGGCATCGATCGGTACGAGCTGATCCCGCCCGACGCGAGCGACCCGCGCAAGGGCCTGGCCGCGCTGCCCCCGCCATCGCCGCTCGACGTGTTCTTCGACATCGAGGCGGATCCCTGGGCGCTCGACGATGGCCTGGAGTACCTGTTCGGCTGGACGGAGCGCGACCAGGCGAGCGGCGAGCCCGTGTTCCACGCCCTGTGGGCCCACGATCGCGCCCAGGAGAAGGCGATGCTCGAGGCCTTCGTGGACCTCGTCATGGAGCGCCGCCGACGGGACCCCGGGCATGCACGTCTACCACTACGGCGGCGTACGAGTCGGGCGCGCTCAAGCGGCTGATGCAGCGCCACGCGACGCGGGAGGACGAGATCGACGTCCTGCTGCGCGGCCACGTGCTCGTCAACCTCTACGACCATGTCGTCCGCCAGGGCATCCGGGCGAGCGTCGAGAGCTACTCGATCAAGAAGCTCGAGGCGCTTCTACATGCCGGAGCGCGAGGGCGGCATCACCCAGGCCGGCTTCTCGCGTGGTCGAGTACGAGCGCTGGATGGAGGAGCGGGACCCGGCGATCCTGGACGCGATCGCCGCCTACAACCGCGACGACTGCGTCTCGAACCTGCTCCTGCGCGACTGGCTCGAGGTCCGCCGGGTCGAGGCGCTGGCCGACCACCCGGACTGGTACCCGGACGGCGAGGTCCCGAGGCCCGGCCCCGAGGACGGCGAGCCGCCGCCGGAAGCTCGCGCGAGGAGCAGGCCGAGACCCGCGCGCCGCGAGGACGCGCTGCGCGACGGCGTGCCCGGTGGACCGCGGCCAGCGAACGCCGGAGCAGCAGGCCCGCTGGCTGCTGGCGGCCTGCTCGACTGGCATCGGCGCGAGGCAAGCCGCAGTGGTGGGACCACTTCCGGCTGCTGGAGGCGTCGATGGAGGACCTCGTCGCGCGACGCGCGGCGCTGGGCGAGCTGAGTTCGAGGCGGACCTCGGCAGCGTCGCCGGGCGGTCCGTGGTCCGCCGCTACCGGTTCGATCCCGGCCCAGGAGACGAAGATCGCCGAGGGCAAGGGCACCGATCGATCCGGCCACGCGGACGGGAGGCCGGCACGAGTGCCGTGGCGCTCGACTCGCTCGCCGGCACCGTCGATCTCCAGGTTGGCGCCGGCCGCACCGCACCCGGCCGCGCTGATCCCGGGCAAGCCGTACGGTCCGGAGCCCATGCGCGGGGCGCTGGGCCGGCTCGCGGACCACGTGATCGAGCACGGCATCGAGGGACGCCGGGCCGCTTCCGCGCGGCTCGGGACCTGATCCTGCGCGTCGCCGCCGCGGATCGCCGGCGTCCGCGCGGGCAGCGCCCTGGCCCGCCGAGGGCGAGCACGGCCGGCGGCCGGCCGCCGGCTGGCGCTCGATCTCGACCAGACGGTGCTCGCCGATCCAGGGGCCGCCGGGCACCGGCAAGACCTACACGGCGGCCCGCATGATCCTCGACCTCGTCGCCGACGGGAAGCGGGTCGGCGTGACCGCCCAGTCCCACCGGGTGATCGCCAACCTCCTGGAGGCGGTCGCGCGATGCCAACGTGCCGAGGAGCGGCCGCGACCGTCAGGATCGCGCGCAAGCGCGACGACGACGGCACCGACGCCGGCGGATCGAGACCATCGACGACAACGCGGCCGTGCCCGACGGCCTGGCCGCGAGCACGGGGACGTCGTCGGCGGCACGGCCTGGCTGTGGGCGCGCGAGGACATGGAGGGCGCCGTCGACGTCCTGTTCGTCGACGAGGCCGGGCAGTTCTCGCTGGCCACGCGTATGCGCCGTGGCCGGCGCGGCCGCGTTCCGTGGTGCTGCTGGGCGATCCCAACCAGCTGCCGCAGGTCGCGCAGGGCGCCCACCCCGAGGGTGCCGCCGCCTCGGCGCTCGAGCACCTGGTGGGCGACGAACGGACGATCGCCCCCGATCGCGGCCTGCTGCTGGGCACGACGTACCGGCTCCACCCCGACGTCAACGCGTTCATCTCCGACGCGTTCTACGAGGGGCGCCTGGAACGGACGCCGGCAACGAGCGCCAGCGGCTCGATCGCCGGCGACGCCCGTGGGCGGGACGGGGATCCGCCACGTGCCGCATCGAGCACGCGGCGCGGGCAATCGGTCGCGGGACGAGGCGCGCTGGATCGCCGAGGCGATCGACGCGCTGGTGGACCGCCCGTGGCGCGACCGCGAGGGGGGTGCGCGGACTGACGCGTCGACGACGTCCTGGTCGTCGCCCCCTACAACGCGCAGGTCGCGGAGATCGCCCAGATCGGTCGAGGGACGGCTCGCCGCGCGGCCGAACGTGGGCACCGTGGACAAGTTCCAGGGCCGGGAGGCGCCGGTCGCCATCTACTCGATGACCACGTCGCACGCCCGACGAGGCGCCGCGGGACCTCGAGTTCCTCTACTCGGGCAACCGGCTCAACGTGGCGATCTCGCGGGCGCGCGGGACTCGCGGTGCTGGTGGCCAACCCGGCGCTGCTCCGGGTCGCCTGCCGGACGCCGGAGCAGATGCGCCTGGTCAACGCGCTGTGCCGGCTGGTGGAGGTGGCCGCGGCGCAGACCGGGGCGCCGGCGGACGCGCTGACGGCCGCGGAGGACCCGGACAGCCGGGCGGAAGCGCCGGCAAGGGACCCCGGCGAGGCACCCGTGGCCGGGGCGGGACCGTTCGTCCTGTTTCCGGAGCTCGAGCCGCCGGACCGGCGGGGCCGCTGACGCCTCAGCCTGCGGGGCCGCTGCCCAGCTCCGCCGCGACCCAGGCCGCCAGCACCTGCGCGCAGGCCTCGACCTCGGCGAGCGGCACCTGCTCGTCGGCGCCATGCGCCAGCCGCACGTCGCCCGGCCCGAAGATCACGCACGGCGTCTCCCCCACCCCCACGAACAGCCGCATGTCGGCGCCATACGGGACGCCCAGCAGGCGCCGGCCGGCGCCCGGTCACCGCCTCCGCGACGTTCGCGCGAGCCCGACCGGGAGCGGGTGCTCGCCGGGCACGCGCGCGGACCCGAACCGGGCGCCCGTGATCTCGACCGTCGCCGGGTGGTCGTGCAGGAAGGCATCGGCCTCGCAGGCCGCCACCACGCAGGCTCGAAGCTCGGCCTCGGCGTCCTCGGGCGATCTGTCCCAGCCGCACGCCGTAGCGCCCCTCGGCGACGACGCGGTCCATGACGGTGGACGCCCACTCCCCGCCCGCCACCGTGCCGATGATCGTGGGATACGGGCAGGCCGAGGTCGGTCATCAGGGGATCCGTCTCCTGCCGCGTTGCGACGCGTCTTGTCGGCCTCGAGGGCGCGGACCAGCGTGTGCGAGGTTCTCGAGCGCCGAGACGCCCTCGGTACGGCGGCTGGCGTGCGCGGCCCGGCCCGGGACGGTCAGGCGGAAGTGATCGCCCCGGCATGGGCGATCACGATGGCGAGTCCGGACGGCTCCGGGATGATCGCGAGGTCGCCGGTCGCGCCCGCCCGGATCGCGGCCAGGGTGCCCTGGCCGCCGTCCTCCTCGGACGGGACCAGCGCCACGATCGAGCTCGCCTTCTAGGGTCCCCAGGTCCAGCGACGTCCGCAGCGCCCGGACCGCGCCCAGGATGGCGGCGACGCCGCCCTTCATGTCGCAGGCGCCGCGCCCGTACAGCCGGCCGTCGCGAACCTCGGCCGCCCAGGGATCGACAGACCAGGATGCCCGATCCCCGATCGGGACCACGTCCATGTGTCCCGACAGCACGACGCGGCGGGCGCCCCGCCGGCCGGCCCGTCCGAGGACCACCGGCAGCGTGGACCGCGCGACCTCCTCGCCCGGCCAGGCCGGGTCGTCGCGGATCGCCGCGGGATCGGGGTGGAACACCTCGACGGCCATGCCCAGCGCCTCGAGGCGGTCTGCGAGGCTGGCGGCAATGGCATCCTCGGAGCCCGTCACGCTCGGGATGCGGACCAGGTCCGCGAGATCGCGGCGCAGCGCCGCGGCGTCGACGGCGATGACCGGTCGCGTCATCGAGCGCGCTCAGCCGCGGAGCACGGGGCGGGTGAGGCAGGTCACCCCGCCCGAGCCGTTCTCCCCCACCTCGCCCAGGGGGATCGCGTGCACCTCGCAGCCGGCCAGCTCCAGGCCGCGCCGGGTCAGCGGGTTGCCGTCGGCCACGACCACCACGCCGGGACGGACCGCCAGCACGTTGCAGCCCAGGCTCGCGTACTCCGCCTCGGGCACCTCGACCAGGCGGACACCCAGCTCGCGCAGCAGGCGCATGCAGCCCGACCGGCAGCAGCGGCAGGAACACCACCGCCAGGTCGTCGGCGACCGGCGAGACGACCGACAGCAGGTGGACGAGCTCATCCGTCCCCCGCCAGTACGGCAGGTCGAACACGCGGACGTCACCACCCACCAGCGCTGCCAGCTGCCGGGCGCCGTCGTCGTTGGTGCGCAGCGTCCGACCGATGCACAGGAGGTCGGGGCGCAGCCACAGGGTGTCGCCGCCCTCGACCGTCCCGGGCGCCACGATCCGGCCCAGCGTGGGGATGGCGCGCGCGGTCGTCCACGCCTCGAGCAGCTCCGGCTCGCCGGCGCGGCTGGGCTTGCCCGGTCGGAGCGGGATCGCGCCGCCCTCGGCAACGAGCAGCGGGTCGAACACGTAGACGAGGTCGGGGTCGGCGGTCTCCGCCTCGAGCCGGTGGACCCGGGCTCCCAGCCTGTCCAGCACGGCGGCCAGCCCGTCGTGCTCCCGCCGGGCGCGCTCGAGGTCGACCGGCCGCAGGAAGCCCAGCGACGGATCCTCGAAGGCGTGCCCGAACGCCGGGCCAGGTCGCTTGACCAGGACCTCGCGAAGCGGCGCGGTCATGCTCTGCGCGCCCCACGCGCGCCCGGTCGTCGCGATCACCGCCCGAGCATAGAGCGTGGACTGCCGGCGGGGTCGACAGACCGGCGCCGAGAAGGCAGGATGGGCCGTACCGGCCCGGTCCCGGGCACGCGGTCGCCACGTCCCATTCGCCGACGCTCGCAGGTGCTGCCGATGAGCCGCGATCCCGCCGCCCTCCCGTACTCGCGTCGCGCCGCGCTGCTCGCGGCCGGCGTGGCCGCCACGCTGATCGCCGGCCGGCTGCCGGCGACCACGGCCGCGGCGGCGATGCCCCGGTCGCTGACCGACGGCCCCGCGATCGCGGCGGCCCCGTCGTCGGGCACCATCAAGCTGACCCAGGTCGCGACCGGGCTGTCGAGCCCGGTCCTCATCACGAGCGCCCGCGACGGCTCGGGCCGCATGTTCATCGTCGAGAAGACGGGCACGATCCGCGTCCTCAAGGCCGGCAAGGTGCTGGCCACGCCCTTGATCAACCTGGGCGGCTCGGTCTCCGGCGGCTCCGAGCAGGGGCTGCTCGGGCTCGCCTTCCACCCGCACTTCCGGACCAACCGGAAGTTCTACGTCGACTACACGAACCGGTCCGGCGACACGGTCATCCGGGAGTACAGGGTCTCGACCGCGAACCCCGACCGGGTCCAGTCGGGCTCGGGCCGCACCATCCTCCGGATCAGCCAGCCCTACGCGAACCACAACGGCGGCGGGATCGCCTTCGGTCCCGATGGGTACCTGTACATCGGCACCGGCGACGGCGGCTCGGGCGGCGACCCCGGCAACCGCGCCCAGAGCAAGGATTTGCTGCTGGGCAAGCTGCTGCGGATCGATGTCAACGGCACCACCGCCAGCCACGCCTACCGGATCCCGCGGTCCAACCCCTACGTCGGCCGGGCCGGCCGGAACGAGATCTGGCAGCGCGGGCTGCGCAACCCGTGGCGCTGGTCGTTCGATCGCACCACGGGCAACCTGTGGATCGGTGACGTGGGCCAGAGCCGGTACGAGGAGGTCGATCGCGCCGTGCGGACCAGCTCGGGCGCCGGACGTGGCGTCAACTGGGGCTGGCGGGTGATGGAGGGCTTCCACTGCTACCGGCCGGCGACCGGCTGCAACACGAGCGGCAAGAAGCGGCCGCTGCTCAACTACTCGCACGCCTCGAACGGGCGCTGCGCGGTCACCGGCGGCTACGTGTACCGCGGCACCAGGATCCCGGCGCTCCGCGGCTGGTACGTGTTCGGCGACTACTGCAGCGGGGAGATCTTCACGGTTCCCGCGAACGCGTCGCCCAAGCCGTCAAAGGTCATCCTGCGCGGGGCGGGCAGCGGCCGGCTGATCAGCTCGTTCGGCGAGAGCGCGGGCGGCGAGCTGTACGTGGTCGACCTGCGGGGCACGGTCTACCGGATCGATCCCGCCTGACCCGGCGGCCGGCCTGTCGCTCAGGCGGAGTTGCCGTGGCCCTCCTCGGGCGGGACCATGCGCAGCCCGCGGGCGGGGCGCTGCTTCTCGGCGTCGATCACATGCATCACGGCGTTGATCAGCGCGAGATGGGTGAACGCCTGGGGGAAGTTGCCCAGGTGGCGACCCGTCTCGGGATCGATCTCCTCGCCGTACAGCTCGAGCGGGCTGGCCAGCGACAGCAGCCGCTCGCACAGCCGTCGGCCGCGGTCGACCTCGCCGATCTGGATCAGCGCCGACACCAGCCAGAACGAGCAGATCGTGAAGCTGCCCTCGGTGCCCGACAGGCCGTCGTCGGTGTGCTCGTTGTGGTACCGCAGCACGAGGCCGTCCTCGGTCAGCTCGTCGGCGATCGCCAGGACGGTCCGCCGGACGCGCTCGTCGTCGGCGGGCAGGAACCCGAGCAGCGGGAGCAGCAGCAGCGAGGCGTCGAGCTCGGTGGTGTCGTAGTGCTGGGTGAACACGCCCCGCTCGTCGAGGCCATGGGCCAGCACGTCGGCCTTGATCTCCGCGGCCGCGGCCTGCCACCGCTCGGCCATGGCCTCGTCGTCGCGCAGCGCCGCCAGCTTCGCGCCCCGGTCCGCGGCGACCCAGCACATGACCTTGGACGTGGTGAAGTGGTGCGGCTCGCCCCGCACCTCCCAGATCCCTCGATCGGGCTCCTTCCAGTGGGCCAGCGCCTGCTCCACCAGCGAACGCAGGATCGGCCACATCTGGTCGTCCACCCGATCGCGGGAGCTGGTGTGGATGTAGAACGAGTCGAGGATCGCCCCCCACACGTCGTGCTGGTGCTGGCGGAAGGCGTCGTTGCCGATGCGCACCGGCCGTGACCGCTCGTAGCCCTCGAGATGGTCGAGGGTGTGCTCCTCGAGGTCGTGCTCGCCGCCCACCCCGTACAGGACCTGGATCTGGTCGTCGGCGCCCACGACCTCGGCCAGGAAGAAGTAGAAGTCGGTTGCCTCCCAGTCGAAGCCCAGCGTGTACAGGCCCCACAGGGCGAAGGTCGAGTCGCGCACCCAGCTGTAGCGGTAGTCCCAGTTCCGCTCGCCGCCCGGGGTCTCGGGCAGGGAGGTGGTCGCGGCCGCGGCGATGGCGCCGGTCGGTGCGTAGGCCAGCCCCTTGAGCGTCAGCGCCGACCGCTGCAGGAACGAGCGCCAGGGGTGATCCGGGAAGTGGCCGCGGGCGAGCCAGTGCTGCCAGTGGTGGGCGGTCCACACCAGCTGGCGATAGCCCTCCTCGCTGGTCCGCGGCGGCTCGCCGCCGTTCCAGGACAGGGCGCAGAACCGCGTCTCTCCCTGCTTGATCAGGGTCCGGGCGATGGCCCGCGGCCCCTCGAAGCCGAGACGCATGTCGCTGGTCAGGGTGAGCTCGACGCCGCCATCGGCCCGGCACACGCCCTGCTCATAGCCATCCCCGGTGTAGGTCCACGTGCCACGAGCCCGGCCGTAGTCGAAGGCGGGCTCACAGTCGAGCGTGAGCTGCATCTCGCCGTTCACGCAGCGGACGATCCGCAGCAGCACGTGCTCGGCGTCGTAGTCGGTCGGGGCGCGCCGGTGGGTGGACGCGTGGTGGTCCTCGTGGCGCCAGGGACCCATCAGCAGCACGTCGCGGACGATGATCCAGCCACCGGCGTTGCTGCCCCAGCTGGTCTCGAGGACCATCGTGCCCGGCAGGTAGCGACGGGCGGCAGGCACCCGCAGGTCGGCCGGACCGAGGCGGAATCGGCCCGCGTCCCGGTCCAGGATCGCGCCGAACAGGCTGGGCGAGTCGAACCGGGGCACGCACATCCACTCGACGTCGCCGCTGGGGGCGATGAGGGCGTTGACCTCGCCGTCGGAGAGGAACGCGTAGTCGCCGATCGGCGGGAACGGCGAGGGCACCCCTTCGGCGGTGTAGCGGGCGTGGACGGGACGGGCACCGACGGCCCGGTCCCTGACGCGACCACCGTCCGGCCCGCGGTCGCGCGGCGCGGTCTCGACGGACGGTGACGGTTCGCGTTCGATCTGCATGCGCCCTCCGGTGAGGTCCGAGTGTCTCACGATCGTCCATCCACGAACGTTTCAGCCACCGGCCGGGGCCTCGCGCCGGGATGACGGGTGGGCGATCGGGCTGCCCACGCGGGCCAGCGCTCGATGGCCATCCGCGACCTGCTCTCGCGGGCCGCCGCCGACGGCCGCGAGCCGACACCGGCGTCGGCGCCCGCGCGTCAGGCGGCGGTGTCCGCCGCGTCCGACCGGGCGACGGCGGCGCGCGCCTCCTCGACCGCGAGGTCGATCTCGAGCTTGATCTCCTTGCCCACCAGCCAGCCGCCGGTCTCGAGGGCGACGTTCCAGGTCAGGCCCCAGTCCTCGCGGTCGAGGCGGGTGGTGCCATGGAAGCCCGCCCGGCGCGAGCCGTCCATGCCCCGGTACAGGCCCAGGGACTCGACCTCGAACGCGACCGGACGGGTGACGCCACGGATGGTCAAATCGCCGCTCACGATGTAGTCGGCGCCGCGCGGCGCCCCGACCCCCGTGGTCACGAACGTGATCTCGGGGTACCGATCGGCATCGAGGAAGTCGGCCGACCGGAGGTGGCTGTCGCGCTTGTCGACACCGGTGTCGATGGATTCGGCGCGCACCACGAACGCGCCCCGCGAGGCGGTCGGGTCCGTCTCGTCGAGCTCGAGCGAGCCTCGCACGTCCGTGAACTTCCCATGGACGGTGGTGACCATCATGTGCTTGGTCGAGAAGGTGACGTCGGTGTGGGCCGGGTCGAGGTTCCAGGTGGTGCTGCTCATGGTTCGCGTGATCCTCTCCGCTGCGGCCTGCTTCGCCGTAGCCATGTAATTGCGTCCGCAACTATATGCCGACATAGTTGACTTGTCAATCAGTTGTCGACGGAGTAGCATGCCGGCATGACCTCAGAGCTCGCCCCGGGCCCCCGGCCGGCAGGGACGACATCCGGCCCGTCTGCGGATGCGCAGCGGATCTCCGACGCGCGCCTCGGCGCGTGGCGGTCGTTCCTGCACGCCCACGCCCGGCTCACTCGCCGGCTGGACGAGGAGCTGCGGGCCGAGCACGGGCTGTCGCTCGCCGAGTACGACGCCCTGCTGCAGCTGGCGACCGAGCCGGGCCGTCGCCTCCGGATGAGCATCCTCGCGGACCGGGTGCTGCTGTCGCGCAGCGGCATCACCCGTCTCGTGGACCGGCTCGTCGCGGACGGCATGGTCGAACGGTCGGCGTGCTCGACGGACGCGCGGGGTGCCGAGGCCGCGCTCACCAGGGCCGGCCTGGAGCGCCTGCGAGGCGCCTCACGCACCCACCTCGACGGCGTCCAGCGCTACTTCCTGGACGTGGTCGCGCTCGACGACCAGGCGGCGATGGAGCGCGGCCTGTGCCGGGTCATCGGGAGCCTCGAGCGCCCCGGCGGCGGCGACACGGCACCCGACGGGGAGGACGCCTGACGGCGTCGCCCGAACCGAGCGCGGCGCCCGAATTGACCGCGGCGCCCGAATTGACCGCGGCCCCGCTTCGGCCGGCGGCAGGAACGAGCCGGATCCTGGCCGGCACCAGCGGCTTCGCCTACCCGGGCTGGACGCCCCGGTTCTACCCCGCCGGCGTCAAGGCCCGCGACCGGCTCGGCTTCTACGCCACCCGGCTGCCCGCGTGCGAGCTCAACAACACGTTCTACGCCCGGCCCACCCGGGAGCGCATCGACGCCTGGTGCGCGGCCGTCCCCGAGCCGTTCCGGTTCATCGTCAAGGCCCAGCGCGGGGCCAGCATCCGGGCGCTCTACGCGGACCCCGCCCAGTCGGTCCCGTGGCTGACCCAGACGCTGCCGGCGTTCGGCGAGCGGCTGGGCGCCGTCCTGTTCCGCATCCCGGGCGAGGTCGCCCGCCACGACGAGCGGCTGGCCAGGCTGCTCGCTGCCTGGCCCGGCGGCCTGCCGCTGGTCCTTGAGGCCCAGCACCCCTCATGGCAGGCGGACGAGGTGTTCGCGGCGCTGCGAGCGTCCGGCGCGGTGCTGTGCACGACCGACCTCGACGAGCCCGAGGGCGCCCCGGACATCCGGCGGACCGGGCCCTTCCTGTACCTGCGGCTCCGGCGGTCGGCCTACGATGACGCCGCGCTGGACGCCTGGGCGCGCCGGCTGGTGCCGTTCCTCGACGACGGGCTGGACGCGTACGTGCTGTTCCGCCACGACGAGGACGGGACCAGCGCACTGCATGCCGCCGGCTTCGCCGCGCGGGTCGAGCGCGTCCGAGCCTCGGGCTGAGCGCGGTGCCGGCGGCGCCGGCGACTCAGGCGCCGGTGGCCCGGGCGTCGGCGGTCGCCTCGCTGGACGTCCCGGTGGCTGCGCCGCGGTCGCCGGCTGCGGTGGCTGCGCCGCGGTCGGCGGCTGCGGTGGCCGCGCGGGTCCCCTCGGCCGGGCCGAACACCACGATCAGCCGGAGCTGCTCGGTGATGTCGTGGAACCGGTGGGGAACGCCGGCGGGGACGAAGATCGTGTCGCCGGCGCGCACGTCGCGGGTCCGGCTGCCCGCCGTGAACCGGCTTCGCCCGGCCAGGACGACGTAGGCCTCGTCCTCCGTGTGGGGCTGCTGGCGGTCGACGGCACCCCGCCCGAGCACGTACAGCCCCAGGGACAGGTCCGGCACGCGCAGGAACTCGCCGTAGGGCTCCCCCGCGGCGGCCCGCGCCGCCAGCTCCTCGAGGCTGAACACCTCCATCGCTTCCATGCCGGTACCCTACCCGCGTCCGATGCGCGCTGTCACCCCGGTCTCCCATGCCGCGATCCTGGTCCTGGCGCTTGCCGCGGTCGCGGCGTCGTGCGCCGGCCCGGCGACCCCATCCGCGACTCGGCCGGGCGCGGCGGCACCCCGCTCGCCCGCGATCCCATCGGCCCAGCCATCCATCCTCCCCCCTGCCGGCCCGGCGGACCGGCCCGACCTGGCCGCCGTCCGTGTCTCGACCGAGGTCGTGGCCGACGGCCTGACGGCGCCGCTGTGGGTGACGTCCGTGCCCGACGGCAGCGGCCGGCTGTTCGTCGCCGAGCAGGCCGGCCGGATCCGGGTGGTGCGGGACGGCCAGCTTGCGCCGACCCCGTACCTCGACATCGCGGACCGGGTCTCGGCCGGCGGCGAGCGCGGGCTGCTGGGGGTCGCCTTCCCGCCGTCCTTCGGCGACACCCGGTCCACGTTCTACGTCCACTACTCGGACCTCGACGGCAACACGACGATCGCAGCGTTCGACGCGCGCTCGGGCGGGGCCGCGTCGGTCGACCCCTCGACCGGGCACCCGATCCTCACCCAGACCCAGCCGTACGCCAACCACAACGGCGGCTGGATCGGGTTCGACCCCGACGGCATGCTGCTGATCGCCCTGGGCGACGGCGGCAGCGGCGGCGACCCGCAGAACCGTGCCTCGAGCCTGGACACGCTGCTGGGCAAGATCCTGCGCATCGACGTGCTGGGCGCGACCGGGTCCGCCCCGTACCTCGTGCCGGCCGACAACCCGTTCGTCGGCCGCCCCGGCGTCCTGCCCGAGATCCTCGACTACGGCCTCCGCAACCCGTTCCGCGACAGCATCGACCTCGCGACCGGCAACCTGTGGATCGGGGACGTCGGCCAGGACCGGTGGGAGGAGGTGGACGTCGCGCCGGCCGGTTCCAGCGGCCTGGACTTCGGCTGGCACCGCTGGGAGGGGCGCCACTGCTACGACCCGCCCACCGGGTGCGATCCGGCGGGCGTCACGATGCCGGTGTCCGAGTACGGGCACGAGGCCGGCTGTGCGGTGATCGGGGGCGTGGTCTATCGCGGCGACGCGATCCCGACCCTCCGGGGTGCCTACCTGTTCTCGGACAACTGCTCCGGGACGCTGTGGGCGATCGACGCGGGGCTGAATGCATTGCAGGCACCGGTCACGCTGCTCGAGACGGGACGCTCGATCAGCTCGATCGGATTCGACGAGGACGGCGAGGTGTACCTCACCGACCTCGCCGGGGGCGCGCTGCTGCGGCTGGTTCCCGCCGGCTGATCGCGATCCGGGCGCCGGCCCGGCATTCGCCGGTCAGGACGCCGGCGTGGCCCCGGCGCCGGATGCGACCACCGAGGATCGGGGCGCCAGCGGTCGCAGGAACAGGCCGAGCACGACCGCGACGTACGTCAACCAGGTGACCACGGTCACGACCTCCGGCCGGGACGAGTACCCGACCAGGGCGCGCAGGAACCCGCCGATGACCAGCGCCAGGCCGCCCGGGGCGCCATCGATCGCCTCGTGCGGCAGGGTGCCCGAGATGTCGAACGCCGTCGCCGTGCCGAACGAGATCCAGCCGATCTCGACCAGCTCGTGGACGGCGGAGGCGAGCAGGCCGGCGGCGATGAAGATCAGCGCGATCCCGGTCCACCGGAAGAACGTGCGCAGGTTGATCAGCCGGGCGCCGCGATAGAAGCCGACGCCGAGCACGGCCGCGATCCCGAGGCCCACGATCGCGCCCGCGAGCACACCACCGGCCTCGGTGCGGGCGGAGGTGGACAGGCCGAACAGGAACAGCGACGTCTCGAGGCCCTCGCGGATGACCGCGGTGAACGCGAGGACCGCGAGGCCGTTGACGGTGCCCGCGCTAAGGACGCGGTTCAGTCGCGCCTGGAGCTCGCCCTTGACCGAAGCCGCCTGGCGACGCATCCAGAACAGCATCCAGGTCACGACGCCCGCAGCCAGCAGCATCGCGGCACCTTCGAACACCTGCTCCCAGGGCGCCGGCAGCTCGCCCAACGTCACGAACAGGCCCAATCCGGCCACCGCGCTCACGACGATGGCGGCACCGGTTCCGGCCCAGATCCGTCCGAAATGGCGCCGGTTCCCGCTCCGGGCCAGGTAGGCCAGGATGATGCTCACGATGAGGGCGGCTTCGACACCTTCCCGAAGCCCGGTCACCAGGCCGCTGGCGAAGGACCCAAGGTCCACGTGTTGCTCCTGTCATGCGCGGGGGACGGGGCGCGGGGACGCGCCGCGGTGGGGAGCGCGAGGTGGGGCGATGGTAGTCCGCCCCGCAACCATCGTCAAGGGCGCTTGTCGATGATCCGCAAGGAGTCTTGACACAGGACCTCGCGGCCGGCGCTGCTGCAATGCGGCTGCAACGCGTCGAGGGCCGGCCGATAGGCGCCCGGCATCGCCGGCGCGCGTACCCTGACCGCGAAATCACGACCGCGATGGCGCCTGTGACGGGGCCCGCCGCGGACCTCGCGCCGCACGAGCCGGCCCCCTCCCGGCTCGTGCGGCGCTTCTTCGTTCCGGGGACGTGACGCCGTTCGCGGGGGCGCGGTCAGATGCCGAGCGGGTCGGGGGACTCCGGGTCCAGGCCCAGCTCGCGGATCGCTCGGGCGGCCGCCTTCGGTTCCAGGCTGCCGCACCGGGTGAGCCCCGACAGCGCCGCGGCCGCGATGTGCGGCGGATCGATCTCGAAGTAATCCCGGAGCGCCTCGCGCGTGTCGCTGCGGCCGAAGCCGTCGGTGCCCAGCGCGAGATACGGCTGGGGCAGCCAGCGCGCGACCATGTCGGGGACCTGCCGGATCCAGTCCGTGGCGACCACGATCGGTCCGCCGTCGGAGCCCAGCACCTGCGATACGTACGGCAGGCGCGGCTTCCGCTCCGGGTTGAGCCGGTTCCAGCGCTCCGCCGCCTGCGCCTCGCGTCGCAGCTGCTGGAACGAGGTCGCGGAGTAGATCTCGGCGGCGACCCCGAAGCGCTCCGCGAGCAGGTCCCGCGCCGCGATCACCTGCTGCAGGATCGCCCCCGACCCGACCAGCCGGACCTGACCCTTCGCGCCGTCCAGCTCGGGCGCCGCGGCGAACCGGTAGATCCCCTTGACGATCCCCTCGTCGACGTCGCCCGGCTTGGGCGCCTGGGCGTAGTTCTCGTTGTAGACGGTCACGTAGTAGAAGACATCCTCGCCGACCCCGTACATGCGCTCGATCCCGTCCCGGACCACCGCGGCGAGCTCGTAGGCGAAGGCCGGGTCGTAGGCACGCACCACGGGCACCGTCGAGGCGAGCACGTGGGTATGGCCATCGTCGTGCTGCAGCCCCTCGCCGGCCAGCGTCGTGCGCCCGGCCGTCGCGCCGATCATGAACCCGCGACCTCGCTGGTCCCCGAACGCCCACACCTGGTCGCCAGTCCGCTGGAACCCGAACATCGAGTAGAAGATGTAGAACGGGATCATCGGCTCGCCGTGCGTCGCGTAGGACGTGCCAGCGGCCTGGAACGAGGCCATCGATCCCGCCTCGTTGATCCCCTCCTCCAGCACCTGGCCGTCGGTCGCTTCGCGGTAGGACAGCACGAGCTCGGAGTCGACCGGCTCGTAGCGCTGGCCCAGGGCGGCGTAGATGCCGACCTCCTTGAACAGGGGGTCCATGCCGAACGTGCGCGCCTCGTCGGGGATGATCGGGACGATGCGCCGGCCGATCCCGGGGTCGCGGATGAGGTTGCGCAGCAGGCGCGCGAAGACCATGGTCGTGGACACGGCCGTGGTGCTGCCCGCCGCGAACTCGGCGTCGACCGCGGGGCCCGGGGCGGGCAAGGGCGCCGCGCGGACGACACGCCGTGGCAGCGGCCCGCCGAGCGCCTGGCGCCGCTCCTGGAGGTACCGGACCTCGTCCGAGTCGGGGCCGGGGTGGAAGTACGGCGCGTCCTTGAGCTGCTCGTCCGGGATCGGCAGCTCCAGGCGGTCGCGGAACACCCGCAGCTCGACCTCGCTCAGCTTCTTCGCCTGGTGCGTGATGTTGCGCGCCTCCACGCCCGGGCCGAGCGTCCAGCCCTTGACGGTCTTGGCCAGCACGACCGTGGGCGCGCCACGGTACTCGGTGGCCGCCTTGTAGGCCGCGTAGAGCTTGCGGTAGTCGTGGCCACCCCGGCGGAGCTTGAGGATCTCGTCGTCGGACAGGTGCTCCACGATCTTGCGCAGCCGCGGATCGGGCCCGAAGAAGTGCTCCCGGACGTACTCGCCCGACGACACCGAGAACTTCTGGAACTCGCCGTCGAGGGTGTCGTTCATCTTCTCGACCAGGACGCCGTCGACGTCCCGGGCAAGCAGCTCGTCCCACTCGCGGCCCCAGATCACCTTGATCACGTTCCAGCCGGCGCCACGGAACAGACCCTCGAGCTCCTGGATCACCTTGCCATTGCCGCGGACCGGGCCGTCGAGGCGCTGCAGGTTGCAGTTGATGACGAAGGTCAGGTTGTCGAGGCCCTCGCGCGCCGCGAGCGAGATGCCGGCGATCGACTCGGGCTCGTCCATCTCGCCGTCACCCAGGAACGCCCACACGCGCTGGGCGCTCGTGTCGCGGATCTCCCGGTTCTGGAGGTAGCGGTTGAAGCGGGCCTGGTAGATCGCGGCCAGCGGGCCGAGGCCCATCGAGACCGTGGGGAACTCCCAGAACTCGGGCATCAGCCGGGGATGGGGGTACGAGCTGAGCCCCTTGCCGCCGACCTCGCGCCGGAAGTGGTCGAGCTGGTCCTCGCTCAGCCGGCCCTCGAGGAACGCGCGGGCGTAGATACCCGGCGCCGCGTGCCCCTGGAAGAACACCTGGTCCCCGCCGCCCGGGTGGTCCTTGCCCTGGAAGAAGTGGTTGAAGCCGACCTCGTACAGGCTTGCCGCCGAGGCGTAGGTCGCAAGGTGGCCGCCGAGTCCCGGGAACCGGTTGTTGGCCCGCAGGACCATCGCCACCGCGTTCCACCGGATCAGCCGCCGGATCCGCCGTTCGAGGATCTCGTCCCCGGGGAAGAACGGCTCCTGCTCGGGGCTGATGGTGTTGATGTACCGGGTGCGGGTGAGGCTGGGCAACCCGACGTGACGCTGCCGGGCCCGCTTGAGCAGCTTGAACATCAGGAACCGGGCGCGGTTCTCGCCCTCCTGGTCCACGACCTGGTCCAGCGAGGCGAGCCAGTCCTGGGTCTCGCTCTCGTCGATGTCGGGCAGCTGGTGCTTGAATTCGTCGAAGTACATCGAAGCTCCGTGGACGCGGGGGCAGCATTCGCCCGGGAACGGGTACAGCGTAGCCCGGCTCGCGCCCGGGCGCGGGGCGGCCGGCCGTGGGAACGGTCGGTGCCCCGTGCGGCTGCGTCCCGAGTCCGACCTGAAACGCCGTTGTATGCCGTGCCGGCGCCGACCGCATCGGACATGAAGGCCGCAGCAGGCATCGTCCGGGGGCACCCGTCGCCGGCCCAAGCGGAGACGGGGGAAAGGATGGACATCCCATGGCTCACGAGCACGACCGCGAGGTCATCGTCAGCGACGGCGGGAGCGGGTTCGGCGTAATCGTCGGCGTGATCCTCGTCATCGCACTGCTGGCAGGCATCTGGTTCTTCGCGCTGGGTCCCGGCAGCAGCTCCACCAGCGGGACCGGGCAGCCGGACATCAACGTGGACGTCAGCGTCCCGACCGCGCAGCCGGCCTCGTCCTGATCGCCGCGCGGCGGCGCCGACGGGCGAACCGTCCGGACGCGCCGCCGCCGATCGCTCCTGGCCGCTCGTCCGTGGCCGCACGTCCATTAGCCACACGTCGCTTCGCCAGCACGTCGCTGGCCCGCACGTCGCTGGTCCGGACGTCGCCGGTCAGGACGTCCATGGCCCGCACGTCTATGGCCCGCTGGATCACCTAGCGAGCACTTGCTCATGACCTGCTCGTCCAGGGCTCGCTGGATCGCCCAGCGAGCACTGCGGCGGTTACCGTCGCTGCTGGATCGCCCAGCGTTCCGGATCGGGCTCCGGATAGGTCGGTAGCCGGCGGGTGGATCGCTCTGCGTTCCGATCGTCGGCACCGAGGCTGGAGGCGGACCGTGCGCCGCCGCAGTGAACGTCACGCGATCCGCGGTCCGGCCGCGGTGTTGAGCCGCCCGGGCCGTTGAGCCGGCCGCGGAACCGGCCACGTGAGCGACGCTTCTCCCTCCGACCCGATGTCCACTCCGACGAGCCGGTCCCTTCAGACACCACCAGCCCGTTTGTCGGTGGCAGCCGGCCGTGACGCAGCGCCCCCAGGACCTGCCGGCCGTCGAGCGGCAGAAGCTCGCGCAGTGCCCCGCGATGGAGGGACAGCACCCGCCGGTTCGCCGCCGTGTCCGCGACCACGAGCAGGAGGACATCGACCCCGCCATCGCGGAGCTTCAACGCCAGGCGGCGCTCGAGCGCCTGGATGTCGAACAGCTTGGTCTCGGCCTCGCACCCGGCGAGCTCTCCGGACAGCTCGATCATCGCGTCCCAGGCTCGGCGGTCGCCGAGCATCGGCAGCGGAACCTCGGTGCGCCACGGTGTGCCGGGCGGCAGCCGGCTTCGAAACCGGTCGAGCAACCCGAGCTGAGCCGCATCGCGAACGGCATCACCTTCCGGATAGGTGCTCGCGACCAGGCGCAGCCCGACGGCCATCGCCGCCCTCGTCGCCTGGTCGATCGTCAGCTGACGGCACTGGCTGCGCTCGATGCGCCCCCATTGGGCATGCGACATGCCGGCCGCGGCGCCGGCCGAGCGCTGGCTGAGACCCGCGGTGAGCCGGGCAAGCCGGATCTCCACGCCCAGCCGTCGTCGGGTTTCCGTGATCGCGCGCGCTCCGTCGGCAGCCCGATCCTGTCTCGTGCTCATGACCCGAAGCATGACGTTGGCCGCTTATCGGCCGGTCCCCCGGCCTGGCCCGCTGGATCGCCCAGCGAGCACTGCGGCGGTCGCCGTGGCCGGTGGATCGCCCAGCGTTCGCATCGAGTCTCCGAATTGGCTGGCAGCCGCCAGTTGGACCGCCCGGCGTTCCGCAGCGCGGTTGAGCGCCGCGCGACGTGGCGCGCACCGCCGCAGTGAACGTCACGCGATCCGGCGCGCGGGCGGCGTGAGGCGCGCGGGCGGCGTGAGGCGCGCGGGCGGCGTGAGGCGCGCGGGCGGCGTGAGGCGCGCGGGCGGCGTGAGGCGCGCGGGCGGCGTGAGGCGCGCGGGCGGCGTGAGGCGCGCGGGCGGCGTGAGGGCGCGCGGGCGGCGTGAGGCGCGCGGGCGCGGGGCATGGCGCGCGGGCCGCGGGCGCAGGACCCCAACCCGAGGCGCGGCGGGCGCCGCGTCACGGTAGGGTTAGCCCATGCTCCGGTACCACCCCGGCGTCGCGCTCATCGTGGTCGACGTCCAGAACGACTTCGCCGATCCGGCTGGCAGCCTCAACGTGCGCGGCGCCGAGGCCGCGATCCCGGTCATCAATCACGAGGTGTCGTTGGCATTCGCCAACGGCTCGCGCGTCGTCGCCACCCAGGACTGGCATCCCGAGCACACGCCCCACTTCGCGAAGGACGGCGGCGTGTGGCCCGACCACTGCGTCCGGGACACGTGGGGGGCGGCCCTCCATCCCGATCTGGCGCTCCCCGCGGGGACCGAGCTGATCCGCAAGGGTTCGAACGGGGAGGACGGCTATTCCGGGTTCACGATGCGCGACCCGGTATCGGGGGCGACGACCGGGACGGGGCTCGAGACGATGCTCCGTGACGCGGCCGTCGATCGCGTGGTGGTCGTCGGCCTCGCGACCGACTACTGCGTCCGGGCGACGGCGCTCGACGGCGTCCGGCTCGGCTTCGCGACGACCGTGCTCACCGACGCGGTGGCGGCCGTCGACCTCGAAGCGGGCGACGGCGAGCGGGCGCTGGCCGAGATGCGCGCCGCCGGTGTCAGCCTCGCCTCGTCCCGCGAGCGATGATCGGCCGTCTCGCCAGGCTCGCGCTCATCGCGGTCCCGGTCGCGCTCGGGCTCGACCGGTGGCTGGCCGCGCGCCGCGGCGACGGTCCGCCGCCGGTGATGCGGATGCTGGTCGTGGTGGACGCGCCGATCACCGAGACCTGGGCCGTGCTGGCCGACATCCCGCTCCAGGCGGAGTGGATGCGCGAGATGAAGCGGGTGACCGTCACCACGCCGGGACCGGTCGGCGTCGGGACACGCGGCACGGCGCTGGTCCGCGTGTTCGGGATCACCGTCAGCGACCCTGTCGAGGTCACGGCGTTCGAAGCGCCGACCCGCTATGCCATCCGCCACGAGGGCCTGATCTCGGGAGGCGGGCTGATCACGCTCGAGCCGGGGGCAGACGGCCAGACCACGATCGTCCGCTGGGAGGAGACGCTGCGGCCACCGCTGCTGCCCGAGCTCGGCGCCCGGCTCATCGAGCCCGTCCTGTGGCCCATCTTCCAGGCCGACCTCCACCGGTTCCGGGAGCTCGTCGAGACCGGCTGGGCGGACGGCCCGAGGCACGCACCCGGGGACGGGCCGGGCCACGCACGCGCGGATGCCGGGGACGCACCCGCGGATGCCGGGGACGCCTGAGGCACCGATGCAGGTCCACCTCGTCGACGCCACCTACGAGCTGTTCCGGGCCCACTTCTCGCCCCGGCCCCCGGTGCGCGGTCGCGAGGGGGCGATCCTGTCGGGGGTGAGCGGCCTGGTGGAGCAGCTGCTGTTCCTGCTCCGCGAGCAGGGCGCGACCCACGTGGGGTGCGCGACGGACCGGGTGATCCGCTCCTTCCGCAACGACCTGTACCAGGGCTACAAGACCGAGGCGGGCGTCCCCGGCGAGCTCCTGGCGCAGTTCCCCATCGCGGAGCAGGCGATCGAGGCGCTCGGCCTGGTCCTGTGGCCGATGGTCGAGTTCGAGGCGGACGATGCGATCGCAGCGGCCGCCGACCGGTTCGCGGCGGATCAGCGGGTCGACCGCATCGTGATCTGCACCCCGGACAAGGACATGGCCCAGTGCGTCCGCGACGAGCGGATCGTGCTCTGGGACCGGCGGCGCGACCTCGTGTACGACGACGCCGGGGTGCGCGCCAAGTGGGGCGTGAACCCGGACAGCGTCCCCGATCGGCTGGCCCTGGTGGGCGACGCCGCCGACGGGTTCCCGGGACTGCCCGGCTGGGGCGACCGATCCGCCTCGGCCGTGCTCGCCCGGTACGGGCACCTCGAGGCCATCCCGTCGGCCGGCAGCGACTGGGACGTGGCCGGCGTCCGCAACCCGGTCGGCCTCGCGGCCACGCTGCGGGACCGGATGGCGGACGCCCTCCTGTTCCGCGACCTGGCCCGGCTGCGCACGACGGCCGACGGGGTGCCGATCGCCCAGCGCGACGTGGATGAGCTCGCATGGCACGGCGCCGACCGGGTGCGGTGGGAGGCGCTGTGCGACGAGCTGGGCCTGCCCAGGCTTCGGGACCGCCCCCACCGCTGGCGGGGCGAGCCTGCCTGACGCGTGCGCCCGGCGTGGATCCGGCTCAGGCGGTGAGGCGAAGCAGCTCCGCGTGATGCCCGGCGGGCGCCGCCACGACGCCGAACGTCCGGGTGGCCCTGGCGACGTCGAACCACTGCCCGCCGCCGAGATCCGTCACCCGGGCACCCGCGCGCTCGGCGATCAGCCCGGCCGCGGCGACGTCCCAGGCCGACATGCCGGCGGACTGGACGAACGCGTCGAACCGGCCGTTGGCGACGTACGCGAGGGCGAGGGCGGCCGAGCCCATGTTGCGCGAGACGCGGATGGCCTTGCGCACCGTGCGCGCCCGCGTCGCGACCCGGCGACCGCCCAGCGCGAGCGACACCACGAAGTCCGAGATGGCCTCCTTGCCCGAGGCGTGGATCTCGGTCTCGCCGAGATGAGCCGGCCCGTCGACGGTTGCCCAGAAGGTCTCGCCCCGCATCGGATCGTGGACCGCGCCCGCGGCCGGCGTGCCGTCGACGACCAGCCCGACCGACACGCAGAAGAACGGGATGCCGTTCGCGTAGTTCACGGTCCCGTCGAGGGGGTCGATGATCCAGGTCCGGCCGTGGACCAGCTCGCGCGCCACCGGCTCGCCGCCATCCCCGGCCGCGCCGCCGCTCCGCGCCGGACGACCCGGTGCGCGGTGGACCCCCGACTCCTCGGCCAGGATGCCGTCTCCGGGAAAGCGCTCCCGGATCGCGGCCAGGATCAGGTCCTCGGACAGGTGGTCGACCTCGGTCACGACGTCCTTGGCCGACTTGTGCCGGATCCGGCCGACCCGCTCGTAGCGCTCGAGCTGGAGCTGCCCGGCCGCCTCCGCGATCGCGCGCGCGAAGGCGACATCCGCGGCGTACCGGCCGGGGCGGCTCACGCCCCGCAGTCCGCCGCCAGCGGCTTGGGTGTCCTGCCCAGGCTGGCCACGACGGCATCGAACTGGACGGTCGCGCCCGGCTCCACGACCGGGCTCTGGACGAAGGCGGCCTCGGGTCCGATGCCCAGGATCGACGGGTCGTCGATGCGGCAGGTCGTGCTGCCGGCGTTCGATCCCTCGTTGGTCACGGTGATCGTCACCCGCAGGCCGGCCGGATCGGCGGCGACCCCGGCGACCGACGACGTGAACGGCCCCACGCCGCTGATCGCGAGGTGCGCGACCACGGCCATCAGCACGACCGCCATCCCGATCCCCAGGAACACCGTGCCGTGGGCCTGCGAGGCCGCCGGAGCCTTGAGCCCCAACGGGTTGCAGCGCTCGCACATCGACTCCGAGATCGGGATCCGGGCGCCGCAGCGCACGCAGCCGTGCATCGGCTCGAGGGGCGTCGAGCCGGGGGTGAGGTCGGCGCGGGTGGGGGTCATGGGGACCAGATGGTGCCACGGAACCCGGGAACGCGGGGGCGGCGAACCCGGGAACGCGGGGGCGGCGGGCACCCCGGCGAGCGCTGTCGCCGCGGGCGGGCTCGCGATCAGCGTGGTCGCCCGGGCGCGCGATCAGGGTCGGGTCACGACCCGGTGTCCGATCACGGCCCGGTGTCCGGTCACAGCCCGGCCTCGAACAGCCGGATGTCCGCGGGCCCCGCGGCGTGCCCGTCCCCGCGCGTGTGCGCGAGCGCGTCGCGCGCCCCCAGCGCGTCGAGGTCGGCCGGGAACCGGCCGATCATGTCCAGCACGACCCTGCGGATCCGCTCCGCGTTCTGCTCGAACACGGCGAGCACGTCATGGGCGGTGACCGCGTGCGTGCCTTCCAGCACCCCGGCGTCGTAGTCGGTGATCAGCGCGATGTTGACGACCGACATCCCGAGCTCGCGGCACAGGTAGGCCTCGGGGTACTGGGTCATGTTGATGACCTCCCAGCCCGCGTCGCTGAACCACCGGGACTCGGACCGGGTCGAGAACCGCGGACCCTGGATGACCACGACCGTGCCACCGTCGTGGACGGTGATCCCGTGCTCCCGGATCACGTCCAAGGCGATCTGGCGCAGGATCGGGTCGTAGATCTCGGCCGCGGAGACGTGGGACACGATCGGGCCGTCGAAGAAGGTGTCGGCGCGTCCGCTGGTGCGGTCCACGAACTGGTCGGACACCACGAAGTGGCCGGGCTCCACGTGGAGCTGGAGCGAGCCGGCAGCACACGGGCTGATGACCGCCTTGACGCCCAGCGAGCGCATCGCCCACACGTTCGCGCGGTAGTTGATCCGATGGGGCGGGATCGTGTGGCGCCGCCCGTGACGGGGCAGGAACGCGACCCGGCGACCTGCGACCGTGGCCAGAAAGAAGCTGTCGGACGGCGCTCCGTAGGGGGTGTCGACCTTCGCCTCCCGGACGTCGTCGAGCAGCGAGTAGAAGCCCGACCCTCCGAACACGCCGATCTCCGCCAGGTCCGTCACCAGCCCACCTCCCATTTCGTGCCGGGGCATTCTCGCACGGCCCGCGGAGCCCTACGATGGCGCGATGACGAACGACCCGGGAGCGGCCGAGCCAGCGGCACCCGCGCCCGGCGACCGGCTGTGGCTGGCCGACTGGCGCCGCCGCGTCGCCGAGCTGTACGCGACGGTGCGGGCGACCGCCGTCACCGACCCGGAGGCGGCCTGGCAGACGTGGCGCTCGGAGCGAGAGGCGCTGTACCGGGGCCATCCGCAGTCCCCGGTCCCGGCCATGGAGCGCGCCGGCTTCCGGGCGCATCACTGGCCCTACGATCCCCGGCTGCGCTTCGTCGTCGCGGTCGAGGAGCCGGCACCGGCCGCGATCCCGGCCGACGGCCTTGCGCTGCCCAACAGCGGCGCGGAGGTGCTCGCGTTCGACCGCGCGGGACGCATCCGGCTGCCCCTGCCGGACGGAGAGGCCCCGCTCGCCCTGTTCTGGATGCGCGGCTACACGGGCGGCCTGTTCCTGCCGTTCCGCGACGCGACCAGCGGCGCGGCGACCTATGGCGCGGGGCGCTACCTGCTCGACACCGGCAAGGGGGCGGACCTGGGTGGCAACGCCGATGCCGGGACGCTGGTCGTGGACCTCAACTTCGCCTACCACCCGTCGTGCGCGTTCGATCCGCGCTGGGCGTGCCCCCTCGCGCCGCCCGAGAACCGGCTGGCCGCTGCCGTGGAGGCGGGCGAGCGGCTTCGCTGAGCGTTCGCGCCGCGGGAGTCGGGACCGGCGGTCGTCCCGCTACCATGCGTCCATGCCGATCTCCCGCACGGCCCTCACCGACGACGCCCGACGGTTCCTCGCCGGGCTCCAGTTCGCGACCGTCGCCACCACCGACGACGACGGCGCGCCGCGCCAGGCCGTGGCCTGGTACCGGCTCGAGCCGGACGACCGGATCCTGCTCAACTCGCGGACCCCGCGCCGCTGGTGCACGAACCTGCTGCGTGACCCGCGCGTGAGCCTGTCGGTGATCGACACCGCCGACCCGTACCGCTGGCTCGGGCTCACGGGGATCGTGGACGAGGCCGTCGACGACGTGGACCGAGCGCGCGACGACATCGTCGCGCTGGCCCATCGCTACCACCCCGAGGGGCCCGCGCCGAGCTCGATCGCGGCCTTCCGCCGCCAGCCCCGGGTGTCGTTCCTGGTGCGCCTGACCGCCATCCACGACCATCTCGAGGGCTGAGATGCGCGGGCACGACGGCCTGCCCGAGGCCACGGGGACGGCATGACCGAGCCGCTGGTGGTCGCGCTCGCCGGCGGCGTGGGCGGCGCGAAGCTCGCCGACGGCCTCCAGGCCCACCTCGGCCCCCGCCTGACCGTGGTCGTCAACACGGGCGACGACTGCGAGCGGCACGGGCTGCTGGTCATGCCCGACCACGACACCGTGCTGTACAACCTTGCCGGGATCGAGCAGCCGGGGCTGGGCTGGGGGATCGAGGGCGACAGCCATGTCGTCATGGACCAGCTGGGCCGCTACGGGGAGGAGACGTGGTTCGCCCTGGGCGACCGGGATCTCGCGCTCCACGTCGCGCGGACGGCACGGCTGCGTGCCGGCGGGCGGCTCACCGAGGTCTGCCTCGCGCTCCAGCGATCGCTGGGCGTGGCCGCGCGGATCCTGCCGATGGCCGACGAGCCGGTGCGGACGGAGGTCCGGACCGACGACGGCTGGCTGGAGTTCCAGGAGTACTTCGTCCATCGCCGCCAGGAGCCCGAGGTCCACGAGATCCGGTTCGCGGGGATCGAGGCCGCACGTCGCTACGCCCGAGGTGCTGGAGGCGCTCGACGACGCCGCCGCGGTCGTGGTCTGCCCATCCAACCCGCTGGTGTCGGTGGCGCCCATCCTCGCCGTCCCGGGCATGCGCGCGGCCCTGGCGGCGGCCCGCTCGCATGGCACGTTCGTGATCGCGGTCAGCCCGATCGTCGGCGGCCGGGCGCTCAAGGGTCCCGCGGACCGGATGCTGGCGACGCTGGGTCACGAGCCCAGCGCGCTCGGCGTGGCCCGGCTGTACGCCGACCTCGCCGACATGTTCGTGCTCGATGCCGTCGATGCCGCGCTCAGCGGCGAGGTCGAGGCGCTCGGGATGCGGGTGCTGGTCGCCGACACGATCATGGCCGATGACGCGTCGCGTGCCCGCCTCGCCGGGGAGCTGCTGGCGGTCGTGGCCGGCACCCCGGCCGGGGACGGGCGATGACCCGGCCGCCGGAGCAGCAGGACGTAGGACGCCCGGCCGCCCGGGCCGCGACCGTGGTCGCGATCCCGGTGCGAGCCCTCGAGGGCGCCAAGTCCCGCCTGGGCGCCGTCCTCGACGCGGAGGAACGCCGCGACCTGGTGACGCGGCTGCTGCGCCGGACGGTGGCCGCGGCGCTGGCCACGCCCGGCGTCGAGGAGGTCGTCGTTGTGTCACCCGATCCCGAGGTTCTCGATCTCGCCCGGCAGGTCGGAGCGAGACCGCTCGCGCAGCGCTCACGGGGCCTCAACCCGGCGATCCAGGAGGCGCGGGCCGCGGCGCCGGCGGCGGCTCGCCTGCTGGTGCTGCCCGGGGACCTGCCGGCGGTCTCGCCATCCGCGCTCAGCGCGCTGCTCGCGGCGGGCGACGCCACCGGCGCGCCCGGGGTGGTGCTCGCCCCGGATCGCCACGGTCGCGGCACGAACGCGCTCCTGCTCCAGCCGCCCGAGGTCATCGACCCCGCGTTCGGTGGCGACAGCCGGGCGGCCCACGCGTGGCTCGCGTCGTCGGCCGAGGTGTCGTTCACCGAGGTGGCCGGGGACCTGGCGCTCGACGTCGACACGCCCGAGGACCTGCTGCTGGCGGCCAGCGTGGCGCCGTCGGAGGCGATCGGTGTCGACTGACGGTTTCGGCCGCGTCGAGGTGATCGCGCTCGCCGGCGTGCCTGAGATCGCCGAGGGCGACGACCTGGGGGCGATGATCGGCGACGCCATCGAGGCGGCCGGCGACGCGGTGCGGCCGCTGCGAGCGGGCGACGTGCTCGTGGTCACCCAGAAGGTCGTGTCCAAGGCCGAGGGTGCCGTCGTCGACCTGCGGACGGTCGAGCCACGGCCCGAGGCCGTCGCCTGGGCGAAGGCCTGGGACCGCGACGCCCGGCAGACGGAGGTCGTGCTGCGCGAGGCGCGCCGGATCGTGCGCATGGAGCGGGGGGTCCTGATCACCGAGACCGCGCACGGGTTCGTGTGCGCCAACGGCGGCGTCGACGCGTCCAACGTGGGACCCGGGTCGGGCGACCTCGTGACGCTGCTCCCCGTGGACCCGGACGCGTCGGCGACCCGGATCCGCGCCTCGCTCCGATCCCGGTTCGGGCATGACCTGCCGGTGATCATCTCGGACAGCTTCGGTCGGCCGTGGCGCTGGGGGATCATCGACATCGCCCTGGGCGTCTCCGGCCTGCTGCCGCTCGAGGACCTGCGCGGCCGCCCCGACGCCGACGGCCGCGTGATGCGGACCACCGTTCGGGCGGTCGCCGACGAGATCGCGTCTGCCGCGGAGCTCGCGCTGGGCAAGACGGCCGGGCGTCCGGTCGCCCTCGTCCGCGGGTCGAACCCGCCACTCGGCGAGGGCTCGATCCGCGACCTCGTGATGGCTCCCGAGAGCGACCTCTTCCGCTGACCGGTAACGGTGCCGCGCGGCCTTCCCCCGGCCCGGCCGGCGGGGCGTTCACGCCCGGCCGCGGACCGGCCTCCGTTGCCCGTGCAACGACCTCGCGCTACCCTCGCAACCCATGAAGATCGGACTGCAGATCCCCTCGTTCAGCTGGCCCGGCGGCGGACCCGCCATCGGCCCCACCCTCGCCCGGATCGTGCGCGACGCCGACGACGCCGGCTTCGATTCGATCTGGGTCATGGACCACTTCTTCCAGATCCGGGGCGTCGGTCGCGCCGAGGAGCCGATGCTCGAGGGCTGGACGACGCTCGGGTTCATGGCCGCCCACTCGACCCGGGCCCGCCTGGGGCTGATGGTCGGCGGCGTCCACTACCGCTACCCGGGGCTGTGGGTCAAGGCGGCGACGACGCTCGACGTGCTCTCGGGCGGGCGCGCCTGGCTGGGCATCGGGGCGGCCTGGAACGAGGAGGAGTCGCGCGGGCTGGGCTTCCCCTTTCCGCCGCTCGGGGATCGGTTCGAGATGCTCGAGGAGACCCTCCGGATCGCCCACGGCATGTGGCAGGGCGAACGTGGCTCCGAGGCGGCGTTCGACGGCCGCATGTACCACGCCGAGCGGTTGCTCAACTCGCCGCAGGCCATCAGCCGGCCCCACCCGCCGATCATGATCGGCGGCGGCGGGGAGCGGAAGACGCTGCGCCTGGTCGCGCAGTACGCCGATGCCTGCAACGTGTTCGGCGACCCGCAGCGGATCCATCACAAGTACGAGGTCCTCCGGGAGCACTGCGCCGCGATCGGTCGCGATCCCGACGAGATCGAACGCTCGACGCTCCAGGGCGTGCGGCTCGCCGACGGCAGCGGCCGGGGCGAGAGCCCGCAGGCGGTGGTGGACCGGTTCGGCGAGCTGGCCGACGCCGGTGCCCAGCACGTGATCTTCTCCGTCGGCGACGTGGCACGCCCCGAGACGATCGAGGCGCTGGGCCGGGACGTGCTGCCGGGGCTGCGCTCCCTGTAGCCGGGCTCGGGTCTCGGCGGTCGCCGAGGTCACGCGCTGCGGCGCCCTGCAGACTGGCCGTTCAGGCCCTGCAGACTGGCCGTTCAGGCAGCGCGGGGCAGCAACGGATCGGCATCCGGGAGCCGCGCGGTGCGCACGGCGGGCAGCCACGCGAAACCGATGCCCGCGACGACGAGGGCGATCCCCATCAGCGCGAGCGTCGCGCCGCCGCCGATGGCGTCGAGCAGCGCGCCCGCGACCAGGGCGCCCAGCGGCATCAGCCCTACCGACAGCGTCCGCGCCGTCGCTCCGACGCGTCCGAGCAGGGCATCGGGGGACAGCAGGGTGCGCAGGTTGAGGTAGGCGACCAGGATGTTGGCGTTGACGATGCCGGCGACCAGCGCGGCGCCGACCAGCACCTCGATCGGCGGCTGAAGCGCGACGAGGACCAGGGTGAAGCCGACGACAGAGCTGCCCGCCAGCATCACGACTCCGACCGCGCGCAGCGCGAGCCGTGCCGCGAGCAGCGCCCCGCCGAGCGAGCCCACGGCGAACCCTGACAGGACGGCGCCCACCACCTCGGGACCGAGGTCGCGATCGATCGTGATGTAGAAGATCAGCGCGGGCGTGAGGCCCGCGGTCACCACCGAGGTCGTGGTCCACAGGGCGATGACCGCACGCAGGCCAGGCTGGCGGCGGACGAAGCCGATCCCCTCGCGCACGTCGGCCATGATGTGGGTCGCGGTGGCACGCGCCTCGGGTCGCAGGGACCGGCGGACGAACAGCAGCGCCGCGGACGAGCAGCCGAAGGTCGCCGCGTCGATCGCGATCGTGGGGCCCGGGCCGATGGTCGCCGACAGGAACCCGGCCAGCGCAGGCCCGACGATCCAGCCGATGTTGAACACCGCCTCGAACAGGGCGTTGGCGCGTGCCACCTGTCCCCGCCCGACCAGCCCGGGGACCGCCGCCGTGTACGCCGCGAGCCACAGCACCCGCAGGACGTTGAGCGGGAACGTGACCAGCAGGATCAGCGCCAGGGTCGGTCCGCCCAGCCACACGGACACCGGGATCACGGCCGTCAGCAGCCCGCGTCCGAGATCCGCCAGCAGCATCATCCGGCGCCGGTCCCAGCGATCCGCCCAGGCGCCGGCCGGCAGGCCGACGACGAGATCGGGCAGGGTCGAGAGCACGCCCACCACGCCCATCGCGAACCCCGAGCCGGTGAGGGCGAGGACGAGCAGCGGCAGGGCTGTGTTGGTGACCGCGTCACCGAACGAGCTGACACCCTGCCCCACCAGCACCACCAGGAAGTCGACGTTCGAGCGGAGCGGGCCGGCACCGAGCGCCGGGTCCCGGCTCGCAGGGACGAGGCGCAGCGGCGGTTCCTCGGCGCCCACCGGACCCGGGGTCACGGACGCCGGATCGCGCTGGCTGTCGGCGTAGGTCACGTAGCGGAGGGTACGCGTGCTCTAGGCCCCTGCGCACGCGTCCGGGGCGCCGTCCCGGACCTCCGGCGATACCCCCCGGGGGTATGCGTGGATCATGCTACAGTGAACGCGAAGCAATGACCGCCCGCAGAGATGACAATCCGTCCATGACCGACCCCAACCAGCCCCGCGCAGACGGCGACGCCGAGCCTGTCCAGACGCCCCGGGCCCAGCCCCTCGCCCAGCCCGCCGCGCAGCCCGCGGAGGGCTCCGGCAACGGCGCCGCCAAACCGTTCGGCGGCCTCAAGATCGACTTCGGTGCGGGCGCCGCGCCGGCCGCGCCGCTCGGGGGCGGGATCTCGATCGTGGCCGAGGCCCCGGGTGCACCGGCCCCGGCACCCGGCGGCGCCGAACCGCTGGGCGCGACGCCCGGCCGCACCGAGTCCAACGTCCTGATCATCGGGTCGGGGCCGGCGGGCCTGACCGCGGCCATCTACGCGGCTCGCGCCAACCTCGCGCCGATCGTGCTCGCCGGCTCGGCACCCGGCGGCCAGCTGATGCTCACCAGCGAGGTCGAGAACTACCCGGGGTTCCCGGAGGGCATCGACGGGCCCGAGCTGATGGCCCGGTTCCGCGAGCAGGCAGAGCGGTTCGGCAGCCGGATCGTCGACGTCGACATCGACCGGGTGGACTTCGCCGGCCGCCCGTTCCGGGTGTGGGCCCGAGGCGTGGAGTACCGCGGCCAGGCCGTGATCGTCGCCACCGGCGCCTCCGCCCTGTGGCTCAACATCGAGAGCGAGCAGCGCCTGCGGGGACGTGGCGTGTCGGCGTGCGCGACGTGCGACGGGTTCTTCTTCCGCGACCGCGAGATCGCGGTCGTGGGCGGTGGCGATTCGGCGATGGAGGAGGCGAACTACCTCACCCGCTTCGCGAGCAAGGTCCACCTGATCCACCGGCGCGACGGGTTCCGGGCGTCGAAGATCATGGTCGACCGGGCGAGCTCCCACCCCAAGATCGAGATCCACACCAACACCGAGATCGCGCAGGTCCTGGGCGATACCCGGGTCCAGGGCCTGCGGCTGCGCGACACGCGCACCGGCGACGAGCGCGAGCTGCCGATGGAGGGGCTGTTCATCGCCATCGGCCACAAGCCCAACACCGACGTGTTCCGGGACTGGCTCGACGTCGACGAGAAGGGCTACCTCGTCACCCACGAGCACACCGCCAGCCGGATCGAGGGCGTGTTCATCGCGGGCGACGTGAACGACCATCGCTACCGCCAGGCGGTCACGGCCGCCGGCGACGGCTGCCGGGCCGCGCTCGACGCCGAGAAGTGGCTCGAGGCCCAGGGCATCGCGGAGGCGGCGACGGCCACCGCCTGGTAGCGGCCTGTCGCATGCGTCCATGAGCTTCCGCGGCGGCGGTGCCCGCGCCCTCGCCAGGGGCAGTGGCGGCGGCCCCGGCCGGCTGACCCCCCCGTCCGGCGACTTCGACCGCGTCCCGCCCGAGCGGCGAGCGCGCACGACGCGCCGGATCGTCGCGTTCTTCAGCCCCTACAGGCTCCAGGTCGTGATCGTGCTGATCGCGATCATCGCCACCAGCCTCATCGGCCTGGTCAACCCCTACCTGCTCAAGCTGCTGATCGACGACGTGATCGTCGGCCACCAGTACGACCGGCTCAACCTGTACGTCGGGCTGATGATCGTGCTGCCCATCGTGTCGGGCCTGATCGGGGTGGGCCAGACCTACCTCAACAACGTGATCGGCCAGAGCGTGATGCAGGACCTGCGCAACGCGCTCTACGCGCATCTCCAGCGGCTGCCCCTGCGCTTCTTCACCGCCACCCGCACGGGCGAGATCCAGAGCCGCCTCGCGAACGACGTGGGCGGCATCCAGTCGGTGGTCACCGACACGGCCAGCTCGGTCACCTCGAACCTGGCGATCTCGGCCAGCACGATCGTGGCCATGATCCTGATCGACTGGCGGCTGACGGTGCTGTCGCTGGGGATGCTGCCGTTCTTCCTGTTGCTCACCTACCGGGTGGGCCGGGTCCGGCGCGAGGTGAGCGGCGAGACCCAGAAGCGGCTGGCCGAGATGTCTGCGGTCACGGAGGAGACCCTGTCCGTGTCGGGCATGCTGCTGGGCAAGACGTTCGCGGCGCAGGACCGCTCGGTTGCCCGGTTCCGCGGCCTCAACCGCGAGCTCGCCCGGCTCCAGCTCCGCCAGGCGATGGTCGGGCGCTGGTTCTTCGCGATCATCGGCACGATCTTCTCGATCACCCCGGCATTCGTGTACTGGCTGGCCGGGACGCTGGCCGCGAACGGCGATCCGAGCGCCCCGACGGCGGGCGACATCGTGGCCTTCACGACGCTCCAGAGCCGGCTGTTCTTCCCGATGGGCCAGCTGCTCAACGTCCAGGTCGAGATCCAGGGCTCGCTTGCGCTGTTCGACCGGATCTTCGAGTACCTCGACCTCGATCCCGAGATCACCGACGCGCCCGACGCCGTGGCGCTGGAGCCCGCCGACGTGCGGGGCGCCGTGGCCTTCGAGCAGGTGTCGTTCCGCTACCCGGCCGAGCCCGCGGCGGTCCGGGCCGCGCCCGAGGACGAGGCAGCGGCCGTGGACGCCGAAGCGAACCCGCGGCTGATGGCGGCCGTGCTCGATGCGGACGTGCCTGATGCCCCGGCCGACGATGCGCCCGACGCCGGGACCGGCCGAGCCCGTTCGGGCTGGAGGACATCTCGTTCGACGCGAGCCCGGGCGAGCTGGTCGCGCTGGTCGGGCCGTCGGGGGCGGGCAAGACGACCACGACCTACCTGATCCCGCGCCTGTACGACGTGGCGGACGGCCGGGTGACGATCGACGGGCTCGACGTCCGGAACATCAGGCTCGCGTCCCTGGGCCGGATCATCGGGTTCGTGACCCAGGAGACGTACCTGTTCCACGCCTCGGTCCGGGACAACCTGCTGTTCGCGAAGCCCGACGCGGGCCAGGCCGACCTCGAGGCGGCGACCCGGGCGGCCGCCATCCACGACCGGATCGCCGAGCTGCCCGATGGGTTCGACACCATGGTCGGCGAGCGCGGCTACAAGCTGTCGGGCGGCGAGAAGCAGCGCCTGGCCATCGCCCGGGTGCTGCTCAAGGACCCGCGGATCCTGATCCTCGACGAGGCGACCTCGTCGCTGGACACGGTCTCCGAGCGGCTCATCCAGGCGGCCCTGGGGCGCCTGACCGAGGGCCGCACCACGATCGCCATCGCCCACCGGCTGTCCACCATCCTGCGCGCGGACCGGATCCTGGTGTTCGAACGCGGCCGCATCGTCGAGCGGGGCACCCACCGCGAGCTGCTGGCCCGGGACGGCCTGTACGCCCGCCTGTACCACGAGCAGTTCGAGGCGGAAGCCGCGCAGCTGGCCGAGCTCCGGGTCGACGCCGCGGCATCCTGAGCCGGATCGACGCCCTTCGACCGCCTGGCCGCAGGTCAGGACCCTGCGACGCATCCGCTTGCATGACTATGCAATGCCGATGTATAGTCATTCTGTGACGACGTTCCGCGCGATCCCCGACCCCTCGAGCCTGCGGCCGGCGAGCCGCCGCGCGCGCCGGTGAGCGCGGACTCGACGGGCGCGGCGATCGCGGCGGACCGTCCGCTCGATCCCCTGCCCGCGCCCGGCACGGCAGCCGCGCGCGGCGCGCGGGCCCTGGTCGGCGATCCGGTGAGGGTCGCGGTCGTGGGTGCCACCGGCTACGTGGGTGCGGAGCTCATCCGGCTGCTCGCGCTCCATCCACACGTGCGGATCGTGGGTCTCGTCGGCCGGGAGCGGAAGGGCGACCCGCTGGGGGGGATCCATCCCCACCTGGCGACGCGCAACCTGCACGTGGTCGACACGGTGCCCGACGATGCGGAGGCGGTGTTCCTCGCCCTGCCCCATGGCGCCGCCGCGGGCCGGATCGACGACTTCCGGGCGAACGGCACGACGGTCATCGACCTGGGCCCCGACTTCCGGCTGCGGGACCCGGCGGACTATCCGCGCTGGTATCACTTCGAGCATCCCCGGCCCGAGCTGCTGGCCAAGGCCGTCTACGGCCTGCCCGAGCTGCACCGGGCGGAGCTGTCCGCGATCGGCCGCGTCCCGGGCGCCATCGTCGGTGCCCCGGGCTGCTACTCGACGACCACGATCCTGGCGCTCGCGCCGCTGGTGCGGGCCGGCCTGATCGCCGACCTCGTGGTCGACGCGAAGAGCGGCGTGTCGGGCGCCGGCCGGGACCCCAAGGCCGACCTCCACTTCGGCGAGGTCAACGAGAGCGTCAGGGCCTACGGCATCTTCTGCCACCGGCACACGGCCGAGATCGAGCAGGAGCTGGGCGCGCTCGGCCCGGCCGGCGCCAACCCGGGCGTCGCCGGGGTGGACTTCCTGCCCCACCTGGTGCCGATGACACGTGGGATCCTCTCGGCGGGCCACGTCCGACCGACCCGGCCAGTCACCCAGGACGAGGTCGACGTCCTGTACTCGGCCGCCTACGACGGGGAGCCGTTCGTCACCGTCACCGCGGAGGCGCCCGCCACCAAGCACGTGCTGGGGAGCAACGAGTTCCGGGTGTTCGTCCGGGCGGACGACCGCACTGGCCGGCTGCTCGCCATCGGCGTCCTCGATAACCTGGTCAAGGGGGCCGCCGGGCAGGCGATCCAGGCGTTCAACGTCGTCCATGGCCTGCCCGAGCCCGCCGGCCTCCTCCAGCTGCCCTTGGCACCGTAGCCCCGTCCCCGAACCGATACCCGTGCTCGAGGTTCCAGCTCCATGACCCTTGCCGCCGACCCGCTGCTCGCACCGCACCCGGTCGACCGGCCCGCGGTCGAGCGCGCCGCCCGGATGCCGGTCGGGTTCCGCGCCGCCGGGGCCACGGCCGGGATCAAGGCCTCCGGGCGGCCGGACTTCGCGCTGATCGTGGCCGACGGCGGGCCCGTGCCCGCGGCCGCGGTGTTCACGCCCAACCGGTTCGCGGCCGCGCCGGTGCGCCTGTCGCGGGCCAACCTCCAGGCGACCGGTGGCGGACCGGACGCGGCCGGCCTCGCCCGCGCCGTCATCGCGACCTCGGGCAGCGCCAACGCGGCAACCGGGCCAGCCGGCGACGCGGACCAGGCCGCCATCGGCGAGGCGCTGGCCGCGACCCTGGGCGCGTCACCCGACGAGATCCTGCACCTCTCGACGGGGATCATCGGGATCCGGCTCCCGGTGGACCGAGTGGTCGCGGCAATCGCCCGCGTGGCCGCCGACGAGCTCGCGGCAGCCGACGAGGCGCTGCTCGCCGCGGCCACGTCCCTGCGGACCACGGACTCGACGACCAAGACCGCGTCGGCGACCGTGTCCCTGCCGGGCCGCGACGGGTCCCCCGCCGAGGTGACGGTCACCGGGATCGCCAAGGGCGTGGGGATGATCCACCCCCGCATGGCCACCATGCTCTCGGTGCTGCTGACCGACGCGACCGCGGGACCCGCGACGCTGCGCTCTCTGCTGCGCGGCGCGGCGGCCCGCACCTGGGACCAGCTCTCGGTGGACGGCGACACGAGCACCAACGACACGGTGTTCCTGCTGGCGTCCGGCGCCGCCGGGGCCGCCGACGCGGACACCGACGAGGGCGCTCGCCGCGCGCTGGGCGCCGCCATCGAGGCGGTCGCGCGCGACCTGGCGCGCCAGCAGGCGGCCGATGGGGAAGGGGCCACGGCGCTCGATCACCTGCCAGGTCACCGGCGCGGCCGATGACGCGAGCGCCCGGGCGATCGCGCGCGCCGTGATCTCGTCCTCGCTGGTGAAGGCGGCCGTCCACGGTCGCGACCCGAACTGGGGCCGGATCGCGGGGGCGGCCGGCAACGCGATGCTGGCCGACGCCGCGGTGCTCGAGGCGGCCGGGCTGAACGCGGAGGAGGCGCAGGCTCGGGCGGGCACGCCGGCGCCGGTCGACCCGGCGGTGCTCCGGATCGCGATCGCCGGCCACCTCGTGTACGACGGCCGGGCCGGGGGTCCGGTCGCTGTCGACAACATGGCGGCCAGCGCGGCGATGGCCGTGGACGAGGTGCTGATCCGGCTCGACGTGGGGTTGGGCGACGGCTGGGGCGAGGCCTTCGGCTGCGACCTGACCGAGGCGTACGTCCGCGAGAACTCGGAGTACACGACGTGAGCGAGATCGTCGTCGTCAAGCTCGGCGGCACGACGCTCGCCGAGCAGCGCCAGGTCCTGGCCGAGGTCGCCGCCGTCGCCCGCCGGCGGCCGATCGTGCTCGTCCATGGCGGCGGCAAGCGCATGACCGAGTGGCTGGAACGGCTGGGCGTCCCGACCCACTTCGAGCACGGCCTGCGCGTCACGGACCCGGCCGCGCTCGAGGTGGCGGCCGCGGTCCTGCGCGGCGTCGTCAACAGCGAGCTGGTCGCGGCGCTGCGCGACCTGGGCTGCGATGCGGTCGGCCTGTCGGGCGTCGACGGCGGGCTGCTGATCGGCGAGCGCCTGCCCGACGTGGGCCTGGTCGCCACCGTGGTCGGCGTGCGCCGGGACCTGCTGGACTCGCTGCTGGTCGCCGGCCAGGTCCCGGTCGTGGCCCCCCTGGCCCGCGACGGCGAGGGCGTCGTGTGCAACGTCAACGCGGACGACGCGGCGGCCGGGATCGCGGCCGGCCTGGGCGCCCGCCAGCTGGTGCTGATGACCGACGTCGACGGGGTGCGGGACGCGTCCGGCACCCGGCTCGACACGCTGACGCCCGAGGAGGCCGAGGGCCTGATCGCCGACGGGACGATCGCGGGCGGGATGGTGCCCAAGGTGCGCGCCGCGCTGGCCGCGGTCGGCTGGGAGGGAGCCGAGGCGATCATCGCGGATGCATCGGCACCCGACGCGCTGGCCCGCGCCCTGGGCGATCCGGCCTTCGGGACCCGGGTCTCCGCCCGGGCGCATGCCGGGGCGGCCTGACCGATGCTGATGGTCAAGCGCGACCGCCATGCTGCGATCCGCCGCCTCGTCGCCAGCCGGCCCATCGGCAGCCAGGGCGAGCTCGTCGCGGAGCTGTCGGCGCTCGGCTTCGACGTCACCCAGGCCACCGTGAGCCGCGACATCGCCGAGCTCGGCCTGGCCAAGGTCATGCGCGGCGACCACTCGGCGTACGTCAACCCCGAGGACCTCGGCCCGGTGCCCCGCGCGCCGTCCGACGAGCGGCTGCGGCGGATCCTTGCCGACATCCCCGTGACCGTCGGCCGGAGCGGGCTGATCCTGGTCCTCACCGGGCAGCCGGGCACGGCCAACGCGATCGCCCAGGCGATCGACGAGTCCACGCTGGCCGAGCAGGTCGGCACGGTCGCAGGCGACAACACGCTCATCGTCCTGTTCCCCGATGAGCCGGCCCTGGACCGCTGGCTCGACCGGTTCCACGAGATCCAGGCACCGGTGTTGCCGGTGTTCGCCACGGAGGCCCCGTCCAGATGAACAAGGTCGTGCTCGCCTACTCCGGCGGCCTCGATACGTCGGTCGCCGTCGCCTGGCTCAAGGAGCGGTACGGCGTCGACGTGGTCACGCTCACGGTCGACCTCGGCGCGGGTTCGCTCCGGGAAGGCGTCGAGCGCCGCGCGATGGCGGCCGGGGCGGCCAAGGCGTGGGTCGTGGACGCGCGCGAGACCTTCCTGTCGCAGTACGTGTGGCGTGCCCTCCAGGCGGGCGCGGTGTACCAGGGCGCCTATCCGCTCGCGACGGCGCTCGCCCGGCCGCTGCTGGCCCAGCTGCTGGTCGAGGTGGCCCAGCGCGAGGGGGCGGACGCGGTCGCCCACGGCTGCACGGGCAAGGGCAACGACCAGGTCCGGTTCGACGTCGCGGTCCATGCCCTGGACCCGGGGCTCGAGGTGGTCGCGCCGATGCGGGTCGGGATGGGGCTGTCGCGCGACCAGGAGATCGACTACGCGCAGGAGCGCGGGATCGAGATCCCGATCACCAAGGCCTCTCCGTACTCCATCGACGTCAACATCTGGGGCCGGTCGTGCGAGACCGGCGTGCTCGAGGATCCGTGGGTCACGCCGCCCGCCGACGCCTACGAGTGGACCGTCGCGCCCGGCGATGCGCCGGACCCGGTGGACCTCGTGATCGGGTTCGAGGGCGGGATCCCGGTCTCCATCGACGCCCAGCGGCTGGACTCGGTTGCCCTGGTGGAGCGGCTCCACGAGCTGGGTGGGGCGCACGGGGTGGGCCGGATCGATCACGTCGAGGACCGCCTCGTAGGGATCAAGAGCCGCGAGATCTACGAGGCGCCGTCGGCCGTGATCCTGCACACCGCGCACCACGCGCTCGAGGGGCTGGTGCTGTCCAAGGAGCAGCTGCGGTTCAACCACCTGGTCGCGGACGAGCTGTCCCAGATCATCTACGACGGCCTGTGGTTCAGCGCCCTGTCACGCGACCTGCGGACGTACGCGATGTCGTCGCAGCGCGTGGTCTCGGGCGACGTCCGGATGCGGCTCGACCACGGGCGCGCCGTGGTCCTCGGCCGGCGCTCCCCGCTGTCGCTCTATGACCGGAACCTGGCCACGTACGACGAGGGGGATGCGTTCGACCACGCCTCCGCGGTCGGGTTCATCGAGATCTTCGGCCTGCCGCTGCGGGTCGAGGCCGCCCGGCACGGGGCGGTCGGCAAGCACCACGGCGCGGCATGGACCTGGACCGAGCCGCTCCTCGCCGACCTGCCGACGCGGGTCACCGAGGGCGCGCCGGCCGGCGCCGCCGGCTGAGTTCCGTCGCAGAGCTCGCCGGAGAGCGCTCCGGAGCATGACGGCTACCGCGGCTCGAGCCTCCGACCGACGGCCGCCAGGTCCCGGGTACCCTGTGCCCGTGACCACGTCCCCCCGCCAGCGCCCGGCGCGGCCGCGGACCCGGCGCCGGGCGTCGAGCGCGCAGCTGGCGACCGCGCGCCTGGACCAGCTGGCATTCCTCCACGAGTTCGCCCAGCTCGCCACGCAGGCCCGCGACTGGGACGAGCTGATGCGCACGCTGGTGGAACGGACGACCGTGGCGCTGGGCGTGGAGGTCTGTTCGTTCTACCTGCTCGACCGCGATGGCGATCACCTGACCCTGGCCGCGACCAACGGCCTCGACGCGGAGCAGGTCGGCCGGGTCCGGCTGGCCCTCGGCGAGGGCATCACCGGCCGGGTCGCGGCGACTCGGGCGCCGATCAGCTCGGCCGACGTCACGTCCGACGCCAGGTTCAGCTGGGTCCGCGGCTTCGACATCGGGGAGCTGCACGGGATGCTGTCGGTGCCACTGCTCTGGAGCGAGCGGCTGGTCGGCGTGCTCAACGTGCAGACGGCCGCGGCGCGCGAGTTCAGCCCCGACGAGATCGCATTCCTGGGCACGATCGCGGCGCTGCTGGCCGGCATCGTGGAGAAGGGCCGGATGCAGGCGGAGGCCGAGGCCCAGCTCGACCGGCTGTCCCAGCTGGATGCGGCGCGGGCGGAGCTGCTTGCGGTGGTCACCCACGAGCTGCGCACGCCGCTCGCGGTGGTCCGGGCGTACCTCGACCTCCTGGCCGACGCGGCGTCCGCCGGGGCCGGCGCGGACGCGCGGGACCTCGTCGGCACCTGGCGGGCGGGCGCCACGGACCAGGTGACCCGCCTCGACCGACTCGTGGATTCGATCCTCGCCTCCGTTCGCGGCGAGGGGCTCACCGGGCTGCGCCGGGACCCGTTTGACGTCGTCGGCGCGATCACCAACACGGTGGGCACCCTGGCCCTGCTGCTGCGTACGCGCGCCGTTCGCTGGGAGGCCCCGGACCACGCGATCGTGGCGCGCGGCGACGACGCCCGGTTCCGTCAGGTCCTCGAGCACCTGCTCGACAACGAGGCCAAGTACGCCCCGCCGGAGCAGGCGGTGTCGATCGGCGTGTGGCGGGTGGGCGACGAGGTCCACGTCTACATCACCGACGACGGCCCCGGCGTGCCGATCGAGGACTGGGAGGCGGTGTTCAAGCCCTACGTGCGGGTGGACCGGGCGCGGTCCCGCGGGTCGGGCATCGGCCTGTTCGCCGCGCGACGCCTCATGGAGGCGATGGGCGGCCGGGTGTGGATCGAGAAGAACGGCTTCGGCGGGTCGCGATTCCTGGTGGCGCTGCCCGCCGTGTGAACGACCGGGGTTGACGGGCCGAACCGCCCGGCCCTTGCCACCGGGCGCCTCTGGCCCGCGACGGACGGGCGCGACAGCCTGTCGAGAGCAGGCCGGCAAGGTCGACCAGGAGGCCACGATGGTCGAGTTGGTGCACCCCGCCGCGGTCCAGCCCACCGCGGTGTTCGAGCGAGCCCCGGGCGAGGTCGAGATCCACGAGCTACATCGGCGCGAGGCGGCGGTGGTGAAGGTGGAGGTCCCGGCGGACGGGCTGCCCGCGGCCATCGGCGACGCGCTCCACGAGATCGAGGAACGGATGGCCGCAGCCGGCGTGTCGCTGGCGGGCCCGCCGTTCACCCGCTACCGGGCCTTCGGGCAGCAAGACGTCGTGGCGGAGATCGGGTTCCCGGTCACGCGCCCGGCCCCGGCAACCGGACGGGTCAAGCCGGAGTGCCTGCCCGGTGGGCGCGTCGCATCGATCATCCATCTCGGCCCGTTCGAGACCATCGACCAGACCTACGACCATCTCCAGCGCACCCTGGACGCCTCGGGCCTGCGGCCGACCGGACCGATGTGGGAGGTCTACTGGAGCGATCCGGGCGCCGAGCCCGATCCCGCGACGTGGCGCACCGAGGTCCTGGTCCCGCTCGATCCTCCGGGCGCCTGACCCGGGCGGGGGCGGCGTCCCACCCCCCCGACGCGCTCCGGTCAGGCCGTCTGCGTCACCACCGCCGACTCGAGCGCCCGGAGATGCGCGTACCCGGGCTTGACCACCTCGCTGATCAGCCGCAGCCGCTCGTCGAATGGCACGAACGCGGACTTGAGCGCGTTGATCGTCAGCCACTCCATCTCGCCCAGCCCGATCCCGAATGACGCGTCGAGCGCCGCGAGCTCGCCCGACAGCGACACCCCGCTCATCAGCCGGTTGTCGGTGTTGACCGTCACCCGGAACCGGAGCCGCCGCAGGAGGTCGATGGGGTGGGTCTCGATCGACGCCGCGGCGCCGGTGTGGACGTTGGACGTGGGGCACATCTCGAGCGGCACCCGCCGGTCGCGTACGAAGGCTGCCAGCCGCCCCAGCGCGACCGTGCCGTCGTCGCGGACGGTGATGTCGTCCACGATCCGGACGCCGTGACCCAGCCGCTCGGCGCCGCACAGCTGGATCGCCTCCCAGATCGACGGCAGCCCGAACGACTCGCCGGCGTGGATCGTGATGTGGAAGTTCTCGCGCCGGACGTGCTCGAACGCGTCGAGGTGGCGGGTGGGCCGGTACCCGGCCTCGGGGCCGGCGATGTCGAACCCGACCACGCCCGCGTCGCGCCAGCGGACGGCGAGCTCCGCGATCTCCATCGAGCGCGCGGCCTGGCGCATCGCGGTGATCAGCGCCCGGACGACGATCGGGCGGCCGGCCCGCGCGGCGCGCACCATCCCGATCCGGAACCCCTCGAGCGTCGCCTCGACGACCTCGTCCAGGGTCAGCCCCTTCTCGACCGACAGCTCCGGGGCATAGCGGACCTCCGCGTAGCAGATCCCGTCCGCCGCCAGGTCCTCCACGCACTCGGCGGCGACCCGGATGAGCGCGTCCCGGTCCTGCATGACGGCCACCGTGTGGCGGAACGTCTCGAGGTACAGCTCGAGCGACTTGCGGTCGGCGCCGCGCCGGAACCAGGCGGCCAGCGTGTCCACGTCCTCGGTGGGCAGGTCGCGGTAGCCGAACTCGCGGGCGAGGTCGACCACGGTCGCCGGACGCAGGCCGCCGTCGAGATGGTCGTGGAGCAAGGCCTTGGGCGCCTCGCGGATCGTGTCCAGGGTGAGCATGTCGCGTCTCCAGCGTCCCAACGATCGTACCGCCCCGCGGGGCACGTCGGTCGTTTGCCGATGCGCCCCGAACCGTGACGGCTGCTCACCGCGCGTTCGAGATCGCCCGCATGATCGTCGGGGGGATGACCGACGCGGCCGCCGCCGCCGAGCTGCACCTGTCGCCGCGGACCGTGGCCGCCGAGTCGAGCCCATCCTGGCCAAACGGGCGCGCACGGCGCAGCCCCGCGCCGCCGGGCGACGGCGCGGGGCGCGACGCGTCAGCGCGCCGCGATGCGGGTCAGCAGGAGATCCGAGGGTTCCACTCGAAGAACATGCCGCTCGGGTTCGGTCGCCAGACCCAGGCGTGCAGCTCGTAGAAGGCGGGCAGTCCATATCGGTTACCGGCCGGCGTGAGGTGGAACTGCTCGCCAAAGAGCGAGGGGGGCGACGCGTGGACCGCGTCCCAGTCCGCCTGCAGCACCAGGTATTCGACGGCCACCAGCTGGAGCCTGCCATTGCGGCCTGGGGCGTAGATGACCAGCTCGGGCGTGGTTGCATGCACCGCATCGTCGAGCAGGGATGGGTTCAGGTAATGGATGCCCATCGTGCCGGCGCCGTTCGGATCCGCGATGCAGGTGATGCCGGCGACGTCGGCCACCTTCACCGTGTAGCCTGCGGCCTTGGCCGCGGCGAGGCTATGGAACGGCGCGGTCGCGTTGCGCAGGCCCGCGAGGCCCGACTGGTTGGCGGCGACCGAAGTGGTCGCCGCGATTGACAGGGCCGCGACCGTCGCCACGACGAGGATCAGACGGCGGGTAACGCGTTTCATGAGTCAGTCTCCTTCACGCTGTGCAGACAGCCTCGGCGACGAGCCTATCGCCTCGGGAACGATGCGATTGGCGCCATCGACGCCCGCGCGTCAACGAGGCAGACGGTTCCCCCGCGTCGATCAGGGAATGTTCCGGCCTAGACCTCGACCGTGAGCTCGTACACCTCGGGCGTCGGGTGGCCCGCACGCTCGTGGATCCGCATGACCGCTTCCTTCGTCGGTCCCGTCGCGAGACAGAACACCTTGCCTGCCTTGGGATCGAGCCAGGCGCGCTCGAAGTGCACGCCTTCGTCTCCCTCGATCGCCAGGTCGCGGTCGTGGGCCTCGCGCAGCTGCTCCCCGGTGACACCGAAGAAGCCGCCGTGGACATCCATGAACTTCGCCATCCGTCGCCTCCGTATCGATGGCGTCGTGGCGACGCCGTGACCCGACGTTCGCCGCTTCGGCTCGCTCCGTCATCGGTCGATCGACCGATGAAGGGTGGCGAACGATCCGTAGACTCCGTTCCCATATCCGCGGATCCCGATCCGCGGATGGCGGTCGCGCCTGGTCGCGGGCCGGCTGGCCGAGGAGGCCAGGGTCGTACCCGACCGCTCGGCTGGGTGACCCGGACGGCGGCCGCGGACCGGCCGCCCGGCATGGGCACCATCGCGCAGGTACGCTTGGGCGACACCCATTCACGGCGTTCATCTCTCGAGGGGCAGCGATGACCAGGACCTGGACCGGATCCTCGGGCGGGGTCGACTGGAAGCTCGAGCTGGCCAGCGACCAGCTGCTGCCGGGCCGCCTGATCGAGGGCCGGGTGCGCCTCGTGGCCCGTCGTCGCGTCGCGGCCCGGGGGATCGTGGTGACCGTCCGCGGCGACGAGCACTGGAAGTACGAGGTCACCACGACCGACGCCCAGGGCCATACGCACACCGAGCGCCGGACCGGCCACCAGGACCTGCCGCCCGAGCCCGTCCAGGCATCCGGCCCGCTCGAGCTCGACGCGGGCGACACCCGGGAGGTCGCGTTCCAGCTGCCGGCCCCCGCGCTCGGACCGCCCACGGTCGTCGCGGAGATGGCGGGCATCGACTGGTCGGTCGAGGCGAAGCTCGACATCGAGGGCCGGAAAGACTCGTCGCTGGAAGCCCCGGTGCGGTTGGTGCAGCCGGTCGCGCTGCTCCGTGCCGGGGTGGTCCGGGTGGGCGAGTTCGCACTCTACCCGTCGGCGGACGTGGCCGGCGGCGGCCTCACGGGCTCGATCGCGCTCGATCCCGTGCCGCTGGGCGCCGGATCGCCGTTCACCGGCCGGGTGACCCTGCGCAGCAGCGGCTCGGCCAGCGTCCGCGCCGTCCGCGCGGCGCTGCGGGTCAAGGTCAAGGCAACCGTGTCGGGCGGCCTGGACGAGACGATCACCGCCTGGGACGGCCAGCTCGCCGGTCCGGGCGACCTCGAGGGCGAGCAGGTGTTCGAGCTGGCGGGGACCGTCGATCCGGCGGCGCCGCCGACCGCGGAGCTGCCGCACGGCCGCGTCTGGGCCACGTTCGAGGTCATCCTCGACCGGCCCTGGGCGCGCGACGCGCACCTCGTCCGCGACGTGGCGCTCGCCTCGACCCTCGAGCTCTGACTCCGCGCGGGGTCCCCGTGCCCGACGGTCAGCCGGCCAGCCTTGCGCTCGCCGCGGCGAGCGCGGCACGAACCCGGTGCGGGGCGGTGCCGCCGGTCACGTCGGCGGACCTCAGCGCACCCTCGATCGTGGTGGCGGCCCGGAGCGCGGCCACGATTCCCCGCTCGCGGGCCAGCCCGCGGGCCGTCGGATCGTCGCTGCCGTCGAGCGCGGCCCGGAACGCCTCGTCGGGAAGCGCCTCGAGCGTCGGCTTGTGCTCCGCCTCCGCCCCACCGACGAGGCCGCCGACGATGAGGTGGGCCTCCCGGAACGGGACGCCGCGCAGGACCAGGGCATCGGCCAGCGCGGTGGCGGTGATGTAGCCCTCCTCGCTGGCGGCGAGCATCCGGACGCGGTCGACCGCGAGCGTCTCCACGAGGCCGGCCATCACCGCGAGCGACGCGTCGAGCGTGGCCACGGCCGCGAACAGGGCGGGCTTGTCCTCCTGGAGGTCGCGCTGGTACGCGAGCGGCAGCCCCTTGAGCAGCGTCAGCATCGCCGCGACCGAGCCGATGACCGGGGCGGTCCGCCCGCGCACGAGCTCCGCCGGGTCCGGGTTCTTCTTGTTGGGCATCATCGACGACCCGGTGGAGAAGGCGTCCGCGACGAGCACGAACCCGAACCGCGGGTTCGACCACCACGTGATCTCCTCGGCCAGACGGCTGAGGTGGACCATCGCCAGCGCGATCGCCGCGAGCACCTCCACCACGAAGTCGCGGTCCGAGACCGCGTCGAGCGAGTTCGCCGTGACGCCCTCGAAGCCGAGCTCCGCCGCGGTGGTCTCGCGGTCCAGCGGGAAGCCCGCACCAGCCAGCGCCCCGGCGCCCAGGGGCGACACGTTGACCCGGCGGCGGGCATCGGCCAGCCGGCCCCGATCGCGCTCCAGCATCTCGACGTAGGCAAGCAGGTGGTGGGCGAGCAGGACGGGCTGTGCCGGCTGGATGTGGGTCGCGCCCGGGAGGACGGCATCGCCCTCGCGCTCGGCGAGGTCCACCAGGGCGCGCTCGAACCCGAGGATCCCGGCGTCGAGGCGATCCACCGCGCGCCGGGTCCACAGGCGCAGGTCGGTGGCGACCTGGTCGTTCCGGGAGCGACCCGTGTGGAGCTTGCCGCCCACGCTTCCCACCCGCTCGGTGAGCAGCGTCTCGAGGTTGAGGTGGACATCCTCGAGATCCGGGTCCCAGGCGATCAGGCCCGCCTCGACCTCGCGCTGCAGTGCGGCCAGGCCGCCCTCGAGCGTCGCGACCTCGTCGGGCGAGAGCAGGCCGGCGCGGCCCAGCCCGCGGACGTGCGCGATGGACCCGGCCAGGTCATCGAGCGCGAGCTCCGCGTCGACCTCGATCGAGCGGGTGAAGTCCACCATCCGTGCATCCGGCTCGTCGTCGAACCGGCCGCCCCACATGCGCATCGCCAGCCTCCGCCCCCCGTGACGATCCATCCTACCGGCGGGGGCCGCCCGACCGGGCGCCGGATCGCGCGCTGGGGACGTGTGCGCACCGGCCCGCTCAGGCAGGGGCACCGTCGGGAAGCGCGGCGCGGAGGCGCTCCGCGGCCTCCTCCGCCGTCAGGTCGCGCTGGGGCTCCGCGAGCAGCTCGTAGCCGACCATGAACTTGCGCACGGTCGCGCGCAGCAGCGGCGGATAGAAGTGGGCGTGCACCTGCCAGTGTTCCGTGGCGTTGCCATCGAACGCGGCCTGGTGCCAGCCCATGGAATACGGGAACGGACGCCCGAACAGCGCGTCGTAGCGCCGGGTGAGGTCGCGCAGGGCACCGGCGAGGCCGTCCCGCTGGGCGTCGTCGAGGTCGGCGAGACGGGCGGCGGGCGCCATCGGCACCAGCATCGTCTCGAACGGCCACGCGGCCCAGAACGGGACGACGATCAACCAGCCCGAGGTGCGGGCCACGACCCGCGGCCCGTCGCACTCGGCGTGCGCGTAGTCCACCAGCAGCCGGCGGCCCGTCGCGGCGTAGTAGCGCGCCTGGGCGGACTGCTCGTGGGCAGCCTCGTCGGGCAGCGCATCGCCGGCCCAGATCTGGCCGTGCGGGTGGGGGTTCGAGGCGCCCATCGCCTCGCCCCGGTTCTCGAACACCTGGACCCATCGGAAGCGGGCGCCGAGGTCGGTCGTCTGGTCGGCCCAGACGTCGACGATCTGCCGGATCTCGGGCTCGGACATGCCGGCCAGGGTGAGATCGTGCCGGGGCGAGAAGCACACCACCCGGCAGGTGCCACGGGTGCCCGCCGCGCGGAACAGGCCGTCGTCGACCCGCGCGTCCGAGGTGTCCGGCCGCAGCGCGGCGAAGTCGTTGGTGAACACGAACGTGGTGTCATAGGCCGGGTTGACCGCCCCGTTGACCCGGGTGTTGCCGGGGCACAGGTAGCAGTCGGGGTCGAAGGCCGGCCGCTGCTCGGGCGGCTCGGGCTCCTCCGCCCCCAGCCAGGGCCGGCGGGTGCGACCAGCGGACACGAGCACCCACTCGTCGGTCAGGGCGTTGTACCGGCGATGCGGCTCCGTCTCGAGGGCGGCGATCGCGGCATCGTCCGGGCGGCCCGGCAGCTCAGTGGGCACGAGCGGACGCCCCCTCACGCCGGCCGTGGACGGGCATGGCCAGCGGCAGCTCGTCGTCCCGGGGCTGGCCGGCGTCGACCAGCACCAGCTCGCGCACCGCGTCGCCCAGGACCACCTGCGCGGCCCGGTCCAGGCCGGCATCGGTGATCAGCACGTCCGCCTGGTCGAGACGCGCGATGGAGGCGATCCCGATCACGCCCCACTTGCTGTGGTCCGCGGTCACGACCAGCCGGCGGCCGGCCTCGATCATCGCGCGGTCGGTCTCGGCCTCGAGCAGGTTGGGACAGGTGAACCCCGCGCGCGCGTCCATCCCGTGGACGCCCATGAACACGAGGTCGAGGTGGACCGAGCGCAGCTGGGACACGGCGAACGGGCCGACGAGCGCCTCCGACGGCGTCCGGACGCCGCCCGTGAGCACGACCGTCTGGTCTCGCCGGCCCGACCGGTAGAGCACCTCGGCCACGCGGACCGAGTTGGTCACGATCGTCACGCCCGGGATCTCGGCCACCTTGGCCGCCAGGACATGGGTCGTGGTGCCGGCCGAGATCGCGATCGCCATGCCCGGCTCGACCAGGTCGGCGGCCGCGGTGGCAATCGCCGCCTTCTCCAGCTGCTGGAGCGCGGACTTGGCGATGAAGCCGGGCTCGTACGAGGTGAGGCCGGACAGCGCGGTCGCGCCACCGTGCACCTTCTCGACCAGGCCCCGATCGTGGAGGACCTCGAGGTCCCGGCGCACGGTCATGTCGGACACGGCGAGCTCGCGAGCGAGCTCGCCGACCCGAACAGCGCCGGTCTCGCGGACCCGTTCGAGGATGAGCGCCTGACGTTGGCGGGCGAGCATGATCTCCGCTCCCAGTGACCCGACGCCCTGGTCGGCCCCGGGGCGCCGCCAAGCGGCCGGCGCAGCCTCATCTTCGCTCTCTACCCGGGCAAAAGTCAACGAACTCGCACAAGAACTCTAGTTCGAATGCGCGCGAACATCTTGACATTGCGCCGCTGCGCCGCAACAATCCGCCTGTGACCCGAGCCGCAGATTCGTCGCGGGACGGTCACTGAGGAGGTTCCAGCATGGCTGATCTCGACGGCCTGCCGCCCGTCTCTCGCCGGCAGGTGCTCAAGGGCGGTGCCGCCGTCGCGGCTCTCGGCGGCGTCTCGGCGTTCATCGCCGCATGTGGCTCGAGCGCGACGCCGTCTCCCGCGTCGCAGGCTCCGCAATCGCAGCCGCCCGCCTCGAGCGCGCCGGAGTCCACGGCTCCGGAATCGAGCGCACCGGCGGTCAGCGGCTCGGTCTCGCTCGGGTCGAACTACTCGGATCCGGTGCCCAAGGACACCCTCCAGAGCATCGTCGACACCTTCACCCAACAGAGCGGCGTCACTGTCACCATCAACACGGTTGACCACGGCACGTTCCAGGACCAGATCAGCGCGTACCTGCAGGGCACCCCGCAGGACGTGTTTTCCTGGTTCTCAGGCTTCCGGATGCGGTTCTTCGCCGCCCAGGGCCTCGCTACGGACATCAGCGACGTCTGGGCCCAGGTCGGGAGCAACTACTCCGACGCGTTCAAGGTCGGCTCGACCGGCGACGACGGCAAGCAGTACTTCATCCCGATCTACAACTATCCGTGGGCGGTCTTCTACCGCAAGAGCCTGTTCTCCGACAAGGGCTACACCATCCCGACCACCCTTGACGAGTTCAAGACGCTGGCCAAGAAGATGCAGTCCGACGGGCTCATCCCGATGGCATTCGGCGACAGTGACGGCTGGCCGGCCATGGGCACATTCGACATCATCAACCTGCGGCAGAACGGGTACCAGTTCCATGTCGACCTGATGGCCGGCAAGGAGAAGTGGACCGATGACCGCACGAAGCAGGTGTTCACCGTCTGGAAAGACCTGCTCCCGTACTACCAGTCCGGTGCCGGTGGGCGGACCTGGCAGGATGCGGCGCAGGCCCTCGTCCAGAAGAAAGCCGGCATGTACCTGCTCGGGATGTTCGTCTCGCAGCAGTTCCAGGAGGCCGGCGATGCCGACCTCGCCGATCTGGACTTCTTCCCGTATCCGAACTTCGGGACCCAGTACGACGCCGAGAAGGCGCTCGATGCCCCGATCGACGGGTTCATGATCAGCTCGCACTCACCGACGCTCCAGCAGGACCTCGACGGCGCCAAGGCGTTCCTCGAGTACCTGGCCCAGCCCGCGACGCAGGTCGCCTGGGTCTCTCAGGACAAGGGCAACGTCGCGGCCGCCAAGAACGCCGACACCAGCGCCTACACCCCGCTCCAGCTCAAGGCTGCCCAGCTCATCGGCGACGCCCAGCGGATCACGCAGTTCCTCGACCGGGACACGAACCCGAACTTCGCCGGCGCGAACGGCATGCAGGCCTTCCTGCTCGACTTCATCGCCAAGCCGGACCAGGACCTGGACGCCTTCCTCGGCAAGATCCAGAGCTTCTGGGACACCCTCTAGTCCGGGTCACCGCCTCGGTACACTGGGTGGACCGTGGTCGATCGAGAGAGCAAGCGCATCGCCCCCGCCCTCCCCGGTAGCTCCGGTGGGGCGGGGGCGGCTGCCATCGGCGGGCGGATCCGTCGCCGCTACAGCCTCCTGACGACCTGGGACAAGGTCGTCCTCGCCCTCATGGTCGGCATCCCGCTGCTGTTCGACCTCGTCCTGATCTGGGGCCCCACGATCGCGTCGTTCCTCATCTCGTTCACGAACTGGAACGGGATCGGCAGCCCCACCGACGCCAAGGTCATCGGGACCGCGAACTACGAGAACCTGTTCACCGCCTACCCGTTCTTCTGGCCGGCCCTGCAGCACAACATCATCTGGCTGTGCTGGCTGATGTTCATCGCGACGCCGCTCGGGATGTTCATGGCGGTCCTGCTCGACCGGCAGATTCGCGGCAGCGCCTTCTACCAGACGACGTTCTACCTGCCGGTCGTGCTGTCACTGGCCGTGATCGGGATCATCTGGAAGCTCCAGTACGCGCCAGAGCAGGGGTTCATCAACAACGTGCTCGGGCGGACGTCGAACACGAACGAGATCGACTGGCTGGGCGACCCGAGCCTCAACCTGTGGGCGGCGCTCGTCGCGACCTCGTGGCGCCACGTCGGCTACATCATGGTGATCTACCTCGCCGGCCTCAAGGCGTTCGACCCATCGCTGCGCGAGGCGGCCAAGGTGGACGGCGCGAACGAGCGCCAGATCTTCTTCCGCGTCGTGTTCCCGGTGATGATGCCGATCAACATCGTGATCGTGGTGATCACGACGATCGAGGCCCTTCGGGCGTTCGACATCGCGTACATCATCAACCGCGGCAAGAACGGCCTTGAGCTCCTATCCACCCTGATCACCAACAACGCGATCAGCGAATCGAACCGTCTCGGGTTCGGATCGGCCATCGCCATGGTGCTGCTCGTGATCTCGCTGGGACCGATCATCGCGTTCCTCGTCCGCATGCTCCGGGAGGACCAGCGGTGACGGCCGCCACGATCACGACGGACCAGGCGACCGCCGCGAGCCGGGCGCAGCGGCGCCGCAACCGGATCCGGCGGGCGGCCCTCTATGCGTTCCTCACCAGCATGGCCGTGGTGTGGCTGTTCCCGCTCGCCTGGGCGCTGTACACCGCGCTCCGCCCGTTCTCGGACACGCAAGCCCGCGGCTACATCTCGCTGCCGGGGGTGCTCACCCTCGACAACTTCATCCAGGCCTGGAACCAGGCGGAAATCCCGCACGCATACCTCAACACGCTGCTCGTCGCCGTCCCGGCGGTCATCGTCACGCTGATCGTCGCCTCGATGGTCGCGTTCGCGGTCTCGAAGTTCAACTGGCGCTTCAACCTCCTGGTGCTGCTGATCTTCACCGCCGGCAACCTGCTCCCCCAGCAGGTGCTGATCGTCCCCCTGTACAAGCTGTACGTCACGCTGACGGGGATCCCGGCTCCGCTCAGCGACAACGGCCTCCTGTACGACCAGTACTTCGGGGTCATCCTGATCAACGTCGTGTTCCAGATGGGCTTCGTGACCTTCGTGCTCAGCAACTACATGAAGACGTTGTCCAAGGAGCTGACCGAGGCCGCGCTGGTTGACGGGGCGAGCGTGCTCCGGATCTGGGCCTCGGTGATCATGCCGCTCTGCCGGCCGGCACTCGCCGCGCTCGCGACGCTCGAGTTCACGTTCATCTACAACGACTTCTTCTGGGCCCTGATGCTCATGGTGTCCGGCAACCGACGACCGATCACCTCGTACCTCAACAACCTCCAGGGCCAGTTCTTCACCGACATCAACCTGCTGACGGCCGGCGCTCTGCTCGCCGCGATCCCGACCATCCTGGTGTTCATGGCGCTCCAACGGCAGTTCGTCAGCGGCCTGACGCTGGGCTCGAGCAAGGGGTGACCGCGGTCCGTCCCCCCAGGCCCCGCCCCCGGTGCTGCCCGGCGTCGGCGAGCGTCCATCGGGTCCACCGGCGATGACCGTTCCCTGGGCCGACCCGGAGCTGACGGCCCGGGGCCGGCTGCCGATGCACGCGGTCCCGCACCCGGACCGGCTCGAGCTCGACGGCACCTGGCGGTTCCAGCTGCTCCACGGACCGGCCGAGGCGCCGTCCGACGACGCCTGGCAGCCGATCGAGGTCCCCGGCTGCTGGACGATGCAGGACACCTGGGACGTCCCGATCTACACCAACGTCCGGATGCCCTTTCCCAACCGGCCGCCGGACACGCCGGCCGAGAACCCGACCGGCGTCTACGAGCGCTCGTTCGAGGTCCCGCCGGCCTGGGCGGAGCGGCGCGTGGTGCTCCAGGTGGGCGCCGCCGAGAGCGTGCTGCTGGTCGAGCTCAACGGACGCGAGGTCGGACTGAGCAAGGACTCGCACCTGGCGGCCGAGTTCGACGTCACGCCCTTCCTGCGCGAGGGCGCCAACGACCTGCGGCTCATGGTGGTCAAGTGGTCCGACGCCTCGTTCATCGAGGACCAGGACCAGTGGTGGCATGGCGGCATCACCCGTTCGGTGCTCCTGTATTCGACCGGGCGCACCTACCTCGCCGACCTCGTGGTCGATGCCGGCCTGGATCCCGACGGGCGGACGGGAACGCTGGGGCTCGAGGTCGGGCTGGGCTGGCCGGGCGACCGGCCGGCCTCGGGCTGGCGGGTGGAGGCCACGCTCGAGGGGCTGGCGTCGCCGCTGTCCGCGGTCGTCCGCCACGAGCCACCGCCCCCGGGCGGACCCGGTGACTGGGCCGTGCCCGGCCCGCCGCGCCGGGGGATCCTCGACCTCCAGAGCCTCAACGCGGCGGGGGTCCTGTCGGCGCCCGACGACGTCGAGCGCTGGCGGCAGGCGGAGCCGGTGGTCCGCCCGGGCCGGGTGGGGCGCGTGAGGCTGGCGGCGCGGGTGCCGGGGATCACGCCCTGGTCAGCCGAGGTCCCCGCCCTGTACCGGCTGGTCGTGTCGCTGTTCGATCCCGAGGGCGGGCTGGCGGAGCAGGTTGAGCGCCGGATCGGCTACCGCGGGGTCGAGGTCCGCGGGGTCGAGCTGCTGGTCAACGAGCGGCCGGTGCTGATGCGGGGCGTCAACCGCCACGACTTCGATCCCCGGACCGGGCGCGTGGTGAGCGCCGACGACCTGCGCGCCGACGTCGTGGCGATGAAGCGCTGGGGCTTCAACGCCCTGCGGACCTCCCATTACCCCAACGACCCGCTGCTCCTCGACCTGTGCGACGAGCTGGGGCTGTACGTGGTGTCCGAGGCGAACATCGAGTCCCACGGCTGGTACGACGACGTGTGCCACGACCCGCGCTACCGGGCCGCATTCGTGGACCGGGTCGCCCGGATGATCGAGCGCGACCGGCATCATCCGTCGGTGATCCTGTGGTCGCTGGGCAACGAGTCGGGACACGGCGCGAACCACGACGCCGCCGCGGGCTGGGCCCGCCGTGCGGATCCCTCGCGGCCGCTCCACTACGAGGGCGCGCTCCGGTTCGACTGGGCGAGCGACCAGACGATCAGCGACGTCACCTGCCCGATGTATCCGCCGATCTCGGCGATCGTGGCCCATGCGCGATCCGGCCGCCAGCGCCACCCGCTGATCATGTGCGAGTTCAGCCACGCGATGGGCAACAGCAACGGCACTTTGGCCGAGTACTGGGACGCGATCGAGGCGACGCCCGGGCTCCAGGGCGGGTTCATCTGGGAGTGGCGCGACCACGGCCTCCAGCAACGGCTGCCCGACGGGAGCGTGCGCCACGCGTACGGCGGCGACTTCGGCGACACGCCCAACGACGGCGTGTTCTGCATCGACGGCATCACCTTCCCCGACCGGAGCCCCAAGCCCGCGATCTTCGAGCACCTCCACCTGGCGTCGCCGGTCCGGGTCGTCTCGGACGCGGACGAAGCGCGGCGGGGTCGCGTCGTGCTCGAGAACCGGGGCGACTTCCGCGGCACTGGCTGGCTGCGGGCTTCGTGGGAGATCGCGGACGACGGGCTCGTGACGGCCGGCGGCGACCTGCCGCTGCCCGAGATCCCGCCCGGCAGCCGCAGCGAGCTCGAGATCCCGGGCTTCCGCCTGGCGGCGCTCGGCGAGGCTGAGCGCGTGCTCACGGTGCGCTTCCTGCTCGCAGCGCCCGTGCCGTGGGCCCCGGCCGGGTACGAGGTGGGCTGGGGCCAGGTGATCCTCGAACCCGGGCGGACCGGATCGGGCAGCAGCTGGACCGGCGACGTCGCGCTCGACGGCGAGGGGCGTCTCCTCCACCCCTCGTTCGCGGCGCCGCCGGGCCTCTCGCTGTGGCGGGCGCCGACCGACAACGACCGGATCGGCGGCATGGCCGACCGGTGGGCCGCCTGGGGCCTGGCCACCCTGGGCCGGCGGCTCGACGGGATCGACCGGACGGCCGACGCCGTCACCGTTCGTGCCACCTGGACCACCGCCGCCGGCATCGACGTCCCGCACGTCCAGCGGATCTCGGCCGCGCCCGGCGGGCGGATCCGGGTCGAGGAGACGGTCGAGGTGCCCCCGGTGCTCGAGGACCTGGCGCGGGTGGGCACGGTGCTCGAGCTCGCTGCCGGCCACGAGGCGCTCGAGTGGTACGGGCGCGGGCCGCACGAGACGTATCCCGACCGGGCACGCGGCGGGCGCATCGGGCGCTGGCAGTCGTCGGTGACCGACCAGCTGGTCCGCTACGTCCGGCCGCAGGAGAACGGTGGCCACGCGGACACGCGCTGGTTCCGGATCGGCGGCCCGGAGGGCGGCCTGCGGATCGACCTCGCCCGGCCGGGCCAGGTGTCGGCGATCCACGCGCGCGCCCGGGAGCTCGACGCGGCCACCCACGACGTCGAGCTCCGTCCCTGCTCCGAGACCATCATCCAGGTCGACGGCGCGCACCGCGGCGTGGGGACCGCGAGCTGCGGCCCCGATACCCTCGATCCGTACGTGCTGCGACCCGGCACCTACCGCTGGGCGTGGAGGCTCACGACCGAGGATGCGACCCGATGACGATCCACTGGGACCGCGGCGGACGGGAATGGCGGCTGTCGAACGGCCGGATCGGGTACGCGATGCGTGTGCTCGAGAACGGCTGGCTGGGCCACCTCCATGCCGGAGCGCCGCTGCGCGCCGGAGGCTCGCTGCGCCACCTCGGGCCGGCCGAGTTCCAGGGGTTCACCAACCGGGTCGGCGAGCCCGTCGCGCTCGAGGTCCCGGTACCCGGCGTCGGCGACTTCCGGGTGCCGGCGCTGGTGGTGGAGGGGCCGGACGGCTCGACGGTGCTGGACCTGCGCTACGACCGGCACCGGATCGCCGCCGGCAAGCCCGTGCTCGAGGGCCTGCCCGCGACCTACGTCGAGCAGGACGGGGAGGCCGAGACGCTCGACATCGACCTCGTCGACGCCCCGACCGGGCTGCGGGTCACCGTGCGGACCACGCTGTTCGCCGATCGGCCGGTCGTGACCCGCTCGCTCAGCCTCGCCAACGAAGGGCGCGTGCCGCTCACGGTGCGCTGCGCGATGAGCGGCGTGCTCGACCTCCCGGACGCGGACTGGCGCCTGCTCACCCTCAGCGGGACCTGGGCGCGTGAGCGCGGCGTGCACGACCGTCCGCTGGTCCCGGGCCGTCAGTCCGTGGGCAGCCTGCGCGGCGCCTCGGGCCACGAGCACAACCCGTTCCTCGCCCTCCGGCGCGAGGCCACCACCGAGGATGCGGGCGAGGCCTTCGGCCTGGGCCTCGTCTACTCCGGCAGCTTCCTCGCCGAGACCGAGGTGGACCCGTTCCGCACGGCGCGGCTTCGGATCGGGATCCACCCGGAGGTGTTCGCCTGGCGTCTGGAGCCGGGCGCCTCGTTCACCACTCCCGAGGCCGTCCTCGCCTGGTCCGGGGAGGGCCTGGGCGGCCTGAGCGATGCCTTCCACTCGCTGTACCGGGAGCGGCTCGCCCGCGGCCGGTGGCGTGACCGGACCCGGCCCGTGGTGCTCAACAACTGGGAGGCGACCTACTTCGACTTCGATCACGACCGGATCGTCGCCATCGCCGGCCGGGCCCGCGCCCTCGGAATTGAGCTGTTCGTGCTCGATGACGGCTGGTTCGGCAGCCGCGACAGCGACGACTCGTCGCTGGGCGACTGGATCGTGGACCGGCGCAAGCTGCCAGGCGGCCTCGAGGCGCTGGTCCGCGACGTCCGTGCGCTCGGCCTGTCGTTCGGGCTGTGGATCGAGCCCGAGATGGTCAATCCCGACAGCGACCTGTTCCGGGCGCACCCGGACTGGGCGATCGGGGTGGCCGGCCGGCCCCGGACGGAGAGCCGGCAGCAGCTCGTGCTCGACCTCTCGCGGCCCGAGGTCGTGGACCACCTCACGCAGGTGCTGACCGAGGTGCTCGCCAGCGCCCCGATCGACTACGTCAAGTGGGACATGAACCGCAACATCACCGAGCCGTGGACCCCGTCGCTGCCCCCGGATCGGCAGGGGGAGCTCCACCACCGCTACATCCTGGGCGTGTACGAGCTCTACCGGCGGCTGACGGCCCGGTTCCCGGACATCCTGTTCGAGTCATGCGCCGGGGGCGGCGGCCGGTTCGACCCCGGGCTGCTGGCGTTCGCCCCGCAGGCCTGGACCAGCGACGACACCGACGCCGTCGAGCGGCTGCGGATCCAGTGGGGCACCTCGATCGCCTACCCCGTGTCGTCGATGGCGGCGCACGTGTCCGCGGTGCCCAACCACCAGACCGGCAGGATCACGCCCCTCGCGACCCGCGCGGCGGTGGCGATGTTCGGTGTGTTCGGGTACGAGCTGGACCCGACCGCGATGACCGAGGCCGACCAGGCCGAGGTGTCGCGCCAGATCGCATGGTACGTGGAACGCCGCGAGCTGCTCCAGCGGGGACGGTTCCTGCGCCTGCGCAGCCCGTTCGAGGGCGATGGCAACGAGACCGCCTGGATGGTCGTCGATGCGGCGCGCGACCACGCGATCGCGGCCCACTACCGCGTGCTTGCCCATCCCCTGCCGGTGCGCAACCGGCTCCGGCTGCGCGGCCTGGACCCGGCCGCGACCTACCGCGTGACGACCTGGGGCGGAGACCTCGCCGCGCCCGGGCCGGCGGTCGAGCGGGCCGGCGACGAGCTGATGACCGTGGGCATCGGCATCGACCCGCCCGACCCGATGCCCGAGGGCGTCCCGTTCGACGGCAGCCGCCTGATCTACGGCGACTTCCACGCACGCCTGCTGGAGCTGGTGCGCGCCAGAGAGCCTTTGCCCCGCCGGGGCCTCGATCCCGCAGGCCGGACCCAATAGGCCGGACCCCGACCGCGGCTGGATCGCGCCGCGAGCGCTCCGACCGCGGCTGGATCGCGCCGCGAGCGCTGTGGCGGTCGGGCCGACGCCCGTGGCGCTTGACCCGCCCGATGGAACCGCCGGCGAGCAATTCTGCGGCCCTTGACTCCCGGGGCCGCCGGCTGGATCGGCGGGTGAGCCACGGGGCCCGGCAGCCGCTGCAGTGAACGCTCGGCGTTCCGGCGGGGCCGGGGCCGGGCGGCGGCCAGCGGGTCAGCCGGGGCAGGCCGGGGCCGGGCGGCGGCCAGCGGGTCAGCCGGGGCAGGCCGGTGACGGGGCGCCTGGGACCCCGATCACGCGAGCCGGCGGGCGCCGGCCGACGCCTCGACCACGAACACGCGCGGCGTGAGGCCGGTCCTGGCCGGGTACTCGCGCAGGACGGCGTCGCGGAACCGCTCGACCGCCCCCCGCCGGACAAGGTTGATCGTGCAGCCGCCGAAGCCGGCCCCGGTGAGCCGGGCGCCGACCACGCCGGGCGTCGCCCGCGCGATCTCGACCAGCGCGTCGAGCTCGGGGCTGCTCACCTGGTACAGGTCGCGCAGCGAGGCGTGGCTGGCGTAGAACAGCGCCCCGACCGTTTCGAGGTCGTCGGCGTCGAACGCGGCGATGGCGTCAAGCACCCGCTGGTTCTCGGCGACCACGTGCTCGGCACGACGGGCGGCCACCGGCTCCAGGCGGTTCCCGATGGCGGCCAGCATCGCCGGGGTCACGTCGCGCAGCGAGCGTACTCCGGGCTCGATCGCGGCAATCGTCGCGACCGCCGCCTCGCACTGGGAGCGCCGCTCGTTGTAGGCGGACGCCTCGAGCCTGCGGGCCGATCCGGAGTGGCAGGCGACCAGGGCAACCTCGTCCAGCGGCAGCGGCACCGCCCGGTGCTCCAGCGATCGGCAGTCGAGCAGCAGCGCCCTGGCCGGCTCGCCGAAGATCGAGGCGAACTGGTCCATGATCCCGTTGTTGAGCCCGATGTAGCCGTTCTCGGAGCGCTGGACGACGTGCACCAGGCGCATCGGGTCGAGCGGGGGCGACGCGCCGCCCGACAACGCCCACGCCGCCACCACCTCGATCGCGGCGGACGAGGACAGCCCGGCACCCTGGGGCAGGTCGGACGCGAGGAGGCCCCGGAACCCGCGCGGCCCGGCGCCGGCCTCGTCCAGCGCCCACGCCATGCCGGCCACGTAGTCCAGCCAGCTCCCCCGCCGGGGTCCCGGATCCCCGACCTCGAACACGCCCAGCTCGCCGGTCTCGGCCAACGTGAGCTGCGCGCGGCCATCGTCGGTGGCCACCAGCGCGACCGAGATCCCGAGGTCGATCGCGACCGGCAGCACGAACCCCTCGTTGTAGTCGGTGTGCTCGCCGATCAGGTTGACGCGTCCGGGCGCATGGACCACGCGCACCGCGGACGGGTCGGCCGCGGCGAGGGGCTCGCGCGCGACCAGCGCGGCGCGCAGCGCAGCCGGGTCGCGCGCGAGGGCGGCGGTGTCGGGGGGAGCGTCGGGCATGCTCGATGCAGCGTAGCGCGGGCTCAGGCCTCGAGGTCGCCATCGAGGTAGCGCTGGATGGTGGGACCCACCGCGCGCACCAGGCGCTCCCGGTCGAGCGAGGCCAGCGGCTCGACCCCGACCACGAAGCGCGCGAGCATCAGCCCGATGAACTGCGAGCCCGCCAGCGAGGCGCGGAGGCGGGCGTCCGGCCGGTCGATGGCCGAGGCGAGCGCCAGCAGCGGACCCTCCTCGAGCAGCTCCCGGAGCATCGCGCGGGCGACCGGATCGGTGGTCGCAGAACGGATCAGACCCAGCAGCAGCGGGCGGATCTGCGGGCCGTCCCAGAGCTCGAGGATGAACCGCACGAAGCGCTCGCCGAGCAGGTCGGGCGGCCCTTCCAGCAGCCGGGGCACGGCGACCGCGAAGTCCACCGGGATCTCGGTGGCCGCGACGAACAGCTGCTGCTTGGACCCGAAGTAGTGGTGGACCAGGGCCGCGTCCACCCCCGCCCGCGCCGCCAGGTCGCGGATCGTCGCACCGTCGAACCCGTGCTCGGCGAACGCCTCCCGGGCGGAATCCAGGATCCGGCCCCGGGTGTCGGGGGCGCCTGGACGCCGCCCCGACCGACGGCCGGGCCGCGCCGCGCCGCTCACGCCACGTCGCGCCGGATCGTGAGCGAGGCGATCAGCGCGAAGAACACGGCGATCACGGCCAGCACCCCGAGATCGAGCTGCAGCTCGGGCGTGCCCAGGTCGGCGCCCCGGATCAGGACCTGGCGCAGCCCGTTGACCGCGTAGTTGAGGGGCATGATCGCGACCAGCGGCTGGAGGATCGACGGCAGGCTGCTGACCGGGAACAGGACGCCCGACAGCAGGAACTGGGGCACGATCACGATCGGGATGAACTGGACGATCTGGAGCTCGGTCCGGGCGAACGTGGACAGGAAGATGCCCAGGCTGACCGCCCCGATGGCGACCAGCAGCACGACCAGGAATGCGAGCAGCGGGCTGCCGCTGACGGCGATCCCGAGGCCGATCGAGAACGCCGGCAGCGGCCCGATGGCCGGGACCTGGAGGCTGCCCAGCACCCAGCTGAGCAGGACGGCGACCTGGATCGTCGCGAACAGGCCGAACCCGAGGGTGTACCCGGTCACGACCTCGCCCCGCGTCACGGGGGTCGCCATCAGGCGCTCCAGCGTGCCCCCGGTGCGCTCCCGGAGGAAGCTCACCCCGGTCAGGATGTACACGAAGAAGTAGGCGAAGAAGCCGACCACGGCGGGCGCGAACGGCGCGATCGGGTCGGTGCTCGGCGTGCCCCACACCGTCTCGTGCCGGATCGACGGCACTTGACCGCCGGCGGCGGACGTCGCCGCCACCACCAGCGCGCCCTGGACCACGCCCAGCTGCGACGATTCGGCGAACGGGTCGAGCCCGTTGGTGAGCACGGTGATCGATCCGCCCCCGGCACCCAGCCCGGCCGGCAGGATGATCGCGACCGAGACGTCGCCCGCCTCGACCGCCGCCCGCGCGGCGGCAGCGTCGTCGTCGGTGACGCTGACGTCCGACGCCTCGAGGGCGGACCGCAGGGCCCCGGCGATGACGTTGCCCGGGGCGCCGGCCTCGTTGACGATGGCCGTGCTCACGGCCGGCGTCTCGCCTTCCCGGAGGATGAACGTCAGCAGGCCGGTCATCAGGATGGGCGCGACGAACAGCAGCGCGAGCGACGGCCGGTCGCGCCGGATCTCCTGGACGACCCGCCGGAACAGGGCCCGGAGCCGCCGCGGGTTCATCGCGCCGGCTCCGTCTCGCCGGCGAACCGCAGGAACGCCTGCTCCAGGTCGTCGGTTGCGGCCTCGCGCCGCAGGTCCGCGCCGGAGCCGCGCGCGATCACCCGGCCCCCGCGCATGAACAGCAGCTCGTCGCACCGGTCGGCCTCGTCCATGACGTGGCTCGAGACCACGATCGTGGTGCCGCTCGAGACCAGCGCTCGGAAGTGCGCCCAGAACTGGACGCGCAGCAGCGGGTCGATGCCCACGGTGGGCTCGTCGAGGAACAGCACCGGCGGCCGGTGGACGAGCGCGCAGGCCAGCGACAGCCGGCGCCGCTGGCCGCCCGACAGCGTGCCCGTGATCGAGCCGGCCCGGTCGGCCAGGTCCACCAGGCCGAGGGCGTCGGTCGCGGCGGCATCCGGCGACAGCCCGTAGACGGCCGCGAAGAAGCGCGCGTTCTCGCCCACGGTCAGGGCGGGATACACACCGTCGCTCTGGGTCATGTAGCCGATCCGGGCGAGGTTGTCACGCGATGGCATCCGCACGCCGAGGACCTCGGCGTACCCGGACGTGGCGTGGGCCATCCCGGTGAGCATCCGGATCAGGGTCGTCTTGCCCGACCCGTTCGGCCCCAGCAGCCCGTAGATCCGGCCCGGCCGGAGCTCGAACGTCACCCCGTCGACGGCACGGATCGCGCCGAACACCTTGACCAGGTCCACCGCGCGAACTGCCGGGGACCGCGCCGCCGAGGCGTCCGAGCCGCTCGAGGCCACCACCGTCATCGCCGTCTCCGTCGCGGAGCCGAGCCGCTCGGCCCGTGGAATTCATCAGTGGGTGAATCATAGGCCACCGCGCAACGGCCACCGCGCAACCGGCGGATGGGCCATCCGGACCGGCCGAGGCCCGGTGAGCAGGCGGCCGAGCGGCGGAAGGGCCGAGCGGGATCAGCCGAAGCGGGCACGCAGGCGGGGCAGGATGAGCTCGCTGTAGCGCGCGATCGCCGCCTCCTGGTCCCCGCCGGGGAAATGGAACACCAGGTGGTTGAAGCCGTAGCCGAGATAGGGCGCGAGCTGGTCCACGTGCTCGTCGGGGTCCGAGGACACCAGCCAGCGGGTGTGGGCGATGGGCTCCGCTTCCCGGGCCAGGGCCTCCAGGTCCCGGGGATCGTGGACGCCGGCCTTGGTCTCGGCCGGCAGCGCGAGCGCCGCCCAGACCTTGGTGTCCTCGAGCGCTCGATCGCGGTCGGTGTCGAAGCTGACCTTCATCTCGATCATCTTGTCCATCGGCCCGGCATCGCGCCCGGCCTTGTGGGCGCCCTCGGCGAGCGCCGGCAGCAGCGTCTGCGTGTACAGCTCCTCGCCCTTGCCGCTGGTGCAGATGAACCCCGACGCGACCCGACCGGCGAGCCTTGCCGCGGCCGGCCCGGAGGCAGCGATGTAGATCGGGACGGGGCGCTCCGGCCGGTCGTAGACCGTCGCGTCGTGCGTCCGGAAGAACTCCCCCCGGAACGACACGAACTCCTCGCGCCACAGCTGCTCGATCAGCTGGACGGCCTCCTTGAGCCGGGCGAACCGCTCCTTCTGGTCGGGCCAGTCGATGCCCACCGGCACCTCGTTCATCGACTCGCCGGTGCCCACGCCGAGGATCATGCGGCCGGGCGCCAGGCAGGACAGGGTGGCAAAGGCCTGGGCGACGATCGCCGGGTTGTACCGGAACGAGGGCGTGAGCACGCTCGTGCCCAGCGTGACCCGCCTGGTTGCCTGGGTCGCGGCGCCCAGCCAGACCAGCGCGTTGGGGGCGTGGCCGTCGGTGTGGCGCCACGGCTGGAAGTGGTCGCTGGTCCAGACCGAATCGAAGCCCGTCGCCTCGGCCATCACGGCCAGGTCGAGCAGGCGCTGGGGCGGGAACTGTTCGGCGGATGCCTTGTAGCCAAGGGTGAGACGGGGCATCGGGCTCCTCATGGTGGATCGAGCCGATTGTTGCACCGGTGGTGCTCAGCGCGCGATCGCGAGCGTGGCGGCCCCCGCCAGCACCAGCACCGACCCGGCGATCCGGAACGACACCTCGCGGCCCTGCACGGCCTCGCGCAGGCGGACCACGCCCCAGGCCGAAGCCAGCAGCACCGCAGACTCGCGCAGCGGCGCCACGAGCGCCAGCGGCGCGCGACTGAGCGCTGCCAGCACCAGCGCGTACGCCCCGAACATGAGCACGCCGACCGCGACCGCCCGGGCGAAACCCCGCGGCGACGCGGCGGCGAGCAGCTGCGGGGACGCGGCGCACCGTGCCTGCGGCCGCAGACCGGGACCGGCCGGCGGTGGTGCCGTCCTCTGGCGAGCGACCTCGATCGCGACCAGCCCGCCGGCGCCCGTCACGAACAGGATGCCCGCGTACGCCCACGACGGCGCGAGCCGGACGCCGACCGTGTCGATCGCCGAGTAGATCGCGATCGTGGCCCCGGTCAGCAGCGCGAACCCAGCGGCCGCGCGATCGCCGGGGGCGGTGGCGCGCAGCAGCCGCCAGGGCCGCTGCACGAGCATCAGACCGCCGACCAGCAGCCCGACGCCGACCCACGCCTCGGGCGGCAGCTGCTCGCCCAGGATCGAGACCCCGAGCGCCACCGCGAGCAGCGGTGCGCTCCCGCGCGCCAGCGGGTACACCACGGACAGGTCGCCGCGGCGGTACGCGGCGGCGAGGAACACGAAGTACAGGACCTCCACCCCACCCGAGGCGATCCCCAGCAGCCACGCTTCGAGCGGGATCGCGGGCCGTCCCAGCCCCAGCCACGCGACGGCGACCGCGGGTGCGGCGATGAGCGCCGCCGCGGTCATCCCGCCGGTTGCGCTGCGCAGCGGGTCGCCGGCCGACTTGAGCAGGATGTTCCATGCTGCGTGGAGGACGGCGGCGAGCGCGACGAAGCCGAGGGCGAGCGGATCCACCCGGGGAGTCTAGGGTCAGCCGGGAGCCGGGGTCATCCGTCGACCGGCCAGCCGCCGAGCTCCGCGAGCGTCGGAGGGTCCGCGCCAGCCCTCTCGCACACGGCCGCCGCGGCACGAACCGCAAACCGGGCGGCCCGCGCGACCGCCTCGACGTCGTCCAGCGACGTCCGGTCCACCCCGTCGTGCACCAGGCACGCGAGGAACGCGCCGCCGAACGTGTCGCCCGCCCCGACCGTGTCGACGACGCGCGCCGCCGGTGGCTCGACCACGAGGCGCCGGCGCGCGACGATCGCGGTGACCGGTCGTTCGCCGTCGGTGACCAGCACCACGCGCGGCCCGCGGGCGGCGATCCAGGCGGCCGCGGCGTCGGGGTGCTCGCCCGGTCGCAGGAACGCGAGGTCATCGACGCTCGCCTTCACCACGTCGGCCCGCACCAGCATCCGTTCGAACCGGTCGCGGTACGCGTCGGGATCCGGGGTGACCGACGGCCGGCCATTGGGGTCGAGCATCAGCAGCACGTCATCCGCGAGCGTGGCGACGAGGCCCTCGAGGGTGGTCGCCATCGGCTCGAGCACGAGGCCGAGGGTGCCGGTGAGCAGGGCCAGGGTGCCGGCCGGCAGGCCGGCACCGACCGCGCGGGGAAGCAGCGACGGCGCCGACGTCCCTTCGACATAGAAGCGATATGCGGCGGTCCCGTGCGGGCCGAGCTCGGCGAGGGCTAGCGTGGTCGGGCGATCGGTGTGCTGGGCGAGGTCGAGCGACACGCCATCGGCGATCAGCCCGGCCTCGAGCAGCCGGCCGAACCGGTCGCCGGACAGGCCCCCGATGAAGGCGCACGCCATGCCCAGCCGCCCGATCGCGCGCGCGGCGTTGTAGCACCCGCCGCCGGGAACGGCCGTGATCCCGCCGTCGGGTCGCACCAGGAGGTCGACGAGGGCGTCACCGGCGACGACGATCACCCTGGCCTCAGACGCCGATCGGATGCCAGACCGTCTTCATCTCCAGGAACGCAGCGATCCATTCGGGCCGCTCGGATGCCCGGTCGTCGAGCCAGTCGAACCGGGCGTCGGTGAAGCCCTCCGGGCGGCGCGCCACGCGCTTAACGCTATCCGCGGCCGCCAGCTCGGCGGCGGTCCGGAGCCCGTCGGGGATGCCCCACCCGTCGAGGCCGTCAACGTCCGCATGGGCGGCGAGCACGGGTACCAGCTCCCGGCGCAGCCCGGTCAGGATGTTCACCACGCCACCGGGCACGTCCGACGTCGCCAGCACCTCGGCCAGCGTGATCGCCGGCAGCGGACGTCGCTCCGACGCGAGCACCACGGCGACGTTGCCCCCGGCCAGCGCCGGGGCCAGGCGGGACACGAGGCCCAGCAGCGACGAGACTTCGGGCGCCACGATGCCCACCACCCCGCTGGGCTCGGGCACGGTGAACACGAAGTACGGGGCCGCGACGGGGTTGGCCGAGCCCAGGACCTGCGCGATCTTGTCGGTCCAGCCTGCGTACCACACCCAGCGGTCGATCGCACGGGTCACCGCGGCGCGGGCGGCCCTAACGGCGATCCCCTCCGCGGCCGCCACCTCCGCGCTGAACTGGTCGGCGCGGCCCTCCATCAGCTCGGCGACCCGGTACAGGACCTGGCCCCGGTTCATCGCCGTCCGCCCGGCCCAGCCGCCCGACGCGGCGCGCGCCACGCGCACCGCGTCACGCAGGTCCTTGCGGGAGGCCCGGCAGGCGTTCGCGAGCGGCAGGCCGTCGGCGCTCGACACGAGGTACGACCGTCCCGATTCGGTCCGCGGGAACTGGCCGCCGACGTAGAGCTTGTAGGTCTTGAGCACAGGGATCCGGTCGGCTGCCCCGGGCTCGGCAGCGGCAACTGCCGCTGGGCCTGGCCTGACCAGCGACCGCCCGGCCATCAGCGATCCTCGAGACGCACGTAGGCGTGCAGGCCGTGCATGCCACCCTCGCGACCGAAGCCCGATTCCTTGTACCCGCCGAACGGCGACGTAGGGTCGAACCGATTGAACGTGTTGGCCCACATCACGCCCGCCTTCATCGCCTGGACCATCGCGAACACCTGGCCGCCTTCTCGGTCCAGATCCCGGCCGAAAGGCCGTACGGGGTGTTGTTGGCCTTCTCGACCGCCTCGTCGGGCGTGCGGAACGTGAGCACCGAGAGCACCGGCCCGAAGATCTCCTCCCGGGCGATGCGGTGGCTCTGGGCGACGTTGGTGAACAGCGTCGGGCGGAAGAACCAGCCCCGATCGGGCAGGTCGCACGGCGGCTGGTAGAGGTCCGCGCCCTCGGCGACGCCCGACGCCACGAGCTCGGTGATCTTCTCGAGCTGCGCCTGCGAGTTGATCGCGCCGACGTCGGTGTTCTTGTCCAGCGGATCGCCCACGCGGAGCGTCGACAGCCGATCCTTGAGCCGCTCGATGAGTCGGTCGGCGATCGACTCCTGGACGAGCAGCCGGGAGCCGGCGCAGCACACCTCGCCCTGGTTGAAGTAGATGCCGTTGATGATGCCCTCGACCGCCTGGTCGAGCGCCGCGTCCTCGAACACGATGTTGGCGGCCTTGCCGCCGAGCTCGAGGGTCAGCGCCTTGTCGGTGCCGGCGACCGCCTTCTGGATCAGCTTGCCGATCTCGGTCGAGCCCGTGAAGGCGACCTTGTCGACGTCGGGGTGGCGCGCCATCGCCATCCCGATCGCGCCCGGGCCGGGCACGATGTTGACCACGCCGGGCGGCAGGTCGGCCTGGCGGCAGACGTCGGCGAACAGAAGGGCGGTCAGCGGCGTCGTGGAGGCCGGCTTGAGCACGACCGTGTTGCCGGCCGCCAGCGCGGGCGCGATCTTCCAGCCGAGCATCAGCAGCGGGAAGTTCCACGGGATGATCTGCGCGGCCACGCCGAGCGACCGCGCGACCCGGCCCGGGAACGCGTACTCGAGCTTGTCCGCCCAGCCCGCGTAGTACCAGAAGTGCGCGGCCGCGAGCGGCACGTCGACGTCGCGCGACTCCTTGATCGGCTTGCCCGAGTCCATCGATTCCAGGACCGCGAACTCGCGGCTGCGCTCCTGGAGGATGCGGGCGATCCGGAACAAGTACTTGGCGCGCTCCCGGCCGGGCAGCGCGCCCCAGCTCCGGCGGCCGGAGCGCTTCGCGGCCCGCACGGCCCGGTCGACGTCGGCGGGGGTGGCCTTGGCGACCGTCGCCAGCGGTAGCTCCGTGGCGGGGTCGACGCTGGGGAACGAGCCCCCGCCCGCCGAGGCCACCTCACGGCCGTTGATGAACAGCCCGTAGCGCTCCCGCAGCTGGACGATGTCGCGCGCCTCGGGGGCCGGCGCGTACTCCCAGGGGATGGCCTGGCCCTCGCCCATCCCCCAGCTCGACGGGGCGCGACTGGCAGCGGGCGTGACGGCTCGATCGGTGCTCATCGCGGCCATTATGGCACCGGCATCCGGGCATCCCCGCGTGCGATCATCGCGCCGTGAGCAAGTCCGTCGCGAAGCACACCCGTCTCGCGGCCTACGCCTGGTGCGAGGAGGGCGGGCGAGTCCTGCTGTGCCGAGTCGCCCCCGGCGAACGCCACGCCGGCCGCTGGATGCTGCCCGGCGGCGGCCTCGAGTTCGGCGAGGACCCGGCCGACGCGGTGCGGCGGGAGCTTGCCGAGGAGACCGGCCTGGAGGGCCGGGTCGATGCGCTGGCCGGGATCTGGTCGTTGTCGCTCGAGCCGCACGAGACCGTGAGCGGGGCCCGCGTCCACCTGGTCGGCATCCTGTACCGGGTGACGCCGACGGGTGGCACGCTGCGCGACGAGCGGGACGGATCGACCGACCGGGCCGCGTGGATCCCGGTTGCCGAGCTCGATGCCCTGCCGCGCGCCGAGCGGTCTTCGATGGGGATCGTCGCCTGGGCACGGGACCTGACGCGGCGCTGACGCTGCGGTGATGCGCCGCTGACGCTGCGCCGGGCCGGGCGAGGCCGGCGGCGGTACCCTGAACCGCATGTCACCTGTGCCCACCTGGGAGCGAAGGTTTCGCGCCCCGATCCTGTCCTTTCCGTCCTGGGCCCACGACGCCCCCGACCGGATGGTGCTCGCCTCGACCGAGGGCGGCAGCTACCAGCTGCATGCCTGGGATCGAGCCACCGGTCGCCGCCGCCAGGTGACCCGGGATCCGGTTGGCGTGCTCGAGGGCCGGCCGACGCGCGACGGCAGCGGCGTCGTCTGGTTCCGCGACGAGACGGGCGCCGAGACGGGCAGCTACGTCATCGCCCCGTTCGATCAGGATCTCCCGGCCGAGCCGCTGATCGACGGGCTGCCCAAGGGCTGGTCCGAGGGTCTCGCGATCGGCCGCGACCGATCGATCGCCGCCGTGAGCACCGACGAGGGGTTCTCGGTCTGGTCGGCCGAGCGCGGCGGTGCGGCCCGCCTGCTGTACCAGCACCCGGAGCCGATCCGCCTGGCCGGCGGCTGGGGCATGGCGGGGTCGGTCGACCGGAGCGCGCTGTCCGCCGACGACACGATCGCCGCGCTCGAGGTCATGGAGGACGGCGACGTCCTGCATCCGGCGCTGCGGGCGATCGACGCCGCGAGCGGCGAGACCGTCGCCGAGCTGCGCGACCCGGGCCTCGAGCTGGCGGGCTTCGGGTTCTCGCCCATCGCCGGCGACCAGCGGATCGCGATCACCCACGAGCGGTCGGGCGAGCGCCGGCCCGCGATCTGGGACGTCACGACGGGCGAGGTCAGGGACCTTCCGATCGACCTGCCCGGGCCGGTCGAACCCGTGGACTGGTGGCCGGATGCGTCGGCGCTGCTGCTGCTGCAGCTGGTCGACGGGCGTCATCGCCTGCACCGCTACGACCTCGCGACGGGCACGGTCGTCGGGCTCGAGCACGAGCCCGGGTCGATCACCGGCGCCGCGGTCCGGCCCGACGGGGAGGTCTGGTACCGCGTCCACCGCGGCGAGCACCCGGCCCGGCTCCTCGCGGTCGGGTCCGCGACGCCGCTGCTGGTGGCCGACGGCCCCGCCGCGCCCGACGGGCGCCCGTTCGCGGCATGGTGGTTCCTGAACCCCAACGGCCAGCGCGTCCACGGGTTCGTCGTCCGCCCGGACGGGGCGGGGCCGTTCCCCACGATCATGCGCGTCCACGGCGGGCCGCACTCGCTCGACATGGACCGCTGGGCGCCCGACATCCAGGCGCACGTGGACGCCGGGTTCCTGGTCGCGATGGTCAACTACCGCGGCTCCGAGGGGTTCGGGCAGGCGTGGCGCGACGAGCTCACGGGGAACCCGGGGCTGGTCGAGCTCGAGGACGTCCTAGCGGGGCTCGACGACCTGGTCGGCAACGGGCTGGCCGACCCAGCGAGGACGGTGCTCGCCGGCTGGTCATGGGGCGGCTACGTCACGCTGCTGGGCCTCGGACGGCACCCGGACCGCTGGGCTGCCGGGATCGGCGGGGTTCCCGTGGCCGACTACGTCGCGGCCTATGAGGACGAGGCGCCGATCCTGCAGGCGCTGGACCGGGCCCTGTTCGGCGGCTCGCCCGAGACGGCGCCCGAGCTGTTCCTCGAGCGCAGCCCGATCACGTACGTGGACGCCGTCCGCGCGCCGCTGCTGATCCTGGCCGGCGAGAGCGACTCGCGCTGCCCGATCCGGCAGGTGTGGAACTACGTGGGCCGCCTGCGGGCGCGCGGCGTCGAGCCGGAGGTCTACACCTACACCACCGGCCACGCCTCGTTCGACGTCGACGAGCGGATCCGCCAGACCGCCATCGTCCTCGACTTCCTGGCGCGCAACGTGCCCGGCGCGACGCGCCTCGACGGGGTGGATCGGCTGTTGCCGGTGACTGCCCCGGCCTGAGCGCCGCATCGCCGCGGTGGATCCGCCCCCAAGTGTGCGCCCCGCCGATGGTCCGCCACGGATGGGCCCCGCATGCCAGGTATCGGCGGTGGGCTTGGCGCAGGGCCGATCGCAGGGCCTGCGGGGTGAGGGCGCCGGGATGTTGGGCCGCCCTGCGCGAGCCGCCTCGGTCAGTCGATCGTGAAGTGGTCGGGGCGCTGGTAGGCGCCCGTGCGCTCCTTCTCGAGCTGCATCAGCACGTCGTTGAGCAGCGACGACGCCCCGAACCGGAACCGGTCCGGAGTCATCCAGCGCGGCCCGAGCGTCTCGTACAGGACGACCAGGTACTGGATCGACTCCTTGGCCGTCCGGATGCCGCCCGCAGGCTTCATCCCCACGGCCCGCCCGGTGACCCGCTCGAAGTCGCGGATGGCCTCCAGCATCACCAGCGTCACCGGGAGCGTGGCCGCCGGGCTGATCTTGCCGGTCGAGGTCTTGATGAAGTCCGCACCGGCCGCCATCGCCAGCACCGAGGCGCGCCGGACGTTGTCGTACGTGCCCAGCTCGCCGGTCTCGAGGATCACCTTGAGATGCGCCTCGCCGCACGCCTCGCGGATCGCGACGATCTCCTCGAACACCGTTGCGTAGTCGCCCGACAGGAAGGCGCCGCGGTCGATGACCATGTCGATCTCGTCCGCCCCGGCCGCCACGGCGGCCCTGGTCTCGGCCAGCTTGACGTCGAGGAAGGACTGGCCCGAGGGGAACGCGGTCGCCACCGACGCCACCTTCACGCCCGACGATCCCAGCGCCTCCTTGGCCTCGGCCACGAACGTGGGGTAGATACAGATCGCGGCCACGTGCGGGATCGACGCATCGCCCGGCTGCGGCCGCAGCCCCTTGGCGCACAGGGCGCGGATCTTGCCCGGCGTGTCCCTGCCCTCGAGCGTCGTGAGGTCCGTCATCCGGATCACGAGGTCCAGCGCCCACACCTTGGACGCCTTCTTGATCGAGCGGCGGCTGAGCGAGCTCACGCGCTCCTGGACGCCCACCGCGTCGACCGGGGTCACCCGCCCCAGCAGGCTGCCAAGGCTCCCGGCACGGCTGTCCCAGGCACGGATCAGCTCGTGGGCGCGCTCACGGGCGGCGGTGTCGCGGGCGACGGAGGTGGTCATTGGCGCGAGTCTACATCGGCCCGCGCGGGCTCCCAGAGCGGCGTCTCCTAGCGGCCCCGGCCCAGGGTCGCGGGCTTCGACGTCGCGGATGAGCCGAGCCCGTGGCGCGGCACGCACGGCTGCACGGGGAACGGCCCCCACGTCGCCGAGGGGGCCGTTCGAGATGCTATGGCTGGTAGGCCGCCTCGCCGTGCACGGACAGGTCCAGGCCGACCTCCTCGTGCTGGGTCGAGACCCGTAGCCCGAGGACGAAGTCGACGACCTTGACGATGACGAAGGTCGCGACGATCGAGTACGCGATCGTGGCCCCGACGGCGGCGAGCTGGATGCCCACCTGGCCCGGGTTGCCATCGATCAGGCCGCGGCCGAGGGCGTTGATCGCGGTCGTCGCGAACACGCCCGTCGCGATCGCCCCGAACGTGCCGCCGACACCGTGCACCGCGAACACGTCGAGCGCGTCATCGACCGCGAGGCGCACGCGGAGGAGCGTCGCGCCATAGCACAGCAGGCCCACGGCGAGGCCGATCACGAGCGCCCCACCGGCCGTCACGAAGCCGGAAGCGGGCGTGATGGCCACGAGGCCGGCAACGGCGCCGCAGGCGGCCCCCACGACGCTGACCTTGCGCTTGTGGATGAAGCTCGCCAGCACCCACGTGATCGTTGCGGCCCCGGCGGCCGTGTTCGTCACGAGCAGCGCGCTCGCCGCGAGCCCGCCCGCGGTCAGCGCCGACCCGGCGTTGAACCCGAACCAGCCGAACCACAGCAGCCCGGCGCCGAGGACGGTCATCGGGATGTCGTGGGGCTCCATCCGGTCGCCGTTGACCACCCGCCGGCCGATCAGCCGGGCGACGATCAGGGCCGACACGCCGGACGAGGCGTGGACCACGGTGCCGCCGGCGAAGTCGAGCGCGCCGAGCTTGTACAGCCAGCCGTCGGCCGCCCAGACCCAGTGCGCGATGGGCGAGTAGACGAAGACCGACCACAGGACGGTGAAGATGACGAAGCTCGCGAACCGCTTCCGCTCGGCGAAGGCGCCCGTGATCAGGGCGGGCGTGATCGCGGCGAACATCAGCTGGAAGGCACCGAACAGGACGAACGGGATCGTCGTCCCGTACACGGGGCTGGGCGCCAGGCCGACGTTGATGAAGCCCGCGTAGTCCAGCCCGCCGAGCAGGCCCATGCCGGTGACGTCGGGCCCGAACGCGAGCGAGAAGCCGATGAGCACCCAGACCACGCTCACCAGGGCCAGGCCGAAGAAGCTGTGCATGATCGTGGACAGGACGTTCTTGCGGCGGACCAGGCCGCCGTAGAACAGGGCGAGCCCCGGCAGCATCACCATCACCAGCGCCGTGGCGACGAGCATCCAGGCGGTGTCGCCGCTGTCGATCTTCCCGCCGTCGGCGCCGAGCACCGTCGCGGGCAAGGCGGCGGCCAGCGCCGTCGCGGCCACGAGCCCGGCGCCGATGCGCCCCAAGGACGTCCTGATGTGCGGGCTGTGGTCCCGCCCGACTCCTGTGCCCATCGGCGATGCTGCTCCTCTCCCCTCCGCCCGACACGGGCGGCGATGGCAGCACCCTACCGGCGCGACGTCACGCGTTCGGTACCGGACGGGTTGCGAACGCGTCAATTCTTGGGCGCCGTGACCAATGAGAGCGCCAACAAGCGTCCGCCGATGGCCCTCCCGTCGCGATCGTGCTCTCGATGCTTGTGCGAGATGCACAATGCACGCGCTTCATCTCCCGGCGCGGTTGCGTGGCGGAGGGGGCAGCCGGCGCTGGCCGCGGACGAGGAAGTGGACGAACCAGTCCCGGACCTGGGCCAGGTTCTCGACACGGCGGAACGGGAGCCCCGACGCGGGTCAGCTCGTGCGTCTCGTCGGGGACGCGCATCAGGCGGACCGGCCGCTTGAGCGAGCGCAGGACGGTGAACAGCGCCTCGGCCTGGCCGATCGTCGTCCTGATGTCGCGCTCCGACGTGCTGGATGAGGAGCGGCGTCCGGATGTTGGGCGCGAGCCGGATCGGCGAGATCCGTGGAAGTACGCCGGGTCGTCCCAGGGCTTCCGCCCGAACTCGAGCGAGGCCCATTCCCCGCCCGAGATGTCGCCCGTGAGGAACAGCATGTTCATGTCGGCGACGGAGCGGGCCGTGATCGCCGCCCTGAAGCGGCCGGTCCGGCCGATGATCCAGTTCGTGAGGTAGCCGCCGTACGAGCCGCCGGTCACGCCCAGCCGGTCCGGGATCGGCGGCCCCCGCCTCGACGAGCGCGTCCACGCCGGCCAGGACGTCGGCCATCGGCCCGTCGCCCCAGTCGCCGAGGTTCGCCCGGTTGAACGCCTCGCCGTACCCCTCCGAGCCCGCGCGGGTTCGCCCCCAGCACGGACATCCCCGGCCCGGCGAGGACCTGCCACTCCACACCGGCGCCCAGCCGTACAGCGTGTGCGGGCCGCCGTGGATCTCGACGACGATCGGCTGTCGGCCGCTGCCCCGCGGCACGAGCCAGCCCTGGACGTCCCGGCCGTCGCTCTGTCCACCGGCGCTCGACGTGCTCGGCTAGCGACACCTCGCCCTCGATCTCGGCCGTTGACCGGGTCGTCCAGCGCAGGCCTGGCGGCCCTCGCGTGGACCCCGGGACCGGCCGGGCCGGGCGGGCCGGCGGGGACATCGACGACGTGGACCTCGGGCAGCGAGGTCGGCGCCGAACGGATCGCCACGACCGCGTCGCCTGGCCCTGCCGCACGGCGTCCCAGCCGGAGAGGTAGTGCCGCTCCCCGGTCAGGCGCTCCGGTGCTCCGCCGTCGAGGCCACTCGCCACAGCTCGTAGCTGCCCTCGACCGGCGCCGTGAACAGCGCGTGCTCGGCGTCCCCGCTGATCGCCAGGCGAGGACCGCTCGCCGGTCGTGACGTCGCTGTTCATCCCCGATCGGGCATGAGGTCGCTCGCCGCGAGCAGGTCCGTCCCGCCGCCCGGGCGCGCGTCGGACCCGTCGGCGCGAGCCGCCACAGGCCGGTCCGGTACGCCGCGCGCGGGAAGCGGCCGCCCAGGCGACGATCGCGGAGCCGTCCGGGAGCCAGGTCGGGACGTCGTACAGCGCGTCGTCGAGCGTCGAGATCGTGGTCACCGCGCGGGTCGCCACGTCGACGACGAACAGCGCCGAGCGACCGTGCATGTCCTGCTCCCGGTGGCGGTTGGCGACGAACGCGATCCGGTTCCCGTCGGGCGACCAGGCCGGCGAGCGCTCCGCGGTGGCGCCCGCGGCGAGCGGCCCTCGCCTCGCCCGTGTCCGACGTCGACGAGCCAGAGGTGGGGGCCGGCGGTCGTCGACGAAGCCGAGCCCGTTGTAGCATGTACCCGAGGCGGTCGATGTAGCGGTAGTCCGACTCGCGGCGGCTCGCCCGGCCGGGGCTCGGCGGGCCGCTTGCCCCGGCGCCTGGCGTCCTCCGCCCGGGTCCCCCCAGCGAGCGGTCAGCACGCCAGCGGCGCCCGTCCGGCGACCACTCAACGCATCGACCCCGCGCGGCAGGTCGGTGAGCCGGCGCGCCTCGCCCCCGCCGTCGAGCGGCAGCAGGTGGACCTGGTCGCAGTCCTCCCGGTCCCGGGCCTGCGGGGGCGGTCCGGCTCGTCCTCGATGCAGCAGCCGCCGATCCTGATGAACGCCAGGGTCCGGCCGTCGGGAGCGAAGCGGGGACGCGGTCCGTGCGCGGCCCCAGCGTCGCTGCGGCGGGCCGGCGCCGACCCGTCGCCGGCTACCGCCAGATCGACTCGCGGTAGCCGTCGTGGCCGCCGCGGTCGCTTGACCGTGAACGCCACGAGGCGTCCGTCCGGGCGACAGGCGCGGGTCGGGCGGGACGCAGGATCCGGGACAGGTCGTCGGGGCGGGCGGGTCGAGGCACAGGCATCTCCGAGGGAAGGTCGGGGGGACGCCCGCGTACGGGAGCGCGGCCGGCGAGGCGACCGGCCGCGGCGCTCGCCCGCCAGTGCCGCCGTCTCGCCGGGGCTCGCTCCCAGGGGCCCACGCCAGTCGGGTCGACCATGGCCGAGCAGCTCTCCCTCCGGCTCGAGCCGGCCCTTCCCCGGCCCCGGCGACGTGGCGCCGATGTGGCCGACCCCGCGGCCCGAGCCGTTCGACTCGCCGGCATTCCTGTTCGAGCCCACCTGGGGCGGCCATCGCACGATCGCGTTCATCGGGCCGTCCGAGGGCCCGGGACGGCGAGGTCCGGCTCGTCGCATCCGGCGGCCGCGAGCTCATCGATCGCCTGCCGGAGCTGGCCGGGCTGGCGGTGCGCGTCGCCGCCCGGTCCGCGGTGCTCGACGGCGAGCTGGTGGTGGTCGATGCCCGCGGGCGCGCCGACGACGATGCGCTGCGATCCCGGCTCGAACGGTCTGCCCGGACGGCCGGTCGCCGTACCTCGTGTTCGACCTGCTGCACCTCGATGGGCGGTGGCTCCTCGGCCAGTCCCTCGACCGCCGGCGCGAGGCGCTCCGCCGGGTCCTGCGCCCGGGCGACGAGGTCGTCGTCGTCCCGGCGATCGCCGGCGAGGGCCGGGCGCTCCATGACGCGGTCACGGCCCAGGGCATCGCCGGGGTGCTCGCGAGGCGCCGCTCGAGCCCCTACCTGCCGGGCGTCCGCAGCGCGCTGTGGCGCTCGATCGAGGCCGGGCCGCAGGCCGCCGATGGTGCGCCCGTGGCCGATGCGCCGGAGACGTCCGACGCCGATGCCCCCGTCACCGGCACGGCGCCCGTCCTCGCCCTGATCCGCCGCCTGCCGTTCGACGAGGATCCGGCCGGCCAGGTCTAGGCGGCCGCGATCGCGAGGGTCTGGTCGGCCGCCGTCCGCCGGGTCTGCGTCGGCCGCTAACCGCGGATGGCTCGCACGAACGTCCGCAGCGTCGGCGGCTGGCCGTAGAGCAGCACGCCGGCGCGGTAGACGCGGATCGAGAACCAGGTGACGAGCGGCACGGTCAGCCGCCAGCAGCCCGATCGAGAGCGCCAGCTCCCACGGTTCCACCCGTCCGATCGACAGCCGGGCCAGCATCACGAACGGGCTCCACAGCGGCACGTACGAGGCGATGCGGATCGCCGATCCCGCCCCTCCCGACAGTGCCAGCACCGCCGGGAAGTAGCCCGCGATCGCCGGGATCGATAGCGGCAGGGCGATCGTCTGGAGGTCCTCGGCGCGGCTGAGCAGCGAGCCCGCCCCCGCGTACAGCGCCGCGTAGAGCGCGAACCCCAGCACGAAGTACACGAGGAATGCCGCCACCAGGCCGGGTGACAGGCCCGCCAGCGACCGAGCCGCCCGCGCGGGTCGTCGCCCAGGATCGCCGTCGCCGATCGCCCCCGACGCGAGCAGCGCGATCACCGCCGGCGCCAGGACCAGGGCCACCTGGGTCAGCCCGCCAGGCCGATGCCCGATCGATCTTGCCGATCACCAGCTGGCCGGCGGTCGCCGCGGAGATCAGCAGCTCCATCACCCGGTTCGACTTCTCCGCGACGACGCCCGAGGCGACCCACAGCCGTAGAACACGAGCGTCAGGAACGACGAGCACGACGAACACGATGCCCACGATCCGGCGGCCGCGTACTCGGCCGTGTTGATCTGGAGCCCGCCGGCCGCGCCGCCGGTCGCCGCCCCCGCGTCGACGACCGCGAACGAGGGGATCAGAAGGCCGCCCCCGGCGGCTGGCACGCGGTCCAGTCGAGGACGCCCACCCCGAACGCCCCGACTGCGAGCAGCTGCGCGCGGTCGGCGCCGAGGCCGCCCCGGCGCTCAGGTCCTGGAAGTCCAGGCCGCCGGCCGGCTCCCGGTCGACGACCACGGCGCCCGCGAGCGCGCCCGCTCGCCGCGCCCCGGAGGCCGCCGCGGCCGGTCGTCGATCGCTCGAACTGGAACCTTCCGTTCTCCGGCCTGGTCCTCGGGCGACAGCCGGCCGTTGAGGAAGCCGTCCATCACGGACACGGCGCGATCCGCGAGCGCCGCGTCCTCGGCCGACACGCCGATCCGCGTGACCGTGACCCGGTCGACGAGCCGCACGCCCGCGGGATCAGCGCGACGACGACCGCGAGGCCGGCCAGCAGCAGCGTGGAGAACAGCGAACGCGCGGCCGCGCACGCTCGCTCGACGTACTCGCGCCGGGCGACCAGCCACACGTTGGCCATGCCGCCCGCGCCGACCCGCGCGCCGACTGGGCGCCGCCCGGTCATGCCGCCGCCCTCATGCCGCTGCCCCTCCGGCTCGGCCGGCGCCAGATGGACCTCCTCGTCGCCGGGTGTCCGACCAGTCGATGAACACCTGCTCGAGGGTCGGGTCCGCGACCTCGAAGTGGAGCATCGCGGGCATCGGCGGCACCGCGGCCGCCAGCACCGCATCGGGCTCGACGCCCGGATCGAGCTCGATCGAGGAGCGGTCCATGCCCGCCTGGATCACCCGCGTCCCCGGCACCGTCGCCAGCCATGGCATCCGGTGGTCGCCGCCGACCGCCATCCGGACCATCCGCCGGCCGGTGGACCGGCTGACCTCGCGCAGCGGACCGCCCGACCACGATCCGACCCGCGGTCGATGATCGCGACCGACTCGCACAGCGCCTCGGCGACCTCCATCTGGTGGGTCGAGAAGACCACGGTCCGGCCGCGGTCCCGCAGCTCGAGGAACGCCTCGCGCAGCAGCATCGACGTTGACCGGGTCGAGCCCGGTGAACGGCTCGTCCATCAGCAGCACGGGCGGGTCGTGGAGGACGGCCGCGATGAACTGGATCTTCTGCTGGTTGCCCTTCGACAGCTGCTCGGCCTTGCGCTCTGCGAGATCCTCCGCGCCGGAATCGCCGCAGCCACGCCGTCGCCTCGGCCCGGGCGCGGTCGGCCGGGACGCCGTGCAGCCCGGCGAAGAACACGAGCTGCTCCACGACCCGCATCCGCGGGTACAGGCCCGCGCTCCTCCGGCAGGTAGCCCCACGTGGACCGCGGCAGCCGGTGGCTCTCGATGCCCTGCCAGGTGACCCGGCCGGCATCGGGCTCGAGCACCCCGAGCACGATCCGCATCGTGGTCGTCTTGCCCGACCCGTTGGCGCCCAGGAAGCCGAACACCTGGCCGGGGGCCACGTCGAACACGAGGTCATCGAGCGCAACGACGGACCCGAACCGCTTGGTCAGGTGGTCGACGACGAGGGTCATGCGGGCAGCTGCCCGGAGCGAGGCCGAATCATCAGGACGATCATCCGCCCCGAGCATAGCGGCCGGACCCCGGCGAGCCATTGAGGGATGGTCCTGCCCGTTCGACCGGTGATGGTCCCGGTCGCCTTGTGGCAGCATCGGCAGATGGAGCCGGTGATCGGGATCCTCGCGGCGCTGGCTGCGGCGTGGGTTGTCCTGCTCGGTGTGCTGTGGCTGCTGCGACCGCGCGGCGTGCCGGCGCGCGAGCTGCTGCGGCTGGTCCCCGACGTGGTCCGCCTGCTGCGCGCGATGATCGGCGACCGGTCGGTCCCCCTCGATGCGCGGCTGGTGCTGGTCGGGCTGGTCGCCTGGATCGTGTCCCCGATCGACCTCATCCCCGAGTTCATCCCCGGGCTGGGGCCGCTGGACGACGTCGTCGTGGCCGTGGTGGCGATGCGCTACGTGCGGCGACGCGTGGGCCTCGACGGCATCCGCCGCCGGTGGTCCGGCACCGACGACGGGTTCGCGCTGCTGGCCCGCGTCATCGGCGGCTGAGGCCCCAATGGCCAGGGAGTGATCCAAGGTACGATCGCCAGGTGCAGGACACGAGCCGGACGACGCCGGTGCGCATCGATGCCAACCGCGCCGCGGGAACCGTCACCCTCGAGTGGGCCGACGGCCACCGGACGGCCTACGACACCGTCACCCTGCGCTGGCTCTGCCCGTGCGCGTACTGCCGAGGCGAGGCCGGCCAGCCGGGCTGGCTGGACACCAACCCGACGCTGACGCCGGACCAGACCCGGCTGGTCGACGTGGAGCTGGTGGGCAGCTACGCGATCCAGCCCACCTGGGGCGACGGTCACCACACCGGCTTCTACGCGTTCACGCTGCTGCGCGACCAGTGTCCGTGCCCGGAGTGCACGCGCGACCGCGCCCAGCGGCACGCGGACCACGCGGACGACGCGGCCGCTCCCGGCCGGGCCGGAGCCGGCGAGCCGCACTGGCACGGAGGCGCTCGATGATCATCGCGACCACCCCGTACATCGCGGGCCACCGGGTGACCGAGACCAAGGGCCAGGTGTTCGGGCTCGTGGTCCGCAGCCGCGGCCTGGGCGGCAACTTCATGGCCGGGCTGCGCTCGATCGGGGGCGGCGAGATCCACGAGTACACGAGCCTGCTCGAGGACACCCGCCGCCAGGCCCTCGACCGGATGGTCCAGAACGCGACCCTGGCCGGCGGCAACGCGGTCGTCTCGATGCGCTTCGACTGCTCGGAGCTCGGCCGGACGATGTCCGAGATCGTTGCCTACGGCACGGCCGTCGTGGTCACCCCGGACGCGAGCACGCCGCAGCCGCTCGAATAGCGCCGATGGGGGTCACGATCGCGCGGTTCGGGCCGGGCGGCCTGGGGGTCCTGGTGCTCCTGGCTCGGCTCGGGATCGCCGCGCTCGGCCGGGCCGTCCGGCGCTGCCCCGGGCGCGCTGTTCCTGTTCGTCCTGGGCGCGGTGCCTGCTCGCGGTGGCGATCCTCGAGCGAAGGCGCTACCGGTCGCACGAGGCCGAGCGGACAGGCGGCGGGACCGGCCCGGGCGGCGGGGAGACGGCGATGCCCGACCGCCGCTTCCGGCCCACCGACGAGGGCTTCGTCGACCCGACCACGGGCGGCCGATGCGCGTGTTCCTGGACCCGCGGACCGGCGAGCAGCGGTACGTGCCGGAGCGCTGAGCCCTGCCCGCCGTCGGGGGCGAGGCCGCCAGGGGCCACCGCGCTCCGATCGGATGCCGTCGCGGGCCGTCGGCCGGGGGCCGGCCGCACGCCGCCGTGTATTCTCGGCCGCCCGGCCGGGATCGGCGTGACGGCGGCCGCGAGCCGCGGAAGCGCCCCGCCCTCCGCTTCGAGCGCCGTGAGGACCATGACCGCCGTACGTCCCGCACCCGGACCCCGCGCGACCGGCCGCGCTCGGCGGCGCCCGGCCAGGACCAGCACGGGCCCGATCCTCAACCGCGAGCTGTCCTGGCTCGAGTACAACGCGCGGGTGCTCACGAGGCCCGCGAGGAACGCAACCCGCTCCTCGAGCGCGCCAAGTTCCTCGCCATCTTCGCCTCGAACCTCGACGAATTCTTCCAGGTCCGCGTCTCCGGCCTGCGCGCCAGCACCAGGCCGGGTCGCGCACCACTCACCCGACGGGCGCACGCCGGCCCGAGCAGCTGGACGCGACCCGCGAGCGTGTGCTCGAGCTCGTTCGCCGACCAGCCGCCATCTGGCCTCGCTCCGGACCGAGCTTGCCGCCGAGGGCCTCTAGATCGTCGACTATCGACGAAGTGCCCGAGCACCACGATGACGCTCCGCCGAGCGCTTCCACGACGAGATCTTCCCGGTCCTGACGCCGCTGGCGGTCGACCCCGGCCATCCGTTCCCGTACATCAGCACCCTGTCGCTCTCGATCGCGGTCGGGCTGCGCGACCCGGACACCGGCGAGCGGCGCTTCGCGCGGGTCAAGATCCCGCCCGCTGCTGCCCCGCCTGTTCGCTCGTCGAGCGGCACGGTTCGTGCTCCTCGACCAGGTCATCGAGGCCAATCTGGACCAGCTGTTCCGGGGCATGGAGATCCTCGAGACAGCACCTGTTCCGGGTGACCCGCGACGCGGACCTCGCGATCGAGGAGGACGAGGCCGACGACCTCCTGCTCGCGATCGAGGAGGAGCTCCGGCGCCGGCGCTTCGGGGAGGCCGTGCGGCTCGAGGTCGAGCGCTCCATGCCGGCGGCACGAGCGTCGATCCTGCTCAAGGGCATCGGGCTCCGCGACGAGGACTGCTTACGAGATCGCGGGCATGCTCGACCTCACGGCGCTGTGGCAGCTCGTCGCCCTCGACCGGCCCGACCTGAAGGCTGCCCGTCTAGGCCCCGGTGATCGCCGCCGCGCCTCCTGCCGCCCGACGAGGACGAGCCGGCCGACATGTTCGCCGCCATCCGCCGGGCGACATCCTCGTCCACCACCCGTACGAGTGCTTCACCGCCTCGGTCGAGCGCTTCATCGCGCAGGCTGCCGACGACCCCGAGGTCCTGACCATCAAGCAGACCCTGTACCGGACGTCGGGCGATTCGCCGATCGTGCGGGACCTGATCCGGGCGGCCGAGCAGGGCAAGCAGGTCGTCGTGCTGGTCGAGATCAAGGCCCGCTTCGACGAGGAGACCAACATCGTCTGGGCGCGCAAGCTCGAGCAGGCCGGCGCCCACGTCGTGTACGGGCTGGTCGGGCTCAAGACCCACTCCAAGGTCGCCCTCGTCGTCCGGCGCGAGGGCAGCGGCCTGCGGCGCTACGTCCACATCGGCACGGGCAACTACAACCCCAAGACCGCGCGCGGCTATACGTGACCTCGGCCTGCTCACGTGCCGGCCAGGAGCTCGGCGCCGACGTCACCGACCTGTTCAACGTCCTGACGGGCCTGTCCCGCCAGCGCGTCGTTCCGTCGGCTGCTGGTCGCGCCGATCACCCTCCGCTCGCCGGTTCCTCGAGATCGTGGAGCGCGAGATCGGCCAACGCCCGGGCCGGCCGCGGCGGCGAGATCGTGCTCAAGGTCAACTCGATCGTCGACACCCGGCTCATCGAGGCGCTGTACCGCGCCGTCCCGGGCGGGCGTCGAGATCGACCTCATCGTGCGCGGGCATGCTCCTCGGTCCGCCGGGCGTGCCAGGCGTGTCCGAGCACATCCGCGTGCGCTCGATCATCGGCGAGTTCCTCGAGCACTCGCGGATCTGGATGTTCGCGAACGGCGGCGATCGGCCGAGTGGTACATCGGCTCCGCCGACCTCATGGAGCGCAACCTCGACCGGCGGGTCGAGGCGGTCACGCCGGTCGAGGACCACGAGGCCCGGCGCGCCTGGCCGCGGATCATCGAGGTCATGCTCGCCGACGACCGGCGCTCGTGGCAGCTCGGCTCCGACGGCCGCTGGCATCGGACCGAGGTCCTGGATCATCGGTGGATCGGCACGGTCGACACGTTCGCGATGCTCAAGGAGGATGCCGCGCTGGCCGCCGCGATGGCCGACGTGCCCCGCCGGCCGCACGCGCATGCCGGATCGATGGATCCCCGCGCGTGACCCCGGAGACGCCACCGGCCGGCAGCAGGCCGCCCGCTGGCACGGCGCCCGGGGCCGCGGCCGCGCCGTCGTCCGACCGCACCCCGATCGAGGTCGAGCTCAAGTACCGGATGACCGACCCGGCCACCGGCGAGCGCCTGCTGGCCGCCGACAGCCTGGCCGGGTTCGTGCCGCTCGGACCGGCCGAGACCGTCCGTCACGAGGACCGCTACGTGGACACCGCGGACGGGGCGCTGGCCACGGCCGGCTTCGCGGGTCGCCTGCGCGAGACGGGCGGTCGCGCCGTGATCACGCTCAAGGGCCTGCGCCGGCTCGACGACGGGGGCGCTGCCCACCGGCGCGAGGAGCTGGAGGGTCCCGGCCGACATCGGCACCCCGCCCACCGCCTGGCCACCGTCCGCGGCGCGCGACGCGCTGGTCACCGCTGATCGGCGATCGTCCGCTGGTGGACCTCGTGACCCTCCGCCAGGTCCGGCGCAAGCGGCAGTACGGGCGGACGGCCGACGGTCGAGGTGTCGGTGGACGACGTCGAGGTGCTGGTCGGTGATCGCGTGGTGGAGCGGTTCGCGGAGCTCGAGATCGAGCTCGCGATGGCGACGAGGCGGCGCTGGAGCCGCTGGCCGAGCGACTGGCCGAGAACGAGGAGCTGGTCGCGGTCGATGGCTCCAAGCTCGAACGGGCCCTGGAGGCCGTCCGGCGCGAGGAACCCCCGGGCCGGCCGCCCCGGTGGAGGTCATGGCCCGCCGGCGTCGCCAGGACGTTGCCGCCGTCGCGATCACGATCGGGCCCGCCGCCGGCGGGACGCGCCCGGCGGATGCCGGCGAGCCTGGGGCGGGGGGCGAGACCCCGTCCGTGCCCGAGACCCCGTCCGTGCCGGGGACCGCGGCGGTGCCGGTTCCCGCCGAGGTTCCCGAGCCGCCACGGATCCTGGTGGCCAAGTCGCCCGGGGTCCTCGCCGACGACCACGTCGCCGAGGCCGGGCGCAAGGTCCTGCGGTTCCACCTCGCGCGCATGGTCGCCCGCGAGCCCGGCACCCGCGAGGGGCAGGTCCCGAGGAGCTCCACGGCATGCGTGTCGCGACGCGTCGCCAGCGGGCTGCCTGGCGGGTGTTCGGCGACGCGTTCGAGCCAGCGCCGCACGGCCCGGCACCGCAAGCGCCTCCGACGCGTCGCCGCAGGACCTGGGCGCGGTTCGGGACCTGGACGTCCTGATCGAGGCGGCGGAGGCGTACCGGTCGCGCCAGGGCGAGGCAGATGCGGCGGCGCTCGAACCGCTGGTCCGGTCGTGGCGCGAGCGGCGCGATGCCGCCCGGGCCGTGCTCGTGCGGGAGCTCGATTCGGACGGCTACCGCCGCTGGCTCGACGGCTACCTCGCCTTCGTCCAGGCCGAGGGACAGGACGTGCTCGCCGGTCGGGCCGACCGAGCCGCACCGGGTGCGCGACACCATGCCCGCCCGCATCTGGGCGGCGTACCAGGCGGTGCGCGCCTACGAGCCCGTGCATGCGCTGGGCCGACGTGGCGACGCTCCATGAGCTGCGGATCGCCGCCAAGTGGCTTCGCTACACGCTCGAGTTCGTCCGCGAGGCGCTCGGCCGGGAGGCCGGCCCGCTGATCGAGAAGGTCGTCGCGCTCCAGGATCATCTCGGCTGGCTCCACGACGCCGACGTCGCGGCCGGACTGGCGCGGGCCTTCCTCGTCGAGCATGCAGGCGACCTCACCGAGCTCGAGAGCGCGGCGATCGGCCGCTACCTGGTCGACCGCGAGCGCGAGCTGGCCCGGCTGCGGCGAACCGTGGGCCCGCCCTGGCGAGGGGTGTCGAGCCTGGCTTACCGGCGCGCCCTGGGCCGCCTCGTCGCTGGTCTCTGAGGGCCGGCCTTCCAGGGGCCCGGTGGGCTCGCCGCCTCGGCGGCCCGGGCTCAGTCCGGGTGTGGCGCCCCTTCGTCCCAGCCCTCGACCAGGACCGGCAGGCGATCCCGCCACGCCGGGCCGGCTGCCGCGGCCGCCAGCACAGCCCCCTCGCGGATCCCCTCCTCTACCACTCGCAGCCGGTCCGTCGCGTACCGCTCCAGCACAGCATCGACGATCACGGCGCCCGCCGGCAGCACCCGCGCCCGCTGCGGCCGGAGCAGGTGTCGCTCCGCCGCCTCCTCGCTGCGCTGGACGGAGAGCATCGCGAGCGCGACGGTGACACGGCGCCGGGTGAGCACGCGATCGAGCGACGTGGCGGGCATCAGCCGGAGGAGGTTGGACGCGGTCCCACCCACGGCGACCAGGTCCGAGGGTTCCGCGGACGGGGCGCCCGCGAGCGCCTCGCGGGCGGCTTCGCGCATCGCCTCGATCTCGGGCAGGGTGGGTGGGTCGGACCGGACGAGCGCCTGGGTCAGCGTTGCAGAGCCGAGCCGAACGCCGGCCGCGCGAACCGGGTGGCCCGGTCCGGCGATGACCAGCTCGCAGCTGCCGCCGCCGATGTCCACGACCATCGTCTCGGCGGTGATCGCCGTGCCGAGCGTGACGCCCAGCAGGGTGAGCATCGCTTCTTCGTCGTGGCCGAGGACGTGGAGCGGCACGCCGGTCCGCGTCTCCACCGAGTGGACGAGGGATGCGGCGTCCGCGGCGCGGCGGAGTGGCTCGGTTCCCAGGAACAGGATGTCCCGCGCTCCCAGCCGCCGGGCGGTGTCGGCGTAGGTCGCGAGCGCCTGGACGAGCTCCTCGCGAGCAGCGGCTCCGATGAAGCCGTCCCCGGTGACGCGATCGCCCAGGCCGAGGAACACGGATTCGTCGAGCAGCGGCTCCACCCGGTGTCCGCCGGCCGCGGCGACCAGCAGGTGGGCGCTGTTGGCGCCGATGTCGACCGCGGCGCCGATCACGGCCCCAGGCGCCACGACGGCGATCGGGCTCGCGACCGGCGGCAGCAGGCGGACCGGCTCCGGCGCTGCGAGAAGCTGGGGCGCGGGCGTGGGTTCGGGTTCGGGCGCAGGCGTGGGTTCGGGCGCAGGCGTGGGTTCGGGCGCAGGCGCGGGTTCGGGCTCGGGCACGGGCGCGGGTCTGGGCTCCCGCCTCAACGGCGACTCCTCGCGAAGGGTGACCCGCTCGACGATCCGCGATGCCGCCGGCTCGGCCGCGCGCCGCACGAGGCCGGCCACCTCCTGGAGCACCGCCCCGGCGGCCGCGGCTACCGATCCCGCCATCTCGCCCAGGTCGGTGGCGAGGTCCGATGCGACCGCCGCTGCGACCTCGGCCCGTGGGCCCTGCCCTGCGCCCCTGCGCTCGGCCTTGGCGGCGCGCTTCGCCTGCCTGCGCTCGGCCTTCGCGGCCTGTTTCGCACGCTTGCGCTCGGCCTTCGCGGCCCGCTTCGCCTGCCTGCGCTCGGCCTTGGCGGCACGCTTCGCCTGCTTTCGCTCGGCCTTCGCGGCCTGTTTCGCACGCTTGTGCTCGGCCCCGGTGACCGTCGAGCCGGCGGGGCGTGCGGTTGTCGGGCCCGAAGGTTCGGCCGCGTCGCGGGTCGCTTCGGCCTCCCCGTTGTCCATCGTCGCCGCTCCTCGCACACGTCCAGCGCATCGAACCGCCCGCCCGCTGGCGACCAGTCTGCCCCAGCCGGCCCAGCCGCGCGGCCCCGGTGTGCCGACCGGCGCGTTGACCGATCGTTAACTGGCCCGCCACAACCCGTTGACCGGCCCGCACGATGGTCGACCCCGTGGTCGCCGTCCCGGAACCGGATCCGCACCCTCGCCCCGGACGCCACCCGTGCGGGCCACGACCGCGCGCACGGTGTGGCTGATCCTGGCCACGGATGGGAGGCGACCGAGATCCCAGGCCGCGTGGGATCGCCGATCGTGCGCGTCGTCGGCGACCCGCGACGCTTCCGCGACCTGCTGCTCGCGGAACGACCGAGGATCGTCGTATGCGCCGAACCGCCGGCCGATCGGCCGGCCATCGACCTGGTGGCCGACGAGCGGCGCCGGCGGCCGACGATGCGCGCCGTTCACCTCGCACCGCCCGACGCCGTCGCCGCCCGGCTGGTCGCCCTGGACCTCGGGTTCGACGGGACCCGGTCGTGCTGGACCTCGCGGCGCACGAGCTGCGGCGGGACGGCGCGATCGTGCACCTGCGTCCCAAGGAGTTCGGGCTGCTGGCCCTGCTCGCCGCCCATCCGGGGCGCGTGTATACGCGGCACGAGCTGCTCGCCCGCGTCTGGGGGCCCCGGCCACGACGGCGGTTCCCGGACCGTGGACGTCCACGTCCGGTGGCTGCGGTCGAAGGTCGAGACCGACCCGGAGCACCCCGTCCACCTGGTCACGGTCCGCGGGGTCGGCTACCGGCTCGACCCGGCCCAGCGTTAACGAGCGCTTAACACGCCGCACATCCACCGTTGACGGCCGCGACCGATCGTGAGGCGTGGTGAGGCAAGGGAACAACCCGGCGCGCGTGTCCCCGCGTTCCGGCCTTCGGAGGAGTCTCGGTGACAGTCAGCTCGATCCGGCCAGTCGGAGCCATGGCACTCGCGGCCACGATGTTCGTGGCCGCCTGCAGCAGCTCCGGCTCGACGCCCGCCCCGGCTACGACCGCGACCGAGAACAGTGTGCCGGCCACCTCGGCCGCCGACAGCATGGCTCCCGGCAGCCCCGCGCCGGCGATGACGGCGCCCCAGCCGGGCACCGGCAACGTGACCATCCAGGGTGCCGGCGCGACCTTCCCGGCGCCGCTGTACCAGGTGTGGTTCGAGAAGTACACCGGCCTGCACGGCAACGTGCAGTTCGACTACCAGGCGATCGGCTCGGGCGGCGGGATCAAGGCCATCACCGAGCAGACCGTGGACTTCGGGGCCTCCGACGCCGCGATGAAGGACGAGGAGATCGCGGCCCTGCCGGCCGGCGTGACCCTGCTCCACGTCCCGACCGCGCTGGGGGCCGTGGTCGTCACCTACAACATCGCGGGCGTCACGGACCTCAACCTCGACGCCGACGCGATCGCGGGGATCTTCCTGGGCACGATCACCAGCTGGAACGACCCGAAGATCGCCGCCCTCAACAGCGGCGCCACGCTGCCCGCCACCGCGATCACCGTCGTCCACCGCTCCGACGGCTCGGGCACGACGAACGCGTTCACGACCTACCTCGACACCGTGAGCCCCGACTGGCACACCAAGGTCGGCGCGGGCAAGGAGGTCAACTGGCCGACCGGCATCGGTGCCCAGGGCAACGACGGCGTCGCCGGCGGGGTCAAGCAGACCGACGGGGCGGTGGGCTATGTCGAGCTCAACTACGCGGCGCAGACCGGCCTCGCCTCGGCCAAGGTCAAGAACGCCGACGGCAGCTTCGTCGCGGGCAGCACCGGGGGCGTGACCGCCGCCGCCGAGGCCGCCGCACCGAACTTCCCGGCCGACTTCCGCCAGGCGCCGATCATCAACGGCACGGGGGCGAACACGTACCCCATCGCGTCCTACACGTACCTCCTGATCCCGGTCGACTGGTCCGATGCCGAGAAGGCGCAGGACATGGTCGCGTTCACCTACTGGGCCCTGACCGAGGGCCAGGCGGACGAGGACGGCCTGGGCTACGCCCCGCTGCCGGCCCCGATCCAGCAGCGGGCCCTCGACGAGCTGCACAAGATCATGGCCGCCGGCAGCGCCGTCTGGCCGTAACCCCGCCTTCCCTCCTCCGGCCGACCGGCCCCGCAGCTCGGAGCGGGGTCGGTCGGTTCGTTCCCGGACAGCGCTACCCTTCCTGGAGCAGCGCCACGAGGTTCGCCCATGACGACCAGCGTGAAACCGGCCCGACAGCTGGCCACCGGCCCCGCCAGGCTGGCCGACCGGCTGTTCCGCGGCGCGTCCGGGCTCGGGGCGGCGGCGATCATCGGGATCCTGGTCGCCCTGGGCGCGATGCTCACGCTGAGCAGCCTGCTCGCGCTCCAGGCCTTCGGGGTCCTGGACTTCGTGGCGGGCACCACGTGGGACCCGGTGGCGGGGATCTACGGCGCGCTGCCCTACATCGTGGGCACCCTGTTCTCGTCGGCGATCGCCCTGGTCATCGCCACCCCGATCGCGCTGCTGACCGCGATCTACCTCGCCGAGCTCGCCCCCGGCCGGGTGGCGCTGCCGCTGACGTTCCTGATCGAGCTGATCGCGGCGATCCCCTCGGTGGTCATCGGGCTGTGGGGCGTGTTCATCCTGACGCCGTTGCTCAAGGCGACGGTCGAGTCGTTCTTCGTCAGCACGCTGGGCGACTCGATCCCCCTGTTCGAGGGTCCGCCGCTGGGGATCGGCCTGTTCGCGGCCGGCGTGATCCTCGCGATCATGATCCTGCCCACCATCGTGTCCGTCTCGCGCGAGGTCATCAGCAGCGTGCCGGATACCCAGCGCGAGGCGATGTTCGCGCTCGGCGCGACCCGCTGGGAGGTGGTGAGCCGGGCGGTCCTGCCGTCCGCCCGGTCGGGCATCGTGGGCGCGATCATCCTGGGCCTCGGTCGCGCCCTGGGCGAGACGATGGCGGTGACCATGGTCATCGGCAATGCCCAGGCGATCCCCACCTCGCTGTTCGACCAGGCGCAGACGATCGCGTCCAAGATCGCCACCACGTTCAACGAGGCCTCGGTCGGCGTCCAGACCTCGAGCCTGATCGCGCTCGGGCTGATCCTGCTGGTGATCACCATCCTGCTCAACGTGATCGCGCGACTGCTCGTGTGGCGGGTGGCCGGCGCGGTGGCCGCGGATTGACCCGATGACCGCATCGTCGACCGTCGTCCCCGTTCGAAGCGCGCTCGTCCGATCCGCGACCGATCGTCGGCGCGCCCTTGCCGACCGGTCGATGCGGCTGGTGGCGCTGCTGGCCGCGATCACCTGCGTCATCCCCCTGGCCGCGATCGTGGCGTTCGTGACGGTCAACGGCATCGCGGCCGTGAACCTCGACCTGCTGACCAGGCCGCCTCGCGCGCTGGGGGTGGGCGGCGGCGCCGTGGCCGCAATCCTGGGCACGCTGCAGCTCGTCGGGCTGGCGACCGTGATCGCGGTGCCGGTGGGCATCCTCGCCGGCGTCTACGTCAACGAGTTCAGCTCCCGGCGGTCCGCGCGCGTCATCCGGTTCGCGGCGGACGTCCTGGTCGGCGTGCCGTCGATCCTGGTCGGCATCTTCGTGTTCACGTTCCTGGTGCTGCCGTTCAAGCAGTACAACGCCTTTGCCGGGAGCGTGGCCCTGGCCGTGATCATGGTCCCGGTGATCATGCGCACCACCGAGGAGATCCTCAAGATCGTGCCGGGCACGCTGCGCGAGGCGTCGCTGTCGCTCGGCGTGCCCGTGTGGCGGACCGTGTTGTCGGTGGTGATCCCGACCGGGCTCGCGGGGATCCTGACCGGCGTGATGCTGGCGGTGGCGCGCGCTGTGGGCGAGACCGCGCCGCTGCTGTTCACCGCCCTCGGCAGCCGGCTGGTCAACGTCGGCGACTTCGGGCGCCCGATGGACGCCCTCCCCTTGTTCATCTACGTCAATGCCCGGCAGCCGTACGAGGCGCTCAACCGCCAGGCATGGGGGGCGGCGTTCCTGCTGCTCGTGTTCGTGCTGGCGATCAACGTCCTGGTCCGCTTCCGGACCTGGGGCCGGCGTGCCGGCTGAGGGAGCGATGTCCGTGAACCTGTCCGATCCGACCACCGGGACCGCGCTCGACGCCTCCGCCGGGAGCGCCTCGGGCGCCGTCGGGGCGTCCGACGGCGGCGGGGAACCCGACGAGGTCGCGGTCCGCCGGCCGGCGCCCATGCCCCCACGGGTGGAGACGCGTCCGTCGATGCCGCCGGCCGCGCCCGACAGCTCCGCGGAGCCGGCGACCGGCCGGATCGAGATCGAGGACCTGTCCGCGTACTACGGCACGTTCCGGGCCGTGCGCGACGTGTCGATGACGATCCGGCCGCATGCCGTGACCGCGATCATCGGGCCCTCGGGCTGTGGCAAGAGCACTTTCCTGCGCTCGCTCAACCGGATGCACGAACTGATCCCCGGGGCGCGGATCGAGGGCCGGCTGCTGCTCGACGGGCTGGACCTCTACGCCGCCGACGTCGACCCGGTCCAGCTGCGACGGGTCGTGGGCATGGTGTTCCAGCGCCCCAACCCGTTCCCCACCATGTCCATCTACGACAACGTCGTGGCCGGGCTGCGGCTCACGGGTCGCCATCCCCGGGCCGAGCTGGACGAGACCGTCGAGCGCTGCCTCGGGTCGGCGGCGCTGTGGGGCGAGGTGAAAGACAAGCTCAAGCAGCCGGGGACCTCGCTGTCCGGCGGTCAGCAGCAGCGGCTGTGCATCGCACGCGCGCTGGCCGTGGATCCCGAGGTCCTGCTCATGGACGAGCCCGCCTCGGCGCTCGATCCGGTGGCCACCCTCCGGATCGAGGAGCTGATGGCCCAGCTCCGCGAGCGTTACACGATCGTGATCGTGACCCACAACATGCAACAGGCGGCCCGCGTGAGCGACCAGACTGCGTTCTTCACGATGGGCGAGGATCGGGCCGGGTACCTTGTGGAGGTGGCCGCCACGACGACGATCTTCACCAACCCGGTCAACCAGCTGACCGAGGACTACGTCTCCGGCCGGTTCGGCTGAGACGGGAGACGACGATGACCGACAACCGCCACGCCGCGGACGAGCGGGGTTCCTCGGCCCTGGCCGGCCACCCGGAGAGCCTGCCCCCCAGCCTCGGCCACCCGCGCCGGCAGCAGTACGACCGCGAGCTCGAGGAGATCAAGGACAGCGTGCTCCGGATGGGCGCGCTGGTCGAGGACCAGATCCGGGCCGCGATCGACGCCCTGACGACCCACGATGCCGAGCGGGCGTTCCAGGTCATCCTCGACGACCGCAAGATCAACGAGGTGCAGCGGGCCGCGACGGCGATGATCGCGGCCACGATCGCGACCCAGCAGCCGGTCGCGCGCGACCTGCGCTATCTGCTCACGCTCGACCACGTGTCGTACGAGCTGGAGCGGATGGGCGACCACGCCAGCTCGGTGGCGAAGCAGGCGCGCAAGCTGGCGCCCCACGCGCCGCTCCGGAACTACGTGCGCATGCCGCTGCTGGGCGAGCGGGTGGCGGCGCTCGTCCACGGGATCATCCGGGCGCTGGTCGACATCGACGAGACGACCGCCCGCCAGGTCGCGGCGATGGATGACGACGTGGACGAGCTGTACCACCAGATCTTCGACGACGTGCTCCAGCTGATGCGCGACGACCCGGCCAACGTCGACCCGGGCACCCGCATCCTGTTCGCGTCGCACTACCTCGAGCGGATCGGGGACCGGGTGACGAACATCGCCGAGGACATCGTGTTCCTGTCCTCGGGCGAGGTGGAGGACCTCAACCCATGACCGCTGGCGCCGGCCCGGCCGACATCGCCCCGGACCACGACCATGACCATGGGGCGCCGTCCGGGACCGCGAGCGAACCGGTGCGCGTCCTGTTCGTGTGCTGGGGCAACAGCGCGCGCTCGATCCTGGGTGAGGCCCTGATGCGCCACCTCGGCGGCGACCGGGTCGAGGTCCATTCGGCCGGGATCGAGCCCAGGGGCATCAACCCGCTGACCCTGCGGGTGCTCGAGGAGGCGGGCGTCCCGACCGCCGGGCTGCGCTCGAAGTCGGTCGAGGAGTACCTGGGCCAGCGGTTCGACTACGTGATCACCGTGTGCGACGACGCCCGCGGCGCGTGCCCGGTGTTCCCGGGCGTGGCGGAGTCGATGCACTGGGGCTACCCGGATCCGGCGCGGGTCGAGGGCACCGAGGCCGAGCGCCTGGCCGCGTTCCGGGCCGTGTTCACCGGCCTCGGCAGCCGGATCCACCAGCTGCTGCCGATCATCGAACGGTTCGCCCGCGACCGGCGGCCGGTCGAGCTCCGATGATCGAGCTGTACCTGCTGCGTCACGCGCACGCCGGCGACCCCGACCGCTGGACGGGCGACGATGCCGCGCGACCGCTGTCCGAGAAGGGGCGCCGGCAGTCCGAGCGGGTCGGCGCGCTGCTCGGGGGGCGCGGCGACGCCCCCGACCTGTTCATCACCTCGCCCAAGGTGCGCGCCGCGGAGACCGCCCGGATCGTCGCGGGTGCCGTGTCCGCGCCGGTCGTCGAGGACGAGCGGCTGGCCGGGATGGTCGACCTCGACACGCTGGAACGGATCCTGCGGGACGCGGGGCGCGCCACGCGGCCGTGCCTGGTCGGTCATGACCCGGCGTTCTCGGAGCTGCTCGCGGCGCTGGTCGGCGCGCCGCAGCTGCCGATGCGCAAGGGGGCGATCGCCCGCCTCGGCCTCGACGGGCCCGATGTCGCGCCCGGCGGCGCGATCCTGCGCTACCTGGTGCCGCCGGACATCCTTCCGGCCGGCTGATCCGGGCCGCGGCCGGACCGACCTCAGCCGCCGTTCGAGGGCCGCGTCCAGCGCCAGCGCATCGTGTGCGCGAGGACCGCGCCCGCCTCCAGCACCGCCGGGTCCAGGTTGGGCGCGTCCGGCGGGCCGCTCTGCGGCTCGACGCAGATCGCGTGCTCGGGGACCGTGTACACGACCCACCAAGGGCAGGTCGAGGCGAGCTCGAGGCGCAGCCGCCCGGGCCAGGTGAGCACCGGGTCGGCTTGCAGACCCGTAAAGGCGTCGTCCCAGGGCTGGGGCCCGGGCGGTACCCGCTCCCCGGTGGGGATCCCCTCCGCATCGCGGACCAGCATCTCCGCGGCCTCGAGCTGCAGCCGCACCGTCGGGGCGTCCGGGTCGATCACGCGGCGGAACCACGGATGCCAGCCGATCGTGGCCGGCATGGTGTCGGTCGCCACCAGCGAGAGCCCGACCTCCAGCCCGCCGTCGTCGATCGCGAACCGCTGCTCCACCCGGCCGCGGAAGGGCCACCGGTCGTCCAGGTCGGTCGCGATCGTGGCCCGGGTGGCCGACGCCCCGACGACCTGCCACGCCCGGTCGTAGACGGTGCCGTGGATCGCGTGGGGCGGCATGCCCAGCGGCAGCTGGTAGCTCCGCCCGGCGAACGAGAACCGGCCATGGCGGATGCGGCCCGCCCAGGGCGCCATCGGGTACGCGCCCCAGCGGATGGGTCCCTCGGGACTGCCGGTGACCAGGAGCTCCAGCCCGCCGACGCGCACGGAGCCCAGGCGGCCGCCCGATCCCGGCAGCACGACGGCCCGGGCGGACCCGGCCTCGAGGACGAGCGAAACCCTGTCGCCCGGGTCGCCCGGGTCGCCCGGGTCGCCCGGGTCGCCCGGGTCGCCCGGGTCATGCGACGGGGACGCGAGGCCGCTCGCAGCGGACCCGCCCGGTGCGGGGTCGGCGCTCATCGCCAGAGCGTACTACCCGCCAACCGGGTGCCGGGCGACACGGCTGCCACGGCCCGCTACCCCGAGAGCGCGGGCCCCTCCACGCAGCAGGCGATCACCCCCAGCCGGCCCAGCCGATCGAACGTCTGGATCCGCTGCACCGTCCACGCGGCGACGTCGAGCCCGGCCGAGCGCGCGGCGCGGACGCGCGCCGGGGTGATCGCCCCCCACAGCACGGAGACGCCGCGGCAGCCGAGGCCGACGGCCAGCGACAGCGTGGCGGGCGACAGGTCGGACGCGTTGAGCCAGCGGGGCCAGCCGGGCAGGAGCATCGGCCATCGCGGCCAGGGTGGCGTGGCTCGAACGAGCTGAGCGACCGCCCGTTCCGGCGGACGTGCCACGGCCCCGGCGCAGCACCTGCGCAGTGGGCCGGCCGTGGTCCTCGCCCTTCAGCTCGACGTCGAGGAACGCCTCGGCGGGCAGCGCGGCCAGCACGTCGGCGAGCGAGGGCACGCCGATGTCGCGCAGGTCCGCCGCGTCCGTCTGCGCGCCGAGCCCGGCCGCCGCTGGACCCGGGCGAGCGTCTCGTCGTGGAGCAGCACCGGCACGCCGTCCGCGGCTGAGCCGCACGTCGAACTCGACGCCGTCGCAGCCGCGCAGCCGGGTCGCCGCGACCAGGGCCTCGAGCGAGTTCTCGGGCGCCACCCGCCAGTCCCCGCGGTGCGCGAGGCGGAGCGGCCGCGGCCCCGGTCCGGCCATCCCTACCCTACCCGCAGGCGTGCCGCGACGCCCACGTGGTCCGACGGGTAGAGCGTCACGTCGCCGACCGCGGGCCGGTCGAACACCAGCCGGACCTCCTCGGCCTCGACCGCGCCCCGGAGCCAGACGTAGTCGAGGCAGTACGGCTCGCCGTCCGTGTCCATGCCCGGCGCCTGGAGCCCCGAGGGCCAGGTCACGTCCGGCTCGGTCCCGTTGGCCTCGCGTGCGCCGACCGGAACCCCGCCCCCGCCATGCGGCCGTACGCCGGCTCGGAGGGGCTGGCGTTGAAGTCGCCGACGACGACCATCGCCTCGTGCTCCGGCGACCGGTCGAGCCACGGGAGCAGCGCCTCGACCTGCTCCAGGCGCTGCGTCGCATCGGCCACCTCGTGGTGCAGGTGCGTCACCGCGAACACGAGCCGGGATCCGCCCGGCAGCGCGACGCACACCCGGTGGGCCGCGCGGTTGAGACCCAGGTCCAGCCGGTCGGACGCCCCCGGGACGAGGGGCTCACGGACGAGCACGCTGTTGCCGTACTCGGGCCGCCCCGCCCAGCCGCGCACCGCCGCGTAGCGCCCGGCGCCCGCCGCCCCCAGCAGGCGGTCCTGCTGCAGCGGGTAGACGACCTCCTGGAGCCCGATGACGTCCGGCTGGAGCGCCGCGAAGTCGGCGAGCAGCAGCGGCAGCCGCTCCTCCCAGCGGTCGGCGAGGTTGCGGATGTTGAGCGTCGCGACGTGCAGGCGGTCCATCGGCGGGCTCCTCGGGCAGGGCGCCGGCTGCAGCCGGGCCGGATCGACGGCGGCAGCCGGCGACGGGATCGCGAACGTGAACGTGGAGCCACGCCCCTCCTTCGGACTCGACCGCGATCCGGCCACCGTGACCCTCCACACGTGGCGGGCGATCGCGAGCCCGAGCCCCGTGCCGCCACCCCGCACGCGGGCGCGATCCGCCTTGTAGAAGCGCTCGAAGATCCGCGCCCGGTCGACGCGCGGGATCCCGATTCCGTGGTCCACCACGGAGAGCGACGCCTCGTCGCCCGTCGCGGCGGACGCGTGACGCGCACCTCGCCGCCATCGGGGCTGAACTTCACGGCGTTGTGGACGAGGTTGACGAACACCTGGCCCGAGCCGGTCCTCGTCGCCGCGGACGGGCGGCAGGTCGGGCTGCGATCTCGCGTCGAGAGCGACGACCCCCTGCGCGCTCGGCGAACAGCCGCAGCCGGTCCACCGAGGCACCCGGCGAGCCGGCCGAGGTCCACGTCGTCAGCGAGCGCGAGCGGGCGACCACCCTCGATCCGGGCGAGGTCCAGCAGCTCGTTGACCATCTGGGCGAGGTGCCCGGTCTCGACCTCGATCTTGCGCGATGCGCTCCCGCATCCGGGGCGGGACGCCGGCGCGCCTCGGCCTCGCGCGCGAGGGTTTCGGACAGGAGCAGCACGGTGCGTCAGCGGCGTCCGCAGCTCGTGGCTGATGTTGTCGATGAACTCGGCCCGGATCTGCTGGAGCCGGCGCAGCTCGGTGACGTCCTCGAGCAGGACGACGATCGCCGGCGGCCGGTCGCCGCGCGGGCCCGCAGGCGAGCGTCCGGGCTCGCCGTCGCCGACCCGGTCGCTCCGCGCGGCCGCGGCGCCGCCCCGGGCACGCCTCGGACGAGCGGCCTCGATCCGGGCGTCGAGGAACGTCTCCATCACGCTCCGCCCGGCGAGCCGGCCCGGCGCGACTGCCGAGCAGCACGTCGGCCGCGGTCGTTTGCGGCTCGATCCGGCGGCTCGCGTCGAGCCGCAGCAGCCCCACGGGGAGCAGGTCGTCCACCGGGTCCGGCGCCGAGGCCGGCGGCCCAGGCGGCGACGGCGCGTCGAGGGTCGACCAGCGTCCGACGGAGCGCGTCGAGGTCGGCGGCGCGCCGGCGCAGCGCGACGAGGGCCGCGGCCAGCGCGAGCGCGAGGCCGACGACCGCGATGACGAGGATGCCGTCCACGGCGGCGAGCATCGCACACGCCGACGCCAGTCCGCGGATCGCCGCGCGTCCGGGACCGCCGCGCGCCGGGGATCGCCGCGCGTCAGGAGCGCCAGACGCGCGCGCCCGCCCGGCCGCTCGCCCGCCGCTCAGCGGGCCCGGCGCACGCCCGGCCGGCCGCCGGCCCCGGTCGCGGCGCGGTCAGCGCCGCGTCCGGCGCCGCCGCCACGGCGCCAACAGCCGCCGCGTACGTCGGGCCGCGAGAACGCGTGGCGCAGCGCGGCCACGTGGCCCAGCCCGCGCCAGCAGGCCGCGCGCCGCGCGACCTGCCGCCGGTGCCAGGTCGACGCCGTCCACGGGGATCGCCCCGGCCACGTCCGCGCGCCGCCAGCTGCGCGGAGATCCGCAGCGCCTCGTCCTCGTCGGGATCCACGCCGCGCGGCCATGGACGCTCGTCGCACGGCGATCCCCGGGACGCTCGCACGAAGCGGCCCAGCGCCTCGCCGGTCGAGCCGCGCGCACCTGGTCGCGTCAAAGCCGCGACCTCCGCGGCCGTTTGGCCCGTGGCGCGGCTGGTCCATCGACGCCTCCCAGGCGCGCAGCAGCCGGTCCCGCGTTCGGCCGCGGAACGGCTCGGCCAGCATGCTCGTCGAGGAACGCGGCACAGGACCAGCTCCGCCGCCACGGCCAACAGCCCCTCGCGCACGCCGGTCTCGGCCCAGCGCGTCGGGGGCACGCGCCCGACGACCTGCGGCCTCGGCCGCTGCGAACGCCGCGCGGCCGTCGGGCGTGAGGAAACCGCCGGATCGTGGCCAGGAACGCGATCGGCGGCGGCTCCGCCGCGGCCAGCCGATCCAGCTCGTCCGGGGTGAGGCGGCCGACCCGCTCGAGGAACCTGGCCAGCCGCGCGTCGGGTCGCCGTGGGCGAGGTCCGGCCGGCCCGTCCCCGGGCGGCGGCGAGGCGCCGGTCGGGTGCCTGCCGCGGGAGCCCAGGACCCGCCGCGCGGCGATCGGCCGCGGCGCACGCCGACCCGGTCGCGGCCCGCGTGCCGCGACGATCCCCAGGCGCTCGCGGTCGTAGCGGGCGCGCAGGGCCGGGTCGCCCAGCCAGTCGTGGGCGACGTTGATCCGCTTGGCGCGTTCGAGGGCCGCGTCGTCCCCGCCCCGCGACGTCCGGGTGGTGCCGCTTGAGGAGCGCCCGCCAGGCGAGCTCGATCGCCTCGGGCGAGGCGTCGAGGGACACCTCGAGACGGGCGTAGAGGTCGTCCTCGGGAAGGAGCGGGCCGGGCACGGTGGTCGCCCGCCCCGTCAGGCGGGCGTGGACGCCTTGCCGGTGACGAACGCCTGACGTCCTCGATCGGGCGGACGCTCCGCTCGCCGGTGGCCCGGTTCGTGACCTCGATGCCGCCGGCCTGCGAGCGAGCGGGGGCGACCGTCAGGATCCAGGGCATCCCCAGCAGCTCGGCGTCGGTCAGCTTGACGCCGGGGGATTCGTCGCGGTCGTCGTACAGGATCTCGTGGTCGGGGCCGGCGGCGCCGGCCGCCGCGTAGAGCCGCCTCCGCGACCTCGGTCACCCGCGGCTCCCGGCTCCGCGCCCAGGGCCACCAGGTGGGCGGGGTACGGGGCGACCTCGGCCGGCCAGACGATCCCCTTCTCGTCGTGGTGGGCCTCGACGACGCAGGCGACGTTGCGCCCGAGCCCGATCCCGTAGCGAGCCCATGACGATGGGGTGGCGCTCGCCGTCCTCGCCCAGGTACATCGACCCGAAGGCCTCCGTGTAAGTCGGTGCCGAGCTTGAAGATGTTGCCGACCTCGATGCCCGTTGCGCAGCATGACCGGCGCTGCCGCAGCTGGGGCAGGGATCGCCCTCGCGGACGTTGGTGATCTCGGCGATGTGGTCGGGGGTGTAGTCGCGGGGCACGTTCACGTTCCGCACGTGCCAGCCGACCCGGTTCGCACCCGCCACGAGGTTCGGCGAGCGGGCGACCAGCTCGTCGACGACGACGACGGCGTCCCGCGCACCGATCGGCGAGCCGTAGCCCGCCTCCATGCCGTGCGCGGTGATCTCCTCGACGGTCGCCGGTCGAAGGCCACCGACGCGCCTTGAGCGAGGTTGACGAGCTTGGTCTCGTTGACGTCGTAGTCGCCGCGGACGATGGCAACGACGAACCGGCCGTCGCCGGTGACGAAGAACGCGGCCTTGGCGGTCTTCGACCTCGGGATCCCGAGGGACGTCGCGAGCGAATCGATCGTGGTCGCGTTCGGGGTCGCGACGTCCTCCATCGGGAGGAGATCCTCCGGCGCGGGGTCGGGCTTCCCCACCACCGCGATCTGCTGGTTGTCGGCGAAGCCGCAGCTGTCGCACAGCACGAGCGTGTCCTCGCCGAACGGGTTGATGACCATGAACTCGTGCGCGCCCGCTGCCGCCCATCATCCCGACGTCGGATCGCACCGCGATGGCGTCCAGGCCCAGCCGCTCGGAAGATCCGCTTGTATGCGCCCCGGTGCTCCTGGTAGCTGACGTCGAGGCCCGCGTCGTCGAGGTCACAGGAGTACGAGTCCTTCATCACGAACTCGCGCACCCGGATGAGGCCGCCACGGGAGCGCGGCTCGTCGCGGAACTTGGTCTGGAAGTGGTAGACGATCATCGGCAGCTGCCGGTAGCTCTGGACGATGTCGCGGAGCAGGAGCGCGACGACCTCCTCGTGGGTCATCGCGAGGACCATGTCGCGCTCGCCCCGGTCCTTGAACCGGACCAGCTCCGGCCCGATCTTGGCGTAGCGGCCGCTCTCCTTCCAGACCTCCGCCGGGTGGACGACCGGCATCTCCATCTCCTGGCCGCCGATCGCGTTGAGCTCCTCGCGGATGACCTGCTCGACGCGCCTGGTGACGCGGAAGCCCAGCGGCAGCAGCGAGTAGATCCCCGCACCGAGCTGGCGGACATAGCCCGCCCGAACGAGCAGGCGATGCGACGGCATCTCCGCGTCCGAGGGATCGTCGCGGAGGGTGGTGAAGAACAGGTGGGAGAGGCGCATGGCGCGAAGGATACCGGCGCCGGCCGGTCGCGCGCGGGTGCACCCGGCCGCCGTGTCGGCTCGTCGCCCCGCTCCCGCTGCGAGCTCACGGTCGCCGCTGCCCGGTCGCCGCTGCTCGCCCGGAGAGCAGTGCAGCGGATATGGCGCCCAGGGCGGTTCCGGAACCGCCCATCTGCTCTGGCAGGGAGCGGCCTGGCGGCGATGTACGACCGGAACCGCCGGATGGCTCGCTCGGAGAGCATCCCGTCTCCGGAACCGCCGGAGTGCCCTCCCGGCGAGCGGCGCGGACCGGGAACCGCCAGGCTGCTGCGCCGGAGGCCAGCGCAGCAACGACCAGCGGCGACGCTCCGGCTCCTCAGCCGCCCGCGGCGGCCCGACCCCTCAGCCGGCCGCGGCGGCCATCGTGCCCGCCTTCTCCTCGATCCGGGTGAGCAGCGACTGCCAGGACTTCACGAACGACGCGGCACCCTTGGTCTGGAGGTCGGCGCCCACCGCCTCCACATCGACCCCCGCGGCCGCGAAGCGCGCGAGCATCGCGTCCGCCTCGGCCGGGTCGGCCGACAGCACGCGATCGACCACGCCGTGGTCGGCGAAGGCATGCAGCGTCGGCTCCGGCGTCGTGTCCACGGTGTACGGGGCGATCAGGCCGGCGACGTACAGCGTGTCCGGCGCCGCCGGGTCCTTGGTCCCGGTGCTGGCGAACAGCAGCCGCTGCGGTCGAGCGCCCTCGTTCATCAGCCGCAGCCAGCGATCGGTCGAGAAGAAGGCGCGGTACTCGGCGTACGCCTTGCGCCCCACCGCCAGGCCCAGCTGGTTGCGCAGGTCGGCGGGAACCAGGTCCGCGACGGCGGGATCGAACCGGCTCACGAACACCGACGCGACGGAGGCGACCGCGGGCGACAGCCCGGCGTCGACGCGCCGCTCGATGCCCCGCGTGTAGGCATCCATCGCCGCCCGGTACTGCGACGGGGAGAACAGCAGCGTGACGTTGACCGGCACCCCCGCCGCGATCGTGTCCTCGATCGCCCCCAGGCCTTCGGGCGTGCCCGGGATCTTGATGAACAGGTTCGGCCGGCCGGCGAGGCCGTGGAGGCGGACCGCCTCGGCATGGGTCTTGGCGGCGTCGTAGGCGAGCAGGGGCGAGACCTCGAGCGACACGAAGCCGTCGACCCCCGCGGTTCGCTCATGGACCGGCGCGAACAGGTCCGCAGCGCGCCGAAGGTCGTCGAGCGCGAGCGAGAAGAACACCTCCTCGGCCGCGGAGCCGTGCTCCACGCCGGCGCGGACGTCGGCGTCGTAGGCATCGGAGCCGCCGATCGCCTTGTCGTAGATCGTGGGATTCGACGTGAGGCCCGTGACCGCGAGCTCGTCGATATAGCGCTGCAGCGTGCCGTCATCGAGCATGCCGCGCGTGATGTTGTCGAGCCACAGGCTCTGGCCGGAACGGGCGAGCAGCCGGTTGGGGTTCATGGGGCGCCTCCAGGGTGTCGATGCCGCGCGGCCGCACGGCGATTGCGCGACGTCAACCCAAGCGTAGCCCAGCCGGCGACGAGACACCGCGGGCAAGGTCGGCCCCGTCCACCGCCGGCAGCGCGATGCCCAGCAGCGAGGCGATCGTGGGTGCCCAGTCGGCCAGCCGCGGTGGTCGCGCCCCGATGGCCGGCGCCAGCCCGGCGACCGCGGGGTGCCCGCCGCCCACGATCGCGACCGTCCCGGCGGTTCCCGGGCCGCCGTGGATCCCTCCGCCCGCGCGGCTCGCGAACGACCGCCCCGCACGGGCAGTGAGCAGCAGCCGTCGACGACCCGCGACGCTCCACCCGCCGACGCCGTCGACCTCGGCCAGCCGGGCACCCGCGGCCCCGGGGTCGACCCCGTGCCGGACGCGGGCCCAGGCCGCGCCGCCGTCCGCGATCAGGTCCTCGATCCACGGCGCGAGATCGGGATCGGACGGCTCGAGCAGCACCCGTGGACGGCCTGCCGCAGCCTCCATCCCGTGGTCCGACACCACGATCACCACCGTCCGCGACCACGACGGACGGACGGCGTCCAGCAGCTCGCCCGCCAGGACGTCGGTGGCGCGCTGCGCGGCGACCGTGTCCGGGTGCCCCGGGCCGAGGTCGTGGCCCAGCGTGTCGACCTCGTTGAGGTGGGCGAACAGGAGCCGCCAGCCGGGTTCGGCGGCCACCCGCAGCAGTGGCTCCCGGACGGCCGCATTGACCGGGTAGCCGTGCGCGTCCCGGGCGGTTCCCTCCGGGACCTCGCCTCCGGCGGGCCAGCGGGTCAGGTTCCCCAGCCGGAGCACGCGGTGCAGGTGGTGGTCGCCCACGACCGCGGCCGCCTCGAGGCCCGCCGTCGCGACGGCCGCGGCGAGCGTGGGCACGGCGACCCGTCGCCGGCCGGCCCAGCCGGGCACGGCACCGGGACGGTGGCTCGTCGTCCGCACCCCGTGACGCGCCGGCTCGCATCCCGTGAGCAGCGACGCGAAGCCCGGATAGGTCGTGGCCGGGAGCGCCGCGATGCCGCCGTCGGGCGCCCGGCCGCCGGTCGCCGCCAGGCCCGCCAGGACCGGGGCCCGCTCCGCGGTCAGGGCATCGTGCGGGAACCCGTCGAGGGCCAGCAGGAGAACCCGCGCCGGCGGCCCGTCGGCGGCACGACCGCCCGTGGTCAATCGACCGGGAAGGCCCGGATGTGGCTCGGATCCACCCGCACGTGGACCGTGTCGCCCTCCTCGATCGCCGACGCATCCCGGCTGGGCAGGTCGGCCGAGATCCGGGCCGTGCCCCCGTCCGTGGTCAGGGCCAGGTGGAGCTTGGTCGTTGCGCCGAGGTAGATCTTGAGCTCGACGACGCCCGCCGCGCCCGACCCGTCGGACACGACCGCCACGTCCTCGGGGCGGAAGAACGCGATCGCCTTGCCCCCCGGTCCCCCCGCTGCCGGGACCTCGAACGCGTCGCGCACGCCGATCCGACCGTCCACGACCGCGAGCTCCAGCGCGTTGCGCCCGCCCACGAACGTGGCGGCGAACGGCGTCGTGGGCTCCTCGTACAGCGCCGACGGCTCGGACAGCTGCTCGATGTGGCCGTGGTTCATGACCGCGACCCGGTCCGCGATCGCCATCGCCTCCGCCTGGTCGTGGGTCACGTACAGGGCGGTGATCCGGACGCGCTGCTGGACGCTCCGGATCTCGTCCCGCAGCCGGGTCCGGACGAGCGCGTCGAGCGCGGACAGCGGCTCGTCGAGCAGGAGCACGTCGGGCGACGGGGCGAGCGCTCGGCCGAGCGCGGCCCGCTGCGCCTGGCCACCCGAGATCTGGTTCGGATAGCGGTCGGCCTGGGGCACCAGGCGCACCAGGTCGAGCAGCTCGTCCACGCGCGCGGTGATCTCGGCCCGCGGCCGCCGCCGCACCTCGAGCGGGAACGCGATGTTCTGGCGCACGGTCAGGTTGGGGAACAGGGCGTAGCTTTGGAACACCATCCCGATGGGCCGCTCGCGCGTGGGCACCAGGGTGACGTCGCGATCGCCGATCGTGATCGCGCCCCCGTCCGGGTGCTCGAGCCCCGCGACCGAGCGCAGCAGGGTCGTCTTGCCGCAGCCGGACGGCCCGAGCAGCGCCAGCATCTCGCCCGAGGCCACGTCGATCGACACGTCGTCGAGCGCCCGGACGTGACCGAACGACTTGGACACGTGCTGCAGGCTGACGCCGCTCATCCCAGGCTTCTCTCCTCCATCGTGGCCGCGCCGGGCAGCAGGCGCACGGTCTGGCCGCGGTTGACGTAGACCACGACCGCCGACAGCACGAACAGCACCACGAAGCTGACCACGGTCACGACCGCGAGCCGGTTGAACGAGCCCGATTGGCCCGAGTAGGAACGGATCGCCTCGGCGCTCCAGATCGGCACCGTGTACACGCCCCGGGCGACGACCTGGACCATGGCGAACTCGCCGAAGCTGGTCGCGAACGCGAGCAGGCCGCCGGTGACGATGCCCGGCCGGATGTTGGGCAGGACGACCCGACGCACGATCTGGACTGGGCTCGGCGCCGCAGGTCTCGGCGGCCTCCGACAGCCGCTCCACGCCGGCCGCCGCCATCGCGCCGTCGACCGCCCAGTACAGGAACGGGAACGCGATCGCGGTGTGGCCGAGCACGAGCAGCGGGAACGTGCCCTGCAGGCCGGGAGCAATGATCCCCGACAGCTGGAGCAGCCCGAACCCGATCACGAGGTAGGGCAGCGCGAACGGGATCGCCGCCGACAGCTCGATCACGGTCCGGATCCGCGGGTTGCGGACGCGGGACCAGTACGCTGCGGGGACCACGAACAGGATGTCCAGGATCGCGGTCAGGGTCGCCAGCACGAACGTCGTGGTGAACGCGGTCACGATCGTGGAATCGCTGAACGTCGAGACCCACCAGTCGAGGGTGTAGCCGTCGGGCAGGATGTTCGCCGTCCAGCGGGTCGCGAGCGAGTACAGCAGCACGGCCACGCCGGGCAGCGTGATGTAGATGAACAGGCCCAGGAACAGCACCGCCTGGCCCAGCCGCCGAGGGGGCCGCGGCACCCGTCGAACCGGGCCGACGGCGGTCGCCGCGGTCACCGGAACCACCGCAGGCCGCGCCGCAGGAGGGCGCGGTAGACGAGCAGGGATCCGGTCGCGAGGACCATCAGCACGACCGAGAGGATTCCGGCCCGGGCCGGCCCGAGCAGGATGTCGGACTGGAGCGCCGTGCCGATCTGGAGCGTGATCAGGTGCACGGCCGTGCCGCCCGACTGGCCGGCCAGGCCGTAGGCGATGCCGTAGATCCCGATGCTCCAGGTGAAGATCAGCACCCAGCCGCCGGCCAGGAACGGCAGCAGCACCGGCAGCCCGATCCGGCGCCAGAACTGCCAGCGGGTGGCCGATGCCGTCTGGGCGGCCTCCCACCAGTCGTCGCGCAGGACGCCCATGGCGGGGATCGTGAGCAGCACGAACAGCGGGATGTTGGTGTACAGGTAGGCGAGCAGGAGCGCCACGAACGAGCTCGAGCGCGGCGGCGTGAACGGGATCCCGAACTCCTGGATGGCCAGGGTCAGCATGCCCACGGTGCCCAGGGTGGCGAGGTAGGCGAACGCGAGGCCGATGCCGCCGAAGTTGGCGGCGACGTTCAGGATGCCCAGCCAGAAGGCGCGCCGACCGCTGATCATCCGGCTGATCAGCCACGCGACGGGGGCGCCGAAGATGAGGGTCACGGTCGCCGCGGCGATCCCCAGCTCGATGCTGGTGACGATCGCCGACTGGTTGACCGGCTGGCCCAGGACCTGCGACCACAGATCGAGCGAGAACCCGTCGGCGGTCGTGAACGACTGGGCAACCAGCACCAGGCCGGGGCCGGCCAGGCAGAAGGCGACCAGGACGAGCAGCGGGAGGGCCGGTCCCCACCCGACCAGGAACCGGCGGATGCGGCCGGGCCGGTCCGTCCGGGCGGGCTGCGTGGCAGGCCGCCCGGACGTGGCTTCGGTCATCGGTGGCTCGGGTCGACCGACGTCAGCCGCCGGCACCGACCTGGTTCTGCCAGATGTCGGCGATCGAGGAGATGGTGACCTGGAGCAGGTCCACCTTCTGGACGTTGGTGTACTGGTCGTCCGGCAGCCAGCCCGCGGTCGCGTCCGCCGGCAGGCTGAGGTCACCGGTCACGGACCGGATGGGCCGCGCGCCGAACTTGGCGAACACCGTCTGGCCCGCGTCGCTCAGCACCCAGTCGGCGAACATCTTGCCGAAGTCCATGTGGGCCGTGTCGTACTTGTTGTAGATCAGGGCCGACGGCGCGTAGATCGAGCCGTCGCTGGGGATGACGACCTGGGCGTTGACGCCCTTGTCCTTCATCGCGTTGGCCAGGGCGATCAGGTTGAAGTCGTACTTGATCTGGATCGGGACCTCGCCCTTCTCGAACGTGTCCGCGTTGCCCTCGGAGGACGCCAGGTTCCCGATCAGCGCCTTGCCGTAGGTGGTGCCCGGACCGAAGTCGGTGAGCGACCCGCCGGCGGCGATGTTCATGGCGATGAACGAGGTCGTGGCGGTGCCCGAGGAGCCCGGCTTGCCGAAGCCGACGAGGCCCTTGTAGTCGGGCTTGATCAGGTCGGCCCAGGTCGTCGGAACCGCGATCCCCTTGCCCTTCAGGAAGTCGACGTTGACCACGTAGCCGGGGACGCCCACGAAGGTCGCGGTCCAGCCGCCGTTCTTGCCCTTGTAGATCGCGTCCAGCTTGTCGGCGGTGGGCGGCAGGTAGTCCGGCAGGACGCCCTTGGCCTCGGCGTCGGACGCGAACTGGATCCCGATGTCGGCGACGATCGCCTTGGGGTTGTTCTTCTCGGCGTCGAACGCGGTGATCTCCTCGGCCGAGGACATGTCCTCGCCCAGCGACCGCTGCGGGTTGCACGAGAAGCCGTTCGTGTCGCAGAACTGCTTGATGGATTCGCCGTAGTTGGCCCAGTCGTCGGGCATGCCATAGGTGGCGAACGAGGTGGCCTCATCCTTGGCCTTGCTCGCGTCGGCCGCGGCCTTCCAGTCGCCGCCGCCGGAGCTGCTGCACGCGCTGACCGCGATGAGGACCGCCGCGCCGAAGACGGTGACTCGCCCCAAGCGAGATCTCACGCTGTGTTCCTCCTCCAAGGGATCCTGACGGGGATCCTTCCCAGGGCGCCGGGTGAACACGGGGCGGCCACCTCCGACGCACCGGAGCCTCGGCCGCTCGCGTCAACGCGACGTTGCCCGGACGTTAACACTTCGCTCCCTGCTCGGGGAGCCCTCCACGCGCCCGCCGTCGTCCGGTTGCGCGTTGCGCTACACTGCCAACTTGTATGGACAAGTTCGCCGATCTGCGCCACGGCCTCAGCCTGGTCGGCGATCCCGCCATGCCGCTGCACCGGCGGCTCGCCGACGCCCTCCGGCGAGCCATCCGCGACGGAGCGCTGGCGCCCGGCGAGGCGGTGCCGTCCGAGTCCGAGCTCACGGCCGCCTACGGCGTCTCGCGGGGCACGGTGCGCCAGGCGCTGGCTGCGTTGCGCGCGGAGGGCCTGATCGTGGGCGGCCGCGGCGCCAAGCCGGTCGTCGTCCGCGAGCCGCAGCTGGCCCAGCCGTTCACCGAGCTGCTCAGCTTCTCGGCGTGGGCGCGATCGCTGGGCCGGACGCCGACCGGACGGGTCGTGTCGTTCGCGCCCGAGCCCGCGGACGGGGTCACCGCGGACGCGTTGGGCGTGGAGCCCGCGACGCCCCTGTGGCACCTGGTGCGAGTCCGGCTCGCGGACGGCGTGCCGCTGATGATCGAGCGGACGTCGTTCGCGCCCGATATCGGCGAGCTGGTGGCCGGGGTGGACCTCGAGCGGGAGTCGATCTATGCGACGCTCGCCCGGCACGAGGTCGTGTTCGCCGGTGCCCGCCAGTCGGTCGATGCGGTGCCCGCCGGCCGGACCGACGCACGGCTGCTCACGGTTCGCCCGGCCGTGCCCCTGCTGCGCGTCCGGCGGCGGACGCTGTCGCCGTCGGGCCATCCCCTGGAGTGGTCCGATGACCGCTATCGGGCGGACCTCGTGACCCTGACGATCGAGAATAGCGCGCGCCTGCCGGCGGTTGCCCGGCGGCTCGCCATGGGAGGTAGCTGAATGCCCTACGCGGACAGCGCGGCCACGGCCCGGTCATGGGCCCACGACCGGGCAATCGAGGTCTGGGTCCTGTTCGCCGGCGACCTCGATGCCGGGCTGACGGCTGCCCTGCGTCCGGGGCTCGAGGCCGCCCGGGCCGACGGGGCGCGCGTGGCCGTCGTGGCCGCGGCCGGCGACGAGCCGGGGACCGGACCCGGACCGGCCCTGCCGGCCGACGCGGTCGTCCGCGCCCCGGCGCCGCCGCTGCCGTTCGGGGTCCTCGACGCGATGCGGGCGGTGGGCGTGACCGACGTCCGCCGGGTGGGCGTCCTGGGTGCGTCGGTCGCGGCGCTCGAGGCGGGCGCCCGGGCCGGCTGTGGCGCCATCGTCGGGCTGGCGCCCGCGGATCCCGACCGGCGCCGCCACCTGCTCGCGGGCCAGCCCGACCGGATCATCGAGGCCGGGGCGCTGGCCGCGATCGACGCGACCCTCTACGGCTCGGCGCGCCCTCACCGCGAGCGCGTGCTGCTCAACCCAGGGCCGGCCGTGGTCACGGATCGCATCCACCGCGCGATCGCGGGCCCCGACCTGTGCCACCGGGAGCCCGAGTACACCGACCTGTTCGCACGGGTCAAGGCCAAGCTGCTGCGGACCGGTGGCGTCCCCGACGACTGGGCCGTCGTGCTCATCGGTGGCAGCGGCACGGCCGCCATGGAGGCCATGACCGGCGCCGTCGTCCGCCCCGGCCGTGCGCTGCTCGCCTGCCGCAACGGGATCTACGGCGACCGGATCGCCACGATCGCCGAGCGGCTGGGCCACCGCGTGGTGTCGGTGTCGGCCGCCCACACCGAGCCCATCGACCCAGCGGCCGTGGCCGCAGCGCTGGACGCCGATCCGGGCATCGACGCGGTGTCGGTGATCTATCACGAGACCACGACCGGGCTGCTCAACCCGGCCCACGAGATCGCGGCCGAGGCGAACCGGCGCGGCGTGCTCACGATCGTGGACGCGATCAGCGCCTTCGGCTCGGAGCCGCTGGACCTCGCCGGGTCGGGGATCGACATCGTGGCCGGCACGGCCAACAAGAACCTCCACGGCCTGCCCGGGGTGGCGTTCCTGCTGCTCAGCCCGCGAGCCCAGGCCCGGGCGGCCGAGGTACCACCGCGCTCGCTGTACTTCGACATCCCCAACTACCTGCGCGCCCAGGCGAAGTCCACGGTGCCGTTCACCCCCAGCGTGCCCGCGACCTACGGGCTCGAGGCGGCCCTCGACGAGCTCGCCGACGAGGGCCTCGACCACCGGATCGCGCACTATCGGGCGCGGATGGCGTACCTGGACGCGGCGTTCGAGCGCCTGGGCCTCGAACCCATCGTGGCCGCCGCCCACCGCTCCGGCTCCGTCCGCAGCCTGCCGCTGCCGGCAGGGGTGCCGTACGCCGCGCTCCACGACGCCGTCAAGGCGGACGGCTTCGTGATCTACGCCGGCCTCGGTGACGCCGCCGCGACCAACTTCCGCGTGTGTGCCCTGGGCGCCCTCGAGATCGGGGCCCTGGAGGGCTTCATCGCGTCCCTGGAGCAGGCGATCGCGGCCGGCGGCCGTTCGTCCCCGCCCGCCCCGGCCGCCCGGACCGCTTAGATCCCCGTCCAGCCCACCCACAGGAGGCCCAGCCCATGACCGCCATCGCCGAGACCCCCGCCGCCAACCGCTCCCACACCGAGGGTGCGATGTCCGCCCGGTTCACGTTCCACCGCGAGTACCGGGGGCCGATCCAGGCGGTCATCCTCGACTGGGCCGGCACGACCCAGGACTTCGGCGTGTTCGCGCCCGCCGTCGTGTTCATCGACGTGTTCCAGAAGTGGGGCGTGCCGATCTCGATGGACGAGGCCCGGGCGCCGATGGGCCTGTTCAAGCTCGACCACATCCGGGCGATCACGAAGATGCCCGCGGTCGCGAAGCGCTGGCGCGAGGCCAAGGGCACCGAGGTGACCGAGGACGACGTGCGCGGCATGTTCGCCGACTTCCAGCCGCTCCAGGTGGAGGCCATGGAGCGCTACGCTCAGCTCATCCCGGGCACGGTCCAGGCCGTGGACGAGATGAAGCGCCGCGGCTACAAGATCGGCTCGACGACCGGGTTCATGCGCGCCGCGGCGGACGTCGCCCTGCGCGAGGCCGAGAAGCAGGGCTACGTGCCCGACTCCACGGTCTGTGCCGACGAGGTCCCCGCGGGCCGACCGGAGCCGTGGATGGTGCTGCGCAACCTCGAGAACCTGCGGGTCTACCCGCCCGCGGCCGCGGTCAAGATCGGGGACACCAGGATCGACATCGACGAGGGGATCAACGCCGGCTGCTGGACGATCGGCCTGTCGGCCGCGGGCAACTACGTCGCCCTGTCGCGCGACGACTTCCTGGCCCTCCCATATGAGCAGCGCCGGGAGCTGGTCCTCAGGTCGGACGACATGCTCCGCCGCCAGGGCGCGCACTACGTGGTCGAGACGATCGCGGACGTGATGCCCTGCCTGGACGACATCGAGGCCCGGCTGGCCCGCGGCGAGCGGCCCTGATCGGGGCGACGTGCGGAGGACCAGCCATGAGCGCCGACGCCCGGACCACGCCGCTCGGCGGCACACAGCAGCTGGCCGAGGGCGACTCCAACCTGACGCCCCGACGGGCGGCGTGGCAGGCGGCCAACCTCGACCCCGAGACGCGGGCGCTCCTCGACGAGGATGCCCGCTGGTTCCTCCACCAGTCGCTGTCGACGCCGTGCCTCAACGCGCTCGAGGAGGCCGACGGGATCTGGATCACCGATGTCCAGGGCCGCCGGTACATGGACTTCCACGGCAACTCGGTCCAGCAGGTCGGGTTCCGCAACCCGCGAGTGGTGGAGGCGATCAAGCGCCAGCTGGACACGCTGCCGTTCTCGACCCGGCGCTACACCAACCGGCCGGCCGTGGAGCTGGCCCGCAAGCTGGCGTCGCTGGCGCCGGGCGACCTCAACCGGGTCCTGTTCACGACCGGCGGTGCCTCGGCCAACTCCGCGGCGCTCCAGCTTGCCCGCGTCGCCACCGGCCGGCACAAGACCGTGTCGATGTGGGACGCCTTCCACGGCGGGACGCTGGACACGGTGTCGATCGGCGGCGAGGCCCAGTTCCGGGCGGGCATCGGACCGCTGATGCCGGGCACCGAGCACGTGCCACCGCCCGAGCCGTATCGCTGCCCGTTCAAGTGCCAGGCGCGCACGGGCGGCTGCGACCTGTCATGCGCCGAGTACCTCGAGTACGTGCTCGACAAGGAAGGTGATGTGGCGGCGGTCGTCGCCGAATCCGTGCGCAACGCGCCCTACATCCCCGCGCCCGAGTACTGGCAGGCGGTCCGCGCGGCGTGCGACCGGCACGGAGCCCTGCTCATCCTGGACGAGATCCCGCATGCGCTGGGGCGGACGGGTGCCTTCTTCACCTGCGAGAACTTCGGCGTGGTGCCCGACATCCTGGTCATCGGCAAGGGTCTCGGCGGCGGGGTGATGCCGCTCGCCGCGCTGATCGCCCGTGACGGGCTCAACGTGGCCGCGGACCGGGCGCTGGGCCACTACACCCACGAGAAGAACCCGGTGTCGTGCGCCGCCGGCCGGGCCGTGATCGAGGAGATCGAGGCGCGCGGGCTGGTCGCCTGGTCACGCGAGCTGGGCGGGTACGCGCTCGGCCGGCTGCGCGAGATCATGGCCCGCCATCCGCTGATCGGCGACGTCCGCGGGCTGGGCCTGCTGATGGGGGTCGAGCTCGTGCGCGACCGCGTGACGCGGGAGCGCGCGATCGAGGAGACGGAGGCGGTCATGTACGCCGCGCTCGATCGCGGGCTCAACTTCAAGACGGCCATGGGCAACGTCGTCAACCTGTCCCCGCCGCTAGTCATCACCCGCGACGAGATGGACCAGGCGCTGGCCATCCTCGAGGCGTCGATTGGCGAGGTGGAGGCTCAGTTCGGCTACCCGACGTAGGCGCCGGCGCAAGATCCTCGCGGGCAGGGCGTATACCGCCGGCCAGCGCGCGTCGCTGGGCCGGTCGCCCCCGCTCGCGTGGCCAATCGGCATGCCGCCACCATGACCCACCCCCGTGAACGGGGGTGCATCGGCCCGTTAGCAACCGCGATGCCGGCCCGATATGCTGGCCGCGGCCACCCGCCCGAGCCCGGTGACCGTACAGCGAGGGCCGCTTCCCCATCGAACACCTCACCTTGCCCCTGCTCGCGGTCGTCGCGCTGGCCGTCGTGTTCGACTACATCAACGGTTTCCACGACACGGCGAACGCGATCGCGACCTCGGTCGCCACGCGCGCGCTCCGCCCCCAGTACGCGCTGCTGATGGCGACGGCGTTCAACTTCATCGGGGCGTTCGCGGGCACGGCCGTGGCCAGGACCATCGGGGCCGGCCTGGTCGACGAGCAGTCGACCACCCAGGCCGTGGTGGCCGCGGCCCTGATCGGAGCGATCGCGTGGAACCTGCTGACCTGGTGGCTCGGCCTGCCGAGCTCCAGCAGCCATGGCCTGATCGGCGGCCTGCTGGGCGCGACGATGGCGGCCGTGGGCACCGGGGCCCTCAAGGTCGACGGGATCCAGAACAAGGTGCTGGTGCCGCTGGTCAGCTCGCCGGTGGTCGGGTTCATCGGGGCGTTCCTGCTGATGATCCTGCTGACGTGGGTCTTCCGGAACGCCGCCCGCAAGCCGCTCGGCGCGCCGTTCCGTCGCCTGCAGGTGTTCTCCGCGGGCTACATGGCGTTCGCCCACGGCTCGAACGACGCGCAGAAGACGATGGGCATCATCACCCTCGCGCTGTTCGCGGCGGGCGTCATCCCCACGGTCGACGTGCCGGCGTGGGTCATCGTCATCGCGGCCACCGCGATCTCTCTCGGCACCGGGATCGGCGGCTGGCGGATCATGCACACGATGGGCCACCGCGTCGTGGAGCTGGAGCCGATCCACGGGTTCGCCGCGGAGACCACCGCGGCGACCGTCCTCCTGGTCACCGCCCACTTGGGCATGCCCGTGTCCACCACCCACGTGATCTCGAGCGCGATCATGGGCGTCGGCGCCGCCGCGGCGTCCGGGGCGTCCGCTGGGGCGTGGCGCGCCGGATCGTCGTCGCCTGGGTCCTGACCATCCCCGCCGCGGGCCTCGTCGGCGCCGCCACGTGGATCGTGCTCAGCCGCCTCGGCCTCGGTTGAGGCCCATGACCGCCCAGACCCGCCCCACCCCACCCAACCCAGCCACCGCCACCGCCACCGGAGCGCTGCCATGGTCCGCCTGATCCCCCGCGACGAGAAGTTCTTCGACCTGTTCATCAGGGACGGCGAGAACCTGCTCCAGGCCGCGCGAAAGCTGGAGGCCATGGTCGGCAGCTACGACCGGCTCGAGGAGCGCGTCGCCGAGATCCAGGCCCTCGAGAAGCTCGGCGACCAGATCGACGAGGAGATCGCGGTCCGGCTCGAGCGCAGCTTCATCACCCCCTTCGATCGCGAGGACATCCACGAGCTGACCGTGCACCTGGACGACATCGTGGACGGGATCCAGGCCTCGGCCGAGACGTTCATCATCTATGGCATCGAGCATCCGACCGACGAGGCGCGCCAGCTGGTGGGGATCCTCAGCGCGCAGGCGGTCCAGCTGCTGGAGGCCCTGACCCGGTTGGAGCGGGGCAAGGACCTCGTCCCGTACCTGGCCACGGTCCACGACCTGGAGCACGAGGCCGATGGGCTGTCCCGGGCGGCGATCGGGCGGCTGTTCCGCGAGCGGCGCGACCCGCTCGAGGTGATCAAGCTGCGCGACCTGTACCGGGAGCTGGAGGAAACGATCGATGCCGCCGAGGACGCCGCCGAGGTGATGGAACGGATCCTCGCCAAGGCTTGATCCGGGACCAGGGGCGGTCGCGACGCGCGGGTCGGGAAGGCGCCCGACCGGCGCGTTGTTCTCGTCCGACTAGCGCTTGCGGGCAATCAGCGCGCCGCCGCGCGACTAGCGCTTGCGGGCGATCGTCATCCCGTCCGAGATCGCGAGCAGCACGTGGCGCACCCGCGGGTCGCTGGCAATCCGCTCGTTGACCCGGCGCATCGTGCGCGTGCCCTCGTCGTCGGCGGCCGGATCGGCGACCCGGCCGCTCCACAGCGTGTTGTCGACCGCGATCACGCCCCCCGGACGAACGAGGTCCACGCAGCGCTCCCAGTACTCCGGATAGCCCGGCTTGTCGGCGTCGATGAACGCGAGGTCGAACGTGCCGGCCGAGCCGTCGGCGAGCAGCGAGTCGAGCGTCGCCACGGCCGGGCCGAGCTGCAGGTCCACCTTGTGGGCCACGCCGGCTTCGGCCCAGTAGCGACGGGCGACCGAGGTGTAGTCCTCGGACACATCGCAGCACACGATCCGCCCGTCCTCGGGCAGCGCCAGGGCCACGGCCAGTGACGAGTATCCGGTGAACGTGCCGATCTCCAGGCACCGTCGCGCGCCGAGCAGCTCCACCAGCAGCGCGAGCACGCCGCCCTGCTCGGGCGAGATCTGCATCGACGAACGCGGATGCGTCGCGGTTTCCGCGCGGAGCCGGGCGAGGATGGGCGGCTCGACGACCCCCCATCGCTGGACGTAGGCCTGGACCTCGGCGGACAGGCCGATCGTTCGGGACGTCATGCGCCAGATCCTGCCATGTCAGGCCGGTCGGCGAAAGACGTACCCCACGCCGCGGACCGTGTGCAGGTAGGCGGGCGCGGCCGGGTCGGCCTCGATCTGCGCCCGGAGCCAGTGGATGTGGACGTCGACCGTGCGCGACTCGCCGGCGTAGTCGTAGCCCCAGACGTGCTCCAGGAGCTGGTCGCGGGTGAACACCTGGCCCGGGTGGCGGAGCAGGAACGCCAGCAGCTCGAACGCCTTGGGCTTGACCGTCAGCGTCTCGCCGTCGCGCAGCAGCCGGTGGCCCGCGAGGTCGACCTGCACCCTGCCCAGGTCCACGGTCGGCGGCGCCTCGCTCGCGGCCGCCTGCTCCGCCCGCCGGAAGATGGCCCGGATCCGGGCCGTCAGCTCGCGCAGGCTGAACGGCTTGGTGACGTAGTCGTCGGCGCCCAGCTCGAGCCCGACGACCTTGTCGACCTCCGAGTCCTTGGCCGTGAGCATGATGATCGGCACCGCGGACTCGGCGCGCAGGATCCGGCACACCTCGACCCCGGACAGCTCCGGCAGCATCAGGTCGAGCAGCACGAGGTCGGGTCGCTCCGCGCGAAAGCGGGCCAGCGCCTCGCGACCGTCGGCCGCGGCAACGGCGCGGTACCCCTCGGATGCCAGCGCCTCGACGAGGGTCTCCCGCAGGGTGGTCTCGTCGTCCACGACGAGGATCGTGCGTGCCATTCGCGGCCCATCGTGCGGTGCGGCTGTTAACGCATCGTTAGCGGACCGCGCATCATTGGCCGACGGCGCATCGTTCACGGCGCGAGCGCCGCCCGGTTGCGCCACAGGACCCCCGTCGCCGCCGTCCCCCCCAGCCGCTCGTAGAACGGGACGAGCTCCGGGTCGCAGACGAGGTCGATCGAGTAGCGGTCCGAGAGGCGGGCCAGCATCCGCCGGACCAGCTCCGTCGCGATCCCGCGGCCACGGTACGCGGGCAGGACCTCGAGCAGCGGGACGAACGCGGTCAGGCCGCCGTCGCCGATCGCGGTCACGAAGCCGACCACGTCCCCGGTGGACGTGTCGACGGCGACACCGGCGGCCTCGGCGCCCTGCAGGTGGGCCAGGTGTCGCTCCGGGGTCGGGCGGACGGGCCAGCCCTCGAAGAACCCGCCCCGAAGGCGGTCGGGCACGAGCCCCGCGACGTCGTCGAGATACTCGATCATGGGCACGCGGTCAGGCCCTGCCTGCCTCCCCCAGCCTCGCGATGGCGGCGTCCAGGCGAGCGAGCGTCCGTTCCCGGCCGAGGGCGACCAGCGTGTCGAACAGCGGCGGCGTCGCGGTCTTCCCGGTCGCCGCCACCCGGATCGCCATGAACAGGTCGCCTGCCTTCCAGCCCCGCGCCTCGACGAGCTCGCGCAGCGGCGGCTCGAGCTCGTCGGCCTCCCAGGTCACGGCGTCGTGCGCGGCCATGACCTCGCGCGCGGCACCGAGCGCACCGCGCGTGGTCGCGGCATCCCAGCGCTTGGGCAGGATCGCCTTCGGCTCGACGTCGATGTCGTCGAGCCACAGGAAGCCGACGAGGTCGACGATGGAGGCGAGCGTCGGCAGTCGCTCGCGCACGATCGGCAGCAGCGCGCGGACCTCGTCCTCGCTCGGCATCCGGTCGATCTGACCCGCGACGCTGGCCGCCTCGAGGAACGGCCGCAGCCGCTCGATCAGGTCGTCGTCGCCGAGGCGCCGGATCCACTGCCCGTTGAGCCACTCCAGCCGATCGCGGTCGAAGCGGGCTCCCCCCTTCTGGACCTTGTCCAGCTCGAACCGCTGCTCGAGCTCCTCGAGCGAGAGCACGTCATCCTCGGTGCCCGGCGACCAGCCCAGGAACGCGAAGTAGTTGACCAGCGCCTCGCGCAGGAACCCCTGGCCGATGTAGTCCGACACCGCGGTCTGGCTCTTGCGCTTGCTCATCTTGGTGCCGTCGGGGTTGAGGATGAGCGGCAGGTGGGCGAACAGCGGCGGCTCGGTGCCCAGCGCCTCGAACAGCAGGATGTGCTTGGGCGTGTTGCTGACGTGGTCCTCACCCCGGATCACGTGGCTGATCTCCATCGCTGCGTCGTCGACCACGACCGTGAAGTGGTAGAGCGGGGTGCCATCGGCCCGCACGATCACGAAGTCGCCGCCCAGGTTGGCGGTATCGATCTCGACCCGGTCGCGGACGAGGTCGTTCCAGCCGACGACGCCCGGCCGGACGCGAAACCGGATTGCCGCGCGGCGACCTTCGGCCTCGAACGCGGCCCGCTGCGCTGGTGTCAGGGCCGCGCAGCGGCCGACGTAGCGGGCCGGCTGCCTCGAGGCCTCCTGGGCAGCCCGGTCCGCGGCCAGCTGCTCGCGCGTGCAGTAGCAGGGATAGGCCCGATCCGCGGCCAGCAGCCGGACGGCCGCATCCGCGTACGTGTCCAGGCGCTGCATCTGGCGGTATGGAGCGTACGGTCCCGCCTCCTCGACCCCCGCCACGCCAGGCCCCTCGTCCCAGGTGATGCCCAGCCAGTGGAGGCCGTCGAGGATGTCCTTCTCGAACGCCTCGGTGCTTCGTGCGACGTCCGTGTCCTCGAGCCGCAGGATGAACGTGCCTCCCACGCGGCGGGCGAACAGGTAGTTGAACAGCGCCGTCCGGGCGGTCCCGATGTGAAGCGGCTCCAGTAGGGCTGGGCGCGATGCGGACGCGGGTGTCGGCGGGCATGCACCGATTGTATGGGGGGCCCGGGCGCCGGCCTGGCGGGACCGCTTGTTCGTGGTCGCCGCGTCGTCGGTGCCCGCATCGTCCCGTACGCCCCCGCCGTCGCCGGCGTCCGCGTCGTCGGTCGCGAGTTGCGCGTCGGTCCACGCCCCATCGTCACGCCTCCACCCCCCATCGTCACGCCTCCACGCCCGTCATCACGTACGCCTGGAGGTGGTGATATCCGACAACGTCGGGGCCGACACGAGCGGAAAGCCCCCAGGCACTCGCCGGGGGCGTTCCTAGCGGCATTTCGGGCGCGCGACGTGGACAGCACTCATCTGAGGCGTGGGTGAGGGGCCGGTGCCACGGCGCCGGGCGGCGCGGCCGACGACCGGGCGGCGCGGCCGACGACCGGGCGGCGCGGCCGACGACCGGGCGGCGCGGCCGACGACCGGGCGGCGCGGCCGAAAGGACGTCGGCCGCCTCGCGGCGCGCCGCTGGCGTCAGCCGCCGAGCGGCTCGGGCACCCGATGGAACAGCGCGGGATCGGCGTCTCCCGGCAGCACCCGGATCAGCGACGCCGGCCGCAGTCCGAGCGTCGCCCGCCCGCGCGGACCGTCGAGGGTCAGTGAATCCAGCGACTCGGACCGGGCGAGCACCGTCACGTGGGCTCCCGGCGTGAGCGCTCGCGCCTCGAGATAGGACAAGAGCCCCGCGTCCTCCTCGGCCTCTTCGGTGATCCGGTACACGGTCGCCTTCGAGCCCGACTCGAGCTCCGCCAGCGGCACGCCGGGCGGCCGCCGATGCGCGGTCTCGAGGTCGATCGGGTTGCCGTGGGGGCAGGTCTCGGGGTGACCCAGCAGCTCGTCGAGGCGGGTCTCGACGCGCGGCGAGAGGGCGCCCTGGAGGCGCATCGCCTCGACGTCGCTCTCCGCCCAGCTCAGCCCGACGACCGCGGTCAACAGCCACTCCAGCAGGGCGTGCCGGCGGAAGATGGCGTCGGCCGCGGTCCGGCCCGCGGAGGTCAGCACGAGCCCGCGACCCGTCGCTGGCCCCACCAGCCCGTCGGCGGCGAGCCGCCGGCACATCTCGCTCGCGGCCTGGGTGCTCACGCCGACTTGGCGCCCCAGCTGGGCGGTCGTGGCGATGCGCCCGTCGGAGCCCATCACCCGCAGCGCGAGCAGGTACTCCTGCGCGGCGGACGAGATGTCGGCGGGGTCGTGGCGGCGCTGCACGTCGTGAGTCTAGGCCCGCGTCCGTGGGCCCGGGCGGTCAGGCGGCGCGGTCCTCGTCCTCGACCGGCCGTGGGCGCCAGAGCACGATCGAGCCGCCGACGAGTGCCGAAAGGTAGGCCAGGGCGACGAGGACGCCCAGGATCGAGGCCCCGACGCGTGACTCGGGGGCGGTCCCGACCGACAGCACGGCCGCGACGGGCACGGACACGGCGAGACCGATGATCGAGGCGAAGGCGGCGACCGCGGTAGCCGGTGGCACCAGGAACAGCGCGGCCACGATCAGCGGCTGGATGAGCCACGCCACCACGGGAACGGGCTCGGGGCACGAGGCCGAGAACCGCGCGCACCCGGTCGCGGTGTTGAGCAGCGCCGCGACCGCGTAGCCGATGGGCGGCCAGCCGAGAAGCGTGAGCAGCAGCCGCCACCTTCGATCCGGGCGATGCGCGAGCGCGAGCAGGTGGCGGGGGGCGGCGCGGCGAGCGATGGACTCGAGGTCGGGCAGCACGGCCGGGGGCCGGTCCTCGACCGAGCCCGCACGGCGATGCGGACCGGCCGCCGGCTGCGCGGCGGTCCCGCTGGTCCATGCCTCGCCTTCGATCGGCTCACCCGTGGCGTACGTCCAGGCACGAGCGCCCCAGGTGTCCGCGTGCGCCTGCGTCGCCGAGGTCCCGGTCGACGGCCGTGCCCTCGACGTGGCGTTGGGGCCGGTCCATGCCCAGCGCGCCTCGGCTGGATCGTCCGGAACTGCGCCCGGCACCGGTTCCGCGGGATCGTCCTGCGCGGTCCCGCGGGCGGTGGCCCGTCGGGCCCGCGCCTGGTATTCCGGACCATGCTTGCGGGGATCGGCGTATTCCCGCGGGTTGATCGTCCAGTACGTCCGCGAGGTCGGGCCGTACCAGGTGCTGCCGTCCCACGTCGGGCTCGCGGGGCAGCTCGGCCGCCTCGTCGTACGTGGTCGAGCCCGGCGTCGCCTTGCGCGGACCCCGCCGCGGCTCGCCGCGGCTCGCCGTCGCTGCCGCGACTCCCGGGGATCCCGGGGATCCCCGGATCGGCCGGTCCGCGCCGCGCGACCCGGTGCCCGCGTCCGGCCGCGCGCCCGGGGCGGTCGCCCGGCCGCCGGCTGCGCCGACCCGCCACGGCCGGCCGCTGCCCCGGCCGGCACGCCGCGCGCGCCACGCATCGCGTGTCGCCCGGGCCCGCGCCGGGTCGGCCCGCCAGGGCTCCGACGGTCCGGGCGCCGTCGCCCGCCGGTCGCGGCACCGGGCCCCGCAGCCGGCCCTCGCTGTCGACCAGCCGCTCGTACGCCGCCTGGATGGCCAGGAACCGCGGCAGCGCGCGCTCGCCCGCCGCATCGGGGTGGTACTGCTTGGCGAGCCGCCGGTACGCCGACCGGATCTCGTCCAGCGAGGCGCCCGGCGTCAGCCCGAGGGTCCGGTACGGATCTCCCTGGAACGTCATCGGGACGCGCTCCCTGGTCGCGCCGCGCCATCCGACCGCCGGCCGCGCGGGCGGTGTCAGCCGATCAGCTCGCCGACCGGCGCGAGCTCGAACTCCGCGATCGCCTCGGCGCGCGGTGCGACCGTGGGGATCGACGTACGGCGGCCGGTGATAGCGAGCAGCAGCCGCAGCGCCTGGCCCTCGAGCACCCCGCCTGGCGAAGGGCCTCCACCGATGCCGCCCAGGCCGCCCCGGTCGACCCGTCACCGTCCTCGATCTTGAGCGCCATGCCCGGACGCCGGCATCTGCGCGCCGTTGCCGCGCGGCCCGGGCAGGATCGCGATCGCGCGCAGCGCCTCCATGCCGCCCTTGCTCACGACCCGCCCGCCGGACCGCCTTCATCAGCGAGGTGTCGAGCCGATCGCGGGTCCCGGCCGACGAGCTCCGGGTGCGCCAGCATCGCGTCCCGGATCGTGACCAGGTGCGCGGGCGAGGCGCGGCGGGGGTCGTCGGCGGGCAGCGCCGTCGGGATCGGCGAGGATCGCGTACGCGCGGGCGACCTCGCGCAGCGGGAACGCGTAGGTCAGGATGCCGCAGCCGTCGATCCCGGTGCGCAGCGCGCTCGCGGCCGCACGTTGAACGCCGCGGCCACGACCTCCGGTACGCCACCTGCGCCGGGTGATCCGCCTGCCAGTAGGTCTCGAGCGCCCAGCCGCCCAGCTTGGCGAGCAGGATCAGCGCCGAGTGCTGCCCGGAGCACATGTGGCGGAGCGGTCCCGGCCGCTCGCCGTCGCGCGCGAGACGGGCCGCCGTGAGCGGCATCGAGCGGCATGCCCTCGGTGCCGCAGGCGAGCAGCCGTCTGCGAGATCCCGACCCGCCGGTACAGCGCCTGGATCGTCCGCACGTGGACGTCCTCGCCCGAATGGCTCGACGCCATGACCGCCAGCTCCTCGGACGTGAGGTCGAACTCCTGCTGGCCGCCGGCCGCAGCAGCGCGACCAGGCCGTAGGGCTTCACCGTCGAGCGCAGGTAGACCACCCGGTCGGGGTCGCCGAGCAGGCGCAGCATCCTGCCCGCGGCATCCACCTCGACGACGTCCCCGCGGTGGACCGATTCGACCACGCCGTTGCGCATCTGACGGACCAGGACGGGGGCACGGTCCAGCGCGCGGTGCGCGTCCGCGCCGAGGCACGCCCGGCCGGCCGCGATGCCGGACCCCGTGTCGGCGATATGGGCGTGCGAGCCGTCGGTATCGGGGCTGCGCCGAGCCCGCTCCGGGAATCGAGGCAGCCGTGGACCGGGAGGAGGAACCGAACGGCCATTGCGTCCGAGGATAGCGCGCAGGGGAAGCCGGCCGGACACCGGGTGTCGCACGTCGGCTCGGCTTCCTCCGACCTGCGTCCCGCCGCGCTAGGATTCGGGGCGCGACGCGGCGGGCCGACGCTCCCCGACCCGCCCGCGCCGATCCGACCAGCGCGAGGGATCCCGTGGCAACCTGGCCCAACCTCCACGTGTCGCAGCACCCCGCGGTGCGCCACAAGCTCGGCATCCTGCGCGACGAGGCGACCGAGCCCAAGAAGTTCCGCGAGGTCGTCCGCGAGCTGTCGTGGCTGCTCGGCTACGAGGCGCTCGCCGATGCCCGCACCCGGCCGCTCGACGTCCGCGACGCCGATCGAGATGATGGCAGGCGAGGAGCTCGCCGACCGCATCGGCCTGATCCCGATCCTGCGCGCCGGCCTGGGCATGGTCGACGCGATGCTGGAGCTGATGCCCACCGCCCAGGTCTGGCACCTGGGCCTGTTCCGCGACGAGCGCACGCTGCGCCCGGTCGAGTACTACAACAAGCTGCCCGACACGACCACCGTCGACCTGTGCCTGATCCTCGACCCGATGCTCGCGACCGGCGGCTCGGCCACGGCGGCGATCGAGGTCCTCAAGCGCTGGGGCGCCGTCCGGATCAAGCTCGTCAACCTGATCGCCGCGCCGGAGGGCGTCGAGGCGGTCTCGCGGCGCACCCCGACGTGCGAGATCTACACGCGCCGCGCTCGACCGCCAGCTCAACGAGAAGGGCTACATCATGCCCGGCCTGGGCGACGCCGGCGACCGCCAGTTCGGGACCGGCAACCCGGCCTGACCACGCAGCAGTGGTAGTGAAGGCCGGTCGTTTCGCGCGCCTGCTGAATCGAGATTTCGCAACATTCCCACCTGAGCGGGGCTGATCGCGAAATTGACTTGCTCCTCGAGGACCGACAGCGCCGGCCTGCGGCGGGGCGGGCAGCATGACCAGCCGCGGCGGGACGTTCGGGCCGTTGCCTGCAGGGGGCTCGTCCGCGCACCGTGTGTCCAAGGCCCTGTACGGGCCGCGCGGGTGATGCACGGGAGGTTGTCAATGGAGCTCGGCACGCGGGAGCGAGTGGGGTCGGCGCCCCTTGAGGCCTCGCCGTATGCGGTCGAGCCTGACCGCCACGAACTCGAGGGCGTACCGCTGCTGCACCTGCCGATGCCGGGTCCCGGCACCTTCGTGACCCTGACATTCGGGACCGGAAGGGCTGACGAGCCGCTCCACCTCTCCGGCATCGCGCACCTTTCCGAGCACCTCGTGATGGACGGTGTGGGCACCCTCGCCCTCGACGGCAACGGGCGCACTGAACCGCTCCGCGTCTCGTTCGCATTCCACGGCCGGCCGGACGAGGCATCTGCCTTCCTTCGGAGCGTCTCGGGCGCGATCCGCGAACCGCTCCTCGATCGGATCGAGGCCGAGATGAGCGTGCTCCAGACTGAGGAGGACGGTGCCGGCCGCGGCATGGGCGCGCTGCTCCCGTGGCTCCGATACGGAAATGCGGGGCTCGGCACGACGTTCGGGCCCGAGTTGATCCTCTGGGGCGCGGCCCGAGAGGTTGTGGGCGCCTGGATGGGCTCCCACCTCGTCGCGGGGAACGCCGCGGTCTGATCGCGGGCGAGCTCCCCAATGACCTGGCCATTGCGCTGCCCACGGGACTTCGTCCGCCGCGGGCGCCGGCCACCGCGATCGCCGGGCTAAAGACGCCGACCATGAGCGTGCAGCCTGCGCCCGGGGTCGGCGCGAGCTTCCTGGTGCCACGGACTGCCGCGGCGTCGACGGCGTTCCAGCTGGTCGGGCGCCGCTTGACGCGGGCCCTGCGGATCGATCGCTCACTCGGCTACGTCGTGAACGTGGACTACCGGTCGCGTCCCGAGACCGCTGTAAAAGTGAAGACGGCGTAGGCTCCGAAGCGGACCTTGGAAGTTCGCATCAGGAGACCACGCCGTGGATCGAAGAATAGCCCCCAGCGTCCAGATCGAGGCCGCCATCGAGGCGGCGCTGCTCGGAGGGACCGGTGGTCCCGACCAGCTCTCCGAGCTCGGCCGCCTGGGTGCCCGGCTCATCCTCCAGCGCGCCGTCGAGGACGAGCTCGAGGCGTTCCTGGGGCGCGCTCGCTACGCACGGACGCCCGAAGCGACGGGCTCGCGCAACGGCACCCGGCCCCGCCGGGTCCAGACCGCCGAGGGCGAGATCACGATCGCCATGCCCCAGGTCCGGGGCACGCTCACCCGGTTCGTGTCCTCCGTGATCCCCGACACGCGGGGCATCGTGCGCACCCGGCCCCTGGAGGCGCTCGTCATCGGGGCTTATGTCCGGGGCCTCTCCGACCGCGACATCGAGAGCCTGGCCAAGGAGGCGGGGCTGGGCTCGATCAGCCGGACCGCGGTGAGCACCGTGTGCCGCGAGCTCCGGGACCGGTATCGGGCGTTCCGCGCCAGGAGCCTGGGCGAGATCCGCCTGCTCAGCCTCATGCTCGACGCGATCTACCTGCCGGTCCGGCCCGACGGGCCCAAGGAGGGCGTCCTCGTCGCCTGGGGCTTCACGACCGACGGCGACCGGGTGCTGCTCGATGTCTGCCTCGGACAGCGGGAACGCACGGAGGACTGGCTCGATCTGGGACGGGGCCTCACCGCTCGCGGCCTGCGCAGTCCGCTGATCGTGGTCACCGACGGGGCACCCGGGCTCATCCGGGCCGTCGACGAGCTGTGGCCCGACGCGGACCGTGGCCGCTGTACCGTGCACCGACTCCGCAATGTGTTGGCCAAGCTGCCCAAGCGCCCCGGCCTCCATGCCCGGGTGCGGGCGGCGTACTGGGAGGTCCTCGATACGGCCACCTCTCCAGCGGAGGCCGAGGCGGGCCTGCGCAGGCTCGTGGGCGAGCTCAGCCGGGAGTTCCCCTCGGCCGCGGCCTGCCTCGCCGACGACCTCCCCGCGCTCACGGTCCACCTGCGCTACCCGCTCCGGCTCCGGCGCCGGCTGCGCAGCACCAACCTGCTGGAGCGCTCCCTCGAGGAAGTGCGGCGACGGACCAAGGTGATCGGCCGGTTCCCGGGCGAGACGAGCTGCCTCACCATGGCCTGGGCCGTCATGGACCTCGTCATCGCCGGGTCGAGAGGGCTCGGGCTCACCCTGCCCGAGCGCCACGCCATCGTGGGCATGGTCGCCGCCCGGTCCATCCCGCAGACGGAGGAGCGGATCGCCTAACCTACCCGTGCCGACGAGCCTCTGCCGTCACGCTTTTCCAGCAGATCCGGGACGCGACCGGACTACCTGCCGATCGACGCAGCCACGGCGCACGTCACCGTCTACACGACATGCCAGCAGGAAAGAGTGGCCGAGGTTGAGGGCCTGCTGCTGAGCGTCCTCGACGACCTTGCCCGACACGGTCCGACCCAAGCCGACCTCGACCGCCGGCTGGACGACCTTCACCTATGGGCGGGGAGCCCCGCCTCGATCCCGGGCCGGCTCGACGCCGCGGTCCGGGACCTGCTCCTCGGCGGTGAGCCCGAACTCCTCGTCGACCTCGAGGCAGAGCAGGCGGCAGTCAAACCGGGCGACGTCAGCCAGGCACTCGAACGCGCGATCGGCTCGATGCTCCTCGCCACGCCTTCGACCGGGTTCGTCCCCAACAGGGGTTTGCGCCCGTACCCAGGGCCTCTGCCCGACGTGTTCCCCAGCCACCTGTTCTCGGAGGCGGTCGCGAAGAAGCGACCGTGGGATCCGTCGCCGCCTACCCGAGGCCTCCGGATTGGGAGCGACGGAGTGGCACTCGACGATCCGGCGGGTCGGCGGCTGACCACGATCCTGTGGTCCGACTGCGTGGCAGTTGTCCGGGGTACCGCCGGCCGTCGGATCATGGGTCGCGACGGCTTCTCGCTCGACGTCGAGGCGCATGCGTGGGAGCGTGGTGCGGACGCCATCCGGCTCGTGGACCAGTTCGGGCCTGTCGACTGCGTCGTCGGCGTTGCACCGTGACCGCGGCGCCCCCCGGGAAGCAGATGACGAAAGCCGGGCGCGACAGGGTGCACCGAACCTGTGGGCGTCGCTCGCTTGCGGGGGCGCGTTTCGCCGCGGACCGTCCGCCTCGACCCCGAGCCGCGCAACCGCTCAGGTGAGCGTCTTGCGCATGATGAGCTGCGCCTCGCCGGGCGGGCAGTCCTCGGGCCGGGCGATCGTCGCCTAGCCGCCCCAGACCCCGCCGGTGACGCCGCCGCGGATCCGGTCGTCCTCGTCGCGCAGGAAGATCGCGAGCGGCCGATAGGCGTGCACGCCGGTGCGCCGCATGTTGTCGGCGTTGATCCTGTCGCTGATCGCGGAAGCGGCCGAAGGCGGAGCCTCGGGCTCGGAGCTGAGGTGGATGGCGATCATCCGGCCACGCTGCCCCCGCGGCCCGCTGGCGTCAAGTCGCCGCGAGGCTCGCCACGCGATCTCCGTCCGGCTCGCACTACCATGAGCGCGCTGGCTCTACTCGTGGACGGCCCCCGACACCCGGGAACCCGATGCCGAACCGATCCGCGCCCCCCGGCAGCGTGGTGCCGGTGCTCCAGTACCCCGATGTCGCTGCGGCGGCCGACTGGCTGTGCCGGACGTTCGGGTTCCGGGTGCGATTGCGGATCGGGACCCACCGAGTGCAGCTCGTGCGCGATGGGACCGCCCTCGTGGTGCACGAGCTGCGGTCGGCGGACGGAACGTCGCCACCCGGCGCAGGCGCGCGATCCGACGACCGCCACGAGGTGCTGCTCCGGGTCGCCGACGTCGACGCCCAGGTCGCCCGGGCGGAGGCTGCCGGCGCGCAGGTCGTCCAGGCGCCATCCGACCACCCGTACGGCGAGCGACAGGCCGCCGTGCTCGACGTCGGCGGACATCGCTGGACCCTCACCCAGTCGATCGCCGACGTGGACCCGCTGGACTGGGGCGCCACCGACGTCGACCTCGACCCGTGACCGCTCCGCGATCGGGTCGTGGCGCTCCCGGGGGGATTCGAGGCCGCGGCATCGTGTTCGCGTGCATCGCCCCGCACGGCGAGCTCGCGATCCCCGAGGCCTGCCCGCCCGAACGCGCCGGCATCGCGGCGGCGACCCAGGCGGGCATGGCCGAGCTCGCCCGCCGCTTCGTCTCGGCAGACCCGGACGTGGTCATCGTCCTCACCCCGCACGGGATCCACGTCGAGGGGCATCTCGGGGTCGTCGTCGCGGGACGCACCGCGGGTGCCCTCGACGAGGCACCGGCGGTCTCCCTCGACCTGCCCGTCGATCGCGAGCTTGCGGCAGCGATGCTGCGCGAGCTCAGCGCCGTCGGCGTCCCGGCGGTCGGCGTGAGCTACGGCGGCAACGACCCGGCCGAGGCCGTGATGCCGCTGGACTGGGGCAGCCTGATCCCGCTGTGGTACCTCGGCGGGCGACGCGATCCGCCCCTTCCGGTCGTGCTGGTCGCGCCCGCGCGCGACCTGTCGACCGATGCCCACGTCAGGGCGGGTGCCGCGATCGCCGGGGCCATCGTCGCGACCGGCCGGCGCGCCGCGCTCGTCGCCAGCGCGGACCAGGCCCATGCGCATCGGGCCGATGGTCCCTACGGGTTCGACCCGGCCGCCCGGGTCCTCGACGAGCTCGTCGTGGCGCTCCTCCGGGATCATCGCCTCGGGGCGCTGCGCGACCTCGACCCGGCGCTCATCGCCGCCGCCAAGCCCGACAGCTGGTGGCAGATGCTGCTGCTGTCAGGGGCGATCGGCGACGGGTGGCGCCCAGAGGTCCTGTCGTACGAGGTGCCGACCTACTACGGCATGCTGTGCGCGGCCTTCGAAGGGCCGCCGCAGGGCCGGCGGCGCGATCAGCTGCCGGCGAGCAGCTCCTGGATCACCGCCTCCGATCCCGCGTAGTCGCCCTCGCCGTAGTGGACGTGGCGGATGTTGCCGTCGCGGTCCACGAACCAGAACGCCGGCCAGAAGCGGTTCTGGTACGCGTGCCAGGTGTCATACGCGGGGTCGAACGCCACGGGAAACGTCACCCCGTCGTCCGCGACGGCCTGGCGCACGTTGGCGAGATCCCGTTCGAACGACAGCTCCGGGGTGTGGACGCCGACGACGACGAAGCCGTCGTCCTGGTACTTGTCGTACCAGGCCTTGACGTATGGCTGGACATGGATGCAGTTGATGCACGCGAAGGTCCAGAAGTGGACCAGGACCACCTTGCCCCGCAGCGAGGCCATGGTGAGCGGCTGGCTGTTGATCCAGCTGGTGATGCCGGCGAACTCCGGGGCGGGACCCAGGTCCTCCAGCTGGACGACGGGCCCGGCGACCCCGCCATCGGGCTGAGGGACGTCGATGGCCGTGCCGCCGTCGACCAGCGCCGGTGTCGCCGCGTACGCGGCCTGGAGCCGAAGGTCGAGACCCGTGGCGACCGCCAGCCCGGCGGCCACCATCAGCACGCCGTAGCCACGGCGCACCCCGGTGCGCTCCACGGCGCCGCCCAGGCGCGAGGCCAGGGTCCGTCCGCCGACGGCGATGGCCACCAGCGGGACGGCCGCGCCGGCAACGTACGCGGACGCGATGAGGATGCCACTGGCCGACGGTCCCTCGACCGCTGCCGCGGCGAGCACCGAGGCCATGAGTGGGCCGACGCACGGCGCCCACAGCAGCCCGATCCCGGCCCCGAACACCAGGCCGGCCGCGAGGTCACCCCGTGGCCCCAGCGTCACCGCGCCACGACCCGACCGGGGCGCGTGGCGGGCCAGCCAGTCGGAGGCGCGCGGCCAGGCCAGCAGGGCGCCCGCGGCCACGAGCACGGCCGCTGCGCCCAGCCGCAGCGGCTGGGTCGTGAGCCCGGCAGCGGCCAGGAAGGCCGCGATCACCACCGTCGTGAGCACGAACGTCGTGGCGAAGCCCGCGATGACGGCACCGACCCGGACCGCGCGCCCGGTCCCGGCAGCGCCGAGCACCAGCGGCAGGATGGGCAGCGAGCAGGGTCCAAGGACGGTCAGGGTGCCTGCCAGGAAGGCGACGAGGAGGAGTCCGGCCATCGTCCCACCCTAGCGGCAGTCCGTGACGGCCCGATGACGCGGAACCGGCCGACTCCGACGCCTGGGCCTCGGCCCGTAACGATCACCGGACGGAGGTGCCCGACACTGCCGCTGTCCCTCGGTGCCAGAATGGCCGCACCCGGCAGATCCAGCGAGCAGCCTTGACGAGCGTCTCCGCCGCGACCACCGCCGCTCCGCCCACCCCGTGCTCGCGATCCCGCATGGTCGCCGTGGCCGCGACCATCGTGACCGTCGCCACGTCCGTCGTGCTGGCCGTCATGAACCTGGCCTACGTGGCGGCTGGAGATCCCGGCGCGTACGCGTTCACGCTCATGTTCGTGGCCGTCGTCGCCGACCTTGGGATCGTGGGCGGCGTCCTCGCGATGCGGCGGCCGGACAATCGAGTCGGCTGGCTGCTCCTGGCCGCCGGCCTGCTGGCTGCGATCACCTTCGGCGGTGGCAACTACGGCTGGATCGACCAGTCGCTCGGGCCGGGCCGGCTGCCGTTCAGGGTGCCGATCGCGTGGATCACCTCGTGGACGGCCGACCCGATGATCGGGCTGCTGCTCGTGTTCCTGCCGCTGATCTACCCGACGGGCCGCCTGCCGGGTCCGCGGTGGCGGATCGTGGCGTGGCTGGCCATCGTGGGGACCGGGATCAACATGGTCGCCGACGCCACCCGCCCGGGACCGCTGCAGAACGCCGAATCGATCACCAACCCGGTGGTGCTGCCGGAGCCGCTCGAGGGCTGGGTCCAGCTCCTGGGCCAGCTCCAGCTGCTCGTCGCGACCCCGGTGTTCGTGATCGTCGTCCTCGGCCTCGCGTTGCGCTTCCGGCGCTCCGAGGGTATCGAGCGCCAGCAGCTGAAGTGGTTCCTGTTCGTCGCCTCGGTGGCCGCGGTCGCGTTCGCCACCTCGAACGTGGCCGCCGGATCCCTCTCGGACGCCGGCTTCATCGTCGGCCTGCTCGCGATCGCCTTCCTGCCGGTAGCGATCGGGCTCGCGATCCTGCGCTACCGCCTGTACGAGATCGACCGGATCGTGTCCCGGACGCTCGGCTGGACGGCCCTGACCCTGCTCCTCGTCGTGGTGTTCCTGGCCGTGACCCTCGTCCTCGACGACATCCTGGCCAGCGTCACGCAGGCCGGGACCCTCGCCGTGGCGGCGTCGACGCTCATCGTGTTCGCCCTGTTCCAGCCCCTGCGCCGGCGCATCCAGAACGTCGTGGACCGGCGGTTCGACCGGCGGCGCTACGAGGCGGAGCGCATCGCGACGGCGTTCGCCACGCGCCTCCGGGACCAGCTGGACGCGGAGCGGGTGCGCGGCGAGCTGGCGGGCATGGTGGAGATGACGGTGGCCCCGACGAGCCTCGGTGTCTGGATCCGCGGCGAGCAGACCATCGCGCCACGCGAGCCCTGAGCGGGATCGTCCGGCCCCGGGGACGGGGCCGGACGGCGCGGCGGCGCGATCGCGACGAGGATCAGCCGGTGACGGCCTGGTCGGCGATGTCGAGGGCCCGGTCGATGATGTCGAAGCCCTCTGCCAGCTGCTCCGCCGTGATGCACAGCGGCGGGTTGGTGTGGATCGAGTTGTTGGCGATCATCGTGTACAGCCCGTTGTCCCGGAAGAACTTGCCGATGGCCTTCATCTCGTCACTGGTGCCGTTGAACGGCGTGATCGGCGTCCACGGGTCGCGGGAGCGGACGAGGTCCAGGATCCCGAACAGGCCGAGGCTGCGATGCGCCCCGACGCTGGGGTGCTTGGCCGCCAGCGCCTCGTGGTGCCGGCGCATCACCTCGCCCATCCGCGCCGAGTTGCCGATGAGGTCGTCCTCCTCGTACACGCCGATCGTCGCCAGCGCTGCGGCCAGGCTCACCGGATGGCTGCTGTAGGTGAGGCCGCCGTAGAACATCTTGGTCTCCATCGCCTCGGCGATGAAGTCGCGCATGGCGACCGCGCCCAGCGGCAGATAGCTCGACGTCAGGCCCTTGGCCATCGTCATCAGGTCGGGTACCACGTCCCAGTGGTCCACCGCGAACCAGCGGCCGGTGCGCCCGAAGCCCGCCATGACCTCGTCGCACACCATCAGGATGTCGTAGCGGTCGCAGATCTCGCGCACGCCCATGAGGTAGCCGTCGGGCGGGATGAGGATCCCGTTGGTGCCCACGACGGTCTCGAGGAACACGGCGGCGATGGTGTGCGCACCCTCGTACTTGATGACGTCCTCGAGGCCCTGGAGCGACTCCCCGACCGGTCGCGGCTCGGGCTCGCCCCAGCGGTGCGTGTCGGGATAGCGCACGACGCCGACCAGGCCTGGCTCGTTCGCCCAGCGGCGGTAGTCGCCGGTGAGCGTCATCGCGCCGAAGGTGGCGCCGTGGTAGGAGCGGTAGCGGGCGAGCAGCTTGTAGCGGCCGGTGTAGTGGCGGGCGAGCTTGATCGCGTTCTCGACGGCCTCGGCACCACCGAGGGTGAAGAACACCTTGTTCATGTCGCCGGGCAGGATCTCGGCCATCTTGGCGCCCAGCCGGGCGCGGATCTCGGTCGCGAACGCAGGCTGCACGTACTGGAGCTTGGTCGCCTGCTCGTTGATCGCGTCGATCACGCGCCGGTCGCCATGGCCGATGTTGACCGACATCAGCTGGGCGTTGAAGTCGAGGATCCGGCGTCCCTCCGGGGTGTAGAGGTAGACGCCCTCGGCGTGGTCGATCGCGATGGGATCGAGCGCTCCCTGGACGGACCACGAGAACAGGGTGTGGGCGCGGGACAGGGAGACGATCTCCTCGCTCGTCATGCCGGGCGCGGTGCTGATGCCCATGGATCCTCCGTTCCGGGCGGCGTGCCGTCGCCCGCCTGATCGCTGTGAGGCGAAGCTGATTGCTGGCCATTACAGCACACCGGCCCCGGGAGGTCCCGGCCGGGCAGGAGGTGTTCGCGGGGCGCAATGGCCTGTATTCGGGCGCGGCTGCGGGGGCGTGGTGGTTCGTCGGGCGGGCCGGCTCGTCAGTCGCACCGCGTCCCTGGGGCGCGCACAGCGTCCCTGGGGCGCGCACAGCGTCCCTGGGGCGCGCACCGCGTCCCCGTGGCGCCCGGCACCCGCAGGCCGCGGCGGGGCTGCGGTCGCGCCGGGACCGCGCGATCGGGCTGCTCATCTGGTGTGCATCTCCGGGCCAAGGTCTCCTCCCCGGTCGTCCTCCTGAGCGGCAGCGGGGGCCCTCCGACCCGCGCCGAGGACCTTGTGCTTCCCGACGCTCACCCCATGTTCCTCGCACGGTTGGGGGCAGCGACAACGGGACGGTGTGTCCGACCCAGGGGCGAAGGTTCCGGGCCCCAGCGCGAAGGTGTCCGGCGCTGAGCCGGCTGCCGGCCCCGGATCGCACGTCAGGCGTGCACGATCCTGGTCATGGCCGGCCACGGCGTCGTGCCACCTTGGGACGAGAGGCCTGGCGGGGCCTCCCGGAGCCTGGCCGGGCTCGCCGGGCGCGCCATGCGGCGTCGCTGCACATGCGCCGTGCACCAGGGCACCCCGAGGCACGGCGCCTGCGAGAGGCGGCGGGGCGCTGGCGGGCCTGGCGCCGGGCGACCCGTGGCCCGATGTCAGCCGGCCGGGATGGCCTCGGCCAGCCGGCGGATCGTGGCCACCGAGGCGTCCACGTCGGCAGCGGTCGTCGACCAGCCGGACACGGAGATCCGCATCGCGCGCAGCCCGTGCCACCGGGTGCCGCCCAGCCACAGCGTGCCGTCCGCCTGGACCGCCGAGATGACGGCATCGGTGCGCGCGTCCCCCAGCGCGGCATCCCTCGACGGGTCATCGAACCGCACCAGCACCTGGTTGAGCACCACCTCGTTCAGGATACGGATGCCGGCGCCGCCCTCGAGGCCCTCGGCAAACCGGCGGGCGTGGCCGCATGCGCCGGCCACGAGCTCGCCCACGCCCCGCCGGCCCAGCGATCGCAGGGCGGCCCACATCGTGAAGCCGCGGGCCCGCCGGGACGACTCGGGTACCCAGTTGTACGGGTCGCGCTCCGCCCCGGTGGTCTCGACGTAGTAGGCCGCGCCGAGGGTCATGGCCGCGTGATGGGCCGCGGGGTCGGCGACGAACGCGAGCCCCGAGTCGTAGGGCACGTTGAGCCACTTGTGGGCGTCGGTCGTCCAGGAGTCTGCCAGGCCGATCCCCTCGACCAGGTGCCGCCGGGCGGGATCGGCGGCCGCCCACAGCCCGAACGCCCCGTCCACGTGGAGCCAGCCGCCGTTCGCGCGAACGGCACCGACGATCGGCGGCAGCGGATCGAAGGCGCCCGTGTTGACATTGCCGCCCTGGGCGCAGACGAGGGCGGGCCGGTCCAGTCCCTGGAGCGCCGTGGCCAGCGCCTCGGGCCGCATCCGGCCCTGGTCGTCGGTGGGGATCCGGATCACCCGGTCGCGGCCCAGGCCGAGCATCTGGAGCGCGGCGTGGATCGTCACGTGGGCCTCCTCGCCCACCACGACCGGAAGTTCCGGGGCCCCGAACAGCCCGTCGCGCTCCACGTCCCAGCCGGCCCGCCGCAGCAGGGCATGGCGGCCCGCGGCCAGGCCGGTGAACGAGGCCATCGTGGCGCCGGTCGTGAACCCCGTGCTCACGCCCGCCGGCAGCCCGAACAGCTCGGCCAGCCAGGCGCCCGCGACCTCCTCCGCCACGGCAGCCGCCGGCCCGGTCACGTACATCACGGCGTTCTGGTCCCAGGCCGTGGTCAGCCAGTCCGCGCCGACCGCGGCCGGCAGCCCCCCGCCGATCACGAACCCGAAGTAGCGCGGGCCGGCACTCGCCATGAGGCCCTCGGCAGCGTTGGCGGCGAGGGCCTCCACGACCGCCGTCGGGTCCTCCCCATCGTCCGGCAGCGGGCCGCCGAAACGGTTTCGCAGCTCCGCGAGCGAGGCGGTGGCGTTGACCGGCCGCGTCGGCAGCCCGGCAATGAACCCGCGGGCAAGCGCCGCCGCGCGCTCGAGCGTGGCATCGGGTGCCGTCCGGGTCGGCGAGCGGTGCATCGGTTCCTCCTGCCCGTGGATCCGGCTGCTGGGACGCCGGCGAGGGGTTCACGTCATCATCGCGTCTCGCGCCAAGCACGACCACCCCGGGGGATTGCAGCGTGTAACTGATGCATGGCATCTTAGCGGTTACAACCGGGACGGGAATGCTCCCCAGGAGGCACGCCACGATGACCCGAGACGACTTCGCCCGCTGGCTCGACGGCTACATCGAAGCCTGGCGGTCATACGATCCCGAGGCGATCGGCGCCCTGTTCGCGGAGGACGCCGAATATCGCTATCACCCGTGGGACGAGCCGCTCCGCGGGCGGACCGCGATCGTGGCCGACTGGCTGGCGAACCGGGACGCGCCGGGGACCTGGAAGGCCGAGTACCGGCCGTGGGCAGTGGACGGTGACCGCGGCGTGGCCACCGGGACCAGCCACTACGACGAAGCCGGCGGCAAGCGCAGCTACCACAACGTGTTCCTGTGCCGGTTCGATGCCGACGGCCGGTGCCGCGAGTTCACCGAGGTGTTTGCCAAGGAGCGCTGACCTGCGCCCGAGGCGGGCGAGCAGCTCCGGCGGAGCATGCCGCCCGGACGCTTGCGACAGGGGGCGAACGGGGCGAGCATGGCATGGACACCGCCGTCGTGGAGCGTCATGCAACGCCAGCGCAGGGTCCGGGCCACCGCCATCGTCGCCGCCGCGCTCGTGATCTCGGGGCTGTCGTTGGCGGCCACGGCAGGATCGCCCGCCATCGCCGCCGCCGATGCCAAGCCACCGGCCGTCGTGGCGCCGGTCGTGAGGATCCGGTCCGGAGCCGTTGGTGCATCGCGGGTGCCGTTCACGGTCTCGTGGGCCGGCACCGATGCCTCGGGCATCGCGAGGTACAAGCTGCAGCTCCGCCTGGACGGCGGGTCGTGGCAGACCGTCGCGCTCCCGGCGCCGGCCGCGCGGAGCGTCGGCGTCGGGCTTCGGCCGCCGCACGAGTACCGCTTCCGGGTCAGGGCCACGGACCGGGCCGGCAACACCGGTAGCTGGGCCTACGGGACCACCATCCGCGTCCGCCTGCTCGGTGAACGAACCTCGGCGCTCTCGACGGCGGGGACGTGGTCGCTGGTCAGGGGCACGGGCTACCTCGGCGGCCGGGCGCTGCGCTCGCGCGTCGCCGAGTCGGCGGCCACGTTCACGTTCACCGGCAGCCAGGTCGCCTGGATCGCCACTCGCGCTCCCGGTCGGGGGACGGCCCGGGTATACCTGGATGGGGCGCTGGTGACCAGCGTCGACCTCCATCGCGCGGTCACCATGTACCGCCGGATCGTGTTCCGTCGGACGTGGGCGGCCAGCCGGGCCCATACCCTGACCATCCAGGTCGCAGGCACGGCGGGCACCCCCGCCGTCGACATCGACGGCTTCGTCGTCGTCGACCCGCCCGCGCCCGATCCGGTCCTGGTCGGCGCCGGCGACGTGTCCACGTGCGCCTCGACCTGGGATTCGAAGACCGCGGCCCTGCTGGACCGGATCGCGGGGCGGGTGTTCGTACCCGGCGACCTCGCCTATCCGGGCGGGACCCGAGCCCAGTTCCGTGACTGCTACGGCCCGACCTGGGGTCGCTGGCGGCTCCGGACGTCGCCCGCGCCCGGGAACCACGAGTACAACAGTGCCGGGGCGGCCCCCTACTTCGCGTACTTCGGCGCGCGCGCCGGGACCGCCGGCAAGGGCTGGTACGCCTACGACCTCGGCACGTGGCGGATCTACAGCCTCAACGCGAACTGCACCCGGGTGGGCTGCGGGCCCGGCTCTGCGCAGGTGCAGTGGCTGCGCGCGGACCTCGCGGCGCATGCTCGCGCGTGCGTGGCCGCCATCTGGCACCAGCCGCTGTTCTCGTCCGGGGTGCACGGCAACGATCCGCTGGTGCGGCCCCTGTGGCAGGCGCTCCAGGACGCGGGCGCCGAGGTCGTCATCAACGGCCATGATCACGACTTCGAGCGGTTCGCACCCCAGACCGCGACCGGTGTCGCTGACCCGGCTGGGATCACCGAGTTCGTGGTGGGGACCGGCGGTGCCTCGCTCCGTGCCATCGCCGCCGTCCAGACGAACAGCGTTCGCCGCAGCGCCTCCACCCATGGCGTCCTGAAGCTGACCCTGCGGACGGGCGGCTACGACTGGGCCTTCGTGCCCGTCGCCGGCCAGACCTTCACCGATCGCGGCTCCGCGAGCTGCCACTGACCGGCGCGCGTGACGGGCGGCGCTCCGCTGCGCCACCGGCGTGGGCGTATCCTCCGGTTCATGCGGCCCGGGGCCGGCCCGGGCCCGGAGTCCCGCGCGCCGCCACGAGCGCGCACTGCCGAGGAGGCTGACGCGATGCCCCGTATCGTCCGTGGCGCGCTCCTGCAGGCGACCTGGACCGGCGACAAGGAGTCGATGATCCAGAAGCACGAGGGCTATGCGCACGAGGCGGCCAAGCAGGGCGCCCAGGTGATGCTGTTCCAGGAGCTGTTCTACGGGCCCTACTTCTGCCAGGTCCAGGACAAGCAGTACTACGCCTACACCGAGCGCATCCCGGACGGCCCGACGACCGCCCGGATGCAGGACCTCGCGAAGCAGACTGGCATGGTCCTCGTGGTCCCGATGTACGAGGAGGACAGCCAGACCTCGGGCATCTACTACAACACGGCGGCCGTGATCGACGCAGACGGCACCTACCTGGGCAAGTACCGCAAGACCCACATCCCGCACGTGACCGGGTTCTGGGAGAAGTTCTACTTCCGGCCGGGCAACCTCGGCTACCCGGTGTTCCAGACGGCGGTGGGCAAGGTCGGGGTGTACATCTGCTACGACCGCCACTTCCCCGAAGGCGCCCGGGCGCTGGGCCTCAACGGCGCCGAGCTCGTGCTCATCCCGTCGGCCACGTCGCGCGGCCTCTCGGAGTACCTGTGGCGGGTGGAGCAGGTGTCCCACGCCCTGGCCAACGGCTACTTCGTGGGCACCATCAACCGGGTGGGCGTGGAGGCCGAGATCGGCCCCGACGACTTCTACGGCCAGAGCTACTTCGTCGACCCCCGCGGTCAGTTCATCGGGGGCATCGGCAGCCCCCACGACGAGGAGCTCCTGGTCAGGGACATGGACCTCGACATGATCGAGGAGGTCCGCCAGACCTGGCAGTTCTACCGCGATCGGCGGCCGGACGCCTACGGCGACCTCGTCGCGCGGTAATGGGCCGAACAGACAGGCCAAACAGCACCGTCTGAGCCGGAGTGCCATCGGGTATCATCCCGCGGGCTCGGCTGCTTTGGAGGAGGGCAGCCGAGCCTTCCGTCTCTCCGGTGCAGGGGCAGGAGGACGTCGATGCAGTTCGGGTTCACGCTCAAGCCGGACCACACCGTGGAGCGCACCATCGCGCTGGCCCGACAGGCGGAGGCCGCCGGATTCGACTACGGCTGGCTGTTCGACAGCCATGTCCTGTGGCGCGACCCGTATCCCTTGCTGACGCTGATGGCGCAGGCAACCAGCCGGCTGCGCCTCGGGACCTGCGTCACCAACCCGGCGACCCGCGAGCCGACCGTCACCGCCTCGGCGCTCGCCGTGCTCGACGAGGTCTCGAACGGCCGCATGGACCTGGGCATCGGCCGCGGCGATTCGGCGCGCCGGGTCCTGGGCAAGGGCCCGACGACCATGAAGGACCTCGAGCAGGCGGTCCACGTCATCCGCGCCCTGGTCGAGGGACGCTCGGTGGAGTTCGAGGGCGCGATGCTCCAGCTGCCCTGGACCGGCGCCCACCGGCTCCCGGTCTGGATCGCGGGGTACGGCCCGGTCGCGCTCAAGCTGACCGGCCGGATCGCGGACGGGGCGATGCTCCAGATCGGGGACCCGGATCTCATCCGCTGGTTCGTGTCGCAGGTCCGCGACTCGGCCGCCGAGGCGGGCCGCGACCCCAACGCGGTCAAGGTCATGGCCGCCGCGCCGGCCCACGTCGGCGATGTGGCCGATGCGCGCGACCGGACCCGCTGGTTCCCGGCCCTCGTCTCGAACCACGTCGTGGACCTGGTCAACAAGTACCCGCGGGAGGACCTGCCCGAGGCGCTCACCACCTACATCCGCCAGCGTGAGGGGTACGACTACCTCCACCATGCGGAGGTCGGCAGCAACAACGCCTCGTTCGTCACCGACGACATCGTCGACCGGTTCTGCCTGGTCGGCTCGGTGGAGCAGCATGTGGAGCGCCTGCGGGCGCTCGCGGACGCGGGCGTGGACCAGTTCAACCTGTACCTGATGAACGGCGACGAGTCGCAGCAGCTGGAGATCTACGGGCGCGAGATCATCCCCGCCCTGCGCGACGTGGCGCCTGCCCGCGGCTGACCGCCCGCGCCGGTCCGGCCGCCGGGGTGCCCGGGGTGGTGCGTGGACGCACCCGGCAGGTCGACCTATTGGGCCGCCGTCGGTGGTCGATGCGGTGGGGTTTCGTCGGGTCCGGGACGGTACCGATGGGGGTCCGGGGCCCGGAGGTCATCTCGACCGGACGCGGGCGCAGGACGACACTCGACGGGCTGGAGGTCCCACGATGTCGACCCTGTCCCTGTTCCGTCGCCGAGATCCGTGGTGGGAGGTGGACGGCCCGGCCGCGCGCCGGGATCGCCGCCGTCGCCGGTTCGTGGCGAGCGTCGCGTTCCTGACCGCGCTGGTGGCCCTCGGCTGCGCCGCCGTCGCCTGGTCGATCGAGCTCGGCCTGGCCGCGATGCTCGGCGTGCACGCCACGCTGCCCTTCAGCTGACCGGCGGACCCGGTCGCATCCCCGCGGTCGGGTCAGTCGCCGACGCCCACGTACTCGGGCAGGGTCAGCCCGAGCGCCTCGCGCGCCTTCATCTCGTCGTCGACGCAGAAGGTCATCTCCACGAAGCCCGGCCTGCGGCCGACCGGCAGGACGCCCGTGACGTTGACCCCCGCGGAGGCGAGCTTCTCGGTGACATCCGCCAGCCCTCCGGGCCGGTCGGGGACCTCGACCAGGATCGGACGACCCTCGATGAAGTCGTGACCCAGGCCGCGAAGGACGCTGCGGGTGAGCTCGTCGTTGTTGGTGGTGATGAACATGCACGCGAGCGGCCCGGCGCCGACGCACGAGATCTGGTGGATGTCGATCCCGCGGCTGGCAAGGGACCTGGCCAGGTGAGCGAGCTCCCCGGGGTGGTTCTCCAGCTGGATCACGAACTGGCGACCCATCGACCCTATCCTCCGACCCTGTCCCACGACGGCATGAGCGCCTTCGGGGCGCAACCCCGGGCGGGCCGATGGCGGATCGGCGGCTCCCGGTGGACTCGCCAACCGAGCGGCTCCAAGCCTGCGCGGGGCGTGTCCCGGGGGACAGTGCCGATTGGGTCCCAACGGCCCCGCCGGACGGTCGGTCCCCGCGGGCTGCGGCGGCGACCCCGCGCGGGTACGATCGAGCCAGGAGGCCGCCCATGTTCGTCACGCTCGTCCACGTCCACGTCAAGCCCGACCACATCGACCAGTTCATCGATGCCACCCGGGCCAACCACGAGGCGTCGACGCGGGAGCCCGGCAACCTGCGGTTCGATGTCCTCCGTTCGGTGGAGGACCGCAACCGGTTCGTGCTCTACGAGTGGTATGTCGACGAGGCCGCGGCACGCGCCCACAAGGAGACGCCGCACTACGCGGCCTGGCGCGATGCCGTCGCGGATTGGCTGGTCGAGCCGCGGCGCGGGGTTCGGTACGAGGGCCTGTTCCCCGAGACGGCGGCCGGATGACGGGCCGGGCTGCCCCGCCGCCTCCGGCTCCGCCGCCTCCCCCGTCGCCGGCGCTGTCGGCGGGCTCGGCCTTCTCGGTCGGGCGGCTGCCCCGGATCACCTTCGGAGCCGGCACGGTGGCCCGGGTCCCGGAGATCGCCGTCGCCCATGGACAGGTCGCGCTCGTCGTCACCGGCGGCCGGTCGCTGGCGGCATCGGGGCGGCGAGGCATGCTCCTGGCCGGGCTGGCCGCAGCCGGCATGCGGGTGGCCGGGGAGGTCGCGGTCGTCGACGAGCCCTCGCCGGCCATGGTCGACCGGGCGGTGGCAGCCTGGCGCGAGGCCAACGTCGAGGTCGTGATCGGGATCGGCGGTGGGAGCGTGCTCGACGCGGCCAAGGCGATCGCGGGCCTGCTGCGGACCGGGACGCGCGTCGCGGATCACCTCGAAGGCGTCGGCGCGCAGATCCCCTACCCGGGACCGAGCGTGCCACTGGTCGCGGTGCCCACGACGGCGGGGACGGGCAGCGAGGCGACCCGCAACGCGGTGATCAGCGAACGAGGGCCGTCCGGGTACAAGCGCTCGTTCCGCGACGAGCGCCTGGTGGCCGCCGATGCCGTGGTGGACCCGGATCTGCTCGCGGGGCTCGGACCGGTGGCGATCGCGGTGAACGGGATGGACGCGGTGACCCAGCTCTTAGAATCGTTCGTGTCGCTGCGGGCCGGTCCGTTCACCGATCCGCTGGCGATCGCCGGGCTCCAGGCGGCCCGGGACGGGCTGCTGGCATGGCACGCGGCGCCCGATGGACCCGGGGCGCCTGCGGCCCGGGCGCGGATGGCGTACGCGGCGCTGCTGTCGGGGATCTGCCTCGCCCACGCCGGGCTGGGCGCCGTCCACGGTCTCGCGTCGCCGCTCGGCGCCCAGCTCCCCGTGCCGCATGGCGGCGCGTGCGGGGCCATGCTCGCGATCGTGACCGAGGCCAACATCCGCGCGCTCTCGGCACGCGAGGGCGCCTCGCCCGCGCTCGCACGCTACGCGCAGCTCGGCCGGGTGCTGGCCGATCTGCCCGCGGCGGCTCCCGACGACGAGGCACGCTCGGCGCTGGTGACCACGCTTCGCGGCTGGACCGCCACGCTGGGCGTGCGCGGCCTGGCCGCCTACCGGCTGGACGGGGCCGCGATCCCGGCGATCGTCGCCGACGCTCGCGGCAGCTCGATGCGCACCAACCCGGTCGTGCTCACGGACGAGGAGCTGAGCGAGATCCTGCGGGCGTCGCTGTAGGCAACGCGCGAGCCATCCGTCGGTTCCGGGTGGGTCCGTGCGGCCGCCTGCTCGCCCAGAGAGCACTGTGGCGGTTCCAGTCGGCCGCCTGCTCGCCCAGAGAGCACTGTGGCGGTTCCGGCCCGGGTCTGCTCTCCAGGCGAGCAGTCCGGCGGTTCCGGGCGGCTCCAGGCCACGATTTGCTCGCCCCGCGAGCACTCTGGCGGTTCCGCCGCCTGAAATCCGCTGCATCGCTCTCCCAGCGAGCAACGGCACGAGGCAGCGCCGAGCGGCGGCGCAGCGGCGACGCAGCGGCGGCGTCCACACCAGCTCCCCCACCTCGGTACGATGTCGACCTCGTCCGGCGGCCCACTGACGGCGCACCGGCTCCAGCATGCGAGGTGTCCCGGTGTGCACCCGGATCGCGACGGACCTCCCCAGAGACGCGCGTGCCTGAACCAGGCCGGGGAGCCGCCCCGGGGGGCGCGGCGACCAGCACCCTGCGCCTCGACGCGGACCTGGGACATCTCGCGCAGGTGCGGGCGTTCGTGCGCGCCACGGCCCCGGCGCTCGGCGCCGACGACCATGCCGTTGACGATCTCGTCCAGGCGGTGGACGAATGGGTGACGAACGTCGTCCGGCACGGCTATCGTGGCAGCCACGGCCCGGTCGAGGTGGACCTCGGCCGCGACGGGCCGGACATCGTGGCCAGGGTGCGGGACCGAGCGCCGGTGTTCGACCCCGCCGACGCCCCCGTGTTCGATCCCATGACACCGCTCCACCGCCGGCGCCCGGGCGGGATGGGCATCCACCTGATGCAGGATCTCATGGGATCGATCGGGCACCGCCGCCGGCCGGGCGGTGGCAACGAGGTCACGATGCGCCGGGTCGGCCGGTCCACGGAACCTGGAGGGAAGGGATGAACACCACGATAGACCAGCCCTCGCCCGCGATCGCGGTGATCGGCCTGGAGGGAGAGCTCGACGCGTCCAACTTCGGCGACCTGATCGCGACCGGCGCCCGCCTGTACGCGGGCGGCGCCCGGCTGCTCGTCCTCGAGCTCGCGGGGCTCAGCTACATGTCCAGCTCGGGGATCGTCGCGCTGCACAGCCTGGCGCGCGTGTTCGAGGGGCACCAGCCGCCGGACCTCGATGCCGGATGGCAGGCGATCCACGACATCGGCGCCGACGTCGAGGCGGGCCGGTCCGTGGACAGCGTCCGCCTCGTCGCGCCGGGACCGGCCGTGGACCGGGTCCTGGACCGCACGGGCCTCAAGCGGCTGCTCCCGATCTACCCGACGCGCGAGGAGGCGCTCGCGGCGGGCGGGCCCGCCTGAGGCGCAGGGGCCGCGCCGGACACCCCGCGATGACGCCACGCCAGGGTCCGCTCGACCTGGACGGGCTCGCCGGACTGCTGTCGCTCGCCTCGGCGATCGCCGACGGCGAGCCGGTCGCGCTGGTCGACACCGAGGGGCGCCTGCTCGCGGGCCGGCCCCCGGCGAGCGGCCCGCGGCATGGCCACCCCGTGAGCCGGGAGGGGCGCCCGCTGGGATCGGTCGTCGGCACGGCTGGGGTGCGGCCCGAGCTGCTGGAGCTGGTCGCCCGCAGCCTGGAGCTCGTCGTCACCGGCACGGATGAGCGCGTCGCACGGGACCGGATGGCGCACGAGCTCGCCATCGGGCGCCGGATCCAGCTGGCGCTGGTGCCGCGCCGATTTCCCGATGCCGCCGGCTGGACGTTCGCGGCCGCCTACGAGCCCGCGCTCGAGGTCGGTGGCGACCTGTTCGATGCGTTCGGGGTCCGCGGGCAGGCGGACCGCATCGGGCTGCTGGTTGCCGACGTCACCGGCAAGGGCATCCCGGCCGCGCTCATGATGGCCGACGTCCGGGCCCTGCTCCATGCCGCGACCGACAACGCCGGCGGGCCCGGTGACGCGCTCTCGCGGGTCAACCGGATCCTGGTCCGGGAGCGATCCAGCACCCTGATGGTGACCGCCGTCTTGCTCGTCCTCGACGCCGCCTCCGGCGCGCTCAGGTACGCCGGCGCGGGGCACGAGGCGCCGCTGATCGCCCGCTGCGCCGGTGGTGTGGAGGTTCTCGAGGCCGGAGGGACGATCCTGGGCCTGTTCGGGGATTTATCGTTCACCGACCGGGAGGCGAGGCTCGACCCCGGCGATGCGCTCGTCCTGTACACCGACGGCGTCACCGAGGCGCGCGACGGAGACGGGCGGTTCTACGGTGACGAACGGCTGCTGGAGGTGGTCGGCGGCGTGTGCGGTCGACCGGCGGCGACGATCATGCAGGCGATCGTGGACGACGTGCGAGCCTTCCGGGGGGACGCCGACCCGTTCGACGACCTCACGCTGCTCGTGGTGGAGCGGCGCAGCGCCGGCTGAGCCTCCGATCCGGGCGCCGGACCGGGTACGACTACCTCGTGCGCGGGAACCCGAGGTCCACCGCCGAGGTCCCAGGGTCGGGCCAGCGCGACGTCACGAACTTGGCACGGGTGTAGAACTGGATGCCGTCCGGACCGTACATGTGCTGGTCGCCGAACAGCGACGCCTTCCAGCCACCGAAGCTGTAGTACGCGACGGGCACCGGGATCGGGACGTTGATCCCGACCATCCCCGCGTTCACCTCGAACTGGAACTGGCGGGCCGCGCCGCCGTCGCGGGTGAAGATCGCCGTGCCGTTGCCGTACGGGTTGTCGTTGATCATCCGCAGCGCCCTCCTCGTACGAGTCGACCCGGACGACGGTCAGCACGGGGCCGAAGATCTCGTCCCGGTAGGCGTCCATCCCGGGCTTGACGTGGTCGATCAGGGACGCGCCCAGGAAGAACCCGTCCGATTCGCGGTACAGCGGGTGCTCGCGCCCGTCGGCGACGACCGTCGCCCCCTGGTCGGCCGCGCTCTCGAGGTACGAGGCGACCTTGTCCCGGTGCTGGCGCGTGACCAGCGGGCCCCATCTGGGCCGACGGATCGGAGCCAGGGCCGACGCTTGACCTTGGGCAGGCGGGCCGCGGATCGCCTCGACGAGCGGGTCGGCGACGTCACCCACGGCGACGACCGTGGCGATCGCCATGCACCGCTCGCCCGACGAGCCGTAGGCGGCCGAGACGGCCGCATCGGCCGCCATCGCGACGTCGGCGTCGGGCAGCACGAGCATGTGGTTCTTGGCGCCGCCCAGCGCCTGCACGCGCTTGCCGTTGCGGGTCCCCGTCTCGTAGATGTAGCGGGCGATCGGCGTCGAGCCGACGAACGACACGGCCGCGATGTCCGGGTGCTCGAGGATCCGGTCGACCGCCTCCTTGTCACCCTGGACGACCGTTGAACACGCCGTCCGGCACGCCCGCCTCGCGCAGCAGCTCGGCAAGGAACAGCGAGGCCGACGGATCCTTCTCGGACGGCTTGAGGACGAACGTGTTGCCGCAGGCGATGGCGTTCGCGAACATCCACATCGGCACCATCGCCGGGAAGTTGAACGGCGTGATCCCCGCCACGACGCCCAGCGGCTGGCGGATCTGGTAGACGTCGACGCCGGTCGACGCCTGCTCGGTGAAGCCGCCCTTGAGCAGGTGCGGGACGCCGCACGCGAACTCGAGGTTCTCCAGCCCGCGCGCGATCTCGCCCAGCGCGTCGGACGGGACCTTGCCGTGCTCCGCGGTCAGGTACGCGGCGAGCTCCTTGCGGTGCTGCTCGACGAGGTTGCGGATTCGGAACAGGATCTCGGTCCGCTTCGAGAGGGACAGCGCGCGCCACGCCGGGAAGGCCGCCCCGGCCGCGGCGACCGCGGCGTCGACCTCGCCCGGCGACGCGAAGTCGACCCACTTCGCCTGGGCTCCGGTGGCGGGGTCGAACACGGGACCGCGACGACCCGAGGTGCCGTGGACGCGGCGGCCGCCGATCCAGTGTCCGACGACGGGAAGGGTGCGGGCCGGGGCGGCGGTGGGACTCGGCAAGCTGGGTCATCGGTCGACCTCCGGGGACGCGGTTGATCGGAGATGCTGATCCCACTCTACCGCGAGTCGCGCGCTCCGAAAACCGGCGCTCAGGCTCCCCGCTCGCGCCGCCGGCGCGACGTCAGATCCGGGGCCGCGAGGCTGGGTCCGGCCACTCGGGCATCGAGCCGGTCCGCGGTCGGGGCCGGCTCGCCACGTCCGGGCCGGTGGCATCGGACGGCGGCTCGGCGGGCTGCCGGCGAACCGAACGGACGATCGCCGCGGCCAGCAGGAGCAGCGTTGCGCCGGCGGCGATGGCCAGCGACAGCACCTGGTCCATGCGCAGCTGGCCGATGACGCCCGGATCCCGCCAGGTCGCGGCAACCGCCGTCCGGGCGAGCGCCCACAGCGCGATCCCGGCAGGAAGGCGGCGCCGCCCCGGCGCTGGAACGGCCCGCCCGAGCAGCGCCATCAGGACCACCAGGATGGCCACGGTCGCCAGCGCCTCGTAGGCCTGCGCCGGGTGCGACGGGACGTCGGGCGCCAGCGAGCCCCAGGGCCCGGGACCCGCATATGCGGTGGCCCAGGTGCCGTTCCAGGCCACGCCCTGCCCATCCCCGCCGAGGATCATGGCTGCCTTGCCGCCGGCGATCGCGAGCAGGACCGGCAGGGCAAGGGCATGCAGCCAGCGGCCGACCGACCCGCCGACCAGGCTGACCACGATGGCGGCCGTCAGCGTCCCACCGACCACGGCCAGCGAGAGCTGGAACCCGCCCTGCCCGATGTCCAGGATCGCGCCCTGGTTGGCCGAGTAGTAGTCGAGGTGGAGCAGCACGTACCCGAGACGACCGCCGGCAACGGCACCCGGCAGCGCGCCGACGGCGAGGTACAGCAGGTCGTCGACCCGGAGGTGGTTCGGGTCACCGTCCTCGTCGAGCGCGTGGGCCGGGCGCCGGAGGTCGATCGGCGTCCCATGGACGATCCGCGCGGCGACCAGGAGCGAAGCCAGGATCACCAGCGCGAGCGCGAGCGTCTCGAGCCGGACGTCCAGGTCGCCGATCGTGACGATGGGCGAGAACGTCAGCTCGATCACGGCGGGCACGACGGGAAGGGGCGGCACGACCTCGGCAGTCTACCCGCCACGTGGCTCGGCCATACCCGAGCCGACCGCGCGCCCGAAGAGGGTCCGCGTCCCCCGCGTGCCGGGCTCAGCGGAATCGCGAGGGCCCTCCGGCGGTCCGCCGGGGGGCCCTCGCTCGATCGCCGGTGCGAGCGATCGCCTAGGGGGTCACCCCCACCAGGATGCTGTCGGTGGTCGCGGTCCCGTTGATGACACGGAGCAGCACGCCCGACTCTGTGGGATTGGTTCCCGTGGCACCCAGGTCGAGGGCCTGGAGCGGGACCGTGGCCCCGGCGGCGATCGAGCCGCCGAACGGCGAGCCGTCGACGAAGCCGATGTAGCGCTCGCCGCCCCAGACCAGCGGGAAATCGGCCGTGTCGCGCACGGTGCCGCTGGTGTAGAAGTCGACGGCGAACGCGGCCACGTCCACGGTGCTCCCGAGCGCCGAGGCGTCGAGACCGAGCTGATCGGCGCAGAAGTACAGCACCGTGTTGGCGCTGTTGGTGGTGTGATCGGTATAGAAGAACGCCGTCTGGGTTCCGGTCGCGAGATCGAGGACCCAGACCAGGTTGCGACCGTCGCTCAGGCTGGACAGCCCGCTGGCGTCGCCGTTGTAGACCGCGAAGTCGGGCGTGCCGTCACGGTCGACGTCGATGTCGAACTCGAACAGGATGGGTGCGGCGGCGATCACCTGCCGCTCCCAGGTGGAGGCGTCGATCGCGTACACGAACGACGCCGCCGGCCCGCAGAAGTTGGCGGGCACCGGGAAGGTGCTCACGCCCACGCCCTTGAAGTCGGCATCCGAGATGTTGTCCCCGGGCACGGTGGTCGCAGGGTCGTCGGGGCTGACGGCAACCAGCGAGTACGCCTCGATGGTGGCGGCCTGGCCGGCGTTCGCGAGGTCGATCGAGGGCCCGTTGGCGGCCACGGTGTCGGCCGACGCGGTGATCTCCGCGGCCTGGCGCGGCAGGACCTGCCACGGCATGTGGAGCGGGCTGGCGTCGCCCGCCGCGGGCGACGTGTCGTCGAGCCACAGGAAGCCGTCGTACTCGAGCGTCGACAGCAGGTCCGCGTTGGCGCCCTGATCGCCGGAGTTGAGGGTCCAGCCGCGCAGCTTGGAGGCATCGATCGAGAGGGTCACGGTGAACTCGGCGTCACCGTGGGCGGCAACGTCGACGGTCGCCGGCGCCGACACGCTGACGGCGCCGTTGGCCTGGTCGTCGGGGAACCGGAACGTGCTCGAGATCGCGAAGGTCTTCGCCGACCCCGAGTAGTTGCGGACGTGAACCGTCTTGTCGAGCGTGATCGGCCCGGTCGCGTCCACGAAGCCGAAGCCCAGGGCCGCGGTCTCGTCCGCCGCCACCCAGGCCGCCGCGGGCGACAGGTAGGCGCGATCGACGCGGACCTCGCCGCCACCGATCCGGGTGATCGGGGCGATCGTGCCGCCGAACTCAGCGGGCCGGTTCATGATGTTGGTCTCGGCCGTGTTCATCAGCACGGCCTTGATCTCCAGCGGCGAGCGATCGGGGTACGCGCTCTCGAGCAGCGCGGCCGATCCGGCGACCATCGGGGACGCACCCGAGGTCCCGCCGAACGGCGCGGTGCCCGTCCCGGAGCCGGCGACGGCCGACACCGAGGCGCCCGGGGCGCCGATCTCGGGCTTGACGAGGTTCAGGATGTTGCTCGGTCCGCGGGACGACGAGCCGACCATGTGCATCACGAGCGGGATGCCGTTGGCGGGATCGAAGGTCACCCGAGCCGTGGGATCCTGCATCGCGGTCGCGGTCGCCTGGCTGACCATGTAGCCCGGGATGGCGGCGCACAGGTTGTCCGGGCACACGCCGAGCGAGCCGTCGAACGGGTCGCCGGGCGTCACCAGGCCGATCACGCCGATCGCGCCGTCCCCGGCCGCGATGTTCGACGATCTTTTCGCTGAAGTTGCAGGTGCCGCGGTCGACGAGCACGACCTGACCCGTGAGCGAGCCTGCCGCGAACGGCAGGCAGCCGTCGAGGTTGCCGCCGGCGCCGTCGCCGTAGGTCACCGGCACGTTCGTCTGGGCGTCGGCCGCCGTAAGCGGCCTGGACCATGACTGGAACACGGCCTCGGTTTCGACGAACGGGCCGCCGTCGGTCGACAGCAGCATCGCGAACCCGGTCGAGGAGGGCACGGCCGTCTGCGCGACCGAGATCGCGGACGGGGCGGCGACGGGGTGCCGACCACGTACGGCTTGTCGCCGCTGTTGCCGGCCGAGGCCACCACGAGCATGCCGGCCGCGGTGGCATTCTCCACCGCGGCGCTGAGGTCGTCGTCGGGCGCGGGGCCGTACTGCGAGCCGAGCGACATGTTGATCACGTTGGCGGCGTCGGCCGTGGAGCCGTCGCCGTTGGGATCCATGGCGAAGTCCATGCCCTGGATCAGCGCGACGCCGCGAGCAGGCGGTGCCGAGCGACGAGCAGACCTTGACCGCCAGCAGCTTCGCGTCGGGGGCGACGCCCTTGGTGCCGGCGATGATGTCGGCCACGTGCGTGCCGTGGGAGCCGTCGCAGACCTCCTTGATCGCGCCCGGACCGCACGGGATCGGGTCGGGATCGGGCGCCAGCGGCGGGCTGCCCGCGCCACCGACCCACATCTCGCCCACGAAGTCGTAGCCGCCGATGACCTTGGCCGTCGGGAACAGCTTGGTCCCCTGGTAGGCGTCGTTGATCTTCTGGTTCTTAGGGTCCTTGAGCTTGGTCCCGTAGGCGTTCTTGTAGGCCAGCGCGGTCCCCGGTCCGCCGAGCGCGGCATGGGTGTAGTCGATCCCCGTGTCGAGGACGGCGACCGTGATGCCCGTGCCGGTGACGCCCAGCTGCTGGACGGCGGTCCCGCCGATGTACGGCACCGTCTCGTTGAGGTCCAGCTGGTAATCGACCACCGGGTGGATCGACAGCACGGCCGGATCTCGCGACAGCCTGGCGAGATGCTTCGCATCGACCGTCGCCATGACCGCGTTGAGCGCGACCTGGGTCCTGCCCAGGACCTTGAACGAGCGATCGATGGCCGCGGCCCGGACCTGGAAGTCCCGCTGCTCCCGATTGATCCTGCCCAGCTGGGCCCGCTGCTGCGCGGCACCCTTCATCCGCGCGGTCGGAACGCTCTTGAGGCGGATGACGACCTGCTGCTCCCCCTGCGCGTTGCGCAGCGAGGCGGCGAGGACGACCGGCCGGACGCCGTCGGTCGTGGTGATCTTGCCGCCCTCGACCCGGAGGTCCTTGGCCGACTGCGGCAGCTGCCGCTGCGGCGGGTTGGCGGCACCGACGGGCGCCGGGATGATGGCGCCCAGGAGCATGGCGGACCCGACCAGGGCCGCACTCAGCCTCCGACGATTCATCTCCTCCCTTTCAGGCTGACGCCTGATTCACGGTGGGGCGTGGGGGGCGGCGCCTGTGCGCGAGGTCGCGTGCAGGATGCGTGGCCGGACCCTCCACCGGGACACGGGAGCCGGCCCTCGCCGGCAGATCCTGATGCGAGGACCGTACTCCCCCGGTCTTGCAAGGGTCAACGTGATTCGGATGGCGCTCCTGGCCGCCGTTGCGCCCGCGCACCGCGTTCGCAGCACGGGAATCGCGACGCCCCCGGCCGTCGGCCGGGGGCGTCGCCCGACTGGTCGGTTACTTGACGAACGCGTACACGGCAGCGTGCGCGACCAGGGTGGCGCCGTCGCTGATCGTCAGCCAAGCCTGCTTGTCACCCTTGGGGGCGGCCTTGCTGAACGCAGCCTTGACCTGGACCGAGGCGCTCTCGCCGGGAGCGAGGCTCAGGGACGAGACGCTGGTGGAGAACGTCACGCCGGCATGGCTTCCGTAGGTCGCGATGCCGACGCTCCAGGTCGCGGCGGCGGTCCCGCCGTTGAGCACGTGGACGGTCACCGAGCGGGTGACCCCCGACCCGCTGGGCGTGGCCCCGAAGCTCACGCTGACGGGATCGATGCACGGCCGTCGCGTTGACGGCCGACTCCAGGTTCAGCCAGCCCCGCGCCGGTCACGTTGACGTCCGTCTCGGGCGCTGCTGCTGGCGGTGGCCGGGTGAGCACGCCCTGGTGTCGGCCGTGTTGACGATCGCCGAGCGAACCGCCCACGCCGGCCAGTCGGGATGCGCCTGCCGCGCACGCACCGCGGCCGAACCGGCGAGGTGCGGCGTGGCCATCGAGGTGCCCTGGAAGAACGCGAAGCAGCCGCCGGGTCGCGGCGCGTCGCAGAACTGCTGCGGGATGGAGCTCAGCACGTTGACGCCCGGCGCGACGACGTCGGGCTTGACCCGGAAGTCGACGTCCGTCGGGCCCTGGCTGCTGAAGCCGGCCATGATGTCGTTGTTGCCGCTGTAGAAGTAGGCCAGGTCTGCGCCGGATCGTGACGCTGTGGCCGTCGTCGGCCTTGAGCGCGCCGGCGTCGTCGAGCGACTGCCATGTAGGCCGGGATCGGTGGGCTGGTTGGGGGTGCCGTCGCCGCCCATCGCGATCGGGTCGCCGGCAACGTTGTTGCCGACGAGGACCGCCACGGCGCCGGCGTCCTGGGCGTTGCGGATCTTGGTCGAGAAGGAGCAGGTCCCGCGCGTGACCAGCGCGATGTCGCCGGTCAGGTCAGCCGCCGGCGGGCCGCGCAGGCCGTCGTCGAGGCCGTTCGATCCCGCCGCCGGTCACGACGCCGAGCGGCGCGCGTGAGGTCGCTGGATGACCGTCGCGAAGTCGCCGGGCGACGGCCGGCACGTGCCCGACGGGCGCCGCCACGGTGGAGCGGCCGACGAAGTGGCCGACCGTGGACGCGCCCGCGGTGAGGGCGCGGGCGGCCGAGCCGGGCGACTCGACCGTGTAGTGGCCGGGGCCACTGTTGCCGGCGGCGACCGCGATGACCATGTTCGCCTGGTCGAGGTTGTCGACCGCGATCGTGAGCAGGTCCTGGATGCCACTGGGCGCCGCCGCCGAGGCTCATGTTGACCACGTCCATGCCGTCGGCATAGGCGGCCTCGAGCGCGTTGAGGATGTCCTCCGAGCGCGCGTTGAGAACCGTCGCCCGGGAAGATGTTGTAGTTGCCCAGCAGGGCCGCCGGCGCGACCCCCGAGATCCCGTACGGGATGGCTGCGCCGTCGACGGACGCGGGCGTGTCGAAGTTGCAGGCGACGGTGCCGGCGACGTGGGTGCCGTGCTCCTGCACCGGCCGCGGCCGTGTAGCCGCGGCTGAGCGCCTTGTTGTCGAAGACCTTGGCCACGATGACCTTGTTGTTGGTGTACCGCGTGTCGCCCTTCTGTTCCTGTGCGGGTAGCCGGCGTCCGCGAAGCACGGGTGGCTGATGTCGATGCCGGTGTCGATGATGCCGACCTTGACGCCGGCGCCGGCATTGGCCGCGTCCGCCCCCGGCGCCGTCCAGGCCGCCAGCGCGCTGATCAGCGACAGGTCGGGGTCATCGTCATCGGTCGGGTAGTACAGGCCCTCGTACTCGGCGCGAACCACCATCGGCGACCGGCGGATGGCCTGGAGCTTGGTCCCGTTGAGCTTGACGGCCACCGCGTTCAGCGCGACGTCCTAGCCCTGACGATCCGCGCCTTCGGGGCGTTGCGTGCGGAGCCACTGCTTGAAGTCGTTGCGCTCGCGCCGCGAGCTGCGCGCTGGTACGACTTCACGCTGCTGCTGAGAAGTCGATCTTCTTGCCCTGCGTCGGACTGGTCTTGCTGTACGTGGCGAGCGGGGCGCCCTTGAGCTCGACGAGCGCAAGGGACCTGTCGACAGTTGCCCGATGGGTGGTGGCGTCCGTCTGGGCTGCGGGGCGGGTAGCCCCTGCCGCTCCGACCGGAGCCGCGATGATGAGGGTCGCTGCCAGGGCAGCGGCGAGCGCGAGGCGTAGGCGTCGCACGATGGGCGTCCTCCAGGTCCAGGCACGTGACGCTACGTGGGCGCGGTGGGCGCCCACCCCCGGTTGACCAGAGGGTAACCCAGGACCCCAAACAAGGCAGGACCCCGACGGCGGCAGTGGTGCGTGCGGGAACCGCTGCCGCAGGGCAAGGGGCCGGCGTCCGCGCAGGTGGCCGCTGGAACCGGCCGGTCAGGCGGGGAGATGCGCCACGAGCTCCCGGACGGCGGCTGCCGAGTGCTCGAACGCGGCCTGCTCGTCGGCGGACAGCGTGATCTCGAACACGCGCTCGAGCCCGCCCCGTCCGAGCACCACCGGCACGCCCACGAACAGGCCCTCGACGCCGAACTCGCCCTCGAGTCGGACGGCGCACGGCAGGACCCGCTTGCGGTCGCGCAGGATCGCGTCGACCATCTCGAACGTGGACGCGGCCGGGGCGTAGAACGCCGAGCCGGTCTTGAGCAGGGCCACGATCTCGGCGCCGCCGTTGGCGGTCCGCTCCTCGAGCGCCTTCACCCGGTCCGCGGGGAGCAGCTCGGTGATCGGCACGCCGGCCACGGTCGAGTAGCGCGACAGCGGGACCATGGTGTCCCCGTGGCCGCCCAGCACGAACGCGTGAACGTCCGCCACGGACACGCCCATCTCCATCGCGATGAACGTCCGGAAGCGGGCGGAATCGAGGACGCCGGCCATGCCCAGCACGCGCTCGCGCGGGAAGCCTGACGCGTGCCATCGCGACGTGGCACATGGCGTCGAGCGGGTTGGTGACGATGATCAGGATCGCGTCGGGCGAGGCGGCCGCCGCGGCCTTGACCACGCTGGACACGATGCCGGCGTTGGTGGCCACCAGGTCGTCGCGGCTCATGCCCGGCTTGCGCGGGATGCCGGAGGTGACGACCACGATGTCCGAGCCGGCGGTGTCCGCGTAGTCGTTGCGTGCCCACGATCTTCGCGTCGTGGCCCACGACCGGCGCCGCCTCGGCCAGGTCGAGGCCCTTCCCCTGCGGGAGCCCCTCGACGATGTCCACCACGACGACGTCGGCCAGGCCGGCCTCGGCGATCCGCTGTGCGGTCGTGGCGCCGACGTTGCCGGCGCCGATGACGGTGACCTTGTTGCGTGCCATGAGCTCGAACGCCTCCTTGGGTCTGCGCGGGACAGGATGACCCGCGCCGGTCCGGCTGATCGCCGGAACCTGTTGGTACGTCGCTGTCTCGTCTGCCCGATCGCCCGCCACTGATGGTGCGGGTCGCCGTCAGGCGCGAGGATCGCCTCGTTGCTGCAACTGTTGCCCTGGAGGCCCTCCATGTCCAATCTCGCTGCCGCAGCGGTTGCGGCGCTCGTGTTCGTCGGCGTCGTGCTCGCCTTCCTCGGTTTGTTCGCCGCTAGCCTCGAGGTCATGACCCTCGGCGTCGCCAGCCTGTTCGGTCGGGGGCGTGATCGGCGCCCCCTCGGTGCGCCGGGCCTGAGGTTCGCCTGTTCCCGGTCCCCTACCCCTCCGCCGCGAGGTCGGCGTCGACGGGCGCCGGCCCCGCGTTGCGGATCGCCTCGCTGACCCCGTCAGCGTACTTCGCGAAGTTGTCGTGGAACATGCCCGCCAGCTTTCGCGCGGCCTCGTCGTAGGCACTCGTGTCGGGCCAGGTGGTGCGCGGGAACAGGACCTCGTCGGGCACCTCGGGCACGTGGACGGGGACGGCGACGCGGAAGATCGGGTCGACCACCGTGTCCACGCCCTCGAGCGCGCCGTTGATCGCGGCGCGGACCATGTTCCGGGTGTGGTTGATGTTCATCCGGTGGCCGGTGCCGTAGGGCCCGCCGGTCCAGCCCGTGTTCACCAGCCAGACCGGGACGTCGAACCGCTCCAGGCGGTCCATGAGCATGTGGGCGTACTCGCCCGGGTGACGGGGCAGGAACGGGGCGCCAAAGGCGGCCGAGAACGTGACCGAGGGCTCTCGGACGCCGACCTCGGTGCCGGCGAGCTTGGCCGTGTAGCCGCTGATGAAGTGATAGGCGGCCTGCGCGCGGGTGAGACGGCTGATCGGTGGCAGGACGCCGAACGCGTCGGCCGTCAGGAACACCACGTTGGCCGGCCCGCCCGCGATCCCGGTCGGGTCCGCGTTGCCGATGTAGTGCAGCGGGTAGGCGCCCCGGGTGTTCTCGGTGTACCGCTCCGAATCGAGGTCGAGCTCCCGGGTCGTGGGGTCGATGTCCACGTTCTCGAGGATCGTCCCGAACCGCCTGGTGGTCGCGAAGATGTCGGGCTCATACATCGAGCTCAGGCGGATGGTCTTGGCGTAGCAGCCACCCTCGAAGTTGAACGTGTAGCCGTCGCCCCAGCCGTGCTCGTCGTCGCCGATCAGGCTCCGCAGCGGGTCCGCCGACAGCGTCGTCTTGCCCGTCCCCGACAGGCCGAAGAAGATGCACGCGTCGCCCGCCTTGCCCACGTTGATCGAGGAGTGCATCGGCAGCACGCCCTCGTCGGGCATCAGGTAGTTCATGACGGTGAAGGCGGACTTCTTGATCTCGCCCGCATACATCGTGCCTACGATGATGACCTCCATCCGCCGCAGGTGGAGCAGGATCGCCGTGCCGCTGCGGGTGCCCTCGGTCGCCGGGTCGGCCTGGAAGCTGGGCACGTTGATGATCGTGAAGTTGGGTTCGAAGGTCGCCAGCTCCTCGCGCGGAGGCCGGCGGAAGAGATTGCGCGCGAAGATGCTGGCCCAGGCCGTCTCGGTGTACACGCGCAGGCTCCGCCGGTGGTCCGGGTGGGCGCCGATGTACATGTCCTGGGCGTACAGCGGCTTGTCGGCGACGTAGTCGAGCAGCCGCGCCCGGAGCCGCTCGTAGTGCACCTCGCTGATCTCGTGGTTGACCTCGCCCCACCAGACCTTCGCCTCGCTCCACGGCTCGCGGACCACGAACTTGTCCCGGGGGGAGCGGCCGGTGTGCTGCCCGGTCCGGACGACGAGCGGGCCGTCGGCGGCGATGATTCCCTCGTCCGCGGCGATGGCGCGCTCGTACAGCGCGGCGACGGAGAGGTTGGCCAGGACGCTGCCACCGATCCGGGTCGTCTGGGCGGGGGTCGTCATCGCCATGGTCCGTACCTCGACTGCTGCGCGGGTCGTCGCCCGCGACGGGGCGCGTGACCGGCCGCGCGTGACGGGCACGCCTCGGTGCCCGAGAGTCGGCTTCCGCAGTCAAGGGTTGCGATTCGGTTTCGGCGATTGTAACCGGTCATTTGGACGTGCAACCAACGGCCAAAGGTCATCCCGTGTCGCGCGGCTTGCAGGCGTTGGCCTGCCGGTGCGGCGACGCCGCCACCGCGAGCGAGGCGGATCCCGCTCCCCGACGCGTGGATTCCGGCCGTGTAACGACGGGCGGCCGCGCTGGAACGGCCGGCCGCGCGGGACGCCGGGCATGCGACGAGGCTACGCGCGGTCGAGGGCCTGGGCGAGGTCCGCCACGAGGTCCTCGGCGGCCTCGATCCCCACCGATAGCCGGACCAGGGCCGGGTCCACCGCGAGCGGCGACGACGCCACCGACTGGTGCGTCATCGCGGCCGGGATCTCGATCAGCGATTCCACCCCGCCCAGCGATTCGGCCAGCGTGAACAGGCGGGCGGCCTCGCAGATCGCGACCGCGCGCGCTGGCGCCGTGCGGCCGTGGCGTCCGCCGGGAGCCGGCACGAACGAGACCATGCCGCCGAACGCGGGGGTGTCGCCGAGCCGCATCTGTCGTGCCGCCAGCCCGGCCTGCGGGTGCGCGTGCGGTCCCTCGGCGAGGCCGGGATAGCTGACCGTCGCGACATCGGGCCGGAGGGCCAGGAACCGTGCCACCGCCATCGCGTTGACGGAGTGCCGCTCCATCCGCAGGGCGAGCGTCCGCAGCCCGCGCAGCACGAGGAAGCCGTCGAACGGCCCGGGCACGGCTCCCATCGCGTTCTGGAGGAACCGCAGCCGGCCGGCGATCCCCTCGTCGCTGGTCACCGCCACGCCGACGATCGCGTCCGAGTGCCCGCCCAGGTACTTGGTCGCGGAGTGGAATACGATGTCGGCGCCCAGCTCCAGCGGCCGCTGGAGCGCGGGCGATGCGAACGTGTTGTCGACCACCAGGCGGGGCACGGGGAGCCCCGCACGGCCGGCCCATTCCCGCAGCGCGGCGGCCGCGGCGGCAATGTCCGTGACCTTGAGCAGCGGGTTGGACGGCGTCTCGAACCAGACCAGCCGCGTCCGGTCGTTGAGCCCCTCCCACAGGGCGTCCGTCCCGGCCGCGAGATCCGCATAGCGCGCCTGTCCCGCTCCGGCCGGCCGGTGCACCCGCTCGAAGTAGCGGAACGTCCCGCCATACACGTCGTCGCCGACCAGGATCTCCTCGCCGGCCGCGGCGAGCTGGGCGATCGCGGCGGTCGTGGCGGACCCGCTGGCGAACGCGATCCCGTGGCGTCCACCCTCGAGATCGGCGACGGCCCGCTCGAGCCGCTCCCGGGTCGGGTTCTGGGTGCGGGCGTACTCGTAGCCGCGGCGCGGCCGGCCGACCCCGTCCTGGGCGTATGTCGACGTCTGGTAGATCGGCGCCGCCACCGCACCGGTCAGCTCGTCCGGCTCCTGGCCGGCGTGGACGGCGCGCGTGGCCAGGGCGTCGCGCGGGTCGGCATCCTGCATCGCCCGATGATCGCATGCCGACCTCCATTGACTGGCCACGGTAGGCTCATGACCGACACGAGGAGAGCACCACGGCCAGACGACGCGTCCCCGTCGAGCCCGAGGCGAGCTCCGCACAGCCAGGCCACATCGCCGTGCTCGACGCATCGCCCAACGCGATCGTTGCCGTCGACGCCGCTGCGCGGATCGTGTACGCCAACCCGCAGGTCGCGCGCACCTTCGGCTACGCCACCGACGAGATCCTGGGCCGGCCGATCGAGGTGCTGCTGCCGAACCGGGTCGTCGAGCGTCACGTCCGGCACCGCGAGGCGTTCATCCATCGCCCGGTCGCGCGGCCGATGGGGATCGGGCTCGATCTCGCCGGCCGGCGCAAGGACGGCACCGAGTTCCCGGTCGAGATCAGCCTCTCTCCCCTGGCCACGGCCGATGGCCTCCAGGTGTTCGCTACGATCGTGGACATCACCGCCCGCAAGGCCGCCGAGGCCCAGCTGCTCCAGGCCCAGAAGCTGGAGTCGATCGGCCGCCTTGCAGGCGGCATCGCCCACGACTTCAACAACATGCTGTTCGCGATCCGGGGCTACGCCGAGATGCTCGAGGAGGACCTCGCGGCCGAGCATCGCGCTGAGCTCGACCCTGACCTCGCGCATGCGATCGCCGCGGCGATCGGCACGGTGGTCGACCGCGCCACGGTGCTCACCAGCCAGCTGCTGGCGTTCAGCCGTCGCCAGGTGGTGAACCCGCGCGTGCTCGACCTCAACGACGGCGTCCGGGCGGTCGAGCCCATGCTCCACCGCCTGATCTCCGAGCGGATCCAGCTGCAGCTGCTGCTCGATCCCGCGGCGGGTCGCCTGCGCGCCGACCCCGGCCAGCTCGACCAGATCCTGGTCAACCTCGTGGTCAACGCGCGCGACGCCATGCCCGAGGGCGGCCGGATCACCGTCGAGACGGGCAATGTGGTGTTCGACGAGCCGTATGCGATCGAGCACTTCCACGTCTCCCCGGGCCCGTTCGTCATGCTTGCCGTGAGCGACACGGGGCACGGCATGGACCGCGCGACGCGGGAGCACGTGTTCGAGCCGTTCTTCACGACCAAGGAGCTCGGGCAGGGCACGGGGCTGGGGCTGGCGACGATCTACGGCATCGTGCGCCAGGCGGGCGGCCACATCTGGCTGTACTCGGAGCCCGGTCGCGGGTCGACCTTCAAGCTCTACTTCCCGCGCGTGGACGAGGCCGCCCAGGCCGAGTCGCCGCCGCTCGGCGGCCGACGCGGCGTGGCCCTCGGCACGGTGCTCGTGGTCGAGGACGAGCCGACGGTCCGGGACATGACCCGCCAGGTCCTCCGCCGGGCCGGCTGGAACGTGATCGAGATGAGCAACGGCGCCGAGGCCTGGGCCTTCTTCGAGACGATGACCCGGCCGGTCGACGCCATGGTCAGCGACGTGGTCATGCCGGGCCTCTCGGGCCTCGAGCTCGCCGAGCGGGTGCTGGATCGCCACCCGGACATCCGCATCGTGCTGCTGTCGGGCTACACGGCCGAGACCCTGGACCTCGAGCGGGTCATCGCGCGCGGCGTGCGGTTCGTGCCCAAGCCCGTGTCCGGCCGGCAGCTGCTGGCGGCGATCGAGGGTGCCGCTACGGCATCCTGACCCCGGCGGTCGGTCAGCCGGACCGGCCGGCGGGCGGGTGGGCGAGGTATTCGAGCAGGTCCAGCTTCGTCACCACGCCGGCGGGTCGACCACCGCGGCTCGCCAGCAGCCCGGCGGCGCCGCCCGACAGGAGTGCGAACGCATCGTCGAGGACGGCCTCCACGTCGAGGATGGGCAGCGGCCGGTCCATCACCTCCCCCACCGTGCGCCCGACGATCTGCGGGTCGCGGTAGGCGCGGTCGAGGAGCCCCTTCTCGCTGACCGAGCCCACGATGCCGCCGAGGTCGTCGCCGTCGAGGTGCTCGGACACGGGCAGCTGGCTGATCCCGTACAGCTGGAGCAGGTCGATCGCGGAGCCGACCCGATCCGTCGTTCGGGCGAGCACGACGTCGGGGATGTCCTGGCCATGGTGGCGCTCGCGGAGCACCTCGGCCACGCGGACGACGGCGCCGGTCGTCGCCAGGAGCCCGTTGGCACGCATCCACTCGTCGTTGTACAGCTTGGACAGGTAGTTCCGACCGCCGTCGGGCAGGATCACGACCATGACCGCACCCGCCGCAGCCTCCGGTTGCTCGCGCGTCAGCCGGCGCGCCTCGTCCAGCGCGGCGACCATCGCCGTCCCGCACGATTCGCCGGCCAGGATCCCCTCCTCGCGGGTGATCCGGCGCGCCATCGCGAACGCATCCCGGTCGCTGACGCGCACCCAGCGATCCACGGCGTCCGGGTCGTGCGTACCGGGCAGGAAGTCCTCGCCCACGCCCTCGGTGAGGTAGGGCCGCGCCGTGTCACCGCTGAGGACGCTGCCCTCCGGGTCGGCCCCGATGACCCGGATGGCCGGGTTGCGGCCCTTGAGGAAGTGCGCGATCCCGCTCACCGTCCCGCCGGTGCCCACCGAAGCCACGAGGTGCGTGATCCGGCCCTCGGTCTGCGCCCAGATCTCGGGCCCCGTCGACCGCTCGTGGGCCGCCGGGTTCTCCATGTTCCAGTACTGGTCCGGCTTGAACGCCCCCGGGATGTCGCGGGCGAGCCGGGCAGCGACCGAGTAGTAGCTCTCCGGCGAGTCGGGCGCGACGTTGGTCGGGCACAGCACGACCTCGGCGCCATAGGCGCGCAGCAGGGCCTGCTTCTCCGCGGACTGCTTGTCGGCCATCACGAAGATGCAGCGATAACCCTTGATCGCGGCGGCGATCGCCAGCCCGTGGCCCGTGTTGCCCGAGGTCGGCTCGATGATGGTGCCGCCCGGCCTGAGCAGCCCAGCTCGCTCGGCCGCCTCGATCATGGGCAGCCCGATGCGGTCCTTGACGGAGCCGCCGGGGTTGAGCATCTCGAGCTTGGCCAGGATGAGGGGCTGGCGCTCGGACGGGCCGAGATCGCGCGCCAGGCGCGAGATCCGGACGAGGGGCGTGTTGCCCACCAGGTCGACGATCGTCTCGGCGTACTGCATGGTCGCCGAGGATACCCCGTGGCTGCTAGCGGAACAGTGTGGTCAGCCAGCGGCCGCGCCGGCGGTGGCCTGGCGGCGGCTCGGCGGCTCGCTGGGCGGCCCGCACCGCCCGAGCCGTCCGGTCACGGTACGCGGCAGCCAGCCGGTGCGCCGCGTCGCGCTCCTCGCGGCCGCCTTCGGCCGGCATCGGGGCGTCACCGGGCAACCCGGCCAGGTCCCGCGGATCCAGCGCGGGGAGGATCGCGACGACGATCCGGCGGCCCCAGAACAGCTCGTCGTTGCCGCCGATGACGATGGGCACGATCGGCGCACCCGATCGCAGCGCGATGTAGCCCAGCCCGGCCGCGACCTGGCGCGCCTCGCTCACGGGCGCCGCCGGTCCGTGCTCCGGGAACAGGCAGAACACGGCGCCCTGCCCGAGCACCCGGGCGGCCGCCGCGAGGTGGATCGCGAACGCCCGCGACCCGGCGTGCGAGGGGATCGGCAGGATCCCGCCCACGCGGCGCACGACCCACCGTCGGAGCCTCGAGCGGGCCATCGTGCGCGCGTCGCCGAAGAACACCAGGCGCGGCTCCGGCGGCAGCACCGACCACACCAGGAACGGGTCGATCCAGGTGCGATGGGGCAGGCCGGCCGCGATCCAGCCGCCTGCCGGCCGGCCGTCCGGTCCGACCGGCAGGTGCTCCCGCCCGCGGACGACGATGCGCAGGCCGAGCCCGATGCCGGCGAGGCGCCACGCCCGGCGCAGCAGGCGGTAGGCGATGCCGGCCTGGGGCGAGGCCGACCCGATCAGCCCGGGCGGCAGCTCCGGGACGGAGGATGAATCCGGCTCGGGCGCGCGAGGCACGCCGTCAGCCCTCCGGCTCCCGGTCGAGCCTGCCGGGCCGCAGGAACAGCCAGGTGCAGGCGGCGCCGCATCCGGCGCGGCCGCCCGGGCGGATCCACGGTCGCCGGGTAGAGCTCCTCGACCACGGGGGCCAGCAGGGCCTCGAACCGCGCGGTGAGGCGCCGGGCCAGGTCCAGCTCGTCGCGCGAGCCCGCCGGCGGCAGGGTGCCATCCCACTCGCCGCCCAGCAGGTCGCGGACGGTGGTCGGGGGGAGGACGCGGGACGCCATCCGGTGGCCGAGGTACAGCTCCTCGGTGCCGGAGATCGCGAGCAGGACGATCGGCGCCCCCGTCCGGAGCGCGATGAGGGCGGCACCGAGGCGGAACGGCCCGATCCGGCCCGGCGGCCCGCTGACGGTCCCTTCGGGCATCTGGACGAACACACCCCCGTTGTCGATGACCGCGCGCGCCGCCGCGACGTGCTGATCGATGCCAACCCCGCCGCGCCACACCGGCAGCAGCCCACCCAGCCGGTGGATCAGCCGTTCCCGCCACCACGCGGTGAACGTTGATGGCGCGCTGCCCAGGAACCAGCAGCGTGGCTCGGCCGGCAGGGCGTGCATCGCCACGAACGGGTCCATCCAGCCCCGGTGCGCGGCGGCGACCAGGAAGTAGCCCCCGGTCCGGGGCAGGTGCTCCTGGCCCGAGGTGGCGATCCGCAGCCGGAACACCCCGAACAGGAGCCCGCGAGCGACCAGCCGCACGACCCGGTACAGCCACGACGCGCGTGCCTCGGGCTGGCGGCCCAGCCAGGCAAGGCCCTCGACCGCCCCGCCGCGTGAGGCCGCGAGGGACTCGGGGGCCACGCGGGCCGGGGGCAGGCGCCGGCGCCGCGCGGGCCGCCCGATCGGCCCGCTCGCGGGTGCCCCGGTCGTGTCAGGGGCCGGCCGATCGCTCGCCGTCACCGGGTCCTCCGCCGTCGTCGTCGTCGTCCACGTGGTCGTCGTCGTCCACGTCGTCGTCGATGTCGACCCAGTCCTCGTCCTGGTCCTCCGCCTCGGGCGGCTCGCCCCAGCGATCCGCCGCCTCGGCGCCCGGCCGATGGCGGATCGCCAGCAGGGCCAGGCCGACGACCGCGGCGAGCCCGGACACCAGCATCGCGGTCGGGATCCCGAAGAACGTCCAGTTGCCCATGCGGAACGTCTCGAGCGCGAAGCGCACGATCGCGTACCACACCAGGAACACCAGGAACAGGTCGCCCGGGCCGCATCCGGCTGCCCCAGCGACGCGCGATCCACAGCAGCGCGAATGCCCCCACCATGCCGCTCAGCGACTCGTACAGGAACAGCGGCTGGAACGCCGTGGTCGCGACCGGGTACTGGTCGCACGGCCACTGCGCGATGCCGTGGTCGCCGACCCGGTGGGCACAGTCGATCGCGATCCCCCAGGGCAGGCTGGTCGGCGGCCCGTACAGCTCCTGGTTGAAGAAGTTGCCCCAGCGCCCGATCGCCTGCATCACGAACAGCCCGGGCGCGACGACGTCCGCCCAGCGCCAGAACGGACTGGTGCCAGCGCCGGGTGAGGTACCACGCCATGAGGGTGCCGGTGACGATCCCGCCGTAGACGCCCAGGCCGGTGTACGGCGGCAGGATGACCTTGAGCGGGTTGTCCTGGTACAGGTGCCACTGGTCGATGACGTGGTACAGGCGGCCGCCGACCAGCGCCGCGAGCGGCGACGATGATGATCCCGTTGTCGACCAGCGTCGCGTCCAGCCCGCGGCGACGCGCCTCGCGGGTGATCACGAGAGTACGCCGCCGCGATCCCGATCGCGTAGCAGATGCCGTACCAGAAGACCGGGATCGGTCCGAGGTGGAAGGCGATCGGGTCAGGCGTGATCGAGATCACGGCCAGCACGGCCACGAGCGCGGCGAGCACCGGCGACGAGGTGGGCATGGTGCGAGAGTGTAGCCGCCCGCGAGCGTGGGCCGTCTCGGCTATCCTCGGCCGCGATGGATCGATCCGTTTCCGCCCGCTCCCGTCGCGCGACCCTGAGCCGGATCCGCACCGTGGGCGCCGAGTTCAACTGGTGGCTGCTGATCGTCGGGATCGTGGTCGGTGGGGCGCTGACCTGGCTGGTGCTCGCGGACTCCAACCGGCGAGAGGGCGAGATCGACGAGCAGGAGCTCCCCGCGGAAGCGGCCTGGATCGCGCGCTCGCTCGAGCGGCCGGCGATCGACGCCGACGCTGCCGAGCAGGTGCTCCGCGCCCACCGGCGTTACCTCGGGTTCCCGCCGCCCGACGTCCTCGTCTCCCCCGATGAGATCGAGCCGCTCGATGGGCGCGCCGGTGGGCAGGATGACCCGAGCCCGGCCGGCCCGACCGCCGGGCTCGAGGGACCTGCCCCGACCCGCTGAGCCCGGTCGCGGGCGTGGTCCCGGACGCGCACGGGCGTCGCATGGACGCGGTCGGGCGTCGCATGGACGCCGGTCGGGCGTCGCCTGGACGCCGGTCGGGCGTCGCCTGGACGTGGTCGAAGCCCTCCCGTCGCGGTGTCAGAGCCCGCCCGTGAGCATCGGCGTCGCGTCGCTGCCGCCACCCGGGGCGCCGGCCGAGACCCCGAACACGGCATCCGGCGGTAGGCCCGCCAGGCCGTCCACCGGCCCGGCCCACGTCCACAGGCCGCCGGCCCAGTACATCCGGCCGAGCCGGACGCGGCTGCCGCCGGCATCGACCCAGCATCCGTACTCCTGGCCGGCGGCGAGGGGTGGCAGGTCCGCGGCCATGGCCACGAGTTCGCCGTCCGTGGCGGAGAACAGCAGCGACCCGGTCGCGCCGACCCCCTGCGTCGTGGCGGACAGGGCGACGAGGCGCGCGTCGGGCTGGCGCTGCACGCGAAGCGTCGTTGCGGTGGCCTGGCGCAGGATCTCGATCGCGGAATCGCGGTCGGCGATCGCCCCGCCGATGGACGCACCGCCGCCGACGTATCCGAGGCCCGCGGCCAGCATCACGACCGCGGCCGCGGCCGCGAGCCACGACCATCGCGGACGGGCGGTCCGGCGGGCGGCGGCGACCGGCAGCGGGACGACCACGGGCGGCGCGACAGCAGCGCCAACCGGGGCCGAGGCGCCCGCCGGCGGCGCGGCATCGTTCGCGGCGACGGCCCGACGCCGGCCACCGGCTGCGCTCGCGACCGACCGCACGAACGAAGGCGAGCGTCCGCTCGCGCAGGGCCGGGTCCGGCTGCTCGCGGATGACCTCGCGCGCGATGGCCGCGGTCCGGCGGATCCGGGCGAGCTCCTCGACGCACGCCGGGCAGCCCGCGAGGTGCCCGGCGACGCCGGCGCCCTCCGGCGTGTCGCCGGCCATCAGCCGCTCGAGCCCATCGGGCTCGGCCGCGGCGAGCTCGATGCTGCTCCAGGCCTCAGCGTGCTCCATCACCATCCATCTCGCCGGGCCCGGGCCGACCTCGGGATCCGACCGACCTGCTCGTCCGCCTCGAGCGCCACTCGAAGGCGGCCGAGCGCGCGGCGGGTCCGCGTCTTCACCGTGCCGAGCGGCCATTCGAGCCGTTCGGCGATCTCCGCCTGCGTCAGCCCGTCCCGATAGGCCAGCAGGATGACGGCTCGCTCGTCGTCCGGCATCGTGGCCAGCGCCTGCCTGACGGTCTCGCTGCAGGTCCCGAGCCTCGGCCGCCGCCTCGGGGCCGGGTCCGGCCCGCGCCGCCCAGGACCGAGCGCCGACGCTCGAGCCGCTCGAGGTCGATCTCGGCGTGCCGGGCTCGCCGCGCTCGCCCGAGGGCGACCGATCGGCGGCCGCCGCCGAGCCGCGCGGATCCGGTCCACCGTCCGGTTGCGGGCGATCGTCCGGAGCCAGGTCGCGAGCGAGGCGAGCGACGGGTCGAACAGCTCGGCCCGGTTCCACAGCGCGAGGAACGTCTCCTGCACGACCTCCTCGGCGAGCTGCCGATCGCCCGGCGACCGCAGCGCCACGGCATGAACGCCGTCCACGTGCCGGTCGTAGAGCGCCGCGAGGGCCTCCTCCGACCCGATCGGCCACGGCTCGCACGAGCGCGGCGTCGTCGGATTCACCCGATCGTCGCTCCGTCATCTCCTACGTGCTCCGCGCGCGTCGTCGGTTTCGCCGTCCGTCCCGGAGCCTGGACAGGGCAGCGGTCGCCCCTCGAACCCGGTCGTGAACACGACGTCGGTCTCGGTCGAGAACACGTGCTGCGTCGTCTGGACCCGGCGCACGACCTCGCCCAGGTGGTCCATGTCGCGGGCGCGGATCTTGAGCAGGTAGTCGGCCTCGCCCGCGATGTAGTGGCACTCCTCGATCTCGGGGATCGCCGCGAACTGCGGGGTGAGGTCGATCGCGATCGTGCCCGGAGCCTGGGTGACCCAGGTGAACGCGAGCACGGTCAGGCCCACCGCGCCGGGATCCACGACGGCCGCGTAGCGCCGGATGACGCCCCGCGCCTCCAGCTTCTTGACCCGCTCGTGCGCCGGACGGGCCGGCCATGCCGAGGTCGGAGCCCAGGTCCGCGAACGAGCGCCGGCCGTCGCGCCTGGAGGATCTGCAGCAGGCGGGCATCGGTGTTGCCGATGGGGTACGAGTTCCTCGCCATCTAGTACCTATTCATTAGGTCGATCTGGCTCCGCATTGCCTTCGATTCGTAGGGCTATAACTCGCGTGCGACGGGTCCTCGGGATGCCGACCCCGCCGGAATGGCCGGCGGGACCCGCGCGGTCCGCGGCAGTCCCCGCAGCGAAGGTGCACGCGATGGCGCTCGTTGCCGTCTTCGGGCTCCTCGCGCTGTTCTCGATCATCAGCATCGTGATGAGCAGCCGAGGACCCGAGCGGCTCGTCGCGATCCGCGCGAGAATCCGTTCCTCTGGGCGACGCTCGCCCGCCGCTAGGCGCGCGCCACAGCCTACCGCAACGCAACGCCCCGGCCTCGGCCGGGGCGTCCTCACGTTTCCGTATTGCTACCACTCCCCTGCCGCGAGGCGTCCAGCTCCGCCAGCCGGCCAGCGGGCAGGTGCGCCTCGAGGCATGTCACGCCGTCCGGCGCCGACGAGCGCATCGTGCACGCGTCCCGCCGGCAGGTCCAGCCGGTCGCCCGGCGCTAGGTCCACCGCCTCGCCGCGCCCGGGCAGCCCGAGCCGGATCGAACCCGCCGCGCACGCCAGCACCTTGTCGTAGCCGTGCTCGTGGGCGGCATACGCGTCGCCGCGGGCCGTTGGACCACGGCCCGGGCTCGAGGCCCTCGGAACGCAGCCGCGTCGCCAGCCGATCCGCGGTCGGCGTGGCGCCATCGCGCCCACTATCCGGCGAGCCCGACACCGATCACCTTCCCGACGCCGAACGTGACGGCTGCCGCAGCCGCCCCGAGCCCGGTCTGGCGCAGCCCCGAGAACAGCAGGCTCCGGCCCGTGAGGAGGCTGACGCCCGCCCCCACCAGGAACAGCGCGGCGAGGCTGATGCCGAGGCTGGCGATGAAGTTGGCGGTTCCCCCACCGAACAGGTATGGGATCACCGGGATGGCAGCCCCGATGCAGAACGCGATGAACGAGCCCAGGGCTGCGCCCCAGGGGGAGCCGAGCTCGTCGGGATCGAGCCCCAGCTCCTCGCGGACGAGCGTGTCGAGGGCGGTCTTGGGATCCTCGAACATCCGCGCGGCGATGCGCCCTGCCTCGCCCCGCGAGAAGCCCTTGGCCATGTACAGGGCCGTCAGCTCCCGCTGCTCCTCTTCGGGCATCGCCTCGAGCTCCGCACGCTCGAGCTCGATCTGGCGCTCGAACAGCTCGCGCTGGCTCTGCATCGAGATGTACTCGCCGGCGGCCATGCTGAACGCACCCGCCAGCAGGCCGGCGATGCCCGCCAGGAGGATGAACCCACCCTGGTCCGATGCCCCGGCAACGCCCATCACCAGCGACAGGTTGGACACCAGGCCGTCGGACACGCCGAAGATCGTCGCCCGCAGGGTGCCCGACCGACCGCTGCGATGCCAGCGCTCGCCGCGCTGGATCGTCTCGGGGCTCTCGGCCCGACCGGCGTCGATCGCCGGGTGGGCGGCCGCCGTGATCACGTCGGCTGCCACGGAACGACGCCGCGATGGGCGTCGGCCCCCGGCTGCCGCCCCTGGCGCCTCGCCCGGTGGTGCCTCGGCCGCGGGTGCCTCGGCGGACGCGGCCGCCGGCGACGCGGCCGCGGGCGCCTCGCCAGCCACGGGTTCGACCGCTGCGGCCGCGGCTCGGGCATCGAGGCGTTCCCAGATCTGGGCGTGCTCGCGCTCGTCGGCGGCGATCGACTCGATATCCGGGTGGTCGCCCTGTGCCTCGTAGATCGCCTCCTCGTCCCCTTCGAGGCTCTTGACCAGGTCCGAGACGGCACGGGTGCCGAGCAGGCGGGCCGCGACGATGATCAGCCGGACGCGCATCCGCGGTCGGCCGGCTGGCGGCACGGAAGCGCCGAGCTCGGCGAGCCGCGCCGCCCAGATGTCGGCGTGGCGCCGCTCGTTGTTCGCGATGTGGCGGAAGGCGGCGGCGCGGCGGGGATCCTTCTCGACTCGGGCGAGAGCGTCGTACAAGACGATGGCGTCCTGCTCGAGCTTGAGGTTCTCGAGGCTCTGGGCGATGTTCACGCAGCGAATCCAGCGCGGCGCACCCGCCGCCGCGATGGCGTGGCGCGCCGGGCGGCGACTTCGGCGCGCGCGGCAGGTCGCGTAGCGCACCGTTAGATCCCGCGACCGCGCCTCCGCCGCCGGATCGCGCCGCGTGCACTGCAGCGGTCATCCGCCGCTACTGGCACGCCAGGCGATCAGTCCAACGGTTCGGCCGCCTAATCGCTCCGCCGGCGTTCCAACCGGCGGGTTGACGGTGGCTGGAGCCGGTCAGCGCCGCTGGAGCGCTCTCCGCGGGGTCCATCGGCGGAGGCGCGGGCGCAGGTGCGATCCGCTGGGCCGAGGCCCAGGTGGCGCAGGGGGCCCGGGCAGCCCGTGTGGCGCCGGATCGCTGGGCCTGGTCCACGCTCTAGACTTCCGCCATGGCCCAGCTGCCGCCCCTGCGCTACCTGTCCGGCGCCGACGTCGCGTCGGCGATGCCGGAGCTCGACGATCGCCTGGCGCTCGCGGACCTCACCCTGCGCGGGCTGGCCGGCGCGGCGGAGCTGCCACCCAAGATCGCCGTCCATCCCCGGCCGGCCGGGGCCTTCGCCCACGCGATGCCGGCCTACCTGCCCGGCGACGCTCCCGACGGGCAGCGCGACCGGCTGGGCATGAAGTGGGTCCTGGGCTTCAGCGCCAACCTCGCAGCCGGCCTGCCCGCGATCAGCGGGACGCTGCTGCTCAACGACCCCGTGACCGGCCTGCCGACCGGCATCCTCGACGCCGGACCGATCACCGCCGCCCGCACCGCCGCCGTCAGCGGCGTCGCCATCCGGGCATGGGCGCCACCGGTGGTCGGGCGGCACCCGAGGGCGGCCCTGATCGGCGCGGGCGTCCAGGGCCGCAGCCACGTCCCGGTCCTGGGTCGCGTGCTGCCCGGGGTCGAGCTGGCCGTCTTCGATCGCGACCCGGAAAGGGCCTCGGCGCTGGTCGACGAGGCACGCCGGACACCGGGCATCGGGGCCGCCCAGGTCGCCCCGTCGGCTCGCGACGCCGTCGACGGTGCCGACGTTGTCCTGACCGCGGCCTCGTTCGTCGCCCCGCCCGAACGGCAGGTGATGACCAGCGACTGGCTGTCGCCGAGCGCCCTGGTCGTGCCGGTGGACTACGCGACCTACTGTGCCGCCGAGGTGGCGCGCGGCGCCTCGCTGTTCCTCGTCGATCACCGGGACCAGTTCCTGGCCAATCGCGACGCGGGCCAGTTCGACGGCTACCCGGACCCGACCGCGATGTTCGGGGAGGCGCTGGCGGCGGAGATCGCCCGGCCCGGCGGCCGGGTGGTGGCGACGCACCTCGGCACGGGCCTGGCCGACGTGGTGTTCGGAACGGCGATCCTGGAGGCCGCCGCCGCGCAGGGGTTGGGGATCGTCCTCCCGCGCTGAGCGCGACGGGCTGCGCGGCCGCTGAGCGCGACGGGCTGCGCGGGCGCTGAGCGCGACGGGCTGCGCGGGCGCCATGCGGCGGCCGGTACCATGGGCCGCCATGGCCCGCGACCGCGCGCTCCTGGCCGGCTCGCTCAGCGCCGTCACCGCGGCCAGCCTGTTCGGGACCCTCGGTCCGCTGTCACGGATCGGCGCCGAGGCGGGCGTCGAGGGTGTCGCGTTCACGGCCTGGCGAGCGTTGCTGGGCGTGGCGTTCCTGGCGGTGGCGGTCGCGGCACGGCGCGGCGTCGGTCCGTCCGTGGCGGCCATCGTCGCGCTCGACGGCCGTGGACGGGCCTCGCTCACGGCGGCGGCGGTCACGGCCCTGACCCTCAACGCGGCGATCTTCTCGGCCTTCGGCGTCATCCCGATCGCCCTCGCGCTGATGCTGTTCTACACGTACCCGGCCGGCGTCGTGGTGATCGACGTCGTGCTCGGCCGTGAGCGGATCACGGCGTCGCGCACGGCGGCCCTCGGACTGTCGACGCTGGGCGTGGTCCTCGTGCTCGCCGGCACCATGGACGGCAGCGCGGGCCTGGCCGTGAGCCCGGTGGGCGTCGTCCTGGGCCTGGCCGCCGCTGCGAGCCAGGTGGTGTTCGTGACCGTCAGCCGGACGGGGTACCGCGCCGTCCCGGCAGACGCCGCGACGCTCGTGATCCTCGCTACCTCGGTGGCCGGAGGGGCCGCCATCGCGCTGGTCGTGGGACAGGGCGACGGCCTGGCGGCACCGCTCCGCTCGGCGACCGTGTGGCCAGACGCTGCTGGCCGCCGGCATCCTGGCCGCGGGCGTGTCCTCGGTCCTGTTCCTGACCGCGATCCGGCGCATCGGCGGGACGCGGACGGGCATCCTGATGCTGTTCGAGCCCGTCGTGGGCGTGCTGCTCGCGGCCGCGTGGCTGGGCGAGGCGCTCGTCCCGGTCCAGCTCGCCGGCGGCGCGCTCGTGCTCGCGGGCGCCGTCGTCCTCCAGGCAAGCTCGACGCCGGATCGCGAACCCGTGGTGGAGGCCGGCGCGAGCCCCGTCGTCTGACCACGCCGCCCGCTGCCCGTCGCGGCCCCGGGACACCTTCTACCATGGGTCCGGTCGCGGGCGCGGCCGTCGCCGGGCGATCGAGGAGATGGATGCGATGATCCGAGTGGATGGCCTCGAGGGCCGAGTGGCGATCGTGACCGGTGCCGGCCGCGGTATCGGGCTGCGGATCGCCGAGGTGCTGGCGGCGAACGGGGCCCGCGTGGCGGCGCTCGACCTCGTGCCCCCCGAGCTCCCGGACGCGCTGTCGATCGAATGCGACGTGAGCGACGAGGCGGCCGTCGGCGCGGCGTTCGACCAGGTCGAGGCCGAGCTGGGACCGGTGACGGTGCTCGTGCTGTGCGCCGGGATCACGTCGCTGGTCCCGTTCGAGGAAACCTCGACCGAGCTGTGGGAGCGGACGCTGTCGATCAACCTGACCGGGGCGTTCTACGTGATCCGGCGGACCGTGCCCGGCATGCGGGCGTTGGGCTATGGACGGATCGTGGCGCTGGGTGCCGCGGCCGGCAAGTCCGGAGGCGCCCGCTCAGCCGCGTACGCGGCCTCGAAGGCCGGCCTGATGGTGCTGGTCAAGTCGATCGCCAGCGAGTTCGCCCGGGACGGGATCACCGCCAACGTCGTGGCTCCGGCACTGATCGACACCGGGATGCTGCCCAACGCGCGGGACCTGATCGACCGGGTGCCCGTCGGGCGCCTGGGCACGCCGGACGAGGTCGCCACCCTGGTTGCCTACCTGGTCTCGGGCGACGCCGGGTACGTCACGGGGGAGACCGTGGACATCAACGGCGGCACGCTCATCGACTAGGCGCCGGGTCCGGGTCCTGCTGCTCGCGCTCCCATGCCTCGCGGCTGACCGCGTACTCGACGTCGCCCTGCTCGTCACCCTCGATCGGGTCGGGCCATGGCTGGTGGAACGTCCGGACGTAGTGCAGGCCGGCCCGCTCCATCACCCGCCGCGAGGCCGCGTGGACGGCCATGGTCTCGGCGCGGATCCGCCTCGCACCGAGCTCCTCGAACCCCTTGCGCACCAGCGCCCGTGCCCCCTCGCTCGCCAGGCCCCGGCCCCAGGCAGAGGCCTTGAGTCGGTGGCCGAGCTCTGGCTCGTCGGGCGGGTCGCCGGCATGCGGGCGGAGGTGGAACCAGCCGATGAGCGCGCCCGTCGCCCGCTCGACGGCGACCCAGAAGCCATACCCGTCGGGCCGGTCGCGATAGGCGAGGAAGGCGGGCAGGACGTCCGTCTCGATCTCCTCCCGCGGCGTGGGTCGTCCCCCGGTGATGAAGCGCATCACGGCCGGGTCCGCGTCGAGCTCCACGAGCTGGTCCACGTCGGCCGGCGTGAACCAGCGCAGGATCAGCCGCTCGGTCTCGAGGTACACCCCGGGCGCCACGCTCAGGCCTCCTCGTTGACCTCGAGAGGGCCGTCGTCGGGCGCCTCGATCGTTACCCGGCCGTCCACGATCTCGACCGGGTACACGGCCAGCGGGAGCTCCGCGGGCGGGTCCAGGGCCTCGCCGTCGGTCAGGTCGAAGCGCGACAGGTGCAGGGCACAGGTCAGCGTGCCCGCGGTCAGGAAGCCGCGGTCCAGCTCGAAGTACTCGTGCGAGCACGTGCCCTGGAGCGCGTGGAACTCGCCGTTGACGTGCACCACGAGCACCGGATCGGTCCGGTCCACCCAGACCATCCGCATCTCGCCCTCGGCGAGCTCGTCCTCGCCGATGAGGTCGATCCGGCGGCTCACGACTCGATGGTAGCGGGGCCGCGGGTCAGGCCGCGGTCGCGGTCTCCCCGGCCATGCCCGCCGCCCACTTCTCCTCCAGCGCCTCGCGCAGGCGCTCGCGCGACGCCTCGAGCGGCACCCGCGCGACGACGGGCTCGAGGAAGCCGAGCACGATGATCTTGCGCGCCTCCTCAGGCGGGATCCCGCGGCTCTCGAGGTAGAACAGCTGGCCCTCGTCGATCGGCCCCACCGACGACGAGTGCGCCGCCCGGCGGCAGTCCGGCTGGTCGATCTCGAGCGACGGGATCGCGACCGCCCGCGCGGTGCGGGCCAGGTTCATGCCGAACTCGCCGAGGAAGCTGTCCGTGCCCACCGCGCTCCGGTCGATCGTGATCAACCCCTTGAGGTAGCTGCGGGCGCGGTCCATCAGGGCGCCCTTGCTGAGCAGCTGGCCCGTGGTGTCGCGGCCGATGTGGCGTGTGTACGAGGTGAGGTCGTGGAGCTGGTCCCGCGCCCCGAACACGATCTCCACCTGCTCGACCGTGCTCCGGTCGCCGGCGAGCACGTTGTCCACGCGCGACCGGACGAGCCGGCCGCCGAGCTGGGCGAGCGCCCAGCGCAGGTCCGCACCCTCCCCGATCGTCGCGCGACGCTGCTGGAACACGACCTGGTCGGGCCCGGCCTCCTGGAGGCTGGCGAGCCCGAGGCGGGCGTGGGCGCCGAGTCGGATCTCCGTGGTCGAGGTGAACAGAGCCTGGCCGCCGGACACCACGCCGTCCGAGGGCACGATCTCCTCCACGATGGACGCCTCGGCACCGGCGCCGAGCACGATCACCGTGCGCGCGTGGAGCGCCCGGCCCGGCGCACCCACCGCCCAGCGCAGGACGACCGGGCGCTCGAGCACGACGCCGTCGGGCACGTGGACCCATGCGCCCTGGTTCCAGGCCGCCCGGCTCAGCTGGGCGAGCTTGTCGTCGGCGGGCAGCGTCACGGGGTCGACGAGCAGGCTCCTGGCGAGCTCGGGGTCGCGTTCGATGAGGTCCCCCAGCAGCTCCACGGTCACGCCCGCCTGCCGCGCGCCGGCGTCGAGCGCCACGGACCGGACACGGCCCTCCTCGAACCAGGCGAGCGCGGCCACGTCGTCCCCGGGATCGATGGCGCCCGGTTCGGGCCGGCCGGCTGTCGGCGGATAGGGCGTCACGTCCTCGAGCGTGGCGGCGCGCAGGTCCACGTAGCTCGTGTACAGCTGGTTGGGCTCGATCGGCAGCGAGGCGAAGGCGTCCAGCGCGGCGCGGCGGTCCGCGGCCAGCCAGGCCGGCTCCTGCGCAGCCGAGCGCTCGATCAGCGCGGCATCGGGGCGGTACGTCAGCTCCGTCGCCGCCGTGCGCGTGCGGCGCGGCCGCAACGCCGGGGTCGACGGGTCGCCCACCGCCGTCACCCGAGCGATCCTTCCATCTCCAGCTTGACCAGGCGGTTGAACTCGATCGCGTACTCCATCGGGAGCTCCTTGGTGAACACCTCGAGGAACCCCTGGATCACGAGGTTCTGGGCCTCGTTCTCGGTCAGGCCGCGGCTCATCAGGTAGAAGATCTGGTCGGCGGAGATCTTCCCGACGGTGGCCTCGTGGGTCATCGTCGTGTCGTCTTCCTGGATGTCGATGTACGGGTACGTGTCGCTCCGGCTCTGGTCGTCGAGCATCAGCGCGTCGCAGCGCACGCTGGCGGTGACGCCGGTCGCGCCGGGCGCCACCTTGAGCTGGCCGCGGTAGGTCGCTCGACCGCCGTCCTTGGACACCGACTTGGACACGATCCGCGAGGTCGTGTTGGGCGCCAGGTGGATCGCCTTGGCGCCGGTGTCCTGGTGCTGGCCCCGGCCGGCGACGGCGACCGAGATGACCTCGGCCCGCGCTCCCTCGCCCCGCAGGTAGATGGCCGGGAACTTGACCGTCTTGCGCGATCCGGTGTTGGCATCGACCCATTCCACGGTGGATCGCTCGTACGCGTGCGCCCGCTTGGTCACCAGGTTGTACACGTCGTTCGACCAGTTCTGGATCGTCGTGTAGCGGACCTTGCTGTCGGCCAGCGCCACCACCTCGACGACCGCCGCGTGGAGGGAGTCCGTGGCGTAGATGGGCGCCGTGCAGCCCTCGATGTAGTGGACCTTGGCGCCCTCGTCGACCACGATCAGCGTCCGTTCGAACTGGCCGGTGTTCTCGCCGTTGATCCGGAAGTACGCCTGGAGCGGCAGCGGCACCTCGACGCCCTTGGGCACGTACACGAACGACCCGCCCGACCAGACCGCGCTGTTGAGCGCGGCGAACTTGTTGTCCTCGGGCGGGACAACGGTGCCGAAGTAGCGTCGGAAGATGTCCGGGTACTCCTTGAGCGCCTGGTCGGTGCCCATGAACACGACGCCGATCTTGCTCAGCTCCTCGCGCACCGAGTGGTACACGACCTCGGAGTCGTACTGGGCGCCGACGCCGGCGAGGAACTTGCGCTCGGCCTCGGGGATGCCCAGCTTCTCGAACGTCGCCTTGATCTGCTCGGGGACGTCGTCCCAGGACTTCTCCTCGCGCTCCGACGGCTTGCGGTAGTACACGATCTTGTCGAAGTCGATGGTGTCCAGCCCGTCGGTCCAGACCGGCATCGGGCGCTTCAGGAAGTGGTCGTAGGCGCGCAGGCGGAACTCGAGCATCCACTCGGGCTCGCCCTTGAACCGGCTGATCTCCTCGACGGTCCCGCGGGTGAGGCCGCGCTTCGTCTCCCGCAGGTAGACGATGTCATCGTGGAAGGCGAACTGGTCGCGTTCGTCTCGGACGAGGTCGCGGGTCGAGGTCATCACAGCTCCGTTCGCGGCACCGGCCGCGCAGGTCGTTCCGGAAGGTCCGGGAACGCCGCGACCGCTGGGGACGTGGGCCGCGGGCTAATCCCTAGTGGAATTATCGGAATTCCCGGCCGATCCGTCAACGCGCCTCGAACCAGGCGGCCGCGTCGGGCGGCAGCGGGTCTGTGGGGCGGGCACCGGGGTCGCTGCGCAGCAGGGTGGTCGACCCCGCCGGCAGCGGGAACGGCGCGGCCGACAGGTTGACCGCGCAGCGCAAACCGGCGTCCCGTGCGAACAGCAGCACCCCGGCCGGCCCCTCCATCCACCGGAAGCCCTCGCCGGCCAGTCCCGGGTGGGTCCGCCGGATCCGCAGCGCCGAGCGGTACAGCTCGAGCATCGAGCCTGGGTCGCCGCGCTCCGCGGCCACCGACAGCCGCTCCCAGCCCGCCGGCTGGGGAAGCCACGGGACGGAGCCGGGCGGGCCGAAGCCGAAGGGAGCCGCGCTCCCCGACCACGGGATCGGCACCCGACAGCCGTCGCGGCCACGGACAGCATGGCCCGAGCGCACCCAGGTCGGGTCCTGGAGCACCGCGTCGGGCAGATCGGTGACCTCGGGGAGCCCCAGCTCCTCGCCCTGGTACAGGTAGGCGCTGCCGGGCAGGCCGAGCAGGAGCAGCGCAGCCGCCCGGGCCCGCCGCGTGCCCAGCGCAAGGTCGCTGGGCAGCCGCTCGTCGATCCTGCGGTCGCCGATCCCCGTGCTGGTCCGGCCGAGCCGGGTCACGTGGCGGATCTCGTCGTGGTTGGACAGCACCCAGGTCGGGGCGGCAGCCACGGGGGCGTGGGTCGCGATCGTCAGGTCGATCACCGTGCGCAGCCGCGCGGCATCCCACGAGCCGCGGAGGAACTGGAAGTTGAACGCGCCATGCAGCTCGTCCGAGCGCAGGTAGCGGGCGACGTCCTCCGACGTCGGCGCATGGACCTCGCCCAGCAGGATCCGCGGAGGCGATTGCGAATTGGCGATCCGCCGCCACGTCCGGTAGATCTCGTGGACACCGGGCTGGTTGACCATCGGGTCGTCCACCGCGACATAGGCGCCCGCCGCCACGTCCGGGGCGGAGGGCGCGGCCGGTCGATCGTGGTCCTTGACCAGGCCACTGGCCACGTCGATCCGGAAGCCGTCGACCCCGCGGGCGAACCAGGCGCGCAGGATTGCCTCGAACGCCGCCCGCACCGCGGGGCTGGCCCATTCGAGGTCGGGCTGCTCGGGCGCGAACATGTGGAGGTACCACTGGCCCGGGCGACCGTCGGGGTCACGGGTCCGCGTCCAGGCCGGCCCGCCGAAGATGCTCTGCCAGGCGGTCGGTGGCGTGTCGCCACCGGGACCCAGCCCGTCCCGGAACACGTATCGCCCGCGCGCGACCGAGCCGGGGGCCGAGGCGAGCGCCTCCCCGAACCACGGATGGGCGGACGAGGTGTGGTTGGGGACGATGTCCAGGATCACCCGCAACCCGAGCTCGTGCGCCTCCGAGATCAGGCGCTCGCCGTCGCCAAGGGTCCCGAACAGGGGGTCGATGCCCAGGTAGTCCGCGACGTCGTAGCCGCCGTCGGCCATCGGTGACGGGTACCAGGGCGTGATCCACAGCGCATCCACGCCCAGGTCGTGCAGGTGGGGCAGCCGCGCGCGGAGGCCCTCGATGTCGCCGACCCCGTCCCCGTCCCCGTCCGCGAACGAGCGGATGTACACCTCGTACACCACCGCCCGGCGCCACCAGCGATCGGTGTCAGCGGGAAGATCGGGACGTCGGTCGCTCACCACGCGGGCACTCCGGGAACGGTCAGAACATCGTCGAGCACCACGGCTCGTCGAGCGTCGCCAGCAGGGCATCCGCCCTGGCCAGCGCGCCTGGCCGATGCTCGTCGCAGCCGGTCGCGCGCACGGCGTCGCGCAGGCGGGTCCCGGCCAGGCCGGCGGCGCCCAGCGCCGCCACCGGCAGCGTGAGATCGGGCAACCGATCGGTCGGCGCGCAGCGCGCGCCGTCGGGCGACGCGTCGAGGGCAACCCGGCCCGGTTGCGTGGCTTCCTGGTCGACCACCTCGATCGTCATCGCGCCGGTCCGTTCATAGGCGCGGGCTTCGAGGACCGCGGGCAGGTCGAACACGCGCATCCACAGGCTGTCCCCGACATCGGAGGCGACCGCGGCCCGGGCGTTGGTCAGCAGCCACGGCAGACGCTCGGACGGGCTGCGGCGCTCGGCGGTCACGGTGGCGACGAGGTCGGTCGCAGCAAGGAACCGCCACAGCGCGCCATAGGCCTCGTCGCTCAGCGCGTGCAGCTCGTCCACCCGCAGGTTCGCCCGCGGCTGGCGCTCCTCCCACCGCTGCTCGGCCCGGTACCGGACATAGCCGTCCACCAGCCCCGTGGCATCGCGGCGAAGAGCGAGAAGCCCCTTCCAGGTGTCGCCCCAGGGCGAAGGCCGCAGGCCCAGCTCCTCGTCCCAGCGCTCGTCCCCGCGGCGGATCTCGCCCGCCTGACGGACCCGCCAGGCATCGAACACGGCCTTCATCGCCTCGCGGGCAGCCGCCCCCGGCGGGACCAGCTCGATGCCGCCGGCGTCCGGCCCGTGGAACGCGGTGACGTGGGCATCGAGGGTCCAGGTCGCCACCCGGCAGGCCGGCCCGTACCCGAACCGGCCGTAGATCGGGTACTCCGACGCATGGAGCAGCGCGACCGACTCGCCACGCGCCCGGATCGCCGCGTGCTCGGCGGCCGCCATCCGGGACAGGATGCCGCGCCGACGGTGCGTCGGCAGCACGCTCACCGCCGCGATCGCCGATGCCGGGACACGCCGGCCACCGGGCAGCGTGAGCTCGGTCGCCCACGACCGGAACGTGCCGCATACGCGTCCCGCGTCGAACGCGGCCCAGGTGCGATCGGGCGCCCAGGTCGACGCGGCGGCCTCGGTCGCGCGGGCCACGTCCGGCCGCTCCAGGAACCCCGTCGCCAACGCCTCCACCACGGCGCCGTATTCGCCGGGCCGGGCGTTGCGGATCTCGATCGTCATCGGTCACCCGACTCTAGCATCCGCCTCCGGGGCCCGGCCGGTATCGTAGGCCCCGTCGAGCACAGGCCCCAGGGGACCACATGGACGCGAGCGCCGGCGGGGATCCGCTGCTCCTGCCCGAAGGCACACGGCTGGTCCACATCGGGCCGCACAAGACCGGGACGACCTCGCTCCAGGCCGCGCTGTGGAACGGCCGGCCGGCGATGCTCGAGCAGGGCGTCCGGCACGTGGGCCGGACCCGCAACCCGGCCAGCGCCGTCCGCGCAGTCACGGGCCAGGCGTCGTCGACCTCCGTCGACACCCCGCCCTCGATCCGCCACTGGCACGACCTCGTCCGCGAGGCCCGAGGCGCCCGCGAGCCGCGGGTGGTCGTCAGCAGCGAGTTCTTCGCCTGGGCCACGCCCGACGTCATCCGCCGCATCGTCCACGACCTGGACCCGGAGCGGATCCGGATCGCGGTGACCCTGCGCCCGCTCGCCCGGATCCTGCCGTCGCACTGGCAGCAGGACGTGCAGGCGGGCACGCTGATGGCGTACGAGCCCTGGCTGGAGCGGCTGTTCGAACCGCCGGCCGGCCAGCCCGCGCCCGCCTTCTGGACGCTCCACCGGCACGATCGGCTGATCGCCCGCTGGGCCGAGGTGGTGGGACCGGATCGCCTGACGGCGGTGGTCGTGGACGACCGCGACCACGCGCTGGTGCTGCGCACCTTCGAGCGGCTGCTGGGGCTCAGCCCGGGCACTCTGGTCGCGGAGCCAGACCTCGCCAACCGGTCGCTGACGCGGGCCGAGGTGGAGGCCGTGCGCGCGTTCAACCTCGCCGCCCGGGCCGACGGCCTGGGCAAGGCGCTCCATGCCAAGGTGATGCGCTACGGCGCCGCGGCCCACATGAAGCTCAGCCCGCCCGATCCCGCCGAGCCGCGGATCGAGACCCCGCAGTCGGCGCTGGACCGGGCCGGCGAGGTCGCCCGCGAGATGGTCGCCGGCATCTCCGCGTCCGGCGTGCGCGTGGCCGGCGACCTGGACAGCCTGACGGTCGTGCCCCGGAGCGGGCTCGCCGATGGCGAGGTCCAGGAGCTCACGCTGCCCCCCGCGGTGGCGGCCTCGATGACGATGGGCGTGATGCTCGCGAGCGGGCTCGCGCGGCGGCCCGGCGGCGGGTCCGTCGCGGCCGATCTCGACCTGGCCCGGCTCTCGACCGCGCAGCTGGGGGCAGTCCTGGTCCGGCGCGCCCGCGCCGCGGCGACGCGCCGGATCCGGGCCGTGCGGGAGCGGCCGACGGGCAAGGGCCGGTCGGCATGAGCGACGATGCCGGCGAGGTCCTGCTGCCGGTCGGGGCGCGGCTGCTGCACATCGGGCCGCCCAAGACCGGCACGACCTCCCTGCAGGCCGCGTTCTGGACCGCCCGCGACGTCGCGCTCGCCCAGGGCGTCCGGTATGCGGGCACCACCCGCCACTCGGCCCGGGCCGTGCTCGCGGTGACCGGGCGGCCGTCGTTTGCCGAGGACCGGGCGTCGCCCCCGATCGAGCACTGGAACGCGCTCCTGCGCGAGGTACGGGCGGCGCGCGAGCCGAGGGTGGTGATCAGCAGCGAGGGCTTCGCCTACGCCCGCCCGGAGGTGATCCCGAGGATCATCGACGATCTCGACCCCGCCCGGGTCCAGGTCGTGGTGACGCTGCGCCCGCTGCCCCTCCTGCTGTCCTCGGAATGGCAGGAGCAGACGCAGGGCGGCCTGGAGATGGCCTTCGACACCTGGCTCGACCACCTGTTCCGCCGGCCGGAGGACCCGGTCAGCGTGGCCTTCTGGCACCGCCAGCGCCACGACGCGCTGATCGCGCGCTGGGCCCGCGTGGCGGGCGCGGACCGGCTGACGGTGGTCGTTGCGGACGACGCCGACCACGGGTTCCTGCTGCGGGCCTTCGAGCGGCTCACCGGGCTCGCTGCGGGCACCCTGGCACCCGACCCCGAGCTCGCCAACCGGTCGCTCACGCTGCCCGAGATCGAGGCGATCCGCGCGCTCTACGTGGCCTTCAGGGAGGCCGGCATGAGCCGGCCCCTGTTCTACCGCGTCGTGCGGATGAAGGTCGCGGCCTACATGAAGACGCGGCTGCCCGATCCGGCCGAGCCGCGGATCGAGACGCCCCGCTGGGCCCTCGAGCGCGCCGCCGAGGTCGCCCTCGAGATGGTCTCATCCATCGCGGCCTCCGGCGTCCGGGTGATCGGGGATCTCGACCGCCTGACCGCCGTCCCGGACGTCGGGCCCGACGCCGACGGGCCCGACGCCGGCCGGCAGCCCGCCGGCGGGTCGACGGCACCCGGCGAGGTGCGGGTCTCGCCGGAGGTCGCGGCCAGCATGGCGATGGGCATGCTGGCCGCCAGCAGCCTGGTCCGCGAGGAGCGCGACGGGCAGGCGAGGCCGCTGCTCCGCCCGGCAGGGGGCACGCCGTGGATCGAGCCGATCGAGCTCGCCCGTGTCCCTACGACCCGGCTGGCGCGGATCGTGGCCGTACGGCTGCTGGCCGACGCGCTGCACGGCGCGACGGGGCGCCTGCGCCGGGTGGGCCGTCCGCGCCGGGAACGCGACCGTTAGCCCAAGCCGACGGCCGCGCCGACGGCGGGGGCGGGCGGTCCGGCATCGAGCGCCTCGAGGATCACCCGGACGGACGCCTCCACCGTCATCGCCGAGGCGTCGATCGTGATGTCCGCGTCATCGGGGACCTCGTACGGGGAGGAGATCCCGGTGAACTCCGGGAGGTCGCCGGCGCGAGCGCGTGCGTAGAGGCCCTTGCGGTCGCGGGCCTCGCACACCTCGAGCGGCGTGCTCACGTGGACCAGCAGGAACCGGCCGTGCGGTTCGGCCAGCGCGCGGGCCGCGCGACGGCCGGCCGCAAACGGGGCGATGGGTGCCGCCACGGCGACGCCGCCGTGCGCAGCCACCAGCGACGCCACCCACGCGATCCGGTCGATGTTGAGCGCGCGCGACTCGGCGTCGAACCCGAGGCCCCGGGACAGGTGCTGGCGGACCTCGTCGCCGTCGAGCAGGGTCACCCGCCGCGGGCCGCGATCAGCGAGCTCGTCCGCGAGCGCCCGGGCGATGGTGGATTTGCCCGAGCCGGACAGGCCCGTGAACAGCACCACCGCCCCCTGGCCCGCGATGGTGCGCCACGACCGCCGGACCTCGTGCGCGGATGCGGGCGGGTAGAGCGCCTCGACCTCGCGCTCGAGGATCCCGTCGAGGGCGGCGATCCGTCGGGCCTCGGCGGCCGGGCGCCCCGCGGTCACCTCGACGGCGCGGCCGGCCCCGACGGCCGCGAGCAGCGCCGCGGGCTCGCGTACGCCATCGGACGGCCACGGAAGCGCCGCCCGCACCACCTCGACGCCCGGCAGCTGCTCGCGGATCGAATTGGCCGCCGCCCAGGCCGCACGGGCGCGGCCGGCCCAGCCGACCTCGCCGTGCGGCCGCGGGCGTCGCCCCACGGGCGCCAGCACCAGCACCGCGCCGACACCGGGCTGCGCCGCGGCGTCGATCAGGCGGTCGAGGTCGCCGCGGGTGGGCACGTCGTCGACCAGGCAGGCGAGGACCGCGGCGGCGTCCCGACGCTCGAGCCGCGCGCGGACAGCGGACGCCGGCAGGCGGACCGCGGGATCCCATTGCGGGCCGGCTCCCCGCGACCACGGCCGCAGGATCCGGACGTCGGGCTCGCCGGCACCGGGCTCGCCGGCACCGGGATCGCCGGCACCGGGATCGCCGGCTACCGGCTCCACGGCGCGGCGGCGCGGCTCGACGCGCGCCAGGGGGTTGTTCTCCGCGTCGGCGAGCACGAGGTCGCCGCCACCCGCGCCGATCGGCGCGACGGCACCCAGGGCCGATGGCGGGAGCCAGCCGCCGAGCACGAGCTCCAGGAGGTCCAGCCCGTCGTCGTCGAGCACGATCCGCGGGACGCCCGCCAGATCGGCCAGGTCGCTGCCCGCGCCCAGGTCGCCCTCGCCCATCGCGGTCACGGGGAGGGGCTGTTCGATTCGAGCAGCCCGTCGTCGGGACGGGTGGCCGGCGGCAACGGGCCGGATGCGGGGACGCGCCGGACGCGACGGCGGATCAGCCGCCAGGCAACGAATGCGAACGCGATCGCCGCGACCGTGCTGCCCACCACGACCGCGTCGGGCGCCGCCAGCAGCTTGAGCCCGGACCCCAGCAGCAGGACCGCCAGGATGCGCCGGATGATCCCGCCCGGCGCCCGGCTCGAGATCTGCGCGCCGATCCAGGCACCGGGGATCGCCCCCAGCAGGATCGACGAGGTGATCGTCAGCGAGAACGCGCCGAACATCAGGTGGCCGACGGCCGCCGCGGCGACCAGGGGGATCGCCTGGGCCAGGTCGGTACCCACCAGGGACGACGCCTTGAGCCTGGGGTACATGAGCAGCAGCACGACCACCACGATCGACCCCGCGCCCACCGACGTCAGCCCGACCATCAGGCCGGCAACCGCCCCCAGGAGCAGCGTCGGCAGCGGTCTGACCACCACGGCCGGCGGCCGGGTCGGCCTTGCCGGACCCTCGCCCAGCGGCAGCCGGTTGCGCCACATCTGGAGGGCGGCACGGACGAACAGGCCCGTGGTGGCCAGCAGCAGCGCCGCACCCAGGGCACGCTTGAGGATCTCGTCGAGGTCCGCGCCGTGGGGCAGGAGCGAGATCAGCCAGGCCCCCGAGAAGGCAGCCGGGACCGAGCCCAGCGCCAGCCAGCCCACGAGGCGCAGGTTGACCGTCCCGCGCCGAAGGTGCACCGCGGCCCCGACGGGCTTCATGAACAGGCTGGCCACGATGTCGCTCGAGATCGCGGTCAACGGGCTGACCCCGAACACGAACACCAGCATCGGCGTCATCAGCGCCCCGCCACCCATGCCGGTGAGCCCGACCACCATGCCGACCACCAGCCCCCCGACCGCGAGAGGGAGGTCGAGGGTCACGCCGCCGACCGCGCGGAGCGACGGGGTGCCGGCGTGCAAACCATGCGGCGATGATAACTTCGATGCTCAACGAGGCTGCCCGCTCGCCGGCGGCCTGACCCGATGACGCCGCCATCGCCAGGACAGGCAACGAGAGGCACAGTGAAGGCAGTCGACGACCGGTGATCTCGCCCGTTCCCGCATCCGTGGCCGCGATGGACGATGCCGGCCTGGCGTGGTTCCTCGCGTCCGGCGCCGGGCAGGTGCTGGTCGCGCTGCGGGCCGAGGTCGACGCCGGGCGCCTGGCCGGCGATCCGGCCGCGCTCCGAGGGGCAGGCGACGCAACGACCCAGGCGTGGCTGGCCGCAGCGCTGGCCGCCGCGCGCCCGGACGACGCCGTGCTGTCCGAGGAGGCGACCGACGACCCGCGCAGGCTGGCGGCCGACCGCGTCTGGATCATCGACCCGCTGGACGGGACGCGCGAGTTCGCCGAGCGAAGGGCGGACGGGAGCTGGCGCGACGACTTCGCCGTCCACGTCGCGCTGTGGCAGCGCGGCCGGGGCCTGACCGACGCCGCCGTCGCGCTCCCGGCGCTAAGCCTCGTCTACGACACGCGGGCGCCTGCCGGCCGCGGCACGGCCACGGGGGCGTCCCTTGCGGGTGGCGAGCGGATCCGGGTCGCGGTCAGCCGCAGTCGGCCGCCCGACATCGCCGCCGCCCTGGCCCGCAACGGGGCCGTCGAGCTCGTCCCGATGGGCTCGTGCGGGTTCAAGGCGATGCGGGTCGTCGACGGCACCGTGGATGCCTATCTCCACGCCGGCGGCCAGCACGAGTGGGACTCGGCGGCACCGGTCGCCGTCGCCCGGGCGGCGGGCCTGGTGGCGACCCGGCTCGACGGCTCCGAGCTCGTCTACAACCAGCCCCGGCCGTGGTCGCCGGACCTGCTCGTGTGTCGTCCGGGCCTGGTCGCCCGGCTGCGCGTCCTGCTGCGGGCCGTGGATGCCCATGCGGGCGTCGGGCGCTGAGCATGGTCCCCCACGTCCTCAGCCAGCTGCGGAGCCTCGAGGCGGAGAGCGTCCACATCTTCCGCGAGGTCGCCGCCGAGATGCACAAGCCATGCCTCCTGTTCTCGGGCGGCAAGGATTCGATCGTGATGCTCCACATCGCGCGCAAGGCGTTCGCCCCGGCGCGGATCCCGTTCCCGGTGATGCACGTGGACACGGGGCTCAACTTCCCGTCCATCCTCGCCTACCGCGACCGGTGGATCGAGAAGCTCGGGCTGCAGCTGGTGGTCGCGTCGGTCGAGGACGCGATGCGACGGGGCCTCGTGCGAGAGGAGCCCAACGGCTCGCGCAACCGGATCCAGACCCCGGTGCTGCTCGAGGCTGCCGAGCGCAACGGGTTCGACGCCCTGTTCGGCGGGGGGCGACGGGACGAGGAGAAGGCCCGGGCCAAGGAGCGGGTGTTCTCGTTCCGCGACGAGTTCGGCCAGTGGGACCCCAAGAACCAGCGGCCCGAGATCTGGAGCCTGTACAACGGCCGCGTGTTCCCGGGCCAGAGCATCCGCGTGTTCCCGCTGTCCAACTGGACCGAGCTCGACATCTGGAGCTACATCCACGAGGAGGCAGTCGAGATCCCGGAGCTCTATCTCGCCGCCGAGCGAGAGGTCGTGAAGCGGACCGGGATGCTGTACGCGGTCAACCCGTTCATCGTGCCCCGCAACGGGGAGCCGGTCACGGTCCGCCGGGTGCGCTACCGGACCATCGGCGATGCCAACCTCACCGCCGCGGTCGAGTCCGACGCGGACACGGTCGAGAAGATCGTGGCCGAGATCGCTGCGGTCCGGATCACCGAGCGCGGCGCCACCCGGGGCGACGACAAGGTCAGCGAGGCGGCCATGGAGGACCGCAAGAAGGAGGGCTATTTCTGATGCCCGGCGAGCTGCTCCGGTTCGCCACGGCCGGGTCCGTCGACGACGGCAAGAGCACCCTCATCGGCCGCCTGCTGTACGACTCCAAGTCGCTGTTCACCGACCAGCTGGCAGCGGTCGAGCAGGTGAGCCGGGACCGGGGCAACGACTACACCGACCTCGCCCTGCTGACCGACGGGCTGCGCGCCGAGCGCGAGCAGGGCATCACGATCGACGTCGCCTACCGCTACTTCGCCACCCCCCGCCGCAAGTTCATCATCGCGGACACCCCAGGACACGTGCAGTACACCCGGAACATGGTCACCGGCGCGTCGACCGCGGACGTCGCGCTGGTGCTGCTCGACGCTCGCAAGGGCATCACCGAGCAGAGCCGGCGCCACGCGTTCCTGGCCACCCTGCTCGGCGTGCCCCATCTCGTGGTGTGCGTCAACAAGATGGATCTCGTCGACTGGTCCGAGCCCCGGTTCGAGGAGATCCGCCGCGAGTTCGAGGACTTCGCCACCCGGCTCCGGGTCCGTGACATGACGTTCATCCCGATCTCGGCGCTGCTGGGCGACAACGTGGTTGCCCGCTCGGCCAACATGCCCTGGTACGACGGCTCGCCGCTGCTGAGCCACCTGGAGCGCCTCCACGTGGCCAGCGACCGCAACTTCGTCGACGTGCGGTTCCCGGTCCAGTACGTCGTCCGGCCCCAGTCGTTCGAGGTGCTCGACTTCCGCGGCTACGCGGGGACGGTCGCATCGGGCGTGCTCAAGCCCGGCGACCGGGTGCTGGCCCTGCCCAGCGGCCTCGAGTCCACGATCGCGTCGATCGAGACGGCCGACGGTCCGGTGGCCGAGGCGTTCCCCCCGATGGCGGTCACGATCACGCTGACCGACGACATCGATCTGGGTCGCGGGGACATGCTGTGCCGGCCACACAACGTGCCGTCGGTGGTCCAGGACATCGACGCCCAGATCTGCTGGATGGACGAGAGCGCCCCGTTCTCCGTTGGCCGCAAGTACGCGATCAAGCACACGACGCGCTGGGCGCGGGTGCTGGTCAGGGCCCTCGAGTACCGGATCGACGTCAACACCCTGCACCGAGACGAGCGCGCGGCCGAGCTCTCGCTGAACGAGATCGGCCGGGTGCAGCTCCGGTCCACCCAGCCGCTGTTCGTGGACCCATACCTCGAGAACCGCCAGACGGGCGCGTTCATCCTGGTCGACGAGGGCACCAACCGGACGGTCGCAGCTGGCATGATCGGGCGGGTCGCCGGGGGATTCTGAGGCTGGCGGGGAGCGCCGGGGAGCGCCGGGGAGCGCCGGAGCGCCGCGGGCGGGTCGAGGCCTCACCGACAATCCGCGGCGGCCGGGATGCGCCGGAGCGCCGCGGGTGGGTCGAGGCCTCACCGACAATCCGCGGCGGCCGGGATGCGCCATGCCAGGGATGCGCGCCACGCCAGGGATGCGCGCCACGCCAGGGATGCGCGCCGGCGGCCGCCTGGATCGTGGCGCGTTCGCTCGGGCGGTTCGCGAGCCCGAAGGAACGCTTGCAGTTCCAACCGGCGGCTTTGCGGACCCGCAGCCGCCAGCTTGATCGCATCGCGAGCGATCCGGCGGTAGCCGCCCGGCATCGGGGGTGGCAACCGCTGGAGTGATCGCCCGACGTTCCAGCCTGGGCGCGAGACCCGCGAGACCCGCGAGAAGCGCGAGACCCGCGAGATGCGCGAGACCCGCGAGATGCGCGAGACCCGCGAGATGCGCGAGACCCGCGAGATGCGCGAGACCCGCCCAGATCCCGCCGGCGGAGGCCGGGCGTCGGGCGGGACCCTTGGGTGACCGGCCGCGATCGCGAATCGGTGTATCGTCTCGGGCTGATCATACGGTTGCACCGAACCATCAGCCTCGAGCCAAGGAATGCCCATCAGCACCCTCGACCGCGCCACCACCATCGACCGCGCCGTCACCGACTTCGAGACGCTGATGCAGCGCCTGGCGGGCGGCCACGCCCCGGAGTTCCTCGAGATCGACGTGACCATGCCCCAGGCCAAGCTGCTGTACCTGCTCGGCGCCGCCGGGGAGCTCCACATGTCGGACCTGGTCCAGCGGCTGGGCGTCTCGCTGTCCACGGTCAGCGGGTTGGTCGACCGAGTGGTCGATCACGGGCTGGTGACCCGCCACGAGGACCCGGCCGACCGGCGCCAGGTGGTCGTCGCCCTGACGGCCGCGGGTGGCGCGTTCATCGACCGGTTCCGCGAGCTCAACGCCCGCCAGATGCGAGAGCTGCTCGACCTGCTCGACGACGACGGCCTGGCCCACGTGCGCGCGGCGCTCGACGGCGCTCAACGCGGCCGTGGTCCGCCTCGCTCCCGACGCGCTCCTGTTGCCGACCCGACTCTCCGGAGGCCGTGACCCGTCGCGGCGCACCTCCCCGCCTGACCGAAAGGACCCCGCATGAGCCGCCTCTCGCAGTTCGCGGTCTCCAAGCGCAGCGTCACGCTGCTGCTCGCCGCCGCGCTGTTCATCGCGGGCATCGCCGCCTGGGGGAGCCTCAAGCAGGAGCTGCTGCCGGACATCGAGTTCCCGGTGATCACCGTCATCGCGCCGCTGCCCGGCGCGGGTGCGGCCGACGTCGCGGAGCAGGTCGCCAAGCCGATCGAGCGGGCGATCTCGGGCGTCCCGCGCCTGGAGAGCCTGCAGTCGACCTCCGCCAACTCGATCGCCCTCGTCGTCGCCCAGTTCGCCTACGGAACGGACGTCAAGGAGACGCGCTCGCAGATCGAGCAGAACCTCCAGGGCGCCGGCCTGCCCAGCACCGTCACACCGCAGGTCAGCGCGCTCAACATCAACGCCTCGCCGGTGATCATCGCCTCGGTCGCCGCGACGTCGGAGAACGGCCTCGCGGACGCGGCGCGCCTGGTCGAGACCGACATCAAGCCGGCGCTGCTCGGCCTCGACGGCGTCGCCAGCGTCGACGTCACCGGCGGCGAGGTGCAGCGGGTCGACGTCACGCTCGACCCGGCGAAGCTCGCCGCGACGGGCATCACCGTGCAGCAGGTGACGGGCGTGCTCACGGCCAACAACCTCACGGTCCCCTCGGGCGAGGTGAAGAACGACGGCTCGCGGGTCCCCGTGTCCACGATCGCGGTGATCGGCAGCCTGGACCAGATCAAGGGGCTGGTGGTGGGGGTCACGACCCCCGGCGCAACGGGCGCGGTCGCCGGCGGTGCGACCGCGGGTGCGGGCGGCGCTGCTCCGGGAGGGTCCGCCGCTCCGGGCCAGCCGGTCCCCTCGGGACAGCCGGCCGCATCGGGTCAGCCGGCGGCCTCCGGTCAGCCGGTCCCCTCGGGCCAGCCGGTCGCCTCCGCAGCGCCCGCGATGCCCGTCCCGGTGACGATCGGCGACCTGGGCCGCGTCGAGGTCGCCGGCGTCGCCACGACCGGCTACGCGCGGACCGGCACCCCGGCACGCGGCACCAACCCCGCGCTGTCGCTGTCCGTCTCGAAGACGTCGACCGCCAACACGGTGGAGGTCGCCGACGAGGTGACGGCCAGCCTGGACGAGCTCGGCGGCAAGCACGCCGACGTCGTCTCGATCACCGTGGTGTCCGACCTGTCGTCGTTCATCAAGGAGTCGCGCGACGGACTGCTCCGCGAAGGCGGCACCGGGGCCCTGTTCGCGGTCCTGACCATCTTCCTGTTCCTGTTCAGCCTGCGGTCGACGCTGGTCGCCGCGGTCAGCATCCCGCTGTCGCTGCTCACCGCGCTGGTGGTGATGCAGGCCACCGGGGTCACCCTCAACATCATGACCCTCGGCGGGCTCGCGGTCGCCGTCGGCCGGGTGGTCGACGACGCGATCGTGGTCCTCGAGAACATCTACCGCCACCGGGCCAAGGGCGAGGACCGCCTGACCGCCTCGATCAACGGCCCGCGCGAGGTCGCGGGGGCGATCACGGCGGCCACGGTCACCACAGTCGGCGTGTTCCTGCCGCTCGGGTTCGTCGGCGGCCTGGTCAGCCAGTTCTTCCTGCCCTTCGCGCTCACGGTGACGTTCGCGCTGCTGGCCTCGCTGGCGTGCGCCCTGACCGTGGTCCCGGTGCTGGCCTACCTCCTGATCGGCACGGTGCCGTCGAACGTGGACGAGGACGGCGAGCCGAAGAACTCGCTCTGGATCCGGGCCTACACGCCCGCGATCACGTGGGCGCTGCGCAGCCGCTGGACCAAGCTGGGCGTGCTCGTGGTCGCCATCGTCCTGTTCCTTTCGACCGGGCTCATCGCACCACTGCTGCCGACCCAGTTCATCAATGCCGGTGGCGAGAAGCTGGTGTCGGTCACCGTGGCGCCGCCGCCGGGCACCAGCTCCGAGGCCGTGCTCCAGCGGGCGATGCGGGCCGAGGACATCCTGCTCGGCGACCCGAAGGTGCTGCTGGTCCAGACATCGGTGCCGGGCGAGGGCGACGCCGGGTTCCAGTCGATCGTGGCCGCCATGGGCGGCCAGCCGGCCAACAGCGCCCGGATGACCGTGCGGCTGGAGGACGACGTCGACCTGACCAAGTACGCGAAATCGCTGTCCGACGAGCTGGCACCGGTCAAGACCGACGGCTTCGACGTGGCCGTGGCCCAGCTGGCAGGGTTCAGCTCCAACGGCCTCAACGTGATCGTGGCGGGCAGCGACCCGGCCAAGGTGACCCAGGCGAACGACGTGGTCATGGCGGCCCTGCGCGACAACCCGGAGCTCCTGAACCTCAAGTCGGACCTGTCCAGGGGCACGCCCGAGATCCAGGTCACCCCCGACCCCGACAAGTGCGATCCTGGTCGGCCTTACCGCCGCCCAGGTGGCCCAGGAGGTCCGGGGGGCGCTGGTCGGCTCGACCGCCACGCGAGTGCAGCTCACCGGGCAGACCGGCCCGATCGACGTCTTCGTCCAGCTGGACCCGGCGCAGGTCACGTCGGTCGACACCCTCAAGCAGCTGCCCGTGGGAACGGTCCGGAAGGTGCCGCTGGGCCAGATCGCCAGCGTGGCGCAGGTCGCGGCCCAGGGCTCGATCACGCGGATCGACCAGTCGCCCGCGGCGTCGATCTCGGCCGAGATCGCGGATGTCGACACCGGCAAGGTCAGCCAGATGGTCCAGGCGGAGCTCGATGGCCTCGGCGCCGACGGGTCGATCCCCGCGGGCGTCGACGTCCGGCTCGGCGGGCGTGACCCAGCAGATGAACGAGGCGTTCGGCGGCCTGTTCTTCTCGATGGGCGTCGCGGTGCTGGTCGTCTACATCGCGATGGTCCTGACCTTCAACTCGCTGATCACGCCGTTCATCATCCTGTTCAGCCTGCCGCTGGCCACGATCGGTGCCTTCCCGGCGCTGCTGCTGACCGGCCGGCCGATCGGCGTGAGCGCGCTGATCGGGTTCCTGATGCTGATCGGGATCGTGGTCACCAACGCGATCGTGCTGCTCGATCTCGTCGAGCGCCTGCGCGCGGAGGGCCTGTCCACACGGGAGGCGCTGATCGAGGGTGGCCGGACCCGGGTCCGGCCGATCCTGATGACGGCGATCGCGACGATCCTTGCCCTGATCCCGCTGGCCGCGGGGTTCAACCAGGGGTCGATCATCGCGGCGGAGCTGGGGACCGTCGTGATCGGTGGCCTGTTCAGCTCGACGTTCCTGACCCTGCTCGTGGTCCCGGTCGTGTACTCGCTGGTGGACGGCCTCCGACAGCGCGCGTCGCGACGCCCGGCGGGGGCCGCGGTGGCGCGCACGGTGGTGACCGCCGAGTAGAGCGCGTTTCGGTCGTTGGGCATTTCGGTCGTGGATCGTTCCGTCGCTGACGGTCCGCGACCCATGGCACCCTAGGGCCACACGACAGGAGGTAGCAGCGATGGCGATCACCCGGTTTGCTGAAGTTGCCTGGGCAGGCGACCTCGCCAGCGGGTCCGGCTCGATCAACTACGTGACGTCGGGTGCGTTCTCCCGCCTGCCGGTCACCTGGGCCTCGCGCACCGAGGACCACAACGGCCGAACGAGCCCCGAGGAGCTGATCGCCGCGGCCCACGCCTCATGCTTCTCGATGGCGTTCAGCGGCGGGCTCGGCCGCAACGGCACACCGCCCGAGAGCCTGGACGTCAAGGCGGAGGTCACGTTCGACAAGCTCGAGGGCGGCTGGACCCTCACCCGGAGCGCGCTCACGGTCCGCGGTCGGGTGCCAGGCATCGACGCGGCGAAGTTCGCCGAGCTGGCCGACGACGCCAAGGACGGCTGCCCGGTCTCGCGCGCCCTCAAGGGCAACGTCGAGCTGACCGTGGACGCGCGGCTGGAGGGCTGAGCGCCGATCGTCGGCCGCCCGGGGGCATTGCGCTCCCGGGCCGTGCCGGCCCTCCCAGCGAGCGGGCCGGCGGTCGTCGAGGCCGTGCTGCTCTCCCAGCGAGCGTTGCAGCGGTTCCCGGCCGCCGTTGCTCTCCCGGCGACCAGGCCGGCGGCGCTGGGCGGCCGCAACCGCTGCCCGGCTCTTCTGGCGAGCAAACCGCCGGTCCTCGGCACGGACAAGCCCCGAGAACCGCTGGAGTGCTCGCGACGCGAGCCAGCCAGGGCCGGCTGCTCTCCCAGGGAGCAGCGCGCGCCGCCCGGAGCAGCGGAAGCGCGAACGAGACGCACCGGAGGCGACGCCGGCCCCGGCTCCGCTCGAACTTACCCGATCGACAGGATCCGGCGCGGGTTGTCGACCGTGAGGCGGGTGATGTCCGCCTCGGGAACGCCGGCGGCACGAAGCCTCGGCAGGAACGTCGTCTGGAGGTAGGTGTACCCGTTCCCCTCGTAGTGCCGCAGCTGGCTGTTGTGGCACACGTCCTGGCTCAGCAGCACGCGGTCCCCGTGGCCGCGATGGAGCAGCTCCAGCAGCAGCTCGATCACCCGGCCCTCGGCGTGCTGCTCCATCGGCGTGAAGGACATCCCCAGGAAGTCGAACTCGATCGACGCGCCGCGGGCGATGAGCGACAGGTAGTGGTCGAGCACCGGGTAGCTGTCCGCGTGGCCGATCACCACGCGCCCGGGGTCCACGCCCTCCTCCTCGAGGACCGTCATCTGGGCGGCGCCCACGTCGGACATCACGGCATGGGTGATGATCGCGAGGCCCGTTCGGCGCGACGCCCGCGCGACCGCGCGGAACACGCGCTCCTCGGCGGGGGTCATCCAGGGCTTGTCCGTGCCGATCTCGCCCAGGATGCCGATCCGGATGCCGGTATCGCCGACGCCGACGGTCGCGTCGTGGACCAGCTCCTCGGCCAGGGCGTCCGCCGATCGCCGGTCGATCAGGGCTTCCGGTGGGTAGTAGGCCGTCCGATACCAGCCGCCGCCCATCACGATGTGCAGCCCGCTGCGCTCCGCCAGCCGTCGCAGCCACAGCGGGTCGCGGCCGACGCCGGGCAGCGTGAGGTCGGCGAGCGCGGTCCCGCCCGCCTCGCGGAACAGCCGCAGCTCCTCGAGGATGATCGGCTCGTCGCCGGTCAGCTCCCAGTAGTCCCAGCGGTCCTGGATCTGCCACAGCGCGATCTGCGTGTGCTCGTGGGGAAGGGCGAACCCGAGGCTGGACGGCTCGACGGCGCCGAGGACGGTCATGACGTGGGGCATGGTTCGATCCTAGCCCGGCCGGGTACCACGCGTTCGCCCGGGTAGCACGCGCCCGCCCGAACCCCAGGATGCGCCGGCACGCGACCGGAACGGCTGCGCCCCGGCGGCGTCGGCGGTCAGTCCGGGCGCGGGCGGCTCGTGGCCTCGATCGCGCTCCAGGGCCGCTGGGCCACCGCGACGACGTCAGGCGGCTGCGCCGCGGCGGCAGACGCCAGCAGGACTCGCACCATGGCGAGCGTCCGGCGCTCCGCCTGGTCCCGACGGTACCCGTCCCCCTGCTCGAGCCGCCACAGGAGCAGGCCGTCGAGGAAGGCGACATACGCCGCGGACACGGCCGCCGCATCGATCCAGGCCGGCAGTTCGCCCGTCGCCATGCCCTCCCGGACCAGCAGCTCGCCGGCGGCCGTGATCTGGTCGCGGCGCCGGGCGAGCGAGGCACGGATCGCCGGTTCGGCCTCGGCACGGGACCACTGGGCGACCAGCATCGAGGCCATGTCCGGCTCGCCCGGGACGCCGACCATGGCGTCCAGGAAGAAGCCGGTGGCGATCGACAGCTTCTCGGCCACCGACCGGCCGCGCACGAGCCGGGTTGCGAGCTCGCCCAGGCTCTCGCCCGAGGTCAGGTCGCAGGTGGCGAGGAACAGCTCGTCCTTGCCTCGGTAGTAGGTGTAGATGGCGCCGACGGACAGCCTGCTGTCGCGCACGACGTCCGCGATGGTCGCGCCGTGGAACCCCTTCTCCGCGAATACGCGAAGGGCGGATTCGACGATCCGGGTGCGGACGGCCTGCTCATGGGCCTGGGTGACGCGCGGCATGCCCCCACGTTAACAGAACGAATGCTCGCTCTGCAACACGGGCCTCACGAGGGGTTGGGTGGACCGATGTTGATCCCCGGCTACGTCGAATGTCGTGGTTGACAAAGAGAATAGGCGCTCTCTATTGTGCCCGAGACACCGGTCGCCTTCCCGGTGTCCTGCGTCCCGCACCAGGCATGGAGCCCGCCGATGTTCAGCCGCTGGGGAGCCTTCGTCTACCGGTACCGCCGGATCGTGTTCGTCCTCGCCGTGGTCGTCGGCATCGGCGGCAGCATGGCCGCCGGCCGTGCGGCCTCTGTGCTCACCGCCGGCGGCTGGTTCGATCCCGGGTCCGAAATCGGCGATCGTCGGCAATCGCCTCGCCGACGAGTTCGGCGCCGGCCGGGGTGCCCTGATCGCGCTGTTCCGTGGCCCGGACACCGCGGACGCCCGGAGCCGGGCGTTCCAGGCAGCCATCGGTGCCTCGCTCGCGGACCTGGTCAGGGACCCCGACGTCGCGGGCACCATCGGCTACGCCGAGACCGGCGACAGCCGGTTCATCTCCACCGACGGGCACGCCGCCTACGTGGTCGTGGATCTCAACGTCACCGACGAGGCATCGGTGCCCCTGCTCGACCGGTTCGAGAGCGAGATCCACCAGCCCGCCAACGGCCTGCAGCTCCAGCTCGGTGGCTACGCCCCCCTGACCCGTGACTCCGCGCAGCAGTCCGAGCACGATCTCGTCCAGGCCGAGTCGGTGTCGCTGCCGATCGCGGCGCTGGTGCTGATCCTCGTGTTCGCCTCGATCCTGGCCGCCGGGATCCCGCTCCTCGTCGCCGGCCTGGCGATCCCGACCACCCTGGCCCTGGTGTATGTCGTCGGCCAGCAGGTCGAGCTGAGCATCTACGTCCAGAACGTGTCCACGATGCTGGGGCTGGCGCTCGCGATCGACTACTCGTTGTTCATGGTCAGCCGGTTCCGCGAGGAGCTCCGGCGGGGCCGCAGCGTCGGCGCCGCGGTCGAGGTGGCGGTCGCGACATCGGGCAAGGCGGTGACCTTCTCGGGCCTGGCCGTCGCGACCGGCCTGGGCGGGCTGCTCGCGTTCAGCTCGCCCGCCCTGCGCTCGTTCGGGATCGGCGGCATGCTCACCGTTGCCGCCTCGCTGTTCTTCGCCCTGACCTTCCTGCCCGCCCTGCTGGGCATGCTCGGGCCGCGGGTGAATGCGCTGTCCGTCGCCAGCCTCGTCGATCGCGCCCGGGCAGCGCTCGGCCGCGCCCCGCGCGCCTCGAGCTCCACGCCCGCGGCGTCCCGCTGGGAGCGGATCGCCAACGCCGTGATGGCGCGCCCGGTGCTGGTCCTCGTGCCCACGCTGGCCGTGCTCGTGCTGGCCGGCACCCCGTTCTTCGCCCTCAAGCAGGGCATCCCCGACGCCAACACCCTGCCGGCCGGCCTCGAGAGCCGCGAGGCGGCGGTCGCGATCCAGCGCGACTTCGAGCCCGGCACGACGTCGCCGATCGTCGTCCTGGTCGACGTGCCCGGTGATCCGGCCTCGCCGGCCATCGTGCGCTCGCTCGCGGCCTACGCCGCCGGGCTGGGCGCCGTCCAGGGGGTGGGCGCGGTCGAGAGCCCATTCAGCGGCATCACCGATCCCGCCACCGGCCGGCCACTCACGGCCGACCAGCTCGCCGCGCTGTACGCCAGCCCGCGCGCCTCGTGGCCGGCACCGCTGGCCGCCCTGTGGGACCGCTACGTGCACGGCTCGACCGTACGGTTCGACGCCATCAGCCCCCTCCCCGCCTCCTCGCCCGAGGGCACGGCGGTCGTCCCGCGCGTTCGCGCGTTGTCGCCCGGGACCGGGTTCACGGCGTCGGTCGGCGGGTTCGCCGCCACGGGCTACGACTTCCTCGAGGCCCAGACCGCACGGATCCCGATCGCGGTGGGCGTCGTGCTCGTCGCGATGGGTGCCATCCTGTTCCTGCTGTTCGGCTCGGTCGTGCTGCCGGCCAAGGCGATCGTGATGACCCTGCTGTCGATCAGCGCCTCGTTCGGCGCCCTGGTCTGGATCTTCCAGGAGGGCAACCTGTCCGACGTGCTGGGCTTCACCAGCCCGGGGTTCACGATCGCCGGCAACCCCATCATCATGTTCAGCGTCCTGTTCGGGCTGTCGATGGACTACGAGGTCCTGCTGCTGTCGCGGGTCCAGGAGGCGTGGCGGCGCACGGGCGACAACCGCGCCGCCGTCGCCGAGGGCCTGGCCAGGACCGCCGGCGTGATCACCGGCGCCGCGATGATCATGGTCACCGTGTTCGCGGCGTTCGCCCTGGCCCAGACGATCACGATCAAGAGCATCGGCGTGGGCATGGCGATCGCCGTGTTCGTGGACGCCACGATCGTGCGGGTGCTCCTGGTCCCGGCCACGATGCGCCTGCTCGGGCGCTGGAACTGGTGGGCACCCGGGTTCATGGCCCGGATCGCCGACCGGGTCGGGTTCAGCCACGTCGAGGACGATGTGCCGCTACCGGTCGATGGGCCGTCGGTCGACGCCCGGGGGGCGGCGGGCAAGGTGCCCGAGGCGAACGCCGAGCCGGCCTGACCGGCCGCACGGTCAGGGCTGCATGATCCGAGCCACCTGGTTCGAGCCGCCCGGTCCGAGCCGCCGGTCCGGATGCGCTGCCGAGGTCTTGGCGGAGCGTCAGAACTCGACCGGCAGCGACTCCAGCGCGCGATCGGTCGGGGTCTTGATGCGGACGACCGGACCGCACACGGCGTAGTCCGGGATGCGGCGAAGCAGCTCCTCGAACGCGATCCGCGCCTCGAGACGAGCCAGCGGCGCACCGAGGCAGTGGTGCAGGCCATCGCCGAAGGCAACATGGCGCTGCGGCTCCCGGGTGAGGTCCAGCCGATCGGGGTCGGCCCAGCGCCGCTCGTCCCGGTTCGCCGACCCCCAGACGAGCACGACACGAGCGCCCCGGGGGATCAGCCCGTCGTGTGCGGCGACATCGCGCATGGCGGTCCGGGCGAGGGCCTGGATCGGGGCGTCGTAGCGCAGCAGCTCCTCGATCGCCTGAGGCAGGAGCGACGGGTCCTGCCTGAGGAGCCGCCGCTGGTCCGGAAAGCGGTCGAGGTGGAGCAGTGAGTTCGAGATCAGGCCTGACGTCGTCGTGATCCCCGCGACGAACAGGAGCATCGAGGCACCGAGGACCTCGTCGTCGCTGAGCTGCCCCGCCTTGCTGGCCTCGACGAGCAGGGTCATCAGGTCCTCGCGCGGCGCGGTGCGCCGCTCCGCGGCGGCCGCCTGCATGTAGGCGCGCATCCGATCCCGGCCGGCGAGGGCACGCTCGGGCAGGGCGGCCTGGCCGGGATCACGCTCGAGCATGTCGCCGAACCAGGTGAGCAGCCTGGGGTGGTCTGCCTCCGGAAAGCCGAACCACGAGAACATCGTCGTGCCCGGGAGGGGTCGGGCGAGATCGCGCGCGAGGTCGGCGCGGCCCGCCTCCGCGAACGTGTCGATGAGCTGGTTCACCTTGCGGCGCACGATCGGCTCGAACCGGCTGCGCAGGGCCGATGGGCTGAACGCGAGCCTGAGCGCACCACGAATACGGGTGTGCACCGGCGGATCGACACCGGCGAGGTCACCGGCCGGCAGGAACAGCCGGTACGTGTCATCGACGTCGTTGCCCCGGCCACCCTCGCTGCTCGAGAAGGTCTCCCAATCGCGCGCGGCCGCCCGGACGTCGTCGAAGCGCGACAGGACCCAGAGGTCAGAGCCTTCGTCGTGGTACAGCGGCGCCTCGTCACGCAGGCGTCGGTACACCGGGTACGGATCATCGAGCCCGATCAGCGGGTTCCAGGCAAGCGGCGGCGCATCCACCGATCAAGTGAACCAGAAGTGAACCAATAGTGTCAAGGGAATCGCCCGGAATCGGCACTTTTGACGCCCACCCCGGAGGCCCCTACAATCGGCGTCCGGCGGCCATCTGAACCAATGATGGACCACCAGTCGGAAGCCGCTACCTGAGGCCATCGTATGGAGATCGCAGCTCGATACGCGCAGGCCCACGGGAGCGCTGGGACCCAGTCGCGAGCGGTGCTCGTCTCGCGGTGATCCGGTGGCGGCACCGCCGCCGTGCAGCAGCGCTGGGAGCCGTGGGCCAATGCCCGCGGCTCGTTCGTTCTCGAGCCGTCGCTGCCCCGGACGAACCGTCCGGGCGTTGACTCCCTGCTGATGCTGCTCGCGCCCCAGGAGGCCGGCCGTGATCCCGCCCTCGATCGCCCACCCATCCCCCGTCCCACAGGACGCCTCGCCGGCCGCCGTGCGTCCTCCAGCGTTGCTCGTCGAGCACGCCAGCAAGACGTTTCCGGTCGGGCGTCGCAGGCCACCGGTCGACGCGGTCACGGACGTGTCGATGCGCCTCGAGCGTGGGGTCATCCACGGCGTGCTCGGGGCCAACGGGTCGGGCAAGTCCACCCTCATCCGGCTCATCGCCGGGCTCCTGACGCTGGACGCGGGACGGGTCGAGGTGTTCGGTCACGATCTGGTGCGCGATGAGCTGGCCGTCAAGCGCCTGATCAACCGCGTCAGCGTCGACGCCGCCTTCTTTCGGAAGCTCAGCCCGATGGAGAACCTCGCCTTCGCCGCGCGGGTGTACGGCCTCGACGTGCGGGCCGCCAGGACATCCGTCTACGAGATCCTCGAGCGCCTTCACATCGGCCGCGACCGGATCGACCGCCCGATCGAACAGATGAGCCGGGGGATGCAGCAGAAGGTCGCCATCGCCAGGGCGCTCCTGACCAGCCCGACCCTCCTCCTGCTCGACGAGCCGACGACCGGGCTCGATCCCCGCTCGAGGCTCGATGTCCAGGAGTTCGTGGAGGAGGTCCGCGACACGCACGACACCACGATCGTGCTGACCACGCATGACCTCGCCGAGGCGGAGCGCCTGTGCGACGCCATCACGATCATCGACGGCGGGCGCGTAGTCACCCGCGACACGCCCGAGGGCCTGATCGCGACCGCATCGCAGCGGATGGGGCGCGAGGCAACCCTCTGGGACGTGTTCATGGCCCACACCGGCCGGTCCCTCGACGACGACGTTTCCGAGGACGACGGGGAGGCTGTCTCGTGACCATCCGGGACGAGCTGCGGGCATCCTACGCCTTCGCCGAACGCAACTTCTACCTGACGCGACGGACCTGGCCCTGGGAGGTCGCGTTCCTCGTCTACTCGGTCACGAGCGCCCTATCGATCTCGCTCATCGGCGTCGACCAGGGGAGCAGCCGGCTCGTGCTGTCGCTCATGATCGGGGCCATCTTCTGGAACTACCTCTCGGTCGTGTTCGGATGGATCGCCGAGACGATCGCGGTCGAGCGCTGGGAGGGCACCCTCGAGTACACGATGATGGCGCCCATCCGGCGGTCGGCCCGACTCGTCGGCCAGGTCGCGTACGCGATGGTCTACGGCCTGATCCACACCGCCGTGATCCTGGTCGTCCTCGTGCTGTTCTTCCGCGAGGTCGACCTGTCGCGGGCGAACGCGACCACCGCGGCGGCGTTCATGGTCCTCGGCTCGTTCAGCTTCGTGGGCATCGGGATCCTCGCCGCCATCCTGCCGCTGCTATACGTGGAACGCGGCGCCCAGATGACGTTCGTCGTCCAGTCGGGCCTGCTCCTCGTCAGCGGTGTCTACTACCCGATCGACATCCTGCCGGGCTGGATGCAGGTGCTCGCGCACCTGTCGCCCGCGACGTACGTCCTGGACGGCGTGCGGGCCGCCCTCCTCGAGGGCACCGGGCCGGCCCAGCTCGGGCGCGACGTGTGGCCGCTCATCGTGCTGGGCGTCACCCTGGTCCCGTTCGCGCTGTGGGCCTTCGGGCGCGCCGAGCTGCACGCCAAGCGCACGGGCAAGCTGAAGCGGGTCGGCTGACCCGACTCAGGCCAGCAGCCCGGCCAGAGCCGCCCGCTCCAGCAGCTCGCCGACCAGCGAGTTCGCCCACGCGAACCACGGCCGCGTGAACTGCCGGGGGTCGTCCACGTCGAACGACTCGTGGGCCAGGAACGTGCCGGCGTGGGTCGCGCCGAGCACCCGGATCGCCGCGATGCGCTCGGCATCGCTGCTCGCGGTGAGGCCGCGCATCGCGATCGCGATCGGCCAGGCGCGCCGCGGACCGGTATGGGGCGAGCCGACGCCGTCGCCGGCATGCCCCCGGAACCACCACGGGTTGGCCGCCGAAAGCAGCCAGCGTCGGGTAGCGAGGTAGGTCGGGTCCGCCGGGTCGCAGGCGCCCAGATAGGGCAGCGACAGGAGGCTCGGCACGTTCGCGTCGTCCATCAGCAGGCGGCCGCCGAGGCCGTCGATCTCGTACGCCCAGATCGTGTCCGAGCCGACCTGGGCGGTGCCGTCGCTCTCGACGCCGGCGCGGATCTCGGCCGCGAGCGCGCGCGCATCGTCCGAGGCGCCCGGCTCGCCGGCCGCGGCCGCCAGCGGGGCGACGGCGTCCAGCGCTGCCGCGAGCGCCAGGTTGACCGGCACGTTCAGCGGCAGCGCCGACGCGTCATCCGACGGCCGGAACGCGCCGTGGACCATGCCGTCGGGCCGGGTCGGCGCGCCGAGCCCGCCCCTGGGGACCTCGTCGGTCGGGTCGCCCTCCGGACGGCGAAACCGGTAGCTGCTGCCGGCGTCCAGCCGCTGCTCCGCGCGGACGGTCTGCACGCACAGCAGAAGCGCCCGGCGCCAGGCGGGATCGAACGGCCGCAAGGACCGGCTCGCGTGCCAGTAGCCGGTGGACAGGCGCATGAACGCCGCGAGCGAATCCGGCTCCCACTTGCGCTCGTGGACGCCCGGTCGCATCTCGGCCTCGTCAGCGGCCCACCCGCTCGGCCGGTCGTCGGCCAGGAAGGCATTCGCGTATGGGTCGAGCAGGACCTGGTCGGTCTGGCGGTGGATCACGCCGCGGATCAGGCGATCGAGGGCGGGATCCTCCGCGATCGAGGCGAGGTAGGGCCACACCTGGGCGCTCGAGTCCCGGAGCCACATCGCCTCGATGTCGCCGGTCAGGACGAACGTGTCGGGTCGCCGGTCCGTGCCACCGGCCACGATCGTGGTGTCGAGCGTGTTGGGCAGGGTCGCCTGGAACAGCCGTCGGAGGCCTGGATCGGCGATCCGGGCCGCGGCGGCCTGGATCCGTCGTTCGATCGCTTCGCTCCGGGCGCAGCGATCGGCGGGGGCCGGGCGCTCCCACGGTTCCGATCCGACCGGGCGTCGGGCGTTCACGGGACGGCCGTCTCGAGAAGAATCCGCCGCCCCGCCCGGTGGACGGAGCGGCGGATCGGTTCCTGGAGGAGGCTCGCGGGTGCTACGGCCCGTTCGCGTCGAGCTTGGCCTGGACCTGGCTGGCCACGTCGTTGAGCGCCGATTGCGGGTCGGCGCCACCGGTCGTCACCGCGCTGAGGGCGCTGACGAGGCCGTCCTTCAGCTCGCTGTAGACCGAGATCATGGGCGTCACCCAGGAGTCCTTGTGGTTGACGAGGTCCAGGAACGTCTGCTCGTGCGGGATGGCCGTCAGGGTCGGATCCGTGAGCAGCGACTTGAGCTGCGGCACGCTCGCGTTCTGGATGTCCATCGTCCGGGACGGATCGTCCGTCATGAGGTACATCCCGAACTTGGCCGCCGCCTCGGGGTTGGATGAGCCCGTGGGGATCAGGAACGCATTGCCGTTGATGAACGCAGCGCCGTACTTGTCCGGGCTGATCGCCGGGATCGGCGCCGTCTCGTAGTGCAGGTCCGGGGCGTTCTTCGGGATGTAGGCAGCGCCGTTCTCCCACTCGCCGTAGATCCCCATCGCCTGCTGCCCGGTGTTGAGCAGACCCGCGTCACCGCCCGTCCGGGTGGCGACGAGATCGACCATCGCGTTGTTCTTGTTGTAGGTGTCGAACCAGCGCTTGTACCAGTTGAACCACGCCACGCACTCGGGGCTGTTGACCGTGATCTTCTGGGTGGCGTCGTCGTAGAACTGGCAGTTGAACAGGTTCGAGGTCATCTCGATGTTGGAGTCGGGGTCGGTCGGGATGAACCCGGCGCGCGCGAGCTTGCCATCCGGGGTCCACTTGGTGAGCTTCGCGGCGTAGTCCCAGAGCTCGTCGGGTGTCGTGGGTGGCTTGGCTGGGTCCAGGCCGACCTCGGTGAACGCATCGGTGTTGTAGTAGAGCCCCCAGGTGTCCTGGCCGAACGGCAGGCCGTAGAGCTTGCCCTGGTAGGTCACCCACTTGAGCGACGCCGGGATGATGTCGCTCTTGTCCGCGCTGATCTTGGTCAGCAGGTCGTCCAGGGGCATGATCACGTTGTCGTGCGCGAAGCCGGCGACGGCGCTGTTGTCGCACATGATGACCATGTCCGGCGGCGCGCCACCGGCCACCGCCGCGGCGACCTCCTCGGTCTGGATGTTGCCGCTGATGCCCTTCACCTGGATCGCCGGGTTCGCCTGGTTCCAGGCCTGGATCACCTTCTCCATCGCCGCGACCTCGCCCTCACCGCCCCAGCAGTAGCGGAGCGTCAGGGTGACGGTCTCGGCCGGAGCCGAGGTGGCGGCGGGCGACGCCCCGGGAGCGACGCTCGCGGGTGGCGACGTCGGGCTGGCGCTCCCGCAGGCGGCCGCCAGCATCGCGCTCGCCATGGCAGATGCCACGAGTCTCGATCTCATCCCTGCTCTCCTCCAGGCGTCACGATCGTCCTCCGCGCTGAGCTCCATGCCCGGAGACGTCCGTCCATCCGAGCGGAGTCCGTCCGGCCGCAGCGATTGAACCAAATCTGAACCTTACCAGTCAACAACCAAAACTGAACCAACCGCGATGTCGCACCCAGGGCGACAGCGCGGACGGAGACTGATCCCGCCCCGGGGGACGCAGCGGGCACGGGGTGACCATCGCACCGGGTGCTGGACGGCTCGAAGCCAGCCCCTCGTGGGCTTGTCCGTAGGGTTCATCGTTGGTTCAATCGCGACGTGCGGCCGACGCCGTCCGTCCCTGACGACCGCCGACTCGTGCCATCTGATGCATCAGCCAACTACACTCCCCGGTGTGAGCACCAACGATGACACCGATCTCGAGCTGCGATCGCTCCAGCAGCAGATCCACGACCGCCTGCTCCGCCGGATCCTCCGTCGCGAGCTGGAACCCGGCGAGCGGATCTCTCCTCCCGTCATCGCGGCCACGATGGGCGTCAGCATCACCCCGGTTCGGGATGCCGTGAACCAGATGGCCGCAGAGGGCCTGGTGACGGTCATGCCCCGCCGCGGGACCGTCGTGTCGCCCGTATCGATCCGGGACATCGAGGAGCTCTACGAGATCCGGCTCATGCTCGAGCCGCAGGCGGCGGAGGCGGCCGCCTCCCGTGCCGGCCCCGAGGACATCGCGCGCATCCAGGCCCTGGCCGAGCGGCTCGAGTCCGGGCCTGCCGACGGGGTGAGCCTGGCCGCCAACCTCGAGGCGTACCTCCAGGAGATCGCGATCGACGCCGACCTGCACGGGGCGATCGTTCGCGCGGCCCACAACCGGCGGCTCAGCACCCTGTACGACGGGCTCCGGACGCACGTCCTCATCGCCCGCGCGGTCTTCCCGCGCCTCTACCGCAGCCAGCCGCACCGGCAGGGCGAGCACCGTCGGATCGTGGACGCCATCGTCGCCCGCGACGGCCGCACCGCGTCCGACGCGATGACGGCCCACCTCCGGCAGGCGCTCGCGGACACCCTTCGCCACGTCGAGGAGGCGGCAGGGCCGACGCAGCCTGCGCCGACGACACCATCGTGAACGCCGGGCCGCGGCGACCGCCCGCCGGCGCAGCGCGTGGGCCCCTGCCCTCGCCCGGGGGCCGGCTGGACGAAAGGCAGGCCGGCATGACGGCTGTCGCCCCCGCCGCAGCGCGGGTCGCGGCCTGGCGTCCAGCGCCGGACGCCGTGTGGATCGTCGCGCTCGGACAGGCCGGCTTCGCCCTCGGCTTCCGGGACGAGCTGCTGCTGATCGATCCGTTCCTCTCGCCTCGGCCGGACCGGCTGGCCGAGGCGGCAGTCGACGCCGCTGAGATGGACGGCGTGACGGCCGTGCTCGCCACCCACGAGCACGAGGACCACCTCGATCTCCCGGCGTGGGCCGTCATCGCCGGAACGTCACCGAGCGCCAGGTTCGTCGTGCCCGAGCCCCTGGTCCCGCTCGTGACCGCGGCCGGGATCCCGGCCGACCGGGTGGCCGCTGCCCGCGTCGGATCGCCCATCCAGCTGGGCGGCGCGCGCGCCACGCCGGTGCCGGCTCGACACGCGGTCCGCGTGGAGGACGGCTACTCGCTGGGCGATCACCCGCCTCGCCCGCCCCGGTTCGTGGGCTACGTCGTCGAGATCGGCGGCGTGCGGGTGTACCACGCGGGCGACACGCTGGCGGACGAGCGCATCGTCGCCGCCGCGGCCCCGCTGCGCCCGGACATCGCGCTGGTGCCGATCAACGGCCGCGGTCCCGAACGCGAACGCCGTGGGATCGTCGGCAACCTGTCCCCGGACGAAGCGGCACGCGTGGCCCGCGATCTCGGCGTACGGCTCGCGATCCCGATGCACTTCGATGCAATTCGCGGGAACACGGGACGTCCGGACCTGTTCGTCCGTGCCATGCGCCGGCAGCATCCCACGGCATCGGTCTGGGTGCCCGCGATCGGTGGCGGCCTCGCCTGGCCCCGGCGCGGGTCCGCGAGCGACCCGAGACCCTGACGGCGTGCGCGGGGAGCTGGCGGGCCGCATCGCGGTCGTCACCGGTGGCGCATCCGGCATCGGGCTGGCGACCGCCCGGGCGCTCGCGGCTGCCGGGGCAGGTGTCTACATCGCGGTGCGCGACACGGTCCGTGGCGACCGGGTGGCGGCCGATGCGACCCGGCTCGGCCTCGACATCCGCGCGGTCGCGATGGACGTTTCCGATGCGCAGTCCGTCGCCGACGGGTTCGCCCGGATCGACGAGGCGGGCCGGCTCGACATCGTCGTGAACAACGCGGGGATCGACACCGTCGGCCGGGTCGAGGACCTGTCGGAGGCGGACTGGGACGCGTGCCTCGACACGAACCTCAAGGGCCCGTTCCTCGTCGCGCGCCAGGCGATCCCGCGGCTGCGGTCGACCGGGGGCGGCGTGATCGTCAACGTCGCATCGAACGCCGGGCTGGTCGCCCGGGCCGACGAACCCGCGTACTCGACGTCCAAGGCGGGGCTCCTCATGCTGACCCGTTCGCTCGCGCTGGCGCACGCGGGGGACCGCATCCGGGTGAACGCCGTCTGCCCCGGGCCAGTGGCCGACACCGGGATCATGGAGCGCAACCTGGCTCGGGCGGCGGATCCTGGCGCCGCCCTCGCCGCCTACGGACAGCGGGCCCCGCTGGCCGCGGCCCTGGGTCGCCTGATCGCTCCCGGCGAGGTCGCCGAGCTGATCCGCTTCCTGTGCACGGACAGCGCGTCGATGATCACGGGCGCCACGATCGCGATCGACGCAGGGAAGAGCGCCGCCGGTCCGGCGTGATCCTCGGAACGGCGACCCCGCTGCCCGTGCCCCATCGGCGGGTCAGAGCGGTGGCCCGGGTCAGAGCGGCGGCATGGGCGGCGCGATGACCTCGTCGTGGGGCTGGACCACCGCGCGACGCTCCGGCGTCAGCCGGTCGAGCAGTTCCGGGCTCGGCCGGTAGGGTAGGCGGAAGTAGCCCCAGCTCGGGCCGTAGCGGTAGACGGCGACCCGGCGCTCCCCTCCCTGGATTGGTGCGGCGCGCCGAGCCGTGCGCGATGGCATCGACGAACAGCAGCGCATCGCCCTTGTTCGAGATGGCACTCGATCGCGCCCGCCGATGCCGTCGATCGAGACGTCCTCGCCCCGCTTGTCGAGCGGCACGGTCTGGGGGTGCCGGATGTTGGACTTGTGGCTGCCGGGCACGACCATCGTCGCGCCGTCGCCCGGCCCGATGTCGGTGAGCGCCATCAGGATGTTGACCTGGCCGCAGTGGAACCTGCCCGCGTGATAGCGGTACTGGGTCCGGATCGTCCCGACGTGGCCGCCCGAATGCATGCGCTGCGCCCCGCCCCGGCGCCGGATGGTGCCGAAGCACTCGTCGATGAACAGCAGCCCGTGGTGGTTGTCGAAGTTCTCCGGATCATCCGACGCCGATGAAGTGCGCGACCTTCCGGACCACGCCGGATGGTCGACCAGCCGCTCCCAGACGGGCCCGGCCTCGTAGAGCTGCTCGAAGACCATTCCCTCCTGGCGGCCGGAGTTGTTCACGGCCACGCTGCCCGAACCATCCCTTGCCCTCGATGGACTCGGCCGCCGCGATCGCGTCGTAGGTGGCGTTCAGTCCGCGACGTCCTCGGGGCTCAGCGCACCCCGCAGGACGAGGTAGCCGTTCAGGTCGAACAGGTACTCCTGCATCGGTGTCAGGGTCGTCGACGGATCGGGAGTGTCGTGCGGCTCGATCGCGGTCCGGGCCGCGTCGCTGACGGTCATGGCTCGTGCCTCCTTGCTCTGGGCGCCGGGATTGGTCCCCATCGGGGCATCACGGCGGCAGGGTCCGATCGACCGCGCCGGCGAGGTCGAGCCCGAAGCCCCACCTGCCGTCCGATCGATGGCGCTCGAGCAGCGACCGATCGACCGTCGGACCGAGCCCGGGTCCGGCCGGGACGACGAGCTGACCCGCCGCGAACTCGACCGCGGGCGTCGCCACGTCCGCGGTGTACAGCCGTGGCCCGACGTTGTCGGCCGGGAACGGCAGCGCGGGCAGCACCGCCCCGACATGGGCCACGGCCGCGGTTCCGAGACCGAGCTCCTGCGTCGTGCCGAGCAGGACGCTCGCTCCGGCCGCCTCCGCCATGGCCGATGCACGGATGGTCGGACGGATGCCGCCCAGGACGTAGGGCGACACGTTCAGGATGTCGACCGCCCCGAGATGCAGCAGCTGCCATGCGTGGCGCAGGCCGTGGGCGTGCTCCGACACCGGCAGACGCGATCGCCGCCGGAACTCCACCAGGCCCTCGAGGTCGCCCCGCAGCGCCGGGCTCTCGACGAGCATGACATCGGCGATGGCGGTGAGCTGCTCGGTCGCCCGGAGCGCCTCGCGCCAGCCGAGCAGGTTCGAGAAGTCGAGCGACTTGATCCGCACCCGGCCGGCGAGCCGGTCAGCGAACCCGGTGATGAAAGCCACGTCGGCGTCCGGGTTCGAGCCCACGTAGCACCGGATGACGTCGAAGCCGTCGCGGAGCTTGTCCTCCACGCGCTGGAGCGCTGTCGGCACCTGGTCGGCCGAGCGCAGGCGGAACACCGGATAGCAGACCGGGACATGGTCGCGCAGCGCACCGCCCAGCAGGGCGCTGACCGGCACGCCGTCCGCCCGTCCGAGGCAGTCGTGGAGCGCGAGGTCGACGCCCTGGCGGACGAGCCCCGAGCGGCTGTACATGTGCCCCTCGTCGGGGTAGAAGCCGAGCATCCGGCGCTCGATCCGGTTCAGGTCGCCGGGATCGGACCCGACCAGGATCTCGGACAGCGCCGACTGGAGCAGGGCGAGATCGAACCGGTACAGCGGCAGGTGCGAGAGATCGCTCATCTCGCCCCAGCCCACGATCCCCTCGTCGGTCTCGATGGCCACGATGACGTGTTCATTCTCGACGCCCGTCTCGCGCCGGATCCGCACGGGATGGAGCTCGACCCGGGCGATCCTCACGCCACGGCGCTCCCGGCGGCATGGTCCCAGCAGGCGAGGATTCGGCCCACCTCGGCACGTTCCTCGGGCGCGTCCAGCGGGAACGGATCAGGACGCCTCACATGTGTAATGTATCACACATCAAGAGGACCCAGGCGGCCCGCTCCCCGCGGCCGGGCCTAGAGGCGGATGCCCTCGGCGTCGAGCAGGTCCGTGATCTGCACGGTCTGCCCGCGATCCATGGACGCGTTGGCGGCGATGCCGGTCAGGATCGACCATGCCCCGTCGACGTGGCTGGACCGGCGCTCCCAGGGGTCGCGTCCCGCGGCCGGGTTCAGGAGGTAGTCGAGCATGACCGGGTCTCCCCCGCCGTGATCGCCCTCGCCGCTCCAGACGTCCAGCTGCGTCGGTGCCTCGCCGTGCCGGTGGAGCAGCGTGTTCGTTGCGGAATTGTCCGCCTCGTGCCGTGTCCCGCCGTAGATGCCGTGCACGCCCACGTGGCGGTGGTTGAGCTCGCCCTCGGTGCCGTAGAACACGATCTCGTAGCCCTCCCAGGGGCTGTAGGCGCACAGGGTGTAGTTCATCGAGACGCCGTTCGTGTAGGACACCTGCACCTGCATCGTGTCCTCGATGCTGATGTCGCTCGAGAAGACGCAGCGGTCACGGATATACCCGTCGCCGGCCTCGGCGTCGAGGTAGAGCGACCTGAGCTCGGCGTCGGCCTCGAGATCGAGCCGGTACTCGCAGCGGTCGCGACCGGGCACGCCGTGACACCGATCGCCATGTCCACCCAGGCCGAGCGACTCGGCCGTCTCCGGACGGTAGAAGCGACGGGAGCCCAGCGCGGTGACCGATGCCGGGCGGGACGCGATCCACCAGTTGACGAGATCGAAGTGATGGGTTGCCTTGTGCACCAGCAGGCCGCCCGACCGGCCCTTCTCGCGATGCCAGCGCCGGAAGTAGTCGGCCCCGTGCACGCGGTCCAGGTGCCACCGGAAGTCCACCGCGGTGATCTCGCCGATGCCGCCCGACGCGAGGATGTCCTTGAGCTGGGTGTGGGCGGGGTTGTAGCGGTAGTTGAACGTCACCGTGACGGACCGTCCCGTCTCGCGCTGGGCGTCGACGATCCGCTTCAGCCTGGCGAGGTCGATCGTCATCGGCTTCTCGGTGATCACGTCGCAGCCGGCCTGCAGGGCCCGGACGATGTAGTGCGTCGTGCAGGTAGTCGGGCGTCGTGACGATGATCACGTCGGGGCGCCGCTCGGCGACCATCCGGTCGAACTCGTCGGCGCGGTAGCGGCCGACGGCGCCAGCCTCCTCGCCGGGAAGCTGCGCTGCCGAGCGCTCCAGCCGGAGCTCGTTGACGTCGCACAGCGCCACGAGCCGGTTCGAGGCGTGCACCGGGTGCTCGACCAGGGCCTCGCGATACATCGCATGCCGCGAGCCCGTTCCGACGATCGCGTACCTCACCTGCCCGACGCACGCCCCACGGGGCCGGCCTCGGCTAGCGGGATGGGACGGAGCTCGCGCCGGAAGAACTCCATGACCCGCTCGTGCATCTCGGGCGTCTCGCGATGATCGACGCCCGGCTGCACGAGGATCTCGAGGGCGCCCGACGCTCCCGCCTCCTCGTACATCGGGCGGGTCACGGCCAGGGCTCGCTCGATGCTCGGCGGCGGCGTGAGCTCGTCGTCCTCGCCGAGGCAGATGAGCTGCGGGCGGGGCGCGACCAGACCGGCGATCTCCCCCGTCGATGTGTGCCGCAGCAGCCCCGGCACGAGCAGGTAGATGCCGTGGTTGTCGTGGGCGCCCAGCTCGACCAGCGTGGCGTAATCCGCATAGCAGCACAGGTGGGCGACCGCCCGGATGCGCGGGTCGAGGGCTGCGTGCCAGTAGGCGAGCGTGGATCCGAGCGAGATCCCGAAGGCACCGATGCGCCGGCCGTCCACGTCGTCGCGCGACACGAGGTAGGTCAGCGCGGCGGCCTGCTCCGAGATCATCTGGCCGATCAGCGAGGTGCCGTACCAGATGTGCGCCTTGGCGGCGGCGCTCTCCTCGACCCGGCGCCGGTCCCCGAACGTCGGCATGTCCATGCACAGCGTGACGTAGCCGGCCCGCGCCAGGAGCGGGCCGAAGGGACTCAGGAGGTACGACCGTCCGTCCAGCAGCTCGCTCGCCCCGATCTCGTGCCGCCCGCCGTGGGAGTGGCCGTAGAGGATCGCCGGAGCGGGACCGTCGGCGAGCGCGGGCCGGGTCAGGAAGGCCCGGACCCTGCCGGCGCCCTCGACCTCGAGCTCCAGTCGCTCGACGGCGAACCCGTCCCGCAGCCCGGTCTCGGTCGCGACGAGCGCGATCCCCGGTTCCCGGAACGAGAGCAGCGACGCCAGCTCCTGGCGGGTCAGCGCCACCTCGCGTCAACCCTTCGACCCGGTGAGCGTGATCCCTTCGATGAACCAGCGCTGGGCCAGGAAGTAGATCACCACCAGCGGCACCGCGATGATCACGGAGGCAGCCATCAGGCGGGGCCATTCGGTGCTGTGGGCCGTCTGGAACACCTGGAGTGCCACGGACAGGGGGCGGAGCTCCGGCTTCTGGAGGTAGATCAGGGGGCCGTAGAAATCGTTCCACTTGTCGATGAACGTGAGCAGGCCGACGGTGATCAGGGCCGGCTTGGACAGCGGCACCACGATCCGGGTCAGGATCCGGAGCTCGCTCGCGCCGTCGATCCGCGCGGCATCCAGGAGGTCGTTCGGGATCCCCAGGAAGAACTGCCGCAGGAGGAAGATGAAGAACGGGCTGCCGAGGAACGTCGGAACGACCAGCGGCAGGAAGGTGTTGACCCACCCCAGCTTGGCGTAGATGACGTACAGCGGGATGAAGGTCACCTGGGTCGGCAGCATCATCGTCGCGAGCACGATCAGGAACACGATGTCGCGGCCCCGCCACCTGACGAGGGCGAACCCGTAGCCAACCAGGCTGCACGAGATGAGCGTGCCGATGACCGCCGGCACCGCGTAGAGCAGCGTGTTCCGCAGGGCCAGCGGGAAGTTCATCAGCGAGAGCGAGTCGGGGAACGCCGACAACGTGGGCGGGTTCGGAAACATCACTGGCGGGGCGGCGATCGACTGCGGCTGGGTCTTGAACGAGGTGGTGATCATCCAGACGAACGGCAGCAGGTACAACGCCGCGAGCAGGATGAGCACCACCATCGGTGCGCCCTCCGCCAGGATCCGGCTCCAGCGGCGGCCCGCGGCCCGCGACTCCATCGGCCGCTGCGTCGCGAGGGCGGTCATCGTGAGCTCTCGTAGTAGACGCGGTTTCGCGAGACGCGCAGCAGCACGACCGTCGCCAGCAGGATGGTCACCAGGAGGAACCAGGCGAGGGCCGACCCGTAGCCCATCTGGAAGTACCGGAACGCGACGTTGTAGAGATTGAGGCCGTACAGCAGCATCGAGTTCTGGACGCCGCCGATCGACGCGTCGTTGGTCGACCGCGAAACGCCGTTGCCGATCACGAAGGCCTGGGTGAACGCCTGGAAGGCCGCGATCGCGCCGGTGATCAGGTTGAACAGGATCGCCGGGCTGATCATCGGGATCGTCACGTGGCGCAGCTTCACCCACGACCCGGCGCCGTCGACGTCGGCGGCTTCGTACAACGTACGACTCACGCCCTGGAGGGCGCTGAGGTAGATGATCACGACGTCGCCCGCCGTCCACACCGTCAGCAGGATGAGCCCGTTCTTGGCCCACGATGGGTCGAAGAACCAGCCCGGTCCGTCGACGCCCACGAGCCCCAGGCTCTGGTTGAGGAGTCCGTTCGACGGGTTGAGCAGGAAGATCCACAGCAGCGCCGCCGCCACCGATGGGATCACGACCGGCAGGTAGAACACGGTTCGGAAGAACCCGAGCCCCCGGACGCCCTTGTTGTTGAGCAGGAGCGCGACACCGAGGGCCACGACGACCGCGAGCGGAACGCCGACAAGCGTCATGTAGAGGGTATTGCCCAGCGACTTCCAGAACAGGGGATCCTTGACGAGCGCCGCGTAGTTGTCGAGCCCGATCCAGCGTGGGGACTGGAGGATCTTGAAGTTCGTGAAGCTGTAGTAGAGCGACGCCAGGGCCGGGTAGAGGTTGAAGGCGAGGAACCCCAGCATCCACGGCGAGATGAACAGGAGGCCGGTGCGCAGCCCCTTCCGCTCGGCCCGGGACAGCTTCAGTCGTGACCAGCGCGTGCGCCGGGCGGCGCCCTGGGGGAGTGGCGCTGAGGCCCCGCCGATCGCGGTCATGATCGCGCCGCACCCATCGGCGCTCCAGGCGACGGTGCACCGGATCGACGGTCGGGGACGTCACGCCGAGGGGTATGCTCGGGTCCTGGAACCACCAACATCAACCTCCAACGATGGATCTCCAGGCCCGTCCGGGACCCTCGGCGTCAGGCCCATTGAACCAAAGTTGAACCGCCTGAGTCAACGACCAAGTCTCGACCCGCGGCCCCAGAAGGCAAGGGCAGCGTTCGCCCTCGGCCGGTCGAGCGCATGAGCGGGCGGCCGCACGGCATCCACGCGGGCGTGGTCCAGGGCATCGGGCGACGGATCGTCCGCGGGGAGCTCGCCCCGGGCGACATCCTCCCGGAGCAGGGGGAGCTCAGCCGCAGGCTCGGGGTCAGCCGAACGGTCGTCAGGGAGGCGACCAAGGTGCTGGCCGCCAAGGGCCTGGTCGAGTCGAGATCCAAGCGCGGGACCGTGGTCCTGCCCCGAGCGGAGTGGCGTCTTCTCGACCCCGATGTGCTCGGCTGGCTGACGGACGACGGGCTCGACCCGGATTTCGTTCGGAGCATGTTCGAGGTGCGCAAGATCATCGAGCCGGCGGCCGCGCGCCTCGCAGCGCAGCGGGCCACGGCGGACGAGCTGGCTGCGATCCAGGCCCCGTTCGCGGCGATGGCCGGCGCCGCCGACGAGGCCACCTACCTGGAGGCGGACATCCGCTACCACGCCATGCTCGTCGCGGCGACCCACAACGACCATCTCGTCCAGCTCGTGGCGGCGTTCGGGCCCGCGCTCCGGGCTGGCCTGCGCGTCGCCACGCGCCATGGCTGGGAGTGGCCCGACTTCCTCGAGTACAGCATCGGCCCGCACCGGGAGGTCCTCGAGGCGGTCGTCGCGCGCGATCCGGACGGCGCGGGTGCGGCCATGGAGCGGCTGGTCACCCAGTCGGAGCTGAGCCTGGACCATCCGTCGGGTCCCGAGAACGCCCCCTCCCGGCCATTCATCCGTGGGTGATCCCCGCCCAGACGGGGGCTGAGCTCCCGACGAGGAAGTCCAGGTCGCAGCCGCGATCGGCCTGCAGGACGGTCCGCACGTACAGCTGCCGGTACCCGCGCACGTCGCCGGATGGCCGCGGCACCCACGCCCGCCGGCGAGCCTCGAGCTCCTCGACGTCGACCAGCAGCTCGAGGCGGCGTCCGGCGGTGTCCAGGCGGATCCGGTCGCCGGTCCGCACCAGCGCGAGCGGCCCGCCGACGGCTGCCTCCGGGGCGACGTGGAGGATGACCGTACCGAAGCCCGTGCCGCTCATCCGCGCGTCGCTGATCCGGACCATGTCCCTGACGCCCCGCCGGAGGAGGTACGCGGGCAGCGGGAGGTGACCCACCTCGGGCATGCCCGGCGCGCCGACCGGTCCGGCGTTCCGCAGGACGAGGACGTCGTCGGGCGTGATCTCGAGCGAGGGGTCATCGATCGTCGCATGGAGCTCGTCGACGCCATCGAACACGATCGCGCGCCCCTCGTGCTGCAGCAGCCGGTCGGTCGCTGCCGACACCTTGAGCACCGCCCCGTCGGGGCACAGGCTGCCGCGCAGGATGGCCAGGCTGCCACCGGCATGGATGGCACGGTCGCGGGGCCGGATGACGTCGTCGTTGATGATCGAGGCCCCGGCGATCGCCTCGCCGATGGTTCGCCCGGTCACGGTCCGTGCGTCGAGATGGAGCAGGTCGGCAAGCTGGGCGTGGACCGCCGGCAGGCCGCCCGCGTAGTAGAAGTCCTCCATCAGGTACCGGCCGGAGGGCTTGATGTCCACGAGCAGCGGCGTCGACGCCGCGAGGTCGTCGAACAGGTCGAGCGGGAGGTCGACGCCCAGGCGGCCCGCGATCGCGATCAGGTGGATCACGGCATTCGTCGAGCCGCCGATCGCGTGCAGGGTGCGGATCGCGTTCTCGAAGGCGTCCCGGGTCATGATGTCCGACGGCCTCGTCCCCGCCGCGACGAGGTCCATGATCTGCGCTCCGGCGCGTTCGGCCACCTGGCGGCGGCGAGCATCGACCGCGGGGATCGCTGCGCTGCCGCCGGGCGCCATGCCGAGCGCCTCGGTCATGCACGCCATCGTCGACGCGGTTCCCATCGGCGAGCAGTGCCCGTCGCTCCGGCACATCCCGGCCTCGAACTCGTCCCAGTCCCCCTGGGTGATCTGCTCCGCTCGAAGCTCGTCGTGGAGTCGCCAGCAGTCCGTGCAGGCGCCGACGTGCTCGTTCCGGAACCGGCCGCTGAGCATCGGGCCACCCGTCACCATGAGCGCCGGCACGTCGACGCTCGCGGCCCCCATGAGGCCCGCCGGGATCGTCTTGTCGCAGCTCGCCAGGAGGACGACGCCATCGAGCGGATTGCCCCGGATCAGCTCCTCGACGGTCATCGCCGCCAGGTTCCGATAGAGCATCGCCGTGGGCTTGATGATCGGCTCCCCGAGCGAGATCACGGGAACCTCGACCGGGAACCCTCCCGCCCGCAGGACGCCCCGCTTGACGTGCTCCGCGAGGTCGCGCAGGTGCGCGTTGCAGCCGGCGACCTCGCTCCAGCTGTTCAGGATGCCGATGATCGGCCGGCCGGTGAACGTCTCCTCCGGGTAGCCCTGCATCCGGAACTGGGATCGATGGCCGATCAGATCCAGGTCCCCGGCATCCCACCACGACTCGCTGCGCAGGGCCGCCCGACCGTCGCGCACGGGTGCCCGACCGTTTCCCGCCATGTCCCTGGCCTCCTCGATGCCGCCGGCCCGCCCGAAGGGGTCTGCACCCGCCGACCACGCGCTCACGACGGTCCACCAATTAGTCGTATGATATGCCAGATGACCGCGAGCCGGCCTTCCCTCGTCCCCGCCGCGCAGGACCGCTTGGGCCGGATCGGCGCCGCAGACGTGTGCGATCTTGACACCATCGCCGGGAGGTGCGGGGCATGAGAGCCGTTCGCTGGCATGGCCGCGACGACGTGAGGCTCGACGTCGTGCCGACGCCGGTCCCGACAGGCGCCCAGGTGCTCCTCCGGGTCGAGGCGACCGGGATCTGCGGGACGGACGTGGACGAGGTCCGGCTGGGGCCGATCACCGTCCCGGTCGCCCCGCACCCGGTGAGCGGCCGCTCCGCGCCGATCACCCTGGGCCACGAGATCGTCGCGATCGTGGCCGAGGCCGGTCCCCGGGCCGGGCCGGCCGTCGGCCAGCGGGTGGTGCCATGGCCGTCCCAGCCGTGCAGGCGGTGTCCCGAGTGCACGACGGGCCACGCCAACCGCTGCCCCTCGATGGTCGCCCTCGGCATGAGCGTCGATGGCGGCATGGCGGAGGCGCTCGTCGTCGAGGCGAGCGCGTGCGTGCCGATTGCCGCGGAGGTCGCGCTCGATCGAGCGGTTCTCGTCGAACCCTTCGCGGTTGCCCTCCACGGCGCGCACCAGGCGCAGCTCGTCGGACGGCGGGTCGCGATCGTCGGGATCGGCTCGCTCGGCCTGTGCATGGTCGAGGCCGCGGTCCGGGCCGGCGCACGGGAGGTGATCGTGATGACTCGGTCGGAGGCGGCGGCCAAGACCGCGCGGGACGCCGGGGCGACGGCCTCGCTGAGGCCGGCGAAGGCGCGGGACGTGGACGCGGACGTCGTGTTCGAGACCGCCGGCACCGCCGAGGCGATCAGGGCGGCGATCGCGGCGTCGCGTCGGGGCGGCCACGTCGTCGTCCTCGGCGGCCATCCCACCCCGACCTCGCTCGACCTCCTGGACATCGTCGTTCGCGAGGTGACGATCTCCGGGTCGGTGAGCCACCGTCGCGCGGACTTCGTCGCCGCCGCCCGGGCGATCGAGACCGGCGAGCTCGCCCGGTCCCGGCGCCGCGTCGAGCTCGCCCCGCTGGAGGCCGGTCCGGCGCTCCTCCGCCGCGACGCGGGCGCGACGAAGCGGATCCTCGTCCCGGTGGTGTCATGACCGGGACAGTGGCCACTCCCCGACCCCGCGGCATCGTCTGCCCGCTGGTGACGCCGCTGACGGCCGCGGGCTCGCTCGATGAGGCAGTGCTGCGCGACCTGGTCGACGCCCTCGTCCCGGACCTCGACGGACTGTTCGTCCTGGGGTCCACGGGCGAGCTCGCCTGGCTGCGCGACGAGGTCGCCGTCCGGGTTGCCCGCGTGGCCGTGGACCAGGTGGCGGGCCGCATTCCCGTCTACGTGGGCGTCGGCGACACGGGCCTGGTCCGGACGCTCGACCGCGCGGACCGGCTCGGCGAGGCTGGGGCGGCGTTCCTCGTGGTCACCACGCCGTTCTACTTTCCGGTCACCTCGGAGGCTCGCCTCGTCGAGCACTTCGTCCGCGTCGCGGAGCGGGCCCCGGCCCCGATCATCCTGTACAACATCCCGCAGCACACCCACTGCCCGATCACGCCTGGGGTCGTGCGTGCGCTCGCGGACCACCCCCGGATCCTGGGCATCAAGGACTCGTCGGGCGAGTGGACCACGTTCGACGACTTCCTCGCGGCGCGCTCGGACGACTTCCGGGTGCTGCAGGGCCGGGAACGGCTGGCCGCGGTCTCGCTGTGGTCCGGTGCCGATGGGCTCATCTCGGCGCTGGCCAATCTCGCGCCGCGGCTGCTCCAGGCGCTCGCCGCGTCGATCCGCGATGGGCGACCTCGTTCGGAGACGCACGCGCTCCAGGCCGCGATCGGGGGGCTCGCCGCGGTCTTCGAGCGGGGCCACTGGCTGGCGGGCGTGAAGTGCGCGATGCGCGCGGCGGGCTGGAATGCCGGCGAGCCGAGCCCCGGGATCGAGCCCTACGACGCGGCGCAGCGCCGGGTCGTGGAGGACATCGTCGACAGCACGGAGCTGGGCCCCTGGATCACGCGGGCGCCGGTGGAGGTTGGGCCAGCTCCCGGAGGGTCCAGATGACGCGGACGGGCGCCCGTCCCACGCCCTACCTCGTGGCCCTGGAGCAGTGCGGCCTGGAGCTCCAGGCCCCCCATGTCCTCACCACCACGAAGCGTCGCATCGAGGCCGCCGACGTCGAGGTCGCGACCCTGCCCGACGACAGCCTTCGCTTCACGGGCTGGGCTCCGGAGGCGATCGAGGCCCGGTTTCCCGACCTGGACCCGAGCGCCGCCTACGAGCTCGAGGCCGCCTTCGTGTGCGAGCGCGGTGTCGAGCGCATGCAGCGGGTGACCTCGCGGGGGCGCGACCTGCACCCGCCGATCGAGCTCCGGCAGGGCACGGCGACGGTCGTGCGCGTCGCCATCCCGCCGGACGTGATCGGCGACGGGACCCTGGAGGTGCGCGTGGAGCGGCTGCGGGGCCCCGATGCCGTCCTCTCGATGCTTCGGCTCTTCTCGTCCCAGCCACCGCTGCCGATCCTGGCCGTGGTCGGCAATTCGGATGACGGCCTGATCGGGACGGTCGCGCTGCCGGACGGGACGGGCGTCCCCGGGGCCGCGGTCGCCATCGCGGGCGACGCCGGCGCGTTCGAGGTCACGACGGACCCGTCCGGGCGCTTCCGGGCGCCGCTCGAGCGCCTCGGTCGCGGCCGCGAGGGCACGATCCGGATCGCGACCGGCGAGGAGCCGCGCGTGGTCGAGCTCACGCTCGACACGCGCCACCTCGCCCGGGGCCTCCGCGAGCTCCCGCCTGCGTCCGACCGCCTGAACCTCGCCGGCGAGTGGCGCTACCACGGGGGGCCGTTTCGTGGTCACGCGGGCCCAGGGCTCGAGACCGCCCCGGCCCGGGTCCCCGGGCACGTCATCTACGACAGGCTGGTCCCCGAGGCCGGGGTCGGGACGCTCCACCGGTCGTTCGCGCTCCCGTCCGGATGGGCAGCGCGCGCCGTCTTCCTGCGCTGCGACGGCGCCTATGGACGGGCCGATGTTCGCGTCAACGGCGAGCTGGCCGGGGTGCATGGCAGCGGGGCGACATCGTTCGACCTCGATCTCACGCCGTTCGTTCGGCCGGGACGCAACGAGCTCGCGGTCACGCTCACCGAGTACACGCCCCACGCCGTCCTCGACGACATGAGCTGGTACGCGCACATGTCGCTGTTGGGCATCTGGCGCGACATCCTCGTGTTCGCCGCGCCGATGCTCCAGCTCGGCCAGCTCGACCTCGACGCGGACTGGGATCCGGGGGCGAGGACCGGCACGCTGACCGTTCGCGCGGAGGCGATCAACCTCGACCCGGCCGACCACGGCTACACCATCGAGGTGATCCTCCGCGACCCCGACGGACGCGTGCTCCATCGATCCGGTCGGCGGGGAACGGTTGCGGCCGGTGTTGCCGTGACCGACGTGCTCGCCACCGATCCCCTGGCCGTCGTCCCGTGGTCCGCAGAGGAGCCGCGCCTGTACGACCTGGAGGTCAGGCTGGGCGCCGACGGCGCGGCGTCCCAGGCGGTCCATCGGCGGGTCGGCTTCCGGCGGGTCGAGGCGCGCGGCGATCAGCTCCTCGTCAACGGGGCGCCGCTTCGGATCCGCGGCGTCAACCGTCACGATTCGCGGATCCTCAAGGGCCGGGCCCTGTCGGCCGACGACATGCGCGACGACGTCGTCAACCTGCGCCGGGCGAACGTGAACGTCATCCGGACGTCGCACTATCCGCCGAGCCCGCATCTCCTCGACGCGTGTGACGAGATCGGGATGTACGTGTTCGAGCAGCCGCCGATCTGCTTCTCGGGCGGGTTCGACGATCACCACTGGACGCGGACGAACGAGGCCGCCCAGCTCACGCCGTACGTCCTGGAGGTGACCGCCGAAACGATCCATCGCGACCGGGGACGGTGCTCGATCATCGCCTGGGACCTGGCGAACGAGAGTCGCTGGGGCAGCGCCTTCGACGCCCAGCTCGCCCTTGCCCGATCCATGGACCCCACCCGTCCCACCACCTTCTCGTTCGACCTCAACGAGCTGGGCGACGAGAACCCGCTGGTCCGGAAGCCCGCCGCCCAACGGCCCGAGCTGCGCAGCTACCACTACCCGGGCTGGGACCGCACGTGGCAGGAGGACCTCGCGTGGCTGGGCTCGTACGACCAGCCGGTCGTCCTCGACGAGTACGCCCCGCTGTTCGCGCCCAGCCTGCGCGGCCCCGGCGAGGGCTACGGCCTCGCGATCGACCCCGGGATCCGCGACTACTGGGGCGCCGGCTACCAGCCGTTCATCGAGGCCGCGCTCGCCGATCACGGGGTGATCGGGGGACTGATCTGGGCAGGCTTCGGTGAGGTGTTCGCGATCCCGCTCGACCTGACCATCGGCGAGGGGCCGTGGGCACACCTCCCGGCGGGCGACTACGTCCGCACCCGCGACCAGTACCCGTCCGAGCCGGGCGTGTTCCGCCGGGGTGACGGCGACTGGGGCATGTTCGACGCCTGGAACCGCCCGCGACCCGAGCTGTGGCACGTCCACCAGATGTACTCGCCCATCCGCGTGGCGACCGCCGGCCTGGACGACACGGGCGAGCGGCTCGACCTGGCCCTGGTCAACCGCTTCTCGCACCGCTCCCTGGAAGGGATCGACGTCCGCGTCTCCGGCGGGCGGGTCGAGGGCGGGGCCGGACTGCCGAGCGCGCGTCCGGGCGAGAGCGCGCAGCTGACGGTGCACCGCGTTGCCCCGTCCGCGACCGTCCGCGTCGAGCTCTGGCACCCCGAAGGCTGGCTCATCGACGGGTACCAGTGGGACTGGCCCGGCGCAGCGCCGTCGCCGCAGGCGGCCGTGCAGGATCGGGCGGTGCCGCTCGACCTCGACCTGACCGAGCCGGGGTCGCTGAACGTGTCCGGCGCCGATCGTCGCTGGCTGCGTGGCTGGCCGGAGGTCCACGTGATCGACGTCGACATGCCCCACGTCCCCGTTCCGACCCCGCGGACCGACGGTGGGCACGTCATCGGGCTCGGGCCGGGTGCGGTGCGTGCTCCCCTGGTGGGATGGGACTGGCAGGGATCGATCACCGCCCGGATGGAGGACCGGACCGTCGTGTTCGAGTACGAGGCCACGTACCTCGGGCGACGCTCGTTCCGGGCGAAGGAGGTCGGCCTGAGCGTGCGACCGTCGAGGGAGCTGACCGACCTCTGGTGGCGCCGCATCGGCGAGTGGACGGTGTACCCGGCGAGCCACATCGGGCGGACGTCCGGGTACGCGGTGGGTTCTCCGGGCGCAACCGCGACGCTCCATCCGGCCGAGGCGTGGGAGGAGGACGCGACGGCGGCGGGCAGCAACGACTATCGGAGCGCGAAGCGACGGATCCTCGTCGCGGGCGCCACCGACGGCGAGCATTCGCTCACGGTGGTGTCCGACGGCACCCAGCACGTGCGCGCCGAGCTGCTCGACGGCCTCCCCGTGCTCCACGTGCTCGACTGGTATGGCGGGGTGCGGACGCTCGACGGCAATCACCCGATCTGGTCCGCGTACCTCGGGTCCGGGTTGCCCATCACCACGGGCACGACCCTCCGTGGGCGGGTGGTGGTCAGCGCGGGGGCTCGTCTTTGACGGGGGGCGGGAATGGCCGGGCCGGTCGCCTTTCCAGGTCCAGCGCGCAGCCGCGCTGCGCGCTGGAGCGTGCGGCCTCGATCACGCGCAGGACGGCGATCGCATCGGCCGGGTCCACGGGCATCGCCTCCCCGCGGACGAGCGCCTCGCGGACGGACGCGTAGAACCGCTGATAGGTGCCGGAGACGGCGCGCACGCCGACCGCGGGTCCGGGTCGAGCCCCGCTCGTGATCCGACCCGCGGCCGGATGCCTGCCCCACCCCCGGCCTCCAGGGCGTTCGCCGGCTGCGAGCGCGGCCCACTGCGGATCGGTGCCGCCGATCTCGAACGCGGCGTCCAGGCCCAGCACGCGGAACCCCGGTCCACCGGCATGCGCCGTCCTGCTCAGCCAGAGCCGAGCGACGACGTCGCCCGGGAAGGCGAGCGAGACGAAGGCGTCGTCCTCGACCAGGGCACCGGGTCGCCGCCGGTGCAGCTCGCAGTAGACCGACCGCGGAACGCCGAACAGCAGCATCACCTGGTCGATCCGATGGCTGCCGAGATCGAGCAGCACGCCGCCACCGTCGGCCGGGACCGGGCTCTCCTGCCAGGCCGACGGGTCCAGGGGCCGGTAGCCCTCGAAGCGCGCCTCGAGACGGAATGGCCGGCCCAGGCGACCCTGCGCCAACACCGCTCGAACCGTCAGGAAGTCGCTGTCCCAGCGCCGGTTCTGGAACACGGTGAGCGGCACGCGCCGGGCCCGGGCCCGCCGGACGAGCTGCTCCGCCGCCGCGGCGGAGGTCGCCAGCGGCTTGTCCACGACCACCGCGATCCGGGCGTCGATCGCCTGCTCCACGAGCTCGGCATGGGCTCCGCTCGAGGTGGCGATGACGGCGAGATCGAACGCGCCGCGCCACACGTCGCCGACGTGGTCGAGGATGGCGGCCGTCGGATAGGCGGCTCGGGCGGCCCGGCGACGGACGGGCCGGGCGGTCACGATCGCAGCGAGCTCGAGACCGGCGGTCGCGGCGACGAGCGGTGCGTGCAGCACCGCTCCGGCCGTGCCGAACCCGATCAGGGCCACGCGGAGGGGGCGCTGCCCAGGGACGGAGCTCAACCGGGCATCAGCTGGTCGAACTCGCGCAGGGTGATCCCCTTCAGGCCATCCGTCGCCCGCTCCAGCGACATCGAGGCGTAGCTCGCCGCCAGGCGCAGCCGCTCCTCGAGCGGACGGCCCTCGAGGTCTGCCCAGGTGTAGGCCGCGACGAACAGGTCGCCGGCGCCGGTCGCATCGCCAACGTCGGCCCGGGGCGCCGCGACCTCGACCGTCTGCCCGTCGGGCTGGACCGCCAGGACGCCCAGCGGACCGCGCGTCACGACGACGGTCGTGCCGAGCGAGGCCAGGTGCCGCCCGGCCGATCGGGCATCGGGCGCCCCGGTGAGCCCGCTCGCCTCACGCTCATTCAGGATCAGGGCGTGGATCCCGCCGAGCGTCGCGGGGAGCCGCCCGGCCAGGGTGGCGACCTCCGGATCACCGACGACCGCGTAGGCGCACGGCACCGGCGGCAGCAGGGGGGCCGACGGCAGGTCGACGATGACGGCGAGCATCGTGAGGCCTCGCAGCGTCTCGATGTCCACGGTGGGCGCCGGCATGAAGCTGAGCAGCGCACGGTCCCCGGCGGCCGGCAGGGCGACGGTCACCGGCGTCGATTTGCCCTCGCGTCCATGCCACGGGACGCCGGCGTCCTCGATCAGCCCGGCGAGGAAGCGGCCGGCCACGTCCCTGCCTTTCGGGGCGCAGATGACCGCGTCCAGCCCGAGGCGCCGCAGCGCGTACGCCACGTTGGCCATGCCGCCCGGCACGACCTTCAGGCGGCTCGCGAGCCGTTCCTCGCCGGGAGCCGGCATCGCGGCGAGGCCGAGGAAGATCAGGTCGAGGAACGGGTCGCCGACGCAGACGACGTCGACCTTCACGCGAGGATCCTCACCAGAAATGCGCCAACGTCAGGCCATACAATGCGATCTCCTAGGATCGGGCGCCCATGAGGCCCCCTGGCCGCCCCGGCACGGAGGCGGCCGAGCCGACCGGGTCGCCGCGGAGGGAGCTTCTGGTGGGGTCGAGCGTACCAACAATGAACCAACGGCAGGCCGCGGATGCGCAACCGGGAAACGGGCGGCGGGACGTCCATGGAGACGATCTGCCCTCGGTGCAGGTGCTCCGGCGGATCGAGGCCGACATCCTCACCGGCCGGCTGAAGTCGGGGAGCCGCCTCGCTCCCGAGCGCGAGCTGGGTGCGCGCCTGGGTGTCGCGCGCAACACGCTGCGCCGCGCGCTGTCGGCCCTGGGCGAGAAGGGGCTCATCCAGGCCCGTGGCCGGGGTGGCTGGGTCGTCGTGGGCCAGGCGGTGACCGAGCGGATCGAGGGTCCCCCGAGCCTGACCGAGTGGGCGGCTCGCCACGGCTACGTCGTGACGTCGACCGTGGTCAGCGCGCGCGTGCGACCGGTGAAGGCCGCAGAGGCTGCCGACCTCCGGATCGGCACCTCCGCGAAGGTGTTCGAGCTGGAGCGCGTCCGCTATGTCGAGGGCGTCCCGCTCTCGTTCGACCACTCGGTCCTGCACCCGCGCCTGATCCCCGTGCTCAAGGGCGTCGACTTCGCAAGCCGGTCCCTGTTCGGGACGATCCGCGAACGCGCCGGGCTCATCGGGAGCCGCGCCGAGGTCGTGGTACGGGCCGTGCCCGCGAGCGAGCGCGTCGCGACCTTGCTCACCGTCGCGACCGGGGACCCGCTGCTCGAGCTCGACGAGATGACGTTCGATCAGTACGACGAGCCATTCGAGACGGCGCGCCTGCAGAACCGCGGCGACCGCTACGCCTTCGCGACGACCCTCACGGCCGGCGTCGGCTCCCCCAGGCTCGCCCTCTAGCCCATCTCACCGGGCTTTCGTCGCCGGGGCGGGCCAGGGCATCGACGGACGATCCCAAAATCAGGCTTGCTCTTGCGGTTCAGTTTTGGTTCAATCATGGCATGAAGCTCACCCTGATCGGCGCCGGGGGCTTCCGGACGCCAGTCATCTACCGGGCCCTCGCCGCGGGCGACGTCACGACGCGTTACGACGAGATCGCCTTCCACGACATCGATCAGGCGCGCCTCGACCGGATCGCGCGCGTCCTCGACGGCATCTCCCAGGAGGTCGGGGCGGCGCCGCCGGTGAGGATGACGACGAGCCTCGAGGCGGCCGTTGACGGCGCGGACGTCGTCTACTGTGCGGTTCGCGCCGGGGGCATGGCCGGCCGGATCCTCGACGAGACAGCCGCGATCGCCCAGGGCGTGATCGGGCAGGAGACGACCGGGGCCGGCGGGATCACGTTCGCGCTGCGCACCGTGCCGGTCGTGACCGAGATCGCCGAGGTCGTGGCGCGGCGGGCGCCCGGCGCGACGTTCGTCAACTTCACGAACCCGGTCGGGCTGGTGACCGAGGCGGCTCGACGCATCCTGGGAAACCGGGTGATCGGGATCTGCGACGCGCCGCTCGACCTGTGCAAGCGGGTCGCGGGAGCGCTGGGACGGCCGCCCGAGGAGCTGTGGTTCGACTACTTCGGGATCAACCACCTCGGCTGGCTGCGCGGCGTCCTCGACGAAGGCCGGGACGTGCTGCCCGCGCTGCTCGCGGATCCCGAACGGCTCGAGACGTTCGAGGAGGGCCGGCTGTTCGGCGCCGACTGGCTACGCTCGGTGGGCATGATCCCGAACGAGTACCTGTACTACTACTACTACAACGCGGAGGCCCTCGAGGCGATGCAGGCCGGCAGAGTCCGCTCGGCCTTCCTCGAGCGACAGCAGGCCGCGTTCTACGCCGGGAACGGCTCCCCTGCCGAGGCGCTCCGCGATTGGCGCCGCACCCACGCCGACCGCGAGTCGCACTACATGGAGGAGGCCTGGACGGGGCGCGAGGACGCGATGGCCGGGGTCGTCGCGGCGCGCGGGCCGGGCGATTACGGAACCCTCGCGCTGAATCTCGTGGACGGCCTGTACGGCGACGGCTACCGGGTGATGATCCTCGACGTGCCGAACCGCTCGAGCCTGCCGTTCCTCGACGAGGACGCGATCGTCGAGGTGCCGTGCATCATCGGTCGGGGCGGGGTCGTGCCGGCGGCCATCGGCAGCGTCCCCCTCGACGCCCAGGGCCTGATCCTGTCCGTCCGGGCGGCCGAGCGGGCGGCCATCGAAGCGGCGCTCTCCGGTTCCCGCGGGATGGCCATCAAGGCCCTCGCGATGCATCCGCTCGTGCCGTCGGTCGAGGTCGCGGGGCGCATCCTCGACGGCTACATCGCGGGCCAGCCGACGCTCGTCGAGCGGTATGGCGTGGCCTGAGCGAGTCGTGGCGACCGAGCGGACCGAGACCCTGCTCGACCGGTCCGGTACCTGGACCCATCGCGACTCGCACCAGCACCACCGCTTCGAGATCTGGGTCCCCGATCGCACGGTCGAGCTGCGGGTCCACCTTCGCTGGGGACCCCACGACCTCGGCTCGGAGCACGCGGCGAACTCGGTCGGGCTGAGCCTGTTCGACGCCGACGGGTTCCGGGGAACCCCCACGAAATCGGGCGACGAGCAGCTGATCGTGATCGGCGAGACCGAGGCCACCTTGGGCGCGCTCGCCGGGCCGCTCGCGCCGGGCCCCTGGACCGTCAACGTCGACACGGGCGTGATCCTCAACGACGGTGCCGAGACCGGCTTCGTCAGCTACGAGCTCGTGGCCACGGCGACGACCGGCCGGCCGGCCGGGTCCGGCATCGCCGCCGCACCGGTGCCCGGTAGCCGGCTGGCGGCCGGCGGTGAGCGGTGGTATCGCGGCGACCTCCACGCCCACACGGTCCACAGCGACGGGGAGGTCACCGTCGCGGAGCGGGCGCAGCGAGCCCTCGACCACGGGCTCGACTTCCTCGCGATCACCGACCACAACACGACCAGCCACCTGCGCGAGGCGGCCTCGTGGCCCGAGGGGATCACCCCGATCCGGGGCAGCGAGATCACGACGTTCTACGGGCACATCAACGGCCTCGGGTTGAGCGCGCCGATCGACTGGCGCGACCAGCGACGCGGCGGCGGCCCGGCCAGCATCGTCGAAGCGGCGCATCGCCAGGGCGCGCTCGTCTCGATCAACCACCCGATGGCCTACGGCGACCCGTGGTGCGGGGCATGCCGCTGGGAGTACGCGTCCGCCGACTACGCCACGATCGACGCGATGGAGGTCTGGAACGCCCACTGGGCGCTGGCCGAATCGGACAACGAGGGTGCCCTGGCCTTCTGGACCGACCTCCTCGACGCCGGATACCGGATCACGGCGATCTCGGGGACCGACAGCCACGCCGCCGAGGACGATGCAGCCCCCGGCGCGGCCTCGACCTACGTCCGAGCCGGCGACCCGAGCGAGCGGTCGATCCTCGACGGCATCCGGCTCGGACGCGTGTTCCTCTCGGCGGGGCCGATCGTGACCTTCCGGGCGACCGGCTCCGATGGGGTCGAGATCCGCATGCCTGGGATGGAGCTGCCGGCCGACGGCGCGTTCCGCCTGGCCATCGACGTCGAACGCCTCGAGCAGCCGGCCACGCTGTGGTATGCGACCTCCGGGTCGATCCGGCCGCTCGCCACCTGTGACCCGGGCCCTTCGCGCGTGGACGAGCGGCCGATGACCGCCGAGCGGTGGTGGCGCCTCGAGCTGCGCCAGGGCACCCAGCCCAACGGGGACCTGCTGGCGCTCACCAACCCGGTCTACGTCAAGGCCGGCTAGCCTGGGTCGCAATCCCCAGATGACGACGCCCGCGGTACCCGGCACGATCGCGGGCCGCCCGAGCGCGTGGTGGAAGGAGGCCGTCTTCTACCAGGTCTACCCGCGGAGCTTCGCCGACGGCAATGGCGATGGCATCGGCGACCTGCCAGGCCTGACCAGCCGGCTCGACCACCTGTCCGACCTCGGGATCGACGCCATCTGGCTGTCCCCGCACTATCCGTCGCCTCAGGCCGACCTCGGCTACGACGTCAGCGACTTCGTGGGCGTCGATCCCGCTTACGGGACCCTCGAGGACTTCTGCGCCTTCCTCGACGCCGCCCATGCGCGCGGCATCCGCGTCGTGATCGACCTCGTGCTCAACCACACCTCCGATCAGCACCCGTGGTTCCTCGAGTCACGCTCCAGCCGGACGAGCGCCAGGCGGGACTGGTACGTCTGGCAGGACCCCCATGATGGAGGACCGCCCAACAACTGGATGTCGCAGTTCGGCGGCTCTGCCTGGGCGCTGGACGAGGCGACCGACCAGTACTTCTACCACGCCTTCCTGCGCGAGCAGCCCGACCTCAACTATCGGAACCCGGAGGTGAGGCGCGCGATCGCGGACGTCATGCGGTTCTGGCTTGACCTCGGCGTCGACGGCTTCCGCCTGGACGCCCCGGACGCAGCCTTCGAGGACGCGGCGCTGAGGGATCACGATGAACCGCGCACGCTGTCCGAGCTGCGCCGCGGATGGATCACGGCGCGCACCGACGACGAACGGGCCGCGATCGAGGCGGGCCTGGCGCGGATCTTTGCCCGCCAGCTCGACCAGCCCGAGGTGCACGAGCTGATGCGCGACCTGCGGGCCGTGGTCGACCAGTATCCCGGCCGGGTGCTGATCGGCGAGACGGACCAGGTCGCGTACTACGGGTCGGCCGGCGACGAGCTGCACCTGGTGTTCAACTTCCCGCTGATGCGGACGTCGTGGCTGCGTCCGGATGCGGTCCGCAGGCTCCTGGTCGAGCGCTGGGCAGCGATCCCGGAGGGTGCGTGGGCGGCGAACACCCTGGGCAACCACGATGAGCCTCGCGTTCGGTCCCGCCTGGAGAGTGGCGGCCGCGATCTCGCGACCGCTCGCCTGGCCGCCGCGCTGGTCCTCACCCTGCCCGGTTCGCCCTTCCTCTACTACGGCGAGGAGATCGGCATGACCGACCTCCTGCTGGATGACGCGGGCAGGTTCCGTGACAACTGGGGGCGCTGGCTGCACCGGGCCGCGCTCGAGGAGCTCGGCCTGTCGGAGGCCGACGCGGTCGACCTGGCGGCGAGGCACGGACGTGACAAGAGCCGAACCCCGATGCAGTGGTCGAACGCGCCCAACGCCGGGTTCAGCCCGGACGGCACCGTGACCTGGCTGCCGGTCAGCGGCACCTACGCCGAGGGCATCAACGTCGACGACCAGCGCGACGACCCTGGCTCCCTGCTCGAGTTCTACCGGCGCCTGATCCGGGTGCGGCGGCGGCACCGCCCGCTCCGGTGCGGCGATTGCACCCTGCTGAACACCGACGCGGAAGGGCACCTGGCATTCCGTCGTTCGGCCGCCGGCGAGACCTGCGTGGTCGTCCTCAACATGACCGATCGCGACCAGGCGATCCGCCTCGACCTGCCGCCCGGAACCCTGCGCGTGCTGTTGTCGAGCCGGGATCGGCCGCCCGTCCAGGACGCAGGCGGGGAGATCGACCTCGGCGCCCACGAGGTCTACGTCGCAAGCCTCGCCTGACGGCCAGACTCGCTTGCACGGTTGGTTCCTTTTTGGTTCAATGCGCTCGGTGATCGTCTCCGGGTTCCGCCGTGGACGAAACGCACGAGGAGGCGGTCATGCCGGAGAGGGTCGAGCTCGCCCGCAGCGCCGACGGCCGGCGCCCGGTCGTGACGTCGGAGCGGCTGGTCCGGGTGGCGAGCGCACCCGTCAGCTACGGGGCCTTCGAGCGGACCATCGGGCTGCCGGGCGTGCCGACCGGCGACGCCGTCATCACGGCGGTCGCGGATGCCGGCTACGACGGCATCGACCTTGGCCCGGTCGGCTTCCTGGGTCGCGGAGAGCGGCTGCGGCGGGCCCTGGTCGACCACGGGCTTGCGCTCGCGGGCGGCTACGTCGAGCTGCCGTTCAGCGAGCCTACCCGCCTCGAGCAGGCGTGGCCCGAGCTGGACGCCGTGCTCGACGAATTCGACGCAGTCGGGGCCGTTCACGGCTTTCCCCCACCCCGGCCGACGCTCGCCCACGCCCCCACGCCGGAGCGGGCTGCGCATCCCGGCCAGGTCGGACGCGATCCGTCGCTCGCCGTCACCGGCAGCGCCTGGTCGGCCCTGACCCACGGGATCGCCGAGGCGCTCGAGCGATGCCGCGCGCGTGGGTACGAGCCGACCTTCCATCCGGAGCTCGGGACGTCGGTGGAGGCGCCGTCCGAGATCGAGGCGCTGCTGGAGGCGACCGAGATCGGGCTCTGCCTCGACACCGGCCATCTCCTCGCGGCCGGCGGCGACCCGGTGGCCGCCATCGACCGATGGGGCGCTCGGATCAACCAGGTGCACGTCAAGGACGCCCACCTCGATCGAATGGCGGAGCTCGTCCGCCACGACGAGGCGGCCGACGCGGTGTGGAGCCGGGGCGTGTTCTGCGCGCTCGGCGACGGTGACCTCGAGGCCCAGCGCGTGCTCGAGACCCTTCGGGCTGCCGGCTACCGTGGCTGGATCGTGGTCGAGCAGGATTCGCTGCCCGGGGGCGCGGCGACGTTCGATGCGGCGGCGCGGGCGCAGCGCGAGAACCGGCGCCGCCTCGAGCTCGGCGGGTATTGACCCGGGCATGAGGTCATCCGGCCTGCCTCACGGGTGAGGGGCCTCCGCCCGAATCGGGGGCACGGTGCTCGCCCGACCCGCGCTACGCTCTGGGAGCGTTGAGGACGCGAGCAGCGAGGACAGCATGAGCGAGCGGCGGGACCAGCCCGTCTCGGGCGACGTGATCGATGGGGCCAGCCGGGTGCACGTGTACGGCTGGGAGTGGAACGACATCGGGGGTCCGCGTGGTCGAACGCGGCTGCCGTGGTTCGGGATCTTCCTGGTCGTGTTCGGCGGGCTGCTGCTGCTCCGCCAGGCGTTCCCGGCGCTCGACACGGCGGGATCGCTGCTGTTCCTCGCGGCCGGCCTCGCATTCCTCGTGTCGTGGCTGGTCAACCGCGGTGTCGCGTCGCTGTACCTGGGCTCGATCATCACGGCCCTCGCGGCACCGGACCTGCTGGCCGCGGCCAACGTGGTCGAGGGTCCGGGCGTCGGGACGCTGTGCCTGGGGATCGCCTTCCTGTTCATCGCGGCCGTGCGCGCCGCGAGCCGGGGCGGCTGGGGCTGGCAGGTGGGCCTGGGCGTCATCCTCACGGTCATCGGCGCCTCGAGCATCGCGGTGTCCGAGCTCAACGACCTCGTGTGGCCGATCCTGCTCGTGGTCCTCGGCGGGATCCTGCTGGTGCGGGCCGCGGCTGACCGCCGCTGACCTCGGCTGACGTGCCTCAGCCGGCCCGGCCGGGAACCGCCCCGACCTCGGCCAGCGCAAGGTCCAGGGCCACCGCCAGGCCATCGGCGATCCGGCCCAGCTCCTGGTCGGTGATCACGAACGGCGGGCCGAGCAGGACGATGTCGCCATCGACGCCGTTCGCGTTGCCCGTTCCCGAGTAGAGCAGCAGCCCCCGCTCGCGGGCGGTCCGGACCACCGCCTCGGTCAGCCGGAGGCCGCGAGCAAACGGCTCGCGCGTCTCCCGGTCCCGGACCAGCTCCACGCCGATCATCAGCCCGCGCCCTCGCAGGTCGCCGACGGCCGCGTGCTCGCCCAGGCGATCGCGCAGCAGGCCGAGCAGGCGCTCCCCCTTCACGCGCGACGCTTCGACCAGGTCTTCGGCCTCGAGGATCCGCAGCACCTCCCGGGCGACGGCGGCGGCCATCGGCTGGTGCGAGTAGGTGAACCCGTGGACGAACGGTCCTGCCGCCCGGATGGCGTCGTGGATCTCGCCCGAGGCGGCCACGAAGCCGAACGGCCAGTAGCCGGAGGTAGCGCCCTTGGCCGCCACCAGCAGGTCCGGCTGGACCCCGTACGCGTCCATCCCGAACCACGAACCGGTGCGCCCGAACCCCGTCATGACCTCGTCCGCGACGAGCAGCACGCCGTGGTGGCGGCATACGTCGGCGATCGCCGGCCAGTAGCCCGGCGGCGGCTCGACGGCGCCCAGCGTGGCACCCACGATCGGCTCGGCCACGAACGCGGCGACGGTGCCGGGACCCGAGGCCGTGATCATTCGGTCCAGCTCGTCGACCAGCTCCTGGGTGGTGGCCAGCGCCTGCGCGCCCGGATCCTCGCCGCGGTAGGGGTACGCCGCGCTGAGGTGACGGAACCGGCCCAGCCATGCTTCGTACGGCCGGCGCAGCGGTCGCCGCCCGGACAGGTCGAGCGCGCCCAGCGTGTTCCCGTGATAGCTGCCCCAGCGTGCGAACACCACCCATCGATCCGAGTCGCCGCGGGCGATCTGGGCGGCTCGCGCGAGCTTGAGCGCGGTTTCGATCGCCTCGGAGCCCCCGGAGACCGGGTAGATCGCAGGATCCGTGACCGGCAGGTGCGCGGCGACCTCGACCGCGTAACGCTCGAGCGGCTCGGTGGTGAAGGCGCTGCCGTGGGCGTAGGACAGCCGCGCCGCCTGGGCCGCGATCGCGTCGGCGATCTCGCGCCGACCGTGACCCACGTTGACGACGACGGCGCCCCCCGCCGCGTCGAGGTACTCGCGGCCCTCGGCGTCGACGATCGTGGATCCGTGGGCCTCGACCGCCACCGGCGGGTCGGCCGACGCGGACCGGCGGAAGACGCGGCCGCTCACCGGTCGCGAGGGACGGCGCAGGGGATCACGGCGCGATTGTAGGGTGCCGCCGGGCGTCGGGGAGTCTGCCCGGCGACGCGACGGCCTCCGCTCCGGACGAGGCGCTAGACGCGCCCCCGCGGGACCGTGTGCCAGTACGTCTTGTTGAACATGATCTTGCCCAGGTGCCAGATCTGGTTCGGCTTGGGCGGCCTGGGCGGATGGTCGTAGTCGAACTGGAGCAGCGTGCCCTTGCCGTCGCCCACCTCGAAGAAGCACATCACCTTGCCCGTGTAGCTCGCGTGCCTGCCACGCGGCTTGCGGCCGAGCACGGCGGCGGCGACGCGCTCGGCGACGATCGGCGCCTCGAAGTGGGCGGTGGAGCCGGCCTTCGAGAGCGGCAGGTCGGTCGTGTCGCCCAGGGCATGGATGTTCGGGTAGCGCGGGATGTCCTCGTCGGCCTGGCCGGGCGCCGCCTTCGCCACCGTCTTGACCTGGAGGGTGTGGCGGTCGGTCGGCAGCCAGCCCGACCGGGGCGCCAGCCCGGAGTCGATCAGCACCTGCGCGCCCTTGTGCGGGCGGCACCACGATCAGGAGGTCGTACGGGTGCTCCTCGAACGCATCGGTGATCGCCACCTTGCGCTCCGCATCGATCTGGGCGATGCCGGCCAGAAGCTCGAGGTGGATGCCCTTCTGCTCGAAGATCGGGGTCGCCATCTCGGACACGCTCTCGATCGTGAACGCGCGGTTGATCGGCGACAGGAAGGTGATCTCGGTCCGGTCGCGCAGACCCCGCCCCCGCAGCTCGGATTCGATCAGGAAGGCGACCTCGAGCGGGGCCGGCGGGCACTTGTAGGGGATGCCGGCGATGCCGATCACGATCCGCCCGCCGGTGAACGCGTCGAGCGCCTTGCGCAGGCGGGCCGATGCCTCGGCGGTGTAGAAGTGGTGCGCCTCGGTGCCGAAGTGCTCGATGGACTCGGGCACGATCCGCGAGCCCGTGGCGATGACCAGCTGGTCGTACCCGAGGCGCTCGCCCGAGGCCAGCTCGACCGCCTGGCCGGCGGCGTCGATCCGGGCCGCCTCGTCGACCACCAGCTCGACGTTGCCGTCGAGCAGCGACCGCTCCGGCCGGACGAGCTTGCTCGCCCGCTCGTGGCCCATCGCGATGTACATGTAGCCGGGCTGGTAGGCGTGGTTGCCCGTGGTGTCGACGACGCGTGACGCGAGCCTCCCGGCGGGCGATCGCGGACTTGAGCTTGCGCGCGATGAGGTTGGCGGCGAGGGTGCCCCCCACCCCGCCGCCCAGGACGACGACCCGCTGCATGGGACTACCGGACCTTCGCGACGATGATCTCGTCGTAGCCGTCGCGGGTGAACACGCCGACCAGCGTGTGGCCGGCCTTCTCGATCCACTTCGGGATGTCGGTCTTGCTGCCCTTGTCGGAGGACAGGACGGCGAGGACGTCGCCGACCTCGGCCTCGCGCATGCCGCGGATGAGCTCCATCAGCGGACCGGGGCAGAAGCTGCCGCGGGCGTCGATGGTGGTGGTGACGGGGGGGACGGTGGCTTCGGTCATCGGGGCATCCCTTCCACGGGTTCAGGGGGCGGCCGGAACGGGTGCGGAGGAGTCCCGCACGTTCGCCCGGAGGTGGTGGTTCAGATGAACAGCGGGGCATAGCCCTCGCCGACGTAGGACAGGTAGGTGGCCGCGCCGACGGGCTCGCCCATGCCCTCGATGAGGTCCGAGCGCTTGAGCCCGAACATGTCCATCGTCATCTGGCACGGGATGAACTCGACGCCCATGGCCTGGTCGCGATCTCGAGCAGCTCCTTGGGGCTGGCGACGTTGTACGCTTGGCCAGCTTGCGCATCATCCACGGGCCCATGCCCAGGAAGTTCATCTTGGACAGCTTGCGGTGGCTGATGCCCGGCCGCTGCATGAACGACATCATCTGCTGCATCCAGTTCTCGCCCGTGATGCGGACGTCGTCCCTGACGAACGTCTGGAGGCCCCAGAAGGTCACGAACACCTTGGTCGGCATCGCCATGGCGCCGGCTGTGGAGGCGAGGATCATGGCGGCCCAGATCTTCTCCAGGTCGCCGCTGTAGTAGATGATCGCGAGCCCCTTGGGCTTGGCCTCGGCCTCCGGCTCGACGGCCGGGGCGGGCATGGTCTCGGGGATGATGGGGGGTTCGGCAACAGCCATCGGATGGGATCCTCACTTCTTGCGCAGGACGAAGCGGAACACGCCGCCGTCCGCGGTCTGCTCGACGATCTCGTTGCCGGTCGTCTTCGACCAGGCCGCGAAGTCCTTGACCGACCCCGGGTCGGTCGCGAGGACCTCGAGGGTCTGGCCCGATGCGAGCCCCTTCATCGCCTGGGCGGTCTTGACGATCGGCATCGGGCAGTTCAGGCCCTTGGCATCGACCGTCGATCGACGGACACCATTCCCATTGCTGCTTGCTCCTTCCGGTGGCGCCGTGGCGCCGCGATCGATCGCTAGATGAACACGACCTGGCCCTCGCCGGCATTGAGGTAGAAGGCGGTGACGCCCTCCATGCCGTCGACCAGCGGATCGAGGTCCTGGGGCTCGAGGCCCAGCAGGTCCATGGACAGCGAGCACGCCTGCACCTCGACCGAGCCGAGGTCCTTCGCCTGGCGCAGGGTCTCGGCCCAGCTGGCCTGGCCCGCCCGGGCCAACGCGTCGACCGCCGCGCGGCCGTCCGCGCCGGCCTCCGGGGCGAGCCCGTGGTCGCGCTCGATCTTGGCCTTGGTGAACGCGTCGAGCGCCCAGTACTGGAGGAAGATGTTGACGGGTTTGCCGAGGGCGGCGGCCCCGGCCGTGAGCACGGCGGCTGCCTGCAGCTTGTCGTCGGTGCCCGAGAACAGGACCAGGTTGAGGGGTTCGTCCATCGGTTCGGTTCCTTCCGTTGGCTACTGGATCTCGACCAGCTCGGCGGCGGCCTGATCGAGGAGCGACAGGCGGCCGAGGCGGGTGAGGCGGCGCTGGAGGACGCCCCGCATGACGGAGCAGGCGACGATGACGTCCGGGTCGGCCAGCCGGTACCGGACCTCGCGGCCATCGCGCTCGGCCTCGACGATGCCGGCGGTGCGCAGCACCGCGAGGTGCTGCGAGATGTTGGGCTGGGGGGCACCGAGCTCCTCGGCGAGACGGCCGACCTCGCACGGGCCCTGAGCCAGGCGGTGAACGATCTCCAGGCGCCGCGGACTGGCCAGCGTCCTGAGGACCTCGGCCTGGAGGATGGTGATCTCGTCCATGGCTCGAGTATCGATACATGCGCAGATGCGCATGAGTGCCAGGAGTCATCGCGCGGCAGGCCGCCGGGCCGGGTGCGGGGGCCGGTCGGCCCGGTCGGAGGCACTCGCCTCGGTCAGGGCCGGTCGGATCTTGCTCACGGCCGGCATCGCGGCGCGCTGGGGCGGGGCTGCCACGGCCCCGGTCAGCGCGGCCCCCACCGTCTGTCGACCGATCAGCACCGCCCCGCCGGCGGCCGCCGCATCGGTTCGTCTCCCACCGTCTGTCGACCGATCAGCACTGCCCCGCCGGCGGCCGCCGCATCGGTTCGTCTCCCACCGTCTGTCGACCGATCAGCGCCATCCCATCGGCGGCCGCCGCATCGGTTCGTCTCCCACCGTCTGTCGACCGATCAGCACCGCCCCGCCGGCGGCCGCCGCATCGGTTCGTCTCCCACCGGATATGCCCAGGGGCTTCTGTTGGGCGGGGGTGACGGCACGAACCAGGCCGTTGCAGAACCCCCAGCGCATGCAAAGTTCCCCGATCCATCATGCGTCGCGCCGAACAGAAGCGCGGGGTCATATCCGGGGGGCGGGACGGCGACCGGCGGCAGGCACGGCGACCGACGGCAGGCACGTCGGGGCGGGCGAAGGCTCGGCGGTCCGGCGGTCCGGCGGTCCGGCGGGCGGGCGGGCGGGCGGTCCGGCTGGCGTCGAGGTGCCGGTCAGGCCGGAGGCGCCACCTCCGGTTCGACCGGCCGGTGTCCCCGCGGCCACAGGCCGCCGGTCGAGGTCATCCAGTCGGCGATCCGCTGGCAGGCGGCCTCCATGTCGCCGTCCGTCGTGTCCAGCTCCAGCACTGGCAGGATCGACTGACCAGCCAGCCGCCGCAGCAGGTCCTGCTCGCGCCGGAACACCTGGAGGTCGTCGTACTGCGAGGGGTTGCCCGAGACGAGGAGCCGCTCCGCCCGCGCCTTCCAGGTCCCTTCGCGTCGGGTGCACAGCACCAGGTGGACGTCGAGCGAGCGCAGCCGCGTCTCGAGCCAGCGGAAGTCCACGTCCCGCCCGTGGGCGGCGAGCTGGAACGCCCGGGCCGAGAGATGGAACCGATCGATGATCCACGAGTAGTGGGGCTGGAGCTCGATCAGCCTGGTCCAGGTGTCGAACACCGCCATCGCCCGCGCCTCCTCCTCGCCAGCTGGCTCGAAGTTGATCGGTCCCCGACCCCAGGGGTAGGGCGTGAACCCGCACCACTCGGCGGAGACCAGCGGCGAGTGATAGCGATAGCGGCGGGGTCCGACGATCCGGGGGTGCTCGTTGAGCGCGAACGCAAGGTCCGTCTTGTGGGTCAGCCGGGTGCCCTCGAGGATGATCTTGGGCGTCAGCTTGGGCATCGGTCGCGAGGGTACCCTCCTCGCCCGCAGCCGCGCTGGTCCCGGCCGCCTACGGGCCATCCGCCCCTGCCGACTCCGACCGATGCCACTCGCCGTCGTCACGAGGGCTGCGCATGCTCGGGGCGGATCGGACGCCCGGATCTTCCGGCTCCGGGCAGGCCGCCCGGGACAGGAGGCGTGCCATGGCCGCGAATACCACCGCGACGGGGCCCCACCAGGGCCTGCTCGACTGGCTCGCGGGCCGGCGGATCGAGTACGAGGTCCGCGAGCACCCGGAGACGTTCACGGCCGAAGCCACGGCCCGCGCCGAGCACCTCGACCCGCGCCGGTTTGCCAAGGTCGTCGGGGTCGCCACCGACGACGGGCGCCGAGCCCTGCTGGTGGTCGACGCCAATGACCACGTAGACTTGGTCCGGGCACGCCATGTGCTGGGCGCCGGGGACGTGCGCGTGCTCACCGAGGCCGAGTTCGCCGCCCTCGCACCCGACTGCGAGCCGGGCACGGTGCCGCCGGTCGCGGAGCTGTTCGGCATCCCGGTGTTCGCCGACTTCGCGCTCCGGGAAGCGCCGGAGGTCGCCTTCCACGCCGGCAGCCACCACTACTCGGTCCACGTCGACCGGGCCGCGTGGGAGCGGACGGCCGGCATCGCCTATGCGGATCTCGCCCAGGACGACGGCCAGCCCGCCTGGGCTCGCTGACACGGAGGCGGTCATGAACTCGCGCACCGTCGAAGCTGCCACCACCTTGATCTGGATCGACAGCGAGGAGGCGATCATCGTCCGCTGGGCGGACCGGGCCACGGTCGAGCGCGTCCGATCCGATGTCCCCGGCAGGCACCGCTCCACCGGCCACGTGCGCGTCGACCCGACGGTCCGCCACGGAGGCGGCGGTCCGAGCAGCGAGGCGTTGGAGCGTGCGCGGCGGGAGCACCTGCGCCTGTTCCTGGAGGAGGTGGTGACCCACGTGCCCGAGCGGGACGACGTCACGGTCGTCGGGCCTGGCCTCGTGCGCGAGCGGCTCGAGCGCAGCCTGCGGGCGGACGACCGCCGCCACGGCCGGCGTCGACGGGTGCACTCGGCGGCGGCCGACAGGCTGACCGAGCAGGCGCTGGTCGCGCACGTCCGCGAGCTGGCCGGTGACGTGCCCCGCCGCCAGGGCGTACCCGCCTGACCCACTCGGGCTCGAGGGTCCTGCCCCGAGCGGCGGTCCGACACGTGAGGACTGGCCCGGCCCGCACGGCTGTTCGGCCCTCCCGGTACGCCCGGCCCCGGGCCATGCTCGGGGTCGGAGGTGCCTGCATGGCCATGTCCAGCCCGCTCGTCGACGCCCCACTTCGACGTCAACCGAGCGGCTCCCCAGCGTTCCAGCCCGTGCTGGTGGCGCATGAGCGCTGCAAGGGCTGCGGCCTGTGCGTCGACGCCTGTCCGCCGCATGTGCTCGAGCTCGACGCGGCCCTCGTCAACGCGATGGGCCACCATCCCGTGCGCCTGACCGACCCCGGGGGCTGCACGAGCTGCGCTAAGTGCGCGCGGGTGTGCCCCGACGCCGCCCTCACGATCTTCGCCCGCCCGAAGGAGGCCTGAACGATGGCCGTCCTGGATCGTCCCGCGGTCACGTGCCGCCGGGCTCTCGTCGCCTCGCCGCCCGGGACCGGCGGCGAGGCGTCTCCTGCTCCGCAGCGGGTCCTGATGAAGGGCAACGAGGCGATCGGCGAGGCGGCCATCGCCGCCGGCTGCGACGCCTACTTCGGCTACCCGATCACGCCCCAGGCCGAGCTGCTGGAATGGATGGCGCGACGCATGCCCGAGGAGGGCCGGGTGTTCGTCCAGGCCGAGAGCGAGCTAGCCGCGATCAACATGGCCCTGGGGGCCTCCGCGGCGGGGGCCCGGGTCCTGGTCTCGAGCTCCAGCCCGGGCATCAGCCTGATGGCCGAGGCGATGTCGTACATGGCCGGATCACGGCTGCCGGTCGTGCTGGTCAACGTCATGCGTGGCGGACCCGGGCTGGGCAGCATCGGCGCGTCGCAGGGCGACTACTTCCAGGCCACGAAGGGCCACGGGCACGGCGACTACCGGGTCCCCGTCCTGGCGCCGGCGTCGATTGCCGAGGCGATTGACCTGGTGGGCGACGCGTTCGTGCTCGCCGAGCGATACCGGACGCCGGTGATGATCCTCGCCGACGGGATCCTGGGCCAGGCGATGGAGCCGATCGTGCCCAACTTCCGGTCGGTCCCGCGTGAGCCGGCCGACTGGGTGCTCGAAGGCGCGGCCGGCCGCGAGCCGCGCGTCCTCAAGTCCCTCCACCTGCGACCGGAGGACCTGGAGCGCCACAACGACGCGCTCCAGGCGGTGTACGCGGAGATCACCGCACGCGAGGTGCGCTGGGCCGGCGAGTCGCTCGACGACGCCGAGGTCCTGCTGGTTGCCTACGGCACCGCCGCTCGCGTCGGCCGCACGGCGGTGGAGCGGGCGCGCGAGGTCGGCATGCGTGCCGGCCTGTTCCGTCCGATCACCCTGTGGCCATTCCCGTCGCGCGAGCTGCGGGCGGTCGCGGCTGGTGCGCGGGCGGTGCTGGCGGTCGAGCTCTCGGCCGGCCAGCTGGTCGAGGACGTCCGGCTCGCGATCGAAGGCGCGGTGCCGGTGTTCCACCACGGGCGCACGGGCGGAATGGTGCCCAGCCCCGACGAGGTGGTGGACGCCATGCGCCATGCGTGGTCGGTGTCGCCCGGGTCCGACCCGGCCCAGCCGGCGGGAGGTGCGCGGTGACCGCGCTCAGGGACAACGGCCCACTCACGGTGGTCGAGGCTGACGGCGTGACGGCAGGGGCCCGCACGATCTACCGCCGCCCGGCGTTGCTCACGAACCCCACCAGCTACTGCCCGGGGTGCGGCCACGGGATCATCCATCGCCTGGTCGCCGAGGTGCTCGAGGAGCTGGAGCTCGGCGGGCGGACCATCCTGGTCGGCTCGGTCGGGTGCTCCGTCTTCGCCTACGACTACCTCGCGCTCGACGCGGTCGAGTCACCCCACGGCCGGGCCGCGGCCGTCGCGACCGGCGTCAAGCGCGTCCGCCCGGACCGGATCGTGTTCACCTACCAGGGCGACGGCGACCTCGCGGCGATCGGCACCGCCGAGATCGTCCACGCTGCCGCACGGGGCGAGCGGATCACCGTGATCTTCGTCAACAACGGGATCTACGGCATGACCGGGGGCCAGATGGCCCCGACCACGCTGCCCGGCCAGAAGACGACGTCCAGTCCGACCGGTCGCGACACGGCCGTGGCCGGCTACCCGCTGCCGGTGACCGAGCTGTTGTCGCTGCTGCCGGGCGTGGCGTACGCGGCCCGCGTCGCGATCGCCGACCCGGGCCTGATCGGGAAGGCGAAGGCGGCGATCCGCCGCGCGTTCGAGGTCCAGATCGAGGGCACCGGGCTGGCCATCGTGGAGGTGCTGTCCACCTGCCCGGTGGGCTGGGGCATGACCCCGACCGAGGCGATGGAGCACGTCGCGCACGAGGTCATGGCGGCATACCCGATCGGGACCTTCGTGGACCGGTCCAAGGGGATCGCGCCGGCGCTGCCCCAGCCGGCCGGTCGGCCGGGTCACCCGGGCGCCGGCGCGCCGCGGCCGACGGAGGCATGACGATGGAGCGCTCGACGATCTTCGCGGGCTTCGGCGGGCAGGGGATCCTGTTCGCGGGTAAGGTGCTTGCCGAGGCGGCCATGCTCGAGGGGCGCGAGGTGCTGTGGATCCCGTCTTACGGCCCGGAGATGCGCGGGGGGACGGCAGCATGCACCGTGATCGTGGCCGACCGCCTGATCGGGTCGCCGGTCGTCGACCGGGCGGACCACGCGGTCGCGCTCAACCCGCCCTCGATGGCCAAGTACCTGCCGCTCGTCGCGCCTGGCGGGCTGCTGGTCGTCAACACGAGCCTGATCGAGGCCGAGCCCGATCGGGACGACATCGACGTCATCGAGGTGCCCTGCACCGCGCTCGCGCGCCTGGCCGGGGACGACAAGCTGGTCTCGGTGGTGGCGCTGGGTGCCCTGCTCGGCCGGCGCCGCTTCGTCGAGCCCGAGAGCGTCCAGCGGGCGCTCGAGACGGTGTTGGGAGCGAAGCACGCGAACCTGATGGCGGCCGACGTCGCCGCCTTCGAGCGCGGCTACGAGGCCGGCCTGGAGCAGGTCATCGCCTAGCCGCGCAGGGGCCCCTGCCGGGCGGTGGGCGCCCGTGCGGGCAACCCGGTCGGGCCCGCGGGCCCGACCGGTCGTGACGATCAGCCCTCGGGCCTGCAGGGGCCATCGTGAATCCTGAGGATGGGCCCGCCCCACCCACCCCGGGTGGTGGTGCGCCCGGAGCACGCCGATGGCCACCTCGAACCCTGCACCGCGGCCACGCTCGGCCGCCGCCGCTCGGGAGCCCGCCGCGCCCCGGGAGCCTGCCGCGCCCCGGGAGCCCTGGCGCCTGCCGGTTGCGGCGGTCGTCGGGTCCCTGGGCACCGACGCTCGGCGCGGCCTGACCGGGGCCGACGCGGCGGCGCGGCTGGCCAGGCACGGCCGCAACGAGCTCGTCGAGCGCCGGCCGACGTCGCCCTGGCCGGTGCTCGCGAGGCAGGTCGCGAGCCCGATGATCCTCGTCCTCGTGGTTGCCGCCGTCGTCGTCGCCGCGATCGGCGACCTCAAGGACACGGTCGTCATCCTGGCCATCGTCGTGCTCAACGCCTTGATCGGGTTCGTGCAGGAGTACCGCGCCCAGCGGGCGATGGATGCCCTGCGCCGCCTGACGAGCCCCGTGGCTACCGTCGTCCGCGACGGCGCGGCGATCACGATCCCCGCGCCTGAGGTCGTCCCGGGAGACCTCGTGATGCTGGCGGTTGGCGACCTCGTCACGGCCGACCTGCGGCTGGCCGAGGCCCAGGCCCTGCGGATCGACGAATCGACCCTGACCGGCGAATCGGAGCCGGCGGCGAAGGTGGTGGAGCCGCTGCCGCAGCTGGACGCAGGCGACGTCGCGGATCGCCGCAACATCGCATTCGCGGGCACGGCCGTGACCTCCGGGCGTGGGACGGGGATCGTCGTGGAGACGGGTATGGCGACCACGCTCGGCCAGGTCGCCGAGCTGGTCCAGCGGCCCGGCAGCGACGAGACGCCGCTCCAGCGGCGGCTCGCACGCCTGGGCGCGGAGCTCGCGGGGCTGGCCCTCACGGTATGCGCGATCGTGTTCGCGGCGGGCCTCGCCCGCGGCGAGGCCCCGGGCACGATGTTCCTGACGGCGGTCAGCCTCGCGGTCGCGGCCATCCCCGAGGGCCTGCCGGCCGTGATCACCGTCGCCCTGGCCCTGGGAGCGCGACGGATGGCGGCGCGGCGCGCCCTCGTTCGCCGCCTGCCTGCCGTCGAGACCCTCGGGTCGGTGACGGTGATCTGCTCGGACAAGACCGGGACGCTGACCGAGAACCGGATGCTCGTCGAGCGAGCGTGGACCCCTGCGGGCGCGATACCGGGTCACCGGTCGCGGCTACGAGCCGGTCGGGACGATGGACCCGGCGGGCGCCGACGACGCCGGCGTTCGCGATCTGCTCCGCGCCGCGGTCCTGTGCAACGACGCGACGCTCGTCGCGCCGCCGGCGCCGCCGGCGCCGGCGGTCGCATGGTCGATCACCGGCGACCCGACCGAAGGGGCCCTGCTCGCACTCGCCGCCAAGGGCGGCCTCGACCTCGAGGCCGTCAGGGCCGCGAACGGCCGCGTCGCGGAGCTGGGGTTCGACGCCGCACGGCAGCGGATGACGACCGTTCACGAGGCGGGCGACGGCGTGCTGGTCGTGTGCAAGGGCGCGCCCGAGGTCGTCGTCCCGCTGCTCGCGGCCGGGGATCGCGACGTCGGGCCACGCGCGCTGGCCGCCGCCGACCAGCTCGCGGCCGACGGCTACCGCGTGCTCGCGCTCGCGGAGCGGCGGCTGGCGACGGCACCGGCCCGGATCGAGGACGAGGAGCGGGAGCTGCACCTGCTGGGCCTGGTCGCCATGGCCGACCCGCCCCGGGAAGCGGCGGCCGGGGCGATCGCCGCCTGCCGCTCGGCGGGTATCACGCTCGTCATGATCACCGGTGACCACCTGCTCACGGCTTCCGCCATCGCGCGCCGGCTGGGGATCCTCGATGACGACCGGGTGGCGGTCACCGGTCGCGAGCTGGCGGCCATGGACCCCCGGGAGCGGGAGAACGCCGTCGACCGGATCGCGGTCTATGCCCGCACGGCCCGCACCAGAAGCTCGCCATCGTCGAGGCGTTCCAGCGGCGCGGGGCCGTCGTCGCGATGACCGGCGACGGCGTGAACGACGCCCCGGCGCTGCGGCTGGCCGACATCGGCGTCGCGATGGGGAGCACCGGGACCGAGGTCAGCAAGGAAGCCGTCCGACATGATCCTCGCTGACGACGACTTCGCGACCATCGTCGCGGCGGTCCAGGAGGGTCGCCGGATCTACGACAACATCCGGCGCTTCCTGCGCTACATGCTCACGACCAACTCGGCCGAGGTCTGGGTCATGGCGCTCGCGCCGACGATCGGCCTGCCGATCCCGCTGCTGGCCGTCCAGATCCTGTGGATCAATCTCGTGACCGACGGCCTGCCGGCCCTCGCGCTGGGTGTCGAGCCGGTCCACGCGTCGGCCATGCGTCGCCCGCCGCGCCCGCGCGGCGAGTCGATCCTGGGCGGCGGGCTGTGGCAGCAGGCCGTCCGCGTCGGGCTACTGATGGCGGCGGTCACGCTGGTCGTCCAGTGGCTCGCCATCGAGCGCCGGATGGGCGTGGCAGACGATGGTGTTCACGACGCTCGCCCTGCTCCAGCTGGGCAACGCCATCGCGGTCCGCTCGACCACGGACAGCGCGCTCCGGCTGGGTGTCCGGTCCAACCTGCCGCTCACCGCGGCCGTGGCGTCGGGCGGCGTTCCTCCAGCTGGCGCTGGTGTACGTGGCGCCACTGCACGGCCTGTTCGAGACGCGTTCGCTGGGCCCGGCCGAGCTGGCGGTGGTGCTGCTCGCCTCGACAGCCGGGTTCGGGGCGGTCGAGCTCGAGAAGTGGTGGGCCCGCCGGCGCGCCGCGGTGCGTGGGAGGGCGCGGTCGCCCTGGCCGACACCCGGCTGACCGCGCTCCCGGGCGATCCGCGCTCGGTGGGCGCTGCTCAGCTGGGGCGATCGAGCCCCGGCGGCCCCGATTCCGGGCGAGCCTCGTCGCCATCGCCGCGATCGCGGCCTTCATCGCCTGCCGACAGCGGCGCCGGCGGCTCGCCGGCCGCGGACATCGCACGGACGAGGTCGGAGTTGGAGATCACGCCGATGGGCAGCGTCTCGTCGTCGTCGGCCACGACCACCAGCCGGTGGACGTGGTGGCGCTCCATCTTGCGCGCGGCCAGCGTGAGCGGCTGGTCGCGGTGCACCGTGAGCGCCGGGCTGGTCATCAGGTGCTTCACGCGCAGGCCCTGCCAGTTCGCCCACAGGTACTCGGTTGCCCGAGCCCGGAGCAGGTCGGTCTGGCTGATGACCCCGACCAGGGTGCCGGCACCGTCGACAACCGGCAGGCCGGCGACACGATGGTGGTCCATGAGCTTGGCGGCCTCGGCGAGCGGGGCATCGGAGCGCACGATCACGGGCTCGAGCGCCATCAGATCACCGACCAGGCGTGGGGCGTTGAGCGACACGATGTTCATGCCGTCAGGGTGATCGAGGGCGGGCACGGACCGGAGGGCGAGGGGGCCCAAAGCACGGGGGCCAATGGTCGCGCGGCCGCGAGCCGCGGGTGCAACCGACGGGCCGCGAGGCGTGTTCCTCCACCAGCGGCGCCGCCGCCCAGCCGCAGCCCGGAGACTTCGCCTTGCCCACCGCCGAACGCCCGCGCTCCGACCTCCTCGCCCTTGCCGCCGTGCTGGTCACCGTGGTGCTGTGGGCCTCGGCCTTCGTCGGCATCCGCGCAGTCGCGCCGGACCTCGGAGCCGGGCCGCTCGCCCTGGGCCGCCTGACCGTCGGAGCCGTCGCCCTCGGAGCCCTCGTCGCCGTGCGCGGCTGGGTCCGGCCGTCGCGCCGGGACGTGGCGCTGATCGTGGCCGTCGGCCTGCTGTGGTTCGGGTTCTACAACGTCGCGCTCAACGAGGCCGAACGGAACGTCGATGCGGGTACGGCCGCGATGCTGGTGAACACCGGCCCCATCTTCATCGCCATCCTCGCGGGCGTGTTCCTGGGTGAGGGCCTGCCGGGGCGCCTGCTCGCGGGCTGCGCGATCGCGTTCACCGGGACGGTCGTCATCGGGCTCGCGACCGCGGGCCAGCCGGTGCCCGGCGCCAACCCGGCGCTGGGCGTGATCCTGTGCCTCGCGTCGGCCATCGCCTACGCCGGCGGGGTGACGTTGCAGAAGCCCACGGTGGCGCGAGTGCCAGCGCTGCAGGTGATCTGGATCGCGTGCGTCGTCGGCGCCATCGCATGCCTGCCGTTCGCGCCCGGCCTCTTGGCCGAGGCCGGCAGGGCCCCCGCCGTCAGCCTTGCCTGGGTCGTCTACCTGGGCCTGTTCCCGACCGCGATCGCGTTCACCACCTGGGCCTACGCCCTGCGCCACACGCCGGCCGGGCGGCTGGGATCGACGACCTACCTCGTGACGCCGATCGTGATCGTGCTCGGCTGGCTGGCGCTGGGCGAGGCACCATCGATCGCCGCGCTCGCGGGCGGCGTGCTGTGCATCGGGGGCGTGGTCGTGGCGCGGTCGCGCTGGTCGCCGCGCCGGTCGGCTCCACGGCCGGCCGAGGGCGGTGCCTGAACCGGGCGGGGTGGCGCCCGTCCGGCACCGGCGTGCGCACGCCGGCACCGCGGGATCGCCGTGAGATGACGATCCGTAATGACACCGAGGGGCCCGTGGGGCAACCTCTGTCCCGCCCCGGTCGCCGGTGCCCGCCTACAGGGCGACCGGGGCAGCTTCTGCTGGCGAGGTCGTCCCTGCTGGTCGCGGTCGGGCGAGGCGGCTCCGTCGGGGCGAGGGGTCGGGACGGGGGGATTGCCCCCGACGACCTGGCTTGCCCCAAGGTCCTAGTTGGACGCGGCGACGTCCTCGAGCGGGAGATGGGTCAGCCGGGACAGCTCGGCGGCGATCGCGGTCCGGAACGTCGCCATGTTGAGGCGGACGGAGCGCGACAGGGGTCGCCCGTAGCCGAACCGGCGGCCGCCGATCCCGATGAACGAGCCCCCGGGAAGGCCGCCCGGGCGCAGCGCGCCGGCCAGCCCCAGGACCTGGTCGATCGGCAGCTCGTGCGACGAGCGCGGCGCCGGCGCCGCCCCGTCCGCGACGATCGACTCGATCGGAAGCGTCACCACGTGGCCGGGCGCGATCCCGACGGCGGCATCGACCACCACCGCCAGCTCGCCATCGGGGACGTCGAGCAGGTCCTCCACCCGGAGGTACCCGCAGCGGCGGACCTCCAGCCGCTCGAGAAGGGACGCCGGCAGGGACGGCAGCAGCGTTGCCACCGCGCTCAGGGCCGCTCCATCGTCGCCCCGATCAGCGTTGCCGCAGACCAGGAGCCGGACCGAGGGCGGTGCCAGCTGGGTCATCCGGTCCACTCCTCTCCCCGATCGTCCTCGACCCGGAGGTCGAGGAAGTGGGTGGCGCAGCTGATGCACGGGTCATAGGCCCGGATCAGCATCTCCATCTGGTGCGTCGCCTCGGCGTGAGGCAGGTCGAGCACGGCGGGGGCGAAGGCGGCCAGGTCGGCCTCGATCGCTCCCTGGTTCTGGCTGGTCGGCGGCACGATCTGGGCGTGCACCACCTGGCCGCGCTCATCGACCTCGTAGCGGTGGTGGAGCAGGCCCCGCGGCGCCTCGGTGGACCAGGCCGCGATCCCCGCCCGGGGCGTGAACGGCACCCGCGGCTGGGCCGGCGGTCGGTAGCCGTCGATCAGGTCGCGTGCCTCGGCGCAGGCGTGGAGCAGCTCGACCGCGCGGGCCACGATCGAGCGGTGGATGTTGACCCGGATGGCGTCCCTGAGGCCCGTCGCCTCGAGCGCCTCGCCCGCGAGCGAGTGGAGCTGATCGGCCGCGAGCGCGATCCGCGCCGTCGGCCCGAGCAGGTAGACCTCCCCGCCATGGGTCCTTGCGTGGAGCGCGTTGGTGCCCTCCACGTGGTGCTCCTCGAAGGCGTCGGCCCAGGCCCCGGGATCGAGGTCGAGGCCGTCGGTTGACACGATCCGCCCGTCGTTGAACGGGTACTCGGTCGGGTGCCGCAGCGCGACCAGCGGCTGCGGATGGTCGAGGGCGGGCGGCTCCCAGGAGGCGACCAGGCGGACCGTCGCGAGCGACTGCTCGACGGCGGCGTCCAGCTCCGTGCGCACCTGGTCGAGGTCCTGTCGCCGCGGTGCGCGGGAGAACCCGCCCACGCGGACCGACACCGGGTGCACCGGCCGGCCCCCGATGGCCGCGATCAGGGCGTTGCCCACCCGCTTGATCGCCAGGCCCTGCTCCACGACCGCCCGGTGATCGACCGCCATCGCGAGGGCGGACGGATAGCCCAGGAAGTCGGGTGCGTGCAGCAGGTACACGTGAAGCGCGTGGCTCTGGATCCACTCCCCGCAGTACAGGATCCGGCGCAGCGACCGGACGGCCGGGTCGATCTCGATGCCGTAGAGGTGCTCGAACCCGTGCACGGCGGACATCTGGTAGGCGATCGGGCAGATCCCGCAGATCCGGGCCACGATGTCGATCACCTCGTCGCCGGTGCGCCCGACGACGAGCCGCTCGAAGTAGCGCGGGGCCTCGAAGATCCGGAGCCGTGCCTCGACGACCTCCCGGCCGCGCACCCGCAGCTGGAGCGTCCCCTCGCCCTCGACGCGGGTCAGGTAGCCGACCTTGAACTCGCGCTCGGCACCCGGCGCATCGACGACGAGCGTGCCGTCATCCCCGTGCATCGCCGTCTCCTTGCGCGGTCGCCGTTGGCTCCACGGGGGCGGCCACCTTCACGGGCGGCGTCATGCCCGGCGGGCCTCCGTGCTCGTCGATGACCGCCCGGAACGGCCCGGACCAGCCGGTGAACCCGGCGAACAGCCGGCTCACCCCGGCGTCATCACGACCACCCTGCGCGAACGCGCGGCCGAGACCGGTCGCGTTGGCCTGCTCCTTGGGACCGAAGCAGCCGTAGCAGCCCCGGCCGAACCTGGGACACAGGGCTCCGCAGCCGCTCTGGGTCACCGGGCCCAGGCACGGCAGCCCCTGCGCCACCATCACGCACACGACACTGCGGCGCTTGCACGCCAGGCACACGGATTCCTCGCGGATCTGCGGCCGGCGACCCACGGCCACGGACACCAGCAGCTCCCGCAGCTGGTCGGCGCTGATCGGGCAGCCGTTGAGCTCCGCGTCGACCGTGACATGCTCGGACACCGGGGTGGCCGTGGCCAGCGAGTCGACGTACTCGGGATGGGCATACACGGCCGCCCGGAACTCGTCATGGTCCGACCAGTTGCGCAGCGCCTGGATGCCCCCGTGATTCGCACAGGCACCGATCGTCACCAAGCGCTTGGCCTGCTTGCGCAGCTCCACGATCTCGGCGGCCTGGTCGGCGGTGCTGACAGAGCCTTCCACGAGCAGGATGTCGTAGGGGCCGGCAGAGCGGAGCGAGCTCGCCTCGGGGAACTCCACGATCTCGAACCGCTGCGCGAGGTCCAGCAGCTCGTCCTCGAGGTCGAGGAGCGTCAGCTGGCAGCCGTCGCACGATGCCATCTTGACGATGCCGACGCGCAGGCGGGGTCGGGCGGCCACGGCCGGCATCAGATGCCCTCCCTGCCGAAGATGTCGCCCAGCTGGGCGAGCGCGAACACGGGACCGTCCTTGCACACGAACAGCCGGCCCATCTGGCAGTGGCCGCACAGGCCGATGCCGCACTGCATGTGCCGCTCGAGCGTCACGAACACGCGATCGGGGGCGAGGCCGCGACCCTCGAGCTCGTTCACCGTCGCCTCCATCATCCGCTCCGGGCCGCACACGAAGGCGAGCGAGCGCGAGCCGTCCCAGGTGGCGTGGTCGAACAGGTGGGTCACGACACCCACCGGCCCCGTCCACCCGTCGCCGGCGCGGTCAACCGTCAGCTCGACGTCGATGTCGCCACGAGCCGCCCAGCCGCGGAGCTCCTCCTGGAACAGCTGGTCGGCGGGCGTCCGCGCCCCGTAGTAGAGGCGGATGGCGTCGAACCGGTCGCGCTGCGCGAGGAGGCCGTCGATCAGCGGCCGCAGCGGCGCGAGGCCGATGCCGCCGGTCACGATCACGACGTCGTGGCCCATCGCGCGCTCGATCGGCCAGGAGGTTCCGAGCGGCCCGCGGAGGCCGATCTCGTCACGCGGGCCGAGGCCCGTGAGCGCGGCCGTGGCGGGTCCCGCGGCGCGGATCGTGAAGTCGATCGTGTCGCGCCCGAACCGCGAGATGGAGATCGGGAGCTGCGGGAAGGAAGGGATGTCGATCATCGCGAACTGGCCCGGTTCGCCGGCCAGGAACGGATCGTCCACGTCGCCGACCGTGAGCGTGGTCACGTCCGCCGTCTCCTGGCGGATCGAGACGATCCGGCCCGTCACGTACGAGCCGGGTGCGGCGGCGACCGGTCGTGGCTTGACCGGCTCCGGTCCGGGCGTCAGCGGCGGGGCGATCGCCAGCAGCTCCGCGCGGACGTCGATGCCGACGGGGCACCAGGTGATGCACCGCCCGCAACCCACGCAGCCGGCCGTGCCGAACTGGTCGACCCAAGTGGCGAACTTGTGCGTCAGCCATTGCCGGTAGCGGTCTCGCGGGCGGCTCCGGAAGTTGCCGCCGGCGACCCGGGCGAAGCCGGCCGTGAAGCAGGAGTCCCAGATCCGCTCCGAGGTCGAGGTCGCGCCGTCGAGGGCGGACTGCTGGATCACCGTGTTGCAGAAGCAGGTCGGGCAGACCATCGTGCAGTTCGCGCACGCGAGGCAGCGCTCGGCGACCCGGGCCCACTCGGGGCTGTCGAACTGGGCCATCAGCCGATCGTGGAGGCCGGTCATCGGGACGGGATCGCCCATCGCATCCGCCACCCGGGCCACCGCCTCGCGAGCGCTCAGCTCGTCCGCCGGGTCCGCCGCGCGGACCGGCAGCCGTGCGAGGAGATCGGCTCCCGTCGGCGAGCCGACCTGGACCAGGAAACCGTCATCGAGCTCGGTCAGGGCCAGGTCGTGGCCACCGCGGACGTCGGGCCCAGTGCCCATCGACGTGCAGAAGCAGGTCGACGACGACGTGGTGCAGTTGACGGCGATGATGATCGCGCTCTGCCGCCGGCCACGATAGTCCTCGTCGGTGTAGGTCCCGCCGAGCAGGACGCGGTCGTGGATGCCGAGGGCCGCCAGCTCGCAGGCCCGGACACCGAGGAACGCCAGCCGCGGCGGATCGACCGGGACCGACTCGAAGGAGACGGACCTGCCGTCCCGCCGCCCGACGTTGAGGGCCAGCGGTGACGGGAACGTCCAGCGCTTGGGACTGATCGGCCCGACGGTGTAGTGGAACGCGAGCTGGTCGTCGCGCCGCACGAGCTCATACTTGCCGGGCGACTGCACGTCACCGACGCCGATCGGCAGCTCGTCGGCAGACTCGATCTCCGCGTAGACGATCGTCCCGTCGGCGACCGTGGGCCCGATCACCGTCCTACCGTCCTGGCGCAGGACGTCGATCAGGACACCCAGGTTGGCGCGGGCCAGGAACCAGGCGCCACCGCGTCCCGGGCCGGTCGTTCCATGGGGCCGAACGATCGTGGTGCCATCGAGCCCTGGCGACGGAGCGAAGGACCCAGGTCCGTCGCTCACCACGGCTGGATCTCCCGCCGGCTCCATTCCTCGCGCGCGAACAGGTCGAGCAGCTGGAGGCGGGTCGCGGCGAGCCGGCGACCGACGGCCTGGAGGACCCGCGGGTAGACCGATGCCGCGAGCGCATGGTCGCCGCGGAGGAGGACTCGCAGCTGTTCTCCCGGGAACACCAGGGCGCGCACCGGCTCGATCGCGATCGAGGTCGACGTCGCGCGGTGGGGCGGCACGATCGCGGACCAGCCGACGATGTCGCCCGGCTCCACGGTCAGGATCGTGACCATGCCGCGCTCGGGGACGAGCGTGCGCAGCGCCACCCGGCCGGAGAGCACGATCGCCAGCTCCTCGGTGATCTGCCCCTCCCTGGTCAGCTCGGTCTCGGGCCCGATGTCCCGGAGGCTCGCGATCGAGGCCAGCCGGGCAACGGCCTCTGGCGACAGCCCTGCGCCGAACCATGACGCGCTCAGCGCAGCGACCGGATCCGACGAGGAGGCCGAGAGGGCGGACGATGTCATCGAGGTCGAACCTCACAGGCGCGGCTGGCGCCCGGCACGACGTCATCTCGCACACCGGGCCGCAGGCTCATGCTCGGCTGCGGCGCTCCTCGGAGGCAGTGCCGTCGGTCGCCGGGCCTGCGGGCCGGTCGGCTTGACCCCCCTGCCGGACGGCCCGCGCGGCTCGTGACGCGCGCGGGTGCGGGTCGGCCGTTCAGCCGAGACGCGCCAGCCGGGCGACGAGCTCGGTCTCGTCGACAGGCACGTCCGCGATGGCCTCGCGGATCGTCTCCGGCCGGTGGCCGATGGCGACGATCTCGCGTTCCAGCGCCGTCCTCAGCTCGTCGTTGCCGAGGACCACCACGCGATCGACGTCGCCGATGCGGTGGGCGATCTCGGCCAGGACGGGCGGAGTCTCGGTGTAGGTAAGGGGAACGGGCCACTCCGTCGAGGCCGGCGTCTCTCCGGGAGCGCCCCGCACGACGAGGGCGCGGCCCGGCTCGATCCAGACCACCGCGTTGACGCCGGTCGCGGCCGGCCGTGTCGTGGGGCGGGTGCGTGTCGTTCCGTGCATGGCGTTGCTCTCCTTCGCGCGAACCGCATCGTCCGCCCCGGCCCCGGGCGACATCGCCTGCCGTTCGTCCCGATCGCGCCGCCGGTCGGTCCCACCGTCCCGTGACGTTGGCCGGGCCCGACGGGCGGTCACCGGGCGGTCCCCCCGTCGCCGCCCGGTCCTCGCGCTACCCTTGGGCCGTGCGCGCGATGGTCCTTCACCTCCCGGGCTCCGCAGACGGCGCGCGGCTGGCAGCGGAAGATCGCCCCTCCCCCGTCCCGGCCGCCGGCGCGCTGCGGCTGCGAGTGGCCGCGTGCGGCGTGTGCCGGACCGACCTCCAGATCGTCGAAGGCGATCTCGCGGCTCGCCGGCTGCCGATCGTGCCGGGACACCAGGTGGTCGGCGTGGTGGATGCGATCGGGGACGGAGTCACCGGCTGGTCGCCCGGCGACCGCGCCGGGATCACGTGGCTCGCCGGCACCGACGGCACCTGCCGGTTCTGCCGCTCCGCCCGGGAGAACCTGTGCACGGAGGCGACGTTCACCGGCTGGGACGTGGACGGCGGCTACGCGGACGCGGTGCTGGTGCGGGCGGACTTCGCGGTGCCGCTGCCCGACGCGTACCCGGACCTGGCCGCCGCTCCGCTGCTGTGCGGCGGCGTGATCGGCTATCGCTCGCTCAAGGTGGCCGGCCTGGGTCCGGCCAGCGCCGGCGCCCGGCTGGGGCTGTACGGCTTCGGCGCGTCCGCGCGCCAGGCGCTCCAGGTGGCACGGTCGTGGGGCGCCGAGGTGTATGTCGCAACCCGGTCCCCCGACGAGCAGCGACGGGCGCTCGAGCTGGGCGCCGCCTGGGCCGGCGGGATCGAGGACCGGCCGCTGGTGGCGCTCGACGCGGCGGTGACCTTCGCCCCGGTCGGCTCGGTGGTGGCCGCGGCGCTGCGGGCGATGGACCGGGGCGGGATCGTGGCGATCAACGCGATCCACCTCGACCGGGTGCCGGAGCTGTCCTATGACGACCTGTGGTGGGAGCGCTCGATCCGGAGCGTGGCCAACGTCACCCGCCAGGACGCGCGCGAGTTCCTGGACCTGGCGGCGAGGATCGGCCTCACGACCGACATCGAGACGCATCCCCTGGCCGATGCCAACGTGGCGCTGGCGCGGTTGGCCGCCGGCCGGGTGGCCGGGACGGCGGTGCTGACGGTCGCCTAGGACCCCTCCGGCGGGAGGGCAGCACGCGAAGATCGAACGGTCGAGCCCGGTTGATCGTCCCTTCGACGACAATCCGAGACCCACCGCAGGGAGAGGGCATGCTCGACCAGGCCGCGGCGTCCGTGACCACGGACGATGCCGTCCGGAGGATGCTGCTGGCGCGGATCGACGATGCCTTCCGCCTCGCCTCGTTCATCCTCCACGACCCGATCGCCGCCGAGGACGCGGTGCAGGAGGCGGCGCTGCTCGCCTGGCGCCGGCGGCGCTCGCTGCGCGACAGCCAGGCGGTGGACGGGTGGTTCACGCGGATCCTGGTCAACGTCTGCCGGGACGAGATCCGGCGGCGCTCGAGAGGCCCGCGCGTGGTTGCCCTCGACCCGTCCACCGAAGTCGGGGCCGGTGGCGAGGCGGACCGCGTCGACCTGTCCCCGGCGATCCGTCGCCTGACCCCCGACGAGCAGGCCCTGCTCGCCCTGCGCTTCGGTCGCGAGCTCACCGTCCCCGAGATCGCCGATCGGCTCCAGGTCCCCGAGGGAACCGTGAAGTCGCGGCTCCATTCCACCCTCCAGCACCTGCGCGCGGCGCTCGACGCGGAGCGCCGATCGGAGGAGGCGACACGATGACCGACCAGGACCTGGAGCAGCGCCTCCACGACCACTACCGGGCGATCGACCCGGTCGTCGCACCACGCGGGCTCGGCCTGCGCATCGAGGACGCGATCGACCGCCGGACCAGCCGGTGGGGGTTCCTCGGCCGGACCACCCTGTTCGCGACCGCGCTCGCGGCCGTCGTGATCGTGGCGGTCGCCATCGGCCTGCGGCCCGCAGGGTTCCTGTCCATGACCGGCACTGCGCCCACCGCGACGCCGTCCGTGCAGCCCGCCTCGCCGACGCCCGGCACGTCGGCCTCCCCCACGGCCTCGCCCAGCCCGACGTCGACCGCGACGCCGGCCCTGCCCGGTGGCTCGCTGCCACCGGTCTCGACGGTGCCCTGGACAGCCATGGATCTCCGGGGGCTGGCCGGCGGCCCGTCGGCTGGGTCGATCGTGGCGTGGTCAGGTGGCTATCTCGCGCTTGGCGTGCCCACCGGGGACGCGACGCCGCTCCCGGCCTGGGTCTCGGGCGACGGCCGGAGCTGGGCCGCGCTGCCGGCCGACACCTTGGCCCGGCCGCCCTCGCGCTGGGTGCTCCCGCACCGGACGGCGTGGCCGCGGTCACCGTCAGCCCGGGCGGCACGACGACCGCGTTCCACTCGATCGACGGCATCACCTGGACCTCGAGCCCCACAGGGCGGCTGCGCGCCTCGCGCGACAGCGATCTCGCCGGCGGTCCGACTGGGCTGGTTGCGGTCACCGACGGCTCGCCATCCCGCCTGGCCTTCAGCGCGGATGGGGTCAGCTGGCGGGGGGTGTCGCTGCCCGGCCCCGGGACCGCCGCCGTCCAGGGCGTCGCCGCCTTCGGCTCGGGGTTCGTGGCCGTCGGCGATTCCGGGACCGTGGCGGGGTCTCCGCTCGCGTGGTTTTCCACGGACGGGCTGACCTGGACGCCCGCCGAGGTCCAGTCCCACCCAGGCGACGGCTTCAGGGACGTGCATGCCGGCAGCGGCGGCCTCGTGGCCATGAGCATGACCGGTGGCGTTCCCGGCCTCACCTCGTTCTGGACCTCGGCCGACGGCCGGAGCTGGAAGGCCGGCAACGCCGACCCGCTCGGCACCTGGCAGCAGGGCGAGGGCGCGGGCAACGCGAACGGGCTGTTCGCGGGTGACGGGACCCGGCTGCTGGGCTACGGGATCCGGGCTGACGGCCAGCCGACCGAGTACTGGACGTCGCTGGACGGCTCGGCGTGGACGCGGCTCACGCTCACCGGCGACGCGAGCGCGGCGAGCGCCGGCCAGGTCACGCCGTTCCTGCTGCGCGACGGCATCCTGTTCAGCGGCGACCCGGGGACCTGGCTCGGCATCGCGTCGGGCTAGCCAAAGCGGGGAAGGCCCGCCGCGGGTCCGGTGCTTGCCGCCGGCCGGGTTGGGGCCACACATGCCCGGGCTGGCCGGGCTGGCCGGCGCATGCCGGCGCCGGGTCCGATGCGCCTGCACTCCTCGCCGCCGCGCGCGGCGGCGTCCTCGCGCGCGGGCGGCGTCCTCGCTCTCCGCGACTCCCCATCTACGCCCCAGCCGCGTGCTATCCGACTTCCCGTGCTGGATCGCACCCGAATCGTCGTCAGGTACGCCCAGCGTGCGTGTATGACCACGCGCCGACCGGTTGCGCTGGATTGCACTCGCACCAGGCGTAAGTGGGGATAAGGCGGATCGGCGGCGGATGAGGTCGCGTCACGCGGGGTTGTCGCGTCACGCGGGGTTGTCGCGTCACGCGGGGTTGCCGCGTCACGCGGGGTTGCCGCGTAACCGCGGCGCGTGACGTCGTGATCGCTGCGCTCGTCGGTCCCGGCGCGAGCGAGCAGCCGCGGGCGGAGCCACGCGACCAGCGCGAGCACGACCGCGGGCCGGGACGCACCGGGCCGGCCGCAACGTGCGCGCGGCCGGCCCCGGCTGGCATGGCGAGGATGGGGGTCAGAGCGCGCCGGCGAGCGCCTCCTTCGCGCGCGCGACGATCGGGGCCAGGGACTCGTCCAGCGTGCCCGAGACCGGCTCGAGCTCGTAGCGAACCCGGACGATCGGCTTGGGCACCGCGAGCACCCGGGTCAGGTCGATCGGCGTGGCGGCCAGCACGACGTCGGCGGGGGTCGCGGTGAGCGCAGCCTGGAGCTCGCCGATCTGCTTGTCGCCGTAGCCCATCGCGGGCAGGAGCCGCTCGAGCGCGGGGTACCTGGCGAGGGTCGCCGCCAGCTCGCCCGTCGCGTACGGCACCGGGTCGACGATCTCCGCAGCCCCGAACCGCTTGGCGGCGACGATGCCCGCCCCGTATGTCATCCCGCCGTGGGTCAGCGTCGGGCCGTCCTCGACGACCACCACCGATCGCCCGCGGATGTCGCCACCCTCGAGGGTGAGCGCGGACCGGGCCTCGACGACGACCGCGCGCGGGTTGGCCGAGGCGATGTCGGCACGGACGGCTGCCAGGCCCTCGGGCGTCGCGGAGTCGACCTTGTTGATCACGATCACGTCGGCCAGGCGCAGGTTGGCCTCGCCCGGGTGATAGCTGAGCTCGTGCCCCGGCCGCAGCGGGTCGACCACCACGATCAACAGGTCCGGCCGGTAGAACGGCAGGTCGTTGTTGCCGCCGTCCCACAGGACCACGTCCGCCTCGGCCTCGGCGGCGCGCAGGATCTGCTCGTAATCGACGCCGGCGAACACCAGCCGACCCGCGTCGAGATGTGGCTCGTACTCCTCGCGCTCCTCGATCGTGGTGTCGTAGCGGTCGAGGTCGCCATAGGTCGCATAGCGCTGGACGCGCTGGGCGACGAGATCGCCGTACGGCATCGGGTGACGGACGATGGCGACCTTGAGGCCCTGGGCCTCGAGGGCTCGGGCGACGAAGCGGCTGGTCTGGCTCTTGCCGCTGCCGGTCCGGACGGCGCACACGGCCACGACCGGACGGCGGCTGTCGATCATCGTGCGCCTGGGGCCAAGCAGCTCGAAGTCCGCGCCCGCGGCCATCGCCCGCGACGCCGCGTGCATCACCGTCTCGTGGCTGACGTCGCTGTACGCGAACAGCACGGTATCGACTGCCAGGTCGCGGATCAGCGACTCGAGCTCGGCCTCGGGCCGGATCGGGATCCCGGTCGGGTACCGCTCGCCGGCGAGCTCGGCCGGGTAGCGTCGATCGGCGATGCCGGGGATCTGGGTTGCCGTGAACGCGACCACTTCCACGCCCGGGTCGTCCCGGTAGACGACGTTGAAGTCGTGGAAGTCGCGTCCGGCGGCGCCCATGATCAGCACGCGTTCGGTGCGCATGATCACCTCGCAGGGAGGGGCTCTCGCGGTCGCCCGCGCCGATCCGCGGGAACCAGCAGGCGGACGCGACGGTGTCCACCTCCGCGTTCGCCAAGCATGCCCGGCCGGGCAACCAACGGTCCCCGGCCGGGGCGCCCTGCCGGAGAGGACCTAGGTCCCGCCAAGGGGGTCCGATCGGCACTCACCGATGCCATTCCAGTCGCTGAGACTGCGGGTGAGGTGGGTGCCGGAGGGGACGCCCGGCACCCACCCGAACCTCTCTGGGCCCTGGCCGATCGGCCGGGGTCGTTCGATTCCCGGGCCCCGATCGCCGGGGCCGGCTCCGGGCCTCGCGGGCCGGCTACAGCTCGTGGTGCTTGCGTGCCTCGAACGTGAGCCGATCGCGGTGGTCCGGGTGGGCGATCGCGATCAGCGCCTTCGCCCGCTCCCGGAGGCTCCGGCCCCACAGCTCGGCGACCCCCCACTCGGTGACCACGGTCCGCACGTGGGCGCGCGTCGTCACCACCCCCGCCCCTTCCTTGAGCGCCGGGGTGATCCGCGACACCGAGCCGTCCGAGGCGGCCGTCGACGGCAGGGCGATGATCGGCCGCCCGCCGGGAGCGAGGGCCGCTCCCCGGATGAAGTCCATCTGGCCGCCGATGCCCGAGTACATCCGGTACCCGATCGAGTCGGCCACGACCTGGCCGCTGAGGTCCACCTCGATGGCCGAGTTGATCGCGGTCATGTTCTGGAACGACCGGATCACGTGAGTGTCGTTGGTGAAGTCGACCGCCCGCATCTCGACCATCGGGTTGTCGTTGACGAAGTCGTAGAGCTTGCCGGTGCCCATCATGAACGACGCCACGAGCTTGCCCCGGTTGCGTGCCTTGCGGTCGCCGGTGATCACGCCGGCCTCGACCAGCTCGACCACGGCGTCGGTGAACATCTCGGTATGGATGCCCAGGTCGTGCTTGCTCGACAGGAACTCGGCCGTGGCGGCCGGGATGGCGCCGATCCCGAACTGGAGCGTCGCCCCGTCGGGCACCAGGTCCGCGATGAACTGGCCGATCCGTCGCTCGAGATCGCCGATCGGCGGGCTCGGGACCTCGTACACGGGCTCGTCGACCTCGATCGCGAGGTCGATCTGGTTGACGTGGATGAACGAGGCGCCGAGCGTGCGGGGCATCGCCCGGTTGAACTGGACGATGACGGTCGTGGCGGCGTCGATCGCGGCGTGCATGGCCTCGACGGACGTCCCCAGCGAGCAGAAGCCGTGCGCGTCGGGCGGCGTGGCGTTGACCAGCACCGCATCCAGCGGCAGCGCCCCCGAGCTGAACAGCTCGGGGACGTCGGACAGGAACACCGGCACGAAGTCCGCACGGCCCTCGTTCACGGCCCGCCGCGCGTTGGGCCCGATGAACAGCGCCCGGTGCCGGAAGTGCGGCGCCATCTCGGGGGCGAGGTGGGGTCCCGGTCCCTCGGTGTGGAGGTGAGCGATCACGACGTCGCGCAGCTCGGGAGCCCGGGCGACGAGCGCCTCGAGCAGGACCTCGGGCGTGGCGGCGGCGCACTGGACGTAGACCTGGTCGCGGGACCGGATCCCGGCGACGGCTTCCTCGGGGGTGACGATACGCATGGGTCGAGTCTAGGTGGACCATCCCCGCGCGCGTCCGGCCGGATGGCACCAGCCCCGGGGCCGGAGCGACCGTCGGCCGCGGACGGGCCGCAACCGATGCCAGGCGGCGCGCCGGCGGCGAGGCGGAGGGCCACCCGACGGCTGCTCAGGCCGTCGGCCGCTCAGCCCCTCGGCCGCCGCTCAGCCCCTCGGCCGCTCAGCCCGTCGGCTACCGCTGAGGTGGAGCTCGAACGCGGGCCCGCTGCCGAGGCGCTCCGCCGGGGTGCCGTAGCGCAGGATCAGGTCGCGCACGGCGGCCGCCTGCTCCGCGGGATCGAGCAGCCGCGCGGTCCCGTCCCAGGCAAGATCGCCGATCGTGATCCGGCAGTCCGGATCCTCGATCAGGTTGAGCGCCCAGTCCGCGTCGGGGTCGCCGGCGGCGATCACGAGCACCCCGTCGGGCCGCTCAACGTAGCCCACGACCGCCCGGGCCGCACGCCCGGAACGGCGTCCCCGCGTCTCGATCCGGAGGACCCGCCCCCAGGTGACGAGATCATCCTCCAACCGGCGGCTATCCCCCGCCGCGGTCCAGCCGGTGCTTGGCCACGAACGCGGCCGCCTGCGCGCGCCGCTCCAGGTTCAGCTTGGACAGGATCGAGCTCACGTAGTTCTTGACCGTCTTGTCGGACAGGAAGACCTCGCTCGCGATCTCCTTGTTGGTCTTGCCCTCGGCGACCAGCAGCAGGATCCGCTGCTCCTGGGCGGTCAGCTGGGCCATCTCGTCGGTGTACGCGCCGGTGGCGATCCGGCGCACCCGCTCCAGGACCTTCTCGGTCACGGCCGGGTCCAGCAGCGACTCGCCGCGCCCGACCGACTCCAGGGCCGCCACGAGGTCGCGTGCCCGGATCTGTTTCAGCAGGTAGCCCGACGCGCCGGCGACGATCGCCGACAGGACGGCCTCCTCGTCGGGATACGAGGTGAGCATCACCACCCGCGTGGCGGGCAGCTCGGCGCGGATCTCGCGGCAGGCCTCGATCCCGGACCCGTCGGGGAGCCGGACGTCCATGACCACGATGTCGGGCTGGAACCGCCGTGCCTGCTCGATGGACTCCGCGGCCGTGCCCGCCTCGGCGACCACCTGGAAGCCTTCGCGACGGTCGAGCAGGGCAACCAGGCCCTGTCGGACGACCTCGTGGTCATCGACGACGAGGAGCCGCAGGGGACGCGAGGTCTGGTCTGTCACGGTCAGTTCTCTCCGGCAGCGGAGGGAGCGGGCTCCCCGGGCTCGGCGTTGGACGGCGCCGGCACTCGCACGATGATACGCGTGCCCGTCCCGTCGGGGTGCTCGATCGCGAACGTCCCGCCCATCCCGATCGCGCGGCCGCGCATGTTGGCCAGGCCCTGGTGCCTCCCGGACGGGTCCGGGCCGTCGACCAGGGCCGGGTCGAAGCCCCGTCCGTTGTCCTCGACCCGCAGGACGAGCTCGCCGTCCACCTCGTCGAGCGTGATCGCCAGGCGCGAGGCGCCGGCGTGGCGGGCGACGTTCGAGAGCGCCTCGCGCACGATGAACAGCAGGTCCGAGCGGCGGTCCGGCGGCAGCGCCCGGAGCAGGTCGGCGCCGCGCTCGAGGTCCATCTCGAGATCGACGGCCGCGTGCATGCCCAGCTCCTCGCCCAGCCGGGCGAGGCCGGCCACCGGGTCCTCCTCGCCGCCCATCCCCGGCCGCAGGCGGAGGATGTAGGAGCGGATGTCGGCGATCACGAGGTTGAGGGCGTCGATCGCGCGGTCGACCCGGGCGATCGCCTCGTCGCGCCCCGAGGCGACCTCGACCAGCTCCGGGACGTCCTCGAGCGACAGGCCGACCGCGTAGATCGCCTGGATGATCCCGTCATGGAGGTCCTTGCCGATGCGCTCCCGCTCGTCCACCACGGCCAGCCGCTGGACCTGGTCGTGGAGGCGAGCGTTCTCGATCGCGATCCCCGCATGGACCGCGAACATCTCGACCAGTCGCTCGTCGTCCTCGGTGAACGCCAGGCCGCCCTGCTTGTCGGCGAGGTACAGGTTGCCCACGGAGCGCCCCTTGAGCAGCACCGGGGCGCCCAGGAACGAGGTCATCACGGGATGGTTGGGCGGGAACCCGTAGCGAGCCGGGTGCCGTGCGATGTCCTCGGCGCGGATCGTGCTGCCGTCGCGGATGATCATGCCCAGGAGCCCCTTGCCGAGGGGCACGTGGCCGATCGCGGCCCGTCCCTCCGGGCTGATGCCGCTCGAGATGAAGCGCTCGATCCGCCCCCGGCCGTCGGCGATCCCGAGGGCCGCGAACCGGGCCCCGACCAGCTCCCGGACGCGGTCGACGATGACCTGCAGCACGCGGTCGACGTCCAGCTCCGCGGACACCGCCCGCGTCGCCGCCTCGAGCGCCGCCAGCCGTTCCGCCCGGACGTGGACCTGCGCCCGCGACCAGGCGGCATCGACCGCCGCGCTGATCGCCCGGACGACGACGCCCGCCCCGCTCTCGGGGGCGTCGAGCACGAGGCGTCCCAGCACCTCGTGATCCTCGTGGGCGCCCAGCGGGTACCCGGCGAGGTCGCCCGTGCTCGCCTGCCGCGCGAGGTCCTCGCGCCCCGCGAGCGTGCCGGTACCGACGAGCAGCGCCGGCAGGGGCGGCGCTGCGATCTCGAGGACGGCACCGCGCGCCCCGGCGACCTCGAGCACGCCGTCGAGCGCCGATGCGACGGCGTCGCGACCGGCCGGCGTCGGATCCCGCTGCCAGCGCTCCAGGGCCTCGAGGATCTCGACGATCGGGAACGCTGCGAGGAACGGCGGGCGGGCGGACATCGATGGCAGACTAGCAGCCCACCGTCGGCCGCGGGCGGTCGGTCCCGGGCCTTAGGGACTTTGGTCACTTCGCACCGGAACCGCGCCCCCGGACCATTTCAGGATCCACTCGTCCCCCCTGCACCGGAGATCGCGTGCTCGTGGAACCCACCGTCACCGAGACCACCGACGAGACTCCGTCCGAGCGCGCGGCGGATCCCACGATCAGCGCGATCAGCGCCCTCAGCCGCCGCGGCTTCCTGCGGGCCGCCGGCCTGGCAGGTGGCGGCCTGGTCGCTGCCGGCCTCGCCGCCTGCGCCCCGGCGGGAGCGCCCACCTGGAGCTTCGGGGCCCCCGCCACGCCGGCGGCGGCGACCCCGCCCCCGACCACCGCTCCCAGCGCGTCGGCGAGCGTGGCGCCGTCGCCATCCGCCTCGGCGATCGCCTCCGCCTCCCCGTCCCCCAACCCCTCCCCGTCGGTCGCGCTGCCGGCCGGCTGGACCGAGCACGACCTCAACGCCCAGGTCAAGGTCCGCCGGTTCGTGGGCAACCTGTCGGGTCCGCTGGGCCTGGGGGACATCCTGGACAACGTGCTGGGGCCCAACACCGATGATCCGGAGTTCACCAAGGTCAGCCAGGGCAACCAGCCCCTCGACCCGACTGTCGACCCCGATGGGACCAAGGTCTTCGACCTGACCGTGGACGAGATCGAGTGGCCGATCGATGCCGTCAACCCGCCGGTCAAGGCACTGGGCTACGGCAAGATGTGGCCGGGACCGCTCCTGCGCGTGACCGAGGGCGACAAGGTCCGGATCAACTTCACCAACAACCTGGCCGAGACCACCAGCGTCCACTTCCATGGCCTGGAGCCCGCCGACTTCCGCCAGGACGGGGTCGCGTTCGTCAACCAGATCCCGTTCGGGCCCGGCGAGACGTTCAGCTACGAGTTCGAGGCCAGCCCGTCCGGGTCGCACATGTACCACTCGCACCACAACGCGACCGACCAGGTCGGGCGGGGGCTGCTGGGGGCATTCATCGTCGACCCCAAGGACCCCAGGCAACGCTACGACCGCAAGTACGGCGTGACCAAGGAGGTCGTGTTCATCCACAACGACTCGCTGGGCGGGTTCACGATCAATGGGCACGGCTTCCCGGCCACCACGCCGATCGTGGCCAACGTGGGCGACAAGGTCCTGATCCGGTTCATGAACGAGGGGATCATGACCCACCCGTGGCACACCCACGGGTTCCGGATGCACGTCGTCGCGCGCGACGGCGCGCCGCTCGGCGGCGCGTCGTTCCACTGCGACACGCTGGGCGTCAACCCGGGCGAGCGGTGGGACGCGATCATCGACTGCCAGCGTCCCGGGGTGTGGGCCTTCCACTGCCACATCCTCCCCCATGCCGAGGGACTCGACGGCATGTACGGCATGGTGACGGCGCTCGTCATCCTGCCGCCCAGCTGAGCCCGCGGCCGTTGGATCCCGACGTCGTGTCCACGGTGACGTACGACGCCCTGGCGCGCGGCGCGCTGCCCCGACACGAGAAGCTGCTGCTCGCGACCGACCTCAGCGAGGCGTCGGCCTCGGCCACCGACGAGGCGTTCGCCCTGGCCCGCCGCCTTGACGCGTCCCTGCTCGCCGTCTCGGTGATCGACCCGGGCACGCTGCTCCGCCCGGGCGGACACTACAGCGCCCGGGTGGACCAGGTGCGCGGCCGGCGGGAGCAGCTCGCCCAGACACTGGTGGAGCGCGGCCGACTCGAGGGCGTGGCGGTGTCGTTCCTCGTCTGGGAGGGCGACCCGGGGGACATGATCGTCGAGGCGGCCGAGGCGGAGCGCGCCGACATCGTGATCGTGGGCAGCCACGGTCGAGGCGCGGTGGGCCGGTTCTTCCTGGGCAGCGTCTCGGATCACGTCGTCCGGCACGCCCCGTGCCCCGTGCTGGTGGTTCGGCCGCGCGAGGCTCCCTGATCCGGCGCCCGTGCGTCCGTGCTACCGCGTGTAGACGCCGCCGGGGTCGAGCTCCTCGCGGACCAGGCGCAGCTCCTCGTCGCTGGGCGCCGGCGTCGGCGCCAGGTCATCGCTGATCCGCGGCTCCCAGGCGATCGTCGAGCGGACCTCGTCCAGGGTCGCGCCCGGGTGCAGGAAGTCGAGGCGCATCTCGCCGGTGTCGTCGAAGTGCCAGATCCCGAGGTCGGTCACGACGACGCTCGGCCCTCGCCCGTGCCAGCCGCCGGCGCGTCGGATGCGCTCGGCCTGCTCCGCACCGCCGAGGTTGCCGGGCGAGGTCCGGAAGTCGATGCGCTCGACGAACGAGCGCCTGGACTGGCGCATGATCACGAACACCTGGCGCGCGTTGATCGCGATCTCGCACGCGCCGCCCGAGCCCGGCAGGCGCGTCGTGGGCGCCGCGTAGTCGCCGATGACGGTGGTGTTGATGTTGCCGAAGCGGTCGATCTGGGCGGCGCCCAGGAACCCGACGTCGATCAGGCCCCGCTGCAGGTAGAACGCGAACAGCTCGAACATCGACACCACCGCGGTCGCCCCGGTGACGATGGTCGGGTCGCCGATGCTGAGCGGCAGGCGGGCCGGCCGGGCACCGAACACGCCGGCCTCGTAGACGAGCTCGAGGTCCGGGGCGACGGTGCGCTTGGCGAGGTTGACAGCGATGTTGGGGAGCCCGACGCCCACGAAGCAGACGTGCTGGCCGGCGAGCTCCCGGGCCGCCGCGACGATCATCATCTCGGACTTGGTGGAGGTCATCGGTTCGGGTCCCACGCGAGCGATACGTGTTCCGCCGCGGCGGCGGCGACGCCGGCCGTCGCGGCGTGCGGGGCAGCCCCGGCCGTCGCGGCGTGCGGGGCAGCCCCGGCCGTCTGGAACGCGGGGCGTTCACTGCGGCGGTTGGCGATCGCGGTCGCCGCTGACGGGAACCCCGGGCGTTCCAACCGGCGCGCTCCGGCCACCTCCGCCGCCGTCCGACGCGCGCAGCGTTCCAGTGCGAGGCCGGCGGTGCCGCGAACCGCCGGAGCGCACCCGGGGCGTTCCACCGGCGGCGGGAGCCGTCGATGGCGGTGGAGGCGGCTCATCGGTAGTCCCCGTAGTCCACGGAGCCGGACGGGGCGGTCCCGGGCCGCAGCGAGGCGACCCGGTCGGCGCCCAGCTTGTCCACGTAGGCCGCGCGCCCGTCGAGGTCGTACACCCACTCGCGCAGCCAGGCCTGGAGCGCGTCCTCGTCGCGGCTGATCGGATCCCAGTCGAGATAGAAGCGGTTGTCGCGGTCGTACACGCCCTGGACGTAGGAGGGATGGGCGCCGAAGGGCTCGACGACCACGGCGTCCACGATGAGCCCGGGGATGATCGTGCGGTTGGGATCGGCCCGGACCACCGCCTCGTCGACCAGCTCCTCGACGACCACGATCACACGATCGGCGGCGAACGCGGCCTCCTTCTGGCAGCCCAGCAGCCCCCAGACCTGGGTGTTGCCGTCGGCGTCGGCACGCTGCGCGTGGACGATCGTCACGTCGGGGTTGAGCGGCGGCACCGCGTACACCGTCTCGTCGGAGTACGGCGAGCGGATCGGCCGGATCAGGGGGTTGGCGACCGGGAGGTCGGTCTCGAAGTACGAGCGCAAGGGCATGAACGGCAGGTTGGCCGCTCCGGCCGTGTACCGGGCGACCATGCCGAAGTGGCTGTACTCCTCGATCTCGAGCGCGGTTCCCTCGCCCACGCTGGCGGGCTCGATCCGCCGGCGGATGGCGTTGAGCCCGCCGACGCCCGGGTTGCCCAGCCAGCTGAAGATCAGCTTGCGGGCGACGCCACCCGCGATCATCTGGTCATAGATGACGTCGGGGGTCATCCGGGCCAGCGTCAGGTCGCGCCTCCTCTGGCGGATGATCTCGTGGCCCGCCGAGAAGCCGATCAGGTGGGTGAACCCCTCGATCGCGACCGTGTCGCCGTCGCGGACCAGGTCCGCGACGGCATCGCGCATCGATGCGACCTTGCCCGACATGGCCGTCGGACGATCAGCCGGCGGCTTCGATGCTCGGGGTCAGCAGGCCCTCGCGAGCGGCCCTCAGCACCTCGCCCTCGTCCTCGGCGCGATGGGCGGCCACGTGCGCGACGGCCTCGCTGAAGATCCGGATCGCGGTCTCCGCCTCGGCCTGCGAGACGACGAGCGGCGGGGACATCCGGACGCAGTCGTCACCCGCCTCGAGCACCAGCAGGCCATGGTCGAACGCCTGCTGCTGGACGGCCTCGGCCGTGTCGCCGGAGTCGAACTGGATGCCGATCATGAGGCCCTTGCCCCGGACGTCCCTGACCAGCGCCGGGAACCGCTCGAGCAGCGGGCTCAGCCCGTCCTGGAGCTGGTGCCCGCGGATGCCCGCATTCGCGATCAACCCGTTCTCGAGCAGGCGGATCGTCGCCAGCAGCGCGGCCAGGGCGATCGGGTTGCCGCCGTAGGTGCTGCCGTGCGCCCCGGGACCCCAGGTCATGATCCCGGCCTTCGCGATCATCGCCGAGACCGGCAGGCCGGACCCGATGCCCTTCGCAGTCAGCAGGATGTCCGGCTCGACGTCCCAGTGCTGGATCGCCCACATCTTGCCCGTCCGCCCGGCGCCCGACTGGACCTCGTCGGCGATGAGCAGGATCCCGTGGCGGTCGCACAGCTCGCGCAGCCGGATCAGGAAATCGTCCTCCGGCACGACGTAGCCGCCCTCGCCCTGGATCGGCTCCACGATCACGGCCGCGAACTCGTCGGCCGGCATCAGGCGCTTGAAGATGCGCTGCTCGATCTCGGCCAGGCCCACGTTGCCGAACGGCACGTGGTAGACGCCCGGCAGCAGCGGTCCGAAGTGGTCGTGGTACTTGGCCTTGCTGGCGGTCAGGCTGACGGCGCCCATCGTCCGGCCGTGGAACGCGCCCAGGAACGCGATCAGGTTGGGCCGGCCGGTGTGATGCCGGGCGAGCTTGATGCCGGCCTCGACCGCCTCGGCGCCGGAGTTGCCGATGAACACCCGGGTGGCGTCCTCCATGGGCGAGATCCGGGCGAGCTCCGCCGCCGCCTCGGCGTAGATCGGCAGGTAGAAGTCGCTGGCGCTGAAATGCTGGAGCTCCGCTGCCTGGCGCTGGATCGCGGCCACGACCTCGGGGTGGCTGTGCCCGGTGCTGTTGACCGCGATCCCGGCCGCGAAGTCGAGGAACACGTTGCCGTCGATGTCCTCGATCGCGCAGCCCAGGCCGCGCACGGGCACGAGCGGATAGGCGCGGGGGAGGCTCGGGCTCGTCCAGGCGTGGTCGAACTCGATGTGCGCGCGGGCCCTGGGGCCTGGCAGCGCGGTCACGATGTCCGGGATGGGACGCGCCTGGAGCGGGGTCGACACGTGGCCTCCTTGGGCTTACCGGTTCGGTGTCAGGGCGGGTCGGGACGCATAGATCCTATGCAGGGTGAATATCGGCAGCATAGCACCGGACCGTCGCGGCAGGGGTCCGAAGGTCCCGGAACCGGGGCCACAGCGCAGCCGGGTCGCTTCGTTGACGCCGCTCCCCCACGGCCATACGGTAGCCGGGTGAGCGATCGTGGACGGGCAGACCCGGATCCCTCCCTCGCCGGGCTGCTCGAGCCGCAGCCAGCCGCGCACCGGCCGCCGCGCTCGCAGCTGCGCGATCCGGCGCGGGTGCTGGTGGTCGTGGGTGCCCTGGCGGCCATCGCCTGCTCTCCCCTGCCCTGGCTGACGAAGGTCGGCAACCCGCCGCCCGAGACGGTGGGCGGTTGGGGTGGCCTGTTCGACGGGTTCCTGATCGCGGCGCTGGCGATCCTGGTGCTGGGCCTCGTGCTGAACCGTGACGTCGCCGACTCGACCACCTGGATCGTCCGCTGGCTGCCCACGATCGCGGGCGTCGCGATGCTGCTGTTGGGGGTGAGCGCGCTCCGGAACATGGACAACCAGATCCGGAGCTGGTCGACCCAGAACGCGACCGGTGTCTACCAGCCGGCGCTATGGGGATGTCTCGCCGGCGTCGCCCTGGTGAACGTCGGAACCCTGGTCCTGGGCGCCAGGCGCCTGCGCGAGCCGCGCCGGGCTCGTCGGGACCCGCTGCCACGCCGAGCGTCCTGGTCGTGGGTCGCCTCCATCGTGTGCGGGACGATCGGGTGCGTCGTGGGGATCGGCCTGGCGGTGATCGTGGTCCTCGGCTTCGACGTCAACCCGGTCGCGCTCGGGCTCGCGCTGCTGATCGGGACCTTCGTCGGCGGGCTGGTCGGAGCGCGAGTCGGCGCATCGATCAGCCGCTCCCTGTGGCCGGAGGAGCGACAGGGCTGAACCACGGCCATCCATGGGGCGCCGCTCGGGTACCCGCCGCCAGGGGTCGGCACGGACGGACGACCGCTACACGGACGGACGACCGCTATGGGTTGCAGTCGCCGGGGGTGCCCGGGCCGGGGAAGGGTCCCATGAGGGGCGGCCCCGACCAGATATCGATCCGGCCGCACGACAGATCGACGCGCGCGCCAGGGCCCTGGGCAGAGCGCGAGCCGTCGCCATTCGCCTGGGTGACGACGTCGCCGGCACTGACGACCAGCTCCAAGAGCACGCGACCGGCGACGGTTCGGACCTGGGCCGCCCAGGGTGGCGGGCCGATGTCGTCCACCCCGACGTCGAGGCTCTGGCCGGCCGCAACGGGACGGCCGGGCTGGCCGTTGACCGTCAGCCGGACCGCGATCGTCGTACCGTTCGACACCTCGAGCCGCATCCGGTCCGGGCGCGTCACGACGGGGACGCCGAGCGGCGGCCCGGACGTCGACAGCCACGGGATGGCAGAGCAGGCCGACAGCCCGGCCGCGAGGCTGACCGCCAGCAGCAGCCGTCGCCCGGCGGCGGGCTGCACGCTTCGGTTCCAATCCCCCGCCGGACGGGCCGCGCTCAGTCCACGACGGTGTGGCTCTGCTCCCGGAGGAACTGGGCGACGTAGTACATCGACAGGCCGGCCTTGCCGGTCGAGCCGGAGCCCTTCCAGCCGCCGAAGGCCTGCACGCCCGGCCAGGCGCCGGTGGTCGCTCCGGCGCGCCGGTTGACGTACAGCACGCCCGCCTCGATCTCCTCGAGGAAGCGCTGGACCTCGGCCGGCTCGGACGAGTAGACGCCGGCGGTCAGGCCGTAGACGTTGTCGTTGGCCAGGCGCAGCGCCTCGTCCAGCGACGCGACGGCATGGACGGCGGTGAACGGTGCGAACAGCTCGTCCTGGAACAGCCGGTGGGTCGCCGGCAGCTTGCCCACCACGGTCGGCTCCACGTAGAAGCCGCGGGCCAGGGCGCCGTCGGTGAGGTGCTCGCCGCCGGTGAACACGACGCCGTCGCGACGCGCCTCGGCAACCGCCTGCTGGTGCCGGTCCACCGCCTTCTGGTCGATGACCGGGCCCAGGAACGCGGTGCGCGGCAGCGGGTCGCCCACGACCAGCTTCTCGGTCTTCTCGACCAGGATCCTCACCAGCTCGTCGTGCACGGGCTGCTCGACGTAGACCCGGCTGTTGGCCGAGCACTTCTGGCCACCGAACCCGAACGCGGCCCGCATGATGCCCTCGGCCGCTTCCTCGAGATCGGCGCTGCGCAGGACGATGGCCGGGTTCTTGCCGCCCATCTCGACGACGCACGGGCGCGGGTAGCGAACGCTGAAGTTGCGGAACAGCTCGAAACCGACCTCGTACGAGCCGGTGAACACGATCCCGTCGATGCCCTGGTTGGTCTGGAGCTCGTCGCCGACCGTGTCGCCAGGGCCCATGACGAGGTTGAACACGCCGTCGGGCACGCCCGCGTCGCGATACGCCTCCATGATCGCGATCGCCGTCATCGCCGAGGCCGACGCCGGCTTGAACACGACCGCGTTGCCGGCCATCATCGCGGCCGCCGACGGCCCGACGGCGAGCGCCATCGGGAAGTTGAACGGGCTGATCACCGCGAACACGCCGTGCGGGCGCAGGATCGTCCGAGTGTGGACCGCGGCGTCGCCCAGGTTGTCCATGGGGTGGTCGTAGAACGCGTTGTCCTCGGCCGTCTTCGCGTAGTAGCGGATCAGGTCGGCCGCCTCCTCGACCTCGCCCAGGGCCTCCAGGCGGGTCTTGCCGACCTCGATCGCCATCAAACCGCCGTATTCCATCTGGCGCTCGGAGATCAGCTCCGCGGCGGCCCGCAGGATTCGGAGCCGCTCCTCCCAGCCGAGGCGGAACCACGCCGGCTGTGCCCGCCTGGCCGCCGCGATCGCGTCCTGGACGTCCTTGCGAGTGCCCTTGGCGAAGGTGCCGACGAGGATGTCCGTGTCGATCGGCGAGCGGATCTCGAACGTGCCGTCGCCGTCGCGCTCGGCCCCGTCGACGAAGTTGCGGTGGTACGCGCCAAGGCGGGCCTTGGCCTTCTCCAGGCCGGCCTCGTAGAGCTGGTGCAGCTCCTCGTTGTCGGCGCGCAGGGTGGCGTACGTGATCTTGATCCGCTCGGCGGTCATCGCAGGCTCCCGTGGGGCGCGACCCGCGTGATCGGCGGGCGGCGCGGCTGTACGGTCGGTCGTTGCTGCGAGTGTAGTCCGGGCGGGTCGACGGGCGGGAGGGCCAGAGAGCCGGACGGCGTGCGGACCAGGGCGGCGAGCTCGGATGCGATCGCAGGCCCGAGACGCAGATGCGACCCGCCGCCACTCTGCCACTGCCCCACGACGTCCGCCATGTCCCGTGAGGGCCTACTCCTGCAAGCCCATGCCTGGCAGGAGTAGCCCAGCGAATGTCGCGCCCGAGCGAACGCGATGGGCCGTCGCAGGCGCTTCCCGATGCGCAGCAGGCATGACAGACGCCACAACGATGGTGAACCCGCACCAACGGACCGATCCGAGCGGCGGAAGCCCGTCGGCGGAAGCCGTCGGCGATGCCTGGCAGGCATACCGGGGGCGTGCAGGCATACCTGGGGCGTGCGTGCGGTGGGAGCCCAGGTGACCCGGCGAGCCGCGATGAGTCCTGCGGCGTCCGGCGGTCGTATTGTGGAATCCGTTACCGAGGGAGGACTTCTGATGCGCAGCGTGACCTATTCAATGGGCGTGTCGCTTGACGGTTACATCGTCGGGCCGGACGGCACCTTCGACTGGACGGCGCCCGATACGGACGTCTTCCGCTTCTGGATCGACGACATTCGAGGGGTCGATGTCCACCTGATGGGACGACGGCTGTACGAGACGATGCTGTACTGGGAGACCGCCGACCAGGACCAATCGCTCGACGACGCAGAGCTCGAGTGGGCCGCGCTGTGGAAGCCGCTCCCGAAGGTGGTGTTCTCCACCACGCTGTCGGCGGTGCAGGGCAAAGCCCGCCTGGCCTCCGGCGGCCTGGCGGAGGAGATCGAGCGGTTGCGAGCCGAGCCCGGGGAGGGCGAGATCGCGATCGGCGGCGCGACGCTGGCCGCCGAGGCTGCCGCCCTGGGTCTGATCGACGAGTACCGCACGATGGTCTACCCGGTGCTGGTGGGCGGTGGCATTCCGTTCTTTCCGCGGCGCGAGCGCCGGGTGGATCTCAAGCTCGTCGAGACCCGCACCTTCAGCTCGAGCGTCGTCTACCTCCGCTACCGCGCCGCGAGATAGCCGGCTCGTCCGCCGGGCGCGAACGGCGCCGGCGGGCGACCGTGCGTGCGCCAGACGGACGAGACCGCGCCCGTGCCGGGGACGTGCGGGCGGGTGGCGCGGGCGCGCATGATGGGCGCGTGACCAGCCGTGCTCGCCGCCTCGTCGTCTCCCTGGTCCTCGCCGCCGGCGTCTCGATCCCGGTCGCCGCGGCCGCTCCGTTCGCGTCACCCCTGGCGGCCGCGCCGGTGCGCGCCGCGACCGAGTTCCCGGCGGGCTGGGAAGGGTTCCACACGTACCCGGAGATGGTCGCCGACATCCAGGCCGTCCAGGCCGCGCACCCGGACATCGTCCGCCTGCTCTCGATCGGCCACAGCTACCAGGGTCGGCAGCTGTGGGCGGCGAAGGTCAGCGACAACGTCACGCTGGACGAGAACGAGCCGGAGATCCTGTACGACGGCCTCCACCACTCCGACGAGCACATGGGCCTCGAGATGACCCTGCACATCCTCCACTGGCTGGCCGACGGCTACGGCAGGGACGCCCGGATCACGAGGATCGTCGACACCCGCGAGACCTGGATCGTGTTCGCGGTCAACCCCGACGGTGCCCAGTACGACATCTCGGGCGGCCGCTTCCACTTCTGGCGCAAGAACCGCCAACCCAACGCGGGCACGACCGCGATCGGCACCGACCTCAATCGCAACTACGGCTACCGCTGGGGTGGCGGCGGCCGGACGAGCAGGAACCCGCTCGCGATCACGTACCGCGGTCGGGCGGCGTTCTCGGCGCCCGAGACCCGAGCGTTCCGGGACTTCCTGGCCAGCCGCGTCGTCGGCGGCGTCCAGCAGATCCGGGTCGCGATCTCGTTCCACGAGTACGGCCGGCTGGTGCTCTGGTCGTACGGCTACACCAGGGCCAACGTCCCGGGCGACATGACCAGCCAGGACCATGCGGCGCTGGTGAAGATCGGCCGGCACATGGCGGCCACCAACGGCTATCGCCCCGAGCAGGCGAGCGACCTGTACATCACCTCGGGCACGACCCATGACTACGAGTACGGCAGGTACCGGATCTTCGCGTACACGATCGAGCTGTCGGCGAAGGACTACCCGAAGACGCCGTTGATCGCGAAGGAGACGGCCCGCAACAAGGAGGCCGTGCTGTGGCTGGCAGAGCGCGCTTGGTGTCCGCTGGCCGTGCTGGGCAGCGACGTCCGGACCGCGCGCTGCGGGGCGTTCGACGACGACCTAGAGGTGGCCCGTGGCTGGCAGGTGAACCCGGATGGGACCGACACGGCGCCCGCGTCCGGGCGCTGGGCGCGCGGCAACCCCCAGGGCACCCGGTCCGCCGGCCTCATGATCCAGCCGACGACCACGCCCTCCGGCCGGGCTGCGCTGGTCACCGGCCTCGCGGCCGGCTCGTCGGCGCTGTCCCACGACCTGGACGGCCGCACGACGGTGCGCTCGATCCCGATCGCCCTGCCGGCGGGGCCGGGCCAGACGCTCACCTTCCGCTACCTGTGGGCGCACGGCCTGAGCTCGACGTCGGCCGACCATCTCCAGGCGATCGTCGAGGCGGGCGACGGGACGCAGACGGTGGTCTGGCAGCGGACGGGCGCCCCGACGCGGCTGGCCGGCCGCTGGCGCACGGCGATCATCAACCTGGATGCCTGGGCCGGCGCCACGATCCGGCTCCGGTTCGAGGCCCTGGACGGGGCCGGCGGGTCGCTCGTGGAGGCTGGCCTGGACGACGTCCGGGTGACGCGGCCCACGGGCTGACGTCACGATCAGTCCAGGGCGGCGACGACCTCGGTGATGGACTGGGCGACCGCGTCCGGGCGAACCGGTCTCGCACCCCGAGCGGCCGACGCGAGCTCCGCGTCCCCGTGCTTGCCGCTCCGGACGAACACGGTCCGCAGGCCGGCGCGCTGCCCGCCGCGGATGTCCGAGCCGATGTCGTCGCCCACCATGGCGAGGTCCGAACGCCGCAGCCTCGGCTCCCCGCGGGCCGCCGCCTCGGCCTCGAGGCGCTCGATGGCGATCCGGAAGAAGGCGGGTGACGGCTTGCCGACGATCCGCGCGCGGCGGCCCGTCGCCCACTCCAGGGCGAACAGGAACGCCCCGGCGTCGAGGGTCGGTCCCTGGTCCGTGATCCACCACGGGTTGCGGTGCATCCCGACCAGGTCGGCGCCGCCGCGGACGAGCCGGAACGCGCGGTCCAGGTTCCGCTTCGTGAGCTGGTCCGGCGAATCGCCCAGGATCACGGCGGCCACGTCCGCCGGGGCGGCGTCCGCGGCAGGTCCGTCGACGACCTTGACGCCGTCGAACTCGGACATGGCGTCGTCCGAGGCGATCACGTACACCGGCCGGTCCCCGTACTCGCGGCGGGCAAGCTCCGCCGACGCCGAGAGCGCCGACTGGAAGCGATCGGCCGGGGTCAGGAAGCCCACGCTGCGACCCCACCCCGCGAGCGTCTCCCGCGACACGAGCGACGTGTTGGTCACGACGAGATACGGGATGCGGCGGCGGTCCAGGTCGACGAGGGCCTGGGGCGCCCCCGGGATCGCCTTCCCGGCCAGCACCAGCACGCCATCGAGGTCGAGCAGCAGGCCACGGATCCCGTGCAGCGCTGCACGCAGGGCGTCGTCGGCGGGAGGTCGCTCGGGCATGATGCGCACAGCCTAATCGGAGGAGGAGCCGCGAATGGGACTGCTCGACGGGCGCAAGGCGCTCGTGTTCGGGGTCGCGAACGACCACTCGATCGCGTGGGGGATCGCGAAGGCCTTCCACGACCAGGGCGCGACCGTCGGCTTCTCGTCCGTGGAGAGCCTGATCGAGCGGCGCGTCAGGCCGCTCGCCGAATTGATCGGCAGCACCTTCATCGAGCCGTGCGACGTGGGGTCCGACGGGCAGATCCGGGCCGTCCTCGGCAAGTGGCACGATCGCAACGGCGACCTCGACATCCTGGTCCACGCGGTCGCCTACGCGAAGCGCGAAGACCTCGACGGCGCGTTCGTGGACACCTCCCGCGGCGGCTTCGCGCTGGCGCTCGACGTGTCCGCCTACTCGCTGGTCGCGCTGACCCGCGAAGCGCGGCCGTACCTCCACCGCGGCAGCTCGATCCTGACCCTGTCCTACTACGGCGCGGAGAAGGTGGTCGCGCACTACAACGTGATGGGCGTGGCGAAGGCGGCCCTGGAGGCCTCGGTGCGCTACCTCGCCGCCGATCTCGGGCCCGACGGCATCCGGGTCAACGCGATCTCGGCCGGCCCGATCCGGACGCTGTCCGCCGGCGGCATCGCCGGCTTCCGCAAGCTGTACGGGCCGTTCGACGAGATCGCGCCGCTGCGCGCCCACATCACGATCGAGGACGTGGGCCGGACCGCCGTCTACCTCGGGTCCGACCTGTCATCTGCGGTCACCGGCGAGACCGTCTACGTGGACGGCGGGTTCAACATCCTGGGCGTGCCGTCCATCGAGTAGCACCGTTGGCGCCGCGGGCCGCCCCCCGGGGCGTCCACGGCCGCCGGCAACCGCCCCCGCCGTGACAGACTGTCCACGATGCAGGTGCTGCTGGTGGGCGTGGGCGGGTTCGCGGGCGCGGTCGCCCGCTGGCTGGTGGACGGCTGGATCAGCGAGCGCAACCCGACCGCCTTTCCGCTGGGCACGTTCGCGATCAACCTGGCCGGCTCGTTCGTGCTGGGCCTGCTGTTCGCGTGGGTGATCGAGCGGGACCTGCTGACGCCCGAGGTGCGGGGGCCGGTGATGATTGGCTTCCTGGGCGCGTTCACGACGTTCTCCACGTTCATGCTCGAGTCGTGGCGGCTGGTCGAGGACGGCGCGTGGGCGCTCGCCCTGCTCAACCTCGGCGGGTCCGTCGTGCTCGGCCTGGTCGCCGTGCTGGGCGGGCTCGCCGTCGGGCGCCTGTGCACCCGCGACGAACGCCCGAAGCCCTCGATGCCCTTGTGGTGACGCTGGAACGGGTGGAGGTGATCGTCTACCGCTCCGGGCGCTGATCCGAGGGACGCCGGCACCCGCGACGCCGGCGCCGGCGACCCCGCCACCCGCGACATCGGCCCTCCTGGTCGGCGGGCCCATCGGTGTGCGGCTAGCTAGCCGATCCGGTCCAGGGTCGGGACGATCAGCGGCCTGACGGCATCGGCGCGGCGGAACACCCGCGCGAACAGGGTCGGCACCCACCAGCGCAGGAAGTACAACCGGCAGCCGATGCAGATCCCGGTCGTGGCGAGCAGGCCCTGGAGCGCCGCCACCGCGGCGGCGAGGAGCCAGCCGGCGACCGGGGCGCCGGCCAGGAACCCGATCGCGGCCAGGCCGAGGACGGTGCCACCCAGGGCCTGCGCGAACCGCGGCGGGTACTCGTGCTCCGGCTCCGTGGGTCGCAGCCGGAGTGACCGCCGTACGAGCGGCCAGGCGCGACCAGGCAGGAACAGCCGGGTGCCGAACAGTGCCGAGACGGCGAGGTTGAACCCCAGCAGCACCGCGAGCAGCGGCACGGACGCCAGGAAGGCAACGCCCAGGATCAGGGCCGAGATGCCGGCACCGAGCCGCTGGCCGCGTGGATCGATCTGGCGGGCCGGCGACGGGGTGAGCGTGGACAGGGTGCGCAGTGACACGAGCATGGTCTCCGGGTCGAGCGGGACGAGCGCGGCGAGGCCGCGCGGCACGAAGGGGACGCGAGGCCCGGAGAAGGTCCGGTGGCGGTGAGCGGTCCCTACCGGGCAGCCGCGCGCTCGACCCTCGCCGACGCTCGCCGGCGACAGGAGCACTGCGGTACCGGGCAGCCCTTTGGGACGAAACCGTTCACGCGCCAAGCCTAGCAGCGATCGTTGCCAGGTCAAGCACCCGGCGCCCCGGGCGGCGCCTCACCGGCGCCTTCACAGGTAGTAGTCGAAGTCGGCCTCCGACCGCGTCCAGCGCCGGAGCACGAAGATGTTCGCCTGGTCGCGCTCGGGGCGCAGCTCCACGAAGTTGCGCGCGCCGTGCCACAGGTACCGTGCATCGCTCAGCAGGTCGTGCACCTGGTACGGCCGGGTCGGGTCGATGTCAAGCTCGTCGAGCGGCAGCGTGACGAACCCCGCCTGCACGTGGTGGGGGTCGAGGTTGACGACCACGAGGACCTGGTTGCGGCCGTCGACGCTGTGCTTGCTGTACGCGATGAGCTCGGAGTTGTCGACGTCGTGGAAGCGCAGCCCGTGGTTGGCGTGGAAGGCCGCGTTGTCCCGCCGGATCGCGTTGAGCCGCCCGAGCAGGCCCGACAGGCTGCCCTTCGCATCCAGGTTCCAGTGCCGTACCTCGTACTTCTCGGAGTCGAGGTACTCCTCCTTGCCCGGCGCCAGCGGCGCCGCGACGCACTGCTCGTAGGCCGGGCCGTACAGCCCGTAGGACGGCCCCAACGTGGCCGCGAGCACGGCGCGGGTGGCGAAGCCCGGCCGGCCGCCGAACTGGAGGTACTCGGGCAGGATGTCGGGCGTGTTGGGCCACAGGTTGGGCCCGAAGAACTCGCGCACCTCCGTCCGGGTGAGCTCGGTCAGGTACTCGGTGAGCTCCTCCTTGGTGTTCCGCCACGGGAAGTAGTTGTACGACTGGGTGAACCCGAGCTTGGCCAGCCGGTACATCACCTTGGGCCGGGTGAACGCCTCGGCGAGGAAGATCGCGTCGGGGTAGTCGGCCTTGATCTCGCCGATCAGCCACTCCCAGAAGTCGAACGGCTTGGTGTGCGGGTTGTCGACGCGGAAGATGCGGATCCCCTGCTCGGCCCAGAACCGGACCACCGCGAGCAGCTCCGTCCACAGCGCCTGCCAGGCATCGGTCTCGAAGTCGAACGGGTAGATGTCCTGGTACTTCTTGGGCGGGTTCTCGGCGTACTGGATGGTGCCGTCGGGGCGCATCCGGAACCACTCCGGGTGCTCGGTCGCGTAGGGGTGGTCGGGCGCGCACTGGAACGCGATGTCGAGGGCGAGCTCGATCCTGCGCGCCGCTGCAGCGTCGCGCAGGTGGTGGAGGTCCTCGAGCGTGCCCAGGTCCGGGTGGGTCGCGGTGTGGCCGCCCTCCGCGGACCCGATGGCCCACGGGCTGCCGGGATCCCCGGGCCGGGCGTCGGAGGTGTTGTTGGGCCCCTTGCGGTTGACCTCGCCGATGGGATGGATGGGCGGCAGGTACAGGACATCGAAGCCCATCGCCTCGACGTAGGGCAGCCGCGCCTCCACGTCCCGCAGCGTGCCGTGCCGGCCGGGAATCGGTGAGCAGGACCGTGGGAACAGCTCGTACCAGGCCCCGAAGCGCGCCCTCTCGCGGTCCACGACGACCACCAGGTCGGGCGAATGGCGGGTCGCGAACGGGCGCTCGCCGTGCCGCAGCAGGAGCGCCGCCAGGTCAGGGTCGAGCGCATCGGCCGCGCCGGCGGAGCCGCCGGCCCTGAGGCGGCTGGCCGCCGCCCGCAGGATCTTCGCGTCAGATGCCGCACCGTCGTCGGCGGCCCGCGCCGCGGCCGCCTCGACCAGGGCCACGCCGATCAACAGCTCCACCGAGACGTCCTGTCCGGCGTCGAGGCGCTTGCCCAGGTCGCGCGCCCAGGAGCGGAACCGGTCCACCCAGGCGAGCACGGTGTACCGGTGGCGGCCGAGGGTGTCGACCCGGAACGACGCCCGGAACCGGTCGTCCCCGAGCCACTCCATCGGGACCTCGACCCAGTCCGGATCGGCCTCCCGGCGGTGGAGCAGGACGGCCGAGACGAGGTCGTGCCCGTCGGCGACGATCGCGGCCTCGACCACCACGGGGTCGCCCACGATGCGCTTGACCGGGAATCGTCCGCCGTCCACCTTCGGGGCCAGGCTCTCGATCGCGACCCGGCCCCAGCCGTCCCTGATGCCCACCATGGCTCCTCCCTCGGGCTCAGCCACCGCCCGGCAGCGACCCGTACAGCTCGAGCGTCTGCCGCGCGATCGCGGCCCAGCTGAAGTGCTCCTCGGCCCGGCGCCGTCCGGCCCGCCCCATCCGGTCGCGCAGCCGCTCGTCGAGGCCGACGCGGTTGATCGCCGCGGCGAGATCGGCCGAGAACGCGGCCGGGTCCACCGGGTCGAACGAGCCGGGGCGGATGCGGGCGTCGACCAGCAGCCCCGTCTCGTCCGGGACGACCACTTCGGGGATGCCGCCCACCGCCGAGGCGACGACCGCCGTCCGGCACGCCATCGCCTCGAGGTTGATGATCCCGAACGGCTCGTACACCGACGGGCAGCAGAACACCGCGGCATGGGAGTAGAGCTGGATCGCCGCCTCGCGCGGCACCATCTCGCGGACCCAGACCACGTCCCCCCGATCCTTGCTCACCTCGGCCACGCGGTGCGCCATCTCGGCGCCGATCTCGGGGGTGTCGGGTGCCCCGGCGCACAGCACGACCTGGAGCGAGCGGTCGATATCGGGGATGGCATTGACCAGGTGGATGATCCCCTTCTGGCGCGTGATCCGGCCCACGAACAGGACGTACGGCCGATCGGGGTCGATGGCGTACCGCTCGAGGTAGCCGGTGGCCGGGTCGGGGCGGTACTGGTCGAGGTCGATCCCGTTGTGGATGACGTGGATCCGCGCCGGGTCAACGGGGTAGAAGCGGAGCACGTCGGCCTTCGTCTCCCGGGAGACCGCGATGATCGCGTCCGCGTCGAGGATCGTGGTGCGCTCCATCCAGCTCGAGAGGTGGTAGGCATTCCCCAGCTGCTCCACCTTCCATGGCCGGAGCGGCTCCAGCGAGTGGGTCGTCACGACCAGCGGCGTGCCCCACAGGCGCTTGGCCAGGACGCCCGCCATGCCCGCGTACCAGGTGTGGGTGTGGACCACGTCGGCGTGGAGGGTGTCCTTGGCCATCGCCAGGCTGCGGTGCAACGCATCGAGGGCTCCCTTGAAACGGGGGTCGGTGTCATCGGTCGCGGCGGCCCACGGGCCGTAGCCGCGGACGCGGAGGTTGGGCGCGTCCAGGTCCTGGTCGCCGAAGCAGCGGACCTCGACCGGGACCAGCCTGGCGAGCTCGCGGCTGAGGTACTCGACGTGCACGCCGGCGCCGCCGTACACGTGCGGCGGGTACTCGTTCGTGAACAGCGCGACCCGGCCGGGCAGCGGCACGCGGCGAACCTCCCTGTGACTGCCACAAGGCTAGCCGCTCCGGTCCAGCGCGGGGTGGGCCGTGGAGCGCCGCCGCTCGTGCCCGGGATCGGGCGCGGGGTCGGCACGCGGGCGCCTGGAGCGGTCCAGGGGGTTTGGAGCGGGAGACGGGGTTCGAACCCGCGACATGCAGCTTGGAAGGCTGCCGCTCTGCCAACTGAGCTACTCCCGCCCGAGGCATCGGCGAAGAGAATTCTGGTGGGGTTGACCGTTACCCAACCCCGCCGAGGTTCCTTCAGCCACCGGCGATTGAGGCTTGAACCCGGTCCGCCGAGGCACTCGGAGCCTCGACTTGGACAAGCCCGCAGACCTCGCGACGCCGTTCGGCGAAGTCTACCAGTCGTTCTTGGACGACCTCAGGGCGAATTCATCTCCCGGCTTGGAGCAGCCCCGGGAGGAGCTCGGTGAGGAAATCACAGCATGAGCGCAATCCGGGGCCGCATTGCGCACGAACAAGGAACCATCGCGCAGCCGTGCTCGCGATGGACGACACGGGACGATCCCGGAATGCCGGCTACGGAGGGTGAGGATGTGACAGAACAGAGCCTCTACGACCGACTCGGCGGCGTCTTCGCCATCGCTGCGGTCGTGGACCAGTTCAGCGACGCCATCGTCAGCAACCCCATGGTCGGGCGGGATTCCCCGAACCCTGCGCTCCGCGAGTGGCATACCAACCAGCTGGCCAGGCTGCCAGGCCTGAAGTTCATGCGAACGCTGTGGGTCTGCCATGTTGCCGGCGGACCGTTCGAATACCTCGGAACCAGGCCCGGGCGCACGGCGGTCGGCCTCGAGGAGGCTCATCGGGAGCTGCTCATCTCGCCTGCCGAGTTCGATGAGGTCGCGGCTGAGCTCGCACGAACGCTCGTCTTGTTCAACGTCCCGGAGCGAGAACGGGACGAGGTTCTCGGCGCCTTCGCCGCTCATAAGGACGAAGTGACGGACGGGTGGTCGGCCGCAGGGCAGGCGGGGGGCTGAGGCACCCGCCGGCGGATCCACCCACGGAACGCGGACCTGCCGTATGCCCGAGCGCACGGAGCGGGCTCGCGGCGGTGGATTACCGTGGGGCCCGTGAACGGTCGGAGGGTCGGCGGCGTAGCCAACGACAGCGGCAACCATCGGTGCGCGGACGATGGCCGACGCGAGCCTGCCCGAGCGGCTCGGTGGGGTGATCACGGGACACGCTGGCCGGGCCAGTGCCGGCCGATGACACCCGGCGTGCCCCAGGAGGCTGCCTGACGATGGCAGGCGACGCGGAGCGCATCTTCACCGGGATCGCGGGATCGTACGATCGGGTCGCGACGGTCCTTTCGCTGGGCCAGGATCCGCGCTGGCGGCGGGCGCTGGTCGACGCGATCGAGGCCCGCCCGACCGACCGCGTGCTCGACGTCGCGACCGGCACGGGGATGGTGGCGCAGGCACTCCACGATCGCTACGGCTGCGCCGTCGTCGGGCTCGACCAGAGCGCGGACATGCTGCGGATTGCGCGGACGCGCGGCGGCGTGTTCGAGGCGATCCTCGAGGGACGGGCGGAGCACCTGCCGTTCGCCGACGCGGCGTTCGACCACCTCACGTTCACGTATCTCCTGCGTTACGTCGACGACCCCGCGACGACGATGCGCGAGCTCGCACGGGTCGTGAAGCCTGGCGGCCGGGTCGCGATGGTCGAGTTCGGCGTGCCCGGTGGCGTGTGGCGTCCGCCGTGGTGGCTGTACACGCGCATCGCCCTCCCCCTCGCGGGTCGCGCCGTCTCGGCGAGATGGTCCGCCGTGGGCGCGTTCCTCGGTCCGAGCATCGAGCGCTTCCACGCCGATCATCCGGTCGTGGCCATCGAGCGGTACTGGCGGGAGGCCGGCCTGGCCGACATTCGCACGCGACGGATGAGCCTGGGCGGCGGTGTCGTGATGAGCGCCACTCGGCGATGAGGGCAACAGGGGCCAAGCCTCCGCGAACACCCGCCAGCGCATCGTTGGCCCCGGCGTTCTACGCGGCGCGCAGGGGCGGCTGGCGCGACTACTGGACGCTCCTCCATCCCCCGTACACCGCGTGGCACCTGTCATACGTGCTACTGGGCGCGGCGATCTCGCCGGCGCCCGATCCCGAGATCGTCGCCGGGGCGCTCGTCGCATTCGGGCTCGCCGTGGGTGTCGGCGCCCATGCGTTCGACGAGCTGAACGGCCGGCCCCTCCGAACGGGGATCCCATCGCCGGTGCTCGCCGGCCTCGGCACGGGTTCGCTGCTGGTCGCGGTCGCGATCGGCCTGGTGGGGACGACGATCCTCGGGCCGGCCCTCCTGCTGTTCGTGGCGGCCGGCGCGGCGATCGTCGTCCTCTACGGGTTCGAGGCGCCGTACGTGCACACGGACCTCGGCTTCGCGATCGGGTGGGGCGCGTTCCCCGTCGTCACGATGGCGTTCGCGACGGGCGCGCACCCGGCACCGGCCGCGCTCGCGGCGCTCGCGTCGGCGTTGCTGAGCCTCGCGCAGCGGCGGCTCTCCACGCGCGCGCGCTCGATCCGCCGTCGCGCCGTCGGGGTCAGCGGCGAGATCGTCTATGCGGACGGCTCGCGAGAGGCGATCGACGCGCGCACGCTGATCGGCGTCCCCGAAGCGGCGCTGTCCATCCTGTGGCTGGCAGTGCTCACGGGCGCGCTCGCGGTGCTGCTCGCCCATTGGCTGTGACACCGCGGCCGGAAGCTCCGTCCGATCGCGTCGGTCGTCGGGTGCGGTCTGAACCAGGCGGACGGCGCGGGAGCGACGGCGCGGGAGCGACGGCGCGCGAGGGACGGCGCAGGAGGGACGGCGCAGGTGGGACGGCGCCCTATCATCGACGGCATGCGAGGACGCATGGTGGTCCTGGCCGCGGTCGGCGTCGCGGGCATCGTCGCCCTTCGGGGGCGGTCGCACGCCGGACGCGCAACCGGTGATCACGCCTTCGGCTGGTCGACCTGCTCCGCACCCAGCGCGGGCTGGTACGACGCCATCTTCGGCGGCCCGCTGCGCGCGCTCCAGCAGCAGCTCGCCGCCGATCTCGCCGCGACGACCGCCGACCTCGCGGTGCACGACGTGCTCGACATCGGCGCCGGGCCGGGCATCCTGGCGGTCGAGCTCGCGGGGCTGCTGCCGTCCGCCCGGATCACCGGCCTGGACATCGATCCGGCGATGGTCGAGCGCGCCACGGGACGAGCGACGCGGGAAGGCTGCGCCGGCCGGGTGTCGTTCGTGATCGGCGATGCGGCTCGCCTTCCATTCCCGGACGGGTCGTTCGACCTCGTGACGAGCACGTTCTCCGTCCACCACTGGGCCGACGCCCCGGCCGGGTTCGCCGAGATCCACCGGGTGCTCCGGCCGGGTGGACGGGCGATCGTCTACGACCTGCCCGACTGGTGGGGTCGTCTCGAGCGCGGCGCGCGGCCGATCGCGGCGTCCGCCGCTGCCGGCGGCATGCTCGATGCGACGCTGGCGACCTTCCGTTGGCCGGGTCGCCTGCCGCTCGCCGCCCGGCTCACCGCCGGTCGGGCCGGAGACGGCTAGCAATCGCTCGCTATCCCTCCAGCTCGGCGCCCGCCGCGGCGCAGTCGCGCGCAAAGCGCTCGAGCGCGCCCTCGTCCGCGGCCGATGCCCGGACGAGGGTCATGACCCGGTCCACGCCCGCCTCCGCGTAGCGACGCAGGAGCTCGACCCGTGGCGCACCCTCGACCGCCGACGCCTCGCGACCGATGTTGACCGACAGGCGCAGCGTCTGCGGGTCCCGTCCGATCTCCTGGCAGCGCGAGTCGATGACCGGGCGGGCCGCGACGACCTCCTCGGGCGTGACCCAATCGAGGTTCAGCTCGTCGGCGAACCGCGCCGCAAGGCGCCAGGTCCGGTTGGGCCCGTTGCCGCCGACGAGGATCGGGACGCGCGGCAGCTGCAGCCCGCGCGGCACGTTGATGGCGTCCACGACCGAGGCCGCGGGCCCGGAGTAGGTGGCGTGCTCCCCGGCCAGCATCCGGGTGGCGATCTCCAGCGCGTCCTCGAGCGCCTCCATCCGCATCCGGAGCGGCGGGAACCCCCAGCCGTAGGCGAGGTACTCGTCCTCCTTCCAGCCGGCGCCCAGGCCGAGCTCCGCGCGTCCGCCGGAGACGACGTCGAGGGTCGAGATCATCTTGGCCACCAGGGCCGGGTTGCGGTATCCGGCGCACAGCACGAGGTGGCCCAGCCGGACGCGGGCCGTTTCGACCGCGAGCGCCGACAGCCCGACGAACGCCTCGAACGTGATCTCGTCGGTCGGGACGGGCTCGGTCTGGAGGTGGTCGAACAGCCAGATGGAGTCGAAGCCGAGCGCGTCGGCCTCGTGCGCGACCGCGACCGTGCGCGCCCAGGCCCTCGACGGGTCCCAGCCGTCGTACTCGCCGGTCCAGCCCTGGGGAACGAGGATGCCGACGCGCATCGTCGATCAGCGCCGCTCGAGGATCGGGCGCGCCTTCTCCGGGTCGTCGACCACGAACGCGAACGTGGCGCGGTCGCTCCAGCGCCCGAGGAACAGGTGACCCAGAACGTTGACGCCGGCGTCGGCCAGCTCGCGCGCCACCCTGGCCATGCCGCCCGGGTGGTCGTCCACCTCGGCCAGGATCGATTCGCCCTCGATGAACGTCCAGCCACCGTCCTCGAGCACCGAGCGCGCCGTGTCGTCGTCGGCGGTGGTCATGATGAAGTGGCCGACGTCCCCGATCCCGCCGCCCCCGATCGCGCGCAGGTCGACGCCCCGAGCGGCCATCTGCTCGGCCAGCGCGGCCATCTGGCCTGGCTTGTTGGTGACCTGGACCACGAACTGCCTGGGCATCTCAGGGCCTCCGGGCGGCTGACGCCGCGGGTGGGACGGATCGGTCGCGCGATTCTCGCACGGCCGTCCCCGAGCGCGTTGGCGCTTGCGTAGCGCGCGGCGCGCGGTCGTCGCGGCGCGCGGCGCGCGCCGCGCGGTCATCGCGGCTCGCCCAGCGAGCACTCCAGCGGTTTTCGGCCGCCGCGGCTCTCCCGGCGAGCAGGCCAGCGGCTCCGGAGGGTCAGAACCGCCCGGCGGCTCTCCCTGCGAGCCGGTTCGCGGTTCCCCACGCTGGTGCAGGGCCATAACCGCTGGAGTGCTCTCCACGCGTGCAGCGACGACCGGACTGCTCCCCCATGCACCGACGAACTGGGCGGCCGGCGAGGCACCGGCACGGCGCGCCCGCCCGCCGCTCAGCCGGCGCGTCGAATCTCGATCGCACGCCGGTAGGCGCCGAGGTACCGCGGCGCCGAGCCCGTGTCCCAGCGGAAGTCCGCGGCCATGCCGCGGTCGCGCAGGTCGCGCCAGCCCGCCGGGTCCGACGACCGGAGCCGCGCGGCCCGGTGCACGGCCGTGGCCAGCGCGGCCGGCGACGGCTCGTCGAACACGAAGCCCGTCCCCCGCCCGCGGTGCTCGTCCGCGTCGAGCACCGTATCGGTCAGCCCACCCGTGCGCCGGACCACGGGCGGCGTGCCGTACCGGAGCGCGATCATCTGGCCCAGCCCGCACGGCTCGAACCGGGACGGCATGAGGTACACGTCCGCCCCGGCGTAGATCCGCCGCGCGAGATCGCGATCGAAGCGCTCGACCAGCGCGACCCGGTCCGGGCTGGCCTCGGCCAGCGCGCGCAGCGGGTCAGCGAGCGCGCCGCGCTCGCTGACCAGCACGACCAGCCGGATACCGGCAGCCACGAGGTCGTCGCCCGCGCCGGCGACCAGGTCGAACCCCTTCTGGGGGTCCAGCCGCCCGATCCCGCCCGCAACCAGCCCGTCCTCGGATGGGTCGAAGCCCAGGCGCTCCAGCAGGTCACGCCGGCAGGCCGCCTTGCCGGCCATCGAGCCGCGGGCATAGGGAGCGGCCAGCGCGGGATCGCGGGCGGGGTCCCAGGCGTCGGGATCCAGCCCGTTGAGGATCCCGAGGAAGCGGTCGCCGCGGGCGGCCAGGGCGTCGTCGAGGCCCATCCCGAAGGCCGGCGTCAGCGCCTCGCGGACGAACCCGGGCGACACCGTGTTGACGAGGTCGGACCGCTCGATCACGGTCCGCAGGAGGTCCAGCCCCTCGGGGTTGTCGCCCGCGAGCGGCTCGCCCGGGCGGAGGCCGAGCTGGCCCAGGCGCGTCACGCGGCGTCCAGCCGTGGTAGGCGAGGTTGTGGACCGTGGCGAGCACGGCGACGCCCGGCGAGGAACGGGTCGCCGGCCGTCTCGCCGCGCGCCCGCTCGAGGAGCGCCGGCCCGGTGTGCCAGTCGTGCAGGTGGAGCACGTCCAGCGGGCCGCCCGTCGCGCCGGAGCGCGGCCAGCGCCGCCCGGCACAGGACCGCGAACCGCCACGCGTCGTCGGGTTGGTCGTAGATCGTGTCGCGGTCGAAGGCGGCCGGGACGTCGACCAGCCGCAGCCGGTAGCCGTTCGCCGGCGACGTCGATGATCGACACCCGTAGCGGGGGCCCGTCCGCCCGGTCGAGCGCCGGGTCGGCAACCTCGAGCACGGGCTCCACGACCGCGTCCGATGGCACCGCCACGGACCGGTAGCGGGGCAGGAACACGTCCACCGGGGCCTCGAGGACCGCTGCGGCTCCCGGCATCCGGCCCAGTCCGCGAGCGAGCCCGTCGACCACGTCGGCCAGCCCGCCGGCCTTCGCCCAGGGCTCGCATTCGGCGGCCAGGAACGCGACGCGAAGGGTCATCGGTTGATGCTACCGCCGCGTCCGGTGCGCACGGGAACCCGCTCGGGCGGTCGCGGCCGCTGGCCAACGGGTCCACGGCCGCCGACGCCGCCGTCTATCATGGGCGGCTCATGGAGCCCCTCGTTCGCGTGCCGGTTGCGCCCGGCGCCTCCTTCCACCTGCCGCCCAAGCTGGAAGGCCTCCGGCGCATCGCCTACAACCTGTGGTGGAGCTGGCACCCTCGGGCCCGGGTCCTGTTCTCGCGCATCGATGCCGGCGGCTGGGCTCGCTACCGCAACCCGATCCCGGTCCTGTCGGGGCCGGTGGACTGGGAGCAGCTGCTCGACAACCCGGCGTTCATGGCCGACTACCAGGGCATCCTGCGCCAGTTCGACGGGTACATGGCGAACGGCGCGGACCACTGGTTCCAGCGCCGCCACGGCAAGGCGCTCGAGGGGCCGATCGGCTACTTCTGCGCCGAGTACGGGTTCCACGAGTCGCTGGGCATCTACGCCGGCGGCCTGGGCGTGCTCGCCGGCGACCACATGAAGGCCGCCTCGGACATGGCGCTGCCCCTGGTCGGCGTCGGGCTGATGTACCGCCGGGGCTACTTCCGCCAGACGATCGACGCCGACGGGCACCAGGAGCACGCCTACCCCGACTACGAGCTCGCCCGGCTGCCCGTGCTCCGGGCGCTCGATCGCCTGGGCGAGCCGCTGACGGTCACCGTCCCGCTGCCCGGCCGCGACCTGGCGGCCGCGGTGTGGCTGGTCCAGGTCGGCCGGGTCCCGGTCCTGCTGCTCGACACCGACGTCCCCGACAACGACGACTCCGACCGGCCGATCACCCACATCCTGTACGTCCGCGGCCGGGAGATGCGGCTGCACCAGGAGCTCGTGCTGGGCGTCGGCGGCGTGCGCGCGCTGCGGGCGCTGGACATCCGGCCCGGCGTCTGGCACCTCAACGAGGGCCACTCGGCGTTCCTGCTCGCCGAGCGGGCGCGGGAGCTGGTGGCGGGCGGGATGTCGCTCGACGACGCCTGGCCCGTGGTCCGGCGCAACAGCGTGTTCACGATCCACACCCCGGTCTCGGCCGGCAACGAGCGGTTCGACGCCGATCTCGTCCGCCGGGTCGCGGGCCCGCTGCTCGAGGGCGACGGGCGGCCCGGCACGGGCGGCATCCCGGCCCAGCAGCTGCTCGATCTCGGGCGCGGCGTGGAGGACGACCCGTCGCAGTTCGACATGACCGCCTTCAGCCTCCGCCTGACCCATGGCGCGAACGCCGTCTCGCGAGCTCCACGGCCGCGACGGCCAACGCGACCTGGTCCGGCGTCGCGCCCGCACGAGATCCTGGGCCTCACCAACGGCGTCCACACGCCGACCTGGGTCGGCCAGCCGATGCGGGACGCCCTCGAGCGGTACACCAATGCCGACCTCGTGGCGATGGACGACCAGCCGGCGTCGAAGCGGTTCTGGGACCGGCTCGGGCGGATCCCGGCCGACGAGCTGTGGGAGGCGCACCAGCGCCAGAAGCTGGAGCTCGCGATCTTCGCCCGCGGCCGGCTGCGCGACCCAGTTCGCGCGCCACGGCGAGGCACCCGCGACGCTCGAGGAGCTCGAGCAGGTCCTCGACCCGGCGATCCTCACGATCGGCTTCGCGCGCCGGTTCGCCACCTACAAGCGGGCCGCGCTGCTGTTCTCCGACCTCGACCGGATCGGGCGCCTGCTGTGGGACGAGGAGCGACCGATCCAGGTCGTCTTCGCCGGCAAGGCCCACCCCGCCGACCGGCCCGGCCAGGGCGTGATCCAGGACATCTTCGGCCGCTCGCGCAGCCCGCGGCTGCGGGGCCGGGTGTTCATCCTCGAGGACTACGACATCCGGATCGCCCGGTTCCTGGTCCAGGGCGTCGACGTGTGGCTCAACAACCCGCGCCGGCCGCTGGAGGCCTCGGGCACGTCCGGGCATGAAGGCCGCCGCCAACGGGGTGCTCAACGTGAGCGTCCTCGACGGCTGGTGGGACGAGGGCTGGACCGGCGACAACGGCTGGGCGATCGGCGGTCGCGAGACGAACCCCGACGAGGGCGCCCAGGACTGGGCCGACGCCCAGGACCTGTACCGGATCCTCGAGCAGGAGCTGATCCCCGCCTACTACGAGCGCGGACCCGGACGGGCTGCCGGCGCGCTGGATCCAGCTGATGCGCAACTCCATCGCGAGCACGATCTGGCGCTTCTCGACCACCCGGATGCTCCACGAGTACGTCGAGCGCCTGTACCTGCCGGCCGCCGGCGACCGGCCGGCGCCGCAGCCCGGCGGCACGCGTCGCGGCGCCGGCGAGCACGGCCGCGGTCGGGCGCGTCCCGCCCCATCGCCATCGCCACGCCGCCACCAGAGGACCCCGCGTGGCACCCGCGCATCTCGCTCGCACTCGCGATCCACAACCACCAGCCGGTCGGCAACTTCGGCTGGGTGTTCGCCGAGGTCTACGAGCGGGCCTACCTGCCGCTGCTCGAGGCCGCTCGAGCGCCACCCCGGCGTCCGCGCTGTCGCTCCACTACACCGGCCCGCTGCTGGAGTGGATCGCGGCGGAGCGGCCGGCCTTCCTGGACCGGCTCCGCGCCCTCGTCGGCCGCGGCCAGGTGGAGCTGCTGGGCGGCGGGCTGTACGAGCCGGTCCTCGCCTCGCTGCCCGAGCACGACCGGGTCGCCCAGCTGACGCGCATGGCCGACGCGATCGAGGCGATCGCCGGGCGCCGCCCACAGGGCGCCTGGCTGGCCGAGCGCGTGTGGGAGCCCGACCTGCCCGCCTCGCTGGTGCGCGGCGGGCTATCGCTGGACGATCCTCGACGACCAGCACTTCCGCGCGGCGGCCATCCCCGAGGCGAACCTGTGGGGCGCGTACACCACCGAGGACCAGGGCCAGCTGCTCACGGTGTTCGGCACCGAGCAGGGCCTCCGCTACCGGATCCCGTTCGGGACCGTGGAGGACGTCATCGACCACCTGCGGGCCCACGCGACCGAGGCCGGCGACCGGGTGGGCATGATGGGCGACGACGGCGAGAAGTTCGGCGCCTGGCCGACCACGTTCGAGCACTGCTGGGGCGAGGGCCGCTGGGTGGAGCGGTTCTTCGAGGCGCTCGAGGCGAACGCCGGCTGGCTGACGACGGTGACGCCCTCGCGCTGGCTGGAGCGCGAGCCGCCGATCGGGCGCGTCTACGTGCCCACGTCCTCGTACGCGGAGATGGGCGAGTGGGCGCTGCCGCCCGACGAGACGCGTGGTGTTCTCGACGCTGCTCCACGAGGCCGTCGCCGACGCCGGCCCGGAGGCGCGCTGGCTGCGCGGCGGGTTCTGGCGCAACTTCCAGGTGAAGTACCGGGAGATCAACGACCTCCACAAGCAGATGCTCCGGGCCTCGGCAGAAGGTCGCGGCGATGCCCGATGGGCCGGCCCGGACCGCGCCGCCGACCACCTCCACCGCGGCCAGTCCAACGACTGCTACTGGCACGGGCTGTTCGGCGGGATCTACATCTCGCACATGCGCCTGGCCACGCTGCGAGCACCTGATCGCGGCCGAGGACGCCGCCGACCGGGCGCTGGGCGTCCGCGCGAGCGCCGAGCTGCGGGACCTCGACATGGACGGCCGGCACGAGGTCCTGCTCGCCGAGCCCGGCCAGGTGGTGACGGTCAAGCCGGCCGAGGGCGGCGGCATCGGGTCGTGGGACATCCGGGCGGCGCGCCACGCGCTGGGCGCGGTCCTGCGGCGCCGACCCGAGGCCTACCACGCCGGCTCCGGAGCGCGAGGCCGCGGCACGGAGGCGGCGGCCGGCGAGTCGGCGGCCCGCGAGTCAGCGGCCCGAGACCCGGCGCGGCGGCCGACCGGACCGGCGACGGAGGCGGCACCGACGAGCGGCACCGACGGCGGCGGCGTCACCTCGATCCACGAGCTCGTGCAGGTCAAGGAGGCCGGCCTGGCCGGACCGCCTCCTGTACGACGACCACGAGCGCCGGTCGGGCGCTGGTCCGGTTCCTCGCGCCGGGACGCCACGCCGGAGGCGTCGCCGCCGGCAGCGAGCCGAGCTGGGCGACTTCCGCGACGGCGAGTTCGCGGTCGACCACCTCGTGCCCGGCCAGGTTCGCTGTCGACGCGAACGGGCGACGTGCGCCGGCAGCCCGTGGCGCGTCGTCCAAGACGCTCCGCCTGGCCGGCGGACGGCGCGACCCGAAGCTCGATCTCGAGCTCGAGCTCCACCACCAGGGCGACCGGCCCTCGAGGCGCGGCTGGGCTCGAGCTGGCGACTCCACCTGCTGGGCGGCGGGCGGCAACCCGGCGGCGTGGTACGAGGTCGACGGCGTCCGGACCGCCCACGACGGCCCGGCCAGGCGCCGGGGATCACGGCGATCGGCTATGGCAACTGACTGGGTCGGGCTCGGCGTCGAGGCACGCCTGGAGCCGCCGGCGGACGCCTGGTGGAGCCCGATCGAGACGATCTCCAACTCGGAGTCGGGCTTCGAGCGCGTCTACCAGGGCAGCAGCCTGCTCGTCAGCTGGCCGGTGCGGCTGGCGCCGGGCGAGGCCGGGCCGGTTCTCGCGTCCGCCAGGCCGTCACGGCGTGAGCCGGGACCGGGCGGCCGAGGAGGAGGACGGTCGCCGCGAGGTCGCCGCCGGGGAGGGCGTCGAGGCCCGCGCGTGAGACGATCCGCCCCGGGCCCGACGCTCGCGGGTCGCGGGGCATGACCCGCGGCCGGCTCGTCGTCCACGCCCACTTCTACCAGCCGCTGCGCGTCGACCCGTTCACCGGCCGGGTTCCCGGCCGACCCGTCGGCGGCCCCGTTCCGCGACTGGAACGCGCGGATCACCGAGGAGTGCTACCGGCCCGACGCGGAGCGGGGCATGGCCACGAGCACATCTCGTGGAACCTCGGCGCCGACCCTCACGGCCTACCTCGCCCGCGAGGCCCGGACGGCCTCGCCGCGTTCGCCGACGCCGACCGGCTGGCGGCGGCGACCGGCGATCGCCCAGGCCTTCCACCACTCGATCCTGCCGCTCGCGCCCATGCACGACCGGCGCACCGAGATCCGCTGGGGCCTGCGCGACTTCGAGCTGCGGTTCGGGCGGCGCCGACGGCGATGTGGCTGCCGGAGACGGCCGTGGACCTGGTCACCCTGCGGATCCTGCCGAGGCAGCCGGCGTCGAGGCGACGATCCTCGCGCCGTGGCAGGCGGACGCGCCGCACGTCGACACCCGCCGCCCGTACCGCGTGGACCTGGGCGGCGGCCGGCAATCACGGTCGCGTTCTACGACGCCGACCTGTCGGGTGCCGTCTCGTTCGAGCCGGCGGCACCGCGGACGCGGACCGCTTCGCACGCGAGCGCGTCGCGCCCGCGCCTCGCCGCGCCGATGCCCGGCGGCGCGACCGCCGCGCTGGTCGATCGCCACGCGACGGCGAGCTGTACGGCCATCACCAGTCGTTCCGCGACCTGTTCCTGCACCGCCTCGTCGACCCCCGAGACGGGTGTCCCCGACCGCGGCTTCGACGTGGTCGGACCTGGCGGCGGCGTCGCCGAGCCGGGCGGACCGCTCGCCCCCCGCGATCCGGATCCGCGAGCGGACGTCGTGGAGCTGCCACCACGGGGTGCTGCGCTGGTCCGCCGAGTGCCCGGACGTGCCCGACGGGCGCTGGAAGGCCCCCCTGCGCGCCGCGCTCGAGCGCCTGGCCGGCGAGATCGACGCGGTGACCGAGCGGCCTGCCCGGGAGCTCCCCGGCCTGGACGACCTGTGGGCGGCACGCGACGGCTACGTCGGACGTCGTCATCGGGCGCCGTCGAGCCCGAGGCGTTTGCCGCGGCCGCGGCTGGCCCGCGCGGCCGGGGCCCAGCGCGGCAGCGCCTGCTCGACCTCCTCGAGGCCCAGCGCTGGCGCCTGGCGATGTTCGCCTCCGACGGCTGGTTCTGGGACGACCCGATGCCGGCTCGAGACCCGCCAGGTGCTCCGCGCGGCCGCGCGCGCGGTCCGCCTCGTGGACGGGCTGGCGGGACGGCGCGGCTCGAGGCGCGCCTGGTGGACGACCTGTCCGCGCTCCGTCGCCCTCGCTCGGGATCGACGGGGCGACGATCTACCGCCAGCCCTGAGCGAGGTCGGGCCAGCCACCGCCCCACCCCTGACCCGGGAGCCGCGCGCACCGACCCGGGAATCCGACGACCCCCGGGCGAGCCCGGGGCTGTCGGAGGCGATGTGGGGCGCCGGAAGGAGGGGGGAGTCGGCGACTCCGTCGGGGGTGGAGAGCGATCAGGCGAGGCCGACCGGGTACGTCCGAGCGGCGCGCGATCCGTGGAGCCAGTCGCGGGAGTCGACGCCGAACTCGAGGGCGCCGATCCCGAGGATCGCGGGAAGGGTCGAGGCATGGAGGAGCAGTTCCATCGTCGTAGCACTCGAATCTCTTGGTCGGTGTTGCGTGTCCGGGTTGATATAGTCAACTAGGCCAAGACCGTACGATAGTTGGACTAGTCCACTATGTCAAGTAGCCGGAATGGCCCTGCGGAGCCCGCCGAACGGCCCCCCATGAACGGGACCGCGGATCGACCATGGGCTCGACATCGAGCGCGGATCCGACGTCCCGATCTCGACCCAGATCTTCTGGCAGCTCGGCTACCAGATCGAGTCCGGGCCGCCTCCAGCCGGGCACCCGGCTCCCCCGGTCCGGGAGCTCGGCGGGCGCTCGGGTCAACCCCAACACGGTCCGCTCGGTGTACCGCCGGCTGGCGGATGCCGGGCTACGTGATCGGCCGCCATGGCGCGGCACCCGGGTCGTCGACCGCCCGCCGGTACGACGCGGATCGGAGGTCGCTGGCCGGGATCGTCGCCGAGACCCTGCGGCGGGCCGCCCAGCTGGGCTTCACCCCCGACGAGGTGGTCCAGGCGCATGTTCAACGCCGCGACCGGTCGCCGGCGCCCCGGGCCCCCTGGTCCACGTGCTGTTCGCGGAGTGCACCACCGCCGACGCCACGCTTCGACGCGAACGGATCGTGGAGGCGTTCCCCGACCGGGTCGCCGTCGCCGGGCGTGCTGCTCGAGGAGATCCCCGAGCGGCTGGACCGCTACCACTACGACCTGGTGGCGACGACCACGTTCCACGCGGACGAGGCGAAGGCGCTCGTCGGCGGCCGCCTGCCGCTGGTCGCGATGCTGGTCGGCCCCGCGCTACATGTCGCTCGTCCAGGAGGTCGGCGCGCTGCCGCCGGGGATCCAAGGTCGGCCTGGTGTGCGGCTCGCAGCGCGGCGTCGAGAACATCGCCGAGGTGCTGCTGGTGGCCGGGGCCACCGGGGTCGAGATCATCCCGGCCGTGGCCCATACCGAGACGGAGCTCGACCAGGTGGACCGCGAGGCCGACCTCGTCCTGCTCTCGCGCGAGGCGATGGCGCTCGGGCTCGAGGCGCGGTTCGAGCGACCCGAGCGGCTGCGCGAGTGGAGCTACGAGTTCGATCCGGCCGCGCTGGAGCTGCTGCGGCGGGCGGTGGAGCGCATCGACGCCGGGCGCGCGGCCGCAGCGTTGACACGCCCAACTGGCGCCGCCTAGGGTGGACCAGATCGACGTCCCCAGCGCGGCGCCCGCGCCGCGCCCTATCGAGCATCCGGATCCCGTGAACCGCTCCGACCCGGCCCGCGGCCGTCGCGCGCCCCAGGGCCTCCCGCCCGACCCGCACTGGTACAAGGACGCCATCATCTACGAGGTCCATGTCCGCGCCTTCCTGGACAGCGATGGCAACGGGATCGGGGACTTCGCCGGGCTGACGACCAAGCTGGACTACCTGGCGGACCTGGGCGTCACGGCGATCTGGCTGCTGCCGTTCTATCCGTCCCCGGGACGCGACGACGGCTACGACATCGCCGACTACCGCCAGGTCAACCCGGACTACGGCACGCTGCGCGACGTGCGCGTGTTCGTCCGCGAGGCGCACCGCCGCGGCCTGCGGGTGATCACCGAGCTCGTGTGCAACCACACCTCGGACCAGCATCCCTGGTTCCAGCGCGCCCGTCGTGCGCCATCGGGCAGCGCCTGGCGCGACTTCTACGTGTGGTCGGACACGGCGGACCGGTACGCCGATGCCCGGATCATCTTCAAGGACTACGAGACGTCGAACTGGACCTGGGACCCGGTCGCCGGCGCCTACTACTGGCACCGGTTCTTCAGCCACCAGCCCGACCTCAACTTCGACAACCCGCGCGTCCACGAGGCGATCTTCCAGACCCTGGACTACTGGCTGGACATGGGGATCGACGGGATCCGCCTGGACGCGATCCCCTACCTCTACGAGCGCGAGGGAACGAACGGCGAGAACCTGCCCGAGACGCACGCGTTCCTGGCCGACCTGCGGCGGCACATGGACGAACGCTACGCGGACCGGATGCTCCTGGCCGAGGCCAACCAGTGGCCCGAGGAGGCGGTCGAGTACCTGGGCACCGAGGACTGCCCAGAGTGCCACATGGCGTTCCACTTCCCGGTCATGCCCCGGCTGTTCATGTCGATCCGGATGGAGGACCGCTTCCCGATCCTGGACATCCTGGACCAGACGCCGCCCATCCCGGACATCGCGCAGTGGGCGATGTTCCTGCGCAACCACGACGAGCTGACGCTCGAGATGGTCACCGACGAGGAGCGGGACTTCATGTACCGCGCCTACGCCAGCGACCCCCAGGCGCGGATCAACCTCGGCATCCGGCGGCGGCTCGCCCCGCTGCTGGGCAACAACCGGCGCCGGATCGAGCTGATGAACGGCCTGCTGTTCTCGCTGCCCGGCACGCCGGTCGTGTACTACGGCGACGAGATCGGCATGGGCGACAACGTCTACCTCGGCGATCGCAACGGCGTGCGCACGCCGATGCAGTGGAGCCCGGATCGCAACGCCGGCTTCTCGACCGCCAACCGGCAGCGGCTGTACCTGCCCCCGATCGTCGATCCCGAGTACCACCACGAGGCGGTCAACGTCGAGGCGCAGCAGGCCAACCCGCATTCGCTGCTGTGGTGGATGCGCCGGCTGATCGCCCTGCGCAAGCGCCACCCGGCCTTCGGGCGCGGCACGATCGAGATCCTCAACCCGGAGAACCGCAAGATCCTCGCGTTCGTGCGCCGCTACGGCGACGAGACGCTGCTCATCGTCGCCAACCTCTCGCGCTACGTGCAGTGGACCTCGCATCGACCTGACCGAGTTCGCCGGCATGGTGCCGGTCGAGCTGTTCGGCTCGGTCGAGTTCCCGCCGATCGAGGGCCCGTTCTACCCGCTGACCCTGGGGCCCCACTCGTTCTACTGGTTCCAGCTGCGCCCGGGCGCCGTGGCCCCGGCCGACGTCCGTCGCCGGTCCTCGCGGACGCTCGAGCGCCCGCGCGCCCTGACCGACCTCACGGCGCCCGCCCGGAGCGCCGAGCTCGCGGCGACGCTCGCCGACTGGATCATCGACCGGCGCTGGTTCCGCGGCCGCGGCCGCCGGATCCGCGCCTCGCGGATCGCCGACGTGCTGCCGATCCCGGGCCACGAGCGGACGCACGCGCTGCTCATGTTCGAGGTCACCTACTCCGACGGCGAGCCGGAGACCTACAGCGTCCCGGTCTCGATCCTCGACCCCTCCGACCCCGAGCCGGAGGACGCGCGGATGATCGCCCGGCTCGTCGGCGACCACGCGCCGGCGGGCTACCTCGCCGATGCCGCCGGCGATCCGGCACTCGTGCGCGCCCTGGTGGGGCTGCTGACCGGCCGCCGCCGGATCTCGGGCCGAACCGGCGAGCTGGTGGGCAGGGCGACCGAGGCCACCGCCGAGGTCGCCGGGGCACCCGATCTCGCGGCCGACGTGGAGGCCCTGCGCGGCGAGCAGAGCAACACCTCCGTCCTGTGGGGCGACACCGGAATCCTCAAGCTGTACCGGGTGATCGAGCCCGGCGAGAACCCCGAGATCGAGATGGGCCGCGTGCTCACCCAGCGGGACTTCCGCCATGCTCCCGCCCTGGGCGGCTGGCTCGAGTACCGGACCAAAGGCGCGAAGGCGTCGGCGGCGGTGCTCCAGGCGTACGTCACCAACCGGGGCGATGCGTTCGACGTCGCGCGCAGCGCGGTCGAGGGCTATCTCGAGACGGTGGTCGCGCTGGGCGTCAGCCCGCCGGTCGTGGACCGGTCGGTTGTGGGGATCATCGCCCGCAGCCGCGAGGCCGAGCGAGGCCGGCGACCTGGCGCCGCTGGTCGGTTCGTTCGTCGCGACGGCGGAGCTGCTGGGCCGGCGCACCGGAGAGCTGCACCGGATCCTGGCTGCCCCGAGCAACGACCCGGCCTTCGCGCCCGAGCCCATGACGCCGTTCCACCAGCGGTCGCTGTACCAGTCGGTCCGGGCGTCGGCCGGCCAGGCGATGCGCCAGCTGCAGGCTCGATCGCTGTCGCTCAGCGGGCCGCTTCGCGCGCAGGCGGAGCTGGTGCTGTCGCGGGACGCGAGCGTCGAGCAGCGCCTCCGCCGCTTGCTCGACACCAAGATCGGCGGCCTGCGGATCCGCTGCCATGGCGACTTCCACGCCGAGCAGGTGCTGGTCACCGCGGACGACCTGATGATCACCGACTTCGAGGGCCAGCCGCTGCAGGCGATCAGCCAGCGACGGCTGCTGCGCCCCGCGCTGACCGACGTGGCGGGCATGATCCGCTCGCTCCATTACGCGGCGATCGGCGCGCTCGTGGTGCGCGGCGAGCCCGAGCGGTCCGCGCTCGACGCCTGGGCCGAGACGTGGTACCTGGAGTCGGCGGCCGCGTTCGTGCGCGGCTACTTCGCCGAGACCGATGCCGCCCGCCTCCTCCCCGACTCGGATGCGTCGCGCGCGATCCTGCTCGACGTCCTGCTGCTCCAGAAGGCAGCCTACGAGCTCCAGTACGAGCTCAGCGCCCGGCCCGACTGGCTCACGATCCCGCTCCGGGGGATCGCCGACATCCTCGAGCCACGGGCGTCGGACAAGGCGTGACGGGAGCAGCTGCCCGTCCCACTGCCCCGGCATGGGACACTTGACCGATGCGCTCCCTGCCCATCTCGCGCACGGCCCGGCGTCGCTTCCGCCTCGATTCGGTCGCGCCCGCCGCCACGGCGGGCCCCCGCCTCGCGGCCGGGATCGCGACGGCGCGCAGGGTCACCGCCGCGGTCAATGCCACCCGCCGGGCGGGTGAGCCGAGCGCCCAGGCAGGCGAGCTCGCCGCGCTCGAGCTGCTCCACGAGATCTTCCACCTGCTGGTGCGCCGGGCGGGCGACCTCGTGCCGCCTTCGGCCATGTCGGTGACCGCGCAGGTCGTGGAAGAATCCGTCGGCCAGCCCGTGGTGGACGAGCTGCTCGTGGCCGTGGGCAACGAGTTTCCCGACGTCGAGGGCCGGCCGGAGCCCGTCCGCCTCGAGGAGCTGCTCCTCGTCCGGATCGCGAACGAGAACCCGGCCGCGCGCCCGCTGCGCGACCTGGTCGACGACTCGGCGCTGCCGCCCGTGCCCCGGGCGGGGGTCCTGGGCGCGGTCGAGGCCTACCAGGCCGGCCTGACGCCGATCGGGCCCAACGGCGAGACGCTGGTGGAGCTGCTGCGGGCCCCGGCGCGTGCCCACCCCACCTCGCTGGCGGGCCAGCTGCGCTACGTTCGCGACCAGTGGCGCGACCTGCTGGGTGACGAGCTCGACGCGCTGCTCGACCGGATGCTGCTGACGCTCGACGTGATGGTGGAGGAGGAGCGCGGCCTCCACCTAAGGTTCGGCGGGGGCGCCGGCGACGGCACGGGCCACGGCGAGGCGCCCGACCTGTCGGGCCTGGATGCCGAGCCCGAGCGGTTCTCCTCCGATTCCGCCTGGATGCCGCGGCTCGTGCTCATCGCCAAGAGCACCCACGTGTGGCTCGACCAGCTCAGCCGGCGCTACGAGCGCGACATCCGGACGCTCGACGCGATCCCCGACGAGGAGCTGGACCGCCTCGCCCGCTGGGGGATCACCGGGCTGTGGCTGATCGGCCTGTGGGAGCGCAGCCGGGCGTCGCAGCGGATCAAGGCCTGGCGCGGCAACCCGGACGCGGCCGCCTCTGCCTACTCGCTCGACGACTACCGGATCGCGGACGACCTTGGCGGGGAGGGTGCCTGGTCGAGCCTGCGCCACCGCGCCTGGACCCGCGGCCTCCGGCTCGCCTCGGACATGGTGCCCAACCACATGGGCATCGATTCGCACTGGGTGGTGGACCACCCCGAGTGGTTCCTGTCGCTGCCGGAGCCGCCCTACCCCGGCTACACGTTCGGTGGCGGGAACCTGGCCGACGACGAGCGGGTCGAGGTCCGGATCGAGGACCACTACTGGGACAACAGCGACGCGGCGGTCGTGTTCGAGCGGCGCGACCGCACCTCGGGCGAGCGGCGCTACATCTACCACGGCAACGACGGCACGAGCTTCCCCTGGAACGACACCGCGCAGCTCGACTTCAGCCAGGCCGCCGTCCGCGAGCAGGTGATCCGGACCATCCTCGACGTCGCGCGCCGGTTCCCCGTCATCCGCTTCGACGCCGCGATGGTGCTCGCGAAGAAGCACGTCCGCCGGCTGTGGTTCCCGGCCCCGGGCGAGGGCGGTGGGGCGATCCCGTCGCGCGCCGAGCACGGGACGATGACCGCGGCCGAGTTCGACGCGGCGATGCCCAACGAGTTCTGGCGCGAGGTCGTGGACCGGGTCGCCGCGGAGGTCCCCGACACGCTCCTGCTGGCCGAGGCGTTCTGGCTGCTCGAGGGCTACTTCGTGCGGACCCTGGGCATGCATCGCGTCTACAACAGCGCGTTCATGCACATGCTCCGCGACGAGGACAACGCGGGCTACCGGCGGGTGCTCAAGGAAACGCTCGAGTTCGACCCCGAGATCCTCAAGCGCTACGTGAACTTCATGAACAACCCCGACGAGAAGTCCGCGGTCGAGCAGTTCGGCAAGGGCGACAAGTACGTCGGGGTCGCCACGCTGCTCGCGACGCTGCCGGGGCTGCCGATGTTCGGGCACGGCCAGTTCGAGGGCTTCGGCGAGAAGTACGGGATGGAGTTCCGGCGGGCAACGCCGGGACGAGCCCGTGGACGAGTGGCTGGTCGCGCGCCACGAGCACGAGATCGTCCCGCTCCTGCACCGCCGCGGGGACTTCGCCGAGGCGCGCGACTTCCTGCTGTACGACGTCGCCCACGACTTCGGCGGCGTGCGACGAGAACGTGTTCGCCTACTCCAACGGCACCGGCGGCGCTCGCTCGCTGGTCGTCTACCACAACCGGTACGCGGAGACGTCGGGCTGGATCCGGGACTCGGTTGCCTCCGCGGTCAAGGACGCCGACGGCTCGAAGCGGCTCGGTCCGGCGGTCGCTGGCCGAGGGGCTGGGCCTCGCGGACGGGCCCGCCGACGGCCGCTGGCTCGGCGATGCGCGAGCAGCGCTCCGGCCTCGAGCACCTGCGGTCCGTGGCCGAGATCCGGGAGCGCGGCCTGCACGTCTCGCTCCAGGCGTACGAGTCCCGGGTGTTCTGGGACCTGCGCGAGCTGCGCGGACACCACCGGGATCTGGCGCCGGCTGGCCGAACGGCTCGGCGGCCGTGGGCGTGCCGTCGCTCGAGGGCGCGCTGCGCGAGCTCCAGCTGGCCCCCGTCCATGACGCGCTGCGGGCGGCGATCGCCGACCCGTCGCGGGCCGGCCTCGAGCGCCTGGTGGCCGCCGTGGCGGACGCGACCGGCACGGCCGGCGACCGGGACGCGGTTGCGGGGCGGATCGAGACCCTCGCCGGGCGCGCGGCGCCGGTCATCGGCTCGATCGCGGACCCGTCGCAGGAGGCAGCCCTGCGGATCTGGGTCCTGCTGTCGCCGCTGGGATCGCTCGCCGAGGGCGCTCCGGTGGGACCGACCAGCCGGGCCTGGTACGAGGAGCTCCGCCTCGCGCCCGTGGTCGCGGACGGGCTCCGGGGCCATGGCCTCGACGAAGGTGGCGCGTGGTGGGCCGCCGAGCGGGTCCGGACGCTGCTCGACCTGCCGCTGCCGTCAGGCCCGGGCGGCACCGCGGCGTCGCAGGCGTCCCGCCTCGTCGACGCTTGGCTCGCCCACCCGGCCGTGCGGCCGTTCATCCGGGTCAACGCCTGGGACGGCGTCGAGTGGTTCCACCGCGAGTCGTTCGACGAGCTGCTGACCTGGATGGACCGCCTTGAGCGGCTCCAGTCCGAGACCGACCGCCACGGCCGGTCCGTGGTGCGGGAGAGCGCCGTCCACCGCCGGCTGGCCGAGGCGGCCGAATCATCCAGGCTATCGCGTCGACGCGCTGCGCCAGGCGCTCGGGGGAACGCTCGCCGGACCATCGACCGCGAGGCGGACGCGGCTGCCGAAGGCGCCGGGCCCCGGATCGCGCCCCGCGCGTGACCGACCGGCCGGGAAGGGTGGATCCCGGTCAGGCTAGGCGCGCGGTCCCGGCCGGGCGACCCGGTGGTCCTCGGCCGCCGCTTCCGCCGCCCCGCTCCCCGAGCAGGATCCGGCGGAGGATCGGGATCGGCGGGGCCCCGTGGCTGATCACCGCCTCGAGGTGGGCGCGCGGATCGAAGCCGGGCGTGGCCGGGTAGCCGCCCACGACCGGCGGCACGCGGAACGGCATCCGGCCCGGCGCCCGACGGCCGCGGCCGCTCGGCGGCGGGCGTCGTCCTCGATCTCCCACATCCCGACCGAGCCCAGGAAGTAGGTCACCAGCTGGGTCGATGACAGCCGCGCACGCTCGTCCTTGGCGACGGCCTCGGACCGCTCCTGGAACGCCCCGTCCACCATCAGCGCCGACCGCCTCCTCGCTGGTCATCCCCTGGCAGTGGATCCGGACGTCGAGGATCGCGTTGGTCACCGCGCGCAGGTAGAACTTCCAGTGGACCAGCCACAGCGCGGGATCGCCCTCGCCGTACCCGCGGTCGAGCATGACCTGGGTGACGTAGACCGCCCAGCCCTCGGCGAACAGCCCCGAGCGGAACACGCGCCGCGCGAGCGACGAGCCGCGGTTGGCGTACGCCATCTGGAGGTAGTGGCCGGGCACCGCCTCGTGGATCGTGAGCAGCCGCAGCTGGCGCGCGTTCATCTCGCGCAGGTACGACTCGACCTCGCCCGCGTCCCAGTCGTCGCGGACCGGCGTGATCGAGAAGAACGCCTGCTGGCCGACGTCCAGCGGCCCCGGCGAATCGAGCATCGCGCCACCGAACGAGCGCATGAACTCCGGCGTCCAGTCGATCTCGAGCGGCTCGTCCACCAGCCCGATCACGGTCGTGCTCGGCGGCAGAAGGCCTCGATCGAGGCCAGCTCGCGCCGGCAGAACTCGACCAGGCCGTCCGGCGCCGGGTGCTCGGCGGCGATCGCGTCGAGGACGCCTCGCACCAGCGCACCCGTCGTCGTCGGGCCGGCGGCTCGCCCGGCCGCCAGGTCGGCCAGATCTCGCGCGCGATGCGGACCATCTCGGCGCGCACCGCCGAGTACTCGGCCTCCGCCCGGGCCAGCACCCCCTCCGGCGTGATCGACGGGTCGCGCAGCGTGTGGCGCAGCTTGCGCTGCGAACAGCTCGCGGCCCAGCGGGGCTCGCCGGCCGCCGCCGGGGCGACCTCGCGCCGCGAGGTGGCGCGCCGATCCCGATCGAGGCCTCGGCGGCCCGTTCGGCCGCCCGCCGCAGCCGGGGCAGGAGCGCCGCGACGTCGGGGTCGTCGGGCCGCGGCCTCCTCGGCGGTCGTCACGGCCTCGCGGCCGAGCGCCGCCACGCCGCCGATCCGCCGGCCGGCCACCTCCGCGTGGAGCCGCGAGACCGGCCGGGTCGGGTGCGCTGCCGATGACCTCGCGGGCGTTCTCGATCAGGGCGCGGGATCGCCCTCCAGCCGTGCCGCCACGGCCGCGAGCCGGTCTGGCAAGCGGGGCGAAGTCGCGGGCGAGGAGCGGGATGCAGGCCGCCGCCGATGAGGTACACCCAGGACGAGCGGGTCCCAGGCCTCCTGGCGCAGCTCGGCCTCCCCGAACCGGAACTCGGCCGAGCTCGCCCGAGGACGAGGTCGCGGTCGATCCGCGTCGCCGGCGCGACAGGGTCGGCGGATCGAGCGCCTCGAGCTCGCCGTGCCAGCGGTCGATGAAGGCCAGCCGCGCCTGCGCGGCCGCCGCTCGCCGGTGTCCGGCCAGCGGTCGTCGTAGCGGTGGTCGCCGACGCGCGGTCGCGAGATCGGGCTGGAGGACGAACAGCTCGTCCAGGAAGCGGGCGACGAGGTCGTCGAACGCGGACACGGGCACCTCCGGGCAGCGGGCGAGGCTCGGGCGGATACGGGCCCGCGTCTAGCCGGGTTCGACCGGCTAGACTCCGTGATGCCGGCGCTCGAACCCGATCCTCGGCCCTTCGGCCGCACCTCCCCGCCGTTCGATCCGCGACCCGTCACGCTCCGTGGCCGGCTGGTCCGGCTCGAGCCGCTGGACGCGGGCCACGTCCAAGGCCTGACGGAGGTCGCGCTCGACCCCGAGACCTGGCGCTGGACGCGTCACCTGGTCCCGATGCCGCCGCGTTCCGCGGCTATCTCGAGGAGGCGTTCGCCGCCGCCTCGGCCGGGACCGAGATCCCGTTCGCCCAGGTGGACGTCGCGACCGGCCGGCCGGCGGGCATGACCCGCTTCCACTCGATCGAGCGCGCGCACCGCCGGCTGGAGATCGGCTACACGTGGCTCGGCGGCGCCGTGGCGGCGGCACGGGCCACAACGCCGAGGCGAAGCTGCTGCTGCTCGAGCACGCCTTCGACGCGCTGGGGGCGCACCGCGTCGAGTTCAAGACCGACGCGCTCAACGGGCGCTCGCAGGCCGCGCTCGACGCGCATCGGGGCCACCCGGGAGGGCACGCTCCGGCGGCACGTCGTGCTGGGCTCCGGCCGGGTCCGGGACTCCGTGTACTTCTCGGTCATCTGGGACGAGTGGCCGTCGATCCGGGAGCGGCTGGATGCCCGGGTCGACGCCGCGGTCGCCCGGGCGGGCCGCCCGGATGGCATATCGGAGCGCGACCGGTAACGGCCCGGCCATGATGCTCGACCGGGACCTCGGGGCGGAGGATCATCTGCCATCATCGGGACCGGCGCGTCGCTGACGGTGATCGGCGGCCGGATCGCCCACCGCTCGGAGGACCTGGGGTGAAGGGAATCGTCATCGGGATCGCAGCGACGGCCATCGCGTTCGCGATCCTGGTCAACGTGCTGCCGACCTCGATGGTCAGGTTCAAGGGCGGCCCCGAGCAGCTCGTCGTGCTCGCGATCGTGTTCGGGGTGGTCAACGCGTTCATCAAGCCCGTGGTCAAGCTGGCGTCGTTCGCCGATCTCGATGGTGACCCTCGGCCTGTCGGGGATCGTCGTCAACGCCGCGCTGCTGCTGCTGGTCGCCTACGCGGCCTACACGTACGCCGACGTCGCGTTCACGGTGGGCGGCTTCCCCAAGAGCGGCATCACGGCCGACACGGTCGGTCGGCGCCGTCGTCGCCTCGGTCGTGCTCGGGATCATCTCGACGGTCGTGGGGCTGGTCGTCCACGACTGAGCCGACGCCGGAACCGGGTTTCGGCGCGGCGCTGCGGCGCGCCGCCCGCCGGTTCGGCCCGCCGCTATACCTCACCCGGGTGGCCTCGATCGAGGCCGCCGCTTCGGAGCTGCGGGACGCATTCCCCGACCCCTGGCTGCGCGCGTTCTCGGTCAAGGCGAACGACGTGCCGGCGATCGTCGCGCGGCTGGGCGGCGCTCGGCCTGGCGGCCAACGTGGTCTCGTCCGGCGATTGGGCCGTTGCACGGCGAGCGGGGATCCCGAATGCGCGGGTCACGTTGGAGGGGATCGGCAAGGCGGACTCCGATCTCCGCGCGGCGGCCGAGGCGGCGGCCGACGGCCAGCCGCTGCGCTGGGTGTCGGTCGAGAGCCCCGAGGAGCTGGATGCGCTGGCGACCCTCGCCGCCGCGGCCGGGCTCGGGCGCCGCGGCCGGCCGCCCCTCGACGTCCTGCTGCGGCTCAACCCCGAGGTGGCGCCCGAGACGCATGCGGGGCTGGCCGTCGGCCGGTCGGCCTCCAAGTTCGGGATGACCGAGACGGAGCTCACGGCCGCGCTGTCCGGGCTTCGGCACCGGTCCGGTGGCCGTACGAGCCGTGGCACCGGGCCGGTGCGGCCGCGGGGCATCCACGTCCACGTCGGCTCGCAGCTGGGCGCGGTCGACGCCTGGCGCGACGGGGTCCGGCGTGGCCTCGCGCTGCTCGCGCTGGTGGGGGCCGCCGGCGACGGGCTGGACACGTTCGACGCCGGCGGCGGGTTCCCGGTCGGTCCGGAGGCGGGCGGTCCCGCCGCCCGCGCGGTTCGGCCGCGAGGTCCGGCCGCTGCTGGAGGCGCTGCCGGCCGACCGGCGACCCGCCCGGCTGGCCGTCGAGCCCGGCAGGTTCCTCGTCGCGCGCGCCGGCTGGCTGGTGGCCACCGTGCTCCACGTCCGGGAGCGGGTTGGTGGGGAACGGGTGATCGTCATCGACGCCGGGATGACCGAGCTCGTCCGGCCCGCGCTCTACGGCGCGTGGCACGCGGTCCGGGCGCTCACGTCGATGGGCCGCGAGCTGCCCGACGACGCGCCCGCCGAGGGGCGCGACGCCACCACCGGGCCGAGCGTGGCCGTGGCCGCGGACGCCATGGGACCGGCACGCGTCGATGGCCCGGTCTGCGAAAGCACCGATACGCTCGACCGGCACGACCTGCCGCCGCTCCGGCGCGGGGACCTGGTCGCGATCGGCGAGGCGGGAGCGTACGCGGCGTCGATGGCGATGACCTACAACGGCCGGCCGGCCGCGGCGCAGGTGCTGCTCGAGCCGGACGGCTCGCTCAGGCTCGCCCGGCGGCGCGGCACCGGCGGCGTCGCACGCCTCAGAGCAGCGGCATCACCTCGTGCGACTCCGCCACGACCACCCGCCGGCCGGCCCGGACCGGGGGCGGCGACTTGAGCCGCAGCAGCCGCTCGATGTCATCGACCACCGAGAGGTCCGAGACCCGCAGCCACAGCCAGCGCCCGTCGGCGTAGGGGGTCGCGGTCGCCAGCGCGTCCCTCGTCGCCCCGGACAGCGGGGCCGCGAGCGCGTCGCGCAGGATCGACGGCCCGACCACGACCAGCGCGCTGAACCCGCCCGCGACGTTGGGCAGCAGGGTGGTCAGCGCGCGGCCGTTGCGCCGGTAGCGCAGGACCCACCCGGAGTCCTCGTCGGTCCAGGCCAGCTCGCCCTCCAGCCCGTAGCTCCGGCGGAGCCACCGGGTCAGCTCCTGCCACAGGGCACGCCTGGGCGGGTCGATCCCCAGGGCCATCTCGGCAGCCGTGGGCGGGGAGCCCCAGCGGCGCCAGGCACCGAGCGTCATGTCGCACCTCCGGCGCGTTCGGGAGCCAGCGTGCGCGCCCGGCGGGCGGTGCGCCAGAGTCGAGGGCCCCGAACGCCGTCGCGGCGCCCGGGGCGGACCGGCTAGGCTTGACCGCGATGAGCCTCGGTCGCGATCGCTTCGCCGCGCGGCTCGCCGCCGGCCCGCTGCTCGCCGACGGCGGGATGGGCACGCTCCTGTTCTCGCGCGGGATCCCGCAGCGAGCCTGCCTCGACGAGCTCGCCGCGACCCGCCCGGACCTGGTCGCGACCATCCACCGCGAGTACCTCGACGCCGGCGCCGAGCTGATCGAGACGCTCACGTTCGGCGCCAACCGGTTCCGGCTCGACGGGTTCGGCCTGGCGGTCCGAGGCGGCCCGGTTCAACCGGCGGGCCGCCCAGGTCGCCCGCGAGGCACGCGACGTGAGCCGGCGCGACGCGCTGGGTCGGCAGGCAGCATCGGCCCGCTCGGCCCGCCGACCCGCGAGCTCCGCCACCCCGACGAGGCGCGATCCGCGCGGCGTTCCGGGAGCAGGTCGAGTCCCTGCTCGAGGGCGGCGTGGACCTGCTCGTCATCGAGACGTTCTTCGACCTCGCGCCACCTGCGGCTCGCGGTCGACGAGGCGCGCCGGGCGGCCGACGTCCCGATCATCGCCTCGATGACCTTCGGCGAGGACCTCGTGCTCGCCGACGGCACCACGCCCGAGGCGGCGGTGGCCGAGCTCGGCGCGGCGGGCGTCGATGCGGTCGGCGTCAACTGCGGCGTGGGGCCGCTGGCCTGCCTCGACGCGCTGGCGACGGCTGGGCGCCGCCCGGCCCGGCGGCCCGCGCCCGCTCGATCATGCCCAACGCGGGCCTGCCGCAGCGGCTCGAGGGCCGGTTCGTCTACGCGGCCGAGCCGCGACTACTTCGGATCGATCGTGCCGCGCCTGCTCGAGGCCGGGGCGCGGGATCGTCGGCGGCTGCTGCGGGACGACGCCGGCTCACGTCGCCGCGATGCGGCATCGCGCTCGACGGCCTGGGTCCGTCGCCGCCGGGCCGCGGGCCAGGCGGCGGCGGGACGGCCGGCGCGGCCGCGGACTCCGGCGGGGTGCGCCCGGCGCGATCGTCGCCGGCGGCCGCCCGAGGATCTCGTTCCCGAGGCCGCGTCAGCGGCCACCGGCGACGCGCCAGCCCGGATCGCGGCTCGCCCGCGCCCTGGCCGACCGCCGGTTCGTCGTCTCGGTCGAGATCGATCCCCCGCGGAGCATCCGCATCGAGCGCACGCTCGAGGCCGCCCGCCTGCTACGCGACGCCGGCGCGGACCTCGTCAACGTCTCGGACTCTGCCATGGCCCGGGTCCGTATGGGCGCGCTGGCGGTCGCGTTCGGGATCCAGCACGACCTCGACCTCGAGTGCGTCGTCCATGTCACGACCCGCGACCGCAACCTGATGGCGCTCGAGTCCGAGCTCCTGGGCGCCCACGCGCTGGGCGTGCGCAACATCCTGGCCCTCACCGGCGACCCGCCGCGGGTCGGCGACTACCCCACCGGGACGGGCGTGTGGGACGTCGATTCGATCGGCCTCATCGAGATCCTCGCCCGGCTCAACCGGGGCGAGGACCAGGCAGGCTCCCCGATCGGCCAGCAGGCCGTCGTTCACGATCGCCTGCGCGCTCGACCCCACCGCGGCCGACCTCGGCGCCGAGTGGGACCGGCTGGAGCGCAAGCTGGCGGCCGGGGCGCAGCTGGTGATGACCCAGCCGCTGTACGACGTGCGCCCAGGTCGAGGCGATGCTCGGCGATGCGCGGCGAGCGGTTCGGCCAGGGCGGGTTCCCGGTGCCGGTCCTGCTGGGCGTGCTGCCGCTGGTGTCGGCCCGCCACGCGGAGTTCCTCCACAACGAGGTGCCCGGGATCACGATCCCGGAGGCCGCGCGAGCCCGGATGCAGGCCGCCGGGCCAGCCGGCACCGAGGCCGGCATCGAGATGGCCGATGCGCTGCTGGCGGCGGTCGGGCGGCGAGGTCGCCGGGACCTACCTCATGCCCAGCTTCGGCCGCTACGAGCAGGCGGCCGAGCTGGTGCGGCGCATCCGCACGCGGAGCGCTCGCGGCGCCGGGCGTCGCGCGTAGCATGTGATCGTGCGCCCGGATCGCCCTTCCGCCCGGCACGCGCTCGGTCCGCTCCTCCTGGTGGGGCTGGCCCTGCTCGCCCTCGCGCCGGCCGTCGCCGCCTTCGGGCCGCCGTTCCCGGAGCCCGTCAACGGCCAGGCCGTGTACGACATGGCGGGCGCCTTCCGCGCCTCCACCGTGACCAGGGTCGAGGCGATGATCGACGGGATCGAGAGCCGCACCGGCGCCGAGGTCGTGGTCTACACCCAGCTCGTGCCGTCCTCGATCGACATCGGCCAGGCCGAGCAGCAGGCGCGCGCGCTGATGGACCAGTGGGGCGTCGGCCGCCGGGGCATCGACGACGGGCTGGTCATCCTGTTCGACCTCTACCTGGGCAACGCCTGCCACGGCCAGGTCCAGCTGTACGCCGGACCCGGCTACGCGCTCGACGTACCTGTCCAACGCCGAGCGCCAGGCGCATCTACAGCAACGACATGCTGCCGTTGCTCGAGTCGTGCGACCTCGACGGGGCGCTCCTGGCGGCGATGGCCAGGATCGACGCCAATGCGACGCCCGAGCACGCCGGACACGCTGTCGTTCTTCCGCCAGCTGAACGCGGTGCTGGGGCTGCTGGTCGCGCCGCTGCTGGCCGTGCTGCTGATCGGATACGGGCTGCTCGCCTGGACCCGGCACGGCCGCGACCCCGTCTACCTCGACGATCCGTCGATCCACATCCCGGCACCTCCGCGACGGCCTCACGCCCGCCGCGGGCGCCGTGATCCGCGATGGAAGCTCGACCCGGCGGGCGCTCACGACGGCCAGCCTGGATCTCGCCTCGCGCGGCCTGATCGGGTTCGAGGCGAGCACGACCGGGCTGCTCGGGCGGACGACGGAGCTGGACATCCGCACGGGACAGGCGACGTCGAGCGACCCGGCCGAGCAAGCCCGGCTCGAGCGCGTCCGCGCCCGCCCGATGGATGCCGCGACCGCGTACCTGCTGCAGCGGCTGACCGGCCTCGGCGGCAGCGACGGCCTGATCGACGCCAAGAAGCTGCTCGACCTGGGCTCGGACGTCGGGCAAGTTCAACACCAAGCTCGAGCAGCACGTCGTCGAGCGTGGCTGGTTCACGGAGCCGCCGGCGAAGGCGACCGGCCGGTGGATGGGTCGCGGGATCCTCGCGGGCGTGCTCGGCGGCGATCGTGCTGATCATCGGCGTCAACCTGCCCGCCGACGGGGTGGCGGTCGTTGGGGTGTCGCTGCTGCTGTCCGGGATCGTGCTGGTGATCCTGGCCCAGAGCATGCCCGCGCGAACGATGCCGGGCGCCATGCTGCGCGCGATGCTCGAGGCCTACCGGCGAACGCTGGTGCGGACGATGGCGCTGTCTCGCTCGATGGACCAGGTCGTCCAGACGTCGGCCATCCCGCTCATCGAGAGCCCCGACGATGCCGTGGTGTGGGGCGTCGCGCTCGGCCTCCAGACCGAGGTCGAGCAGGTCCTCGAGCGCACGGCGCAGGACGTCCAGTCGGGCGTCGCACACGGCGTGTACCTGCCGCTGTGGTACGCCAGCGGCAGCGCGGGACACGGCGGCACCGGTGGCTCCTGGGGCGCGGCGCCGGGCCTCATGAGCTCGTCGCCGATCCCGAACTTCGGGGGCATGATGGCTGCGCTGGGCACGATCGGGAACTCGCCCTCGTCGTCCGGGTCGGGCGGCGGCTTCGGGGGCGGCGGGTCGGGGGGTGGCGGGGGCGGCGCCGGAGGCGGCTTCTGAGACTCGGATCCCGGGATCGCCGGCCGTCCGGCCGTCGCGTGGTCCGCGGCCAGCCGGCGGCGGGCGCGCGGTACACTCCGGCTCATGGGAGCAACCGACACCATGGAAGTGTTCTTCGAGCTGTTGAACGCCGGTGACGTGAATGGCGCGGTTGCGCTCATGGATGAGCGGACCGAGATGCGGATCCACGTCGGCGACAACGCCCGCACCCTGCGTGGCGTGGAGCAGGTGGGCGGTTGGTTCCTGCGTGCTGACAAGGGCCTCAAGATGATCCCGGGTGACGTCCGCGACCTGGGCAACACCTACCAGGCCGACCTGGTCGTGGTCCGGCCCGGCGCCCCCAGCCAGCACCTCGACGCCCAGTTCCGGGTCGAGGCGGGCAAGATCACCTCGATCAACCTGGCGCCGTTCTCGCGCTAGGCGGCCGGGCGGCCGCTGGCCGGCGGAGGGGCCGGCGGGCTCAGGGCGAGGGGGACGCCCCCTCGATCGCGCCGCTCCCCTGGTCCGGGACCGGCACCGGGATCGTGATCTCGTCGCCGATCTGGATCTTGTTGGGGTTCTTGATCTGCTTGTTGGCGGCCAGCAGCTGGTCCACGGTCAGCCCGAACCGCTTCGCGATCTTGGACATCGTGTCGCCCCTGGCGACCACGTAGATCTGGGGCGTGGGCGGCGGGGCCACGGTCGGCTCGGGCGTCACCGAAGCCTCCGCGGAGGGCAACGCCGTCGGGGCGCCGCCTCCGCCGTTGTCCGTGCCGATCCCCAGCAGCATCGGACCCACGAAGAACAGCACGACGGCGGCCAGCACGATCGCGGCGGCCGCGATGCCCAGCCGCGAGATCCCGCCGAACCCCGGCAGCCCGATCCGCGTTCGCAGGCTGGGGTACGCCTCGTACCGCCGGGGCCGCTCCCACGCCGGGCCGAACAGCTCCCCGGGATCCTGCGGCTCACGACGCTGCGGCTGTGGCGCCGTCGCGCGGGACTGCGGACCCGGCGGTCGCGATGCCGGCACGCGGTCGGGCCGCAGCTCCGGGCGCTCGGTCGGGCGATACCGGTCCACGACCTCGTCGCGGGGCTCGAAGGCGCGAACGTCGCCAGCGGCGGCGCGGGCCGGGACGGGCTCGTCGGGATCGGGTCCCGCGAGGCGGTACGCAGCGCTCTCGGCCAGCCCCACCGACGGGTCGCTCCATGCCCCGGCGCCTGCGTCGCGCGCGGGCTCGTGGGGGGTGGCGAACGGAGCAGGTTCCTCGCCCCCGTCCGCCTCGTCGTCGCCCGACCACGGCGGCGGTGCGGCCCAGTCACGGTGCGGGTTCCGGCGGGGAGGCAGCGGCATCGGCGTCTCCGTCCCGGTCGCGTGGCGGGGCTCGAGCTCGTGGGGCGGCAGGGGCCGGCTCACCGGGGGCTCGGGCTCCGTCGGCGGCTCTCCGCCGGCGTTCGAGCGTGCGGCAGCGGCTTCGCGACGGGCCCAGTCCTGGAACGTCGGGCACACCGGGAACGCCGACGACAGGCAGTATGCCTCCTGGTGGGCGAGCGCCCGGGGCGCCGGTCGCGGCTCCGCGTAGCAGCGGTGACGATGGTCGGGGGCGAGCCCGCGCCCGTCGCGGTCATCCTCGAACGCCACGAACGGGCACGCCGGGGCGCCGTCGACGATCGGAAGCCCTCGTTCGGTCATCGCAGGGATGATACCCGGGTCACGCGACGCGGCCGATCACGCCGGCGGCACCCTCGCCGGTCAGCGCGAGGCTCGCGTTCGCGTAGCGCGGATCGCGGCTGACGTCGCGATGCTCGCCCAGCCAGGCGGGCAGCTCCACGGCCTCGTCCTCGGCACGCATCTCCACCTCGACGAGCACGAGGCCGTCGGGCTGCTCAAACACGTCGATCTCGAGCTGCTGGCTCCCGTGCGGGACGACGTAGCGGGTCTTGCGGATCGGACGCCGGGCCGGATCCGCCTCCGCCAGCAGCCGCGTGTACGCCGCCTCGTCGATCTCGTGCTCGATCTGTTCACGGACGAGATCGCGGAGATGGGTCTTGCGCGCGAGCTCGAAGCGGCGGCTGCCGTCGGTCCCTTCGATGCGCCGGATGCGCCGCCCGGGCGGCGGCCCGGCCAGGTAGACCTGCTCCATTCGCCAGGCGGTGGCCCCGTGCGCGGCCAAGGTCGCGGCGGAGGGAGCATCCGCCAGGCGGTACTTGCGCTCGATCTCGAGCGGGCCGGTGGGCACCGCGAGCAGGCCGACCCCGCCCCTTACGGGGTGTCGCCCGCATCGCGCGCCCGCGCGACGCGCGCACGCCCCGGCCGTCCCGTCGCGGTGCCGTCGGGCGCACCGAACACCACGGTGTTCCCCGACGACTCGCCGAGCTCCTGGAGGATCCGCAGCTGGATCAGGCCCGGGTTGTCCTCGAGCATCCGACCGGCGTTCGAGAGTGCGCGCAGGGCCGCGTTCTCGGCACGGGCCCGCTCGAGCGCCGCCTCGCCGTCCTTGCGCGCGGCGATCACGCTCGCGAAGGCGCGCTTGAGCTCGGCCGGGATCATCACGTCGCGGACCGTCACCTCGAGCAGCTCCACGCCCAGCCCGGTCATCCGGGCGGCGCATGCGTCCAGCACCTCCGGCCCCATGTCGCGGCGGGCCGCCAGGGTCTCGTCCAGCGTGCGCCGGCTGACCGAATTGCGGAGCGCTAGCTGGAGCAGCAGGTACAGGGTCCTGCGGAAGTCGGCGTCGCGAGTGATCGCGGCCGCCGCGTCGCCCACCTCGTAGCGCGCCACCAGGCTCACCTTGGCCGCGACGCCATCGGCGGTCAGGATCTCCTGGCCCTCGAGCACGAGGTTTGCCGGCCGCGTGTCGAGCACGCGCACCTCCCACCAGGGCGGCACGCTGAGGAAGCTCCCGGGACCGACCAGGCCGGTCAGCCGGCCCTGGCGGTAGCGCAGGCCACGTTCGTGCTCGTGGACGATGGTCGCCCCGACGAGCAGGCGCAGCACGAGGATCGCCAGCACGACGACGACGATCCCGACGAGCAGCGGCAGCAGGTCCATGCCGTGTCCCCCACGGATGTGCCCGGCGCGCCGGGCCACGGGCGCGACGGCGGAGGGCCCGAAGCCCTGCAGGGCCGCCGGCCCGCTGCGTCTCCGCCGGCCCGGCGTGACGAGCGGGTTGGTGCAGGAATCGAACCTGCCTCACCATACGCCCTACCCGATGGCGGAACCGCGGACGGCGATGCCGACCGTGGCCGCGCTGGATCGGGCGTGCGGGGATCGTACCCGCCCCGATGGTGATCCGGCCAGCGGACCGTGCGGGCCGCCGAAGGCGTGCGGGCCGCCGAAGGCGTGCGGGCCGCCGAAGGCGTGCGGGCCGCCGAAGGCGTGCGGGCCGCCGAAGGCGTGCGGGCCGCCGAAGGCGTGCGGGCCGCCGAAGGCGTGCGGGCCGCCGAAGGCGTGCGGGCCGCCGAAGGCGTGCGGGCCGCCGAAGGCGTGCGGGCCGCCGAAGGCGTGCGGGCTGGCAGCGCTCGCGCCCGCTCAGTGTCGATTGCGCCCGCTCAGCGTCGATTGCGCCCGCTCGGCGTCCATTGCGGCGGTCCAATCGTCGGTTGCCCCCGGTCGTCGTCACTTACGCCCAATGGTGGTGGTATCCGATGGTGGCGCGGCCGATCCGGCGAATTCGCGTCCCGGCACGCACCTCAGGCGTGACCGACGAGGATTCCGTGGGATCGCGTGGATTGCACTCGCCAGGGGCGTAAATGGCGAAGGGGGCGACAGGGGCAAGGCGGGAACGCAAAGCGGGAGGGGCCACGGCGCGGAGGGGCCACGCGGCGAAGGGGCCACGCGGGAGGCTGAGCGGGCGCAATCGACGCTGGGGGGCTGGCGAGAGGATCTGGCCGAAGGGCCTGAGACGCGCGGGGCGGAGGGCGAGAGGAGCGAAAGAGCGGGCTGGCCGGCGGGTCGAGGTCGGGCGCCGGGTGAACGGCGGCAGCGGGCGGCTGGAGCCGGTCGGGGCGGATGATTCTGGCGGACCGCTGCAGCGCACGGTGGCGCCGTCCGCGGGCGGGCTGTCATCTCGTTGCAGCGGATGAATGGCCGGTGGTGTTTGACAGTCACTGCGGGCGACGGGACACTTGGAGGGTCGGGGTCACCGCTCGACCCGTCCCCACTGCGACCCTCCCCGTCGCAGCCCTCCGGAGGTCTCCTGCATGTCGCTGCTTCGCCGACTCCTTGCCCCCGCCGCCGTCGCGCATGCGCACTGCGACCTGCCGTGCGGCGTCTACGACCCGGAACAGGCCCGGATCGAGGCCGAGTCCTGCTACAAGATCGTCGAGAAGATGGGCGCCAACGCCGATCCGGCGTTCACCACCCGGGCAATCGCGATCAAGGAGCAGCGAGCCGACCTGGTCAAGCACCATCTCGACGTCCTGTGGCACGACTACTTCAAGCCCGAGCACCTGGGCACCGTCCCCAACCTGCACGAGCTGTTCTGGAACGCGACCAAGCAGGTGTCGAAGGTCAAGGCGTCGTCGAATCTCGAGGACGCGAAGAAGCTGCTCGACATGATCGACGAGGTCGATGCGGCCTGGAAGGCAACCGGCGGGGAGGGCAAGACTCGCGTCGCCGGGCGCCCCGGCTGATCCTCCCCCGCTCGTCGCCAGCCAGGGGCCCCGTCCGGTGACGGGGCCCCGTCGCGCCCTCGGACACCGGGTGCGGCCGGGGTTGCGGGCAGACGACCTGCCGGCGCGCCTCGCCGGTCCGTGGCGAGTGGCCGTCGCCGACGGCTCGATGCTGCCGTCGGTCCGCCCGGGTGACTGGCTCCTGATCGACCCGACCACGGCGCGCTGGCCGCGGCGCGGCACGGTCGTGGTGTTCCGCGAGTCGGGCTCCGGCCTGCTCGCCATCAAGCGCGTGGTCGCGCGGCCCGGCGACTGGGTCCCGTTCGCCGGCGGCTGGCTCCGTCTCGCCGATGACGAGGCCTGGCTCGAGGGCGACGCCTCGGACGCCGACCTCGCGGCCGCCGGACACGGCCCGGCCGTCGACAGCCGGCGCTACGGACCGGTCTCGGTGAGCGCGCTGGTCGGCCGCGCCTGGCTTCGCTACTGGCCATGGCGCGACGCAGGCAGGCTCCCACCCGACCCGCGCCCGGACGGCCGTCGATCGGCGGGCGAGGCTCCCCCGATCGCTGGCGCCGAGCCGGACTGACCGCCGCAACGAGGAGGCGGCGCCCGACGGACGTCCCGTACCCTCTGGTGAGTGTCACCCTCCTCTGCGTCTGACGGCTTGGCTCGTACCCTCGCTGCCCGCGTGACTCGGCGTGGCTTTCATAGGTTGTGCCGGCCGTCAGGCACGTCGGACCGGCCGGCGTGACTTGATAGGAGCGTGGCATCGCCCCCACTCAGGTGTGTCCGCCGACCGGTCCTCGGTCGTCACCTCGTACGAGGAGGAGACAGGGACATGGTCATCCTGGGCGCAGATCTGCACAAGCGGAGCCACACGGTCGTGGTGATCGACGAGACCGGGCGCAAGCTCGACGAGAAGACCGTCGCCGCCACGAGCGAGGGACATCTCGAGTTGCGACGCTGGGCCATCCGCTGGCCCGACCGGCGCTGGGCGCTCGAGGACTGCCGGCACCTCAGCCGGCGGCTCGAGGCCGATCTCGTGGTCGCTGGCGAGTCGGTCGTGCGGGTCCCACCCAAGCTGATGGCGGGTGCGCGACGGAGCGCCCGGGAGCCCGGCAAGAGCGATCCGATCGATGCGCTCTCGGTCGCCCGGGCCGCGCTTCGGGAGCCCGACCTGCCGGTCGCGCGGCTCGACGGACCCGAGCGCGACCTGCGCCTGCTCGTCGACCATCGCGAGGACCTGGTGGCCGACCGGACCCAGGCGATCAACCGCCTCCGTTGGCACCTTCACGAGCTGCTGCCGGGCGGCGAGCCCAAGCCCCGCTCGCTCGGCCGGTCCATTGTCCTCGCCGAGCTCGAGCGGCGACTGGCACCACTCGAGGGGACGGTCGCCCGGATCGCCCGCGAGCTCGTCACCCGGATCCGCGACCTGAGCGGCACAATCGACGCCCTCGAGCGTGAGATCGCGAGGCTCGCCGAGCGCCTGGCACCCTTGCTGCTCGCGCTCCAGGGCTGCGGGCATCTCTCGACGGGCAAGCTCCTGGGCGAGACGGCCGGCATCGGCCGCTTCAGCCGGAGTGCCCAGTTCGCCCGTCACAACGGCACAGCACCGGTCCCGGTCTGGTCGGGCAACGCGGTCCGTCACCGCCTCAGCCGGGGTGGCAACCGCCAGCTCAACGTCGTCCTCCACCGGATCGCCATCACCCAGATCCGCCTCGGCGGTCCGGGCCGTGCGTACTTCGAGCACCGCCTCGCGGCCGGCGACACCAAGACCGAGGCGATCCGCGCCCTGCGCCGCCGGATCAGCGACGAGGTCTTCCGCCGAATGCGCCACGATGAAGCCGTTCAAGCTGCCATTCCGGCCAACCTGCCGGCCGCGGCTTGACATAGGAGCAACCGATGGACGATCTTCGCGCCGCGCTGGGCAGCTTCGATCCCGATGCCACGCTGGAGGCGGCCCCCGATCCCTGGGATTACCTGCCGATGCCCGCGCTGCGAGCGGGTCCGCCGTGGGCGATGACCGAGATGATCGCGGCCGAGCCTGCCCTGGCCGCCCGGATCGCTCGACGCCTGGTGGCCGACGGGTCCGCCGCCCGGCTGGCGGCGCTCGTCCGCGACGCGGCCACGTCCGGGTATCCGATCGTGGCCACGGGCTGCGGCACCTCCGAGCACGCGGCGATGGCGACCGCGGCCGTGCTGCGCGCGGGCTGGCATCGGGCGGGGCTTCCCGGCCGGGGACCGGTCGCGGCCCAGGCGTTCGAGCTGTCCCTCGACCCGCCCGACCGTGGCCTGGTGATCGGGATCAGCCACGAGGGCGGCACCGCGGCCACGATCGCGGCGGTCGACGCGGCGAAGGCGCGTGGCGCGCGGACGGCGGTCGTCACGGCCAGCGCCGGGTCGCCGGCCGGATCGGGACGGGACGCGGTCCTGGCCACGGTCGAGATGGACCGCGGCTGGTGCCACACGGTCGGGTACGTGTCGCCCATCGTCGCCGCCTCGGTGACCGCGGACCTCCTCGCGGGCGAGGCGCCCGCGCCGGGTGCGCTGGCCGCCAGGCTGAGGGAGGGGATCGAGGCGGCGCACGCCGCCGGTCCCGACGGTTCCCGTTCCGACGCGACGATCGCCGCCGGGATCTCGACCGCCCCGGAGCTGCTCGTCGTCGCCTCCGGCATCGACCGGGTGACCGCGCGGGAGCTCGCCCTCAAGGTCGAGGAGGCGGCGTGGGTGCCGTCGGCCGTCCGGGACCTCGAGACGTTCCTCCACGGGCACCTGCCCGCCACGGGCCCGGGCACCGCGCTGCTGCTGGTCCTGCTCGAACGCGATGGGCTCGAGGCCCGTGCCAGGCGCGCCCGCCAGGCGCTCCGGGCGGCCAACGCGGTGGGGATGCGACCGTCCGCGATCCTGGGCGCGACCGCTGCCGGGCTGATCCCGGCGGAGCTCACGCCGGGGGGCCGGGTGATCGTGGGCGAGGCGCCGGGCCTCGCGGCGCCGACCGCGGCGCTGCTCGGCGCGGCGGGTCCGCTTCAGCTGGTCACGCTGGCGGTGTCGGCCGCCCGCGGCACCAACCCCGACGCGATCCGGCGCGACGACCCGGTGTACCTCCGCGCGGCCGACCTGGCCGACGCGCCGGAGGGCTGATCCCGCCCCGGCGGCGTCGGCCGGGGGCAGGTGCTCGGCCGATGAGCAGCGCGCCGGCCGGGGACGCCAGCTCAGCCGATGAGCACCTCGCCGGCGAGATCGATCATGTCGAGGTCGCGCGGCAGGAAGTCCTGGAGCATGATCCGCTCGGCTCCGGCGTCCGCGAACCGGGCAACCGTCGCGCGCGCTTCGTCGGGCAGGCCGTGGAGCCACCGCGCCCGGCGCGTCGCAAACCAGGCGGCGGCATCGTCGGGCTCGCCGAACGCCTGCAGCAGGTCCGCCTCGCGTCGCCGGACATCCCCCGCATCGCGGCCGATGAGGACCCCGACCATCGCCGAGTGGGTGATCTCGGCCGGCTCCCGCCCGGTCGCGCGCAGCACCGCGTCCAGCTCCTCGAACTTGCGGGCTGCCACCTCGGGGCTCGCCGACGAGAGGTTGAACTCGTCCGCGTAGCGGGCCGCCAGGCGGAACGAGCGGGGCGTGCCCTCGCCGCCGACGATGAGCCGCGGGCGTCCCTCGGCGCGGCCCGGGATCGAGCCTGCCTTGGGCCGGAAGTGGGCATCCTGGACGGCATAATGACGGCCGAGGAACGACCAGCCGTCGGGCCCATCCCACAGGCCGTGGAGGATCTCGAGCGTCTCCTCCAGACGGTCGGCCCGCTCCCCGATCTCGGGAAACGGGAACCCGTGGCGGCGGTGCTCAGCCTCGTGCCAGCCTGCGCCCACGCCGAGCTCCACCCGGCCGCCGCTCATCTCGTCCACCGTGATCACGACCTTGGCCAGGTTGCCGGGCGTCCGGAACAGCACCGGGGAGACCAGTGACCCGAGCCCGATCCGGGTCGTGTCGCGCGCCAGCCCGGCAAGGACGGCCCAGGCGTCGGTGGTCGGCAGGTCGCTGTCGCCGGGAAAACTCTGGTAGTGGTCGGACCGGAACAGGGTCTCGAAGCCGGCCGCTTCCGCCCGGCGTGCCACGGCCAGCTGCTCGTCATAGCTCAGGCCCTGCTGGGGCTCGATCATCAGCGCGAAGCGCACGGGCAGTCCTCCATGTGCCGCGAATGATTCCGCTTGACGGAACTATTCGTGTGGTGTAAACACTTCACTCCATGCAAACAACTATCGACGAGATCCCCGCCGCGGACCGCCGCCTGTCCGCCGAGGAGGCGATCGCCAACCTCGGCCGGGCCGTCGGCTCGCTGCGCTGCGCGGGATCACAGCGACTGGTGCGGATGGGCATCAGCATGACCCATTTCCACGTCCTGACGCTGCTCCGTCACCACGATGCGATGCCCATGGGCCGCCTGGCCGAGGTGCTGGACGCCTCCATGTCGGGCACGACCGGGATCATCGACCGGATGGAGGAGCGCGGGCTGGTGGAACGCGTCCGCGTCCCCGACGACCGGCGGCTCGTCCTGGTCCGACCGACCCGGACCGGCGACGAGCTGGTCGACGAGGCCGAGCTCGTGAAGAGCGAGATCCTCGCCGCGGCGATCGGCCGCATGGCGCCCGCGCAGGTCGAGCGCCTCGTCGCCGCCGCCTCGGACCTCGAGGCCGCGATCGGCGAGGAGATGGCCAGCAGCCCCGACCGATACGGCGCGCTCACCCAGTGCGTCCAGGAGCACCGTCACCCGCACGCCCTGCCAGACATGGGCCAGCCTGCCCCGGGCGTGGCCCCAGCGTCCCCAACCCCCGGCCCTGCCGGCGTCTGACGAAAGGAACCCCGCGACTTGGAAGCGATGCCCTTTGAGAGCGGCCCGGAGACCCCGGACCTCGCTCACGATCCCGCGCTCGGGCTCGATCGACGAACGAAGTTCGAGATCCTGGGCGCCATCCTGCTCGGGATGTTCCTGGGCGCCCTCGATCAGACGATCGTGGGCCCGGTGCTGCCCCGCATCGTCGGTGACCTGCAGGGCGCCGACTACTACGCGTGGGTGGTCACCGCCTACCTGCTGACGAGCACCGTCAGCGTCCCGGTCTACGGCAAGCTGTCGGACCTCTACGGCCGCCGGCCGCTGCTCCTGATCGGGATCGTGATCTTCCTGGTCGGCTCGGCGCTGTCGGGCCTCAGCCAGAGCATGTGGCAGCTGGTGCTGTTCCGGGGCATCCAGGGCCTGGGCGCCGGGGCGCTGTTCCCCATCGCCCTCGCGGTCATCGGTGACCTGTTCACGCCGGCCGAGCGAGGCAAGTACCAGGGCCTGTTCGGGGCCATGTTCGGCCTCGCGTTCCTGCTCGGACCGGGCGTGGGCGGCTACCTCACCGACAACTTCGGCTGGCACTGGATCTTCTACGTCAACATCCCGATCGGGATCATCGCCCTGGCCGTGATCGCCCGCCTGCTGCCGACGATCCGCAAGGAGAACGCCCGCCCGGCGATCGACTACGCCGGCGTGGCCGCCATCATCGGCGGCCTGGTGCCGATCCTGATCGCGCTCACGATCGCCGAGGACGGCAACTGGGGTAACCCGTGGATCTGGGGCCTGTTCGCCCTGGGTGCAGCCCTGCTGGTCGTGTTCGTGGCGATCGAGTCGCGGGTCTCCGAGCCGATCATCCCGTTGCACCTGTTCCGGAGCCGCACCTTCAGCGCCTCGATGGTGGCGATCTTCCTGGCGACCTTCGGCTTCGGGGCGGCGATCATCTTCCTGCCGATCTACTTCCAGGTCGTCGAGGGCACCAGCGCCACCGAGTCCGGCTACAAGCTGCTGCCGTTCCTGGTCGGCCTGATCTTCTCCTCGATCGCCTCGGGCCAGATCGTGGCCCGGACCGGCCGCTACAAGACCGTGCTGCTGGTGGGCATGGTGCTGCTCGGCGTCGGGCTCGCGCTGATGACCCAGCTGCGCGCCGGGACCTCGGACTATGTCCTGTGGGCCTGGATGTTCATCGCCGGCCTGGGCGTCGGCCCGACGTTCGCGGTGTTCACGATCGTGGTCCAGAACTCGGTCGCGTTCCACGAGCTGGGGGCGGCGACCAGCGACCTCACCCTGTTCCGCCAGATCGGGACCACCGTGGGCATCACCATGGCGTTCACCCTGTTCCGCAACAACCTGACCTGGGACCTGCTGCGGACCGAGATCGTGAAGGCCGGGGCGCCGGCCGCGCTCGTCCCCCAGACCACGCCGCCGGGCTTCGACCTGGGCGGGCTGACCAACCCGGCCGGTGCCGCCGGCACGGCCGCCTTCTTCGCGCAGCTGCCCTCGCAGGCACAGGGGCTGTTCGTGGACGGGTTCCACAGTGCGATCACGATCGCGATCGCGAACAGCATGGTGCTGGGCGTCGGGGCGACCGTGCTCGCGCTGGGCGCGACCCTGTTCCTGCACGAGATCCCGCTCCGCGCGACCCACGCACCCGAGCGGCCGACCGCGGGCGCAGCACCGGCCCCGGACCTCTCGGCGCCGATCCCGGTCGCCGAGTCCGTCGGCCATGCGCCGCTACCGCGTCGCGCGCGCGACTGAGGCCGCCCGGGCGGCCGCCACCGAACACGTCGTCCTCCTCCTCCACGGCCCGGCCGCCCCTACGGGCAGCCGGGCCGTGCGATTCCCCGCGCTACCATCGCGTCCGTGACCGAGATCCTGCCGTTCCCCGCTTCGCTGCTCGTGATCGGGGCGGGCGACGCCACGTACCGGCCGGCCCTGGCCGTGGCCGAGCTGCCACCGGGCGCGATGCGACGGGTCTCGTTCGGGGACCTCGACCTGCTGCTCGCCCACACCACGCTGGGGATCGCGGCGGTCGACGATCGCTGCCCGCACATGTCGGCACCACTCTCGATCGGCGAGCTGGACGGGTGCGTCGTTGCCTGCCCGCTCCACAGCGGCCGGTTCGATCTCGCGACCGGTGACCCGGTGCAGATGCCGACCACCGGCGGGCTGTGGCCTGACGGCAGCTACGAGCCGGTGTGGTCCCCGCCCGATCGAGAGCCCAAGCCGGACCCGCCGGGGATCAAGGCCGAGGCTCGACGGCTGACCCGCGTGCGGCGCCTCCGCTACTACCCGGTCCGCGTCGTCGACGGGACGATCGAGGTCGCCATCCCGGGCTGACCCGACGCCGTGGTTGCCGGCGTCAGGCCGGCGGGGGCTCGATCCCGTTCGCCTGGGCGTAGGCGGTGATGATCGAGACCGCCTCCGCCGGATCGTCGGTCACCCGCAGCAGGTCGAGGTCGCCCTCCGCGATCGCGTGCGCAGGCAGCTGCACCGCCCGCATCCAGTCGATGAGCCCGTCCCAGTAGGCGTGCCCCACGAGCACGACCGGGAAGTGCCGGATCTTGCCCGTCTGGATCAGGGTCAGCGACTCGAACAGCTCGTCCAGCGTGCCGAACCCGCCGGGCAGGATCACGAACGCGTCGGAGTACTTCACGAACATGGTCTTGCGCGCGAAGAAGTAGTGGAACTCGATCGAGAGGTCGACGTAGGGATTGACGTGCTGCTCGTGCGGCAGCTCGATGTTGCAGCCGATGGACAGCCCGCCGGCCTCGTGCGCACCTCGATTGGCCGCCTCCATCACGCCCGGCCCACCGCCGGTGATCACCGCGAACCCCGCCTTCACCAGCTCCCCGCCGATCCGCCGCGCGACGGCGTACCCGGGATCGCCCTCCGCGACCCGCGCCGAGCCGAACACGGCGACCGCCGGGCCGACCTCGGCCAGCGCCTCGAACCCCTCGACGAACTCGGACAGGATCCGCAGCGCACGCCAGGTGTCGGTCTCGAGGAACGCCGGGCGCTCCACGGTCCGCGGGCCGAGCAGCTTCTCGTCCTCGGTCGCCCGCTTGCCCGCCAGCCGGTCCGCGGTCTCCGGGCGCATGGACACCCGGCCGCGATGCATCGTCTTGGGCTCGGGCTGATGATCCTCACGCTCGTGGTCCGTCATGGACGCAGCATGCCACCGGTCACGGTTCGCGTCTCGGCAGCGCCGCCAGGCCGGGCGCAGCTACCGGCGACCGGCCAGCCACGCCTTCCACGCCGCCTCGTCCTTGCCCGCCGTGACCTCGTCGCCGTAGCGGACCAACGGGAGGCGGAGGAGGCGCACGTCCGCGAGCAGGCGGGCGGTGATCCCGGCAGGGTCCATGACCAGGTGGGCCAGGCCCTGCTCGCGATACGGCCGGCTGTCGGGGTCCAGCAGCGCGACCGCCCCCAGCCGGTCGGTGAACCGGCGGAGCTCGCCTGCGGCGATCGGCTTCCTGCGCAGGTCGACGTAGTGGACGACGATCCGTCGCTCGCGGAAGAAGCGCAGCGCGGCGCGCGTGGCGTTGTTGTCGTCGGTGCCGAAGACCTGGATGTTGGGCATCTTCCTGGTCGGGGTCTTCCCGAGCGGGGCGGGCACGGCCGGCGCTACCGCACCCGCCGGGCGACGAGCTCGACGAGGTGGAAGTGGTGTGGCTCGCCGAGCGCCGTGGTCGTGTCCTCCTCGCGGTCGACCCAGTGCTCGATCTCGAACGCGTCGAGGCCGGCCCGGATCTCGGCCGGCGGCGGGCAGGTCATGGTGGCGTCGCCGGCCGATCCGTCACGGTCGCCGAACAGCAGCGCAGACACGCGGCCTCCGACGGACAACGCGTCCCGGATCCGCTCCCAGGTCGCCCAGTACGCATCCGGGGCGAGGAACGGCAGGGACAGGCTGGCGTTCACGAGGTCGCACGCGGGGATTCGTACCGTGGCCAGGTCCTCGACCTGCGTCCGCAGGGCAGGCCGGAGCTCGGCTGCGGTCGCCGCCTCGAGGGCACCCACCGCCCCGGGCTCGCGGTCCACCGCGAGCACCCGCCAGCCGGCGCCCAGCAGCTCCCGGGCGTCTCTCCCGGCGCCGCAGCCGAGATCGACGGCCAGGCGCGGGGGGGCCGGACGGACCCCGAGCCCGTCCTCATCGGCGAACCGGCGGATGGCCTCGCGGACCGTGGGCCACGCGGGCCGGTCGGCCGTGACCTCGTAGTAGCGGGCCCAGTACTCGGTGTCGATGGCGGGGTCGTGCTCGGTCGTCACGGATCGCAGCGTAGCGCGCCGGACGCGTACCATGGGCGGCCAGGAGGTTCTGCGTGACGATCTGGTTCACCGTGCAGCTCGACGATCGGCCGGGGGCGCTGGCGCAGGTCGCCCAGGCGTTGGCCGACCGTGGCGTCAACATCACCGGCATCGTGGGCGTGGCGGAGGACACCGACGGCGCGCTGATGCTCACGACGAGCGATCCGGCCGCGACGCGCGAGGCGTTCGGCGCGCTCGGGGTCGCCTTCGAGGAGCACGACCCCGCCGGCGCCGAGCCCACCGGGATGTCGATCAGCGACGTCGTCGCCGGCCGCTCTGGCTGACCGCTCCCGTGCCCCGCCGCGAGCTCCGCCCCCTGCCGCCGGCCGTCGCCGTCCGGCTCGAGATCGCCGACGATCCGCGCGCGGTCGCCGTCATCGCGGGCCGGGTGGCGGAGGTGGGCGGACGCGTCCGAACGCTGTCCACCGTGCGGCGCGCCGCCTCGCCCGGGATCGAGGCGGACGACGGCTCGATCGCGGACCTCGAGCTCGAGGTCGAGGAGGCCGACGAGCACGCGCTGGTGACCGCCCTGGCCGCGCTGCCCGAGGTCATCGCCATCCATCTCACCCGCCCGCTGGGCAAGGTGTTCGGCAAGCGGGTCATCGTCGTGGGCGGTGGCGCGCAGGTGGCCCAGGTCGCGCTGGGCGCCGTCTCCGAGGCGGATCGCCACAACCTGCGGGGCGAGCGGATCTCGGTGGACACGATCCCCTTGGTGGGCGAGGAGGCGATCGCCTCCGCGGTGCGCGCCGTGGCCGACCTCCCGCGAGCTCGGCTGCTCGTGCTGGCCGGTTCGATCATGGGTGGCGAGATCAGCCGCGCAGCCGAGGAGCTGCGCGCCGTGGGCATCCCGATCATCGCGCTCAACATGGTGGGCTCGATCACAAAGCACGTGGACCTCGTGGTGAGCGACCCCGTCCAGGCCGGCACGATGGCGGTGATGGCCGTCGCGGATACGGCGACCTTCGACCTGGCCCGCCAGCGCGGCCGGCGGTACTGAGCCGGGGAGCGCCGTCGGGGCGCGGCGCGAGCCGGGCGCGGCGCGAGCCGGGCGCGGCGCGGGCCTCGGCGCGGCGCGAGCCGGGCGCGGCGCGAGCCTCGGCGCGGGCGCCTGAACGCGCCCGCGCCCCATTCACCACCCGAGTGAGTGCTATCCAGCGGTATGGCCGCCAAACCCTCCAGTGACGCCTGCGGTGGGTAAGTGACGAGAATCGGGCACCGTTCGGCGGCGTCGCGTGAGATTGCACTCGGGAGAGGCGTGACTGGCGACGCGGCGCACCCGGAGCCCGTCGCTGGAGACGCGGCGCTGCCGTGGATCGACTGAACCGCCCTGGGTTTCGTGGAGACCCTGACGGTTGGAATCAGGCGGCTGGGCTCACCTCCTGTTGGGCATGGTAGGCGGCCTCGTACTCCGCCGGCGGCAGGTAGCCGCAGGCCGCGTGCAGCCGGCGCGTGTTCCAGAACTCCACCCACTCCGCCGTCGCGAGTTCGACCTCCTCGACCGATCGCCAGGGCTTCCGGCGCTCGATGAGCTCGGCCTTGTACAGGCCGTTGACGGTCTCCGCCAGGGCGTTGTCATAGCTGTCGCCCTTCGAGTCCGACCGAGCTCACCGCCTCGGCCTCGGCGAGGCGCTCCGTGTACCGGATCGAGAGGTACTGGACCCCCCGATCACTGTGGTGGACGAGACCCGTGAGATCCGAGCCCCGCGCGAAGATCGCCATCTCGAGCGCGTCGAGGGCGAGCTCCGCCCGCAGGCTCGAGCCTCACCCGCCAGCCGACGATCCGGCGGCTGAAGGCGTCGACCACGAAGGCCGTGTACACGAACCCGCGGACGGTCCACACGTAGGTGAGGTCGGCCACCCACAGACCGGTTGGGCGCGGCGGCCGCGAACACCCGCTCGACGAGGTCGGCCGGGCGCTGGCCGACGGCCGCCGGCCGCGTCGTGCGGATGCGCTTCCGCGTCCGGGTCACGCCCTGAAGCCCGACCTCGCGCATGATCCGGGCGACCTGGTCGCGCCCGGCGCTCGATGCCCAGGCGGCCCAGCGCCTTCCACACCTTGCGGATCCCGTACACGCCGAAGTTGACCCGGTGGACGCGGCCGATGACGTCGGCCAGGGTCGCGTCGCTGACACGAGCGGGCGCGACGGCGGCCGGGTCTTGGCCGCGTAGTAGGACGACGGGGCGATCGCCAGCGTCCGGCAGATCGGCTCGACCCCGTAGGCCGTCGGTGGGCGTCGATGTAGCGCGGTCACCTGACCGAGCGGCGGTCGAGCTCCGCCCCGAAGAAAGCCGCGGCGCTCTTGAGGATCTCGTTGGCCCGGCGCAGCTCGCGGTTCTCCCGCTCGAGCTCCTTCATCCGGGCCCGCTCCTCGGTCGTCAGACCGACTTTGGTGCCCCGGTCGATCTCGGCCTGGATGACCCAGCGGCGGAGCGACTCGGTGCCGATGCCGAGCTGGCCGGCGACGCGCACGACCGCACCGTGGCGCTCGCCGGTCTCGGCCATCCGCTCGAGCACCATCCGGACGGCGCGTTCCTTGAGCTCAGGCGGGTATCGCCGCTGTGACGGGTGGGGACGGGTTGGCTCGTTCATGGACTCCATCTTCCTGCAAAGCGATGGAGTCTCCACCAAAGTCAGTACGGTTCAGACAGCCGAGCACCTGCGGCGCGATGGCGCGGTCGCCCCGGTCGTGCCGGGGCGCTACGCTGCCGCCATGCGCATCGCCACCTGGAACGTCAACTCGCTCAAGGCCCGGATGGAGGCCGTCGAGCGCTGGCTCGGGCGAGCCGAGCCGGACCTGCTCCTGATCCAGGAGACCAAGCTCTCGGACGCCGATGCGCCGGTGATGCCGTTCCGGATGCTGGGCTACGAGCTGGTACACCATGGCGAGGGTCGTTGGAACGGGGTCGGGATCCTGACCCGGGTGGGGGCGCAGGACGTGATCACCAACTTCGGCGACGGCCCTGTCCGCGACTCATCGGCCGGAGCCGGGATCGTCGTGTCCGAGGACGACTTCGACCCGTTCGACGAGGCCCGGATGGTGTCCGCGGTGTGCGGCGGGATTCGCGTCGTCAGCCTGTATGCGCCCAACGGCCGGGTGGTGGGCTCGCCCTTCTACGAGGGCAAGCTGCGCTGGTTCGAGCGGCTGGCGCGCTGGCTGGCCGAGACGCGCTCGCCCTACGAGCCGCTGGTGCTCGGCGGCGACCTCAACGTCACGCCGGCCGACGAGGACGTGTGGGACGCGGTCAAGGCGCACGGTGGCACGCACGTGTCCGAGGCCGAGCGCGCGGCGCTCGCCCGGCTGCGCGAATGGGGCCTCGTGGACGCCTACCGCTCGCAGCGGCCCGAGGCCGGCCGGTTCTCATGGTGGGACTACCGGGCCGGCAACTTCCACCGCAACGAGGGAATGCGGATCGACCTGCTGTACGCGACGGCACCGGTGGCCGCGCGGGTCGTCTGGGCCGAGATCGACCGCGAGGCGCGCAAGGGACCGCCGGTCCCGTCGGACCATGCCCCGGTTGTCATCGACCTCGACGCGCCGGGCCGGCGGTTCGACGCCGGCTGGGAGGGCGCGATCGCCCGGATCGCGGCACGGACCCGACCGCGCCCCTGACGCGACCGGATCAGGCGCCCGTGCCGAGCTCGATCAGGCCGATCAGGTTGGCGTCCGGGTCGGCGAACCAGGCGGCCCGGTTGGGGCCCATCGGGGCGATCCCGTCCACGGTCGTCAGCGACGGGAAGTCGTAGTCCTTGAACGTCACGCCGCGGGATCGCAGCTCCGCGACCTCCGCCTCGATGTCGGGGGTCGTGAACGCCATCTGGGTGTGGCTGCCCGAGGCGCGGCCCGAGCTTCGCGAGACGGCGAACAGCGAGCCCTGGCCCGCCTGGTACATCACGGCGCCGTGGATCTCCTGCAGCGGGACGAAGCCGAGGGTGCCCTCGTAGAAGTCGGGTGCCGCGTCGAGATCGGCGGTGGGAATGATCGTGTGGACGCGTCGGTCGGACAGCATGGGAACCTCCTCGAGCCGCGCCTGCGCAGGGCGACCGCAGGCAGGATAGGGATCCCGCACCACCCTGTCACGGCCGACCGGCGGCGCCGCTGGGGCATCACGGGGGACCCCGCCGGTCACTGCGGTCGGGCGGTCACGAGGGTCCGGCGGTCACGAGCTCGGGCGTCGTCCCCCACTCCAGCTGCGCGACCGAGCCCGCGATCAGGGTGCCCGCCTCGCCGCGCAGCATCGCGCCCGCATCGCCCAGCGAGCCGATCGCCGCGAACCCGGGACCGGAACCGACGAACCGGCACGCCGCCTCCACCTTGGGACCCATCGATCCGGCCGCGAACGAGCGCCCGGCCATGTCGCCGGGTGAGGCTCGCTGGATCGGCAGCGCCTCCGGCGTCCCCCAGCCGTCGTAGACCGCGTTCACGTCGGTGAGCATCAGGAACGCATCGGCGCGGAGCGACGTGGCCAGCAGCGCACCCGCGAAGTCCTTGTCGATCACGGCCTCGATGCCCTCGTAGCGGCCGGCGGCCGAGCGAACGACCGGGATCCCGCCACCGCCGGCGCAAACGACGATCACCCCCTCGCGCACCAGGAGGTCGATCACGGGCAGCTCGAGGATCCGGCGCGGCTGGGGGGACGGCACAACGCGCCGCCAGCGGTTGCCGTCGGGGGCGATCGTCCACGCCTTCTCCGCGGCGTGGCGCTCGGCCTCCGCCCGGTCGTAGACGGGACCGATCGGCTTGGTCGGCCGTGCGAACGCCGGGTCCGCGGGGTCCACCTCGATCCGGGTCAACAGGGTGGCCATCGATCGCCCGGGCGGGAGCAGGTTGCCCAGCTCCTGTTCGAGCAGGTAGCCGATCATGCCCTCGGTCTCCGCGTCCAGGATGTCCAGCGGGTACTCCTCGTCCGGCCGGTACGCGGCGTTCTGGAGCGACAGCAGCCCCACCTGTGGCCCGTTCCCGTGGGTCAGGACCAGGTCATGCTCCAGGGCGATGGGCAGCAGCGCCCGCGCGGCGAGCGCCACATTGGCGCGCTGGTTCTCGGCCGTCATCGGCTCCCCCCGGCGGAGGAGCGCGTTGCCGCCGAGCGCGGCGACGACCCGCATCAGGAGGCGTCCAGGCCGGCCAGCGTCGCCACCAGCACGGCCTTGATCGTGTGCATCCGGTTGGCGGCCTGGTCGAACACGATCGACGCCGGCGATTCGAACACCTCGTCGGTGACCTCCAATGAGGTCAGCCCGTGGCGCTCGAACATCTTCCGGCCGACCTCGGTCTCGAGGTCGTGGAAGGCCGGCAGGCAGTGCATGAACCGGGCGTCGGGGTTGCCGGTCGCGGCCATCATCGAGCTGTCGACCTGGTACGGCCGCAGCAGCGCGATCCGCTCGTCCCACACGGCCTCGGGCTCGCCCATCGAGACCCATACGTCGGTGTAGACGGCGTCGGCACCGCGAACGCCCTCGGCGATGTCGTCGGTCACGGTGATCCGGGCCCCGCTGCCGCGCGCGAGCTCGCGGGCCACGGCCAGGAAGTCCTCGCGTGGCCATACCGTCGGGGGTGCCACGATCCGCAGGTCCATGCCCATGGTCGCGCAGCCGATCAGCAGCTCGTCGCCCATGTTCCCGCGCGCGTCGCCGACGTAGGCGAGGGCGGTCTCCCGGAGCGGCCTCGCGACATGCTCCCGGAGCGTGAGCAGATCGGCGAGGACCTGGGTGGGATGGTCCTCGTCGGTGAGCCCGTTGTACACGGGAACGCCCGCGTAGCGCGCGAGCGTCTCCACGTCGGCCTGGCGGAAGCCGCGGAACTCGATCGCGTCGTAGACGCCGCCCAGCACCCGTGCGGTGTCCTTGACCGATTCCTTCTTGCCCACGTGGCTGCCCGTCGGGCCGAGGTAGGTGACGTGCGCGCCCTGGTCGTAGGCCGCGACCTCGAACCCGATCCGGGTCCGGGTGCTGTCCTTCTCGAAGATCAGCGCGATCGAGCGACCCGCCAGCCGCCGGACCTCGCGGTGCTCGCGCTTCTCGGCCTTGAGCCGGGCGGCGAGCTGGAGGAGATGCTCGATCTCGTCCGCCGAGAAGTCCCGCAACGAGAGGAACGACCGACCGAGCAGGTGGACACCGATGTCGAGAGCCATTGCCGGACTCCGGGATCTGGTGGCGCAGCAACGGGTCGGGGCCCGGACGCGCCGTGCCGGCGTCCGGGTCGAGGTCATTCGAGCGTGCACCCCGATCCGCCGGCGTGTCATGGTCCGGGCGGCCCCTTGGAGACGGGAGGGTCGGGCCCGTCGGGCGCTGGCGTTGCGCCCGGGTGGTTGTCTGCCCCTGCCTCGGGGCGGATGCCGGTCCTCCGGGTTGCGGCGGTCGCCCGTCCCCGGGGCCCGGCTGCTCTCGAGGAGAGCACTCGAGCGGTCCGGCGATCGTCCACCGCGATCCTGCACGCGGAGCGAGCGGGACGGCGAATGTGCCCGCCGCCAACCGCCAGGCGGATCGCCGGGAGTGCAGCGACCCGAGGGAACCGCCGGAGTGCTCGCCGGGCGAGCAGCCAGGGCCACGTGCTCGCTGGGGCGAGCAGCCAGGGCCACGTGCTCGCTGGGGCGAGCAGCCAGGGCCACGTACTCGCTGGGGCGAGCAGCCAGGGCCACGTGCTCGCTGGGGCGAGCAGCCAGGGCCACGTACTCGCTGGGGCGAGCAGCCAGGGCCACGTGCTCGCTGGGGCGAGCAGCCAGGGCCACGTGCTCGCTGGGGCGAGCAGCCAGGGCCACGTGCTCGCTGGGGCGAGCAGCGGCGCCCGAGTTGCTCGCTGGGCGAGCAGCGGTGCGCGCCGACGATGCCGTTCCGTTAGGCAGGACTCCGCGGCGCGCCGGGCGTGCGCGACGCGTAAGGTCGCTCGAGGACCTGATCGTGACCACGTTCAACGCCGGCGTGGGCTCGTCGACGCTGCCGCTGTTCATCTACTCCAAGATCCGGTTCGGTTGGTCACCCCCGAGATCAACGGCATCTCCACCATCATCGTCGCGGTCACCGGGGCGCCGGCTCGGCGACTGCCTGTGCCTCGTGGCCGCGCAGCCCGCCCACGCGCCAGGCGACCAGGATCGCGATCTCGGCCGGCGACCGCCGTTCCCGGGCCGCGACCCGTCAGGCCGGCTCGGGTTCGGTGGTGCGCAGGCGGACCCGGCTCAGCGCGACGGCCTCGACCGCGAGCATGATCGCGATGGCCGCGGCGAAGGTCCCCGGCACCCGCGTCGGGTCGAGCAGCACCCGGACCGCCGCCGGCCACGAGCGCGACCAGGAGCGGGAACGGGGCGCCCGCGATAGGCTGGACCGCGACGCCCGCGGCGCCGTAGACGGCTACCGCGGCGCCGATCGCGAGCCCCGTCCGCAAGGAGCCGCTGGGCGGCCGCAACGGCACCGCGAGCGACTATGCTCCGCGCGATGGCCGAGCGCGTCCTGCCCACGGGCACCATCACGTTCCTGTTCTCCGATATGGTCGGATCCACCCGGCTCGTGTCCGACCTGGGGCCGGCCACCTTCCGGGACGTCCTCGACCGCCACAACGAGGTGCTGCGGGCCGCGTTCGCGGCGCATGGCGGCACGGAGCGCGGCACCCAGGGCGACTCGTTCCTGGTCATGTTCCGCGAGGCCCCCGAGGCGCTGGCCGCGGCCGCGGATGCGCAGCGCGCCCTGGCCGGCGTGGCCTGGCCACGCGACGCGGACGTGCGCGTCCGGATGGGCGTCCACACGGGCGTCGGCATGCTCGGCGGCGACGACTACGTCGGCCTCGACGTCCACCGCGCGGCACGCATCGCGGCCGCGGCCCACGGGGGCCAGGTCCTCGTCTCCGAGGCCACCCGGGCGCTCGTCGAGCGAGCCCTGCCCCCCGGCATCGCGCTGGCGAGCCTGGGCGAGCACACGCTGCGCGACATCGGGCAGCCCGAGCGCCTGTACCAGCTGGTCATCGACGGGCTGCCGTCCGCGTTCCCCCCGCCGCGCACCATGGCCGGCGCCGGGGGGCGCCTGCCCGAGCGGGTGACCAGCTTCATCGGCCGCGATCGCGAGCTGGACGAGCTGGGCCGGCTGCTGGCCTCCAACCGGCTGCTCACCCTGACCGGTCCGGGTGGGACCGGCAAGAGCAGCCTCGCCCTCGAGCTCGCCCGGCGGCACGCGCCCGACCACGCCAGCGCCGCGTGGTGGGTCCCGCTCGACACCGTCCCGGACCCCGCGCTGGTCGAGCCGGCCATGGCCGCCGCGCTGGGGCTGATCGAGGCGCCGGGCCAATCCGTGGAGGTGCAGCTGGTCGGCTTTCTCGCCGAGCGAACGGTCCTGCTCGTGCTCGACAACTTCGAGCACGTGCTAGCCGCGGCGCCGCTCGTCGGGAACCTGCTCCGCGCGGCGCCCGGGCTGCGAATCGTGGTCACCAGCCGCGCCCCCCTGCACCTGGCCGCCGAGCAGGAGTACCCGGTGCCGCCGCTGTCGCTGCCCGGCCCGGTCGCCCCCGCGGCGACCGCCCTGGCCAGCCCAGCGGTGCGCCTGTTCGTCGATCGCGCCCGGCGGGTGCGGCCGGCGTACGAGCTCACCGACGCTGACGCGGTCGCCGTCGCGGACATCTGCCGGCGCCTCGACGGGCTGCCGCTGGGCATCGAGCTGGCGGCCTCGCGGATGACCCTGCTGCCCGCAGCGGCGATCGCGGAGCGGCTGGCGCGCCGCCTCGACCTGCCCGGCCCCGAGCGGCGCGACGCGCCCCGGCGCCAGCAGAGCCTGGAGGGTGCCATCGACTGGAGCTATCACCTGCTCGAGCCACCAACCCGACGCTTGCTGGCGCGGATGTCCGTGTTTGCCGGAGGAGCGCGGCTGGACGAGATCGACGCCGTGACCGGCCCGGCGGACGAGCTCGGCATCGACGTGCTCGACGGCCTCTCGACGCTGGTCGACCAGAGCCTGGTGCAGCCCGAGCCGGGGCCCGATGGGCCACGCTTCCGCCTGCTCGAGACGATCCGGATGTTCGCGGCCGCGCGCCTGGCGGACCTCGGCGGCGAGGACGAGATCCGCCGGCTCCACGCTCGCGCATACCTCGACCTGGCCCAGGCGGCGGCGCCGCACATGACGTCGCCCGGCCAGGCTGCCTGGCTCGACCGCCTGGCGGCCGACGTGGACAACCTGCGCCTGGCGGTCCGGTTCGCGATCGAGACCGGGGACGCCGAGACCGGGCTTCGGCTGGGGGCGGCCCTGTGGCGGTTCTGGCAGCTGCGGGGCCACGTGCACGAGGGACGCGCGCTGGTGGAGGCCGTCCTCGCGCTGCCCGGGGCCGACGCCGCCGGCCGCGCGCGGGTCCGGGCGCTCGACGCCGCCGGCGGCCTGGCGTGGTGGTCCGCGGACCCGACGTCGGCCCATGCCCTCTACCTCGAGCAGCTGGCCGCGGCGCGAACGCTGCAGGACGCGAGGGGCGAGGCAGACGCCCTGTGCAACCTCATCCACACCACGACGTTCCTGGGTCCCGAGGCCGGCGACGTGACCCGCCTCCGGCGGGAGGCCATCGAGGCTTGCCGGGCCCTGGGCGACGAACGCTCGATCGCGCGCCTGGACTGGACGGTGGCCCAGCGCCTGGCGCGCGACGGGCAGACATCGGCCGGGCGCGCGGCGATGCTCGCGCTCGTGTCCAGGTTCCGGGTGCTGGGCGATTCGTTCTACCTCGCGCTCGCGGCCGGTGGCGCGGGCTGGCTGGCGTTCGCCGAAGGGGACGTCGAGGACGCGATCCGCTGGTCGATGCAGGCCCTGGAGCAGCACCTCGCCCTCACCGACCTGGCATCGACCCTGATCGTGATCCGGGACCTGGCGCTGTTCCTGCTCGCCGACGGCATGGTCGCCGAGGCGACCACGGTGTTCGCCACCTACCAGGCGGTCTGCCGGCGGCGCGCCTACCAGCCGCCGTTCTATCCCGAGAGGATCCTGGCCCGCTGGCCCGTGACGACCGAGGAGCTCGAGGCCGGCCTGACCCGGCCGGAGTACGCGGCCGAAGCCGAGCGCGGTGCCGCGATGACGATCGAGGCGGCAGCGGCGCTCGTGGCCCAGGCGCTGGCCCGTCGCTCGACGGCACCCCACGGTGGGCCGCGCGCCGCTCGCCCGGTCGCGGCCGCGGCGCCGGTGGCTTCTCCCGGCGCTCCTCCCGGCGCTCCCCCCGCGGACGACGAGCCGGCCGCCGGGGCCCGCCGCCTGCTGGACGAGGCGCAGCGCCTGTTCCGGGCGGGAGAGCTGCGGTCGAGCGGGCAGGTGGCCGTGCGGGCCGGCGAGCTCGCGCGCCGGGCGCACCGGGCGGACCTCCTGGGCGAGGCGGCCCTGGTCGTGACCGGCGTGGAGGATCACGTCCTCGACACCGCGATCGACGGGATGTGCCGTGATGCCCTGGCCGCGCTGGACCCGGGCGAGATCGCGCTGCGGGGACGGCTGCACGGCCAGCTGGCCGTCGCCCTGTTCCACCGGGACCACCTCGACGAGGCGGCCATCCACAGCGAGCGGGCCCTCGAGCTCGCCGGCCTGGCCGACGACCCATCCACGACCGCGGCCGCGCTCCATGCCCGCCAGATGGTGATCCAGGGCCTCGCGCATCCGGACGAGGCAGCCGAGCTGGGTGCCCGGATGATCGCGCTCGCCTCGGTGACCCGCTCGGTGGAGCAGGAGATGCTCGGCCGCCTGTGGCGGATCGACGCGCTCCTGCAGCTCGGCGACACCGCGCGCACGGAGGGGGAGATCGACGCCCTGGACGCGCTGGCCGCGCGCACGGAGGAGCGACTCGTGCGCTGGCATGCGCTCCGGGCGCGGGCCGGCCTCGCCCAGGGCCTCGGGCGGTTCGCCGGGGCGGAGCGCCTGGCCCGGGAGGCGCGTGATGTCCTCTCCCCGAGCGAGCACGGGATGGGCGAGCCCCTGTTCCGGGCGCAGCTCACGCTGATCCATCTCGATCGCGGCATACGCCCGGGGGAGCTGGACATGCTCCAGGAGGCCGGAGCCGGGGGTCCGCCGATCGCCCGCGCGGTGGTCGGATGGCTGGAGCTGCAGCTGGGGCTGGTGGACGAGGCGCGTGCGAGCCTGGAGGCGATCCGGCCCAGGCTCGCCGGGATGCCGCTGCGCGAGCCGGCCATCCCGACCCTGGCGGCCGGCATCGAGCTCGCCGTCGCCTTCGACGATCTCCAGCTGGCTGGCGAGCTGCGCGACCGGCTGGGACCGCTCGACGGCACGATGATCGCCGGGGCGCAGGGCACGGTCGGACCGACGGCGTACTTCCTGGCACGGGCCGAGCAGGCGCTGGGCCGGCTCGACGAGGCGATCGCGCACTACGAGGCCGGGATCGCCCTGGCCGGTCCGGGGGACTTCGGGCCGGCGCTCACCCGGGCCCGGGTCGCCCTGGCCGAAGCCCTGGCGCAGCGGGCGGCGCGCGGTGACCGGCAGCGGGCGGCGGCGCTGGCCTCGATCGCGGTGGTCGACGCCCGGCGCCTGGGCCTGCTCGCCCTGCTGCCGCGCGCGACGACCCTCGCCCGGGGCCTGTCCCGGTCGCCCGGCCGGCTGTCACCCCGGGAGCGGGGGATCGCCCGGCACATCGCCGCGGGGCGCTCGAACCGCGACATCGCGGAAGCCCTGGTGCTGTCGGAGCGAACCGTCGAGACCCACGTGCAGAACGTGCTCACCAAGCTGGACTTCCACTCGCGTGCGCAGGTGGCCGCGTGGGCCGTGGGCGAGGGGCTTGCCGGGCCAGGTACGTAGCGCGCGATTACGTACCGGGATCCGCACCCGCGACGATGCGCGGCCCCCGCCCCCGAGGCGAGCATGCCGGCATGGACCGATGCACGACGGCGCTGGCGGAGACGCGACGGCAGGTCGCAGCGCTGCTCGCGGCGACCCCGACCACGAACCACTCGCCGTGGCCGCCGCGGATCGGCGTCGAAGCCGAGTTCCTGGTGTTCGACGACCGTGGCGATGGCCGCGCGTCCGTCCCGATCGAGCGCGTCAGCCGGATCCTGGCGGGGCGTGCCGCCCTGGCCGACGACCCGGCCCATCCGAGCTTCGAGCCGGGCGGCCAGCTCGAGCTGAGCCCGGCTCCGGTGCCGACGGCGACCCTCGCGATCGCCGGGATCCAGGGCCACGCCGCCCGCGTCGGCACCCGGCTGGCCCGCCATGGCATCCGGCTCGAGCCCTCGGGCGTCGACCGGTGGCGATCGCCAGAGGAGGTCGGGCTCCAGACGCCGCGCGACCGCTACCTGGTGATGCAGCGCCAGTTCGACGCGATCGGGCCCGCCGGGCGCCGGATGATGCGCCAGACCGCGTCGCTCCAAGTGTGCGTGGATCGCGCGCCGGGCGTCGCCGGCACCCGCCAGTGGCTGGCGGCGAACCTCGCCGGCCCGGCCCTCGCGGCGGCGTTCCGGACCCCCGGCGATGGCGACAACCGGACCGCGATCTGGCTCGCGGTGGATCCCAGCCGGACCGGCCTCGACGGCAGCCCGGTCGACCCGAGCCGGCCGGTCGAGGCGTACCTCGGGTTCGCGCTCGACGCCGAGGTCATGGCGCTGCCGCGCCAGGGCGAGCGCACCCGGCTACCCTTCCGGGCCCGGCTCCGGGACTGGATCGCGGAGGCCGGCGGACGACCCGACGAGGCCGGCGAACGACCCGACGCGGCCGACGTCGCGCACCACCTCTCGACCCTGTTTCCGCCCGTCCGGCCCCGGTCCGGCTACCTCGAGGTGCGCTACCTCGACGCCCAGCCGCTCGACCAGATGGGTACCGCGGTGAGCCTGGTCGCGATCCTGCTGGCGGATCCCGTCGCTCGCGAAGCGGCGATCGAGATCGGTGGCACGGACCCGGCGCGGCTCCGGGAAGCGTGGCGTCGCTCGGCGACGACCGGCCTGGCCGATCCCGCCCTGCGGACCCAGGCGCTGGAGCTCCTGGGCGTGGCGGCGGAGCGGATCCCGGCGATCGAGCGCCGCTGGCCCGGCTGGCTGCCGGTCGATGCCCGCCCCGCGCTGCTGGCCGTCGCGGGCACGGTGGGCCGCACGCTGTCGGCGCCCGCCGGCCGCGACCGCGCGATGGCGCTCGCGTCATGAGGCTCGCGTTCGTCGCCGATCCGCTCGACCGGCTCGATCCGAGCGGCGACGCGAGCATCGCGCTGATCGAGGCCGCCCAGGCGCTGGGCCACGAATTGTTCGTCACCGAGACCCGACTGCTGACCCTCATGCGCGGGCGGGTCCACGCACCGCTGCGACGGATCCGGCTGACCGCCGGCACGACGGACGGTCCGCGCTGGATCGTGCCCGACCCGTGGCACGAGCTCGACCCGTCCGACGGGCTGGTGCCGCTCGACGGGCTGGACGTCGTGCTGTTCCGGACAGACCCGCCCGTGGACGCGCGGTACCTCTGGGCGAGCTGGCTGCTCGACGCGATCGATCCGGCCCGGACCGTCCTGGTCAACGACCCGCGCGGCGTTCGCGACGCCAACGAGAAGCTGTTCGCGCTGCGCTACCCGGACCTTTGCCCGCCCACGCTGGTGACCGCCGACGCGACCCTCATCCGGCGGTTCGTCGACGAGCACGGCCGGGCCGTGGCCAAGCCGGTGGACGGGTTCGCCGGTCGAGGCGTGCTGGTGCTCGATGGCGACGACCCCAACGTGCCCTCGATCGTCGAGATCATGACCGATCGCGGCGCCCACCCGATCGTCGTCCAAGCGTGGCTCGCGGCCTCCGCCGGCGGCAACCGCCGGATCCTGCTGTACGACGGCGAGGTCCTGGGGGCGGTCAACCGCCCGGTCGAGCCGCGCGACTTCCGGACGGGAAACCCGAACCAGGCGGTGGACCTGACGGCGCGCGAGCGCGAGATCGTCGCCCGCCTGCGCCCCGACCTGTGCCGCGCGGGGCTGCGGCTGGTCGGGCTCGACGTGATCGGCGACCAGCTGATCGAGGTCAACGTGACGAGTCCGGGCGGGATCCGCCAGGCCCAGGGCCTCGGGCTGGCGGGGATGGCCCGGACGGTGATCGAGTCCATCGAGGCCGAGGTCGCAAGGAGGTAGCGTCGTGGAGCACGATGGGGCGCACAGCGATGGATCCAGGGGCATCCACCACGTCAGCCGGGTGCTCGCGGTCATGGCCCACCCCGACGATGCAGACGTCCGCTGCGCCGGCACGTTCGCGCGCTGGGCGCACGAGGGCAAGCAGATCAGCTACGTGATCGCCACGTCCGGCAACCGGGGCGGGGATGGCACCCGGACGGAGCAGGAGCTGGCGGCGATCCGCGAGGCCGAGCAGCGGGCATCCGCGAACGTCATCGGCGTGCGGGACCTCGTCTTCCTCGGCCACGAGGACGGCTACCTCACGCCGTCGATGGAGCTCCGGCGGGACATCACCCGCGAGATCCGGCGCTTCCGGCCGGAGGTCGTGGTCACCCACCACCCGCTCCGCCATTACGGCTGGGGGAACCATCCCGACCACCACGCGGTCGGCGAGGCGACGGCGGCAGCGGTCTATCCGACCGCCCGCAACCCGATGGCCTTTCCGGAGCTGCTCGACGAGGGCCTGGAGCCCTGGGAGGTGACCTGGCTGATGACGATCGACGCCGAGCAGCCCGACCTGTTCGTGGACATCGGGGCCACGATGGACACCAAGGTCGAGGCCATCAGCCGGCATGCCTCGCAGTTCGGCCCCGAATACCTCGCGGTCGCCCGGCAGCTCGCCGCGGCGACGGCGGCGGCCGGATCGGCCGTCGGCCGTCCCGCGATGACCTACGCCGAGGCGTACAGGCTCCGCTTCGAGGGCCACCCCCGGCAGCTCGCTGAGCTCGCCGGCAAGGTGCCCGGATGATCGTGGTGCCCGGCTGATCGAGCCGACGGTTCAGCCGCGGCTCCCGGACCTCGCGCCGGGGGGATCGACATGAACGTGAGCGGCCACAGCGGGTCGTAGTGGACCCGCCCGGCGGACCGACGCGAGCTCGTCCGCGGTCAGGATGGCCGTGCGGGCATGGTCGGCACCCGCAGGCAGCACGCCAGGACGGCGATGCGCGAGGCGGGCCGCCCTGCCACACTACGCCGCCATGGCTGGGGTGCTGCACCGCATGCGCGCCACGCTCCGGGTCGCTGCGCACGTGTTCGGCAACCCGGCGCTGCGCTGGCTCGAGCTGGCGTTCTTGGCCTTCAACACGGTCGAGTACGGCAGCTGGGTCGCGATCCTCCTGTACGCCTACGAGGCGACGGGGCCGGCGTCGGTCGGCGTGGTTGCCCTGGTCCAGCTGGTCCCGGCGTCGCTGGCCGCCCCCCTCGCCTCGACGCTCGGCGATCGCTATCCACGCCACCGGGTCCTGCTTGCCGCCTACCTGCTGCTCACGCTGCTGACCGGCGCCACCGCTGCGGCCATGCTGGCGGGCTGGCCGGCTCCGGTCGTCTACCTGTCGGCGGTCGGGGCCTCGATGGCGTTGACCATCGTCCGACCGTCCCACAACGCCCTGCTGCCGTCGCTGGCGCTCACCCCCGAGGAGCTGACCGCGGCCAACGCGGTCTCGAGCATCGGCGAGGCGGGTGGCCTCCTGCTGGGGCCCCTGTCCGCGGCGGCCGTGCTGACCGTCGCGACCCCGGGCTCCGTCCTCGCGCTGCTGACCGCCGGGTCGGGCGTGGCGGTCATCCTGGTGGCCGCCGTCCGTCCCCTGGCCGCGCGGACGGTCGTGGCCGCAGGCATATTCGGAGCCGGAGGCGTCTCGATCGGGCAGGCCCGCGAGTCCCCGGGCGTGCGCGTGCTGGCCGGGTTCCGGGCTCTGGCGGTCGACGGCGACGCCCGGCTGATCGTGGCCGTGCTGGCCGCGCGCACGCTGATGATCGGGGTCACGGACGTCCTGTTCGTGCTCCTCGCGCTGGAGCTGTTCGGGACCGGCGATTCGGGTGCGGCGCTGCTGTCTGCGGCGCTCGGCGTGGGCGGGGTCATCGGCGGCGGAGCGGCGTTCCTGCTGGTCGGCCAGCGGCGCATCGCCCCGGTGCTGCTGGCCAGTGCCGTCGCCTGGGGAGTCGCGTTCGCGGTGATGGGGGTCACGGCGTCGGGGACGCTCGCGCCCCTGTTCCTGGTCCTGGGCGGCATCGGGCTGAGCGTGATGGACGTCGCCGGGCGCACGATCCTCCAGCGGGCGGTACGCGACGAGGTGCTGTCGCGCGTGTTCGGCATCCTCGAGGCGCTGATCATGGCCGCGCTGGCCGCGGGGGCCGTGCTGGTGCCGGCCGTGGTCGCGATCGCCGGGCTCGTGGGCTCGGTCATCGTGTTCGCGGCGCTGCTGCCCCTGGCCCTCGCGCTCGCCTGGCCCGGCCTGCGCGGGCTCGACCGCCGGGCGGCGGCTCCCGCCCGCGCGCTGGCCCTGCTGCGACGCCTGCGGCTGTTCGAGGCGCTCGACCCGCCGGCCATGGAGGTCCTCGGCCGGGCGCCGACCTGGGTCACGGTCCCGGCCGGCGCGGTGGTGATCCGGGAAGGCGACGCGGGCGACCGGTTCTACGTGCTCGAGTCGGGGTCGGTCTCGATCGCCCGGGGCGGCCTGCCGATCCGGACCCTGGCGTCCCCCGGCGACGGCTTCGGCGAGATCGCGCTGCTCCGCAATGTCCCCCGGACCGCGACGGTCATCGCCGAGGAGCCATCGGTCCTGCTCGTCCTGGGACGAGACGCGTTCCTGGCGGCGGTCACGGGCCACCCCGTCGTGGGCGCCGATGCGCTCAGGATCGTCGATGCCCACCTCGAGGCGGACCGGCGGTCGTCACCCGCCTGACCGCCCGAGCGACTGCCGGGTCGTGGTACGCGCGCCGGGCCCCCGGGCTACAGCCGGATCAGGTCCTCGAGATCGACCACCAGGATCGTCGCGCCGGCGTACTGCACGACGCGCTCCTGCCAGTCGCGCAGGCGCTCGGTCAGGACCAGCGGCAGCTCCACGTCGCGGCCGGAGCAGTGGGCCCGGAACAGGGCGACGACGTCCGGCAGGGCCTCGTCGCGCACGGCCAGGATCAGGGTCACGTTGGACGTCTCGAGGAAGCCGCCGCTCGACGCCAGCCGGGTGAACCGATGGCCGTCGTGGCGCAGCGCCTCGGCCAGCCGTTCCGCGTCGTCGACCTGGACGATCGCCACCAGCAGCTTCATCCTCGCCCTCCCGTCGCGGCGCCCAGCGCTCGCGTGACCTGACGCCGCTCGGCGGCGGTCTCGGTCCGCCAGCCGCGCACCGTGTGCGACCCGTCATTCGCGTAGCGGTCCGCGACCATGATGTCGAAGGCGTGGACCGACGCCTCCTGGTTCGAGTACCGGCCGGCCGTCCAGGAGCGGGACCGCGTGCCCTGCTGCTGGAGCTCGACCACGTGGTAGTCCTCGCGGTTGGTGATGTCCCAGAACTCGACCGCCCCCGAGATGTCGAGGTCGCCCACCCGGTCCGCCTGCAGGTACAGGTCGCAGTGCACGGTCGAGCGGTTGGGCCCGTCCGGCCACGCCTGGTGGGTGAGCACGTAGTCGGGATGCACCGACACGATCAGGTTGGGCCACAGGATGTAGTAGTAGATGCGCTGCGCCTCGGTCTCGTCGCGCGCGTAGAGCAGCGGCCGGCCGTCGCACTTGCCGCTCATCGACATCGTCTCGCAGCCGTCCGCGAACACCATCCAGCCGCCCTTCCATGGCCCCTGGGCCAGGAAGTCCTCGCCCAGGTCGTAGGGGGTGAGCCTGTTGAGCAGCGCATGGACCGGCGGACAGTGATAGCACTCGCTGTAGTTCTCGGCGATCAGCTTCCAGTTGGCGGCGACCTCGTAGCTCAGGCGGGCGGCGCGGGCCAGCCTGGTCAGGTCGCGCCCGAATCCCTGGTGATGGTCGAACCAGTCGCCGAGGTACTCGCGCAACGGTGGCGTGAGCGATGCGTCGTCCGTGAAGCACAGGAACACGAACCCCTGCCACGTCTCGCACCGGATGGGTGCCAGGCCGTACGCCTTGAGGCTGAAGTCGTCGAGGTCCGCGGTGTGCTTGGCCCGCACCAGTCGGCCGTCGATGCCGTAGATCCAGGCGTGGTAGGGGCACTGGAAGCGGACGGCCCGGCCGCACTCGCGCTCCTCGACCGCGGTGCCCCGGTGGCGGCACACGTTGTAGAACGCGCGGATGACGCCGTCCCGGCCGCGCACGATGAGCACGTTCTCGCCCAGCAGGTCGCGCAGCATGAAGCTGCCGGGCCCGGCGACCTCCTCCTCGCGCCCGACCGCGATCCAGTCGCGCAGGAAGATCTCCTCCCGTTCCCACGCCCAGACCGCCTCATCGTGGTACGCGCGGGCCGGCAGCAGGCTCGCGGCCCGGAACGGCGCCCGGATCCGGGCGAGCTCATCGGGCGAGATCGGGGCGGGCGGGCGGGAGGGGGTGCGAGCGGCGATCGACAACGGGAACCTCCTGCGGCCCCCCGATCGTAGCCGTTCGGACCGGGTGCGCGCGAGGCCGGCGAGGGCACCCGGAGGCGTCAGTCCAGGGACACCGACTCGTGCCACGCGGGCACCCGCACCTCCAGCCCCAGCCCCTCGACCTTGGGGGCCAGCGCCTGCTGGGCCGGAGGGTCGCCGTGGACGAGGAACACGCGCCCGGGGACCCCCGGGTCGCCGGGCTTGCGGCCCCGGACGAAGTTGCCCAGCCAGGCCAGCAGCTCCGGCTCGTCCGAGTGCGCCGACAGCCCGTCGAGCGAGCGGATGGTCGCGCGGACCTTGACCTCCTGGCCGCCGATCCGGGCGGTGGGCGCACCCCGGGCCAGGTGGCCGCCCAGCGAGCCCTCCCCCTGGTAGCCGACGAACAGGATCGTCGCCGTGGGATCGGGCAGCAACCACTCGGCATGGCCCACGGAGCGGCCGCCGGTGAGCATCCCGTTGGACGCGACGATGATCAGGGGCCGGGGGGCGTGCGCGATCCGCTCGGACTCCTGGACGTTCTGGACCACGTGCTGGCCCGGGTAGTCGAGCGGCGACTCGTGCTCGCGCAGGAGCGCCGCCGTCTCCTCGTCGTAGGCCTCCGGGTGGCCTCGGTAGATGTCCGAGGCGGCCTTGGCCATCGGCGAGTCTAGGTACAGCGGCAGCTGGGGGATGGTCCCCGCGGCGACCAGCCGGTCGAGCTCCCACACGATCTGCTGGGTGCGGCCGATCGCGAACGACGGGATCAGCAGGACGCCCTTCCGGTTCGCGGTCTCGTTGACGACCTCGGCCAGGATCCCGGCCGACCGCTCGGGGGGCTCGTGCTCCCGCCCGCCGTAGGTGGACTCGCACACCACGAAGTCGGCGTCCGGGACGGGTGTCGGATCGCGCAGGATCGGCGTCCCGGGCCGGCCCAGGTCGCCCGAGAACACGATCACCGTGTCGCGGTCGCCCGATGGCTGGGCCAGGCGCACCCGCGCGATCGCGGACCCCAGGATGTGGCCCGCGTCGAGCAGCGTCACGTGGACGCCCTGCGCCACCTCGTGCTCCATGCCGTAGGGGACGTGGCGCAGCAGCGGCAGCACCGCACCGGCATCGTCCTCGGTGTAGATCGGGGTGTCGAAGTCGAGCACCACCTCGGGCGGTGCCTCCCGCAGCAGGTCCTCCGGGTCCGGGCCGCCGGGGCTCTCCGCTCCGGCCAGCGCGAGGTCGAGGTCGCGATCGAACAGCTGCTCCTCGCGCGCCTCGCGATCGGCCGCCCGCTCCGGGTCACGCCGGTCCCGGCGCTTCGCGCGCTTGGCGAACTCCTCCTGGAGCTTGGCGGAATCGAGCAGGACGAGGCGGGCGAGCTCGGCCGTCGCCGCGGTGCACAGGATCGAGCCGCGGAACCCCTCGTGGACCAGCAGCGGCAGCAGCCCGCAGTGGTCGAGGTGAGCGTGGGTCAGCACGACCGCATCGATCGTCCGGGGGTCGAAGCCGAGCGGGATTCTGTTGCGCATCGACTCGTCGGGTCCGCCCTGGAACATGCCGCAATCGACGAGCACCCGGGCACGGCCGGTGTCGACGAGATGGCGCGACCCGGTGACCGTGCGCGCGCCGCCGAGGAAGGTCAGCTCCATCGTCGGATCGTGACACATCGCCGGGCCGGCCGGGTCGGCGAGCGCGTGAGATGGCACGATGCGGTGATGCCGCCCGGATCGCTCGACTCCCGCTGGGCGCCCTCGATCGTGCTGCCGCGGCTGCCGGGCCTCGTGGCGGGCCTGGTCGTGTTCGGGTTCGGGATCGCGCTCATGGTCCAGGCGCGTCTCGGGCTCGGGCCCTGGGAGGTGTTCCACCAGGGGCTGGGCCGCCTGGTCGGGCTCCAGATCGGGACCATCAGCATCCTGGTCGGCATCCCCATCCTCGCCGCGTGGTGGCCGCTGGGCGAGCGTCCGGGCGTGGGGACCGTGATCAACATCGGGCTGATCGGCGTGGCGACGAACCTCGCCCTGGGCGTGATCCCGCCGGCCGCGGGCACCGCCGCGCAGCTGGCGATGATGTTGGCGGGCGTGAGCACGATCGGGATCGGCTCCGGGCTGTACCTCGCCGCGGATCTGGGGCCCGGCCCGCGGGACGGCCTCATGACCGGGCTCCACCTGCGGTTCGGCTGGTCGATCCGGCGCGCCCGGACGGCCATCGAGCTGAGCGTGCTCGTCGCGGGCTTCCTGGCCGGCGGCACGATCGGGCTCGGGACGGTGACGTTCGCGCTGGGGATCGGCCCGCTGGTCCAGGTCACCCTGCGACTGTTCGATCGCGACGGCCGCGTCTCGCGCCGCCGGCGCGCCGTGCTCGAGGCGCGGGGCACGCTGGGCGAGTAGCGGCAGCTACCGGAGCCAGTCCGGCGGTCGCCGCCTCGCCCGCAGGATCACCAGGTACGAGATCACCGCGATCGCGAGCGCCGTGAGCAGTGCGATCAGGGGGAGGACGATGCCCGGGTCGATGTCGGCCAGCGGCGTCGACACCGCCAGCCCCGGGGCCGCCGCCACCCCGGGCGGCCGCAGCCTCGCCAGCGCATCGGACCAGGCCACGGTCCCGCTGCACGCGTTGTCGACGAGGTAGCCTGGTCCATCCTGGACCACGAACAGGTAGCGCGCCGTCTCGTAGGACCGGTCGATCTGGGTCTGGACGCCGGGGTCGCCGCTGCCGTGGACCTCGACCGTGGCGCCCAGCTGGCCCGCGCCCTGCCAGCGCTCCTCGACCTGGACGGTCGCCCACCGGTTGTCGTTCTCGAGGTACACCACCGAGCCCACGAACACCACCGCGCCGGCCGCGGCCGCCTCGGCCATGGTGGGCGGCGATGCGCACGCGCCGAGGGCGGCCGGCGTCGCCGGCCCGGCGAACAGCGCCGCGAGGGCGAGGAGCGGCGGGAGGAGCGGCACGAGGAGTGGCGCGAGCACGGCCGCCAGCAGCCGGCGGGAACGAGCGGCCGCGCCCCGCGCGGCGACGGCGTGGCCCCCGCGCCCCGACATCGATCAGAGCTTCGGAGCGACCAGGAGGCTGTCCACGGCAACCGCGGCAAACAGCAGCGTGAGGTAGCTGATCGAGTACTTGTACAGCCGGATCGCCTGGGCCAGCGAGGCCTCGGGCGAGGCCGCCTGGCGCCACAGGGTGAACGCCCGCCACAGGAACAGGGCGCCCAGCGCGACCGCGGCAACCAGGTACAGCGGGCCCATCCGCGCGACGGCGTAGAACACGAGGCTCATGGCCACCAGGAGCACCGTGTACAGCGCGATCTGGCGCGCCGTCTCGGGGACGCCGCGCACGACCGGCAGCATCGGGACGCGGGCCGCCTCGTAGTCCTTGCGGATGCGCAGCGACAGCGCCCAGAAGTGGGGCGGCGTCCAGTAGAACACCATCGCGAACAAGAGCAGGGCGGGCACCTCCACCCGGCCGGTGACCGCCGCCCAGCCGATCACCGGCGGCAGGGCCCCGGCGGCACCGCCGATGACGATGTTCTGGGGCGTGGTGCGCTTGAGGATCAGCGTGTACACGAACACGTAGAACCCGATCGCGAGCAGCGTCAGGAACGCGGCCACCAGGTTGACGAACCAGGCCATCAGCGCGATCGAGATCACGCCCAGCACGATCCCGAACACCACCGCGTTCTCCGGGGGACGGCGTGCGCGGGCAGGGGTCGGCGCCGGGTGCGCGTCATCAGCTGGTCGATGTCCCGGTCGAGGTACTGGTTGATGGCGTTGGCCGAACCGGCGGCAAGGGTGCCCCCGACCATCGTCCACAACGCCAGGCGCAGCCACTCGCCGAGCACCATGCCCGGCAGGTCGCGGGTCGCGAGCACCATGGCCGGGATCGTCGTGATCAGCAGCAGCTCGATGATCCGCGGCTTGGTCAGCGCGATGTAGGCCCGAACGGTGTCGCCCCCGCGGCCGCGCGCATCACCCGCCGAGGCCGGATCGTCCGCCACGCGCCCGGTCCCGCCCGGGATCCCGGTGTCCCTGAGGGCGGCGGTGCGCGCCTCGAAGTAGGAGAGCACGACGAGCGCCACCAGCAGCGCCCAGATCACCGCGCCCAGCGCGAGGTGGAGCGTCTGGGTCCACTCCGCGAGCCCGGTCAGGACCTGCAGCCCACCCACGATCGCCTGGATCGTGAACAGGACGGCGGCCCCGACGGCGAGCCCGACCCGCACGGGCCGCGCTCGCTGGGTGCGCCAGGCCGCCAGCGCCGTTGCCCACACGATCAGGCCGACCACGCCGGCGACCCATCGGTGGAGGACGTGCGCGGTGTTGGCATCGGTGAGCGGCGGGAACAGCGAGCCGTTCATCAGCGGCCAGTCCGGAAACACGTACCACTGCGAGGTCGCGGTGACGTTGGAGCCGAACAGCAGCAGCGCGTAGACCGCGGCGGCCGTGAACGTCGCCAGCAGCGTGAACCGCTGGCTCGCGCCGCGCCCGCCGATCCGGGACGGGTAGTAGCTGCGGGCCAGGATGAACACGAGCAGCCCCAGCAGGGCCATCGCCGACGCCAGGTGCGCGGTGACCGACTCGCCCGAGTTGTTGAGCCGGACCGTCTCGCGCCCCAGCCATGCCTGGAACCCGACCAGGACCACGGCGACCAGCGACATCCAGGTGATGGACCGGTTGTCCCGGTGGTCGCGCCAGGCGAGGAACGCGAGACCCAGGATCTCGAAGCCGATCAAGGCTGCGACCGTCCGGTGGATCCACTCCAGCCAAGCCTGGTAGTCGTCGACGGGCGGGATCACCTGGCCGTGGCACAGCGGCCAGTCCGGGCAGCCCATGCCGGAACCCGTCGCGCGGACCATGACGCCGATGGTCACGAGCAGCACGGTCGTCACCACGGTGGCGGCGGCGATCTTCTGGAATCGGGTCACGGGGGGGCGATCGTCCTCGGTTGGAACCGACACGGCACCGGATCGGGCTGGAGCCGACATTCTACGCGGACGCCAGCCCGGCGCGTTCCGGCGCGTCCCGGCGGGTTCCGGCGCGTTCCGGCGCGGGGGGCTACGCTCTCGAGCATGCCTCGTCACCCGATCCTCGTCCACGTGCGTCCGATCCTGTCTCGCCCCGCCCTGGGCGTCGCCCTGGCTGCGACCCTCGTAGCAGCGGCCTGCGGATCCGGCGCCACCGGCGCCTCGGGCCCCTCGGCGACACCGTCGGCCGCGCCGCTCGGCACCACCGCGAACCCGTCCGTTCTGCCCGTGATGATCAACGCCCAGGAGGTCGTGGGCGACAACCGGCTCCTGTTCTCGTTCCTCGACGCCAAGACCAACCTGCCGGCGGCGACGCCCGACCGCACCGCGTCGGTGGCGTTCATCGCGCCCGGTGCCAGCCAGCCCGGCGCGTCCACGCCGGGAACGTTCGTGTGGGCCATCGAAGGCTCGCGCGGCGACTACGTCGCCCACGTGACGTTCCCCACCGCGGGCGACTGGACGGCCGTGTTCACGACCCAGGCGCCGGGCGGGCGCCGGGAGGTGATCCCGTTCTCGTTCCAGGTCCAGGAGAAGGGCATCACGATCGCGGTCGGCGACAAGGCGCCGGCATCGAAGACGCCGACGGCGGCCGATGTCGGCGGCGACCTCGCCAAGATCGCGACCGACCCCAGCCCGGACCCATCCTTCTACCAGCTCTCGGTCGACCAGGCGCTTGCGCAGGGCAAGCCGTTCGTGCTCGTGTTCGCCACGCCGGCGTTCTGCCAGAGCGCGCAGTGCGGTCCCACGCTCGACCGGGTCAAGTCGGTCGCCGCGAGCTCCCCGCCCAACGTGGCGTTCATCAACGTGGAGCCGTACAAGCTCCAGTACACGGAGGGCCGCCTCCAGCCGGTGCTCGATGCGAACAACCAGCTCCAGCCGGTCGACGCCGTCAGCCAGTGGGGGCTGCTGTCCGAGCCCTGGATCTTCGCCGTGGATGCCAAGGGGATCGTGCGAGCCTCGTTCGAGGGCGTGGTCGGCACGGACGAGCTCAAGGCCGCGATCGCAGAGATCGCCGCGAGCTGACGCGGGCCCGGCGCGGGCCCTGACCCCCCGCGCCGTTCACCACGCGAGCCGCCCAGCGGTTGCGGGACCCGATGACCGCCCGCGCCGCTCGCCACGCGCGCGCTGCTCGCCACGGGAGCACTCCAGCGGTTGCGGGACTGAATACCCGCCGATAACCGCCCGAGTGCTCGCCGCGCGAGCCATCCAGCGGTTTCGGCGCCCGCACTGCTCGCCACGCGATCCATCCAGCGGTTGCGGGACCCGATAACCGCCCGAGTGCTCTCCTGGCGAGCAGGTTCGTCCCGGGTACTCTCCCGCGAGCAGCCGGCGGACGTCGCCCCCTCCCCGCCAGTCGGCCGGAGCCAGGCCTCAGGAGCCGTCCTCGAGCCGGAAGACGACCAGATCGCTGCCTTCCCGACGGAAGTAGACCCGCACCGGCGCCGACGTCGCGAGGTGCTCGGCCAGGTGGCCCGGCGGGAACTGGTCGCCGTTGTCCAGCAGCCCGATCCGGAAGGTGACCAGGCGGCCGTCGTCGAGGCGGAGCGTGAACTCGCTCACGCTGGACAGGCCGGTGGCGTCGATGTGCGTGAGCACGCCCGTGACCGGCGAGGCCAGGTCGGTGACCTCGTGCGACGGCAGGTCCGTGGCGGCCGGCGTGGCCGTGTCCGGGACGCTCAGCGAGGCGGTGGCCACCACGCCGGGCGTGGGCGTCGGCCCGCCGCCGCACGCGGCGACCAGCAGGCCCACCGCGACCGCCACGACGCCGGCCGCGGCGGCCATCCGGGTCGGGATCATGCGGGGGTCAGCCCGGTCCCGCTGCTGCCCGGCTTGACCGTTGGCTCGCCGGCCGCACACCGCGGGCAGCTCCCCGCCCCCGGCTCGTACGTCGGGAGCTCCAGCTGCCACAGGGCCCGCAGGGGGTAGACCCGGCCCGTCGAGGGCGAGGCCAGCGTGGCAAGCCCGCCGGACCGGTCCACCAGCACGGCACACGCGACGATCTCGCCGCCCGCTGCCTCGACCGCCGGGATCATCGCCAGCAGCGAGCCGCCGGTCGTCAGGATGTCGTCCACGAGCAGGACCCGCTCCCCCGCCCTGATCGCAAACCCGCGCCGGAACTCGCGCCGCGGCCGCCCGTCGTCGGCGGCGACCTCCTCGGCGAAGATCGCGCGCGTCCCCAGCTGGCGGCCCGTCTCGAACGCCAGGATCACGCCCCCCGTCGTCGGTCCCGCGACGACATCGACGGTCGGCGTACCATCCCCGTCCCGATGCGCCGCGGCCCAGAACCCGCACAGCTCGCTCGTGGCGGCAGGGTCCTGGAGCACCTGGAACTTCTCGAGGTAGATGTCGGCGTGACGTCCGCTCTTGAGCACGAAGTGCCCGTCGCGCAGGGCACCGCTGGCACGAAACAGGGCCTCGGTCCGCTCGGCGATCGCGCGGCGTGCGGCGATCTCGACCGTTCGCTTGAGGGTGGTCACGGCGGCGATTCTAGCCGGGACGCCGGATGGGCCGGGAACGGGAACCCCGCCCGGAGGTCAAGCGTCCAACGGCCGATGAAGCTCGCGATCGCGCTCGTCCTGCTGGCGGCCGTCGCAGCGTGCGGTGGACCGGGCCCGACGACGGTGCGGACGGCCGCGACGCTCCCGACGCTCGGTGCCGGCGAGCTGGCCCTGCCCACCGAGCAACCGGTCTCGTTGCCGGCGGGCGCGGTCGAGGCGTGTGGCGGCGTCGGCATCGACGCGGTGCTCCACGGCGACCCCGCCGACCCGCGCGTCGCGTGGCTGGTGTCGGCGCAGGGCACCCGGATCGACGTCGAGTGGCCGCGCGGGTACCGGGCGCGGTTCGATCCGGCGCTCGAGATCGTCGATGGCTCCGGGACGCCGGTCCTCGGCGAGGGCGCCCACGTGACCGGGGGCTGCGTCACCGGCGACGAGCATGTCCTGCTGCTGATGCCGCCCTTCCGGTAGCGCTCAGGGCCGTCCCGGCGGCGGTTCGGCTCGTCGAGGCCCGTCCGCCGACATTCCGAGGTCGCGACCCGCGTGCGCCCCCAGGGTTGGTCAGTGGCGCGCGCCCGGGAGGGCCGGCGTCAGGGCAGGCTGACCCGGACCACGCTGCCGGGGTCGTAGCGCGCGACGACCTCCCATAGCGCGACGCGGCCACCTGCGCAGCCGGCCTGCGCGGCGTCGGGGAGGCCGGAGCAGGTCGAGCCGACCCCCTGCCAGGCGAGGAACGGGCCCCGCGTCACGATCCGAGCCGGGTCGATGCCCGGTGCCCCGGGTGCGCTCACGGCGGGCAGCTGCAGGCCGCCCGTCATCATCCCCTCCGCCGTCGGCTGCCGATCGGTCAGCTGCGGTCCCGGGCCGGGACACGGGGTGGCGCCGGGCCCCAGCGCCGGGCAGGAGTGGATGCCGCCCACGACCAGCCAGCCGGCGATCGCGTGGACGTCGAACGGGGTTGCCAGGACCCCGAACCGCTCGCGCCAGTCGTACACGACCCCGGGGTTGGCCGGGTCTCCGACCACGCGGCCCAGGAGCTGGAGGGCGTGGTCGTGCGGGATCACCGCCAACGTCTCCGCCCGGTCGTCGATCGGGTCCGCCCCCTCGTTCGGGCCGGTCCATGTGAGCGGCACGTCGGGCAGGCCCGCGATGGACAGCCGCGGGCAGGGGTCAGCCGCGGCGGAGGGGCATGGGGTCGCCTGGCGCACGAGCCTGCCCTGCAGGAGCACCAGCCGTCCGTCGAGGCCGCCGGAGGCGACGGCCAGCCGGAACCGCTCCACGGAGATCCGGCCGGCGATGGCCTCGAGGGGTGCCGACGGCGAGGCGGAGGGTTCGCCGGACGTCACGGTGCCGTCGACGCGCACGAGCCTCGAGGGATCGAGGCGGGCCGCGACCCGGAGCGCCGCCGAGGTGATGCCGTCACCGCCGGCGCGACCCACGAGGAACGGCCCGGCGACGCCGACGATCCCCGGGTCCGCCACCGAAGGGGCAACCTCGACCAGCGCGCCGGCGCTTCCCGGGACCGGCGAGCCATCGGCTCGCGGAGGCCGGCTCGTCAGCCAGGCGTCACCGTCGGGACAGGGCACCGGCGAGCCCATCCCCCTCAGGTCCGGGCAGGCGGCGGCTTCGCGCCCGGTCAGCCAGCCCGAGACCACGGCGATCTGGGTCTGCCGAGGCAGGTTCGACGGCGCGAGCAGCTCGGCGACCTGGAGCGGCTGTCCCGGGGCATTGGCCAGCCAGCCCTCCAGCACGAGCTGGCCGCCGGCCACGCCGAAGGCGATCGGCGCATCGGTCGCGTGGCCTGCCACGTCCGCCGCGGCCACCCCGACATGGGTGATCTCGACGCCGTCCAGCCCGCGAAGCTGCAGCCCATAGCAGTCGATCGGCATCGTGTTGGGACAGGGCCACGGCTGGACCACCACCTGGCCCGTGACGATCACGGTCTGCCCGTCCAGCCTGCCGGCCGACAGGGCCGCTCGCAGCCCGTCGAGGTCGAGGCCCGCGGGCCCGGTCGGCGGCGTGCCGCTCGCCGAGGCGGCCGTCCCCGAGTCGATCGTCACGCTCGCCATCGGCGCGTGGAGCTGCCCCACGATCTCGGGGCCGCCGTCATCGCGCACCAGGTACCGCTGCGCGCCGAGGCGGAACGGCTGCGGGCCGAGGTCAGCTCCGGTGCCCGCCGGTGCATCGGCGGCGAGCCGGATCGTGACGAACTCGCTCAGCGTGCCCAGGGCGGGGTCCGTCCCCGACAGCACGCGCAGGCCGATCGGCTCACAGCCGGTCACCGGGCCCGGCGAGGCGTCCGAGGCTCGCGGACAGGCGCTCGCCACGCCGGCAGCGAGCAGCCAGCCGTCGACCACGGTCACCTCCTCGGGCTGTGGCCTGGCCGCCATGAAACCCGCGACCGTGAGGGGCTGGTCCGCGGCATTCGCGAGGAAGCCCAGGAACCGCAGGACGCCGCCGTCCACGCGCATGACCATCTTCCGGCCGGCGGACCGCTCGACGATCGAGGGCCACAGGGCGGGGTCGATCGAGGGCGACGGCTGGACCTGGACGCCCGGCAGCCCGGCCACCTCCACCGGGCACGGGGCGCTGCCGCCGGCGAGGCATCGGGCGGCACCCTGCGCCACGAGCCGGCCGGTGACCACGACCACCTGCCCGTCGAGATCGCCGGCCGCCAGGCCAAGCTCCAGCCGCATGAGGGCGAGCTGGCGGAGCAGGCGCTGCTCCTCGCCCGCGAGCGAGGCGGCGGGCCCCGTCGGCGCCATCGATACCGAGGGGCTTCCGGCGACCGGCGAAGGTCCCGCGCCCAGGCGGCCGCCGACCAGCGCGATCAGCACGACCGCAACGAGCCCTGCGGCTGCCCAGCCGAGCTGGGATTGCCCGCCCCGCCGCGAGACGGGTCCGGGGAGGACCGTGAGACCTTGCCCGGCCGACGGTCCGCGGAGCTCCGCCCGCAGCGCGCTCATGACCTCGCCCGCTGCCGCGTCGCCAACCCGTCCCGCGCGGGCCTCGAGCATCGCACGAAGACCGTCGTCGTCGAGCGGCGGATGCCCGCCCGGGCCCATGGGACGGCCGCTCATCGGGCGCCCTCGCGTGCCAGCGCCCGCTCCAGCGAGCGTCGTGCCGCGAACAGTCGCGATTTAGCCGTCCCCTCGGGGACCCGGAGCACGTCCGCGATCGAGGCGACCGATCGCCCGTCGAGATGGTGGAGCACGAGCAGCGTCCGGTCGTCGACGCTCAGCCGGCTGAAGGCCCGCTCGAGCGATCGCCGGTCGGCCACGGCACCCGCCACGTCGGGTCCGTGCGGCTGCACGTCATCGAGAAGGAGGTCGGCCGGGACCTCACGCACCCGGCGCAGGCCGATCCACCGCAGTCCACGGCGGCAGCGATTGACCAGGATCCGGGTGAGCCACGCATCGAACGCGGCCGGGTCGCGCAGCGTGGCCAGCTCGCGCCAGGCCGTGAGCAGCGCGTCCTGGACCGCGTCGCGCGCCTCGTCCTCGCGTCCCAGGATCGCCATCGCCGTTCGCGTCATCGGTCCGATCCGCGCCTCCACCAGCGCCTCGAAGGCTGGGGCATCGCCGCTCCGGGCCCGTGCGATCCGCTCCGGGTCGACCAACGCCTCCATCACCCTCCTACGTGACAGGAGTCACCGGACGTGCCCGGCGTTCATGCGATGTTTCCCCGCCAGATGCGCGATCTTCGGAACGGCCGGCATCGCCGCGGTCAGTGCGCGTACTCGGCCCCGCGCGTCGACGGCGGCCAGGCGCGGGTTGGCACGGCCGTCCCCACGAGCTGCTCGACCGAGGTGACGCCGCGCTCTCGGCACGCGTCGGCGAGCGCGTCGGCGAGGCGCACCGGCAGCATCGGGTCGGCCAGCGCCGCCGCGCCCACGCCGACGGCAGCGGCGCCGGCGGCCAGCATGTCGAGCACGTCGTCGGGGTCAGTCACGCCGCCGATCCCGATGACCGGCACCTTGACCGCCTGGGCGACCTCCCACACGACCCGCAGCGCGACGGCCCGGATCACGGGTCCGCACAGCCCGCCGTAGCCACTGCCGAGCGCGGGCCCGTCGCGATCCGGCGCGAGCGCGAGCCCGGGCAGGGTGTTGATCGCGCTGATGGCGTCGGCGCCCGCCTGCTCGACGGCCCGGGCCACCGTGCGCACGTCGGGGGCGGCCGCCGTCAGCTTGGCGATCAGGGGCAGCTCGGTCACGCGCCGGACGGCCCCGACCAGCGAGGCTGCGGCATCGGGCTCGAGCCCGAACGCGGTGCCCGCGCGAGCGGTGCTGCCGCACGAGAGGTTGAGCTCGATCCCGGCCACCCCCGGGACGCCCTCGAGCCGGCGCACGGCCTCGGCCAGGTCGCCGCTCGACTCCCCGCCCAGGTTCACGATCACCGGTAGCGGCCAGCGCGCCCAGGTGGGCGCGTAGCGCTCGATGACCGCGTCGATGCCCGGGTTCGGCAGCCCGGTCCCGATCAGCAGGCCCGCCGCCACCTCGACGATCCGCGGCGCGCCGCGGCTCGATCTCGGCCTGAGGGTCGTGCCGCGCGTCACCATCGCCCCCAGCCGGGCCAGGTCCACGAGATCGGCGATCTCCACGCCATACCCGTAGGGGCCGGACGCGGCGACCAGGGGGTTCGCCAGCACCAGGCCGCGCCCGAGGTCCACGCCGAGATCCACGGGACGGCCGCCCAGGGCGTCGAGGGCCGGCGCGCCCGGCTCCCGGGCCTCGACGGCGACGATCGAGCGGGCGACCGGCGGGCGGGGAACGGGCGTGATCGCCGGCCTGACCCGACGCACGGTGGGCGTCCGGTGCACGCGACCCCCGGGCACCACCCGGCGCTTCGGCTTCATGCGACCCCGGCCTCCCAATCGAGCTCGTCGGCCGCGAACGAGGGGCCTTCGCGGCAGACCCGCTGGGAAATGCCGCCGGCACCCTGCACCACGCAGCCCAGGCAGGTCCCGGCGGCGCACCCGATCGACTGGCCGATGATCACCTGCAGCCACGCCTTGCGGCGGGCCGCCGGCGAGCCCGGCGGTACGGGCCTGCCGCCGCCCCGCTTGCGTCCCAGGGTGGCGACTCCCAGCCGGGCACGGCGACCGGCGGCGAGCCCGGCGAGCTGCGCGAGGAAGGCCGGCGACCCCGCGGCGAACGCCTGGTCCGCCCAGGCCTCGTAGTCGGGCACCAGGTCGAGCACCGATCCCCGATGTCCGAGGCTGCCGTCGCCGGTCGCGACCAGGTACTCGACCTCGTCGGGCAGGAGGCTCGACGGGTACACGCTCGCCGAGGACGGCGCGCCCGCGAGCAGCACGACCGAGCGCCCATCGGCGACGGCCTGGCCGGCCAGGAACCGGACCTCCGAGATGGACGCCGCCTCGGCGACCAGGAGCAGGTGCCGCGAGCGCGGGTTCACCTCGATCGGACGGCCCAGCGGGCCAAGGATGTCGACCGTGTCACCCGTCCGCAGCTGGGGCAGCCAGCGACCCGATGGCGGCGCGCCCGGGGCATGGAGCGTGAGCGTCCCGCTGGCGGCGTCCGCGGTGGCGATCGGAAACGGCCGGCGCACGGGCAGGCACCCGGGCCCGGTCAGGCGCACGTGCACGTACTGCCCGGCGCGCGCACCGGCCACCACCGCCGGAGCATGCCAGGCCAGGAGCCACCGTCCGGGCACGATCTCCCGGAGCTCGGTCAGCTCCGCGCGGGCGGGGCGCATCGGCGGCGTGCAGGTCGCGTCGGGACGATTCGCGGGGAGCCGTCCGCGCGACTAGGCCCGGCCGTTGCCGTCCGTGGCACCGGCGTCGGCAGCGGCGTCGGCGTCGCCATCGTCGGGCTCGTCATCGTCGGCGTCGTCGGCTTCGTCGCCCTCGCCGGGCTCGCCCTCGCCGGCCCCGCCCTCCTCGCTGTCCGGGGCGATCGACGGGAACGACTCGGCCAGCGCGTCGGCCAGGTCGCCGAAGATGTCGGTCGGGTCGTAGAACTCGACCAGGTCGTCGGTGGCGGTCAGCTCGCGCCACTCGCCGCCCGCGTCCTCGGGCAGGACCTCGGCCCGGAAGCGGCCGCCGGCGCCCAGGATGAGCCGCTCGTCGTCGTCGTCCACGATGATCAGGTCGCCCAGCCGCTCGGTCACCCGCCCGGCCGCTTCCTCGAACTGGTCGAGCAGGCGCGCCTCGTTGTGCTGGCTGCGCTCCTGGAAGTCGAGGGCGAGGTTGTACAGCGCCAGGGCCGCACCCTCCTCGTCGTCCGCCTCCAGCACGGGCGGCTGGCCGGCCGCCCAGGAATTGGCCGCGCCGGCATAGGCGGCTTCGTCGTCCGCCAGCCCGAACGTCTCGTCGGGGGCGATCCCCGCCGTGCCCATCAGGTCGTCTGTGGCGGTCGGCTCGGACGCGAACCCGGCGGCCTCGCGGGCCGCCTCGGCGAACGCCTGGTAGACCTCGGCCGGGTTGTACAGCTCGATCAGCTCGGAGGGGGTGTCGACGATCTCCGTGTCCGAGACCCACTCGCCCGTGTCCGGGTCCTCATAGCGGCTACGGACGCGGAACGTGCAGTCGGGGGCGATCGAGAGGTAGTCGGGATCCTCGTCGATGAGCGTGAGGCCACCGAGCTGGGAGATGCGATCCCGGTTCCGGTCGAGGAACTTGCGCAGCTGCTCCGTCGACTGGACGACGAAGTCTCCCCGCTCGAGGGCGGCGTCGTTGGCGAGCTCGCTGAGCATGTCGTTGCGGCCGACGTCCATTCCGAGCGCCTCCTTCAGCCGTGGTACTCGAGGTCCGGTCCGAGGCGCTCCCGGAGGAACATCGAGTGATGTCGTTCGAAGATCCATTCGCCGGCCCGGTGGCCCAGCGCCCGCGTCGCCTCGTCCGCCTCGAGGCGGTCGAGGGTGGCGTAGTCCGGCAGGTCGAGCAGGATGACGTTGTCGAAGTCCCAGCCGTGGGCCACGTTGTACCAGCCCACGAACCGGATCCCGAACTTGTCCTCGTACTCCTTCACCTGGCGCGGGAAGATCGTCTTCATGAAGAACTTGAAGAACGGATCGCGGCCGCGTCGGACGGAGAAGAAGGTCGCGAGGACGGGCACGGAGCAGTCAGCCTCCCTGTGAAACGTGACCGAGGGCGCGCCTATTCTCGCATGCCCGGTCCGGCCGGCCGGCCGTCGCCGGGCGAGGCGTCGGGCGCCACCGTGCTGCCGGGCGGCGCGTCGTCCTCCAGCTCGCCGACGGTCCGCGTGGCGCTGTCCAGCGGGCGGCGGCGGCCCTCCCGGCGATCGGCGGCGACCAGGCGCAGCAGGAAGATGATGGTCTGGCCCGCGAACAGCAGCAGGATGAGCGTGGCGAACAGCAGCCCGGCGCTCACGGCGATCGGCCAGCTCCAGGAGACCGACAGCGGCGTCAGCACCACCAGCACCGTGAGCAGCGCGAGCTGGAACCGGAAGCATCCCAGCCCGGGACCGCGCGCCGCGTCCAGCGGCTCGCCCTTGTACTCGACAGGCCGAACCGGGGTCGGTCGTTGGGGGGAGGTCACGGCACCCACTGTACCTCCGGTCGCGGCCCGGGAGCCGCGCCCTGCCGTTCGCACGCCCTACCATCTCCCGAGTGGACGATCCCCTCGACCCGTTCGGCTGGCATCCCGAGCCGGAGCTCATCGGCATCCGCGATCCGGTCCGCTCGCGCGCCGCCCTGGAGCGGGCCGGAGCGGCGGCCTGGCGTGCATCGCTGGACTGGCTGTACGACGAGGCGATGACCCACGCGCTGGGTGGCCCGACGGGCTACGCGGAGCTGCGGCGCGCGTACTTCGGCCCCTCCGAGCGTCCCGGCCCGGCGCCCGCCCGCCCGGCGCCACTCCAGGCCGTGCTCGACGAGTTCTCGGCCCGGATCGCGCCCCACACCCTCAACAGCTACCACCCTCGGGCGCTCAGCTACTTCACGCCGCCGCCCCTGGTGGCCTCGATCGTGGGCGAGGTCCTCGCCCAGTGGATCAACCAGGGCATCGACGTGTGGCATGCGGGGCCGGTGGGGGCGTTCGTCGAAGAGGAGGTCGTGCGCTGGCTGTGCGATCTCGCCGGCCTGGGCGAGGCGAGCTTCGGGCTGCTGACCTCGGGCGGCGTGATGGCCAACTTCATCGCGATGGCGCTCGTCCGCGACGTCCATCTGCGCCGGCTGGCCGGGCTGGAGCGACCACCCCGGGGCGGTGCGCTCGACGGGGCCCGGGTCTACACCAGCGACCAGACCCACTTCTCGATCGCCCGGGCGCTCGACGAGCTGGGGTTCCCTCCCGAGACGCTGGTCGTGCTGCCCGCCGACGACCGGTTCCGGTTGCACGCCGACCCCGCGCGCCAGGCGATCGCCGCCGACCGGGAACGCGGCCTGCTGCCTGTCGCCATCGCCGCGGTCGCCGGCTCGACCAACACCGGGTCCGTGGATCTCGTGCCGGAGCTCGCCGCGCTGGCGCGCGCCGAGGGGCTGTGGCTCCACGTGGACGCGGCCTACGGCGGCGCCGCCCGCCTGTCGGCCCGCGATGCCGGCCGCGTGCCCGGCCTCGAGCTCGCGGACTCGATCACGGTCGATCCCCACAAGTGGTTCTTCCAGGCCTACGACATCGGCGCCCTCGTCGTCCGCGACGGCCGCGACCTGCGCGAGACCTTCGACCGGTCCCCCGAGTACTACCGGGGCGGCGAGACCCCGGGCGGCGATCCCGCCGGCGAGGGCGATGCGGGACATCAGGACGCCCACGCCGGCCAGCTCAACTTCTACAAGCTCGGGTTCGAGGGCACCCGCCGCTTCCGGGCGCTCAAGCTGTGGGCGACCTGGAAGCACCTCGGGACGAGCGGGCTGGGTCGCCTCATCGAGCACAACGACGATCTCGCTGCGTACCTGGCCGCCAGGTGCGCCGAGGCGGACGACCTCGAGGCCCTGCCCGCCCGACCGGAGCTGTCGGTCGTGTGCTTCCGCCACCTCCCGGGGGGCTCCGCAGCCGCGGCGCGCCTCACGGCCGCCGCCCTCGACGACCACCAGGACCGGTTGGCGGCCGCGCTCGAAACCTCGGGCGACGGCTGGCTGTCGACGACCGCGCTCAATGGCGCGACCTGGCTGCGTGCGGGGATCGTGAACCACCTCACCACCGAGGCCGACATCGACCGGTTGCTGGCGACCCTGCGCCGGCTCGCGGCGGATCCCGAGGTGCCCGCGAGCTGAGGCGGCAGGCGCGCCCCCGCATCCACGCATACAGCCTGGTCGTACGCTGTGACGACCGATGATCGTCGCGCCGACCCCGACGGCTCCCCCCTCGCCCGCGCGGCGTCGGCTGGGCACGGGTGCCGTGTTCCTGCCGGCCGTGCTGCTCGCGGCGATCGTGGGGGCCGGCCTGCTGGGCCCGCACCCCGGCGAGGCCCGGCCCCGGGTGCCGGCCGGGTCACCGGCCGGTGCCGCACCCGCCACGCAACTTCGGCCGTCTTCGCCCAGCCCAGCAGCGACGACCGGCCCCGCGGTCGGTCCCGCGATCGTCGAGATCAGGGCACCGGACGCGTTCCCCGGCTCGATCGCGAGCCTCGAGGTCCGGTCCGTGACCGCCATCCTGGCGGCCCACCCCGCGGTCGGCGGACCCGAGATCGTCGCCGTGTCCGGCTACCTGCTCGCGTGGCCGGACGGGGCGAGCTGCAGCAGGCCGACCGCATCCCTCGGTAGCGCCGGCTGCGACCGGTCCGCCATCCTGTCCGAGCAGTCGTGGGCGACCACCGGTGGCGGCGGCTTCAGCGGGCTCCCCCCGCACCTCCACGCGCTGGTCCCCGCCGGGGTCCCGCTGCCGCCCGGCGTCCTGCTGCCGGCGGGCGACCTGACCGACCTCCAGGTGCCCACCGGCGACGTCTTCCCCCGGCCGGTGGTCGTGATCGCCAGGTTCGGCGCCAGCAGCGCCGGCTGTCGCGAGGATCTCGAGGGGTGCCTCGACCCGTTCACGATCGATCGGGTGGCATGGGCGGACGGCCGATCCCTCGCGTTCGACCGCTTCGTCGAGCCGGGCCTGGCCGCGGGCCCCAACGATCCGATGGTCGTCCGGACGCGGATGACCGCGAGCGTTGCCCTGGGACCAACCACGCTCCTGCTCCAGGTCATGCTGCTGCGCCCGGCGACCCTCGCGGCCGTCAACGCCCAGGCGGCCGCGACCGTCAGCGGCGGTCGCGCCTACCCCGTGTGGTACGTCCGCGGGCTCGGCCCGGCCGATGAGCCGCCGTTCGACCCGTCGCCCGGGCGGCGAGCACCGCAGATCCTGTGGGCCACCATCGAGCCCGTCACGGGAGCGCTGATCGCAACCGGCGTCGAGGCGGACCCGGGGCACCTGGCCCGGGGTCAGTCCACGCTGTAGGCCACCCGCCCCCCGGCGACCGTCAGGCGAACCACGCCGCGCAGCTCACGGCCGACCAGCGGCGTGTTCCTTCCCCGCGAGCGCAGGGCCTCGGGGCCGACCGTCCAGGTCGCCGCCCGGTCGATGACGACGAGGTCCGCCGGGCCGCCCTCGCGAACGCCGGGCGAGATGCGCTGGCGCTCCCCGAGGACCCGGGCCGGCCCGGTGGTCAGCGCCTCCAGCGCCCGCACCAGCGGCAGCCGCCCGGCATCGACGGCCGCCAGCACGATCCCCAGGGCGGTCTCGATCCCGCTGATCCCGTTGGCGGCCCAACCGAACTCGACGTGCTTGTCCACCTCGGTGTGCGGGGCATGGTCGGTCGCGATCGCATCGGCCGTCCCGTCGCGCAGCGCCGCCATGCAGGCGCCGGCATCCTCGGCCGAGCGCAGCGGCGGGTTGACCCGCAGCGATGGGTCGTAGGGCGCCGCCAGCAGCGCTCCGTCGGTCCAGGGATCCCGGGCCCTGCCGTCGGCGTCCAGGGCCTCCCATGCCCACCGTCGTGCGCCGGCCAGCCATTCGTCGGTGAAGCCCACGTGATGCGGGGTCACGTCGCAGGTCACGGGCAGGCCCGCTCGCTTGGCGGCCCGCACGTGGTCGAGCGCCGCCGCGGTCGAGACGTGGGTCAGGTGCAGCCGCGCGGCGGGCACGTCGCGCGCCACGTCGGCGAGGATCGCGATGGAGCGGGCGACCGACGCGACCTCCGCGGCCACCGGCCAGCCCTTGAGGCCCAGCACGCTCGCGACGTAGCCCTCCGACGCCTCGGCGCCCTCCGTCAACGACGGATCCTCCGGATGGTCGATGATCGCCAGCCCGAGCGCGCCGGCGTAGGCCAGGGCGTTGCGCAGGACCGCCGCCGAGCGGACCGGCGAGCCATCGTCGGAGAACCCGGCAGCGCCCGCGTCGGCCAGCTCGCCCAGGACCGCGAGCGTCTCTCCCCGACGCCCCTCGGTCACGGCGCCGTGGACCAGGACCCGGACCGGCGAGCCGGACGCCGACGCCGCCGCCACCACGCGCGTGAGCACGGAGGGATCGTCGATCGCCGGCGTCGTGTTGGGCATCACGCATACCGTCGTGAACCCGCCGTGTGCGGCGGCCGCCTGGCCGGTCGCGACCGTCTCCGCGTCCTCGTTGCCCGGCTCGCGAAAATGCGCGTGGAGGTCCACCAGGCCCGGGGCGATGACGATCCCGTCGGGCCCGAGACCGTCGGCCTCGCCGCCGGTCAACCAGGCCAGCCGCGTCACCCGGCCGTCCTCGACCACGATCTCGGCCGCACCCTCCCGTCCCGCCGCCGGGTCGACCAGCCAGCCGCGCACGCTGAGGCCGTCGGCGGTCTCGCCCGGCGTGCCGGCATGGATCGCGGCCTCGCTGCCGCTCACCCGTCCGCCTCCGCCGGGTGCCGGCCACCCGCCAGGAGGTAGAGCAGCGCCATCCGGATGGCCACCCCGTTGGCGACCTGGTCGGTGATCACCGACCGGGGGTCCACCGCGACGTCGGCCGCGATCTCGACGCCCTCGTTCATCGGCCCCGGGTGCATCACCAGCACGTCGGGCCGGGCTCCGCCCAGCCGTTCCCGGGTCAGCCCGTAGCGCGCCGCGTACTCGCGCAGCGAGGGCAGCAGGCCAGAGGCCATGCGCTCCTTCTGGATCCGCAGCGCCATCACCACGTCCGCGTCGCGCAGCGCGGCCGTCACGTCCGAGGTCACGTTGAACCGGCGACCTGCGGCGCCGCGCGCCGCCCAGGCCTCGAACCCGCGGAGGAGCGTCGACGGGCCGCACAGCCACAGGTCGGCGCCCATCGCGGTCAGGGTCCAGATGTTCGAGCGCGCGACCCGCGAGTGGAGGATGTCGCCCAGGATCACCACCTGGCGCCCCTCGAGCGAGCCCCCGGGCAGCCGCGAGCGGAGCGTGTACAGGTCGAGCAGCGCCTGGGTCGGATGCGCGTGCCACCCGTCGCCGCCGTTGATCACCGAGCCGCCGAACACCTCGGCAGCCAGGTACGGGCGCCCCCGAGACCGAGTGGCGCATCACCAGCATGTCGGCGCCGAGGGCCTCGATCGTGCGCACGGTGTCGATCAGCGACTCGCCCTTGACCACCGACGACGAGGCGGCCGCGATGTTGACGACGTCCGCGGACAGGTTCTTGGCGGCCACCTCGAACTCGACCCGGGTCCGGGTCGAGGCCTCGTAGAACAGGATCGTGACGCTCGTCCCACGCAGGGCCGGCACCTTCGGGATCGGCCGCGCCAGCACGTCGCCGCATCGCGTCGGTGGTGCGCATCACGAGTCTCGATCTCGGCGGCGCGTCAGCACGTCCACGTCGAGCAGGTGGCGGTGGCGCCACGGGGCGAGGGACGGGGATCCGGCCGGGGGTCGATCCGACGCCCGCGGTCATGCCACGGTCCCGTCCGCTCCGGGGTGCCCGGCCGCCGCCCCGGCGGCCAATTGCAGCCGCTCGATCTCGACCCCGTCCTCGCCGTCGGTCTCCTCGAGCAGGACGCGGACGACCTCCTCCCTGGAGGTGGGACGTTCTTGCCCACGTGGTCGGCGCGGATGGGCAGCTCCCGGTGGCCGCGGTCCACCAGCACAGCGAGGCGGATCGCCCGCGGCCGCCCGAAATCGATCAGCGCATCCATCGCCGCGCGGATCGTGCGGCCCGTGTACAGCACGTCGTCCACCAGCACGACCGTGCCGCCCGTTGAGGTCGAACGGGATCTCGGTGCCCTTGACGATCGGCTGCTGCGCGACCAGCGAGAGGTCGTCGCGGTAGAACGTGATGTCCAGCGCGCCGACCGGCATCTCGACGCCTCGTGCTCGGCGATCGACGCCGCGATCGCGGCGCGCGAGCGGCACGCCCCGCCGCTGGATGCCGACGAGCACCAGCCCGTCCGTCCCCGCCTGCTTCTCGACGATCTCGTGCGAGATCCGGATCGTCGCGCGGCGCATCTCCTCGGCGGCCATGATCCGGCGGCCGCTCATCGCGCTCCTCCGGCGACGCACGGGGCTCGCTCCTCCTTCCCGGCCTCGCTGGGCCTTCCCGGCCTCACCGGACCGGCGCGGAAATCGGGCCAGTCTACCCCGGGTCGCCGGCCCCCGGGGCACGGGTCCGCGACGCCGCGCGCCCGAGTCGTCGCTCCGGCGCCGGCCGTGCCTCAGTAGACCGAGACGGTGACCCAGGCCGTACCCGACCAGGGCGCAGCCGCAGACGCGGAAGAAGTCCGGCCGGTACAGGTCGACGATCCGCCCCTTCGGCTTCGCGGCCGGCCCGTAGTCGGTCACCGTCCGCTGCGATGCAGCCACCCTCGCCGCAGATGCGGACGACCGTGCCGCGCGGCAGGCGCATCGCCGTCGTCCCGTTGTCGTAGAACGTCGCCCAGCCGTTGAGGCTCTAGCCTGGGCGTCTTCCATCCCGACCGGCGGCACGAGCCGGGCTGGGTCGCCACGCCCGTGCCGGCGCGCGTCGGCGGCGTCGGGTGCGGCCTCCCGGCTCGACGAACCGGCCCCCGTCGCCCAGGTACCCGCCGGACGGTGGGCGGCGTCGGCCGGTCCCGCGTCGGATGGACACGGGACGACCCGCCGAACCATGACCGTCGAATGCCGCCGGATCCACCGCCCGGGCGGTCGAGGGTGCCCGCCGAGCCGGCGGGAACCGGCAGCGCGGCCAGGGCGAGCGCGGCGATGAGCGCCGCGGTCGCGACGACCGATTGCGTCGCATGATGATGCGAGCGTACCCGATCGGGCAAGAACGCGAGCACCGTTGCGCCCGGCGCCCGAGGGCGATCCCTCCCGGCTCCGCCGGGCCCGGGTCAGCGGACGACCAGGACCTCGTCGGTCCTGGGCCGGTCAGCTCAGCTGCCCGATCTCGGATCCCCGCCACGCGACGACGCCCACCGTCGGCGCGCCGCCGGCGGGCGGGCCCGGTCCACGCCAGGCGGCCGGCTGGCGAGCGAGAAGCCGGCGTATGCCGGGACGGCATCGATGATCCTCGCCCCCACGATCGCTCCGGCGTCATCGAGCGCATACAGGCTGAGGTGGCCGAGCGACGTCACCCCGGCGTCCGCGACCCACACCGCCAGGTGCTCGCCGGACGGGTCCCAGGCGACCTGCCACTCGCTCACCGTCCCCGTGGCGAGGATCTCCGCCGGTCGGCGACTGGCCGCACCCGGCACGGTCGTGGCTCCACCGCCGGGCCACGTCCCCAGGACGAGCCGGCCGCTCCGCGGCTGCCAGGCGAACCCGTCGGGCGTCCGCTCGACCGTGCCGTCCCACCACACGCCGGCGTCCCGCTGCGGGTCCACCATGGGGCGCCACATCGGCGTGGCGATCGCCTCCTCCACCCCCGTCAGCGGGTCGAGGAGGAGCGACCGCGGGGTCGCCTGCCCGCTCGCGACCGAGCCGGGCTCCGGCTCGGTCGCGCGGCTGATCAACCAGCCGCTTGCCGAGCCAGCCCGCAGAACACGGAGCCGTGGTCGGTCGTGACCGCGAAGGCCGCCGGAATTCGCCCACCCGCCACACGTAGACGTCCGGGCCGTGGCTGCCGTCCGCGGGGCGGGCGGTGAACGCGAACGCCGAGCCGTCGGGCGATAGGCGGCCGGCCCCGACCACGTCACGTTGTCGCGATCCGGATGCCCCATCCGGGCCCGGGGTCACCGCGGGCTCGCGGTCGCGCCGGCGTCGACATCCGGTCTGCTCGACGCGGTCGACGCCGGGATCCGCCGGGCGAACGCGCGCCGGCCGGGCGCGGGAGACCCGGCGGGCTCACCGCTGGGGGCCGGCGTCGTCGGAGCGGCGCGGCTCGGGGACGGCGCGCGCTGGCCGAGGACGGCGGATGGCGGAGCCGGGGGCGTGCCGGCGGACGCACCTGGGTCCCGTCGCGGTGGGCTCCGGCGTCCCGGTCGGGGGCGGGCACTGGGCGGCGGGGTCGCGCTCGGCGCGGCCGTCTCGGCGGTGAGGCCGAAGGCGTGGCGGATGGTGCCGTCGCCGGCGACGAGGGCCGCGCCGGCCGGCGGCTTGACCGGGAGCTACACGTAGATGCTCTGCGCGCCGTTACCCTTCTCGACGACCACGAGGCGGTCGTGCCGGGGCGAGACTGAGTCGCGCCCGGTTCGAATCACCGATGAGCTGCGCGGTCTGGGTCACGTCGAGGCTGGTCGAGGCGCCGCAGCTTGCCGACCCGATCGGACACACCTGGTCCAGCGGCCGGCGCAGATCTCGAGGCCCCGTCCCGCCCGCGACGCACGACCTCGAGCTCGCCTGGCGGGAGCGCGATCGGGGTCGCCAGGCCGACGCCGAGCGGCCGCGGGCCCGGGGGCGCCGCCCGGCGGCAGCAGCACGGTCCCGTCCGAGCAGCCCGGCCGCGACCGCGACCGCGACGACGAGCAGCCCGGTCAGCGGCGTGACCGGGACAGCTCGCGACCGCGGACGCCGGCCGCCCGCAGGACTGCCGTCGGCGACCGGCCCGGACCCGCGCCGGCGCCCTCCGCCTCGATCGCGGCCGCCGTCCGGGCCCACAGGTCGCGAGGCGGCTGGGGCGCATCGTCCCGCAGCCGGCGCAGCGCCATGCGCTGGTCGTCGTACTCCGCGGCCGCGCCGCGGCAGGCGCCACACGTGTCGAGGTGCTCGCTCGAGCCACGCGGCATCGTCGCCCGCAGCGGCTCGCCGAGCCGCGCGCTGCCAGCTCGCGGGCGCGGGCGTGCAGGCTCCCCGGTCGGATGCCGTCGCAGCCAGCCGATCACGGTCGACGCCCGAGATGGCGACGGTTCGCGGCCGCCTCGCGCTCCTCGCGCGCGCCCTCGGCGGCCAGCTCGGCCTCGACGACGGCCTGGCGCTCGGCCGCCAGCGCCTGCCGCAGGTTCTCGCGGGCCCGGGTCAGCAGCGCACGCGCCGCGACGTGGGACACGCCGAGCGCCGCGGCGAGCTCGAGCCCCGTGAGGTCGTGCAGCTCCGCGAGCAGCAATGCCGCGCGCTGGCGCTCCGGGATCCGCTCCAGCGCCCGTTGGATCTCGCCCGACAGGCGCGCTTCCATCACGAGGTGCTCGGCCGACGGCGCCGTGCGTCGGCCCTCGCCCACGAGGGGCACGAAGCGGACGATCTTGCGACGACGCAGGTCGTCCAGCGCGACGCGGTGCGCGATCTGGTACAGCCAGGCCCGCGCGTTCTCGGGCTTCTCGAGCGAGTCGTACGCGCGATACGCCTTGACGAACGCGTCCTGGGTGAGATCGGCGGCGAGCTCGGCGTCGCGGAGCATCCGGAACAGGTAGGCGAAGATCTCGCGCTGGTGCCTGGCGAACAGGCCCTCGACGAACCGGTACGCCTCGTCGCGGTCCCAGCCCGGAGCTCACGGAGAGCCCCACGGGGAGAAGGCGGCGCTCGAGCTGGGCTGGATCTGCGACCACGGGGGCTCCGGTGCTGGAGATCGGGCGGGCGCGCCGATCGGGAGCGAGGCGCTCCAACTTGCTGAGACGGGACGCTCCGACGCACGTGTGACGCACGGCTGCCCCCCGCGCGCCTCATCGTGTGGGGTGCTCCGGCAGTGGCCCGGCGACCAGCCCGAACGGAGCTCCTCGACGGCGTCCTCCGGCGACACCGGGTTGACCGGCAGGCCGGTCCCCAGCTCGAGGCCCGCGATCTCGCGAAGCCGGGGGTGGATCTCCCAGTGCCAGTGGTAGGTCGCGTCCACCTGCTCGTGCAGCGGGGCCGTGTGGAGGACGAGGTTGTAGGGCGGGCCGTCGAGGCTCGTGGCGAGACGGCCGAGCACCTGTCGCAGCGCCTCGGCGGCGGCGGCGATGTCCGCGTCCGAGGCGCCCGCGCGAAGTCCGCGTCGTGGCGCCGGGGCACCACCCAGACCTCGAACGGCGAGCGCGAGGCGTACGGCGCGAACGCGACCGCGTGGTCGTCGGCGTACAGCAGCTGATCGGGCCGCCGGACCTCCTCGCGGACATAGCGGCAATACGGGCACTCGCCCTCGCGGATCAGGAACCGCGCCGCGCCCCCCAGCTCCTCGCCCGACTCGATGCGGGATCTGGGGCAGGTCGTACAGGTCGAGGCACAGGTGGTTGGTCCGGGCGCCCGCCTGCGCGCCCCAGTTCTGGACGACCTGGAGATGCTGGTGCGCTCGGCGCGCCGGGCGGCCGACGATCTCGTCGCGGCAGCGCTGGAGCAGGCCCTCGATGATGGCGCTGCCGACCGCGTGGAGCGGACGGTGCTCGCCCGGCGGCGCGACGACCGTACGCCAGGCGCCGGCGGCCTTCGCGTCGGCCAGGGTCACCTGGGCGACCGTGCCTTCCCTCGCGTGCGCCTCCTCCTCGGTCCCGGCGACCGTGAACGCGAACTCCTTGAGGGTGCGCAGGCGGATCCCGTCGCCCGGCCGGGATCCGGCAGTTGAAGCAGTCGCCGCGGTCGTCGATCGGGGCAGCGGCCAGCGCGAACCGCTCCCGGGCGAACGTGCGGTCGACGATCGTCGCCACCCACCAGCCGGTGATCGCGTCCTTCCGGAGCTCGAACAGGCCCTGGCTCATCCGCTCCCCCGATCCCGTCAGGCTGCCGCCGCAGCCACGAGCCGTTCCAGCGCCTGCGCGCTCGACCGCCGGCATCCGCCTCCGGCGGCAGACGGCCGACGAGTGCCGCGCCGAGCTGCCGCGCCAGGGCGGGTGCGAGCGTCGCGGCCGCGCGGGCGACGCTGGCCGTCGTGGACCTCGTCGCGGCGGCCGAGCTCGGGGCGATCGACGCCGAGGTGAGCCCGGGCATCCCGCAGGGGTCGATCAGCCCGAAGTCGGCGAGCGTCGACGCTGACGTTGAGGGCGACCCCGTGGTAGGCGACCCCCCGCTCGACGCGCACGCCGAGCGCGCCGATCTTGCGCGGCAGCGGCCCGTCGCGTCCACCCAGCAGCCGGGGTGACCGTCACGCGCTCCGGCTTCGACCCCGAACGCGCGGCAGGTCTCGGCGAGCGCGGCCTCGAGGGCACGGACGAACGGCCGGAGCAGGATCCCGCGGTCCGCCAGCCGCACGATCGGGTACGCCACGAGCTGGCCCGGGCCGTGATAGGTCACCTCACCGCCGCGCTCGACCCGCACGCACCTCGATGCCGCGCGCCTCCAGCAGCGCCGGCGGCGCGATCACGTGGCCTTCGTCGGCCTGTCGACCGAGCGTCAGCACCGCGGGGTGCTCGAGGAGCAGCAGCTGGTCGTCGATCCGTCCCGCCGCGCGCGCGCGGCAAGCCGCTTCTGGAGATCCCACGCATCACGATAGCCGACCCTGCCGAGCCAGTGCGCAGCCAGCACCGCCGGCGGCCCTCCGGCCGGCGATGTCAGCGCGACGTTCGGCTCGGGGTCCATGGCCGCACGATAGCAGGCGAGGCCCTCCGCGGAGGTCCGGCCTCCGCCCGGGAGCCGGGGGTCCGGTCCCCGCCGGGCCCGGGCCAACCGTCCCGCGCGACCGTCCCGCGCGACGGCCGCACCGCCCGGCCGTCGCCGGCGCCATGCGGCGCGACATGGATCCGACTGCGAGCCAGGGCGGCACCGCCGCCGACCGGGGGCCAGCGTTCCCGCTCCTGTTCGCCCCGCTCCGGGTCGGGTCGGCGACCCTGCGCAACCGGATCGTCTCGTCGGGACACGACACCGTCATGGCCGATCACGGCCTCGTGACGGACCGCCGACGACGATGCGTGCATCCCCGGGTTCCGTCACCCGGCGGAGGTCGCCCATGTCAACGGCGCGACGATCTTGGGGCAGCTGTTCCACGGCGGCCGCGAGATCATGGACACCGAGGATCGTCCAGGGCTGGGACGTGATCCGGGGCACCTCTCTGCCCGACGGCCACGTGGTGGTGGCTGACTTCCGGTCCGACTGGGTGGGGCTCGGGCTCGCGACGCCTGTCGCCGGGCAGCGGATCCAGCAGTACGTGCGCGGCACCATGACCGCGACGACCCGCCGGGCCCGCGTCGACATCCGGCCAACCTGCGCCTGTTCGGGGCCGACGGGACCGCGGTGCGGCCTGCTGGTCGAGCTCGAGGCCGCGGCCGCCGCCGGGGCCGGGTTCGAGGTGCATGCCGTCGGCGACGTGCTGTCACCGCGGACGATCGAGGAGGCCGTGCTCGAGGGGCTGCGGGCGGGCGTCGCCGTCTGAGGTCCCGGCGGCGGGCCGCCCGATCGGCAGCAGTGCCGGTGCTAGGCTGGCCGCAACCCGCCGTTCGTAGCCACGGATGACGGGCGAGGACCCGGAGGCGACGGAACCGCTTCCGGGTCCGCCTGCATCCGGAGGAGATGCGATGCCCGGCGTGTGGACGCTCGAGCGGTCCGACGTCCCGCACGCGGAGCACATCGACCCCCTGGAGGTGGGCCGGCGCGTGGCGGGCCACATCCGGGTGGCGTTCAAGGTTGCCGACGCGGCCGGTGCCACGGCGGCTTTGGTCGAGGCGGGGGCAGTCCTGCTCGCGGCACCGGCGTGACACCGTGGGGGTCGCTCAACGCGCGCGTCGATGCGCCCGGCGGGCTGCAGCTGACGCTGTTCGAGGAGCTCGAGCCGGAGCGCTGACCCGGCCTCTGCGTCGGGCGGGCCGGCCTCTGCGTCGGGCGGGCCGGCCCCTGCGTCGGGCGGGCCGGCCCCTGCGTCGGTGCCTGCGACACCCCGCGTCGTCGGTGCCGCTCGGCGTCGGTGCCGCTCGGCATCGGAAGGTGCCCGCCCCGCAGGCGGCCGGCACCTGGCTGCCTCGCGGGCCAGGTGATCACCTCAAGTGCATTTCCTGCGGAGCGAGCGCGTTTGGCCCGCAGGGGGCACGCGTTGCAGTCCCTGCTGCACTTGGGGCGCGCATCGACGGATCGATGGCGGCCGGCGCGCACTTTGGGGCCGATCAAGGGCCACGGATGCACATGAGGTGCGCAGCCTGGGCGACTGGTCCGGGTCGGCGGCCGGGAGCGGCCGGGACGGCCCGGGGCGGCCCGCCGGCGGCCAGTCCGGTGACGAGCCCGGTGCTCCGCTCGCCCGGCACGCCTGTGCCCGGTGCTTTCATCGGCGCGGCGGCTTCCGGGCACGATTCGGCAAGCGATAGCAGGATAGGGCGATGGCACGCCGTCCCCACCTCGCGCCGCTGGTCCGGGCCGCGCTCGCGATCGCCCTGGCCCTGACCGCCATCGCCGGCCTGGCCGGTCCGCGCGGCGCCGAGGCTGCCGCGCTGCCGCGATGGACGGGCGGGATCGACCTCTACCGGGCGGGTACGTTCACCACCCAGCAGACGTGGCTGTGGTGCACGGCCGCCGACGCCCAGATCATGCGCAACATCGTTCATCACCGGCGCGACCACTCGAGGGCCAGCCAGCAGCGCTACTTCGACGACATGCGGAGGCACAACCGGTACGACATCCCGGTCAGCGACGGGGTCGACCCGGCCGGCTGGGCGGCCGGCCTTCAGCGGTTCGTCGATTCGCGCTATCGCCTGGTGGTGAGCGACAGCTTCAACGCCGCGCTGCGCTCAGCGGTCCGGAACCTGCGGCGCACGAACCTACCGGTCGGGATCACCGTCTCGCATGGCAACCACGCGTGGGTGCTGACCGGGTTCACGGCCACGGCCGACCCCGCCGTCACGAACCGGTTCACCGTCACGAGCGTCCGCGTCACCGGTCCCCTGTGGGGTCTCCAGAGCCGGAGCTACGGCTACGACATGCGGCCCGACACCAGGCTGACGCCCGGGCAGCTACGGGGGTTCTTCACGCGCTGGCACTACGCGGGCATCCGGATGGCCTGGGAGGGCTCTTGGGTCTCCATCCAGCCGGTCGCCCCGCGGAGGGCGCCCCCCGCCGCGACGCCCAGGCCGACCCCCGCGGCTCCGGGGAGCACGGCCTCGCCCGCACCCGCCAGCCCCACGGCGGTGGCGACCGACCCCGCGACGGAGGCCGCGTCGGACGCCACGCCGCCCGCCCCGCCGTCCGTCCCTGGCGAGATCGCCCTCGCAGCGCCCGCGACCGCGGTCCCGACTGCGGCACCCACGCCGCCTGCCGCGTCCGGCGTGGTCGTCCGCGACCCGCCCGGGCTCGACTTCGACGCCGGCCTCGCCGTCCTGGTCGGCGTTGCGGTCGTCGCTGCCGTCATCGCGCTCCAGGCCGGGCGGGTGGCGCGCCGTCGGCGATAGTCGAAGCCCCGGCCGTTGGCCGGGGCTTCTCAGCTCGCGACAGACGCGGGCAGATCAGTTGACGGTGATCTCGCTGGCGGCGCTGCCGGCCTTGTCCAGGATCCAGTCGATGACGACCTGGCGGTCGGTGCGGTAGTAGAAGCCGTCGCCCCGGCAGGTGAGGTTGAGGCCGAACGAGGTCACCGCGACGACCTGGTTGGAGCTCGACGGCCAGAAGACGGGCCCACCGGAGTCGCCGCTGCAGGTGCCGCCGCGGTCGTCTCCGTTGCCGTTGAGCTGGATGTTGTAGCCGCCGTTATTCCCGCCGACCGTGTTGACGAGGGTCTCGTCGGCCTGCAGGCGGACGCGGAAGGACAGGGCCACGGCGCCCTTGTGCGCCGAATGGCTGATGCCGTAGCCGGACACCCGGAAGGTCGTGTCCTGGATGCCCTTCGCCCGATCGAGCGAGCTGAGCGTGCCGTCACCGGCAAGCGAGGCGAACCCGAGCCCGTTGATCGGCTGGTCAAGGATCACGATGCCCACGTCGTGGATGTTGGGAAAGCCCGCGAAGTTGTCGAAGCCGTAGTTGTACATCTGGTGCGACTCGGCGCACAGCGTGCCCAGGGTGCCCGCCGCGCACTCGTCGGGGTACCCGGTCACTGGGTCGTGCTCGGTCGCCGGGTCGTAGTTCGCGCCGGCATCCTGCTGGAACCAGATCCGCGCGTTGTCCTCGACCCCGCCCTGCTCGTTGTCGGTGCAGTGGCCGGCGGTCAGGACAACCGTGGGGGCGAGGAGCTCGCCCGTGCAGCGGTGCTGGAACTCGCCGCTGGCATCGTAGAAGGCGATCAGGCCCACGAACGTGTGGTCGGGGTCGGGACGGTAGTTCTTGGTGATCGCCGCGGCCGGCATCGCGGTGAGCGCGATGATCGACCCGGCAGCCGCCAGGCTCAGGAGCAGGCGCTTCATCCGACATCCTTCCTGTGGGGCGAGTCGAACGCGGTCCGGCGCCGGGCCCCGGTGCCTGCAGCAGTCGGAGGAGCCGGAACGGCGATCCATCGCCGGAAACGGTGGATGGGGCGAAGGTACTAGGACCCCGACGCGGGGGTCAATCCGGGTGCCGGAGCACCGTCTCAGGAACCGCCCTGCCGCGGGTCAGCGCGGGTGGCGCGAGCTCGAGGCTCGCTGGCCGAGGACGCCTGCGTCGCGTGCGCCGGTCCGGCCGCCCACCCCGGCCGGGCGCGATTGGCGCGGCCCGAGGGGCAGCTCCCCGATCGGCGCCGGACGGCCCAGCAGGAATCCCTGGCCCAGCGTCAGGCCCGCGTCGCGCAGGGCCGCCAGCTCGGGCTCCGTCTCGATCCCCTCGGCGATCAGCTGGCAGCCGATGGAGTCGGCGAGGTGCCGGAACCCGGCGAGCAGCGCCTGCCGGGCGGGGTCGCGATCGATCCCGGCGACCAGGGACCGATCGATCTTGACCATGGCCGGCCGCAGCTCCAGGACGTGGCGCATGCTCGCGAAGCCGGCCCCCGCGTCGTCCACGGCCAGGCGGACCCCGCCCCCCAGCTGGGCGACGGCAGCCCGGAGCGCGCCGTAGTCCCCGATCGCTTCGTGTTCCGTCACCTCGAGCGTGATCTCGCGGCGATGCCGCTCGAGGATCCCGGCCAGCCGCCCGGGGGTGAGCACGAAGGTCGGTGAGACGTTGACGCTCAGGATGACCGACGCCGGCAGGGTTGCCGCCACGTCCAACGCCATCTCGAGCGTGGCGGCCTCGAGCTCGAGACCGAGGCCGATGCGTGCCGCCTCCTCGAACCGGACGTCCGGCGGGACCCCGTCGGCGAAGCGGGTGAGGGCCTCGGCGGCCCTGATGTCACGGCGCTCGAGATCGACGATCGGCTGGTAGACCGGCCGGAAGTCGCGCCCCTCGATGACCCGGAGGATCCGGGCCCGTGCGATTGCCGTTTCGGCGTGGCGGGAGATCGATGGCCCGAGGACGGCGCCGGCGATCCCGGCGAACTCGACCAGCGCGGGCAGCCGCTCGGTCAGGCTGATCGTGCCGGCGAGGTCGGACGAGCCGATGCCGAGCAGGCCGACCACGTCCCCATCGACCCGCACCGGCGCGTAGGCGACGTTCTGGACGAGGGTTCCACCGCTGCTCGCCCGGGCGACGAGGGCCGCGTCGTCCGGTCGGCGCTCCACCCAGGGACCAGTCTCCGCCCTGGCCAGCAGCTCTGCCGTGCGCGTCTCGCCGACCCGTTCCAGGGGGGTCGCCATGCCGTTGCCGTCGACGCCGGCGAGGAGGGTCGCGTGCCCGGCGGAGTCGAACACCAGGAGCCACGCGGCCGTGGCCTCCGGCAGGCGCGACAGCTGCTGGCAGATCGCCATCGCCGTCTGCTCGGGGCTGTTCTCGGGTCGCAGGGCAGCGAGCGCATCCGAGATCAGGACGCGTTCGCGCGTCTGTGCCCTCGCCCGCACCTCCGCGGCCCGCTCACGGGTGACATCACGCTTCACCGCCACGTACCCGGTGATCTCGCCTGCCGCATCGACGACCGGCGAGATGACCGCCTCCTCGGTGAACAGCGACCCGTCCTTGCGACGGTTGACCATGTCGCTGATCCATGGGCGGCCGGCTGCGAGGGTCTGCCACATCGCGGCGTAGAACCCGCTCGACTGGACCCCGCTCTTGAGGACCCGCGGGTTGCGGCCCACGACCTCGTCGCGGCTGAACCCGGTCAGCCGCTCGAACGCGGGGTTGACGTACTGGATGTTGGCCTCGGCGTCGGTGATCACGATCGACTCGCTCGACTGGGCGACGGCCGTGGCGAGCCGCCGCCGATCGGCTTCGCGCGCCCCATGCGCCGCCCGGTCGCGCAGCGTGTCGAGGCCGAAGGCCAGGTCCGCGGCGAGCTCCTCGAGCAGGGCCACCTCGTCCGGACCGAAGGCGTCGACCACATCGGCGTAGATCGCGATCGTGCCCGAGGTCCCGGCCCGGCCAATCAGCGGCAGCGCGGCCATCGACGCGTAGCCGCGCTCGCGTGCCTGTGCTCGCCAGGGCGCCATCGCCGGGTCGCGTTCGATGTCCCGGCTGACCACCGGACGACCTGTCCGGACGGCGGTCCCGACCGGACCGCCGGCGCCCGTCACGTCGCCGTTCCCGGCCGGGCTGGTGGCCAGGTAGCCCACCTCGTAGCCCGCGTGCGCCACCGGACGCGAACGCCTCGACGCCGAATCGAACTGCCCGACCCAGGCGAAGCGGAACCCACCTTCGTCCACGATCGCCCGGCAGGTCGTCTCGAGCAGGTCCAGCTCGGTGCCTGCCCTGACCAGGGCCCGGTTGGCGGCGCTCAGGGTCCGGAGGATGCGGTTGAGCCGGTTGAGCTCCTGATCCGCGTGGACCCGGTCGGTCACGTCGCGGGCCACGCCCTCGATCGCGACCACGCCATCCGGCTCGACCGGCGCGCGCCCGATGTGGATCTCGAACGGGACCCAGGTCCCGTCGGCGGCCCGCAGGCGGGCGGTGGTGAGGGCGGTATCCGGGACAGAGCTGGCATCGATCGGGAAGATCGGCTGGTCCTCGGGGTGGACGAGCCCGGCGATGAACGCGGGGTCGCCGAAGAACGCGTCGATCGGGTAGCCCAGCGAGGTCTCGATCGCCCGGCTGACGTAGTCGACCCCCGGCGTGGGCGCGACCCGGAACCGGAAGATCACGTCCCGTGCCCGCTCGGCGAGCAGTCGGAACATGCGCTCCCGCTGGGCCACCGCTGCCCGCTCGCGCTCGCGTTCGTGCTCGTACCGCGCGAGGAGACCGGCGAGGAGCAGCGACGTCGTGGCGACGAACGCCCAGCCCTTGACGGTCTGGACGACGACCAGGTCCTCCGTCCTGGGAAACATCCAGCCTGCGACGCGGTCGCTGAGGGCAATCCACGCCACGGCGAGGACCACGTAGGCAAGCAGGATTCGCGAAACGGTAAGGGGCGATCTGGGTCGGTCGTCGGCCATGCATCCGTCCTGATCCGGGCAGGTGCCCGGGGGCACCACGGTGCGGTGCCGGGGCCGAACCGGCAACGGCAAAGAAGTACTGGGCGCGCTGGGCGCGCCGTCGCCCCGACCACCAAGCCGCAGTCATGACTCGGCTTCCGGCCGGTACCCCATCGACGCCAGCCCGAACGTCCAGGCGACGGCCTCGCGCGGCGCGCGCATCGCCGGCGGCACGCGCAGGTAGTAGGTCCGGCGCGAGGCGTCGGGCTCCAGGGTCGAGCTGTGCACCTCCACCATCACGATCGGCTCCTCGGTGCGGACCCACCGGCGGGGCTCCTCGATCCTGCGGACGCCAGAGCCGGCCGACCTCGTCCTCGGCGACGAGCTCGGCACCCCCTCCCGGACGAGGCGCTCCTCGCCAAAGCGCTCAAGGAGCACCCGGCGGGGCTCGACGTTCGGCTCGCGGCGGCTGCGTCGTTGTCGATCCGATCGTCATGGCGGCTCACGCGACCTCGATGAGCCCGACCGCGCCTCGCTCCGCGTCGCTGAACTTATGGGTCACGAACGGGTAGGTTCCTGCTTCATCGAAGGTGAGCTCCACCATGGCCCCGTCTCCCGGCGGCACCATGATCGTCTGGTGCATCCCCATCCGGTTCGCGGGATTCCCTTCTGGCTCGTACGCATCGAACAGCTCGCCGATGACGTGGAATGCCGAGGTGCTGCTCGGGCCGGCGTTCATGACGAAGAAGCGGACGAGCTCGCCCACGGAGGCCTTGAGCGGGGCCGTCTTGTAGCGGAAGGCCTGGCCGTTGAAGCAGACGACATCCGGCGGGTTGTTCATCATCGCGTTGTAGTCCCCGCCCGTGCCATAGAACTCGCTCTGGACGACGACAAACTCGCGGGCTTTCGGCCGTCCCGCCTTCGGGTCCACGATGATCGCGCCGTACATGCCGTCGCCGATGTGCATCAGGACCGGCGGCGTCCCGCAGTGGTACATGAACACTCCGGGATAGCGGGCCGTCCACTCGAAGGTGAATGACGAACCAGCAGGAACCTCCTGGTAGTTCTTGCTCCACGGCGTCTGCGCGGCATGGAAATCGATCGAGTGGGGGATCGCGCCAGCGTTCGTCAACGTGAACCGGACGGTGTCTCCCTCGGTGACCCGGAGCGTCGGCGCGGGAACCTGACCGTCGAAGTTCATCGAGTTGTAGGTCGTGTCCGCCTTGATCAGGATCGCCTGTCCGGGTCCATCGTGAGCCGTCAGCTTGAACTCGACCGGCGCCACGACGTGCGGGCGGTTCGGCGGCGGTAGCGCGAAATCGGCTGGGCTGGGCCGTGGCCGGCGGCCGCGCTTGCCGAGGGCGTCGGTGTGGCGGTGGTGGTCGACGCAGCCGCGGTCGCCGCCGGACCCGCCGGAGCCGCCGAAGCTGGGGTCGCGGATGTCCCTGCGCTCGCACCTGCCGCCGGGGCGAGCGGCCGCCCAAAGGTCCAATCGGGCGCAGACGGCGCGGCACACGCAGCAACGATCGTCGCCGCGCTCAGACCGCCAATGGCCAGGGTTCCCCGCTGAAGCAGGGCACGGCGGGTCAGGACGGCCGTCACACCGTTTGGATCGCGAACGACCGGAGCGGAGTCGTCGGGCTCGCCGAGCCGGGCGTCATCTGGGGCGGGCTTGCCATTGAGTGCCATCGAAACCTCCATTCGGTCCATCGGGTGCCCCTCACGATGGCGGTGTCCTCCCAGGTCGCTGACCCGAGGGCGACAGTCGGAGCCTCGCGGCGGTCGTCAGCTGAGCCACGTACCTCGCCGGGCGCCCGATCCTAACCCGCCAGACGACCGTGACCCTGCTCAAGGTATCGCAACGCTCCAGCGTGCTCGGCCGCGAACTGGTAGTAGAGCGGCTTGTCATGGTCGTTGACTTGAGCTCGAGTCACCGGCTCGGTGCGTCGAAGTCAGATCGTGGAGGCGAGTCTCGAGCCTGTCCGACGTCGGTCATCGGTACGCCGCCGAGTGCTGGGCGGCTCGCACCTCATCGCTGGCCGCGTGTTCTCGTTCAGCCGACGAGCTCGTGCATGCCGCGCAGCAGGTCGGCGAGGACACGTCCGGGTTCGCGACCAGGGCCGGGATCAGCAGGTCGTTCTCCTTCGACAGGTGCGATTCGAAGAGCGCGAGGATCGCGCCCGCCCCATCGCCGCGTCGAGCGCGTCGTCGTTCCCCGCAATGCACCGCCCCGGGCCACGAGGTTCCGGTGCTCGTCGCGCATCGCCCGGACCAGCATCGCCGTCATGCCGGTGTCACCGGCCGGATAGAGGGCCGTCTCTTCGGCGGCGGCGTGCGGCAGCAGCTCCCCGTCGAGGTAGGCGACGACCGCGTCCTGGGCCAAGGTGTGATCGGATCCGGACCGGACGGCGTTGCCCAGCGTGGCGACGCGCGCCCGGAGATCCTCGTTGAGCCCCACATGATGAGCTCGGATGGCCGCCGCGGCCTCCTCGTCTGCCAGATTCGACACCGCCGCACTCTCCTTCAAACGAACGACCAGAACGGTTGGCACTTGATATTTACGCCTATTCCGTGCAAAATGCAAGCCATGGCATCGCTGCAGCACCGCCACCGCGTCCTCGCCGGGCTGACCCGCTCGAGACTCCTCACCGTCCTCCGCCAGGCTGACGGTCCGGCCGGTGTGCGTGAGCTCGCCGAGACCGTCGGGCTCCACCCGAACTCCGTCCGCGAGCAGCTCGACCAGCTCGTCGACGCGGGGCTCGTCACCCGCAGCATCGCGGCGCCGGCGGGTCGGGGGCGGCCCGGCCTGCGTGTACACCGCGGGGCCGGATGCCGACGATCCGGATCCCCGCGCCTATCGGGAGCTCGCCCAGGTCCTCGCCGATGCGTTGGTCCGCCGGCCCGAGGCGGCGGCCGTCGCGGTGACCGCTGGCGAGCGATGGGGTCGGACGAAGGCTGCCCAGGTGGCCCCGACGCCAACGGTCGCCGAGGCCGTCAATCGCCTCGTCACGCTCCTCGACGAGGCGGGCTTTGCCCCGGAGCGGCCGGTCGGTCCCGGCGAACCGATCCGGCTTCGGCACTGCCCGTTCGAACCGCTGGCGAGGAAGCACCCGGCCGTCGTGTGCGGCGTCCACCTGGGCCTGATGCGCGGGGCACTCCGCGAGCTGGGGGCACCCCTCGACGCGGTCCGTCTCGAACCGTTCGTCGCTCCGGACCTGTGCGTGGCCCATCTCGGGCCGCGCGAGGCCTCCACGGATGCCTGATCAGCCTCTCGATCTGGACCGGCTCCTTGGTGCGGAGGTCGGCTCGACGCGACTGGTCGAGAAGCTCCTGGGGGTCATCGACCCCGAGCTTGGTATCAGCATCGTCGATCTCGGGCTCGTCTATGGCGCGCAGATGCCAGGGATTGACGCGGATCCAAGCAGACGCTGTGGAAAGCTATCCGCTGTACCAGCGCTGCGAAATCGAGACCGAGCGTTGTGGCAGCGAGCGTTGTGGCAGGCGTCGGTGCCCGCTAGAATGGCCTTCGCGCTCAGGCAGGCGCTGGTAGGTCGGCGAATGTCAAGCGGGAGTAACTCAGCTGGCAGAGTGTCTGCTTCCCAAGCAGAATGTCGCGGGTTCGAATCCCGTCTCCCGCTCCAAATCCCGAACCTGAACTCAGAGACACCGTCTAACTGGCGGTCTCTTCGAATCCTTGGAGCCGTCGCGTCTCGATTTCCGTGCGATGTTTGCGCCACTGCGCTCTGAGACCATCCTAACTGACCCGTTTCGGTCGGGAACGAACGCGATGCTACTCAGGGCCTGTAGCCGATTGACGCCGCACGGACTACCTCGTTTGTGCCATTCAACCTGACGCTGGCGGCTGGCAGGCTGCGGACATGGGCGCGGTGATCGAGCTGACGGACGAGGAATGGGGGCTGGTCAAGGGCCTGTTCGATCCGCCGGTCCATCGCGGCGTCAAGGGCACGATCCCGAAGCGCGAGATCGTGGACGCGATCCTGTGGCTCGCCCGGACCGGCTGCCAGTGGCGGCACCTTCCAGACCGCTTCCCGGACTGGCAGGCTGTGTGGAGCCAGTGGCGCCGGTGGTGCGACAACGGCACCTGGGCAGCCGCGATGCGCGTCCTCGCGCGGGAGATCCGCGTCCGGCACAACCGCAAGGCGGACCCGACGATGGTCATGATCGACGGGCAGACCGTGAAGGGCGGGCGCGCCGGGCCGACGTTCCACGAGGCTGGCGGGCGGGGCGGCTACACGCGCGGCCCCAAGCGCACGATCCTGATCGAGATCCTCGGCCTGCCGCTCGCGGTGTCGGTCGAGTCGGCCAAGCCGCACGACGTCCAGTCGGCGCGACGGATCCTCAAGGACCAACTCGACGCGCCGCCGTCCATGCAGCCGAAGCTCCCCGGCCTCAAGGCCATCGTCGCCGACCGTGGCTACACGGGCCTGGCCGCCCTGGCCAACGGCCACGGCCTCAACCTCGACATCAAGCGACCGCCCGCTGCACCGATGCTCCCGCCCGCCAAGCCCGGCGGGAAGCCGAGGAAGGGCAAGCGCACCTTCACCCCGCTCCGCCCGCTCTACAAGGTCGAGAACACCTTCGCCCGCCTCGGCATGTGGGGGCGGCTGTCGCGCTGCTACGAGCAGACCGCACTCGGCGCGCAGACCTGGCTCGAGGTCGCCTGCGTCGCCTACCTCTGTGGTCGGCTCCGCGTGGAGCCGACCTAACGGCGGCTGCGTGCGGATACGGCGTATCGGTGGCGAGGTCGCCCCCAGCCGCGCCCGAGCTACGTCAGCGGATCCGTCGGAACGCAACAAGCCCTGACACCAGACCTACGCCAACGGCGGTTACGGCGAAGAGCGCGAACAGCCACGGGTTCCCGTCCCCGCAGCGATCATCCAAGCACGCTGCGACTGTGGTGATCGCGCCATAGAGGAAGAGGCCGCCGGACCCGATGAGGACGCCCGACGCGAGCGCCGCTCGGCGATCGTTCCGCTGGGCGAGTCCGATGAGCGCGAGTGCGAGCGCCCCCACGACGAGGGCAAGCGACAGAACGACGAAGAACGAGACAAGGAGGCCGATCACGACGCCGAATAGGACAGCGACCAAGAACTCGGCGAATGTCGCCGATGAACGGCGCGTGTTGCTTTGCCCACGGACGCTCATCCGACCCTCTGATACCTGATAGCGGCAGATAGCACGTTGCGCCGTCGCGGCCAGCCCGTCAAGGCCCCAATCGCAATCGGCTACAGGCTCTCAGCAGTGACGCGGTGGGCACGCATGGCGAGGCTCCGTCCGACCGACTAAGTGGCTCGCGCACTGAGGCAGATGGTCGGGCAGGTCCACTCAGGGGACAGTGGGAGGCGGGCAACATAAGTAGTGCGTTTCTAATTGCCAAGTGGTTAGGAGCGCACTATTCTTGATGCATGGCCGATACCAAGACCCTCGGCTCGACCGGGGCTCGCCTCGTCACGGAGTTCGCCCAACGGGAGCCTCCGACCTTCACGCTAGGCGAGGCACAGGACCTACTCGGCATGTCGAGCCAGGTGACGTCGAATCTCCTGTCTCGGCTCGTTCGACAGGGATGGGTCGTCAGGGTCCGGCGCGGAGTGTACGAGGTCGCCCCGATCTGGGCGACACGCGAGTCGTTCGCGGCCGACCGCTTCGCCGGACTCGGTCACTCACTCCAGCCACCCTACTACGTCGGCTATCGATCAGCCCTCGAGCTCTACGGGTGGCTCCAGCATCCTGTCGTTGGCCGGCTCTGGGTCGCGGTTCCCAAGACTCGTCGCCTGCTGCGGACGCCCAGGGATCGTGTCATCTGGGTCGTGACGAAACCCGATCGGTTCCAATGGGGCGTGCGCGACAGGTGGATCGGCGCCGCCAAGGTGCCCGTGAGTGATCCTGAGCGGACCTTCCTCGACTGCCTCCACCTCCCCCGCCACGCCGGGGGCATCAGCGAGGTGGCCGAAGCGCTCGTCCGAGCCTGGCCGACACTCGACCAAGATCGCCTCATCTCACATGCAGGCCGGCTCGACAACAGCAGTGTCAGTCGACGCCTCGGTGCACTCACCGAGGCCCTCGATCTGGACGAAGCCGAGCGCCTCGTGGGACGCCTGCCACATCGCCGATGGCGCGGTCGACCGGTCTCGCTCGACCCGAGCTTGCCCGCGGGAGGCGAGATCGACCGACGCTGGGGTGTCCGGATGAATGTCGCACTCGATGAGCTCTCCATGGTGGGCCGGACGTGATCGGTCGCCCTGAGCTCAGGGTCTGTATACGAATGCCGAACGTATCGCGCTCGGACCGGACGACCTTGCCTACGGGCCCGCAGGCCCGACAGGACCGCATGCGCTCAATGGGGCGGCGGGTGGAACGAGGCTGAACAACCTCGCCAAGCCGCTCAACATGGATTGGACGAAGTTCAGTACCCAGACGCTCGATGATGCAGCCAAGGCCGGCAATCGCGTCCACTTCGATTTGACGAACGTGAAGGACGTGGGCAACGTCCTCGTCAACAAGGGACCCTATGCGAACACGGTCACCGGCAACGAGATCCGCTATCTCCTGACGAACTGGGGACGCTTCCGGAACACGGTGACTTTCTGGAACGGCGTCAAGATCGGGCCTGACGGCGCTTTCGGTGTCCGAGTGCCGGCCCCTTGGGAGGTGAACCCGTGACAGGACGGCAGTCAGAGGTCGATCTCACCGCACCGTCAGCCAGTCTCCTCGTTGAGTCCGTCGAGGGGCACGATTGGGCGTGGGTCACGATCAAGATGGCCGGTCGGGCGCTCATGCTGGGCGGCAATTCCGCCGCCGCAATCCGCCGGAACTTCCTCGTTGGCCTTGATCCCACTGGACCACATCGCCAGATGGAAGCCAGTCACAGGTATGTGCCGCTCATTGGACAACACTGTTTCTACTTCCAGGGGCTTGCATCGACGAGCGCGATCTACGCGGCGTACCGGCCGGACGGCGTGCTGCGCCTGCTCGTACAGGGCTCTCAACAGGATCATGAACTCGAGGTGGTCATCGACCTGACACCCGCCGTCCGCGAAGCGTGGGCGCGCCGGGTGGACGCCTGGCTCACTCCCAGCAGCCCCTACAACCGACCGAGCATGTAGCCGAAGCAGGCCACCTCGAGCCAGGCGCGGGCACTCTCCCGTGTCTGCTCGAAGCAGCGCGAGAGCCGACGCCAGCGGCCGAGTTGGGCGAAGGTCGTCTCCACGCGCCAGACGAGAGCCAACGCCTTGAACCCGACCGTCCCGGGTGGGCGCGATCGAACCTCGAACCGGGCGTTGTGCCGCTGGGCCGCCTTGTCGAGCGACCGATAGCCACGGTCCGCCAGCACCAGCGAGACACGGGGCAGGTCGGGCAGCGCCTCGTGAATGAGCAGGCGGCCGGCTGAGACATCGTGCGGCTTGGCCGAGTCGACGCGGACCGCGATCGGCAGCCCGATGCGATCGACAAGGATGCTGCGCTTGGCCCCGTTGGTCCGGCCGCCACGACCGCCGGCCCTGTGGAAGGTCGGGCCAGCCCGACCACCCCGGACCGTCTGGGCGTCGATGACGACCATCGAGGGCATCGGGTCCCGATTCTCCTTGACCCGGATGTGCCTTGTCAGGCGCGTCATCGCCTTGGCCCACACGCCGTTGGCCCGCCACCGCCGCCACTGCTGCCAGACCGCGCCCCACCGCCCGAACCGCTCGGGGAGGTAGCGCCACTGGCAGCCCGTGCGGGCAAGGAAGAGCATCGCATCGACCATCTGCCGCCGATCGATCCGAGACGGCGCTCCCCGTCGGCGGGGCGGGTCGAACAGGTCAGCGACGAGGCTCCACTGCTCGTTTGTCAGATCGATGGAGAAGGCCATGTGTTGAGCGTGCGGCCTCGCGCGACACCGAACAATGGCCCGAGAGGGTCAATCTGAACGGAGACATTCGTACACAGGGCGTCAGTCGACTCTCGATCGCGGGCGGCGTGAGCGAGGGGGCGCAGGAGAAGGACTACGTCCTGGCTTGGCTCCTGGCCGCCCGAGCCACGCTCGGCCCGTCGAGTCTCGTCTTCAAGGGCGGGACCGCCTTGCGACGTTGCTACGTCGCCGAGTACCGCTACTCCGAAGACCTGGACTTCAGCGCCGATGACCAGCCACGGCTTGAGACATCTGGGTGATCCTCGACGGCTGGTGCAAGTGGATCGGTGACGAGGCGGGAATCCAAGCCTCGCGAGTCGCCCCCGCCGCCACCAGAGGCGGCACCGCCTATATCGAGTACGTCGGGCCACTCAGGGCCGCGGACGGAAGGAGCATCAAGATCGATATCGCGACCGACGAGGTAGTGCGGGACGGCAGCGTTCGTCGGTCGCTCCTGTCCGAGTACAGCGACCTCGACGGCAGCGAGCACGTGATCGACGTGTACGGCGTTGCCGAGATCTGGGCGGAGAAAGTGCGCTCGCTCATGCAGCGAAGCGAGCCCCGTGACCTCTACGACATCCACCAGCTCCTCGAGGGTGATCCGTCCCTTCCGGCTCGCGGCCACGAGCTCTTTCGCCGGAAGACGATCGCCAAGTCGATCAATCCCGATCAGATCCTCGAGCGCCTCGCTGGTCGCGAGAGGACCTGGGAGCGACTGTGGCACCAGCGGCTCGAGCATCAGGTCCGCGATCTACCCGATTTCGACGGGTCGTGGCGTCGAGTGATGCGCGGCCTGCGGCAAGCTGGCTACTGACCCGTGCGAGCGTCGAGCTCGGCAGGCCGACGATGCCGATCACAGCCCGTGGCCCGAGGGAAGCCTCACGTGGCCGGCGACCCGGCCTGAGCCTGGGGACGAGCGCCCTTGTACTGCCCGGCGTGTCTGCCCCCGCCGGGCGCCAAGAGCAGAAGGCCCCAGAGGCAGACGCTCGCATCCGAGGATGCGAACCTCGCTCGCGTAGGTCGGCGCCGCGCCGAGCAGGAGGCTCACGACCGCTACCCGCGAGGGATTGAAGGTACCGAGCCCAGCGCCGTCGAAGCCGGGGTAGCAGCATGCAGATGCCGGATGCCGGACACGTTCGCGATCCCGGCGCCGTATGCCTATCGCTGCCCGGTCAAGCATCTCGCGGATGGAACGCCCGGCTGCGACCCGTGCGACATGAGCTGCCTCGAGCGTGGGCTCGAGCTGTTCGACGCCGACGGCGCCGGGTCGCTCGCCGGGACGATCGCCGAGCCGGTCCTGTCTGCCGGCGGCGTCATCGACCCGCCGCCCGGCTACCTTCGACGCCTGGCCGAGACGACCCGTGCCAGCGGTGGCCTGTTCATTGTCGACGAGGCCCAGATGGACTTCGGCCGGCTCGGGACGATGTTCGGCTTCGAGCAGGACGCGATCGTGCCCGACATCGTGACCGTCTTGAAGACGCTCGGCGGAGGCCTGCCGCTCGCGGCTACGGTCATCAGCCCCGAGATCGAGGAGCGGATCTTCGAGCGCGGCTTTATCCACGTGCATGTCAGCGACCCGCTGCCGTCGGCCTGGCGGTGATCGACGTCGTCGTCGAGGAGCGGCTCCCGGAACGTGCCGCGGCGATGGGCGCCCGCCTGCGGCCCGGTCTGGAGGAGCTCGCGACGCGCCATCCGGTCATCGGCGACATCCGCGGCCGGGGCCTGTTGGTCGGCGTGGAGCTCGTCATCGACCGGGCGACGCGCGAGCCCGCGGACGACCTCGGAGGGTGCGCCATCGACGCGTGCCTCGCTCGCGGCCTCTCGATGAACATCGTCCGTCACGTCGGGGCCAACAGCGCCTGGCGAATCACGCCGCCGCTGACGATGAGCGAGGACGAGGTCGACCTCGCCCTCTCGATCATGAACGACAGTCTCGCCGCGGTGAGCCCCTCGCGGTTCGCTGATCGCTCAGCCCTCGACGCGCAGCGTCCGCTCCACGCCATGCTCCGAGAGGTCCACGAGGTAGCCGCGCAGGATTCCCATCGACGACTCGGATCCGGCGTTGACGCAGACCGTCGAGCCGATTTCGGCGCTCGCCGCCGGACTCGTGGATGTGGCCGTGGACGCCGAGGACCGGCTTGAATTTCTCGATGGCGGCACGGACGCCGGTCGAGCCGACCGGACCCCGGATGAGGTCGCCGGCGGTCGCCGTGGGGCGGAGGTCGGGTGACAGGAGCGGCGCGGTGTCGAGGCCGGAGTCGTACGGCGGGACGTGAGTCATGATGATCGTCCGGCGCGGATCGCGAACGCCCTTGAGCAGTCCCGACAGCCGGTCGAGGAACTCCTCCTCCGGCAGCTCCCTGGGCGTGGCCCACGGCGTCGGCGACGACCAGCCCATGCTCACGAGCTGGTGCCACGGGGTCAGTTCGACGACCTTCTCGTTGACGTTCTGGCAGTACGTCGATTTCGGCGAGGATCGGGTCGATCTCGAAGTTGTCGTCGTTGCCCGGCATCAGGTAGACCGGGACGCCGCAGCCCTCGAGCCGTTCGGCGGCGAGGGCCATCCACTCGCGGACGCGATGGGTGATCAGGTCGGTGAAATGCCGGCGGACGAGCGCCGGATCGGCTTCCATCGCGGCACGCTCCGCCTCGGTGACCCGGAGCGAGTAGTAGCCGAGGTCGGCGATCGAGCGTTCCAGCTCGACGAGCTCCGCCTCGGTCCGGGCCACCCGGCGCTGGCCGAGGACGGTCGCGTTCCAGACTTCGCCGCCCTCCTCGCCGCGGACGACCGCGATGAGGGCCTTGCCGGTGAGGTCGCCGGCGATGACGGCGGCGTCGACCTTGTAGACGTTCGCCTTCATCGCGTTCAGGAACTTGCGCCAGCTCCGCTCCGACGCGTGGATGTCGCTGCAGACGTAGAGGCGGAAGGGCTTCGCCACGGCTCAGGCTTCCGGGGCCGCGGGGCGAGGGGTCGCGACCGGGCCCGCCGCGACCGAGTCCGGCGGCCACCGATCCGCCCAGGGTCGCGCCCCCTCGAGCTGGCCGGCCAGGCGAAGGAGCATGGCCTCATCACCGTACCGGCCGAAGATGAGGCTCCCGACCGGCAGGCCGTCGGCGGTCCAGCTGAGGGGCAATGAGACGGCTGGCTGGCCGGTGACGTTGGCGATCGGGTTCCACGGGTTGAACGCGCAGTCGAAGCGCCAGTACGCCACAGCACCGCCCTGCGACTGGTTCAGGACCCCGAGCCTCTCCGGGGGCCGCGCCAGCGTCGGCGTGACCCAGGCGTCGTAGCGTTCGAAGAACGGCGCGATCGCGCGGGCCGCGCCGGCGAGGTCGGCCAGGGCGTCGAGCAGGTCGACAGCATCGAAGCGGCGACCGTACTCGATGAGCTCCCAGGTCGTGATCTCGAGCTCCTCCGGGCGCACGGGCCGGCCGAGGAGGCGGGTCGCCTGGCGCTCGTCGTCCTGGTTGCTGACGGCCCAGACCCGCACGAGCGGCTCGATGAGCAACTCGCCGTCGAACGCCGGCGCTGCCTCCTCGACGTCGTGGCCCAGCTCAGCGAGGAGCTCCGCGGTCGCGCGGGCGGCGGCCGCGCAGGCCGGGTCGACCGGGACGTCGATGGGTGGCCGGGCCGTCCACGCGATCCGGAGCCGGCCCGGATCGGTCCCGACCTCATCGAGGAACGGCCGGTTCGGCGGCGGCGCGATATACGGATCGCCCGGCGCCGGGCCCGCGATGACATCGAGGAGCGCGGCGCTGTCGCGGACCGAGCGGGTCAGGGCGTGGGCCACCGCGAGGCCGGACATCGCGTCACCCGCGGGTGCCCAGGTCGATCGCCCCCGGGTCGGCTTGAGCCCCACGAGGCCGGCGCACGAGGCCGGGATCCGGATCGAGCCGGCCCCATCGGAGGCGTGTGCGGCCGGGATCATCCCGGCGGCCACCGCGGCCGCCGATCCGCCCGACGAGCCGCCGGCCGTCCGATCGAGCGCCCACGGGTTGCGGGTCGGTCCGAAGAGCACCGGCTCCGTCGTCGAGTGATTTCCGAACTCGGGCGTGTTCGTCTTGCCGAGGATCACGAGGCCGGACCGGAGGTACCGTCGAACGAGCTCCGGTTCCGACGTCGAGACCTGGTCCCGCAGGGCGACCGAGCCCTGGGTCTGACGCGTCCCGGCCAGACCGGCCCCGAGATCCTTGAGGAGGAACGGCACCCCGGCGAAGGGCGTCGCGGAACCCCCGGCGAGACCTGCGGCCTGCGCGCGGGCCCGCTCGAAGAGCGGCGTGACCACCGCGTTCAGGCGCGGGTTGAGCGCCTCGATCCGCTCGATCGCGGCCTCCACGAGCTCAAGCGCCGAGACCTCGCCCCGGCGGACCAGGTCGGCCTGGCCGATGGCGTCGAGGCGACCGAGCTCCCACGACGCGCCGCCGGCCGTCACGGTCGCTCCAGGGCGGGATCCTCGTGGACGACCTCGCCCTCGACGAGTGTCAGGAGGACGCGCGCGTCGCCGATCGTCCGTCGATCTGCGGCGTACAGGTCCCGGTCGAGGACGGTGAGATCGGCGAGCTTCCCGACCTCGATCGAGCCCGTTGACGCCTCGAGATGGTTGACCCAAGCCGATCCGTTCGTGTACGCCGCGAGGGCGTCGGTCAGGGAGAGAGCCTCGCCGGGCAGGAAGGGTGGGGCGGACCGCTTCTCGGGTGAGATCCGATTGACCGCGACCTCTACCTCGGCCATGACGTTCGGGGTGCTGACGGACCAGTCGCTCCCACCGACGAGCCGGGCGCCGGCACGCCGCAGCGACTCAAACGGGTACTGGAGCGCGGCCCGATCCGGTGGCAGGAACGGCAGCGTCAGGTCGATCATCTGGTCGTCGTTGCAGGCCCAGTACGGCTGGATGTTCGCCGCCGCCCCGAGGGCCCGGAAGCGGGCGTAGTCGGCCGGGTCGACGACCTGGAGGTGGGCGAGGTGGGGCCGCCCGTCGGTCGGGCCGTTGGCCCGCCGGGCAGCCTCCATCGCATCGAGCGCATCCCGCACGGCGCGATCGCCGAGGGCGTGGAAATGGACCTGGAATCCCTCGGCATCCAGCCTCGCGACGTGCGCCTTGAGGGCCTGGGGATCGACGAAGCTGAGACCGCGGTTCGCGGTCGGTCGACCGGCCGCATCGAGATATGGCTCGAGCATGGCCGCCGTGTAGTTCTCGGCCACGCCGTCCTGCATGATCTTCACGGTGGTCGCTCGAAGGCGGCCGATCGACGCTCCCGCCCGCCGCACGACCATCTCGTCGATCTGCTCCGCGCCCCGGTCGCGCTCCCACCACAGGCAGGCGATCGCCCGGCCGGTCAGGCCGCCCCGCCCGACGAGGAGCTTGTAGGCTTCGAGGTCGGGCGGCGTGACCCAGGCGTCCTGCCAGGCCGTGATGCCCAGCCGGTGCAGGTACGCCTGGGCCAGCTCGAGCCCGCGGGCGAGCTCCTCCGTCGTCGGCGGCGGGAGGATCCGCCGGACGAGCTCCATCGCACCCTCGTGGAGCGTCCCGCTCGGCTCCCCCGAAACGTCGCGCTCGATCCGCCCATCGATCGGGTCGGCGGTTGTGGCGCCAATCCCGGCGAGCTCCAGGGCGCGGCTGTTGACCCAGGCTCCGTGGCCGTCGCGGTTCGTGAAGAATGCGGGCCGGTCCGGCGCGGCGCGGTCCAGGTCGGACCTCGACGGGGTCCCGCCGGGAAAGGCCGACATGTACCAGCCGCCGCCGAGGATCCAGGGCAGGTCGGGATTCGCGGCCGCATAGGCTCCGATGGCGCCGGCGTAGTCATCGACGGATCTCGGCAGGTCGTGCAGGGCGCAGCGGGTCAGATCGAGACCCCCGAACGCGGGATGGCAGTGCGCATCCTGGAAGCCCGGCAGGAGCGTCCGGCCGGCGAGGTCGATCCGCCGCGTGCGGGGCCCGGCGAGCGCCTCGATGGCGCGGTCGTCATCGACCGCGGCGATCCGTCCCGCCCGAACGGCGACCGCGCGCGCGGTCCGTCGAGCGGCATCCATCGTGACCACGGCTCCGCCCACGAGGACGAGGTCGGCCGGGCCCAGCTCCGCGGCCATCGCAGGCTCTCCTCTTCCCGATCGGGCGAGCGGCCGAGCCGCCCGCCCCCGGGAACGACTGCTCAGTCCGGCGGCAGCATCCGGTACATGAGCTCGGTCTCGACGCCGGCCTGGCGGTTGCGGAAGGCCTGGATGACATACCAGGCGAGGCCGACGACGAACATGACGATCACGAACGTCACGCCTGAGGCATTGAGGTAGGCGAGCGCCTCCTCGCCGCCCGAGATCGCGTTGTAGATCGGCGCGAAGCCAGCGAACCAGTACAGGATCAGGGTGAAGGCGAGCCAGATCGCGCCGAGCAACGGCAGCCAGCGGATGTACGGCGCGTCCTTGACGAGGTCGGGGCGCGTCCTGCGGGCAAGCAGGGCGTTGACGCCCGGCATGATCCAGCTGAGCGAGGACGCGAGGATCGTGAACCACGCCGACGCGGCGAGGTTGAGCTTGCCGTCAAGGGCCGGGTCGGCGCTCGGAGCGAGCGAGCCGAGGCCGATCCACTTGAGGACCGGGAACGCCCACAGGAACAGGAAGAAGACGCCCAGGGCGAGCGTCGTGAAGATGGCGTTGGACGGCGCATGGAGCCGCTCGGACACCGCGCCGAGCCACTCGGGGACCTGGCGGTCGAGGCTCCAGGCGAGAGCGATCCGGCTGATGAAGATTACATAGACGGGCATCAGCAGGAACGGGAACAGGGTCGATGCGGCACCGACGAGCGCCCACAGCGGCCACAGCTCCGGATGGGCCACGGCGCCGAGCAGCTGGTAGTAGTTCGGCGCGTTCATCGGCAGTCCGCCGAGCCCCGCTTGGACCGGATCGATGTAGCCCCACCAGATCGCGCTCCACGCGGTCTGGGCGTCGAGGCCCAGGCGCCGGGACAGCGCCTCCCCGTAGATCGAGTTCATTAGCACGGCCATCGCCAGGGCTCCGAGGACCGCGAGCAGGATCCCGCGCTTGACGTTGCCCCGGACCTCGCCGGAGATATAGGCGGAGTACTGGAATCCGATGAACTGGAAGAGCATGACGCCGGCCATGAACATGACTGGCCAGCTGAGGCCGTTCACCGGTCCGAAGTCGAAGCCGCTGGTGAACCCGGCCGTGGCCGCGGCCGCGGCCAGCTGGTCGACCGTCACGCCGTTCGTGTACTTGGGAAGGTTGGCGGAGAACAGGGCCGGGTCGAAGAAGACCAGGCCGAGGAGCGCCAGGAGCGCCCAACCGACGATTCCGATGACCGTGAGGTAGGTGACGATCTTGTGGAACGTCTTCGTCGGCTGGAGGACGACCCAGCCCACGAACGCGAAGACGATGAGCGCCGGGATCAGGCCGGGGAGGCCCGTGACATCGCCGGTCGTCCCCTCGGTGAACCAGGTGTTCGCGTTGTTGAAGAAGTCGGAGCCGGTCCCCAGCCCGATGATGCGGCCCTCGACCTGCGTGCTCCGCAGCGTCTGGACCGTCTCGAACTGGAGGAGCGCGATCGAGGCGAAGACGAGGCCCCAGCTCTCGAGCCAGCCGAGCAGCGGGCCAACCCTGGGCACGATCCGGCTCGTGAAGACGTAGTCGCCACCCGAGCGGGGCATGACGCTCGTGAGCGACGCGAAGATGAACGCCAGCAGGACGCACAGGCCGCCGACGGCGACGGCGACGAACGACCAGTTGGTCAGGCCCCCGACGATGACGATCGGGACCCCCGCGAGGGCCGCGATCTGGAATGCACCGCCCATCGTTCCGCCGATGAACGCGGACGTGTTGAAGAACAGCGCGTTGGCCACGCTGACTTCGCGGACCAGTCCCGACGACTGGCGGGTGAACAGGAGCTTGCCGTCGCCCTGGGCCACGGGACCACCCTCCTCCGAAGCACCACTACCACGAGCGTCGGCTTCGCGGCTCGGCAGTCAGCGCCTCGGGGCGAAGTCCGGCAGGTGACCGTAATATACTGCGGAGCCCATGGCTCCCCAGGACGGATTCGCACCATCCGAGGAGGCGCCGGCGACCGGAGGCCGGCCCCTGGGCGTACCGGAGCCCACCTCACCGGAGAACGTCGGGCCGACCCTCCGCGACCCACTCGCCGAGGCGCTGCGACTGATCGGGCTGGCCGACGAGCAGGGGCTCCAGGTCCGGCTGATGGGGGGCCTGTCGTTCCACGTCCGCGTCCCGCACTGGACGGCACGCGTCGAGCGCGAGCGACGCGACATCGATCTCGCGACCAGGAGCGCGGACCGCAAGGCCCTCACAGGCCTGCTCGAGGGGGCGGGCTACGTCGGCGACCGCCAGTACAACGCGCTCTATGGGCACAAGCAGATGTACTTCATGGATCCGGCCCGGGGACGGCCGGTGGACGTGATCATCGACCGTCTCGAGATGTGTCACACCTTTGGCTTCACGGAGCGGCTCGCCCTCGACGGCCCGACCGTTCCGCTTGCCGAGATGGCCCTGTCGAAGCTCCAGATCGCGCACATCAACCGGAAGGACATCCTCGACCTGCTCGCACTGCTCAGCGGCTACCCGCTCGGCGCCGGCGATGACCAGACGATCAGCCTGACCCGGATCACCGCCCTGACCTCGTCCGACTGGGGCTGGTGGCGGACCGTCACGGGCAACCTCGACAAGCTCCGGCTGTTCCTGGCCACGGAGCTCCAGCCGGGCGAGCTCGAGTTCAGCCGGCCGGCGCGGTTCGACGTCGAGACCCAGATCGGCGAGCTTCGGGGTGCCATCGACCAGGCTCCGAAGACGACGCGCTGGAAGCTTCGGGCGCAGGTTGGCGAGCGGCTGCAGTGGTTCCAGGAGCCCGAAGAGGTCGGCCACGGCCGCTGATCCGCGACCATGGACCTCCGCGATCACGTAAGGCTGCTGCGGGATGGAGTGCTCGGGGGCGGCAGCACGTGGGCCGACCTCGGATCGGGCGAGGGCGCGTTCACCCCCGCCCCGTCGCCTGACTGCGGCGAGCCACTCATCGCGGCCGTCGACGGGCATCTCGTAGGCTGTCAGCGCGGACCCGACACCTGTCGGGCGCGCAACCTCCTCGATCAAGTTGGCGGCTCCGGCCGACACGCTCGGCTGCTGACCTGCCCGCCAGGACCTCGCTCCAGTTATGGTGTCGCACCGACGCAACGATCCGACACTCTGATATGGAGAGGTTGGTCAAGGACTGACTGCTGGTTGGGCGGACCGGGTCCGGCTGGGGCTGGGGAATCGGCGGGACGGACAGGTGGCAGCGGCGTCTGGCCACTCTGATATGCGCGGGTCGGAACCGCAGGGCAGTGGTACGCCGGAGGCAGCCTCGGACTAAGTCCGCGGGTCAGGCGAGGATCGCCCACCGCATAGGTGTGGCGAGGGTCCGTCCGGGAGAACACGTCCGTCCCGCCGGGATACGTTCAGGCAGGCAGGCGCATCAGCGCCCAGCAGAAGCCGGTGAGCTCGCGGGCGACCGCGGTTGCGGCCACGGTCGTCGGCTTGCGCCGCTCGACGAGTCGCCAGTACCGGGCGTGGAGCCTGGCCTGGGCCTTGGTCGCGATCGCGAGCACCTCGGGCGGCTGGCCCGCCAGCCGCTTCTGGAGCGCGGGTCCCGTGTTCGGCCGACGGCGGGCATGCCAGGCGGCCTCGACGAGGACCCGTCGCGCGTGGGCGTTGCCGGCCTTGGTGATCGAACCCAGGCGACGGCGCTCGCCCGAACTGTGCTCCGATGGTACGAGCCCGACGAACGCGGCCAGGTCATCGGCTCGCGGGAAGCGGTCGAAGTCGCCGATCTCGACGACCAGGATCAGTGCCGAGAGGGTGCTGATCCCACGCAGCGTCGAAAGCCGGGCGACAGGGCCGGCGAACGGGTCGGCACGGGCGATCAGGGTCAACTCGGCGTCGAGCAGGGCGAGCTCGGCGAGACGGGTGTCGAGGTCGGTCCGGTAGTGGGCGAGGGTCCGGCGCGCAGCGGGCTCCTCGAAGGTCTGGGCATCGAGCCAGGCGCGGTGGCGGGCCGTCCACTGGCTCCCGTCGCTGTATGTCCGGCCGTGGCGGAGGAGGAACTTGCTGAGCCGGTGGCGGGCACGCAGGATGTCCTCGCGCAGGTCGCCCCGAGCGCGGAGGAGGTCGCGCACGGCCTCCTCGTCGGGCGTCGGCACCCGGACCGCGGTCAGCTCGCCGGCCCGGAACAGGCGCGCGAGCTTGACGGCGTCGCGGCGGTCGGTCTTGATCCGATCACCGGGACGCCGGGGCGTGAGCGACGGGGCGATGACGGTGCAGGCGACGCCCAGGGCGGTGAGCTCGCGGTACAGGGCATAGCCGGTCGGGCCCGCCTCGTAGCAGGCGCGGACCGAGCCCGGGTCGGTCCAGGGGTGGACGAGCGAGCGCACCGCCTCGGGCGTGTTGGGGATCCTGTCCTCGTCGATGCCGGTGCCGTTGGGGCGCAGCAGGGCGACGTTGATGCTGAGCTTGCTGACGTCGAGGCCGACGTAGATCTGCGGACTAGACTGGAGCACGGTCGGCGACCTCCGTATGTGGCAACTCCCGCGTTCAGGCGTGGGTGATCCACGACCTTACGCAGGCGCCGACCTCTCCATACTGACTAACTGGACAAATTCACGTTCAGACTCCGTGCTCGTGCCATTACGCTGGCCGGCTGCCACTTCCCAAGCAGAATGTCGCGGGTTCGAATCCCGTCTCCCGCTCCAACTCCCTACCGCTGGGCTCGCGCGACAATCTGCTTGCGCGTGCGGCGTCCCGGTGATCGTGCAAGATCGCTTCGCCTGCGTGCCTCAACGCTCGGCTTGACGGGCGATCGGGCGCGGCGTCGGCCACCCTCCTGAGCGAGCCAGCCTGTCACGACCCACCCGAAGACGCACGACGGTCGGGGTCTAGTCGTCTGCAACCCTAGCCGATGCAAGTCCAGCGGCGCCGGATCCCGCGGTCGTCGCGGAGGGTCCGGTGCGCCGGCGCCACCACGAGGCTGCAACGGCTTGTATCCGGCTGCGTCTCCTTGGCAGGAGGAGCTCGATGCTCGACAGGCCGGCCGAAGGATCACACACGGCTCCCGGTGCACCTGATGCCGTCCCGGATCGAGCTGGCGCCATCCTCGGCGGCATCGTCGCGATGATCGTCCTCTCGGCTATCGCGATCTGGGCGTATCAACGGGGCATCGGCGACATCCATTACCAGCTCGCGGACCTCAAGGAGGATCCGCTCTACCTGCGCGGGCCTGGGTTCACCGTCGCCGGCGGGATCGTCTCCAGCGTTCTCAGCGTGCTGGTCGGGGCGGGCCGGGCGGCCGTCCGGCGGGCCTCGCCAGCGCCGGGGCGAGCCGCCAGTGGCACCCGCTGGCACTGGTGGTGGCTGCTCATCGCGGGCTGGGCCGGCTACCTCGCGGGCAGCGCCGTCGCGTTCGCGGCCGGGGGCCCGATCCTGCGGCCCGGGACGATGCGGCTCGAGCTCGGCGCTCCGCTCGGCACGACCGTCGAGGTCCCCGCGACCTGCAAGACCGTGCCCGGCAAGCCGACCGTCGTGGCGTCGGTCGCAGGGGACGGCGATGGACTCCCGTACCTGCGGATCGCGGACGAGGTCACCGGGGCGCCCGTCGCGTGGCCAGCCCCGGGGAGCGCCATCATCGACCGCATCCAGGGGTCGCCCGGAGAGCGGGATGTCGGCACCCCGGGGCTGCCCGATCGCCCGCCGATGTACTCGCTCAGCCTCGGCACGACGACAGGGATGCAGTCAGGGCTGTTCGTGATCGAGCATCCCCTCTCGTTCTTCCGTGTGTACTCGTACCGTCCGATCGGGGCGGAGATGTCGGCGGGTGGCGGCAGGGCCAGGTTCGAGTCGAGCCGCACCTCCACGCCGATGGTCGTCGACGCGCTGATCCCGAACGACCCATGGCCGGATGCATTCGCCCTCACGGTGTCCTGGACGTGCGACCTGGGGGCGGTGAAGCGCGCTCCGGTCCCGACCGCCACCCCGATGCCCGCGCGCTGGACCCCGCGGCCGACCGCCCTGGCCTCGCCGAGCCGAACGAGTGTCGTCCCCGTCGAGCTGCGGCTCGTCACGAGCACGGAGTCGGCGGCCGTGGAGATCACCGGCGCGACGGTCGCGGCCGTGGACCCGCCCACGGTCGAGGGCGGCGCGACCGCCGGCTACGGCGATGGGGTCTTCCGGGTCGAGCGGTCGGCCGGGGCCGCGCCGGACGGTCATGCCATCGGCGCGACCTTCCGCCTCTCGCTCCGGGACGTCACGCCCGGCTCGCGCATCGGCTTGACGATCGCTGGCGGCGCAAACGGGCGGGTCGCCGTGACGCTCTACAGCCTCCTCGGCGACGAGCCGGTCCCTGTCTTCGCGAACATCGGGACGTCGGCGGACCAGCCCGGGTGGCCGATCGAGCTCGACTCGTCGTGGCTCGTCGAGCCGGTCCACCGTCCCCCCGCGTGACAGGGCTCAGCGCACTGCGGGTTCACCCACGCCCAGCGGAATGGTACGTTCCTGCCCATCTGGATTGACTGACCGTTCGGCCGGGAAGGGGCAGCGGCACGGGTCTCGTCCGTGCAGGCCTGGGCCCGCTGGTCGTCCGCCTGCCGAGCGGTAGTCTCCGTGATCGCCTCCGCGCCAGGCCTCGATGACGGTCGAGGAGGTGGGCTCCGGAGGGGAGGATCAGATGGAAGCCAGCAAAGGTTCGGGTCCGGCGCAGTACGAGAACGCCAGCAGGTTCAACGCGAGGGTCGCCCTGCACGCGAGGTTCGCGACCAACCCGCGACCGTGGCCGGCGTGGGTGTTCGACCAGCTCGAGGGGTTCCACGGCTGCAGCGTGCTCGAGCTCGGCTGCGGCACCGGGATGCTGTGGCAGGTGAATGCCCCGCGGGTCCCTGCAAGCTGGACCCTGGTGCTGACCGACAGCTCGGAGGGCATGCTGGCCGAGACCAGACGGCGCCTGGACGGGCTCGCGTCGCATCTCGAGCTGCGGGTCATGGACGCGCAGCAGATCGACTTCCCCGATCGCGCCTTCGACATCGTCATCGCCAACCACGTGCTCTACCACCTGCCCCATCGCGAGCGGGCGATCGCCGAGGCGCGACGCGTCCTGCGGGAGGGCGGGGCGTTCCACGCGACGACGGCGAGCCTCGACAGTCTGGCGGAGCTCAGGGCGCTGATGGACGAGTTCAGGAGCGTCGCGACCCCCGCCCACGATGCCGTGCCCGGTCCGGCGCCGCGCGAGCGGGACCAGCCGGTGGTCGCCGCCTTCTCGCTCGAGAACGGCGCGGCGCAGCTGCGCGAACGCTTCGAGCGCGTCGAGACCCGGGTCTATGCAGACGAGCTGAGGATCACCGACCCGGACGCGATCGTTGACTACTTCCTCTCCCTCAACGAGATCCGCGAGGGCGAGCAGCACCTCGTGGATGACGAGGTGGGCGCCTTCCGGGACTTCGTCGCGGCCAGGATGGCGCGAGACGGCGAGCTGCGCGCCACGGCGAGGTCGGGCATGTTCGTGTGCCGATAGGGTGAGCTGTTCGAAGCTCGTGCCGCTGCGCCCACGAGGTCCGGACCTCCCAAGCAGAATAGGGCGATGACGCACGGCGAGCGGGTCGTCCTCGAGCACGAGAACTGGATCGCGTACCTGACGGGTGTCGTGACCTGCACCGGCCGGGCCGGGGTGACGCGCACCGGCGGGACGGTGGCGATCCTGACCGGTCTGCCGATGGACTGGTTCAACCAGGTCCTGATCGAACGAGAGGAGGCGACGCCGGCCGGCGTCCTCGCCGGCGTGGCCCGGGCGCGCGAGCGAGGGGACCCGTTCGTCGTTCGCCTGCGTCAGGGCATCGATGATCGCTTCATCCAGACCCTGACCCAGGCCGGACTGGCGCCCGCCGGGCAGGAGACCTCGACACCCGGCATGATCGCGTTTCCGATCGACCCCGACGCCATCAGTCGATATGCCGCTCCCGAGCTCGACATCCGCCGGGTGACCGACGCCGCCGGCATCGACGTCCATCGTCGGGTCGTGACCACGGGGTTCGGCTCGCATCCGGCGGTCGCGCTGGGAACGGCCTGCCGCAACCTCCTCGACCGGCCCGGGTGCGTCGTCTACGTGGGCTATGCGGACGGTGACCCCGTCGTCTCCGGGCTTGGCTGGCGGACCGGCCGAACCATCGGCGTCTACAGCATCGCAACCGTCGCGTCGGCGCGCCGACGTGGCTACGGGGCGGCCATGACGGCGCGGGTGGTGGCGGACGGCGTGGCCGACGGCTGCGATGTCGCGGCGCTCCAGGCGAGCGAGATGGGGCGCCCGATCTACGAGCGCCTGGGCTTCCGAACCATCGTCCGATATGCGGCGTACGTCGATCCGGTACCTGGGGCATGACCGCTCGTGTCCCCAGCGTGTTGCGCCGGTGGCGCGGACTGGAGGGACGGTGAAACCGCCCAGATGCCGACAGTGAGCAGGCTAGCGCGACTCGTCCGCATCGCCACCTTGCCCGAGACTCGTGGCCTGATCGTTGCCGCCTCCCGATCGGACACCCTTCGCGACATCGGGCGGCGCGCCGTCCACGACCGAGCCGCCCTCGTGCGGGATCTGAGCAATCCTGCGAACGCTCGAGACCTCGTTCGCAGCGCCGCCCGACACCCGGCCACCCGAGAGCTTGCGAGTGCAGGCCTCGTGTTCCTTCCACTTCGGTATGTCCCTGTGGGTTGGGCCGCGACATGGGTGGCGCACAGGGTTCTCCGTCGCTACATCGATCCGCCCGTCGAAGTTCTGGACGCTTCGGCCGTCGAGGCCAGCCGGCCCCTGAGCGGCGCGACCCCTGGGGCCCCCGAGGTCTGATCGAGACAGGCCGCACCCTCGCCGGGCCCGACGTGCCCTCAGGCTTCGATCGAGCCTCGTGCGGCAGACCACAGCGAACGGCGCGCGGCCTCGAGGCGGTCCACGGGCTGCAGCGCGTGCCCGGTCAGCTCACGCTCGATCGCCATCGCGACGTCGCGGCGCAGCCGGGCCGCCCACCGCCGCCCCACCCAACCCGCGTGCAAGCCAAGGGTGCGGGCCAGCAGGTAGCCGACGATGACTGACGCGACGAGGGCGACGAATGGCGTCGGAAGGGGCCCCAGGATCGGAAGCTCGACTGTCGCGACCGGCGGCCGGGTGAGAACCCACATGACGATCCACGCGACCGACAGCCCGATCGCCCCTGTCGTCAGGGTCTGGAGCACGCCGATCACGGGCCAGACCCCGCTGGACGGGGCCACCCGACTATGGCGCCCGATGGCGCGGTCAACCGCTTCCTCGAGGCCCCGTCGCATGCGGGCTGGCTCCACGCTTGCCGCCAGGGCTGGGCGGACGGAAGGCGACGCGTCTCGGATCGCTTCCATCATGGCCTGCCGAAGCGTCTCGACAGCCGGCGTGAGTGGGCCATGCTCTCGCCACCGAACGAGGAAGCCGTCGGGGTCGGCGACTCGCGATTCGCGACCTGAGAGTCGATCGATCGCCGACGTGACCCGGCCCATCGGCCCGGCCCCGTGGGCGCGAGCGCGCGCTCGCGTGGCCGCGACGGCTTGTCGCTCGAGCTCCGGCAGGCCCATTGCCAGAAGGACCGCCGAGATCACGTTCTCGATTGCGGCCCGGCGAGCGCTCGGCCGGAGGAAGGGTTCCAGGTCGGTCACCGGATCCACACCGGCCTCGCGAGCGAGGCCTTGCACGGTGGTTGCGAGCGTTGCCGCGAGGCGGTCCCGGACGATGCGCTTGGCTTCGATGTCCGTGGCGAGCCAGCCCCGGAGGTCGTGAAGGTCGGCATCCGCGCCGAGGGCCGATGCGACGAGCACCGGCGGTCGTCTCCGCCCCGACAGCGCGAACCTGTTCGTCAGGTCCTGCTCCAGATCCCGCCGCAGCGTCCGGATGTCTTCGGCCCCCAGCCGATCCGACTTGTTCAGCACGATGACCTGATGGTCGAGGCGTGGGAGCCACTCGCGCAGGAAGTCGTCGTGGAGGACGGCGTCGTGATACTTCTCGGGGTCGGTCACCCAGACGACGGCATCGACGCGGGGCAGGAGTTCCTCGACCCGTTGGCGATGCGACGTGGCAACCGAGTCCATGTCGGGCAGGTCGAGGATGGCGACTCCGCCTCGGAGCGGGCCGTCGTACTCGCGGACCTCGCGGACGTCCAGCCATCCGAGCAGGCCTTCGAGGTCGCCCCGGGCCGCACGCGGGACCCAGGCGACGGGCTCGGCGGTCGTCGGACGCCGGGCCGACGCCGGGCTGACGGGTGAGCCGGCGAGCGCGTTGAGCAGACTCGACTTTCCCACCCCGGTTCCCCCGACGAGCGCCAGGACGTAGACATCCGCGGGAAAGCCCAGCCGCTCGACGGCCTCGGCCCGGACGGCCTCCGCCTCGTCGGTTCGGATGCCGAGGGTCTGAGCGGCCTCGATCGCCGCCGCGAGGCTGGTGAGCCAATCCTCGGGCCCGAGAGCGCCTGCGGCCGCGGGCAGGCGGCCCTGCGGGGGAGGCTCGACACCGATGGCGGGGCGCGCGGTGTTCAAGGTGATCCGTCCCCCTGCGGCCGGGGCTCATCGTCGCCCGGGATGGCCGCCGGAGTCCCAGCCGCCAGGACCGTGTGCAGGTCCGCCGGCAGGCCACCGGGCAGGTTCCGCATCTCATCGCCCGCCTGACGCAGGTCCGCGGCCAGACCCGTCACCTGGCCGGATCCCGGGACCAGTCGCGCGAAGCGCGCGAGCTCCTCGGCGAAGGTGGCGGCAAGGGCCTCGTCGAGGCGGTTCCGGGCGTGGGCGATGAGCTCGGCCATCGCCGCTTCACCGAACAGAGCGGAGAGCAGCCGCTGGTTGAGGAACGCGGTGGCTGCGGCAACACCAACCTCGGCGCCGGTCAGGCCGCCGGTATGGATGAACGTCCCGAGGACGACCCCGGTGCCGACCACATTGACCCCGATCGACGCACCCTGGGCAATCCGCTGTCTCGGGCGCCCGGTCGTCCGGATCTCCGCCGCGATCCCATCGATCCACGCGTCGAGACGTCCGCGCAGGCGGTCATCGAAGTCGATCGAGGTGCTCCACGTGCCCGGGTCGTCGGCGATGGCCGTCGCCACCGTTGCATCTTCAGCCCAGCTGGTCGCGGTCCGGCGCGCGGCCTCGGCGGCGTGCGATCGTGCCACCGCGAGCAGGTCCTCCGTTGTCGCGGCCCGGACCTCTTCGACCGGCGCGTGCGCCGGTCGAAGCATGGCGGAGATGGCGCCGCGGACGCGGCCGATGCCTTGCGAGAAGAACCGGGTGATCTGGTCGGCCCCGACGAACCGCTGCCAGTGGCGCAGCGCCTCCTCGCGCAGGAACGTCCCTCGGCCGAGCTCGTCGCGCAGACTGATCAGCTCGCGCTCGTACTGGTGATTCGCCGTTCGGAGGAGCGCGTCGACGTTGATCGCCTCGTGCTCACAGTCATCGGCGATCGTGTCGAGCAATTGCCCGAGGCCCGCCAGCGACCCCGCCAGGGCTCGCGCGGCGAGCTCCATGCGCGCCGCGCGGTCACGACGCAGCTGCCGCACGCGATCGGCGATCGGGGCGATCGCCGCGTGCCGCAACGACTCGGTCGCGGGCTCGATGTCGCCTTCGTTGACGCCGACCAGCTGGATCCGAGCGTTGGGCCCCGAGGCGGTCGTGCCGATCCAGCCGGCGTCGGCGAACAGCCGTTCCGCGTCGGTCAGGATCTCCCGCCGGTCGGCCTCATCCGTCGGCATCCGGTTGATGACGACGATCAGGGGAAGCCCCCGCTCGCGCACGCGCCCCAACACCGTCCACGGAACGCGGTCGGCGTACCGGATTGCGGTCGTCACGAACAGGCACAGGTCCGCGGATTCGACGAGATGGTCGGCCAGCTCCCGGTTGCTGTGCTCGATCGAGTCGATGTCTGGTGCATCGACGAGCGCGACGCCCGGGGGGATCGTGTCGTCCTCGACGAGCTGCAGCCGGTCTGCACCCACGCTCACCAGGGTGCCATCGAGCAGCGCCTCGCGGTCGCCGGGATTCGTCAGCACGACCGCGACTCGAGTGGTCGGGCGCAGCACGCCAGTGGTGCTTGCGGCGCGGCCGGCCAGCGTATTGAACAGCGTGCTCTTGCCGGCACCCGTCGGGCCCAGGATCAGCACGAGAAGCGGTGCGTCAAGGCTGTCGGCACGGACCCGGACGTGGCCGCGGAGGTGGTCCCTGAGCTGGGTCGCGCGCGCGGAGGCCGATGCGGAGCGCGGTCGCGCCGCGAGACGTCGATCGGCGAGCGCTTCGAGACGACCAACGAGGTTGCGGAGCTGGCCCGATGCTGCTTCGGTCACGTGACCTGCATCCTAGCTTCGTTTCGGGCCGGGGTGACGCAGAAACGATATGCGGAGGTTGCCGACCGGAAGGTCGATTTGGGCACCGATGTACGTATCCTTAGCCCGCGACGCCCAAATGGCAGTCGCGGCTCGAAGGGAGAGCAAGGATGGGCATCATCTCCTGGCTGGTGGTCGGCGCCATCGCGGGCTACCTGGCTGGTCTTCTCGTCAAGGGCGACGAGTCCTTTGGCGTGATCGGCCACGTCGTTCTGGGGATCGTTGGTGCGATCGTCGGCGGCTTCATCGCTGGAGTGGTCACGGGTGGCGACTACATCACCGGGATCAACATCACGACCATCGTCGTCGCCGTGATCGGAGCCGTCATCGCGGTCGTCGTCTGGAACGCGATCGCCGGCCGATCGCGGACCGGCCGCGGCCCAGTCTGAATCTGCGGGGCCTCTCGGGGGGGTTCGCCTTCGGAGGGGCGATCCAGCGCGGCTGTATGGACGCCGGCTGGCCCTGACTAGCAAGCCGCGCCGTTGGGTGCGCCACCCACGGCGATCGTCACGAGTGCCGATCCCTTCAGTGATGTTCGCGTGCCCCGCGCACGCGAGCGCGTAGCGGCGCGCGCGCCCGGGGGCAGCTCCGCTGCCACCCTCCTTGACAGGCCGCCTCCTATTGGTCGGAGAACCGGCCTATTGGTCGGAGAACCGGCGCCGAGACCGCCGGCGGCAGCGGGAGGCGCCACGTGGGCAGCGCATCAGGGTTCATCTGCAAGGCGTGCGGGACGCAGTTCACGGTTCGGCGTGGCGGCGGCTTCTTCTTCGACCTGCTCCATTGCGACACGTGCGGCACCGCGCGGTCGGTGAGCCACGAGGACCTGGGCGACATCCACCTGGGGTTCGGAAGTCCGCCGATGACCCCCGATTCCGCCCGCTTGCCGGAGATCTGATGGAACGCCACGTCTGCTGCGGTGAACGTGTCGCCCATGCCGCGCGCGGTGTGCGGCCCCATCGCATCAGCGCAACCAGCATCGCTGCCGGGTCAGCGTGGGTGAGCGACTGCCCGGCTCAAACGCGCCAGGCACAATCACGGTGAACATATGGTCGGCAGGCTCGAGGGGTTGGCACGTCGGTGGCGCCGCAGGCGACCGTTCCTCTCGCCGGACCTCGGCACCTTGCCGCGAAGCATGTGGCAGGACCGCTTGACATCGGGCGTTCGATGGCAGATGACTGGACCCCACTTCAAGGTCTTGACCAATCGCACATGTTCGTGGACCCTGAACAAGTGCCGGATGCGTCCGCTACCCGAGCGGGTCACTTGGCGGGCGTGAACCATGGGCACCATCGGAGGAGGAGGTTCGATCCGAGATGAACGCGGATCTCGACCGCAAGACAACCCAACTCGCCGATGGGTACCTCGCGGGACGAATGTCCCGTCGGGCATTCGTTACCCGCCTGCTCGCACTTGGCCTGGCGCCCAGCGTCGTCGGCGCGATCGTCGCCGCCTGCGGATCCTCCAGCCCGACGCCCTCGCCGACGTCTGACGGGGGGGCGGCGAGCAATCCGCCGCCCAGCACGGGTGCCGCCAGCCAGGCGCCGTCGGCCAAGGACCTCCAGGGAACCGTGCGCTTCTTGGTCGGTCCATGGTCCGATCAGGAGGTTGCGCACCACCAGAAGATCGCGCAGGGCTTCCAGGCGATCTACCCGAACGTTACGTTCGACTTCCGCCTCTACCAGTGGGACACGGCCGCCCAGGAGATCAACACCTCCCTCCAGGCCGGGGCCCACGACATCTACATGACCACCGAGAGCTCGTATCCGGACTACGAGGCCTCGGGCGTGTTCACCGACCTTACGTCCCGGATCACCGATCCGTCCTTCGCCAGCGAGCTGTCCAAGTACCTGTACATGGACCGCATCAAGGCCTACGGCCCCAAGATCCTCGGCCTGCCGATCAGCTGGCACGTCGAGGACGCCATGTTCGTGAACATGGACATGGTCCAGGCGGCCGGCTACGACGAGCACTTCGCCGACGACTGGGACACCTTCCTCGCCGCCGTCACCAAGATGACCAAGCCGGGCCAGACGTACGGCTTCGGCATCGGCATCCAGCTCGGCGGCTACGGCGAGTGGTACCAGCGCCTGCGGGCCGCCGGCGGTTCCTACCTCACCCCGGACCTGTCGGCGCCCAACGTCAACCATCCAGAGGTCGTGCAGGCCACCCAGCAGTTCGCGGACCTCTTCAAGCAGGGGATCGCGCCGCCCCTCGGCACCTACACTTACGACAACGCCCCCGCGGCCTTCGCGGCCGGCAAGATGGCGATCTACTCCTCGGACCTTGCGTCCACGACGGTGTTGCCGGACCCGGTCCCGTTCACCTGGGCGCTCATGCCCTATCCGCCCGGTCCCGTCTCCCGGGTCAACTTCAACGACCTGAGCATCTACATGGTCAACGCCAAGTCGTCCGATCAGGACCTCATGTGGGAGGTCGTGAAGTGGTGGACCAACGGCGAGAACGACGCGTACTGGGCTGACAACTCCGGCACCTATCCAGCCCGCACCGACGCGGCGGACAAGGGCTACGGGACCAATGCGGCTCCCCAGCTCGCCGCGGCGCTGCCGGACTTCCAGAAGTACGCTGTCGGCCTCGAGAACTTTCCGGCCTGGGCGGACGTCGAGAGCCTGGCCGAAGCCGAGATCCAGAACTGCTACGCGGGAAAGGAATTGGCCCAGGATGCCGTGAACAACGTGGAGAAGATCGTCAAGCAGGAGGTCGGCCTCTAGGCCCTCCGACCGCGGCGGCCCGGCCCTCGGGCCGCCGCATCGCTCGGCGCCTGCATCCAAGGAGGACTCGGTTCGTTGACGCGGATGCGATTGGCCGCCGCCGAGCACCGACGGCTGCGCCGTCGCGCCCGCCTCCGCCGGGAGCTCATCGGCTGGGCGTTCCTGGGGCCGATGTTCTTCTTCTTCGTCGTGTTCCTGCTCGTCCCGGTGCTGGGCACCGTCTGGTGGAGCACCCAGTTCGGCGGTCTCACGACCGGGACGCACTACGTCGGCCTTGACAACTTCACCCGGCTCCCCGATGTCGTGGGCGCGAGCACGGCGGTCGAGAACACGCTCCTGTTCGCGCTCATGTCGGTGCCCCCGATCCTCGTCATCGCCCTGCTCATCGGTCTCCTCCTGGCCCGGATCAACCGCGGCGGGGCCGCGTACCGGTTCCTGGTCTACTTTCCGGTCCTGGTGCCACCCGTCGTGGCGGCGCTGATCTGGCTGTTCCTGACCAACGTCGACTTCGGGCTGTTCAACGAGGTCCTGCGCGCGGGGGGCGCGGAGCCGGTCACCTGGCTCGGCGCCGGGACCGCGCTGCCGGTGCTCGCCGCGCTCGACGTCTGGCGCAACATCGGCTACTGGGCGATCTTCTTCGTGGCGGCGATCATCGGCCTCCCGGAGGAGCTCTACCAGGCCGCCTCGCTCGACGGGGCCGAGGGGTTCGCCAAGCTCCGCTACATCACCCTGCCGCTGCTCCGGCGGATCCTGCTGTTCGCGATCGTGGTCTCGACCATATGGGGCCTCCAGGTGTTCGACACGGCGCTCGTGCTCACCAACGGCGGCCCCGGCACGGCGACCACCACGATCGTCCTCCGTGCCTGGCAGTACGTGTTCGGCAGCAACAACAAGGTGGGGTATGCGGCCGCGATCTCGCTCGTGCTCATCGTCGCCATCCTCGTCCTGACCGTGATCCAGCTGTATGCGCTGCGCTCGCGGCGCGGTGAGGACTGACGATGGCGGTCCAGGCCCTCGGTCGCCGACGCTCGGCAGCAGACGTCGCCGCCGTCGCGGAGCACCAGCGGCGGGCGCAGCGACGCGGCCGGGTCGCCGGCTTCGCGCGCCACCTGGCCCTGGCGCTGATCAGCTTCATCCTGGTCGCGCCGTTCTACTACGTCGTCCTCGCCTCGCTCAAGGACAGCACCGGGATCTTCCAGTACCCGCCCAAGCTGATCCCGTTCCCGCCGTACCTGGGCAACTACGAGCGACTGCTGACCGACACGGCGTTCCCGCGCTGGATGCTGAACACGATGTTCGTCGCGAGCACGGTGACGGTCTGCAAGATCTTCCTGGACTCGATGGCGGGCTATGCGCTCGCCAAGCTCGACATCACCGGCAAGCGGGTCATCTTCATGCTGCTCCTGCTGTTGCTGATGGTGCCGTTCGGGGCGCTGATCATCCCGCTCTGGACCCTGGTGGAGACGCTGGGGCTGCTCAACACCTACTGGGCCCTGATCCTGCCGGCCCTGGCCAACCCCCTCGGCGTGTTCCTGATGCGCCAGTTCATCCTGGGCCTGCCCAGGGATCTCGAGAACGCCGCCCGCCTCGATGGCGTGAGCGAGTTCGGGATCTACTGGCGGATCATCCTGCCGCTGATCAAGCCGGGCCTCGTGGTGCTGGCGGTGATCATCTTCACCGACCAGTTCATGAGCTTCGTGTGGCCGTTGATCGCGACCTCGAGCGACGACGTCGAGGTCGTGACCGTGGGGGTCGCCGCCCTGCGCTCCCACGGCGGCGTGGACTATGGGCTCTGGTCGGCCTCCGCCGTGATGTCCCTGGTCCCGATCGGAGTCGTGTTCTTCGTCCTCCAGCGCCAGTTCCTGGCCCGTTCCCTTGCCGGAGCCCTCAAGCAATGACGACCGTGCAGCCCACCGTCTCCAGCCCATCCCCTGCCGCGCCCGGCGACGAGGGGCCCGCGATCGAGCTGGTCGAGATCAGCAAGCAGTACGACCGGACCCGGGCCCTGCGCTCGGTCGACCTCGAGATCGAGCGTGGCGAGTTCCTCGTGCTGCTCGGGCCGTCGGGCTGCGGCAAGAGCACCCTGCTCAAGATCATCGCCGGCCTCGAGGACCCGAGCCAGGGCGAGGTGTACATCAACGGCCGGCTGGCGAACTACGTGCGGCCCAAGGATCGCGACGTGTCGATGGTGTTCCAGAACTACGCGCTGTACCCGCACATGACCGTCGGCACCAACCTGGGCTTCCCGCTCAAGATGCGCAAGCGGCCCGCCGACGAGGTCGTCGCCCGGGTGCGCGAGGTGGCCGCGATGCTCGAGCTCTCGGACCAGCTGGACAGGTACCCGGACCAGCTCTCGGGCGGCCAGCGGCAGCGCGTCGCGCTGGGCCGGGCGATCATCCGCCAGCCCGTCGCGTTCCTGATGGACGAGCCGCTGTCCAACCTCGACGCGCTGCTGCGGGTGCAGATGCGGACGGAGCTCCTCCGGCTCCACAGGCGGGTCGGCCGGACCACGGTCTACGTCACCCACGACCAGGTCGAGGCGATGACGATGGCGGATCGGATCGTGGTCCTGCGCGACGGGGTCGTGCAGCAGGTCGGCACGACCGACGAGGTCTACGGCACGCCCGCCAACCGGTTCGTGGCGACGTTCGTCGGCAGCCCGCCGATGAACCTGTTCCCCGGCCGGATCGTGGCCCGCGACGGAGGTGCCAGCTGGTTCGAGGGCGGGATCTCGTTCGCGCTGGCGGGCCGGCAGGCGCCTGCGGACGACGTCACGCTAGGGGTCCGGGCCGAGGCGCTCACGGTCGTCGGCCCGGGCGAGGCCGGCGCGATCGAGGCGACGGTCGACCTCGTCGAGTCGGTGGGGGCGGACGCGTACCTGTCGGTCACGACCGACAACGGCACGAACGCCATCGTGCGGGTCGAGAGCGGCTCCGGGGTCCACGAGGGGCAGCGGATCCTCGTGCGCCTGGATCCAGCCTCGATCCACCTGTTCGATGCCGACGGGAACCGGGTCGCGACCGCGGGGCGTCCGTCATGACCGGGCAGCAGGACCTCCGCCAGCATCCCCGGCACCCCGTGCATCCCGGCGAGCCCACGGCCGCCGCTGCCCCCCTGCCCTCGCCGCCGCCCGCGCAGCGCTTCCCCCTGTCGATCTCGGCGGACCGGCGCCGGCTGCTCGATGCCGATGGCCGGCCGTTCCTCGTCCAGGGCGACGCCGCGTGGTCGCTGATCGCGAACCTCACCCTCGACGACGCGATCCGCTATCTCGACGACCGGCGCGCGCTCGGTTTCAACACCGTCCTGGTCAACCTCATCGAGCACCTGTTCTCGCAGGATCCGCCGCGCGACCTGGCGGGTTTGGAGCCGTTCACGACACCGGGCGACCTCGGGACGCCCAACCACGCGTACTTCGATGCCGCGGAGCGGGTCCTCGAGGCCTGCGCCGAGCGCGGCTTCCTGGTCATCCTGGCTCCGACCTACATCGGGTACCGGAAGGACCGGCCGGGCGTCTCGCGCCACCTCGAGGGCTGGTACGACGAGATCGTCGCAACCGGACCGGACGGCTGCCGCCGCTACGGCGAGTACCTCGGCCGACGCTTCGGGCGGTTCGCCAACATCATGTGGTCGATCGGTGGCGACTGGCACCCGGAGGAGGCGCGCCCGGGGCTCGACGCCGCGGCGGCCGGCATCCGGAGCGCCGGGGTGAGGAACCTGTTCACCGCCCATCCGCACCCCGAGACCTCGCCGGTAGACGTGTTCGCCGGCTCGGACTGGCTGGACGTCAACGTGACCTACACGTACGGGATCGTCCATCAGGAGCTGCTCCACGACTGGAGCCGCGACCCCGTCTGGCCGTTCTTCTTCATCGAATCCAGCTACGAGGGCGAGCACAACGCCTCCGAGCTGCAGATCCGCCGCCAGGCGTGGTGGTCGGTGCTGTGCGGCAGCAACGGGCACGTGATGGGCAATCACCCCATCTGGCTGTTCTGGGAGGGCTGGGAGGAGGCCCTCGGGCTGCCGGCCTCGTTCGCCATGAGCCGCTGGGGGGACTTCTTCCGGCAGCTTCGCTGGGCCGAGCTCGAACCGGATGCCACGCGGCGGGTGCTGACGGGCGGCCTGGGCGAGGCGCGGGGCCTGGACCGGGCGACGTGCGCCGTCACGTCGGATCGAACCCTGGCCGTGATCTACACGCCGGCGAGGCGGCCCCTCGAGGTCCAGCTCGGCTCCCTGGCCGGCGACCGTGTGCGCGTCGAGTGGTTCGAGCCCGCCACCGGACGTCGACTACCCGGCGGACCGCTGGTCGCGGAGGGGGCGGCGTGGCTGACACCTCCGTTCCCAGAGGATTCCGCGCTCATCCTCGAGTCCGGACGCTGAGCGCCGGGCACGCCAAGCCACGAAGGGGCTCGCCCGTGGAGCCGGTGACGCGCTGGATCGCCCACGAGATCGTGCTGCACGGCGAGCGGCCGCGGTCCGCCCCCTTCTGGGACGTCGACGTCCGGGTCGAGCTGAAGGCGCCGTCGGGGCGATCGGTGGTCGTCGACGCGTTCTGGGACGGCGACCGCACCTGGCGGGCGCGGCTCCGGCTCGACGAGCCGGGCAGGTGGCGCTGGCGGTCGACGTCGACCGACCCGGACGATGGAGGCCTGCACGGGCAGGGCGGTGAGCTCGAGTGCGCGGCCTACGAGGGTGCGAACCCCGTGTACGTGCACGGGCCGGTCAGGGTGGCCGACAACGGGACCTCGCTCGCGCACGCGGACGGGACCCCGTTCCTGTGGATCGGCGACACCGCCTGGAACGGGCTGATCCGCTCGGATCCGGCGGACTGGGAGCGCTACCTCGAGACGCGGCGGGCCCAGGGGTTCTCCGCGATTCAGTTCTTCTCGACCCAGTGGCGGGCCCTGGCCACGGATCCCGCCGGGGAGCCGTCGTTCGTCGAGACCGACCGGTTCGCTCCCAACCCGACCTTCTTCCGGCGGCTGGATCCCAAGGTCGAGGCGATCGCGCGCCACGGCCTGCTGGGCTACGCGATCGTGGTGCTGTCCCTGTACGAGGACGAGCCGGGATGGGCCTGGCCCGCCGGACAGCTGGTGCGCTTCGCGCGCTGGCTTCGGGCGCGCTGGGGTGGGTACCACATCTCGTGGACGCTCGCGGGCGACGGCGGATTCACCGGCCGGCCGGCGGCAGAGCGGTTCTGGCCGATCGGCCGCGCCGCCTATTCGGATCCGCCCGAGCCACTGGTCACGATGCATCCGCGGGGCTGGACCTGGGTGGGCTCGGAGTTCCGCGACGAGGCCTGGGTCACCTTCCTGAGCTACCAGTCCTGCCACTCCGATCTGCCGGAGAAGGTCCGCTGGCTGCCCGACGGCGACGCGGTGCGCGACTGGCGCACCGCACCGGCGAAGCCGATCATCAACCTCGAACCCAATTACGAGGATCACCCCTCCTACGACACCGGCATCCGCTTCACCGCCCATGAGGTCCGTCGCGCGAGCTACTGGAGCCTGCTGGTGACGCCGACCGCCGGGGTCAGCTACGGGCACTACAGCCTGTGGGCGTGGGCCTCAGAGCCGGAGCCCGTCGGCCAGGGAATCCGGTCCCAGGCGACCGAGATGCTCGAGCCGTGGTGTAGGGTCCTCGACACGCCGGGCGCGCGATCGATGACCGTGGTGCGTCGCTACCTCGAGTCGGGCGAGTGGTGGCGCCTCCGGCCGGCCCAGGAGATGCTGCGCGACCAGCCGGGCGACGCCGACGTGCTGCGCTTCGTGACCGCTGCCTGCACTGACGACGGCCGCTGGATCGCGGCCTACACGCCGCTCGGCGGGTCGATCAGGCTTGCCCGCCCGGCGACCGAGGGCCGGAACGCACGCTGGTTCGATCCGCGGACCGGCACCTGGCACGGGGCGGTCGGGAAACCCGATGAGTCGGGCGACGCGATGGTGTTCGACGCACCGGACGACGACGACTGGGTGCTCGACCTGCGCGCGTAGACGCTACCGCCGCCGATCATTCGGCGCCAATCAACGATCATTCGGCGCCAATCAACGGTTAGTCGGCGCCAATCAACGGTTAGTCGGCGCCAATCAACGGTTAGTCGGCGCCAATCAACGGTTAGTCGGCGCCAATCAACGGTTAGTCGGCGCCAATCAACGGTTAGGGTGATAGATACCGACTTTCATCACTGTCGTCGCCGGATCGAAGATCTCGCCCTCCGTCATTCCCAGCCGCTCGACCAGCTTCCAGAACGCCAGATCTGCCAGATAGACGATCGTGTTCTCAATACTGCGCTGGATCCACTCACCTTCTCCTCCGCCCGAGTGGTACCCAGCTGTGTGTGCGACGGTTTCCGGAAGACCCACCGTGAGGCAGATATGCAGACCGTAACCCGAGTGCCTGAACGACGGGCTACCGGCTGCCGCAGGGTCGGCTTTCCAGCGCGCCTCGTTGCGCGGACTCATTTCCCAAGGCTTTCCGACATCGTGGCATAGGGCGGCCGCCAACAGCAGGTCTCGATTGATGCGACTGGCTCCGGCAACACGCTCGAATCCATCGGCCATGCCGATCGCAATCATCGCGGTCCCTCGGAGGTGGTCAGCCATGCTCAGGTCGAGCATGCGCGCCTCCCCAGGATCGCCGCGCGGCATATCCTCGATCCGCTCGAATTCAGTCTGTGAGAGCGCGTAGGCCCAGGCCTCGACAGTCCGGTCACGCAGGTCCGCGTCCTGGATCATGTCGACCTCGGGCAGGCTGGCACGAACCCCGGTTCGCAGACGCGCGCGCACCTCGGGGTCCGAAGCTGGAACATACGGCGTTGTCATCTCGTCCCTCCTGATCAAAGAAGTTCACATTCACCGGCCCATCAGGCAGGTTCACTTCAGGCCAGATAGCCGCCATCGACCGTGTAGTCGGCTCCGGTGACGAACGAAGCTTCGTCGCTGGCCAGGAATGCCACAACGGCGGCAACCTCTGCGGGATCACCTTGCCGGCGAACTGGCGTGCGCTCGACGAAGGGCTCAACCCGCTCTGGCGGCTCGAGTGCCACCGCTTCGGTGAAGATCGCCCCCGGGTGGACGCTGTTGACTCGAATACCATCTCGCGCGTACGCCACGGCAGCGTGCTTTGTCAACAGCCGCAGGCCGCCTTTCGCCGCCTGGTAGCCAGCAGCATCATCCTGTCCCCGCATCCCAGAGATGGATCCGACGTTGACGATGGATCCTCCCCCGCCGGCGATCATGGTGGGAATCACAGCCCGCATCCCAAGGAAATGGCCGGACAGGTTCGTCGCGATCTCCGTATTCCACTCATCAGGGGTTAACTCGTGCAGCCGCTTGGGGAATAGGAGGCCGCCGGCGTTGTTGATGAGCACCGAAAACGGATCTTCGGCGAAATCGTCCACCAGCCGAACCCAAGCATTTGAGTTGCGAATGTCCAAGGTGTACCAGAGTGAGCCGCCGCCCAGCCGCTCGACGAAGGCAAGTCCTCGGTCGGCATTGCGGGCCGCCGCCACTACTCGAGCGCCCTCGGCGACCAGTCGCGTCGTGATTGCTGCGCCGATGCCAGTCGCGCCACCGGTCACGAGAACGTGCCTACCCCCGAGGCTGGGGTATCGTCCAGCGGAGCCAGGGACTGAAATCATGGAAGCAGAGTCCGCGGAGGCTGGGCCGCGGGTGGCGCCAACCGCGAAGACGTCCTGATCACGACAGCGACAAGACCCGGCGAGGGTTCAGCACCGTCATTTGCTCGATCGTCGCCTCGTCGATCCCCCGGGCACGAAGCCTTGGAAGGAACTTGCTGGACACGTATACGTAGCCGTTGCCGCCCGCTGCATGCAGGTTGAACGGGATCCCGAAGTCGTGCGATAGGAGGATGCGATTCGCATATCCCCGGTTGAGCAACTCGAAGAGAAGATCGATGATGCGTGGCTCCACGGCGTCCTGCATGTGACCCGAGTGCTGACCGAGGAAATCGAATTCGATATTCGCGCCCCGCTCGAGCATCGCAAGGTAGTAGTCGAGGTGTGGGCAGAGATCGACATGGCCAACAACGACCCGGGATGGATCGGCACGTTCCTCGAGCAGAATGTCAACTTCGGCAACCCCGACGCGCGGTCGCATCGCATGGGTCAGGATGGCCATGCCTGTCGCGCGGGCGGCTCGGGCGACAGCTCGGAACACTCGCTCTTCCTCGGCGTTGACCCAGGCCCTGTCGGTGCCAATCTCGCCGATGACGCCGGGCTTGATTCGATCCGGCCCAATTCCGTTCTCGAACTCGTCGATCAGCTCGTCCGCCAAAGCCTGAGTGGTGCGCCGGTCGATGAACGTCTCAGGCGCTCCCCATGACCCTCTGTACCAGCCGCAGCCCATGATGATCGGCATCCCCGTTCTCTTCGAGAGTTCGTAGATGCGTTGGGGATTGCGACCCAGGCCAATGTTGGTCAGATCAACGATGCAGGAGCCCCCGTCAGCTCGGAATCGGGCGAATCTCATCCGCAAGCAGGTCCTCGTCGTTGATCACCGCCCACAGCTCCCAGGGATCCCGGGCGTGACGAGAGTAGCTGCCGATGCCGACGTGCTCGTGCGGCAGGATGAATCCGAGGCTCGCCGAGGGAATCGGGCCCGTCACAGTCTGTACGAAGGGCTCCACGTCCCATCCTCCTCAGTGCAGGGACAGGACCCGACGCGGGTTCAGCACGGTCATCTGATGAATTGCGTCATCGCCGACGCCGCGCTCGCGGAGCCGTGGTAGGAACTCCTCCTGCAGGTACACGAACCCGGTGCCGCCAAAGGCTTTGAGCTGCATGGCCATTCCGACGGACTGGGACAGCATTAGCCTCTCTGCATGTCCGCGGTTGATGAGGTCGATGAGGAGGTCAATCACCCGCGGTTCCATAGCCTCATCCACCGGTCCGAATCTCAGGCCAAGCAGATCAAACTCGATGTTCGTCCCCCGCTCCAGCAAAGCAAGGTGATAATCGAGATACGGGCAGGAGTCGGCGTGGCCGATCACGACGCGGGTCGGATCAACGCCTTCCTCGACGAGCATGTCGAGTTGGGCGAGACCGACGCGTGACTGCGCGGCATGCGTGATAACCGATAGGCCGGTTGCCTTCGCGGCACGAGCCACCGCACGGAACACCCGCTCCTCCTGGGCACTTAACCACCCAGCATCGGTTCCGATCTCGCCGATCACCCCCGGGCGAATGCCGGTATCTCCGACGCCGTCAGTCCATTCGCCGATCAACTCGTCAGCGAGGTTGTTCGCGGTCCGTCGATCAATGAACGATTCCGGCGTATTGATGGGCCCCCGATACCAACCGCAACCCATGACAATCGGCAAGCCGGTCCGTTGGGATAGGCGACGGATCCGCTCCGGATCACGCCCTAGGCCATGGTTGGTGAGGTCGACCAGACAGCTACCCCCGAGATCCTGGAATCGCCTGAGTTCAGACTCGATGATCTCCTCGTCATTGAAGACATCCCACCACTCCCAAGGGTGATCGTGCGGGCTGTGCTCCGGTTCATGGCCAGACGCGTCGAGGCCGGTATGCTCATGTGGCAAGGTGAAGCCAAGACTGCTGGCCGGGATCGGTCCAGTGACGGTCATCACGTAAGGATCCATCGTCAACCTCCCGCCATTACCACGGCGCGCCTGTCACTGAGCCCCGCGGTCGCGACCCGGTTCCCGTCGGCATCGAACAGGTGGATCGAGGCTGGATCCAGGCGCACGAGGATCCGCTGCCCCTCGTGGACCCCGGAGCCGCTCTCGACCCGCACGATGGCGTTCGTGCCGTTGTCGGTCGTGACCGACAGGTACGCGTCCGCCCCCACCGACTCGACGAGGTCGACCGTCGCCTCGATCGCGCCGGCCTCGCCCGGGCCGACGACCGTGAGCGCCTCGGCCCGGACCCCTAGCGTGACGTCGTCCGCAGGCGCCTGCCGGCCCGCCAGCGCGAACGAGATCCCGCCCTCGAACCAGCTGGCACCTCCGTCGCGGGCCACGATCCGGCCGGGGAACAGGTTCATCGGCGGGCTGCCGACGAACGTCGCCACGAACCGGTTGGCGGGCGTGCCGTAGACCTCGTCGGTCGTGCCGACCTGCTGCACGACCCCGTCGCGCAGGACCACGATCCGATCCGCCATCGTCATCGCCTCGACCTGGTCGTGGGTGACGTAGACCGTGGTCCGGCCGACCCGCCTGTGGAGCCGGAGGAGCTCCGTCCGCATCTGCACCCGCAGCAGCGCGTCGAGGTTGGACAGCGGCTCGTCCATCAGGAACGCGACGGGCTGGCGGATGATCGCCCGGCCCAGCGCGACGCGCTGCCGCTGGCCGCCCGAGAGCTGGTCCGGGTACCTGTCCAGCTGGTCCGAGAGCTCGAGCATCGCGGCCACCTCGCGCACCCGGGCGACGACCTCGTCGGCGGGCCGCTTGCGCATCTTGAGCGGGAAGCCCAGGTTGGTGCCGACGGTCATGTGCGGGTACAGCGCGTAGTTCTGGAACACCATCGACACGTCGCGATCCTTGGGCCGCACGTAGTTCGCCAGCCGGCCGTTGATGTACACCTCGCCCTGGCTCGGGTCCTCGAGGCCGGCGATGATCTTGAGCAGGGTGCTCTTGCCGCAGCCCGACGGCCCGAGCAGCACGAGGAACTCGCCACGCTCGATCTCGAGGTCGACCGAGCGCAGGGCCCGGGTCCGGTCGTACTGCTTGCTGATCTCGACCAGCTCGATCGCGGGCCCCTCGTCGCCGGGCGCGGCAGGGGATGGGCTGGAGACGGTGGGCTGCACGGTCGTCATTGCTTGAGGGCTCCGGCAAGGGAACGGGCCAGGAACTGGCGCTGGAGGACGAAGAACACGACTCCGATCGGGACCAGGGACATCACGGCGGAGGCCGACCAGACCCCGTAGTTGACGCCGCCCTTTGCGCGGAACGATGCCAGACCGACAGTCAGCACCTGGAGGTCATCGCTGCTCGTCGAAATCAACGGCCACACGAAGCTCATGAACTGGTCGGTGAAGATGATCACCGCCAGCACCACGAGGCCCGGCTTGATCAGCGGCAGGATGATCCGCCAGTAGATCCCGAACTCGCTCACGCCATCGAGGCGGGCGGCGTTCTCGAGATCCCTGGGCAGGCCCAGGATGAACTGGCGCATCAGGAACACGCCGAGGGGGTTGGCCAACGGCGGCAGCATTAGAGCGAGATACGTATTGTCAATGTGCAAAGCGTGCGCGACGGACCACAACGGAACGAGCAATACGCCCAATGGAACCATCAGCAGGATGAGCAGGGATCCAAATACGACTCGTCTGCCACGGAATGAAACCTTTGCCAACGCGTATCCTGCCATCGAATCCAGGATGAGCTTGCAAGTGGTGACCACGCTGGCAACGAAGAGGGTGTTGAACATCCATCGGAGGAATCCGGTATCCGAGATCAGTTGCTCGTAGTTGCCCAGGTAGGGCGGCAGCGGGACCAGTCCAGGAGGGTACTCAAAGATAGAAATGCTGTCCTTAAGGGACGCGCTGATGACGTAAAAGAACGGCATCGCCAGCGTCACAGCCACTAGCAAGAGAATGATGTGCGTGAAGGCTCGTTCGAGCGATCGATGCCCTGAAACACGAGGACTAGGTCGTTCTCCTAATCTCCCGGCCAGCCTGCCAGTCCGCCCCCGCGGCATCTCGGTCCTCATCTCAGGACGCCACTTCACGACCACGGAGTGCGCGCAACTGCACGGCCGTCAGGACTAGGATCACGAACATTAGCACCAGCGAGATAGCTGCCGCGAGCCCGGCCTGGAAGGTGCTGTTGAGCGCGTATCGCCACACTTGGTAGACCACGGTGACCGTTGACGTGCCTGGGCCACCATCGGTCAGTACGAGCGGCGTGTCGAACACTTGAAGCCCCCAGATCGTCGACACGACTAGCGCGAACAGCAGGATTCGCCGGAGCAGCGGCACAGTAAGAAAACGGAAGCGTTGCCACGATCCCGCACCGTCCAGTTCCGCCGCTTGGTAGAGCTCCTGAGGCAGGCCGATGATCGCCGCCAGGAAGAAGATCGCCCAATAGCCGACGTTGCGCCAGACGTCGAGTGCGGCGAGTACCGGCAAGGCGGTTCCGACGCCGAGCCAGACGACCGGTTTGAGCCCGAGGAACTTCATGACGGTGTTGAACAGGCCGAAGTCGACGTTCGTCAGAAAGATCCAGATGAGCGCCGCAACGACGGGTGGCACGAGGACTGGGAAGTAGACCAGGAACCGATATATCGCTCCGCCCCGCTGAACGCGCGAGAGGAGCATCCCGATGCCCAAGGCAATCACGAGAATGAGCGGCACGGACATGAGGGTGAACCGCAGTGTGTTCTGGATCGCGGTCAGCGCGAGCGGCTCTCGCGGCAGCCCAGCGAAGTTGTCCAAGCCGACAAACTCAGATCCAGCGACTAACCCGCCGGATTGCATACTCCACCAGACAGTCCCGAGCGCCGGAACAAGTAGAAAGACAACGAAGAAGATGTACATCGGCAGGACGAACATCCAACCGGTCATCTGGCGGCGCAGCCCATTGGTTCGAGCGAGGCGTCGATGCTCAGCTTGGCTCAAACGCTCGCGGCGTGGCCGACCCTGACGGACGGCGGACCCGGCCGCGGCAGGCGTAGCCCCAGAGGCTAGACTCATCTACTCACACCCGATCGAGGCATGTCACCCCAACCGCCCGCGACGCAGGCTGGTTTGCAACCCGTCGACTACGCAGGTTCAGCCGAAGACGATCTTCTTCACCGCGGCATCGACGTTCGCGACGGCCTCTTCAGGGGTAGCCTGTCCTGTCCACGCGTTCCCGATTTGCTGTTCTGCCGCAGTTTCGCAGTCATCCCACTTCGCGAAGGGTTCGGCGCCCATCGCGTAGTCGTGCATGACAGAGAAGGCATCGGCGAGTTGCGGGGCGGCCTGCGTGGGGTACCCGTGCTGCAGCGCGTCAGATCGGGCGGGATAGGGCCCAGAGACATCACACCAGTATGCATTGTTCTCGGCGTTGGTCCAGAACTTCAAGACTTCCCAGGCAAGATCCTTGTCCGGAGTCTTCGGGCTCATCGTATATGTGCCGACAATCGAGAACATGTTCTGTCGTGTCGCGCTTCCGGGCGGATAGGGCAGCAACTTCCACTCGAACTTGGGATCCTTGGCCTGGATCCCGGGCGCTGGCGCCATATCGGAAGAGTAGGTCGCGATCTTCCCTGCTACAAAGGCGTCGGGGCCCGTGTCGTAGGTGTAGGCACCAATGGGCGGCGCAACACCCTGCTTGTAGAGGTCTGCCACACGCTTGGTGATATCGACGACAGCCGGCAAATTGATGTTTGTCGCCGATTGATCATCAGTGAGGAAGCTGCCACCGGCGCCACGAAGCCATTCATACCATTCGCCGAACGTCGGTCCGAGCTGGATACCGATCCCAAGACCGTACGTATCGGTTCCCTTAGTCATCTTGGTGCAGCACGCGACGAGGGTGTCCCAGCTGTCAACGAAATGCTCGTCGTACCCAGCTTCCCTCACCATGTCCATGTTCGTGTAGAGCATGTCCACGACGGCCCAGTTGTTCGGCATGCCAACGAGCTTGCCGCCATAGGTCGCAAGCCGATCCCAGTAGAGATAGTTCGCCTTGTCCGTGGCAAAGGCCGGGTCGTTGATTCTTGGCGTCAGGTCCTCCAGCCGGTCGGCGAACGCAATCCAGTTGTGGTCCTCAATGTAGAAGATGTCATGAGAGCCAGAGGCCAATGAGTTGCTGATCTCGGTGGGACTTGTCGCCCAATCAAAGAGCTTGTAGGTGAAATTGACATCGGGATTCAGTTTGTTGAAAGCGGCCTGAATGACCTGGTGGTGTTGCACCTCTTGGTCGGTCCATGGCCCAATGAGGAACCTGATCTCACCCTTCAGTCCAGTAGGGACACCAGATGGGACGGGAAGCGGCGAGCCTGGTGTGCCACTTGAGGGGGTCGGGGTCGCGGCGCTGGAACAGGCTGCGAGAATGGTGCCGGCGGCGCTGGTCGTCAGGCCCAATGCGAGAAGCCGAAAGATGAATACCCGCCGAGGCATCTTCCCGGTGATGAACCCATTGGCGAGGTCTTCGACCTGACGTTCCTGGTCGCGCGTCATCGTTCCTCCTCCTGGCCGACCATGCAGCGCTTGGAACCCTTGGGGGTTGCGTGCTTCCAGCCTTGGCGAGACACGTTGTTCACTCACTGTGAACGACTCTCTAGTGGGCGTCAAGATCGTTCTGTACGCCCTGCTGCCATTCGTGCGGGAGCGTTTGGGGGATTCGGCCCAAGGGTGTTCGGCGGAGGCTGGGCTCCCCCGCCAATGGGCCGATCCCAGGGCTGGTCGTCCTCGGCCACGCTGGAAGCCGTTTCCCGGACCGGCCCGGTACGCCATCATTGAGGACTGGCGTGGGACCCCATCTCGTCGCTTCGAGGTCCACAGGCGAATGGGAGCGACCGTGGTGCCGATGAGTCGCACTGGCGCCACCCACTAGGTGCGGTCAGCCGCGTAGGCGCTGTTGCTCGAGGTGGATCGTAGGCACAGGAGGCGAAAGCATGATCAAGCCGATCCCGAACCGGTTCGCCGGCAAGGGGGCCCTGGTGACCGGGGCGAGCAAGGGCATCGGCCGGGCGACCGCCCTGCGCTTCGGCGCGGAGGGCGCGCAGGTGGCGCTCGTCGCGCGTGGGCGTGAGGGTCTCGATGCGCTGGCACGGGAGATCGAGGCCGGTGGCGGCCGGGCGGTGGTGCTGCCCGCCGACTGCTCGGTCGAGGACGAGATCCGCGCGGCGGTCGACGCGGCGGCCGCAGCGATGGGCGGCCTCGACCTCGTCGTGGCCAACGCGGCCGTCGAGCTACCCGACGAGGACGATCGGCTGGACCGCATCACGCTCGACGCCTGGAACCGGGTCATCGTCACCAACCTCAACGGCCAGTTCCTGACCTGCAAGTACGCCCTGCCCCACCTGCAGGCGGCCGGGGGCGGCGCGATCGTGAACCTGGGCTCGAACTGCGGCTACCTCGGGATGGCCTACAACGAACCCGCCTACAGCGCGAGCAAGGGCGGCATCTTCGCGATGATGAAGGTGATGGCCATCGACTTCGCTCGACACGACATCCGGGTCAACATGGTCATCCCCGGCTTCATCGATACGCCCATCAACGGCCACGTGATGAGCGATCCGGAGCAGCTGCGATACTGGAGCGACCAGGTCCCGCTCGGTCGCGCCGGCCGGGCCGATGAGGTGGCCGCCGCGATCCTCTGGCTGTGCTCGGAGGAGGCCTCCTACTGCATCGGGACCGCCCTGGTCGTCGACGGCGGGCAATCGTCGATCTGAGGCCCGCGAGGCAAGCCCGCGATCGCAGTCCACAACCCCGCAGCGCCGAGTCGGCGGGCGCATGGGCGCGTGGCGGAGGGACTTCGGCGCGCGGGCTCAGGCGCGCCGGAGGACGCTCCCGGACCGCTCGTCGGTGAACGATCCGTCGCGAACTGCGAAGCGGCCGTTCACCACCACGTGCCGCGCTCCCTCGGCCAGTCGGTTCGGGGCCTCGACGGTGCCACGCTCGGCGACCCGGCCGAGATCGAGCACGGCCAGGTCCGCCCATGCTCCGGCGCGGATCACGCCGCGATCCCGCAGCCCGATCCGGCTCGCGGGCAGCGACGTGACGCGCCGGATGGCCTCCTCGAGCGGCAGCTCCGTGCGCTCGTTCACCATCCGGCGGAGGAACCACGCCGCCCAGGTGTAGGCACCGTGGAACATCGCGTCCTCGAGCGGCCCAACGGGGCTCAGCGTCGTGGCATCCGAGGCGATGGCGCACAGGGGATGCCGATAGAAGCGGGCCACCTCGTCCTCGGGGTACATCCAGATCAGCACCAGCGGGCGATGGACCTCGTCCACCTCGTCGACCAGGATGTCCAGCACCGTGTCCAGCGCGTCGCCGCCATCCGGGGTGAGCTCGGCCAGGCTTCGGCCGCGGACGGCGGGGTCGTGGACGAACGCCATCGTCAGCCGCTCCGGCCCGGGGTCGGCCAGGTAGTGGTTGAGCGTGCTCGGGTAGGCCTTGATCCGGTCCCGCGTCGCCCGGTCGCGGAGACGTATCTCCAGCGCCCGCGGACCCCCCTCGAGGGCCCAGACCGGCAGGGCGATGCTGAGGTTGACCTCACCGAACGGCCTCGTGTGCATGTCGAACCCGACGTCGAACCCGTCGTCCCGGCACGCTGCGACGCGCTCGAACGTGAGATCCATCATGTCCGGCGGGCTGCCGGCTTCCGGCATCGCATGCGACAGCTGGAGGCGAACACCGGTCGCCCGCGCCGTCTCGAGCCCCTCGTCGAGGCTGCCCACCGCCCCATCGCCGGTGTCGCGCATGCAGATCGCGTACAGCCCGTTCTGGCCGGCGACGAGCTCGTTGAGGCGCTCGAGCTCGGCCGGGTCAGCGTTGATCGAGTCGGGGTACGAGAGGCCCGCCGACAACCCGAATGCCCCCGCAGCGAGGCCTTCCTCGAGCAGCCTCGCCATGGCGTCCAGGTCGTCCCGCGAAGCCGAGCGCTCCGGATCGTCCATGACCGCGATCCGGAGGTTGCCCAGCGGCACCAGGGTGGCCACGTTGATCGACGGTGCCTCGCGCTCGAGGCGTCCCAGGTACTCCGCGGTGGATCGCCAGTCGAGGGGCGTCCGCGCGTCGTACCCGAAGATGTTGGCAGCGAACGCCGGCGTGTCGCGCATCGGGCTGCAGCCGTGCCCGCAGTTGCCCACGAGCTCGGTCGTCACGCCCTGGGCCAGCGCGCTCTGCGCCCGGCCATCGACGAGCAGCGTGAAGTCGGAGTGGCTGTGGACGTCGATGAGGCCGGGGCACACCACCAGGCCCGTCGCATCGACCTCGTCCGCCGCGGAGGCCACCGACAGGTCGCCGATCGCGCGGATGCGGCCACCCGCGATCGCGACATCCGCCGCGGCGCGCGCCGAGCCCGTGCCATCGACGATCGACCCGCCCCGGATGACCAGATCGAAGCGCTCGCGCCCCGGCGACACTGTCACCTCGTCATCGGGCGTCGTCCGACCCGTGCCACCAGCGCTCGCCTCGAGCTGCGGCTGCCGCCCGCGCCCGCCGACCTCGCGACACCGGGCGGGTGGATCGGCCTACGGGTACGTCGTGTACGGCATCTCGAAGTCGTGGGCGTGGCCGCTGCCCGACTCGATGACGCACTTGAACGCGGGCTCGGTATCGAGGAAGTACCACTCGATGTGATCGCCGATGTGGCTGATCGCGGTGATCCCGATGCCGTCGGCGGCGAACTGCGCCTTGACCCGCTCCGACTCCTCGGCCGTCTGGAACATCACGGCGATCGACGAGATGCCCTCGCCCTTGGTCTGCAGGAACTCGTGGAACGGGTTGCCCGGCGCCAGCGGCTCGATGAGCTCGAAGTTCAGGTCGCCGACCATCGTCTCGGCCCAGCGCACCTTGAACTCGGCCGGCTTCCCGTTCCACTGGGAGTGGTGCATGACCCGCGTGCCGTCGGACTCGTAGATCTTCCACGGGCCCCAGCCGAAGGCGTCGTGGTAGTTGCGGACCTTGGTCTCGAGGTCGCGCACCGTCGTCGAGACCTGGGTGATGGGGTATGTGATCCCGCTCACCGGCGACGGGCCGGGCTGGGCGCCCGGCTGCGGGTAGACCTGCACCGGCTTGACGAAGTCGATGGCGTGGCCGCTCCCCGATTCGATCAGGCACCCGAACTGACGCTCGGTATCGAGGTAGTAGTACTCGATGTGATCGCCGATGTCGGCCTTCATGTTGACGTCGATGCCGAACCGCTCCTTGAACGCGACCTTGACAGCGTCGCCGTCCTCGCGCTCCAGGAACATCGTCGCGATCGAGGCCACGCCCTCGCCCCGGCGGTCCATGAACTCCGACCACAGGTTCGGTCCCTCGAGCGGCTGGAGCAGCTCGAAGTTGAGCGAGCCGACGTAAACCTCCGCACCCCGGAGGGCGTAGTGCACGGGCTGCCCTCGGAGCATCGTGTTGTGGTGCATGGGGGGCACGTGGTCGAACACCTGCCACGGCGCCCAGCCGAAGGCCCGGTGGTAGCGGGCCATCGTGGCGTCGAGATCGCGCACCGCGAGGGAGACCTGCGTGATGCCGTAGCGAAGACCCGCCATCCCGGCGGGCAGATCAGCCGACGGAGCGCTCATGCACGATCCTCCATGGAGCTCGGGTGACGGTCTTGCCCGCGGGCCCGGTCGCGGCCCCGCGTATCGTCCATAATTCGTGAACAATCGAACCACCGCAGTGGCCCGCTGTCAAGGGAAGCGGATCGAGCGGGTTGTAGAGTGCCGGCAGGTGGGCGGACGGAGGCAAGGTTGAGGGATCGAGCGCTGGGTGTCCGACGGAGTCTGAACGTGGGCGCCGGCCGCCGGTCGTACCCCGGTTCGCGTCGGGTCACGCCCCTCGCCGGGCGCCCATGACCAGGCGCGGCGTGCGCAAGGCGGATGCGCTCCGCCGGGCGCTGGCGAGCCACCTTCTTACCGTGGCACCGGGCGACAACGTCGCACCGGTGCGAACCCTCGCGGCGCGGTTCCACGCGAGCGTCGGGGCGACCCAGATCGAGCTCGCGGCGCTGGCCGCGGACGGCGCGATCAGCCTCGACAGCCGTCCGGGACGCGGTGCCGTCCTGCTCGGGCGGGACATCGGCCGGCTGTTCGAGGCCACGGACCTGGGCCCCCTCCTCATCGCGATGTCGCTGCCCTCGACCGAGCGCATCAACGGCCTGGCGACCGCGATCCGGGCGAGCCTGGTGGCGGGCGGGATCGATGCCTTCCTGTCGTTCATCCGGGGCTCCCGGCCCCGCATCGCCGCCCTGGCGCAGGGACGCTGCCAGGTCGCGGTGATGTCCCGGCTCGCGGCCGACGGCATGGCCGGCGACCGGTTCGAGGTGCTGCTCACGCTCCCGCCCGGCACCTTCGTCCGCGAGCACCGGGTGTTCCTGTCCAGGACCGCCGTCGACGGTCCGATCCGGCGGGTGGCGATCGACCGCTCCTCGTACGACTTCGAGCGGATGACGACCCTCGAGTTCGGCGACGAGGTCGAGTACGTGCCCCTCAACTACCTGCTGGCCGTGCGCGAGATCGAGGCCGGCCGGATCGATGCCGCCATCCTCGACGTCGAGGATGCCCTGATGCGCTATCCCCCGGACATGCCCAGCCGGCCGCTCTCGGCGGCGACGGAGCGGGTGCTGGCCGGGGCGAACACGAGCGCCGCGTTCGTCGGCCGGGCGGGCGACCAGGCGGTCGGGGAGGTCATCCGGGCCACCGTCGACCCGACAGCGCTCGTCCAGGTCCAGGAGGACGTCATCGCGGGGCGTCGCGCGCCGGAATACTGATCGTCGGTCGAGCGTCCCGCCAGGCCCGGCAAGGACTCGCGCGAGGCCGGGGCGGGCCCCATCGAGTGCCGGCCGAGCGGGTGGCGGCTCCCCTATCCGCCGTCCCCTGCTGCCGCCGCATCGTCGCCCGGCACTCGGACCCGTCCGTCGATCCGCGCGATCGCGTACGGCTCGAGCCGCAGCGCCGCCGCCGCGCGCGCGGACAGCGGGCGCCAGGACGTCGCCCGATGGCGCGCCGGCGACGCCATCGCCGCCAGGACGTTGCGCTCGTCGAGCAGCCGAAGGCGGAGCCCCCGGAAGGACGCCACCGGCAGCGCGACGGTGCGCGCCGCGGGCCGGAGGTTGGCGACCACGAGCCGGATGTCGTCGCCGCTCCGCATGAGCAGGCCGGCGACCGCCCCGGGGCCGGCGCTCGACACGAGCCGCGAGCACGTCCAGCCGGCGGCCCCGGAGAGATCCGCCAGCGCGTGGTAGACGGGATAGACGCCGCCGGCCGGGGCCACGTCGTGCGAGCGGCGACGCAGTCCCGCGGCGCCCATCAGGCCGCGGGGGCCGATCGTCTCGTGGTAGGTCACCCAGGCCGCGCCGGCGTCGGCGAGCGCCGCGTAGCTGCCCACGGTCCAGGCGGCGGCGAACAGCGTGGCCTGCCGGTCATCGATCCCGGCGGGAAGCTGCCCGGGCGCCACGTCGTCGGACATCGGCGACCCACTGGTCGCGGCCGGGTTGAAGCGCTGGCGGAGGGTGACCGGGCTCACCCCGACGTCAAGGCCGTCCGCGAACGCTCGCGCCGTGGCCACGGTGGTGGCCTGGACCTCGAGGGTGTCCACCATCGATGCCTCGTCGAAGGCGTGGATCTGCGGGTTCAGGGCGTAGGTCAGGGCATCGGCGCTCCGGAGGTCCGGCCGGTCGCGATTGAGCTCCGCGAAGTCCCCGTCGGTGCCGGTCGCGAACGAGGCGCCCGGAACGGCCTCGGCGAGCGCGGCGCGCACTCGCGGCAGCCAGCCGGAGGGCGTCGATCGCGTCCCGGCCGTGGGCTCGTGGAACACGAGGATGCGCGCCGCCGCGCCGCCGGCCAGCCGTCCCGCGAGGGCCGGCAGCTGCGCCGTCGTGTCCTCGCGGACGAAGAGCGCCACCTCGAGCCCGGCGCCGACGGCCTGCGCATCGCGAGCGGCACGCTCGAGGCGCTCCGGCCAGTCCGCCGCCGACAGTCGGACGTCCACCCGGAGGTGATCCAGCTCGAGCGCCCGGAGCCGGGCCGCCTCTCTGGGCGACAGCGATCGGCCCAGCCAGGATGCCGAACCGACCCCGAGCCTCGGACCCGGCCCGCCCGCCGTGGTGGGCATCGCCAGCTCGATCGTCCGCGCGTCCCGTCGTCGGGACGGACGCGACCGGCCAGGCGATCCGGCGGGTGCCGTCGGCCGGACGAGCACGCGAACGACCTGGTGGAACCGCTGCCCGGCCTGCGCGTGATGGGGGTAGCCGAGCGCGATCGGGGTGCAGTACGTCTTGAACGAGGCGTCGGTCCAGTTGCGCTGGTCCTCCATCTCGAACAGGTCGCCCTCGAACTCGGTAACGATCGTCGCCTCGCCGAGGTCGACGGCGAGGAGACGGCAGGCCGGGAACAGCGGGACCTCGACGCCGTCGACGATGGACTGGGGCGCGATGAGCCCCGGCAGCTCGCCGTCGACGGGACCCTCGATCGTGTCGGCGTGGAACGGGCGGCCTGCTGCCGTCGACGCCGGATGGAGCACGCAGAAGCCGATCCGGCAGTAGTCGAACTCGCAGGCGGCCTCGCAGTCCATGACGTAGGTCAGGATGCCGTCGGCGGTCGCGGTCACCGTTCCCCGCCAGCGGAGGTCGATCTCGTCCGCCCGGCTTCGGCCGTCGAACGTCGCGCTGAGGGCCCCGCCGTCCTCGCGAATCGCCACGGCCGACAGCTCGGGCTCGACGGTGTTCCAGTCGCGGTCGCGGACCGACGGGTAGATGCGGTCGATCAGGGGCCAGATCACCCAGGCGAATACCCACGAGATCGGCGCCAACGAGGGTGGCCGACAGCGGACCTGCCGTGAGCTCGCGTCCCGCCGGGCGGCTCGTCTCGCCCGTACCACAGCTGAAACCAACTCGGGTCAGGGCGTGCCCGCAGGGAGCCGCGCCCACCGGCACCGGTCATGCGGACGCTCGCTCGACTCGACCCGCCTCGACGTCGACCAGGCGGATCCAGGGTGGCGGCGCCGGGATCGGCTTCGGGTCCATCGGCGCGCCCGCCCACGATCGTCGCGTGGCACACGAAGCCACGGTCGAAGGGCGGACGTTGCCCTCGATGTCGTACAGCTCGCGGGCGCCCTCGGCGACCTCGAGGATGGCGACATCGGCCAGCGAGCCCACGCGGAGCGTGCCGATGTCGCTCCAACCGAACGTCGCGGCCGGGGAAGAAGTCACGGCCCGGATCACGTCCCGGGTCGACCAGCCGAGGTAGAGGAACTTGGTCATCACGGTCAGCAGCGTCAGCTCGGGTGACCCATCGCCCCGAACCTCTCCGATGAACGCCTGGTCCTCGACCAGGTTGTGGCCGGCGACGCTCAGCTGGTGCAGGTCCGTCGACAGCGTATCGGGCCAGAAGCCCTGGCGCACCAGGGCCTCGGCCGAGGCGAACGAGAACGAGCCCGCGCCGTGGCCGATGTCGAACCGCACGCCCCGATCGCGGGCCCGGGCGACGGCCGGGCGGAGCCTCCCCCGGTCGTCCACGAGTTCTCGCCGGCCCCGGTGAACGCGTGGGTGACGATGTCGCCGGGACGCAGCAGCGCGAGGACGCGCTCCACCGTCGGCGGGGTGCCGCTCAGGTGGCACATGACCGGCAGGCCGGTTGCCGCGCCGGACTCGACGGCCCGGCGAAGGGGGCGCAGCCCCGGGTAGCAGACCCCCTCCTTGCCCATCCGGGTCTTGATGCCCACGACGAGGTCGGGGTACGCGGCGGCGACCCGCGCCAGGACCTCGAGGTTGCACGCAGCGGGGTTGCAGTACTCGTCGTAGTTGAGACCCGACAGCCCGAGGTAGGAGATGTTGATCAGGGCGCGGATGCGCGCCGCCGAGCGCTCGACCACCTGGGCCTGGAGCGCCGGCATCCGGAAGCCGCCTGCCGAGCCCGCATCCACCCACGTCGTGACACCCGAGCGCCAGGCGAGGCTGTCGGCGTCGATCCCGAAGTAGTCCGCCCCGAGGAACACGTGGGCATGGATATCGATCAGGCCCGGCGTCACGATTTGTCCGGTCGCGACGACGACCCGGGCAGCCTCGGCGGTGGGCAGGTCCGCGTCGACGGCGACGACACGATCGCCGGCAATGCCGATGTCGCGCGGGCCATCGATGCCTGCCGCCGGGTCGATCAGTGTTCCGCCCTTTATCACGAGGTCAAATCGCATCGCTGCTCCCTCCTCGCCGCGACGGAGAAGCCGCGCCGAGGCTCTGTCCTGTTCATCAGCTCTGAACAATAGCGCAGGGTCGGCGCGCCATGGGGCCGGCCGCGTCGGCGGCCATCCGTCCCCTCCCGGGTCCGGGATCCGCGTCCGTCAGGCGGTTCGCGATCGCTGCCCGCGTGCGGCGCTCGCCAGGAGGAGGTTCGCCGTCGCCTCGTCTGTGACCAGGATGTCGATCGTGCTGGTGGCGATCGCACCCTCGATCGCCGCCACCTTCGTCCGCCCACCCGCGACGGCCATGACGGTCGGGATGCTGCGCAGCTCCTCGAGCGAGACCGCGATCGTTCTCGCCCGCAGCGAGTCGAGGGCACGTCCGCGCCCATCGAAGAAGCCGGTGTTGATGTTGCCGATGGCGCCCTCCGCGAGCAGCCTGGACCAGTCCTCGGGCGGGACGTGTCCGCCCCGGAAAAGGGTGGAGCCTTCGTCCATCTGCCCGATCCCGACCAGCGCCAGCTCGCTGCGACGGGCCGCGCCGAGCGCGGCCTGGATCGTGCGGTCCGCGGCCAGCGCGACCGCGGTCTCGTCGGATCCCACGATCGCCGGGGCGTGCAGGTAGTCGACGGTCGAGCCGGGATAGAGCTCCGCGATCTGGCGCACCAGGTCATGGCCCTGGATGCCCGGCTGCGGGTCGGCGACGCCACCCGCGAGCTGGGCGAGGTGCAGCCCGGACACGGTGCCCGGACGCAGCTCCGAGACGGTGTTGGCGAGGGTTCGCCCCCAGGAGACCCCGAGCCGCATCCCGTTGCGCAGCAGTCCCTCGAGGAATTGCGCGGCGGCCCACGGCAGGACCCCATCGAGGGCGGCGTCGCTATCCGCGCCGCCATCGACGTCGGGAGCCACCACCACCCGTGCGAGCCCGTGGCGCACGGCCAGCTCTCGACCGAGCTCGAGGTCCTCGTGCCTCGGGGGACGGATCTCGACGTGGACGACGCCCTCATCCCGCGCCCGTTTCAGATAGCGCGAGACTGTCGATGGATCGAGCCCCAGATCGCGGGCGATCTCGACCTGCGAGTCGGCGTGCAGGTAGTACCGCGTGGCGATGTCGGTCAGGAAGTCCGCGGGCTTGGTCTCGATGACTGCAGGGGCCCGATGACGGCGGCTCACGCATCCTCCAGTGGCGTGCTGGGCAGCGCCCGTATCCTACGACGCACAGCCTTGACTGACGATGCACAATCTTTCTGGCGGTGCCCGGGCGCCTCCACAGGCGATCGGGCGCGAGCCATCCGCCCGTCGAACATGCTGGAGGTCCACGGGATCATGGCGCGCCCCACGACGTCGCTCCGGATCCTGGTCGTCGGCGATTCCTACTGCCCATCGTCGGCGATGCAGGAGGCGTTCACCCGCATCGCCCCGCTACACCAGGTGTCGTTCCTCGACGTTGCCGATGATCCCGCGTGGGTCCCGGCCAGCCCCTCCGAACGTCGGCTGCGCGAGTACCTGGGCACCCCGAGCCAGGTGATCGCCGCGCTCGACGGCCATGACGTGCTCGTCGTCCAGGCGGCGCCGGTGACCGATGTGGTGCTGGACGCCGATCCGAACCTGAGGCTCGTGTGCGTGCGCCCGAGGCGGACCGGTCAACGTCGATGTTCCGGCCGCGACCGAGCGCGGGATCGCCGTGGCCACGACGCCGGGCAAGAACGCCGATGCGGTCGCCGAGCTGACCATCGCGTTCCTGGTCATGCTCGCCCGCCGGATCCGCGAGGTGCTCCAGCCACATCGACGAGGGCGGCGAGTTCGGGCATGACAACTACGAGGGGGCGAGGTGGTTCGGCCACGACCTCGCGGGCCAGACGCTCGGCCTGGTGGGATTCGGGCAGGTGGGCCGGCGCGTGGCCTCCCGCGCCGCGGGCGTTCGGGATGCAGGTGCTGGTGTTCGATCCGTTCGTGGACGCCGACCCGGTGCGCGCCGGCGCGGGGCCGAGGTGGCCGACCTGGAGACGCTCCTGGGCGCCTCCGACTTCGTCTCGCTCCACGCGCGGGCGACAGCCGACAATCGCGGCATGATCGGTGCCCGGGAGTTCGGCGGCCATGAAGCCCGGCGCGTACTTCGTCAACACCGCACGCGAGACGCTCATCGACGAGGAGGCGCTCCTCGAGGGCCTGCGATCCGGGCCGCCTGGCCGGCGCCGCGCTCGACGTCTGAGCCCGTCGCCCGCCGGGCGGCCGTCACCCGCTGCTGCGACCACCCGAACGTCGATCGTGACCGCCCATGTCGGGGGCGCGACGTTCGAGACGCTCCGCCACGGCGGCGAGATGGCCGTGGACGAGATCGAGCGCTTCGCGGCCGGCGAGCCGCTGGTCAACGTCGCCAACCGCCGGGCTCTGGACGCGTCGCCGCGGAGGCGCTCGCAGGCCGATGAGCTACCTCCTCGCGATCGACCTCGGCACGGGCAGCTGCCGCGCGGTCCTGTTCGACGAGGACGGCACGCCAGGTCGGCGATCGGCCAGCGGGAGTGGACCCACGCGGCGCTGCCCGGAGTCCCCGGGTCGCAGGTGTTCGACACGGCGCCGGAACTGGGAGCTGATCTGCGACTGCATCCGCGAGGCGCTGGCCACGGCGGGCGTCCCGGCCGACGGATCGCGGCGCGTCAGCAGCACCAGCATGCGCGAGGGCATGGTGCTGTACGACGCGCGCGGGGCGCGAGATCTGGGCCTGCCCGAACGTCGACTCGCGCGCGGCGCGCCGAGGCGACCGAGCTCGTCGAGAGCGGCCGCGCGCCGCCAGATCTTCGAGCAGGGTGGCGACTGGGTGTCGATCACCTCGCCGGCCCGGTTCCTGTGGATCACAGGCACACGAGCCCGACGTCTTCGCCGCCATCGCCCACGTCGGGCATGCTCAGCGACTGGGTCCTGTACCGGCTTGACCGGCCGCTTCGTGACCGACCCCTCGTCCGGCTCGAGCTCGGACCTGTTCGACCTCCGCGACGCGGTCCTGGTCGGCGTCATCGCTCGAGCTCATCGACCTGTCGCCGGCCGATCGTGCCGGAGGTGCTCGAGCCGGGCACGGTGGTCGGCGCGTCAGCGCGCGAGCCGCCGAGGAGACCGGCCTCCGGGCCGGGACGCCCGTCGTCGTCGGCGGCGCCGACACGCAGCTCGGCCTGGTCGGCATCGGCGTCGTGCGCCCGGACCGGCTGACGCTCGTCGGCGGCAGCTTCTGGCAGCTGACGGTGGTCACCGACCAGCCGCTGATCGATCCCCAGGCGCGGCTGCGCACGCTGTGCCACGCCGTGCCCGGCCAATGGATGATCGAGGGGATCGGCTTCTACTGCGGGATCGCCATGCGCTGGTTCCGCGATGCGTTCTGCGAGCTCGAGAGTGCCGAGGCCGAGCAGGCGCGGCGTCGACGCCTACGTCGTGATGGAGGAGGCGGCGGCCGCGGTGCCACCCGGCGCCAACGGCGTGCTCGGCATCTTCGCGAACGTCATGGATGCCAAGCGCTGGGTGCAGGCGGCGCCCGTCGTTCCTCGGGCTTCGACGTCGCCGACCCGAGGCGTCCGGCCGCAAGGCGTGCATCCGCGCGATCGAGGAGCAGGCCGCGTACACCGCGCTCGCGGCCACCTCGACATCGTCGAGGAGCTGACCGGCGGTCAGCTACGACGAGCTCGTGTTCACGGGCGGAGCCGCGAAGGGCAAGCTGTGGCCGCAGATCGTCGCCGACGTCGCTCGGTCTGCCCGTCCGGGTCCCGGTCGTCAAGGAGTCCACCGCGCTCGGGGCGGCGTTCTGCGCCGGCGTCGGCGCGGGCCTCTATCGGGACCTCGGCGAGGCCGCGGCGAGCTCGTCCGGTTCGAGCGCACGTTCGAGCCGCAGCCCGACGCGCGCACCGTCTACGACGAGCTCTACGCGGCGTGGCGCAGGCGCTCTACCCGCAAATCCTCGAGCTCTCGGAGGACGGGCTGCTGCCGCCCGATGTGGTGGCCGGCCGGGGCCGACGCTCGACGAGCCGGCCAGGCACGCGCCTGAAGGAAAGGACCAAGACGATGCCCGAGGCTGACAGCAGCGAGACGCAAGCACTTCCACGAGGACGTGCCCCAGCAGAACACGGCGTTCTTCCTGAAGGGCGCCGGCTGCCTACGACTGGGGGATGCAGCACCGGCTGGCGCGGATCTTCCGGCCCGAGAGCGGCCGGACGGTGATGCTCGCGATCGACCACGGCTACTTCCAGGGGCCCACCACCGGCCTCGAGCGCGTCGACCTGAACATCGTGCCCGCTCGCCCCGCACGCCGACGCCCTGATGCTGACGCGCGGCATCCTGCGCAGTCGTCGTCCCGCCGACGCATCCAGCAGGGCCTCGTGCTGCGCGCGAGCGGCGGCCCGAGCATCCTCAAGGAGCTCTCGAACGAGCGGATCGCGATGGACGTCGAGGACGCCGTGCGGCATGAGCGCCTCGGCGATCGCGGTCCAGGTGTTCGTCGGCGGCGAGTACGAGACGCAGTCGGTCACGAACATGACCCGCCTCGTCGACGAGGGCTACCGCTACGGCATCCCCGTGCTCGGCGTCACCGCGGTCGGCAAGGAGCTCGTCCGCGACGCCCGCTACCTGGGCTCGCGACCCGGATCTGCGCCGAGCTGGGCGCGCAGGTCGTCAAGACGTACTACTGCGCCGAGGGCTTCGAGAAGGTCACCGCGGGCTGCCCCGTGCCGATCGTGATGGCCGGCGGCAAGAAGCTCCCCGAGCTCGACGCGCTGACCATGGCCTACCAGGCCGTCCAGCAGGGCGCCGCCGGCGTCGACATGGGCCGCAACATCTTCCAGAGCGAGTCACCGGCCGCGATGATCCAGGCGGTGCGCAAGGTCGTGCACGAGGGCTATCGCCGGCGGAGGCGTACGAGGTGTTCCAGGCGCTGCGAGCGCGAGTTCGCCGCGCCCAGGATCACGGCCTGAGCCATGGCGCGAGGCGAGCCCCGGCCCGCGGCGCGTCCGCGGAGCGGCTGCGCCGCAGGCGGGACCGCGGCTCAGCGTGGGCATGCTCACGGCCGACCTGCTCCACCTCGGCGACGAGCTCGACCGCTGCGGCGACCGGCGCGGAGATCGTCCACATCGACGTGATGGACGGCGTCTTCTGCCCGCAGCTGACGGTCGGGCCGCCGCTCGTCAAGGCGATCCGGACGCCGCTGCTCAAGGACGTCCACCTGATGGTCGAGGACCCGCTGGCCAAGGTCGACGCGTTCGTCGCCGCGGGCGCGGACATCGTCACCTTCCACCTCGGCCGGCGTCGTCACCCGCATCGCGTGCTGCGCGTGCTGGGTCGGCTGCCCAACGCACAACGATCCCGAGCGCGGCATCGTCCGCGGCGTCGGGCTCGACCCCAGCACCCCGCTCGAGGCGATCGAGCCGTTGCTCGACGAGCTGGAGCTGGTGCTGGTGCTGGCGATCGATCCCGGCTGGAGCGGGCAGTCGTTCCTGCCCGCAACCGCCCGACGGGTGGCGCGCGTCCGCGCAGCTCGCCGCCGCCGCCCGCCGCCCGGTCCTCGTCGAGGTGGACGGGGGCGTGACCCGGGCGAACATCCGGCAGGTGGCGTCGCTCGGCGCGCGACATCATCGTGACTGGCAGCGCGGTGTTCGACGGCGGCGACGTCGGGGCGAACGTCGCGGCGATGCAGGCGGGCGCCGCCGGCGCCGATCGGGCGGCCTCGGGCGCCGCGTGACCACGGACGCTCGGCCCGGCGCGCTGCCGCCGGCCTCGCCGCCCCCTCCGGAGTTCCGTCCGCTGTACGAGGACGTCCGGCGGGCCTACGGCGCCGCCGTCGGCCGCCACCGCTCGGAGCTCGTCACCCCGGCGCTGGTGCTCGACCTGCCGGCCGCACGGCGGAACATCGAGCGGATGGCCGAGGCGATGCGCCCGCTCCCGGCCGCGATCCGGCCACACATCAAGGTGCACAAGAGTCCCGAGCTCGCCCGGCTCCAGATCGATGCCGGCGCGATCGGCCTCTCGACGGCGACGGTCTGGGAGGCGACCGTCATGGCGCGCTTCGGCCTCGACCACCTGTTCGTGGTCAACACGGTCGTCGGGGATGCGAAGGTGCGAGCGCTCGCGGAGCTCGCTCGCGAGACGGAGATCGTGGTCGCGGTCGACGACCCGGCCAACGCCGCCGACCTGGCGGCTGCGGCCCGGCGGGCGGGCAGCGAGATCGGCGTGTGCATCGAGATCGACACCGGCATGGATCGCTGCGGCGTGGACGACGCGGATGCCGCCCTCGCCCTGGCACGGCACGTCGTGCGGCTGCCCGGCATCCGCCTGATGGGCATCACCGGCTACGAGGGGCACTGCTCGCTCACCGAGGAGCGCGAGCGGCGTCACGCGCTCCAGCGGGAGGCGATGGCGCTGTTCGTCGCGATCGCCGATCGGCTCGAGGCCGACGGGATCCCCGTGGCGATCCGATCGGCGGGCGGGACGGCGACCTGGGACTGGACGGCGGCCTATCCGGGCGTGACCGAGATCCAGGCCGGCACCTACGTCGTCATGGACCAGTTCCACGCCCGGATGGTGGGCGGGTTCGAGCACGCGCTCACGGTTGCGGCCACGGTCATCAGCCGTGCGCCCGGCAGGGTGATCATCGACGCCGGCAGCAAGTCGATCGGCGACGGCGAGCTGTCCCGGATCGTGGGCCACGAGGAGCGTGCGCTCCGGTTCGACGAGGAGCATGGCGTGTTCGCAGCCGCCGACGCGGCACCCAGACTGGGCGAGGTCGTCGCCGTCATCCCGGGCTATGCGCCGTCCACGGTGAACTGGTTCGACGCCTATCACGTGAGCGACGACGCGGGCATCGTGGTCGACATATGGCCGGTGCTGCCGCGGGGACCCGGCCACCGGGGCATGGCGCCGCGATGTACGACCACGCCAGAGCAGGTGGCACGGCCGTCGCGGCCGGAGGACGATGGCTGATGCCGGACCTGTGGGGCGATCGATTTGCCCGCTCCGACCTGCTTCGGCGCGTCGGCCGCCTGGAGCAGGTCGCGGGCGTGCGCCTGGTGACCCTGGCGACGGCATCGGGCGCGGGGTGCGGGTGCTCGAGTTCCGAACGGGGACGGGCTTCGCGTTCGAGGTCCTCGTCGACCGCGCATTCGACGTGGGGCGATGCGAGCTGTCGGGACGGCCCCTGAGCTGGCTTGCGCCCCCGGGCCCGGTCGGTCCGTGGTACTACGAGCCCGATGACTGGGGCTGGTTCCGCTCGTGGGCCGGCGGGATGGTCGTCTCCTGCGGCCTCGACCACACCATGGTCGCCGAGGAGGACACCGCGGAGCAGTTCCACCAGCCGCACATGTTCACGAGCGTGCGGTACGGCCTCCACGGCCGGGTGGGCGGTCTGCCCGCGCAGCTCGCCGGGTACGGCGAGACCTGGACGGACGACGCCTGCACGCTCTGGGCCGAGGGCACGTCCTGCAGGCGGCCGTGTTCGGCGAGCAGCTCCAGCTCCGGCGGCGGATCGAGGCGCAGGTCGGGAGAGCACGTCCGGATCCATGACACCGTCGAGAACGTGGGCTTCAGCCGGACCAGCCACATGCTCCTGTACCACTGCAACTGCGGCTTTCCCGGTGGTCGACGCAGGGCGCCGAGCTGCTGGTGCCCTCTCCTCGGCGACGGGCGACCCCGGCTGGAGGTGGACGGGCACACGACGCTCCTGCCGCCCGTCGCGGATGCCCAGGAGGCGTGCTTCTACTACGAGCTCGCGACCGAGGCCGATGGCCAGGTTCCGGTCGGGGTGATCAACCGGCGCCGAGGCATCGGCGTGTACCAGGTGTTCAACGCCAGCCAGCTCCCCCACTTCATGGTGTGGCGGATGTCCGGGGAAGGCACCTACGCCGTGGGCCTCGAACCGGGCACCAACCCCGCGATCTCGCGGGCGGAGGCCCGCCGGCAAGGCCGCCTGATCGAGCTCGAGCCCGGCGAGGCACGCTCCTACGACCTCGAGATCGGCGCCCTCGACGGCCCGGCGGAGCTCGAGGCGTTCGCAGCGCGCGTCGCGCAGATCCGGGGACCGGCAGCCGAGCGGCGGACGCCGTCAGCGTCCGCGCGCCCCGACCGCCGGGCCGCCGGGATCGCCCCCCGGGGGCGATGGCCCTTACGGCGTCCCTCCCTGAAGCGAGTCCTGGACCGACTGCATCGCCTGCTCGGGCGTGATCGCGCCGGCAAACGCCTGCTGGATGTAGCGGTAGTAGGTCAGGGCGGTCGCCTGGGACATCACGTTGTCCATGAGCGGCATGGGCGAGTCCTTGGTCCAGCCGGCGATCGTCTGGATGTACGGGTCCTGCACGGTTGCCGCCCCGGCGATGTTCGCCGGCGGGTACCCGACGTCCTTCGCGTACTGCGCGCTGGCCGTGGCGTCGGTGACAGTCTTGATGAACTCCCACGCCAGGTCCGGGTGGGCGGCATCCTTCGGGATCGCCCAGTCCTCGCCCGAGTTCGAGGCCGTCTTGTCCTTCCACGGGCCGTTGCCCGAGACGGGAAGCTTGGCGACCCCGAGCGCGTCGCCCAGGCCCTGCTCCTGGCTGGGCAGGAACCACGGCCCGGCCTCCTCGATCGCCTGCTTCGAGGTGATGAAGTCGTTGTTGGCGTCGAGCTGCTCGCGGGTCGAGGCGTCCTTCTCGGCACAGTGGCGTGCGTGGAGCTCCACGACCGCCTTGAGCGGCTCGACCCACTTGGGGTCGGTGAACGGCAGCTGGCCCGCGATGAACTTCTGGACATCGCCCGGCTCGAAGTACGAGACCAGGTTCATCAGCACAAGGTTGTCGGTCGTGTACCCGTCGCGGTCGCCGTACGTCATCGGGGTGATGCCCTTGGCGTTCAGCGCGTCGCACACGCCGTAGAGATGCTCATACGTGGTCGGCGGCGAGCTCACCCCAGCCTGGCCGAAGAGCGACTTGTTGTACCACATCACGAACGCCAGGACGTCCATGGGCACCGCCAGGATGGTCCCCTGGCCGCCCTTGCAGTCGAGATCCACGCAGGATGCGTCCCAGCCCGAGAACTGGTCGTAGAAGCCGGGGGTTGCGTCGATGTAGGTGTTGAGGGGCAGCAGCGCCGACTGGTACGCCGTGGTGTAGCTCCCCGAGTAGAGCATGATCACGTCGGGCACCGTGTGGGACGCGAACGCCGCCTGGACCTGCGCTGCGAGCTGATCGTTGTCGGCCGGCAGCAGGGTGATGTGCACATCCGAGCCGGGCACGGCCGCCTTGAACCGGTCGATCTGGGCATCGACCCAGTGCCGGTAGGTCGACCCCGGCGTGGACGTGGTGAGCACGCCGCCGAGCCACACCTCGAGCGTCGCCGGTGCCAGCATCGACGCGCCTGCAGCGCCGCTGCCCGAGGGGCTGGCCGCAGCGGACCCGCCCGGCGCCGCCGTCGAGGGCGGGGCGGAAGGTGCCTGCGAGCTCGCGGACGGCGAGGCCGTCGAACCCGAGCACGAAGCGATCACCAGCGCCAGGCCGGCCGCGAGGATGGCGGCCCTCCTGCTGCGGGTGCCGTGGACGTCGAACCCAAGCATCCAAGCCTCCTCGAGCGCGGGAACGCCGCCGCATCGTGTCGAAACCACTTGTTCACACTATGTGAACGATCACGACTCTATGCCCCCGGGTGCACCATGTCAACGCCGGTGGGTCGCGGAACCAGCGCGGGTCGTGGCGGAACCAGCCGCGCTCCGCTCACAGGACCTGGCTGGTCGGCCAGACCACGACCTCGAACAGGTCCACGTTGGGTGGCTGCTCGAGCGCGAAGCGGATGACCCTCGCCACGTCCTCGGGCTCGAGCGGGGTCACCCCCGGCACCAGCTCGTCCGCCTCCGGGTAGACGTGGATCAGCGGCGTCTCGACCAGCCCGGGCTCGACGACGGTCACCCGGATCCCGCTGGCGGCGACCTCCTTTCGCAGGCTCTCCGCGAACGCGACCGTCGCATGCTTGGTCGCGATGTAGGCGGGCTCGCCGACATACGTCTCGCGGCCCGATGCCGACGAGACGATCACCACGTGCCCGGATCCCTGGGCGACGAGCGTCGGCATCGCGGCCCGGACCGCGAACAGCACGCCCAGGACGTTGGTCCGGACCACGTCCTCCCAGAGGCCGGGGTCGGCGGTCGCCACGGGCCCGAAGTCGGCGATGGCGGCGTTGGCAACGAGGACGTCGAGCCGCCCGAACTGCTCCACCGCGTGATCCACCGCCCGACGGATCGAGTCGAAGTCGCGCACATCGGCGACCTCCGCGGATGCCCGCCCGCCGGCGGCGACGATCGATGCGACCTGCTCCTCGAGCGGCTCGGATCGCCGGCCACTGACGACCACGGCGGCGCCGGCCGCCGCGAGATCGCGCGCAAGCGCGGCACCGATCCCGCTTCCGCCGCCGGTGATCAGCGCGACGGACCCATCGAGTGAGCTCCTGGGCATCGTTCCGATTCCTCCTGTCGGGCCGCGAACCTGCCCGTCGACGCGGGGCTGTTCATGGATAATGAACGATAATCTCGGCGAGCCGGGCCGTGCGCCGGTGAGCGCGCTGCGCGTTGACATGGATCAGCCGACTGCCTAGAGTGGTAGACCGGTCGACCACATGTCCGGACCGAGCCTGGCACGCGTCCCGGAAGGAGGTGGATGGACTCGGCGGCCTGCATCAGCGCAGCGGTTCAACCGCACGGTGCGCTGCTGTGCGCCGGCCCGATTCCCGAGTTCCCCACTTGGGCGCATCGCGCCGCTCGAGGCCCCGGACCGGGGTGGACCGATCGGGTGCGGCAACCGTAGCCGTCACCCGGGACAACGTTGGAGGAGGTGCCAACTTGGCTCACGGAGATGTGGGGCGTCCCAGGACGCTCCGACGCCATGCCAGCGTGCTGGTGGCCCTGGCCACCGTCCTGGCGAGCTGTGGGAGTGCGGCAACGCCGGCACCCTCGACCCCGCCGGCTTCAGCACCACCGGCCACGTCCCAGGCCCCCGCCAGCACGGCGGCGGAGTCACCCTCGCCCGCGACGCCGGCGCCGGCCACGCTCGAGCTGTGGCTGGGCGGGATCCTGACAACGGCGACCCCCGGCTCGGATGCCCGGAAGTGGGTCGATGAGCAGATCGCCCGGTTCAAGCAGGCGAACCCGGGCTCGGACGTGAACATCTCGCTGCTGCCCCCCAACAACGATCAGCTTGCAGCGCAGGTACAGGCCGCGTTCGCGGCGGGCAACGTCCCCGACGTGATGATGCTGTACTCGGGCTCCTACACGCTCGCGTACCAGTCGGGCCTGATGCCGCTCAATGACTTCGTGAACGCCACACCGGGCTTCTACGACTCGATGTCGCTGTGGGATCTCTCCTGCCAGGACTACGACTGCCAGAACGGACAGGGCAAGATCTACGGCGTGCCCAGCGATGCCTACTCCTTCCTGCTGTACTACAACCAGGATCTCCTGACGCAGGCCGGCATCTCCGGGCCGCCAGCCACGTACGACGAGCTCTACCAGGACTGCGCCCTGCTCGACGGCAAGGGGATCGTGCCGTTCGTCTACGGCGACCAGGATGGCTACACGACGGTCAACCTGCTGGTCGACAACATCATCTCGTACTGGGAGCCCGGCGACGTCCAGAAGTTCGAACAGGGTCAGCTCAAGTTCACCGATCCGAAGTGGGTCGATGCCCTGAAGCCGATCCTCGCGATGCGCGACCACAATTGCGTGAACAAGGACGCCTCGACGCTCGAGCAGCTCCACTCCGCTGACCTGTTCACCTCCGAGAAGGGGGCCATGTTCGAGGGTCAGCCCCAGTTCCTTCCCTACTTCAAGCCGATCTATGACAAGGTCCAGGTGGCCAAGCTCCCGCGCTCGGGAAACGGGCCGCTGAACTCCGGCGTCATCGGGTCGTCGGGCGACGACTGGGTCGTCCCGGCTGCCGCCAAGAACCCACAGCTCGCGTGGGAGCTGATCAAGACGTTCTCCGATCAGGCGGCCGGCGCGTCCATGATCGACGACCTCGGCTCGCCTCCGTGTAACGTCGCGGCGCAGGCGGGGATCGATGACCCGCACGTTCAGGCCGCGTTCAACCTGATCAAGACCGCGACGCTGCCGGAGATGGACATCGTCATGTCACAAGCCACCGCGCTGTTCCTGTACAAGCATCTCCAGCTCGGATTTGCGGGCCAGGAGACGGCCGAACAGGTGATGGAGGCGGTGCAGCAGTACGTGGACCAGCAGGGCGGGAAGCCGTAGCCGGTGGCGCCTGCTGGAAGAGCTCCGCATCGGGGCCTCCGCCGAGCCGAGGCTTGGTGGGGGCCCCTCTATGCCCTGCCCGCGGTCCTGGTCGTGCTGGTGTTCATCGGCTACCCGGCGGTCAGCATCGCCTATCACGCGTTCACGAAGTGGAACGGCTATACCGAGCCCGTCTGGGTCGGCCTCGACAACTTCCGCTCGCTGCTCTCCGACCCGCAGTTCTTCCTCGCCCTTCGCAACAACTTCCTGTTCGCGGTCTCGGTTCCCATCCAGCTGGTCATCCCGCTGGTGCTCGCGTTCCTGATCCACGAGCACGTTCGGGGCTGGCGCTTCTACCGCTGGACCTACTTCCTGCCGGCGGTGTACTCGACCGTTGTCGTCGGCCTGCTGGCGAAGATCGTGCTCAACATCGAGGGCCCGCTGAACGAGGCCCTCGGGGCGCTTGGCCTCACCGGCCTCCAGCTGGACTGGCTGCTTTCGACGACGACCTCGATCCCCGCGATCCTGCTCGTGGTCGTGTGGGCCAACTTCGGCTACAACGTCGTGATGTACCTGGCTGGCATGAGCGCGATCGACCCCGACCTGCCTGATGCAGCACGGATGGATGGCGCGGGACAATGGAACATCCTGTTCCACGTCTACGTGCCCGACCTCCGACGCGTGATGGAGATCGTGCTCGTGACCAACACGATCACCGCATTCGCGTACATGTTCACCTACATCTACACGATCACGAACGGCGGCCCCGGCTTCTCGACGTACGTGACGGAGTTCCTGATCTACAACAACGCGTTCACGTTCCAGCGGATGGGATACGCGAGCGCGATGGGATTCGGTCTGACCCTGATCATCTCGGTCCTGGGCTACTTCTACATTCGCGCGCTGACCGGGGGTCGCCGATGACGACGGCGGACGGGTCCGGGGGCTCGCGCACGAGCCTCGCGACGGATGGGGCTCGCGCCTCGGGATCTGCCACGGGACGCACCATCCGGCGCTTCCTGGCCGTACCCGGGCGCGGTGCGCTCCTGGTCGGCATGACGCTGCTCGGGCTGTCCGCGCTGTTCCCACTCTACTTCATGCTCGTCAACGCCCTGAAGACGCCCCACGAATGGGCCGCGAGCAAGCTCGCGTGGCCCGGCAGCTTGAACATCGACCAGTTCGCGACGGCGTGGGCGGCGTCCAACAACGGCGGCTACGTGATCAACTCGGTGATCGTCACCGTCGCCACCATCCTGGTGTCGGTGGCGTTGGCCACGACCGCCGGGTATTCCTTCGCGAAGCTGCACTGGCGCGGCGGAACGCTGACGTTCCTCTTCCTGCTCGCCTGGATGGCCGTGCCCCCGCTGCTGCTGATGGTGCCCATCTACGTCGAGATGGTGAACCTGAAGCTCATCAACACGTACTGGTCGGTGGTGCTGCTCTACTCGGCGATCAATTTGCCGTTCAACGCCTACTTGATGACCGCCTTCTTCCGCGCGGTGCCGGACGAGCTCCTCGAGGCGGCCCGAGTGGACGGCGCGAGCATCCACGGGATCTTCTTCAGGATCATGGCGCCGCTCTCGATCCCGGCCATCGTGACCATCGTGATCTTCAACGTGCTTTACGTGTGGAACGAGTTCGTGTTTGCGCTGCTGCTCCTGCAGCCCGATTCGGTCAAGACGCTGACGCCCGGCCTCCTGCAACTCCAGGGACGGTTCTTCTTCAACTACCCGGCCCTGATGGCAGGGCTCCTCATCTCGTCGATCCCGATGGTCGCGGTCTACCTGATCTTCCAGCGCTACCTGGTGCGGGCGATCGCTGCAGGCGCGCTGAAGTAGCGGCAGCCGTTCCGCGACCCCGGGCAGCGTGGGACCGCCGGGCGGCGTTGGACACCGAGCCGTGCGACCCCGCGGCCAAGCGGCGCCGCGCCGTGCGGCCCAGGCGCCGGGCGGCGCCCGAGCTTGAGGGTCGCCGGTGAGGGAGCTAGAGCACCACGACCATCTTGTTGGCCAGTGCCGGGTTGGCGTCCCCGAACTCCATGGCCTCCTGGAGCTGGTCGAGCGACCAGCGCTGGGTGATGAGCGCCTCGCACCGCTCCCGGTTCCGCCGGACGAGGTCGACCGCCTGCCCGTAGAGCCCGGCGTTGTTGCGCGAGCCGAGGAGGTTGATCTCCTTCTTCACGAGGGTCAGGGACGGGATCGCGACGTCGTCGTTGGAGGTGCCCGCGACGACCACGGTGCCCGAGGCGGCCACGACGTCGATCGCGGTGCGGAACACCGCGCCCACACCGGTGGCCTCGAACACCACGGCCGGTCCCTCCCCGTCCGTCCAGGCCAGGATCCGCGCCGCGACGTCCTCGTCCCGGCCGTTGACCGCGACCTCCGCCGCGTTGGCGAGGGCTCGCTCGAGCCGGCCGGGAACCACGTCCACCGAGAGCAGGCGGGCACCGCGATCCGCCGCGGCGACCTGGACGGCCTGCCCGATGGGCCCGGCGCCGAAGATGACGGCCCGATCGGCGGCCGCGATGCCGCTGCGGGTCACCATCTGGAGCCCGATCGAGATGGGCTCCACGAAGGCCGCGAGCTCCGCGGTCAGGTCGAACGCGTCGTACAGGTTGCCCGCGGGCACGACCAGCAGCTCGGTGAACGCGCCGTCGAGGTGGGCCCCGAACACACGCAGGTTGCGGCAGCAGTTGGGGTGGCCCCGGCGGCACGCGATGCAGGTGTGGTCCGGAAGCAGAGGTTCGACCGCGACCAGCTGGCCCACCCGGAGCTCGCCGCCGTAGCCCGGCCCGAAGCTCGCGATGCGGGCCGAGAACTCATGGCCCTGCCGGATCGGGAACACCGCGTACGGATCGGTGCCGGTCCACATGCCGATGTCCGACCCGCAGATGCCGACCGCGGCGATGTCGAGCAGCGCCTCGCCTTCCTTCGGCGCCGGCGGCTCGGGCGCCTCGCTGATCTCGACCCGCCGGACGGCGGCAGTGACGGCCTGCTTCATCGCTCGAACCTCCGCCCCGGGGATGCTCGCACCGGCGACCGGGGCCGCCGCCGGACTGGGTAGCTAGTCGGCGTCGCTCGCCAGCAGCGCGAGCGCGGCCTCGCCCTCGACCACCTCGAGGTCGAGCTCGTAGGGGCGGGTCTCGCCGGGCGCCAGCGTTCGCAGCTCGCCCAGCCTGCGCGCCTCCCAGCGGCCGGAATCCCGGTTCGTCGCGGGCTCGAGCCCGAGCGCGTAGAACCCCTCGGCCAGCATCCGCCACAGGTTGTGGATCGGGAGCTGGTCCGCCCGGAACCGTTGCACGAAGGCCAGGCGGCGGGCCTCGTTGACGACCGCGACCGCGACCCGGCCGTCAGCGTCGGCGTCGACCTCCTGCTCGTAGACCCGCTCCACCCCGGCCGGCTGGGGTGCCCCGATCTCGCGGTAGCTCCCCGGGGGGTCGTCGTGGATCTCGCGCACGGCGTGGGTCGGCACGAGGAGCCGGCTGCCCTCCTCCACGATCGGCCAGCCGACGTTGCAGTGGTACAGGAGCATGTGGGTCCAGGGCACGAGCCCGACGTTCTCGACCTCGTCCCGGACGCGGATGGCCGTCCCCCCGAGATCGGCCTCGATCCGGCGCCGCAGGACCAGGCGCTCGCCGTAAAACGCGGCCTGGCGAACCTCGCCCTCGGCCCAGAACGTGCAGCGCTCGCCCTCCCACCGCGTGCCGTAGCCGGCGAGCCGGGCCGGGATCGTGCCGGCCCGACCGTGGAGCGTGTACTGCTCCGTGTCCAGCTCGGCCGCATAGGCGTGGGGAAGCCGGTCCTCGCCCGGACCCTGGGCATGGTCGAGGCCGCAGGTCGCCATCAGGCCCCCGCCGAAGCTTCGCAGCCAGCCCCAGTCGGTCTGCTCGGCGAACCAGGGACCGATGACCCCGGACGGGCCCACCCAGGCGACCGGGATGCCGCGCACGTCGCAGCGACCGATGTCGAACGCCCGGTCGACCAGGATGTCGAACGACAGCGCGCCGGTGCGGACCTCGAGCACCCGCACGCCCCGCTCGCGCTCGTCGCCCAGCGTGACCAGCCGGATCCCCGCCAGCTGCTCCAGCCGGCCCAGGCGTCGGGCGAGCTCGGCCCGGGTGGCTCCCCTGGCATCGAACCCTGTCATCGGTCCCTCCTGATCCATCGTCCGCGGCCCGGCCGGCACCTGGCGCGGGGGGCGCCGGGGACGGCCCGGTCACCGGATCGTCCCGCCGTCGCCGTGGGACATCAGGACCCGGCCGGCCGGGTGCGAGCCGTCCCGGCGACGACCTTGTTCTCGATGTACCCGATGCCGCTCGCCGTGCACTTCACGACGTCGCCCGGCCTGAGGAACTGGGGCGGGTCCATGAACGTGCCGCAGCCCGCGGGCGTGCCGGTCGACAGGACGTCGCCCGGATCGAGACGGATGATCGAGCTCAGCCATTCGATGGCGACGTCGGGCAGGTTGAGCTGATCGGCGATGAGCTCGCTCTGCCGGCGCTCGCCGTTGACGTACGCCTCCACCCGCACCTCGCGCACGTCGGGGATCTCGTCGCGAGTCACGATGCACGGCCCCATCGGGCAGAACGTGTCGAAGTTCTTGCCCAGGTCGCGCTGGCCGAAGTAGAACTGGACGCTGCGCGAGCCGGCGTCGTTGATGATCGTGTAGCCGAACACGTGGTCGTAGGCGTCCTCGCGGCGGACATTCTTGGCCGTGGTGCCCATGACCACGCCGAACTCCACCTCGTAATCGACGGCGAACCCCCACTCCTCGGCGAACTTGGCCTTGCTGCCCGGACCCCGCCTGATGACGTCGTCGGCGGGCGGGATCACGATGTCGTCATAGGGCCCGGTGATCGAGCTGGTGAGCTTGATGAAGTCCCACTGGGGCTCGTCGGCCGGCACCCAATCGGGGTCCTCCTGGCCGTGGCCGAGGTAGTTGGGGCCGGAGCCGAAGATCTTGCCCGGATTGGTGATAGGCGCCAGCAGCCGGTCGTGGTGCACGGGGCGTCCCGAATCGAGCGCCCGGCGGGCGGCATCCATCGCCCGCTCGCCGTCCTGGATGAACGAGAGCATGTCGCCGTATCCGGCGTACACGATCTCGTCGCCGCGCATGACCCCGACGCCCTGCTGGTCGCCGTTCTGGTACTGGACGAGGCGCATGGTTCCGCTCCTCCGATCAGGCGTGGGTGGGGATGGGCGCGTCGACGAGCGCCGGCCGGTAGGTGTGGTCCCAGGCGCCCGAGGTCTCGCCCCAGGTGAGCGACGGGCGATCGCCGGGCTCCGGCTCGATCGTGATCACGTCCCCGGCCGCAGGCGCGTGGACGATCCGGCGGCCGGTCGAGTCGTAGACGGGGGCACGCCGGCGCAGCTCGTCCACCTCGGGGCCGGGGTGCATGTAGTGCGTCGCGACGAGGTGGCGGACGCCCAGCCACTCGGCCGCGCGGGCTGCCTCGTCGGGGTTCATCTCGCCGGTGAGGATCTGGCCCGCGCCGGGATCCGGCAGCCCGTCCGTCTGGGCGCAGCCGATGAGGCCCACCGTCGGCTGATAGAGCTCCCCGATCAGCTTGAGCCCGGGGAAGATCGTGGTGTCGCCGAAGTGGTAGATCCGCACCCCGGGCTCGGTCTCGACGATGAAGCCGATCGGGACGCCCGACACCGGCCGGCCGTCCTTGAGCTGCAGGCTCGTCCAGTGGTGGCACTCGACGGGGCGGACGACGACGTCGCCGAACGCGTAGCACACGCCCCAGATCAGCGCCCGGACCTGGTCGAACGGAACGCCCTCGTCGTACATCTTCTCGGCCACGTCCGCCGGGCAGGCGACGGGAGCACCCGTGCGCTTGGCGATCTCGGCGGCATCGCCCATGTGATCCCAGGCGGCGTGGCTGACCAGGATCAGGTCGGGGGTGGGCACGTTCTCGGGCGTGTACGGAGCGACCGGGTTGCCACGCAGGAACGGCTCCATGAGGATCCGGAAGCGGGGGCCGACGACCTCGAACCCCGAGGCGCCCAGGAACTGCAGACTCGTGCTCATGCTTCACCCAACTCGATGGCCTTCTCGAGGCCCTTCACCAGGTCGAACATCACGCGGTTGAGGGGGGCCGGCACACCGTATCGCTCGGCGTACTGGAGGGCGGCCCCGTTGATGGTGTCGATCTCCGTCCGGCGGTGGGCCAGGACGTCGCCCAGCATCGATGCCCGGCCACCCGCGGTGGAGAACAGGTCGTGCTGGAAGGCCACCCGCTCCTCGGGATCGAGCTCCACCCCGGCCGCCGCCGCGATGCGGCACGTCTCGCGGGTCAGGTCGTCGATCACCTCGAACGGCAGCGGCTCGTGGAACAGGATGGCGGTCGGCAGCCGGGTCAGCGCGCACACCGGCAGGGACCCGCAGTTGAGGACGAACTTCGACCACTGCGACCGCCGGATCTCGCGCTCGGGCAGGACCTCCACCGAGAAGCCGTCGCTGCGGAAGGCGCTGGCCGCCTGCTCGGCCGCCGCCATCGCGCCCGGGACCCGGTCGTCGGATGGGCCGAGATGCGTGTCGCGCACCCCAGTGTGCGAGTAGTGGGCGGTCTCGACCGTGATCACGGTGTGGACCGACATCCCGATCATGACCTGGCTCGACGGGTAGGCGGCGCGCAGGACCTCCTCGTTGCCGAGACCGTTCTGGAGCGTGAGCAGGACGGTGTCGGGACCGACGATCGGCTTGACGCCCTCGGCGGCCGCCGGCGTCGCCCAGCCCTTGGTCTGGAACAGGATCACGTCCGCCGGCCCGTCGATCGTCGACGCATCGAGCGTCGCGGGAACCCAGTAGGTGTCGCGGTGACCGTCGCGGCGGTCGATGAGCAAGCCGCGCTCGTTGATCGCATCCACGATCGCCGGCACGGCGTCGACGAACCACGTCTGATGCCCAAGCTCGTGGGCCGCGGCGCCGTAGATGGAGCCCATCTGTCCGGCTCCGACGACGACGACCTTCATGCCGCCACCTGTCCTTTCCTGCCGCCGGCCCCGTGTGCCAGCGGCCTCAGCACAGCGAGATCTGCCCGCCGTCGATCACGAAGAATGCCCCCGTCGTGTACGAGGCCTCGTCCGACGCGAGCCAGACGTAGATGCCGGCCACCTCGTCGGGCTCGCCGGCGCGCTGCATCGGGATCTTCGCCTCGGCCTCCGCGCGCGCCCCGGGGATGGCGAAGAACCCGGCGTTGATGGGCGTGTCGATCATGCCCGGGATCACGCAGTTCACCCGGATCCGCTCGGCGGCGAGGTCGACGGCCGCCTGGCGGACCATGCCGTGGGTGCCCGCCTTGGTCGAGCTGTACGCGAACTCGCCCATGGCGTGGCCGCGGATCGCGGTCGGCGACCCGGTGACGATCAGGCATCCGCCCCCGTTGGCGATCAGGGCCCGCGCCCCGTGCTTGAGGGTCAGGAACATGCCGGTGAGGTTGGCCTCCACGGTGCGCTGCCAGGCCGCGAGCTCCAGCCGGTCGACGCGGTCGTCGCCGCGCCCGTACAGCTCGATCCCGGCCACCCCCACGACGGTGTCGACGCCGCCGAACGCCTCGGTCGCCCGCGCGTACGCAGCCTCGACGTCGGGTTCGCGGCCCACGTCGCCCTTGAGGGTCAGAGCCTCGCCACCCGCCTCGGCGATCCGCTCCGCCGTCTCCTCGAGCGGCTCCAGGCGCCGCCCGACGAGGCCCACCCGGGCACCCTCGCGGGCGAACGCGATCGCCACGGATCGTCCGATGCCCGTGCCGGCACCCGTGACGAGGGCCCGGCGTCCGGTCAGCCGCCCGACAGTGTCCATCCGTCCCTCCGATCCGGGATCAGGCTCCCGGCACCAGCGCCCGACGCTGCTCGGCGATCATCCCGAGAACGGCATTCCAGCCCGCGACGAACGCGTCGCGGAAGTGTTGAACCGGTCCGAAGTCGGCAAACTCGCCGACGCCGAGCCCATCGATCCGGAGCGCCGCCCGAACCGCGGGGAAGGTCGCCACGAGCAGCTGCTCGAGGTCGGGCGTCACGGGGTCGGTGATCGTCGCCACGACCGGCAGGTCCGCCCGGAGCAGCTCCTCCGCCGTGCTCCAGTTGATCGTCGCGGCCATCCCACCACCCACCAGCCCCGTGAAGTCGAGCTGGATCCGCGCCCCTCCGTAGAGCAGGGTCACCGGATACTCGCGCTCGCGGACCACCCGGTAGCAATGGCGCGACAGCAGCACGCCGGCCATCTCCATGGCGGCGACCGGGACCTGCAGCCCCTCGCGCGCCGCGACCTTCTTGAGGTGGTCGCCGAAGATGCCGGTGATCGGGCTGATGAAGAACGGCGGGTGCGCGCCGGTGCGGCGCGTCACGGCGAGCCAGCGCTCGCAGACCTCGACCAGTTGGGCGACGCTGAACACCTCGGTGACGATGACCTGCGAGCCGGCCTCGACGAGGCGAACGAAGGCCTCGAGGCCGGCCGCCGTGGCCGGGATCTTGGGCGTGACGTTGGGTGCGATCCGCCGGGCGGTCTCGGCCTCGTGCAGGATCACGGCACCATCGTCGTCCCCCTCGGGCGCGCCCTGGATCGACACGAACCCCTCGGTGCCGCCGGTGCGCTCGTACAGGGGCAGGAACCGGGTGGCGACGCGCCGGACCAGCTCCTGCTGCACGAGATCGGCGACCTCGCGGTCGTTGGCGCTCGCCGCCAGCGCGGGACCGATGACCGGCAGGACCTCGTCGGGAGCCCGCCGCACGAGATTCCCGCCGTAGGCCGGGTTCGTGGTGCACCCCATCGCGCTGTTCGCGAGGGCGAGCTCCAGCTCGGCCGAAGTGGGGTTGTTGACCCAGAACCGGGTCCCGGTGGCGGCCCGCACGCGATCGAAATACGTGTCGCTCATCGGGCCTCCTCGCCGACGGAACAAATTGGTCTACCGGTCGACCTGTTGCCGGGAATCGTACGCCGATCCGATCGCCAGTGTCAACGCGTGTGGTCGACAGGTCAGCCAGATCAGCCCTATCCTGACCTTCGGCAGCGGGGCCGGCACCCCGCGCCGACTGGGAGGGACCGCAACGACCACGCAACGACCCGGCGTCGCACAGCTCGAGCGACTCGACCTCGCGCGCCGGGAGACCGTCTCCACCGAGATCGCCCGTCGACTGCTCAGCTACCTGCTCACCGGCAACGTCCAGCCCGGCGAGCGGATCCCGTCCGAGCGGAAGCTCGCCGAGGCCCTCGGCGTCGGCCGGTCGGTGGTGCGTGAGGCGCTCAAGTCCCTCACCCTGCTGGGCCTGGTCGACGTCCGCCAGGGGGACGGCACCTACCTGCGCACCACGGAATCGGAGTTCCTGCCCCAGTCGGTCGAGTGGGGCCTCATGCTGGGGCAGAAGCGGACCCGGGACCTGGTCGAGGCCCGGCGCCATCTCGAGGAGGTCCTGGCCGGGCTGGCGGCCTCCCGCCGGACCGAGGAGGACCTCGAGGCGCTGCGCGGGCTGCTCGCCGAGATGCGCGCCGCCGCGGAGGATCCGGACGCCTTCGTCGCCGCCGATGTCGCGTTCCACCTTCGCGTGACGCGGGCGGCGGGCAACGAGACGCTGGGCGGCGTCATCGGCGGCATCCGATCCCTGCTCCAGGCATGGATCTCGCGCGTGATGCACAGCGCGGACAGCTACGCGCCGTCCGTGGCCGAGCATGCCGCCATCCTGGCCGCGCTCGAGGCAGGCGACGTCGATGGTGCCCGCGCGGCGATGCACGCCCACATGGACGGCGCCTATCGCCGGCTCGAGGCCGCGCTCGGAAGCGAAGATGCGGCCGACGCGGTGGCGCGCGCCTGAGGACCGATCCGGCAGCCAGGCGACGGCGTGGGGACGCCCGGCCTGACGCCGCGTGACGCGAGCGCCAGTCAGCTCGCCTCGATGCGCACCGAGTCCGGTCGCCGGGCGGTCGGGCCCGGACCGGCCGGGCGCGCCGGCTCCACCACCGTCACCGGCGTGGTCCCGCCCGGGACCCATGCGGCGTCGGTCGGCTCGGTGAGCTCGACCAGGACGTTGCACGGCGTCTCTCCGATGAAGCAGACGTCGGCACCCCGCCCGCCGAGGTAGACGAACCGGCGGCCCTGGTCTTCGAGCGCATCGAGCGTCGCCGGCACGTCGTCCACCAGGAAGCAGACGTGGTGCAAGCCCTCGCCATGCACGTCGAGCCAGTCGGTCAGCGGTCCCGGGCCGAGCGGCTGGACGAGCTGGAGCGTCGTATCGCCGAGATCGAGGTAGGCGAGCCGGATCGAGCCGTCGAGGACGTCGGCGACGTGCACCAGCTCGAGACCGAGCCGCTCGGTCCACCAGCGAGTGGCCGCCCCCACGTCGCGGACGACGATGCCGACGTGATCCAGGCGGCGCGCGAGCGTCGCGGGGGACGTGGCGCGTGGTTCCGTTCCGGTGCCGTCGGTCGTCATCGTTGTCCAGCCGCCTCATCGATCTGGCCGCCGGGGGGATCCGACCCGGCAGCCCGGGTGTACGCAATGCCTGCGCTGTCGGGCCAGGCGACGCCGATCACGTCGCCCGGTGCGTGCACCTGCGGATCGCGCAGCCGGAACGTGCCGCGATCGGTCGACGCCGTGAGCTCGTAGTACGAGCCGAAGAAGGCGCAGGTGAGCACCCGCGCATCGACCCGCCCCTCGCCGGGCTCCGTCACGCGGACCTCCTCCGGCCGCAGGAGCACCGTTGCCTCGCCGCCGGTGACGCCGGCATCCTCCGCCGCGAAGCGGATCGCGCCCAGCTCGACGGGCACCGCCCCGTCAGCCGGCCGTCCGGCCCGAACGTCGAGGAAGGTGCCGGCCCCGATGAAGCGGGCGGCGAACAGCGTCGCCGGATGCCGGTACAGCGTTTCGGGGTGGGCGACCTGCTCCAGCCGGCCCTGGTTCATGAGCCCGACCATGCCGCTGATGCTCAGCGCCTCGTCCTGGTCGTGGGTCACGAGCAGGAAGGTCGTACCCAGCTCGCTGTGGATCCGGAGCAGCTCCTCGCGCACCTGGTGCCGGACGTTGCGATCGAGCGCCGACATCGGCTCGTCGAGGAGCAGCACGCGCGGCCGACGGATGAGCGCCCTTGCCACGGCGACCCGTTGCTCCTGGCCGCCGGACAGCTGGCTTGGCCAGCGCTTCTCGTACCCCTGGAGGCCGACCAGCGACAGCATGTCGCCGACCCGCCGTCGCACCTCGTCGCGGGGCGGGTGCTCGGAGCGAGCGGTGGTCAGCCCGAACGCGACATTGTCGTAGACGGACAGGTGCGGAAACAGGGCGTACCGCTGGAACACCATGTTGAACGGCCGTTGCTCGGGGGGCAGGCGCGTGATGTCCGCTCCGTCCACCAGGATCGATCCGGAATCGGGCTGCTCGAGCCCGGCGATCATCCGGAGCAGCGTCGTCTTGCCGCAGCCCGAGGGCCCGAGCAGGCTGAAGAACGACCCGGCGGGAAGATCCAGGTCGACGGCGTCGACCGCCGTGACGCTGCCGAAGCGCTTGGTCACCCGCCGCGTCGACAGGGCGTCGCTCGCGGGCGTGGCGGGCAAATCCGCCGTCCCGCGATTGCTACCGACCATGCCCTGACCCTTCCACTGCGCCTCCCCTCATCGCCCCTGCCGCATGAGCGCCTCGGACAGGCCGCTGCCGGTCAGCCGCTTGAGCACGACCTGCCCGATCCCGAAGGCGATCCAGGGGATGATCAGCAGGATCACCGCCACGGCGTTGGCCCCAGGGTCGACCAGCCGGCGGAGACGCCCGAGCACGTAGATCGGGACGGTCGACAGCGTCCCGGACGTGAAGTTCGTGATCAGGATCTCGTCGAAGCTGAAGGCGAACGCGACCAGGAACGCCCCCAGGATCGCCGGAGCAATGATCGGCAGCGTCACGCGGCCGATCACCTGGAGCGGCGTGGCGCCCAGGTCCCGGGCCGCCTGCTCGGCCTCGAGCTCGATACGTCCGGAGCCTGGCGGCGATGACGAGGATCACGAACGGGATGACGACGATGACGTGGCCGGCCACGATCGTGATCAGGGACGGGGAGAACTGCGTGGCCTTCATCAGCGCCACGATCCCGATCCCGATGAACAGCGGCGGCAGCATCACAGGCAGCCGTCCCAGCGCCTCGACCAGTCGCGAGAGGCGGCTCGACCGACGCGTGAACACCAGGCAGGCGACTGTGCCGATGACCGAGGCGATGGTCGCGGACGAGAGCGCCGCGATCATGCTGGTAATGAACGCCTTCCGGAACAGGTCGTCGTTGAAGATCGAGCCGAACCAGCGCAGCGAGAGGCCCTCCGGCGGCCAGGCCAGCCGACTCCCGCTGTTGAACGCGTACAGGGCCGCCACGGCCAGCGGCGCATACAGGAAGACCATCAGCAGGACGCAGCTGGTCGCCAGCCACGGGACGCCGCGGCGGCTCATGCCGCCCGCTCCGGGAGGAATCGGCCCACGCGCATGGCGGCCCGGAGGCCGAGGAACAGCAGGACGAACCCGAGCAGGACCAGGAACGAGATCGAGGCGCCCGAGCCGTAGTCGCCCGCCGGTCCCATCTTGGTGGCGATCGTGGTGCCCACCGTGGACGAGTCGATGCCGCCGACCAGCACCGGGGTGACGTAGTCGCCCGCCGAGAGGAAGAAGGTCAGCGCCGTGGTGGACAGGATGGCGGGTCCCGTGAGCGGCAGCGTGACGCGACGCAGGGTCTGCGCCCGGCCGGCCCCCAGATCCCGGCTGGCCTCCCGGTAGTCGGGCGAGATGCCTGCCAGCGCCGCATAGAACGCGAGCGCCGCGAGCGGCATGAACAGCGAGATCTCGGCGAGGATCGCGGCCGGCCTCGAGAACAGCAGGAACTCGAGGGGTGCCTGGATGACGCCCAGCGCCATCAGGCCGGAGTTGATGATCCCGCTCTCGCCGAGCAGGGTGCGCCAGGCATAGATGCGGACGAGGTACGAGGCCATCAGGGCGGTCACGATGAGCGCGAACAGGAGCCCCCGGCCCCGGCCGGTGCCGAACACCGTGTAGTACGCCAGCGCGTAGCCGCCGAGGATCGCCCCGATCGTCGTGGGGAGGCCGATGATCACGGTGTTGATGACCAGCTGCCGGTTTACGGGCTCCGACAGCGCCTCGAGGTAGTTGGTCGCGGTCAGGCCGCCGATGGGCTGAAGGAACTGCCACGCGAACAGGGAGTAGCCGAACAGGATGACCGCGGGGATGACCACGGTGGCGGTCAGGAACAACCCGAGCGGCGAGAGCAGGAACGTCTCCAGCCGGCGGTTGATGGGCATCGGGGCCTCGGGCGAGGATGGACGTCACGCGCCGCCAGCGCCTGGAGGAGGCGGGCGCTGGCGGCGCGTCAGGACCGGTGGGGGGTCAGCCGAGCGCCTTCACATCGTCCCAGACCTTTCGCCACTCGTCGATCGTGGCGTACTGGCCGGGGTTGTACCAGCTGTTGTTCCACTTGAGCTTGCCGACGTAGTCGACGACACCGCTCGGATCGATCGCATACGACGTGAACACGTCGGGCTTGATGGTGTCGTTGACCTTGGTCACCGTCGACAGCTGGTTGACGGACTCGAGCAGCGCCTTGGCCGTCGTGCCGCTGGTGATCGCGTTGGCCCAGGCGATGGCGTTCGCCCGGTGCGGTGCGGACGGCGGCACGAACAGGCAGTCCGTGAAGCCGTAGGTCCCCTCGTCGGGGATCCGGAAGTCGACCGTCGCGTTCTGGCTGGCCGCCTGCGCGGTGAACCAGGTGAGGCCGATGAGCTCGATGTCGACGTCGCCCGAGATGAGCAGGTTGATCTGATCGCCGATCGACGTTGACAGCACCTTCAGCTGCGGCTTGAGCTTGACCAGCCAGTCCTTGACCGGCCCGTTGAGGTCATCGGTGGTGAGCACGGCCGGGTCCTTGCCCACCGCGCAGCAGGCCGTCGAGATCATGTTGAGCGCATCGTCGTAGGTCCCGATGCGGCCCTTCCACTTGGCGTCGAGCAGGCCGTCCCAGGACTTGAGCGCATCGGCGGGCACCTTGTCCGGACGGGTGTTGATCCCCAGCGGGCCCCAGGTCCAGGGGACGCAGCTGTAGACGCCGTCCGCCAGCTTGAAGAACGACCCGTTCTTGAAGAAGTCGTACATGTCGTTGAAGGCCGGGACCTCGCTCGCGAACACCGGCGAGGAGACGCCTGCCTCGTAGATGTACTGGGCGTCGCCCTGGTTGACCGAGCTGGCATCCCACTTCTCGGAACCCGGTGACTTCATGAAGTTCACGAGGTTCTCGTTCGAGATGTACTTGACGTCGAGCTGGATGTTGTTCTGCTGATACCAGGCGTCGATCTCGGGAACGCCCTTGCCGTCGTACCCGGCCCAGGTGAACATGGAGTACGTTCCGCCCACCGGTCCGAGGGACGGAGGGGCGAAGCTGGGGACAGGCGTGGTGCCGGAGCCCGGCGAGGCGGAGCTGCCGCCCGGCGTCGTCGGCGCCAGGGTGCTGACAGCGGAGCTGCAGGCAGCCAGGAAGCCCCCGGCGGCAACCGTGACGGCGCCCGCCGCGGACACCTTGAGGAAGAACCGGCGGGAGTACACGCCCTGGGGCGGGCGCAGCGGATCTGCCATGGCCTCCTCCACGTGGTTGGTCGACTGGCCGACCGGTCGACCACATTGCTACAGTGCGAGGATAGCCCGGGCTGTCAACGCCCCAGCAGGAGGTTGTCGCATGCCGTCCCCGTCTCGACTGCGTCCAGGTCCGTCGGGCCGCCACCTGGTCGACGACGACGGTCGTCCCGTGTTCCTCAATGGCGATACGGCGTGGTCGATCATCGTGAGCGAGCGGGAGGACGGGTGGGAGCGCTACTTCGCCGATCGTGCCGCGCGCGGGTTCAACGCCGTCATCGTCAATGCCATCGAGGCCCTGTTCACGGCCGACCCGCCCCGGACGATCGACGGCGTCGATCCCTTCCTCGAGCCGGGGGCCCTGACCCGTCCCAACCCGGCCTACTGGGCGAAGGTGGACGACCTCCTCGAGGTTGCCGCCAGCCACGGGAGCTACGTCCTGCTCGCGCCGCTCTACCTCGGCTACATCGACCCGCACTTTCCCGGCTTCGGATTCACCCGGCGCGAGGAGGGCTGGCATGGTGCCGTCCGCGCGGTCGGCGAGGCGGGATGCCGCGCGTACGGCGCGTTCCTGGGCGCGAGGTACCGCGACCGGGACAACCTCGTGTGGGTCGTCGGCGGGGATCGCAACCCGGGCGACCTCCGGCCCCACATGCGGGCCTTCGTGGCCGGCATCCTGGAGCACGACGACCGTCACCTGATGACGGCCCACGTCCATCCGGACACCAGCCCCGTGGAGCAGTACGAGAGCGATGCATGGCTCACCCTGAACCAGACGTACAGCTACCAGATCGTCCATCGGAAGCTGATCGACGACTGGCGGCGGACACCCCCGCGGCCGTTCGTCCTGTTCGAGTCGACCTACGAGGGCGAGCATGACGCGACCGAACTGCAGGTGCGCCGCCAGGCATGGTGGGCGCTCACCTGCGGCGCGACCGGACAGTTCCTGGGCAACTTCCACGTGTGGCTCATGGCCCCCGGCTGGCAGGCGGCGCTCGACTCGCCCGGCGCCCGCGCCATGACGGCGCTGGCCCAATTCGTGTCCGAGGTCGCCTGGTGGACCGGGGAGCCGGACCTCGAGCACCGCCTCGTCGTGGGCGGCCTCGGTGAGGAGAACGGGCTCGATCGGCTGACCGCGATGCGGGCCGCGGACGGCACGCTGGGGATCGCCTATGTCCCCACGGACCGGACCATCAGCGTGGACCTGGACGCGCTGACCGGCTGGAGCACGAGCGTTCGCTGGTTCGATCCGGTCGCCGGCACCTGGACGCCGACGACGACGATCACGCGCAGCGGCGTGGTCCAGCTGTCCGTGCCGTTCGATCACGACGCCGTCCTCGTGCTGGCCGATCCCAGCGGCGGCGATCACGGCCGCTGGGCCGGCAGCGGTGGCTGAGCGCCCGCGTGCGCACCCCGACGACCCCGGCGCGGCCCCGCCCAGCCGCTCCCTGAGCCCGGGGCGCGGCGACGCTCGGGCGGCAGCGGCGCTCGTCGCCGCCCTCGGCATCCGGCCGCAGCTCGTGCTGCTGGGACCCCTGGTGCCCTGGCTCGCGGCCGAGTTCCACACGGATCACGCGACGCTCGGCCTCGTGTCGACCTCGGCGCTGCTGGCAACGGCGCTCGGCGCGGCCGTGACCGGTCGGCTCGTCAGGCGTCGGGGCCCGGCCGGCGCCGTCTCGATCGTGCTCGCGCTGCTGCTCGGCGCGATCGTGATGCGGGCCGTCGCGCCGTCGATCGCCTGGCTGATCGCGGGCTCGGTGGGTGCCGGGCTGGCGATCGGCGTCGCCAGCTCCGCCCTGCCCGCGTGGATGTCGGCCGTCGAGCTGCCGGCCAGGCTCGGCTCGACGTCCTACACCCTGGGCATGATCGGTGGGTCGATCATCGCGGGGTTGCTCGCGGCCCCGCTCGCGGTGGCGCTGGGCGGATGGCGCGCGGCCGTGCTCGCGCTCGGGCTGCTCACCGTGCTCTCGGCTGCCGGCTGGATGCGCCGCCCCTTGAAGGTCGGCCCGACGCCGGTCCGCCTCCCTGACCGGGCACCAGCGGCGGGGCCATTGCGGCGAACGGCTCTGCTCATCGCCCTGGCGTTCGGGTTGCAGGCGGCCGTCTACCAGGGCATCGCGCAGTGGGCCCCCGACCTCCTCGGGGAGCAGGGATGGCCAGCGGCGTCCGCAGGGGCGATCGTGGGGATCGTGAACCTGATCGCCCTCGTCGCGAACCTCTCGGCGTTCGCGGCGGGACCCCGGATGGGCGGCGCGCGCCGTCAGGCCGCGCTCGCCGCGCTGCTGATCACTGCCGGGACGACGCTCACGGCGGTCGCCGGGCTGACCGTGGCGGGGATCGTGGTGACCGCGGTCGGGCTCGGCTTCATCTTCCCGGCAGCCTTCGCCGTCGTGCTCGAGATCGCGCGCGACCCGAACGAGGCATCGGTCATCTCCGGGCGGATGAACGCGCTGGGCTTCGCCATCGCCGCCATCACGCCGCTCGCCCTGGGTGCGACGCGCGACTGGTCCGGCTCCTACGCCGTGCCGATGCTGGAGCTCGTCGGCCTGTCCGTGCTCCTGCTGATCACGGTGGGCGGCCTGCTGGTCACGCGCGACGAGGCGGTCGCAGCCTGACGCGGCGGACCGCACGCGGCTGACCCGCCGCGCTCCCGGTCGGCCTGAGTCGACGCAATGCCGAGGGGCTCGCCCCTCGCTTGACCCTCGCGATAAGCGCACCGCGGCCGCCCGGTCGGCCCGCTCGACGATGGTCGCAAGCTCCCGTGCAGCGTCGTCGGCAAGCGCCGGAAGGTCGTGGTCGGCGAGCAGCTTGCGGGCACGGTCGTGGACCTGGATCCGATCGTCCGGCGGCCCGTGGACTCGCGCACCTGGCGGCTGTCACGCTCGGACGGCGGCAGCTCGATCAGCTCGCCGTCATAAGGTGGCGCCATCCTGTGGTTGTTCCTCAAGAAAGAGCCGCGCGGGCGCATCCGGTCGGTCGCCTCGAGCGCGAGGCGCTCGTCGTCGACGAGGATCCCGCGGAGCTCATCGCGAAACTGATCTCTTCAAGATGTTCACGCGCGCCCGCGCACGCGAGCGCGCAGCGGCGCGCGCGCCCGGGGGCAGCTCCGCTGCCACCCTCCTTGACAGGCCGCCTCCTATTGGTCGGAGAACCGGCCTATTGGTCGGAGAACCGGCGCCGAGACCGCCGGCGGCAGCGGGAGGCGCCACGTGGGCAGCGCATCAGGGTTCATCTGCAGGGCGTGCGGGACGCAGTTCACGGTTCGGCGCGGGGGTGGCTTCTTCTTCGACCTGCTCCATTGCGACGTGTGCGGCACCGCGCGGTCGGTGAGCCACGAGGACCTGGGCGACATCCACCTGGGGTTCGTGAAGGGGCTGCCTGGCCCGTACGCCCTCAGCCGGATGCGGCTCGACCGGCAGATCAGGGCCACGTACCCCGGCAAGCCGCTCACGAGGAAGGAGTACCACGCCGCGGCCGAGGCGACGCTCGACGCCTGCGCGTGCGGCGGGCACTTCCGCTACCACGCGCCGGCCCGCTGTCCCGAGTGTCGGTCCATGAGCGAGCAATGGGACGAGGATCCCCGCGGTTTGCTGGTCGCGTATGACTGACCAGCCGAAGGCAACCAGGACGAGGGAGCCGGAAGCGGCTTCGGCGGCTTCGGTCAGGTAGCACGCGGGTCGGCATCGGGGTGCCGGCCTGGTTGCCGGTCGGGACATCGGTCGGGACACCGGTCGGGACACCGGTCGGGACACCGCTCCCATGACGACGGGACAGGCCCGCCGGCAGGCTGGTCGCAGCACCGGAAAACACGTCGCGCCGGGCGACGCCATCGTCGCTCACGATCTCGGGGACCTGCGATGCAGCTTCTCTACGGGTTCGCCATCCTCGCGTTCGGAGTGCTCATCGATGGGAAGGCAGCGGCCGCGCGATGAGTGACCTCCAGGCGACGGCGGGCTGGCTGCTCCTCGTGGGGCCGCTCCTCGGGGCCATCCCGGTGGCCTACCCGCCGCTGCTCGGCATCTGGACCACCACCCGGGACAACCACCTGCGAACGGTCGGTGCCCACCGACGCGCGTGGGCCCTGCTCAATGCCGGCTTCGGGCTCGCGACGGTCGCGACGACGATCGGGCTCGCCCTGCTGGTCGGCGCCCCCTGGGCCAGCCCTCAGACCGCGACCTGGGTGGTCGCGACGGCGATGGCATATGGCGCCGGCGGCTTCCTGTGGCTGGCGGTCCTCGCGATCCGCACGCGGACGACGCCGGCCCTCGCCGACCTGGTGGCCGGCGGGAGGGTCACCGAGCCCGCGGAGACGCTCGTCGGCGCGGCCACGGGCGGACTGTTCGGAGCGTTCGTGGTCCTGACCGGCGTGGCGCTGGCCGTGCTCGGCGGCGGCCTGCTGGTGACCGGCGGGCTCGCCGCGCCGGTGGCCGCGATCGTCGCCATCGCCGGCGTGTTCGTCCTCGGCTGGCTGGTCGCGGCCGGCGACATCATCCCCGCCGTCGTCTACCTGCCCACCCAGCTCGTTGGTCTCGCCCTGCTGCTGGGCTGGTCCTGATCATTGGCCCTGAAGAGAGGAGGTCTCCCCGTGTCCCAGCCCAGCCCGCAGCGCACGTGGATCGCGGACGTTGCCGGACCGGCGATGCTCGCGAGCGGCGCGATCTCCGGGGTCGCCGTCTGCTTCTTCGTCGCCATGTACGCCGCCTTCGCCGTCGGATCGACCTCGACCGGACGGCTGCTCGGCGGCATCAACGACACCCTCACGCTGGTGGCGTACCTCGTGGCGGTGCCCGGCGTTCTGGCCGTCCACGTCCTCCTCCGCGGGTCACGTCCGGTCGTCCTCGCCGTCTCGACGGCGATCGCGCTGCTCGCGCTCGTCGCGATCGTGCTGCTCCAGCTGCTGCTCGTGATGGGGGTGCTGACGTTCGAGCAGCAGATCGGTCCCGTCGCCGTCGCGTTCATCGTCCTCGGCGCCTGGTTCGTCGGGGTCGGCTACGTCGGCGGACGGCGTGGGCTCCTCCCGAACGGGGCGGCGATGGGCGTGGCCGCGGGACTCTATGTCGGCTACCCGTTGTGGGCCTACCGGCTGGGCCGCCACCTGCAGCGGCAGGCGGCACCGGCGCAGCCGAGCGCGCGCAGCGCCGCTGCGGACGCGTAGCGCCCGCCGGACGACACGCGGAGATCGATCGGTGTACCCGTGGCTCGCCACCCTCCACGTGCTCGGGATGGTCGTCTTCCTGGTCTCGCACGGCGTCGCGATGTGGGTCGCCTTCCGGATCCGCGGCGAGCGCGACCGCGACGTGATCCGCGTCCTGCTCGCCATGTCCACGCGGGGCAACCAGGTGATGTACGTCGGGCTCGTGCTGCTCGGCGTTGGGGGTCTCGGGGCGGCGGCCAGCGCGGGCCTCCTGGCGGCTCCGTGGGTGGTCGCCTCGTACCTCGTGCTCGCCGTCATCCTCGTCGCGATGTTCGCCATCGCCGGCTCGTACTACTACGGGCTGCGGGACGGCCTCCAGGGCACGTCCAAGGTCCCGCGGCTCGACGACGAGGCCCTGGCCGCGCGGCTGCGGACCCGCCGGCCCGAGATCCTGGCCGCGATCGGCGGCACAGGCCTCGCGGCGCTCGTCGCCCTGATGACGGTCAAGCCAGCGATCTGGTAGCCGGTGCTGGCGAGGGGCCTGGACGTCGCGAGCCTACCGGCCGAGGTCGCCCTGACCCGTTCCATGGCGCGAAGGCGCAGGCGCGCTTGCGCGCTCGATGTGCGTCGAGATCGTGACACCGGCACCGCACGGCGCTAAATTCGCGTCGGAGGTGTCCCGCCATGACGATGCGCGAAGCCCTGGACCATGCGATGCACCGCGACGATCCTGATGCCGCGATGGGCGAGCTGCAGCAGCGGGGCCTCGCGATCGCCAACGAGGACACGATGAGCCAGGCGATCCACGACGTGTACTGCGGCATCATGGCCGACCACGACCACCCCAACGACAAGGACCACGAGCAGGCTCGCAAGCTCATGGCGGCCCTGGGTCGCGCCGCCGGCTGACGCGCGGCCGGGCCTGGCCGCGGCCGCTGCTCAGCCGCCGCCGCGCCGCTCGGTGATCTCGAACAGGTGCCCGTCGGGATCGCGGAAGAACGCCCGGATCTCCCACTCGTACTCGACGGGCGGCGTGAGGAAGGCCGCCCCGCGGGCCGAGAGCAGCTCGTGCACGGCACGGCAGTCAGGAACCCCGATGATCAGCTCCGCGGCGGCCCGGTCCGGATCGGCCGGCGGCTCGAACGTGACCGTCGGCTTGTCCGCGGTGGGCGGCCCCCCGGTGACCAGCAGGATCCAGGCGTCGAGGAAGCGGAGCACGCACGAGGTGCCCCCGTACTCGCCCTCGACGCGCGCGCCCAGGACGTCGCGGTAGAACGCGATCGACCGCTGCAGGTCCGAGACCACCAGCAGCCTGGTCAGGGTCATCCCGGGCGCGGGGAACTCCACGATCACGACCTCCCGCTCGCCATGCGATCCATCAGCGGGCGCCGCGGGAACGGAACCGGTCGGCGGCGATGTCGATCACCGCATCCAGGGCCCGGTGCAGCTCGGTCGCGCGGTCCGCGTGCAGGCTCGACTCCATCCCGGGCAGCAGCGCGGCGCGCGGGCGGCCGGCCACGAACTCGCAGTAGCGGAACCCGAACCGCTGCTCGTACGCGTCGTTGAGCCGGGCGAGCTCGGCCCCGACGCGCTCGGCCTCGTCCTCGACGCCGGCGGTCTCGGCGTCGTAGCCCTGCTCCCGCAACGAGAGGGGGGAGACGGACCCCGGCGGCGCCCCGAGGCGGGGATGGGCGTCGAGCAGCTCCACCTGCTCCGCCTCGGGCATCGCGTGGGCCAGCTCGCGGGCACGGGCGAACAGCGTGGCAGCGTCGCCGAATGGCCGGGCCGCCGCGAGCCGGGCGAGGAACGCCGGTGCGCCCTCGAACAGCGGGGCCAGGGCCGCCCCGAACGCCGTGGCGTCGAGCGAGTCGAGGTCGGCGACCGACGGGGCCACCCGGTCGGGGGCGTGGCGCGATCCCACGGTTCAGGAGCCGCGATACGTGGTCAGGCCGTATGGCGCGAGCAGCAGCGGCACGTGGTGGCTCCGGCCGGCATCGTCGATCCGGACGTCGACCGTGGCCGCCTCGAAGAAGCGCCCGGGCCCGAGGTCGAACGCGAGCCGGTACCGGCCGGGGACCAGCTCGGCGCCGCCCAGCAGGTCCCGGATCCGCCCGTCGCCATCGGTCACGCCGCCGCCCATCGCCTCGACCGCGTCGCTGTCGATGCGCCAGCAGCGGATCCCGATCCCAGCAGCCGGCCTGCCGGCGGCGGTGTCGAGGACGTGCGTGGAGATGGTCGGACGGCCGTTCGGCACCGTATCCTCCGCCGATGAGCGAGCTGTCGATCCGGGCTGGTGACCTGCACTTTAGCGCCCGCTGGGAGCCCGATGCCCCGCGCACGATCGAGGCCATCCGCGCGATGCTGCCGCTGCGCGCGCGCCTGATCCACTGCCGCTGGAGCGGGGAATCGACCTGGATCCCGTACGGCGACCTGCGCCCGGACGTGGGCTGGGAGCACCACACCTCGCACCCGGTGCCGGGGCAGCTCGCGCTGTACCCGGGCGGCATCAGCGAATGCGAGATCTTCGTCCCGTACGGTGCCTGCACGACCTCGTCCAGGGTCGGGCAGCTGGCCGCGAACCACTTCGCCACGATCGTCCCCGACGACGGCTGGCAGGACCGGCTGCGCGAGGTCGGCCGGCGCTGCCTGTGGGACGGGGCCCAGGACATCGAGATCACCGAGGGCTGACGCCGGTGGCGGACCTCATCGTGCGCGGTGGGACGGTCGTCACCGCGCCCGGCTCGCGGGTCGCCGACATCGCCGTGGACGGAGGCCGGATCTCCGCCGTAGAGCCGGACCTACGGGGGCCGTCGGCCACGGCCCGCGAGGTCGTCGATGCCACGGGGCTGCTGGTCCTGCCGGGCGTGGTGGACGTCCACACCCACACGCGCGTCGCCTCGGGCGCGGAGCCGGACCGCTTCTTCACGGACTCCGTGTCCGCCGCGTTCGGGGGCACGACGACCTTCCTCGCATTCAACAACCCCGGCACGGGGTCGTCGCCGGCGGCCGCCCGGTCGCTGGGCGCCGGGCTCCGCGAGTGGCGCGCGGCGACCGACGGCGACTCGGCGGTGGACGTGGGGCTCAGCCTGGTTATCACGGCCGGCCAGGAGGACCCGGTCGGCGAGCTGCCCTGGGTGATCGAGGCCGGCGTGCCGACGCTCAAGGCGTTCATGGTCTACGACTTCGGCGTCGACGATGCGACGCTGCTGCTGGCGCTTGCCGCCGCTGGCGACCACGGCGGGATGCTCGAGGTCCACTGCGAGAACCGGACCATCCTCGAATCGCTGACCGCGCGCCATCTCGCGGCCGGGGAGGTCGCGCCCCGGTTCCATGCGAGCTCGCGCCCGCCGTATGTCGAGGCGGAGGCGACGGCACGTGCGATCGCCCTGGCGCGCGCCGCGGACGCGCCGCTGTACGTGGTCCACCTGTCGTCGGCCGCGGCGCTGGCGGCGCTGCGCCAGGCCCACGACCGCGGGCAGCCGGTGTTCGCCGAGACCTGCCCCCACTACCTGACCCTGACCGACGAGCGGTACGAAGGCCCGCCCGAGGAGGCGGCGCGGTTCGTCATCTCCCCGCCCCTGCGTCCGGCGGGCAACCCCGAGGCGCTGTGGGACGCCGTCGCCGACGGCGCCCTGGCGCTGGTGGCCACCGACCACGTCCCGGACCGGGTCGCGGTCGAGAAGCAGTCGTGGCGCGCGTCGTTCGACCGCATCTCGAACGGCGGTCCGGGCATCGAGACGCTGCTGACCCTCGTGTACGACGCGGGCGTGGCAACGGGCCGCATCCCGATCGAGCGGCTGGTGGACGTGCTGGCGACGACGCCGGCGCGGCTGTTCGGGCTTCGCTCGAAGGGCGCGATCGAGGTCGGGCGCGACGCCGACCTCGTGCTGTTCGATCCGGCCGCGCGGCGGACGATCCGCGCCGCCGACCTCCACCACGCGAGCGACTACACGCCCTACGAGGGGCGGCCGGTCCGGGGCGCGGTGCGGTCGACGATCGTTCGCGGCGCATTCGTCGTGCGCGACGGCGCCTTCGTCGGGCGGCGTGGGTACGGGCAGTTCGTGGAGCGCGCGCTGGAACCGATGCGCTAGTCTCCTGAGTCCGAGATTCGTTCGCAATATCGGGCGAGTGAGGCAAGGATCTGATCCGCCGTCTTGACCCACACGAAGGGACGAGGATCCTCGTTCCAGGTGGCGATCCAGCCACGGATGTCGCCCTCGAGGTTGGGCACGCTCGTGTGGGCCCCGCGCTTGATCTTCTTGGTCGTCAGCTCGGCGAACCAGCGCTCGACGAGATTGAGCCAGGACGCTCCGGTCGGGGTGAAGTGGAGCGTGAAGCGCGGATGGCGCAGGACCCAGCGCTGGATCGCGGGCGTCTTGTGGGTGGCGTAGTTGTCGAGCACGAGGTGGACCGCGAGGTCGGCCGGCACCTCCGCATCGATGCGCTCGAGGAACGAGCGGAACTCGATCGCCCGGTGGCGCCGGTGAAGGGCGCCGATGACCTTGCCGGTGAGCGTGTCGAGACCGGCGAACAGGCTGGTCGTGCCGTGCCGGACGTAGTCATGGCTGCGCCGCTCGGGGCTGCCTGGGAGCATCGGCAGGACAGGCTGGAAGCGGGCCAGGGCCTGGATCTGGCTCTTCTCGTCGACGCACAGCACCGCGGCCCGCTCGGGCGGGTCGAGGTACAGCCCGACCACGTCGCGGACCTTGTCCACGAACAGCGGATCGGTCGACAAGCGGAAACTCTCGGCCCGGTGGGGCTGCAGCCCGAACGCCCGCCAGACGCGACTGACCGAGCTCTGGCTCAGGCCCATCTTGCGGGCCATCGAGCGCGTCGACCAGTGGGTCGCGTCGGTCGGCTTCTCCTCCAGCGTCTTGACGATCACTGCCTCGACCTGCTCGTCGCCGATCGTGCGCGGCGCGCCTGGCCGCGGCTCGTCGAGCAGCCCGTCGGGACCGCGCTCGAGGTAGCGCCGGCGCCACTTGCCGACGGTGTGGGGGGTGATCGACAGCTCGCGCGCGATCGCGTCGTTGGGGCGGCCGTCGGCGGCGGCCAGCACGATCCGGGCGCGCTGCGCCAGCGCTTGCGCCGTCTTCGGTCGCCGCGTCCAGCGGGTGAGCGTCTCCCGATCCTGGTCCTCGAGCGTCAGCACCGCCAGCGGTCGGCCCCTTGCCATGGCAGCATCCTCCAAGCCTGACAGAGCGTAGATGATGCTGCTCATTATGACACTTACTTATGACTCAGGACACTAGGTGGTAGCCGCCGACCGGGCCGGGCACGCGGTCAGTCGAGGTGGGCGTACGCCTCGAGGGTCAGGAACTCCGCGAACGCATCGTCGAGCACCAGCCGATCGAGCAGCGCGGCCGCCTCGGCGAGCCGGGCCTCGCCGCCGTCCCCCGACGCGCCGATCCGGCGCAGCTCCTCCTCGCGGATCGCGCGGTAGCGGCCGGCGGTGAACGGCGTCCCGTCGTCGAGCGGCACGGCGTGGCGCCGCCACTGCCACAGCTGCGAGCGGGAGATCTCGGCCGTCGCGGCATCCTCCATCAGGTTGTCGATGGCGGCCGCGCCGTTGCCGCCCAGCCACGCGGCGAGGTAGCGCACGGCGACGCTGACGTCCTGGCGGACGCCGGCCTCGGTCACCCGGCCACCCGGGACCGCCACGTCGAGCAGGGCGGTGGCGCCGGCCGCCGGATCGCCCGGGGCGGCCTTCTGGTCGGGGCGATCGCCCAGGACCCGGTCGAACACCTCGCGCGCGACGGGCACCAGGTCCGGGTGGGCGACCCACGTCCCGTCGAACCCGTCGCCCGCCTCGCGCTCCTTGTCCTCGCGGACCTGCGCCAGGGCGTTGGCCGTGACCTCGGGCTCGCGCCGGTTGGGGATGAACGCGGACATGCCGCCGATCGCGTGGGCTCCCCTTCGGTGGCAGGTCGCCACGAGCAGCCGGGTGTAGGCGCGCATGAAAGGGACGGCCATCGTCACCTGGCCCCGGTCCGGCAGCACGAACGCGGGATCGTCGCGGAACCGCTTGATCACGCTGAAGATGTAGTCCCAGCGCCCGGCGTTGAGGCCGGCGGCGTGCTCGCGCAGCTCGTACAGGATCTCGTCCATCTCGAACGCGGCGAGGATGGTCTCGATCAGCACGGTCGCCCGGACCGACCCGCGGGGGACCCCGACCGCCGCCTGGGCATGGACGAGCACGTCGTTCCACAGGCGCGCCTCGAGGTGCGATTCGAGCTTGGGCAGGTACAGGTAGGGCCCGGTCCCGCGGGCGAGCGCTTCCGCGGCGTTGTGGAACAGGTGCAGCCCGGCGTCGAACAGGCTGGCCGACATCGGGGCGCCGTCGACCAGCAGGTGGCGCTCCTCGAGATGCCAGCCGCGGGGGCGGACGACCAGGGTGGCCGTGCGATCGTCGAGGCGATAGGCCTTCTCGGGCGTCGTGAACCCGAGCGTCCGCCGGACGGCGTCCCGGACCGCGCGCTGGCCGCCCACGACGTTCGCCCAGCCCGGGCTGAGGGCGTCCTCGAAGTCGGCCATGAACACCGACGCCCCCGAGTTGAGGGCGTTGATCATCATCTTGGGCTCGGCCGGACCGGTGATCTCGACGCGCCGGTCCTCGAGGTCCGCGGGCACCGGCGCGACGTGCCAGCTGGCGGCCCGGATCTCGGCGGTCGAGGCCAGGAGGTCGGGCCGCTCGCCGGCAACGATCCGCGCGTGCCGCTCCGCCCGCCGGCCGAGGAGCTCGGCGCGCCGGTCGCGGAAGCGGCGCTCGAGGTCGGCCAGGAAGGTGGCAGCCTCCGCGGTGAGCACGTCGCGGGCGCCGTCCACCGTAGGGCCGATGACGTCGACCCCCGGCGCGAGTCGGCTCACCCGCCGCCCGCCGACCGACGGATCGTCGCCTCGATCAGGCCGTACGGCTCGGCCGTGGCGACGAAGATCTCGCCTTCGTTGCTGCCGCCGAACGGCCCGAGATCAACGAGCCAGTGGTGGAGGTTGGGGAGGCGCATGGCGACCTCGTCGATCCCGGGCTCGGCCGCCAGCATCGCGTTGCCGATGATCCAGATGGAATGCTGGACCGACTCGCTGTCGTGGTCGGCGAAGGTGGCGAGCAGCGTCCCCAGCAGCGCGCCGTGGCGAGCGTCCCAGTCGGGTGCCGCGTCGGCGTGGCGCCAGGTCGCCGTGACCCGGGTGGCCATGATCCGGTCGCGCACCTCGCGCAGCGTCGTGTAGCGGTCGCGCGGGAAGCCCGAGAACGCCGAGCGCGCGGTCTTCATCACCACCAGGTCCTCGACCCCGCTCTCGACCGTGACCCCGCCGCGGTCCCCAACGGCGACCGCGGTCCGGATCGCGCCTCCCGTTCGCTGGAAGGCATCGGGCGCACCATCCGTGGACGCCTCGATCGGGGCCCAGGCGTGCTCGCGGATGGCGACCGTCGCCCGCTCGACCGGCGCCGCCTCGAGGAACTGGCGGGCGAGGGCGATCGCGAATGTCTCGATGGCGCCCGCCAGGTGCTCGGGTGCCAGCCCATAGACGGTGTTCTTCATCGTGTCGGTCGCGATCACCGACGCGTTGTCGCCGTCGGTGTACGCCGCCCCGAACGCGCCCTCGAGCGAGACGTCGACGGTGAGGTCGCGGACCCTGGTGACGGGGCTCCGGATCACCCGTACCAGGCGGATCGACTGCTTGCCGTAGCGGTTGGGGCCGAGCTCGGTCATGTTGCGCCTCCCCGGGTCGAGGCTCCATCGGTGCCGCCGCCCGCCCCGGCCGCGTCGGCCAGCAGCCGCCGGACCACCCGGCGGGCGGCCTCGCGACGATAGCCGGCGGTCGACCGGACGTCGTCGATGGGCTGGATCGCCGCTCCCAGCGCCTCGACGGTCGCCTCGATCGATCGCGCGTCTCGTGGGCGGCCCTCGAGCGCGGCCTCGGCGGCCTCGACCCTGACCGGCGTCGGCGCCACCGAGCCGAGAGCGATCCGCACGTCGTGCCAGCCATCGTTGTCGCGCCGGCCATCCTCGCCGCGCCACGCGAGCGCCGCGACGACCTTGGAGATGGCCTGGGCGCGTCGCGTGCCGACCTTGCGGAACCGCTGCCGGCGGCCCTTGGCGAGGGGGATCCGGATGCGCGCCAGCAGCTCGTCCGGTCGGGCCGCCGTCCGGCGGTAGGCGGGCCAGAAGTCGGTGGCGGCCACCTCGCGCTCGCCCGACGTGCTGCGCAGGACGAGCACGGCATCGAGCGCGAGCAGCACCGGCAGCGTGTCGCCGGCAGGCGAGGCGTTCATCACGTTGCCACCGATCGTGCCCCGGTTCTGGATCTGCGCCGCGCCGATCGTCGCCGCCGCCTCGGCCAGGGCCGGGGCGTGCTGGTGACAGGCGTCGGAGCGCCGGATCGCCGCATAGGTGGTCAGCGCCCCGAGCTCGAGCGCGCCGTCCCGGATGCCGATCCCACGCAGCTCGTCGAGCCGCCACAGGTCGAGGACGCGGTCAGGCGGCGGGCCCAGCTCGCCCGTCAGCTGGACCAGCAGGTCCGTCCCGCCGGCGAGCGGACGGTACGGCTGCTCCTCGAGCGCCGCGCAGGCCTCGGCGAGCGACCGGGGCGAGATGACCGGCGGCTCGACGGGCATCAGGCCGGCCCGCCGGCCGCTGCCACGGGCCCGGTGCCGTGTCCGTCACCGTCAGGTTCGTTGCATTCGGCCGCCAGCCGGATCGCGTCGACGATCTTGGTGTACCCGGTGCAACGGCAGAGGTTGCCGGCGATCGCCTCGCGGATCGCGGCGTCGGACGGCGCCGCGCCCGAGGCCAGGAACGCCTCGGCGGCCATCAGCATCCCCGGCGTGCAGATCCCGCACTGGGCCCCGCCCGCCTCGAGGAACGCCTGCTGGAGCGGGCCGAGGCGGCCCGGCGCGGGGGCCAGCCCCTCCACCGTCCGCACCTGCGCGCCCTCGACCTGGCACACGGGAACGAGACACCCGAGCACCGCCTCCCCGTCGACCAGGACAGTGCACGCGCCGCACTCCCCTTCCCCGCAGCCCTCCTTGGTGCCGGTGAGCCCGAGGTCCTCGCGGAGCACGTCAAGCAGCCGGCGCATGCCCGGCGCGTCGACCGTGACCGGGTCGCCGTTGACGATCAGCCGCCAGGTCACGCGGGCGCGTCCGGCGACACCGCGCTCACGCCGGGCGGGCCGGGCGGATCGAAGCCGGCGAGCGCGGCCAGGATCCGCTCCGGCGTGGCGGGGAGCTCGTGGATCCAGGCCCCGATCGCGTCGTGGATCGCGGCGACGACGGCGGGCGCCCCGACGTCCATCGGCAGCTCACCGATGCCCTTGGCGCCGTGCGGCGCATCCTCGAACGGCGCCTCGACCAGGATCGTCTCGATCCGGGGCGCGTCGAGCGAGGTCGGGATGAGGTACGTCTGGAGCCGGTCGTTGAGGTACCGGCCGTCGAGCAGCTTGATCTCCTCGATGGTGGCGTAGCCCACGGCCTGGAGCGTGCCGCCCTCGACCTGGCCCTCGCACAGGACCGGGTGGATCACGCGCCCCACGTCGTCGGCGGCCACGACCGACAGGACGGTCACCTCGGCCGTGTCGAGATCCACCTCGACCTCGGCCACGGCCGCCGCCCAGCCGTACGAGGGGTAGGCGTCGCCGGTGTACGTGTCGTCGTCGAAGTGGCGGCCCGGGTACGGCACGAACGGCTCGTCGATCCGAGTCGGCCCGTGGTCGCGGGCGTCGTCGCGGTAGGACAGCCCGAACGGGCGCCCGGTCCGGTCCTCCACCTGTGCCTTGAGCCGGCGGGCCGCGTGGACCAGCAGGCCGCCGACGACCATCGCCGTCCGCGACGCGACGGTGGGTCCCGAATCGGGCACGATCGAGGTGTCCTGGGGAGCCATCTCGACCCCCTCGATGTCGAGCTCGAGCTCGCCCGCGACCAGCTGGGGGAAGATCGTCTTCGTCCCCTGCCCCATCTCGGTCGACGCGGTCAGGATCCGGATCCGGCCGTCGGCCGTGAGCTCGAGGCTGGCCACCGAGCCCATCTTCTCCTCGCCCGAGCCGGTGAACCCGGCGCCGTGCCAGGCGAGCGCGAGGCCGATCCCGCGGGCCGTGCGGGCGTCGGCCGGTCGTGCCGCCCGCTCGGCGGCGGTCCGGGCCCGCATCCGCTCGAACTCGGCGGCTTCGGCCGCCCGCTCGAGCACCTCGAGGCCCGCGACGTCGGCGGCCAGGACCTGGCGCGTCGGCGTCACGCTCCCCGGCTGGTACACGTTCCGGCGCCGGATCTCGAGCGGCGACAGGCCGAGCGCCTCGGCGGCCCGGTTGACCTGCATCTCGGCGGCAAACTCCGCCTGCGGTGCCCCGAACCCGCGGAACGCCCCGTTGGGCGGGGTGTTGGTCGCCACCGCCCGCGACCGGATGCGCACGTTGGCCACGTCGTAGGGACCGCCGGCATGGATCGTCGCCCGCGACAGGACCACCGGCGAGAGCGTGGTGTAGGCGCCGCCGTCGAGCACGAGCTCGATGTCCTGGGCCACGATCCGCCCGTCGCGGGTGAGCCCGGTCCGGTGGCGGATCACCGCCGGGTGGCGCTTGGTCGTGGCCGACAGGTCCTCGTGGCGGTCGTAGATCATGCGCACCGGCCGGCCGGTGCGGCGGGCGAGGAGCGCCGCATGGAGCGCGATCATCGACGGGTACTCCTCCTTGCCGCCGAAGCCGCCGCCCGTCTCCGCCTGGACGACCCGGACACGCGCGTCGTCGAGCGCGAGACCGGCGATCAGCGCCCGGTGCACGTAGAAGGGGCACTGGAGGCTGCCGTGGACGGTGATCCCGCCGTCGTCGCGCGGCAGCGCGATCATCGCGTTGTTCTCGATGTACAGCTGCTCCTGGTGGCCGACGCGGTAGGTGCCCTCGATCACCGCATCCGCGCCGGCCAGGGCGGCGTCCACGTCCCCCCGACCCAGGTCGAAGTGCGCGAACACCATGTCCGACGTCAGCGGGTCGAACACCGCCGGCAGGGGCTCCGTCCGCAGCCGGATCCGGCGCCGGGCCTCGCGCAGGGTGTCGCGATCGGGGGCCGCGACGAGCGCGACCGGCTCCGTCTGGTGCCGGATCTCACCGCCGACCGGGACCAGGATCGGCTGGTCCGCGGCGATGCTCGCCACGACGTTGCGGCCGGGGATGTCGTCGGCGGTGACCACGGCGACGCGGTCCCAGGCGAACGCCGGGTCGAGGTCGATACCGAGCAGCCGGGCATGGGCGTCGGTGGCGCGGATGGTGGCCCCGTACCACGCGCCAGGGAACACGAGGTCGTCGGTGTAGGCCGCGGTCCCGGTCAGCTTCGCCGGGCCCTCTCGCCGGGCAGGCAGCGAACGCGCGCGGCCCGGGCGGGTCGGAGCCGGCGCGACGGCCGGCCCCGGCGTCCCGGTGGGACCGCTTGGGCCGGGCGGCCGCCGCGCGGGCGTCTCGATCGTCAACGTGGGGCGCCTCCGTCGAAGTCGAATCAAGCCTGGGACCCGGCATCGCGCCGTGTCAAGCGGCCGTCGCAGGGTACGGTAGGCGCCATGAGCGATCCCACCGTTCGCCCGGCCTTCAGCCTGTGGCCCGCGTACAACCGGCGCCTGCGCGACGTCGTCGCCGCGATGAGCGGCGAGCAGCTGGCGATCCGCCCGTCGCCCGAGCGCTGGCCGCTGTGGGCGACGATCGGCCACCTCGCCTGCCAGCGGGTGTTCTGGCTGTGCGACTTCGCGGGCGAGCCAGGCGCCGAGACGACCCGGTTCACGAACGCCGGGTACGACTGTCCGGGGGACGACGACCTCGAGCACGTCCTCGACCCGAGCCAGCTCGCCGAGGCGCTGGATTCGACGTTCCGCATCGTCGACCGTTGCCTGGACCGGTGGACGATGAGCATGCTCACCGAGGAGCTGCGTCGCCCCGAGTGGGACGCCACCTGGGTGCACTCCCGGGGCTGGGTCATCCAGCGGGTGCTCACCCACGACATTCATCACTGCGCCGAGCTGAACGAGACGCTCGGGGGCCATGACCTCCCGCAGATCGACCTGTGGAACCTGGACGCCGGGTGACATGACGCTCGGCGATGTCCCGGGCGGCTTGGTGGGCCGCGTCAGCCGGGCCGGCCGCGGCGAAGGACACGGCCCGGGGTGGCGCCCGTGTGGTCGCCGCCGTCGACGACCGGCACGCCGTTGACCAGCACGTACGGGATCCCCTCCGGGTACCGGCGCGGATCGTCGTAGGTGGCCGGGGTCCGGACCGTCGCCGGGTCGAACACGACGAGGTCGGCGACCAGGCCCTCGGCGATGCGGCCCCGGTCGGCCAGTCCCAGGCGTGCGGCGGGCGCCCCGGTCATCCGGTGGACGGCGACCTCGAGCCCCAGCCAGCGCTCCTCGCGGACGAGCTCGCCCAGGATCCGCGGGTACGTGCCGTATGTCCGCGGGGACGGCTTCGCCCCGATCAGCACGCCGTCGGTGCCGATCATCGCCTGCGGGTGCTGGAGGAACCGGCGGATCCCGTCGCGGTGTGGCCCCGGCGTGACCTGGTTGACGCGCAGGTCCTCCGCCAGCAGCAGGTCGCAGATGGCGTCCACCGCGTCGCGCCCGGTGGCCCGCATCACGTCGCCCAGGGTGCGACCCTCGAACTCGAGGTGCTCGGGCCGGGTGAGCGCACCCAGGCGCACCTCGTCCCACGATCGGTCGCCGGCGAACATCCGTCCGCGCGCTCGCAGCTCGTCGCGGATCCGCTCCCGGGCGGCCCGATCGGCCAGCCGCTCGCGCAGCGGCCCGATCCCGCCGGCCTGGACGCACGTGGGGAGCATGATCAGCAGCCGCGTGCTCGCCCATTCGTACGGGTACAGGTCGAAGGTGACGTCCAGCCCTTCGGCCCGGGCGTCGTCGACGAGCGCCAGCATCTGCCGCGGCGGCCCCGGGAACGTCGCCCGGTGGTAGAAGTGCGTGATGTGGACCGCCACCCCGCTCCGGCGGCCGATCTCGACCGCCTCCCGGAACGGGTCGAGGAAGCCATCGCCCAGCGGGTAGCGGACGTGGGTGTGGTAGATCCCGCCGAGCCTGGCCGCCTCCGCGGACAGCGCCGCCAGCTCCGCGGTCGTGGCGTACGAGCCGGGCGGGTAGTCGAGCCCGGTGGAGAGCCCGAAGGCGCCCTCCTCCATCGCTTCCCGGAGCATCGCGCGCTGGTCGGCGACCGCCCGCTCGCCAGCCTCGATCTCGTCCCAGCCCAGGGCCGCGATCCGGAGCGGCGAGTTGCCCACCACGTAGGCGACGTTGACCGCCACCCGACGGTCGTAGCGGGCGAGGTACCCGGCGACCGTGGTCCAGTCGTAGTCGATGTCTGGGCGGCCGTCGAGCCCGCCGTTGAGGACGACGAAGTCGTTCAGGTCGTCCGGGTCCGAGAACGGCGCGTAGGCGTTGCCGTCGACGCCGATCAGCTCGGTCGTCACCCCCTGGCGGACCTTGGGCTCGTGGCGCGGCTCGGCGAGCATCACCAGGCCGCCGTGGCTGTGGAGGTCGATGAACCCGGGCGCCACGACGAGTCCGGAGGCGTCGATCGTGCGGCGCGCGCGGACCGCCTCGCCGGGACCCGGCAGGCACGATCCTGTCGCCATCGACCCCGACGCGCCCCGGGTAGCCGGGCTGACCGGTCCCGTCGACGATGGTGCCGTGGTCGAGCAGCAGGTCGAGGGCGCGGGGGGTGGTCACCGAGCTCTCCCGGGTCTCAGGCGGGGCCCGGCGGGCCGTCCAGCCGCCGCCCCCGGACCCACGCCGCGCGGACCATTCCGGGGTGGGGCCGGAACGCGAGCCGCGACATGATCTCGGCCGGGTCGTCGGAATCGACCCCTTCGACGGGCGCGACCAGGCGCGGGTCCAGCGCGATCAGGTCGGCCTCCTTGCCCACCTCGAGGGAGCCGATCTCGGCATCGATGCCCAGCGCCCGCGCCCCCTCGAGGGTCGCCAGCCGGAGCCAGTCGAGCGGTGCCAGCGGTTCGGGTCCGGCGCCGTCCGCCAGGACGTGGAGCCCGCTCTGGGTATAGGCGCCGGCGCGCATGTTGGCGAAGATCGAGAGCTCCGGGCCGGCCGACACGTCCGACCCCAGGCCCACGCGGACGCCGGCGGCCCGGTAGCGCGCGAGGGGCATCGCACCCGACGCCAGGAACAGGTTCGATGCCGGGCAGTGGGCGACCGCGGTCCCGGTCTCGGCCAGGCGGCCGATCTCGCGCTCGGAGAGGTGGATCGCGTGGGCCATGATCGTCCGCGGGCCCAGCCCGCCCGCCCGGTCGTAGACGTCGAGGTAGTCGATGGCCTCGGGGTGGAGCCTCGCCACCTCCCGCAGCTCGGCCCGGTCCTCGGACAGGTGGGTCTGCCAGTACGCCCCGGTGGCCCGCGCCAGGGCAGCGGACTCGCGCAGCATGTCCGCGCTGCACGCCACCGCGAAGCGCGGGGTGAACGCGTAGCGCAGGCGGCCGCCGTCGCGACCGTGCCATCGGCGGCACAGGTCGGCGAGACTGGCGGAGGCTGGTCTCGAGCACTCGCTCGGGTGGCAGCCGGTCGTCGTAGCTGCCCCGATCCATCATGACCTTGCCGATCACGGCCCGCATGCCGTGCGCCTCGACGGCCCGGAAGGCGGCGTCGAGCGAGGGCTCGTACACGGCGCCGTACATGACCGCGGTCGTCGTGCCCGCCGCGGCGAACGCGCGGCAGGCCGCGGGGGCCAGGCGCTCCGCCGCCGCTTGGTCGAAGGCGCGCTCGAGCGGGAAGATGTAGCGCTCCAGCCAGTCGAGCAGGTGCAGCCCGGCGCCGACGCCCGCGTTAGGCAGCTGCGGCAGGTGGACGTGGAGGTCGACCATGCCGGGCAGCAGCACCAGCGGCCGCAGGTCGATCGCGGCCCGGTCCTCGCCCGGCTCCGTGTCGGTCCACGATCCGACGCGGGTGATACGTCCGTGCGCGTCAACGTCGATCCGACCGTCGGCCTGGTACCGGGAGCCGCCCGACGTGAGGGGCGTCAGGATGCGTGCCCGAATGGAGAACGGCGGCCCGGCCGGCAGGGACGTCACCATCGGCTGATCCTACCCGCGCCGCGGTCCCGCGGTTGGTCGGGATGCGCCCGACGTTGCTGCGCGGCGATCAGGCGTCGGGCGCGGCAGGCGCCGAGGCGAGGGCCAGCACGTCCTTGCGGACGAACACGCCGAGGAAGCGGATCCCGCACAGGAACAGCGCGACCCCGAGGCCACTGTAGAAGAAGGCGATGAACTGGTCCGGCAGCAGGTGCGAGAGGCGGAGCGCGAGGCCGCCGCCCATCATCACCGCCATCACCGCCCAGGACGACGCGTTGAACAGCTGCCAGACGGGCAGCCGGTCCTCGGCCCGGGAGCGGATCCGCCGCGTGTGCCTGTGGACCAGGCGCGAGAACACGAACGCGTAGAACGCGACGAAGATCAGCCCGGTCAGGGGCAGCAGGATCAGGTGGCTGGGCGCCAGCCGCAGGTCGAGCGGGACGCCGACCATGCAGACCATGGCACCGGCGACGCACCAGACGATGCCGGCGATGAGGATCAGCTGGTTCTTGGGGAGAGCGACGACGCGCATGGGACGACCACCCTCGATTGGCCTGGCTGCTCGCCTGATCGTATCGACCGGGCAGCAGGTGCCTGACGTTGCGCAGGTCATGGACTGCCCGTGCCATCCGGCTCGCGGATGACCGATCCCGTCACTGCCGAAGGATCGGTGGCCGGCGCCGGCACGCGGCATGGGCGCCTCGCCGACGCTCGATACTGTCCCGGTGTCACGTCGCCGCCGGTCCGCTGACCATCGCCGCATCACTGCGCTTCGTCTGGTTGCCCAGCGGCTGGCCGGCACGCCCGCGAGCACTCCCGGCGAAGCCGTCGGCTGGATGCTCGCGATGCAGGGTCAGGACCTGCCGGGCGCGCGCTGGTCCGTCGGGCTGCGCGTCGCCGGGGCGACGCTCGCGGACGTCGACGCCGCGTTCGACGCCGGCGAGGTCGTCCGGTCGTGGCCGATGCGCGGCACCCTGCACCTCGTCCTTGCCGAGGACCTCCGCTGGATGCTCGACCTCACCGCGCAGCGGTCGCTCGCCTCGGCCGCCCAGCGGCGCGCCGTGCTCGGGATCACCGAGGCGGAGGTCGAACGGGCGCGCGAGCTCGCGGTCGACGCGTTGCCGGGGCGGACGGCCCTGTCGCGCGGATCCCTCCTGGCGGCCATCGACGCCGGCGGGGTTTCCACGGCGGGACAGCGCGGCTACCACCTGCTGTGGTACCTGGCCCAGACGGGGACGCTCGTGCTGGGGCCGTCGGACGGGACCCGGCAGACGTTCGCGCGGCTCGACGCCTGGGTTCGGGCGCCCCGGCGCCTGGAGCGGGACGAGGCCCTGACCGAGCTCGCCCTCCGCTATTTCCGAAGCCACGGGCCGGCCACGATCGCCGACCTCGCCCGCTGGTCGGGGCTGACCATGCGCGACGTCCGACGAGGCACAGCGCTGGCGGGCACGGGCCTCGCGTCGATCGAGGCGGGCGGCGTCCCCTACCACCTGGCGCTCGAGACCCTCGATGCGCCGCCGCCGGGTGCCGGCGGCGTCCTGCTGCTGCCGGGGTTCGACGAGTACCTGCTCGGCTACCGGGATCGATCGGCCATGCTCGCGCCCGAGCACGCGCAGGCGATCGTCCCGGGCAGCAACGGCATGTTCAAGCCGACGATCGTGATCGACGGGGAGGTGGTCGGCACCTGGAGCCGGCGATCGACGTCGCGCGAGGTACGGGTCGAGGCCGCACCACTCGCGCCCCTCTCGACCGCCGAGGTGCTCGGGCTGGAAGCGGCGACCGCCGGCTACGCCAGGTTCGTCTCCCGCGCACCTCGGCTCTCGGTCGAGGACGCCGCCGGCGCTGGAATCCCTTAGTCGATGGGCGCCGTCGCCGCGGACCGGCGCACCGGCACCGTCGCCACGGCCATCCCCGCCAGCACCAGCACGCCCCCGGTGACCTGGAGCGTCGAAGGCCGCTCGCCCAGCAGCACGGCCGCCAGGATGGTCGCCGTGACCGGGTTGAGCAGCAGGAAGGCAGCGGAGCGGGCGGCCGGGATCCGCCGGACGCTGGCGACGGTCAGCAGCTGGGCAACCGCCGCGACCCCGGCCAGCCACGCCAGGGCGGCCAGCGCGTCGCCCGGGACCCGGGATGGCACGAGGGTGGCCGGCGCGGTCGCCAGCACGATCCCGCCGAGCACGAGCGCGGTGAGCGACATGTTGGTGAGCGCGATGGCGAAGCCGTCGAGCCGGAACCGGGCGGACCAGCGCCGCGTGAGCACGAGGTACAGCGCGAACGAGACCGAGGCGAGCAGGCCCCACCCGATGCCGGTGGCGTCGCCGCCCAGGGGGTCGAGCTCGGCGAGCAGCGCGGTTCCGGCCAGCGCGAGCGCGAAGCCCGCAAGCACGCGCGCGGTCAGCGCCTCGGCTAGCACCACCGGCGCGATCACGGCCGACAGCACGGCGTACAGCCCGGCCACGAACGAGGCGATGGTTGCGCCGACGTGGTCCACCGCGAGGTTCATCGAGGCGAGGAACACGGGTCCGCCCAAGCCGGCGATCACCAGCAGGCGGAGCGCCCGGGCGGGCAGCGACGGAGCCCGCCCGGCGGCCCGGTCCTGCGGCCCATCGGCAGCCCGCATCGACCAGGCACGGGCCCCGACGATCAGCCCGAGCGTCAGCACAGCCAACGCGCTTCGCCACACCGCCGCGGGAAGCGGCTCGAAGCCGTGAAGGGCGAAGGCCGTCGCGACGTAGGCGGACCCGAAGCCCATCGCGGCCAGCGCCGCGAACAGCTCGCCCAGGTGCCGGCGGCCGCGCTCACTGCTCATGGGCTGCCTCGTGTCGTGCGATCCGGACGCGGCGGGCAGCCGGCGGGATGCCGCACGGAGCCGTCCTGCATGGCAGGCGCCTCCACGGCGCCGTCCAGAGGATCGCACCCAGGCGTGCCCGCCGCACGCTCGGATCGTGACGACCGCGGCTCGCCGGGCCGGGGTCTGGGTCCGTCCCGGTGCGCGGAGGCACCCGAGTCAAATCCTTGACGCTGTTCCTGCGGCGTCCGCCCATGTACGATCGGCGCCCTCGTCCGGTCCAGCGTCCCACCGCCGACCTGGCACACGGGCTGGGCAACCAATGGGGAGGGCCGCTCGTGCGTCGCCTGATCACCGCGCTGGGCCTCGTGTGCCTGTTGTCCGCTGCCGGGGTGGCCACCGCGGCCGCCGGATCTCCTGCCCGCGGCGCCGAGCCGCCCGGCCGGGCGCTGGGGATCGTGCCGGTCCTCGAGCAGGCCAGGGGCGGAGCACGCCCGACCCGCTCGGCGAACCTGACCTATCACGGCGGCCCGGTGATGGGCAGCGGCAACCGGACCTACGCAATCTTCTGGGGCCAGGCCTCGGACTGGGAGCCGGGCTACGTCAGCACCATCAACCAGTACCTGACCGACGTGGCCGCCGACGGTGGCCAGACCTCGAACGTCTACTACAGCGACACCCAGTACTCGGGCATCGACGTCGGCTCGACGTTCGTGGCCTCCTATCTCGACACCAGGGCCTACCCGACCAACGGCTGCCACGACAAGGCCACGTCGACGTGCCTCAGCGACGCGCAGCTCCAGGCCGAGATCCAGCGGGTGGTGGGCGTCAACGGCTGGCCGGCCAGCAGCGGTGGCGTGCAAAGCCTGTTCTTCATGTTCACGCCCAAGGGCGTGGGCAGCTGCTACGGCTCGAGCTGCGCCTACACCAACTTCTGCGCGTACCACAGCTGGATCGGCGGCGGCAGCGACGCGATCCTGTACGCGAACCAGCCGTATGCGGCGCAGAGCTACCGGATCTACACCTGCGACTCCGGCCAGCACCCCAACGGCAACAACGCGGATGCGACGCTCAACGTGGCCAGCCACGAGCACAACGAGGCGATCACCGACGAGCAGGGCAGCGCGTGGTACGACAGCTCGGGCTACGAGAACGGCGACAAGTGCGCCTGGAATTTCGGGACCGCGTTGGGCACGGCGCCCAACGGCGCCAGATACAACCAGCTGATCAACGGAAACCGCTACTACCTCCAGCAGGAGTGGAGCAACCAGCGGTCCGGCTGCGTGTTGACCGGCATCTGATCGCGGGCTGACGCGCGCCCCGGGGCCGCTCCCGGGGCGCCTCGGTCCCGAGCCCCGGGCGCGCCTCAGGGCTGGACGACCACCTCGGCGAGCGAGCCGATGAGCGCGTGGGCGCCGCTCCCGGAGAGGTCCATCCCGTGCTCGGGGACGCCGACCACGACCAGGCCGGCGTCCACCGCGGCCCGCACGCCGCTCGGCGAGTCCTCGAACGCGACGGCATCGGCCGGTGGGACCTCCACGAGGCGGCACGCCGCGACATAGACGTCGGGCAGCGGCTTCGGGCGCCCGAGGTCGGCACCGGAGGCGACGAGCCCGAGGACGTCGAGGCCGGCCGCGGCGAGCGCCTCCCGGGCGAACGAGCCCCTGGTGTTGGTGGCGACGGCGACCGGCATCCGGCCGGCCAGGGCCTCGAGGAGGTTCCGTGCACCGGCATGGAGCGGGGCACCCCGACGGTAATGCGCCAGCATGTCGTCCCCGACCTCGTCGGCCACGATCCCGGCCGCGATCCCGAGGCGGCCCGCGAGGTAGATGGCGCTGTCGTCGAGAGCGCGTCCCAGCGTCGCGACGCGGTCGGCGCGCGTGTACTCGTCGCCATGTCGCTGCATCAGGCCCCGGTACGAGTCCAGCCACAGGGGCTCGGAGTCCAGCAGGATGCCGTCCATGTCGAACACGACCGCTCGGAAGCGGCCGGGCAGCACGACCGGGGTCGCGAGGCGGGCGATCGCCCGCGCCGCGACGGGGCGGGCGCGGATATCGGCGGTGATCTCGGCAGGCATGCCGGTGCCGCCGCCGGCCTCGGCGCCAGGGCTCATGCGAGCTGGTAGCGATGGACTTCGTTGACCAGGGGCTCCCCCGCGACGAATCGGCGTACCTGGTCGCCGGCGAGCTCGAACGCGCGAACGGCGGCCTGCGGCGAGTCGCCCGCGATGTGCGGCGTGACCAGCGCGTTCGGCAGCGACCACAGCGGGTGCCCATCGGGCAACGGCTCGGGGTCGGTGACGTCGAGCGCGGCCCGGAGCCGGCCCCGTTCGAGCTCGCGGACGAGGGCGTCCGTGTCCACCGTGCCCCCGCGGCCGGCGTTGACGACCAGGGCGCCGTCGGGGAGCCGCTCCAGCCGGCCGGCGTCGAGGAGGGCGGCCGTCTCGCCGGTCAACGGGAGCAGGTCGACGAGCACGTCGGCGGTCGGGAGGACGTCGTCGAGATCCTCGAGGCCGAGAGCGTCGGCCCGCCGGGTGCGGGCGACGCCGGTGATCTCGACCCCGAACGGCCCGAGACGCCGGGCGACGGCGGATCCGATCGACCCGAAGCCGAGGATGACCACGCGACAGCCGGCCAGCTCGTTGGGCTCGAGGCTCGTCCATTCCCCTCGACCCTGCGCGTCCCGTGCCTGCAGCAGCCCGCGCTGGGCAGCGAGGATGCTGCCCACCACCCATTCGGCCAAGGGCGCGTCGTAGACGCCTCGCGCATTGCACACGAGGACCTCGCCCGGCACATGCCCGACCAGCCAGTCCACGCCGGCACTGAGGGTCTGGATCACGCGCAGCCGGCCCGGCGACGCGAGCGCCGCGAGCACCGCATCACGCATCCAATGCATGGGCACCACGAGGTCGACGCGCGACAGGTCGGGGGCCGGGCGGTCCTCGCGGGCCAGCACCACCTCGAGGTCAGTCGGGAGGTGACCCAGGAACCGGATCTCAGGCACGTCGGGAAGGCAGACGACGAGCGAACCCGGCGCGCGGTTGGCGGCCGGGGTCGAACGGTCGGGGTCGCGGTTCGTCACCCGCAGAGGATCGCATCCCCCGGCGGGTCGTGCGTCGGAGGCACGGGGCCCAACCGTCGACGTGTCGCCCGAGAGGCAGCAATCAGGAAAGCGCCTCCGATGGACAACGCCGCATGCTCGGTGTAATGTGCGGGTGGTAACGTTACCACGCAAGTACTGCCACGCAAGGGCCGCCACGCAACGCCCGCCACGTCATCCGTCGCCATCCGTCCGCTCGCAGAGGTACCCGCCATGAGCCAGGAGTTCACCGACAGGATCCCAGGCACGACGATCAGGCGCGGACTCGACAGGGACGACCTGATCGTGATCACGGGGGCGGGCGGGTTCATCGCCGGGTCGCTGAGCCGCTACTTCCACGAGCAGGGCTACACGAACATCCGGGCGATCGACCGCAAGCCGCTTCCCCACTGGTACCTGCGGGTCCCCGGCGTCGAGTCGATCTCGATGGACCTGAGCCACGAGCAGAACGCGATCGACGCGGTCAAGGGCGCGACGGAGGTCTATAACCTCGCGGCCGACATGGGCGGAATGGGCTTCATCGAGAACTTCCGGGTCGAGTGCCTCCGCAGCATCCTCGTCAACACGCACCTGACCGAGGCGTCGTACCGGGCCGGCGTCAAGCGCTACTTCTTCTCCTCGTCGGCCTGCGCCTACAACACGGATCTGCAGAAGACACCTCAGGTGATCGCGCTCAAGGAGTCCGACGCCTACCCGGCGATGGCCGAGCGCGGCTACGGCTGGGAGAAGCTGATCTCCGAGATGTTCTGCCAGGAATACTGGGCCGAGCGCGGGCTCGAGACCCACATCGCTCGCTTCCACAACATCTACGGACCCAACGGCACGTGGTTCGGTGGCCGCGAGAAGGCACCGGCGGCCATGTGCCGGAAGGTGATCGAGGCCAAGGACACGAACGACCTTCGGATCGAGATCTGGGGCGACGGCAGCCAGACGCGCTCGTTCTGCTATATCGACGACTGCCTCCACGGCATCGACCTGATCATGCACACGCCGGAGCTGATCGCCACGCCGATCAACCTCGGCTCGAGCGAGATGGTCTCGATCAACGAGCTCGTCTCGATCGTCGAACAGATCGCCGACGTGAAGCTGGAGCGCGCGTACGACCCTGACGCGCCGAAGGGCGTCGCCGGACGCAACAGCGACAACACCTTCATCAAGCAGGTCCTGGGCTGGGAACCGAACACGCCGCTGCGCGACGGGATGGCAGCGACGTACGCCTGGATCGCCGAGCAGTACGCCGCCCGGAAGGCCGGCAAGCGCGTCGTCGAGGGATGACCGCCAGGCCCGGGCCCGCCCAGGCGACCGCCCCCGCTCCTGTCGCGCCGGCCGGCATCCGGAAGATGGTCGGGGGCCTCCCCTATCGGCTCCAGATGGCCGGTGGCTGGATCGATCAGCCGTTCGTCTCGAAGCACAACCCGGAGCCGCCCGGGTCGATGGTCGTCGTGTCCCTGGAACCGACCGTCCGGTACATGGACCGATGCGGCATGGCCACCGGGACCAGGACCGCAGCCAAGGCGCTCTGGGGTGACCGGCTGCCGAGGGATCGACCCCCCGGCAGCCTGGTCCGCGAGCTGTACGCGGCCGAGAATGCAAACCTCGCCGAACCGTCCGGATCGCAGGACATGTGCGGGCTGGTCTATCCGGGCATCAGCCGCCTCGACTACGACGCATCGGTGGACGGCGGCTGGTTCCCATCGCATGTCGAATTCGACGACGGACCCCGAGGTCGTCGCGTGGCTCGAGCGGGCGATCCATCTCATCCCCATCGCGCAGCGCCCGCCCGGCTACGGCCCCCTGGGCGTGAAGCGCCTGGAGCCCCACTGGATCGGCCGCCTCGGTGCCGCCGGGCGTGCCTGCTTCGACGCGATCGTGGCGATGGACACCCTCGCCCTGGGCGAGTCGCTCAATGAGTGCACTCGTGCGTGGGGCGCCATCCTGCCGCAGATCTTCGAGCATCCCGCGATCACGATCGACATCCGTGGCCTGCTCGCCGCCTATGCCGCGGAATACCCAGGGGTGATGACCTCCGGCTGCGGCGGCGGATACCTGGTCGTCGCCTCGGACATCGAGCCACCCGGATCGAGCCGAATCTCCATCCGGAGGTCCTGATGGCGGGAACCATGTCCGAGGACTGGGGAGCGGATCCCGCCCCGCCCGGTCGGAGGCGTGTCGTGATCGAGATGAGCCTCGACAACCTCCGGTCGGGTCATGTCCGGTTCCTCCAGGAGGCGGCCGGCCACGGGCCGCTGCACGTCCGCGTCCCCTCGGATGCGCTGGTCGCGATGCGCACCGGGGCCCCGCCCATGTTCCCCGCCGCCGAGCGGGCGTTCCTGGCGGAGTCGATGCGCTGGGTGACCAGCACGGAGATCGCAGATCGGCCCCTGGCGGCAGAGATGGGCGAGCTGGTCTCCAGTCAGGCCCTGGTCGTCACCCTGGAGGGGCAGGTGGATCCCGTGGCCCGGGCGGCAGCCGACGCGCATGGCGTTCCGTTCCTCACGATGCCCCGAGCGCAGACGGCGGGCTTCCCGCTCATCGAGCCCCGCCCGGGCCGGGATGTCGACGGCCCGCGGGTCGTCGTCACCGGGTGCTTCGACTGGCTGCACTCGGGTCACGTGCAGTTCTTCATGGATGCGGCCGCGTTCGGGGCCCTGTATGTGGTCGTCGGGAGCGACCGGAACGTGGAGCTCCTCAAGGGCCCCGGCCACCCCCTCCAGCGCGAGCAGGAGCGGCGGTACATGGTCGGCGCGGTGCGGGTCGTCCACCACTGCCTCGTCTCGTCCGGCTCGGGCTGGATGGACGCGGAGCCGGAGATCGCCGAGATCCAGCCGACGTACTACGTCGTGAACGAGGACGGCGACGAGTCAGAGAAGCGCGAGTTCTGCACGGCACACGGGATCGAGTACATCGTGCTAGAGCGCAGGCCCCACGCAGGCCTCCAGGCGCGTACCAGCACCGAGCTCAGGGGCGTCCAGGCTGCGGCTCCCTTCGCAACCACCGACCATGGTCGGCGGGATCACCGCGTCCTCTGAACCCGGGCGGTCGGACTGCCGCAACACGAGATCGTGCCGAGTCCCGGTTGCCCGACACTGCGCGCGACGCCAAGGCGATGGACACCCCGCCCGGTCCGTTGCTAACGTTATCAGAACACCGCTGCTGAAGGGACGCGCAACCAGCATGGCGACCCTGCACGACGTCGCAAAGCGCGCCGGCGTCTCACCGATGACCGTGTCCCGGGTCGTCAACGGCTCGGGGATCGTGAGCGCCAGGCTGCGTATGCGCGTCGAGCAGGCCCTCGCCGAGACGGGCTACATGCCGAACACGCTTGCCCGCAGCCTCCGGGCACGGCGGACGGATACCATCGCGCTCCTCCTCCCCGACATGACCAACCCGTTCTTCACCACGCTGGCGCACGGTGTCGAGGCCGCGGCGCGCGAGGCGGGCTTGACCCTGATCCTGGCCAACACGGACGAACGCGAGGACGAGGAGCAACGGCTCACGCAGATCCTGCTCCAGCGGCAGGTTGACGGGATCCTGGTCGTTCCGGCCGGCACGGGCGCGGAGACCATTCGCCTGTGCCGAGAGCACGGCGTCGCCCTCGTCGCCGTCGACCGTCGCCCGTCCACCCCGGGAGCCGACGTCGTCCGGGCCGATTCCGAGGCCGGCGCCATGGCGCTCGGGCGACTCCTCGCGGAGCTTGGCCATCGGGACATGGCGATCCTGTCCGGTCCCTCGGCCGTCCCCTCGGCCGTCGACCGGGTCCTCGGCTTCCGCCGGGCGGTCGTCGAGGAGCACGGCCTGCCGGAGCCAAGCGTGCTGTACGGCGCCTTCACGATCGACAGCGGTCGCGAGATGGCCATACGGGCGATGGCGGCGAAGCCGCCCCCCAGCGCCCTGTTCGCAGCGAACAACTTCATCGCGATCGGCACGCTGCATGCCCTCGATGGGCTCGGGCTGCGCGTCCCGGAGGACGTCGCCGTCGTCGGATTCGACGATCTGCCCGAGGCGATGGTCACGTTTCCGTTCCTGACGGTGGCCGCCCAGCCTGCCTACGAGATCGGCGCGGAGAGCGTCGCCGTGCTGGTCGACCGGCTTGCCAACCCCGAACGCCTCCCCAGGGAGGTCATCCTCCCCACCAGGATCGTCGTCCGTCGCTCCAGCGGAAGCGCCCTGGGCTCGGCCGCCCAGGCGGGCAGCGCGGTCGACTCGGCGGCCCAGCGGAGCTAGCGGCCCGCGGTTCGCGCGACAGCATCGCATCGTCACCGACTCCGGGCCGACCGGGCGTTCGGATTCGAACCCGGATCCCGACTGACGGGTGGCCTGACGCGAGGCCCCCGCGGGCACCGACAGAGCAGCAGGCGATCACCGCCGCCCGTACAGCGGGCCGAAGCTGGCACAGGCGCGGAAGTCCGCGCCCTCCGGATCGGCGGTGCCGAGGTTCGCCCATGCCGACGGCCGGAAGACGTCCTCCTCCGGCACGTTGTGCATGTGGACGGGGATGCGCAGGATCGATGCGAGGCTGATCAGGTCGGCCCCGATGTGGCCATAGCTGATCGCGCCGTGGTTGGCGGCCCAGTTGGCCATCACGGAGTACACGTCGCGGAACACGCCCAGGCCGGTGGTCCGCGGCACGAACCAGTGGGTCGGCCAGGTGGGATCGGTCCGCTGGTCGAGGATCTTGTGGACCTCGGCGGGCAGCTCGACCGTCCAGCCCTCGGCGATCTGCAACGTGGGACCGACGGCGCCGACGAGGTTGAGCCGGGCCATGGTCACGGGCATCCCGCCGCGTGACACGAACTGGCTCGAGAAGCCACCGCCGCGGAAGTAGCCGCGGTTGCCGGGGTACCACGTGGTCGCCGCGAGCGCCGCCTCGACGTCGGCCTCGGTGATCTCCCAGAACGGCTTCATCGCCGGCTTGCCGTCGGCGTCGGTCATTGCGCCGGTGGCGTCGAGCGTCGCGGCGCCGGAGTTGATGAGATGGATGAACCCGTCGGCGGCAGCACCCTCGGGCCGGTAGCCGGTCACCCGCTCGACCGCGTCGGGGCTCCAGTACGTCCGCACGTCGGCGAAGATCTGGGCCCGGTTCGTGAGCAGGTATGACAGCAGCATCGTCGCGCCGTTGAGCGAGTCGTTCTCGGTCGCGAACATGTGTGGCGCCCGGATCCCGTTCCAGTCGAACGAGCTGTTGAGCATCGCCTCCATGAAGTCGCCGTTGGGCGAGTGGTCGGTCCACGCACGCTGGCCCTGGAATCCGCCGAGGATCGCGTTGCGGCCCATCGCCTCCTCGCCGAAGCCGAGCTCGGCCAGGCGCGGGTTGCCGACCAGCAGGTCGCGGGCGATGAGGGACATCTTGACCACGATCTCCCAATCGCGGTCGAGCTCCTCGCGGGACTTGGCCTTGTCGGACGGGTTGCGGTCCACGCCCTCGTGGCAGTTCGCCTTCGCCCAGGCGAGCCCCTTCGCGAGCTCGTCGGGATCGTAGATGCCCTCCTCCAGCCGGCGGGCGATCTCGGACATGTCGACCGCCTCGACCCGCATCCCGAGGTACTTCTCGAAGAACGGCTGGTCCACGATCGAGCCGGCGATGCCCATGGACACGCCGCCCAGGCTCAGGTACGACTTGCCGCGCAGGATCGCGGCCGCCAGACCGGCCCGGGCGAAGCGCAGGATCTTCGCCTGGACATCGTCGGGGATGGTGCCGTCGCCGGCGTCCTGGACGTCACGCCCGTAGATCCCGAACGCCGGCAGGCCCTTCTGCGTGTGGGCGGCGAGGACCGCCGCGAGGTACACGGCGCCCGGGCGCTCGGTGCCATTGAAGCCCCACACCGCCTTGGGCGTCAGGGGATCCATGTCCATCGTCTCGGAGCCGTAGCACCAGCAGGGCGTGATCGTGATCGAGACGCCGACGCCCTCCTTGCGGAACATCTCCGCGACCTTGGCCGCCTCGTACACGCCGCCGATGTTGTGGTCCGGGACGACGACCTCGACCGGCGTGCCGTCCGGGTAGCGGAGGTTGTCGCGGATGAACGCGGCGGTCCGCAGGGCCATGTTCCGGGTCTGCTCCTCGAGCGACTCGCGGACGCCGTGCATCCGGCCGTCGATGGCGGGGCGGATGCCGATGCGGGGCCAGTCGCCGACGAACCGGCCGGAGGTGTTGACGGTGGTCATGCCCTTCCTCGTCTCCTGGGACGCGCTCGATGGATGCTCCTGCCGCTCCCCTAGCGGGGCATGACCACGCCGATGGTGAGCAGGATGTTGGCGTAGATGCGCTGTTCGCCGGTCCCGATGGCGAGCGCCGTATCGGGACCCCGGGCCAGGTCGTAGAACGCGAACCGCCCGAGCCGCTGGAGCTCGGTGCCCGGCAGGATCCGCCGGAAGTCCGCGTAGATCGAGGGCTCGGAGCCGTCGTCGGGACCCATGACGTGGACGGCCTCGACGGGGATGGCCTCGGCCAGGACCTCGAGCACGTCGGTGACGGTGAGCCGGCCGGGCTCGAGGTTCAGGAACACCCGCCGGGCGGCGGGGTTGGAGCGGGTCGCGAGCGGGTAGTTGCCGTCGGCGATCAGCACCTGGGCGCCGTGGCCCGCCTCCCCGAGGGCCTGGAGGATCTCGGGATGGATGAGCCGGGTCGTCAGCATGAGGCCTCCTGTGACCTGGGATCGGACCCGATCTTGCGCTGGACGAGTCGATGGGCGGCGATCTCGTCGAGCATCGCGGGAGCGGTCATACGGTGGCTTCCGCCGTGGCGACGCGGGGCGGGCTGCTCGAACGGCGGACGATCAGCGCGAACGGCAGCACCACCGACTCGCCGCGCGGCTCGTGCTCGCCCGCGACCTGGCCCAGCAGGAGCTCCGCTCCGCGGTGCCCGATGTCGTAGGCGGGCTGCGCGGCGCAGGTGAGGAACGGCTCGCTCACCCACTCCTCGGGCAGGTCGTCGAACGCGACCACGCTGATGTCCTGGGGCACGTGCAGGGCGCGCTCCCGCAGCGCGCGGATCGCGCCGAACGCGATGAAGTTGTTGGCGCAGAAGAGCGCCGTGGGCAGCGGACCGGGTGCGTCGAGGACCTCGAGCGCCATCCGGTGCCCATCCGCCTGATTGAACCCACCGAACAGGACGCGGCCGTCCGCGAGCTCGAGGCCGGCCTCGTCCAGGGCCCACCGGCAGCCGGTGACGCGGTCGATCGAGGTAGAGATCGTCCGGGCACCGGTGAGCACGGCGATGTCGCGATGGCCGAGCTCCAGGAGGTGTCGCGCGAGCGCGTACGCTCCGGCCTCGGAGTCGCAGCGGACGGTGTCGACCTGTCGCGCGGCGACCCGCCGGTCGAGCACGACGACCGGGATCCGGTGCCGGTTGAGCAGCCGGAACGAGTCGTCGGAGCTGCGCGCCGGGACGAGCAGCACGCCGTCCACCTGGCGCTCGATGAGCACCCGCAGGTACTGCTCCTCCTCGTCCGCGGACTCGTCCGTGTTGCAGTACATGACCGAGAAGCCCTGGGCAGCGGCAACGTCCTCGACGCCGCGGGCGATCGTGGTGAAGAAGGGATTGGAAATGTCCGAGACGACCAGGGCGATCGTCTTCGTGCGCTTGGACCGGAGCTGCCTGGCGAGCGCGTTGGGGACGTAGCCCAGCTCCTCGATCACGGCCTCGACGCGGGCGCGCGTGGCGGGGCTCGTGTACCCGGTCCCGTTGATGACGCGCGACACGGTCATGGCGGACACGCCCGCTCGCTTGGCGACGTCATTGATGGTGCTCATTGGGGCTCCGGCTGGGCTTCGCGCAGGATCCCGGAGGAACCGAAGGGGGCTGCCGCGCTGCGGACAGCCCCCAGGGTCGGCTGGTGCCTGCGAAGGCGGGTCTTACTTGTAGAGGACCGCCTGAACTTCGGGCGAGTCGATGTTCGTCTTGTCGGCCCAGATGAAGCCGGTGTCGACGTTCTTGGGGAAGTTGGTTTCGCCGTTGATGGCCTTCATGGCGTACTCGACGCACTTGGCGCCGATGCCGATCGGGTTCTGCTGGACGGCGCCGAGCATCGTGCCGTTGTTGATCGCGTCGATCTGTGCCTGGCCGGAGTCGTAGCCGACGAAGGTGATCTTTCCATTGAGCTTGAGCTCGTTCACGGCGTTGAGGACGCCGATGATGCTGCCCTCGTTGCCGCCGAAGAAGCCCTTGATATCCGGATTGGCCTGGATCATCGCCTTGGCGAGGTCGGCCGACTTGGCCTGGTCGCCACCGCCGTACTGGGGGCCGATGATCTCGATGTTCGGGTACTTGGCCTTCATCTCGTTGATGAAGCCGTCGGTGCGGTCGATGCCGGTGCGGCTGGTCTGGTCGTGGATGATCACGCCAACCTTGCCGGAGCTGCCGATGGCCGCGGCCATCTTGTCAGCGGCGAGCGCCGCGGCGGCGACGTTGTCCGTGGCCACGGTCGTGAGCGGGATGTCGCTGTCCACGCCGGAGTCGAATGCGACGACCGGGATGTTCTGCGCCTGGAACTGCTGCAGAAGCGGTGTGGCCGCCTTGCTGTCGAGCGCCGCGAAGCAGAGCGCCGCAGGCTTCTTGGCCAGCTCCGTCTGGAGCATGTTGAGCTGCTGGTCGACGTTGGACTCGGTGTCGGGGCCCATGAAGTTGACGGTGGCGCCTTCCTTGGTGGCCTCGTCCTCGGCGCCCTTCTTGACCGCCTGCCAGAACTGATGCTGGAAGCCCTTGGACACGATCGAGATGTACGGCGCGCTACCGCCGCCACCACTGCACTCGCCGCCACCGGCGCTCGGGCTCGGCGTTGCCGCCGAACTGCAGGCGCCGACGACGATCGCCGCCGCTCCGACGATGGACAGGAACCGCTTGTTCATCCTGCTCCTCTCGAGGATCCCCACTTCGTTGCCAGGTTCATGCCGGCGATGACGGATTTGCTCGGCGGGGTCCCGTCCACGTCCGAACTTCGCTCGTGCTCCTCCTACTGCTGCTGTCGCCGACGGATGATGTCGAGGTAGACGGCGAGGATGACGACCACACCGGTGACGATGATCTGCCATTCCTGCGGGAACGCTCATGATCTGGAGGCCGTTTGTGAGCGTCCGGACGATGAAGGCGCCGATGATCGTGCCGAGGATCGTGCCCTCGCCGCCCGCGAGCGAGGTGCCGCCGATGACGACGGCCGAGATCGCGTCGAGCTCGTAGCCGAAACCGAGCGCCGGCTGGGCGGAGTTGACGCGCGCTCTGATCAGCACGCCCCGCGAGGCCGGCGAACAGCCCGCCCACCACGTACACGGCCATCTTCCACCACTGGACGGTCACGCCCGAGAGGCGAGCGGCCTCCTCGTTGCTGCCCAGCGCGAACGTGTATCGACCGAGCACGGTCCTGTTCAGGATGAAGGCGGCGACGATCATCGCCACGAACATGATGATGGCGATGTTCGGTATGCCGAAGTCGCCCTGGATGGAGATCCCGAACAGGTTGCCCATGACCCCGCTCTGGAACCCGGGCGTGTTCGTAAAGTAGATGGGTCGTGTCTGGGTGATGACGAGCGCAAGCCCGCGCGCGATGTTGAGGGTGCCGAGGGTCGCGATGAACGGCGGCAGCTTGAGACGCGCGATGAGCACGCCGTTGAGCAGGCCCATCACGCCGCCCGTGCCGACGCCGGCGATGACCCCGGCCCAAATCGGCAAGCCCATGTTCGTGATCGCTACGGCGGTCATGACGGAAGACAACGTCATGACCGTGCCGACGGAAAGGTCGATCCCGCCGGTGATGATCACGAACGTCTCGCCGAGGGCAATGACGCCGACGACCGCGGTCGCAATCAGGATGTTGACGAAGTTCCCGAAGTTCAGGAAGTGCTCGTTGGCGACGCTGAAGAAGACGATCAGCACGATCAACGCGCCGAACGCAAGGACCCGCTGGAACGCGTCGCTCCTGACCAGCGATCGGGGGCGCGCGATCCCGGCTGCCGGGCTCGTCATCGATCAGCAACCCGCCTTTCGTGTGCTACAGGTCATTGGGCTCAGGCCGCCACAGAGGCGCGCTGGGTGGCGAAGGCCATGATCTTTTCCTGCGTGGCCTCGGCCGATGAGAGCTCGCCCGTGATCCGGCCCTCGCACATCACGATCACGCGGTGGCTCATGCGCAGGATCTCGGGCAGCTCGGACGAGATCATCACGATCGACTTGCCCTCGGCCGCGAGGTCGTTGAGCAGGCGGTAGATCTCGCTCTTCGCGCCCACGTCGATGCCGCGCGTCGGCTCGTCGAAGAACAGGATGTCCGTCTCGGCCGTCAGCCACTTGGCCACGACGACCTTCTGTTGGGTGCCGCCCGACAGGTTGCGGGCCTTCTGGCGCAGCGACGGGGTCTTGATCTCGAGGCCCTTGACCTGAGCCTCGGCGGCCGCGCGCGTCTCGGAGGCCCTCACCACGCCGAACGCGTTGACGAAGTGCCGGAATGCGGCCAGCACGATGTTCGTCTCGACGTCCATTGCCAGGGCCAGGCCGTAGCGCTTGCGATCCTCGGACAGGTAGCCGATGCCGTGCCGAACCGCATCGGTCGGGCTCTGGATCCGGACCTGCTTGCCGTGCACGATAGATCTCGCCCGACTCGGGCCGGTCGGCGGCGAAGATCGCGCGCGCGACCTCGGTGCGACCGGCACCGACGAGCCCGGCGAAGCCCAGGATCTCGCCGCGCCGCAGCTGGAAGCTGACGTCGCGCACGCTGCCGGCCCTGGTTCAGCCCGCGGACCTCGAGCACGATCTCGTCGCTCGGGTGTTCCGGGACCTCGGGCGTGGCCTCGAAGATGGTCCGCCCGACCATCATCGAGATGATCTTCTCGATCGGGGCGTCGGCGGTCGCGACGGTGTCGATGTAGTGCCCGTCGCGCATGACCGTCACGCGGTCGGAGATCTGCTTCAGCTCCTCGAGGCGATGCGAGATGTGGACGATGCCGACGCCCCGCGTCGCGGAGCTCGCGCATGATCCGGAACAGCTCGTCGATCTCGGTGTCGGTCAGGGCCGCCGTTGGCTCGTCCATGATCAGGACGTCTCGAGTTGAACGAGAGCGCCTTGGCGATCTCGATCATCTGATGCTGGGCGACGGCGAGGTCGCCGACCTTGGCCCGCGGATCGAGGTGCGAGGTGCAGCTCCTCGAACAGTGCCGTGGCTTTCGCTCGTTGAGCTGGCGCTCGTCCAGCACGACTCCGCGCCCACGCGACCGCCTTCGCGGCCGATGAAGATGTTCTGGGCCACGGTCAGGTGCGGCATCAGGTTCAGCTCCTGGTGGACCATGCTGATCCCGAGCCGCTGGGCAGCGTGCGGATTGGGGATCTCGACGGCGCTGCCCTTGAGCCGGATCTCGCCCGGCGTCACGGCGATAGACGCCGGCCAGGATCTTCATCAGGGTCGACTTGCCGGCACCGTTCTCGCCGACGAGTGCGTGGATCTCGCCCGGAACGCAGCTCGAAGCGGCGTCCTCGAGCGCGTGCACGCCCAGGAAGCTCCTTGCGGATGCCGACCATCTCGACCAAGAGTTCGTCCATCGCGGGTTCCTCTGCGGGAGCTCGGACTGCGCGGGGGCGAGGGACACAGGGAGGTTATCGATACCAGTTACCGATAACATCGGTACGATACCGCGGCTGTCAAGGTGGCGCCGCGCCAGCCCGCGACCTCCCGGAAACCTCGCCGGCACCCGTCGCGCCGCGACCGGTCGTTGGGGGGTGGAGGCGATCAGACGGAGGGTCGGATGATCACCTTGCCGCCCTCGCGCCGTGCCGCCGTGCGGAATGCGGTGTCGGCGTCACCGAGGGGGAAGGACGCGGTGACGACCTCGGCCGGCCGGATCCGGCCCGAGGCCACCAGCGCGATCGCCTCAGGGTAGACGCGGTTCATGCGGCGGGCGAAGCGCAGGTCGAGGCCCCTGCGGCGCAGCACCGAGGCCGGCACCACGCTGTCGTTACCGGCCGGGATCCCGGCGGCCACGACCGTGCCGCCGGGCCGGGTCAGGATCGCGGCCGTGGCGATGGCATCGTCCTCGCCCGCGATCTCGATCGCCGTATCGGCCGGGCGCCCACCGAGAGCGTCGAGCAGCCGCGTACGCTCGGCACCACCGTCCACGAGCTCCGCGACGGCGCCGGCGGTCCGAGCGGCCTCGACCCGGGGCGGCAGAACGTCGGTGGCGACCACCGCCGCGGCGCCGGCCGCGAACGCCAGGCGGATCAGCAGCTGGCCGATCGGCCCGGCCCCCGCGATCGCGATCGTGCCCCCCGGCCGCAGGCCCGACAGCCGCAGCGCGTGGATCGCGACGCCCAGCGGCTCGAGGACCGCGCCCGCCACGTCGTCGATGGCATCCGGGATCGGGACCAGGCGCTCCTCCGGCCAGGCCATGAGCTCGCGGAGCGCGCCGTCGGTGTCGCTGTGGCCCAGGAAGCGCACCCGCGGGCAGAGGTGGCCGAGGCCGCGGGCGCAGGTCTCGCACGCGCCGCAGGGCAGGTTGGGATCGATCGCCACCCTGGTGCCGCACCGCGGCCCCGAGGCGATCGTTCCGGAAGCCTCGTGACCGAGCACCAGCGGCCGCGCCAGCCGCGCCTCGCCGATCCCGCTCTCGTCGTACCAGTGGAGGTCCGACCCGCAGATCCCGACCGCGGTGACTCGGACCAGGACCTCGCCGGGGCCGGGTTCGGGGACCGGCTCATCGGCGAGCCGCAGGTCGCCCCGTCCATGGAGCCGCGCGACCTTCATGCGGGGGACGGCTCGGGTGCCGGCTCGCCGTGGTGGTCGCCGGCCGCGGCCAGCAGGGCGTCCTCGGCAGCGCGAGTCCAGCGCCCCTCCTCGAGCTTCGCGGCGACATCCGGGAAGCGGCCGGCCAGCTCGTCCAGCCGGACCATGCCCAGCTCGTGGAGCCGCGGGTAGACGACGATCTTGCCGCCGGAGCTGCGCGCCTCGACGGCAGCCAGCGCGGCCGCCACGCCCTCCAGGCCGCACACCGCGTCGAGCGAGACGTTGGTGTCGAGCTGGCCCGCCTCGAGCCGGGCCCGCACCGCCCGCATGTCGGCGATCACCGAACCGCTCGTCCCGACCATGTAGATCCCGCGCGCCAGCAGGTCGTTGAGGTCGACGCTCGCGCGGGTGCCGACCGCGAACCCCGCGAACAGGTTGACGCGCGCGCCCGGGGCGGCCATCGCGAGCGCCTGGAGCACCAGCGGAGGCGCGGGCACCATGAGCGCCACGTAGCTGTAGGCGCCGCTCGCAGCGGGCTCGGTCCGGCTGTTCACGAACCGGGCGCCGAGCCCGGCGTCGGCCGCCAGGGGTCCGGCGATGGCTGCCAGGTGCGCCAGGCGAGCGTCGTCCACGTCGATCGCGTCCACCGACACGCCGGGGATGCCCATCGTGAGCGCCCGCACGACGTGCATGAAGCCCATCGGGCCGGCGGCGCCGACGATCGCCACGCGGTCGTCCGGACGCAGCTCGCCGGTGCGCGGGACGCGGCGATAGCCGTCGGCGGCGCTGTCGCCGGTCGTCCCCACCCAGCGCAGCAGGTCGTAGTGGATCCGGCCGACGTCGATCGCGACCGGCCGGTCGACCGCCGCGCCGCCGAGCACGACGTCGATCGTGGCGCGCGGGGCGAGGAGGTCCTGGAGCGCCTCGATCCGGCCCGCGTCGGCCCCGAAGTAGACGATGTCGTCGAAGCGCTCGCCGGCCAGGTCCGCGAGGCTGGCCGGCGGCCGGCAGGGGATCTCGCGCGCGCCCATCGCGCCCGCCAGGGCCGCACCCTGGCTCGTCGTCCGTGAGCATGCACCGGACCTCGCCCGGCCGGCTGGCGGCGACCAGCGCGTCCAGCCCGTGGATCTCGTGACCCGTGTCCGCGACCACCAACAGGCGTCCGCCGCGCGCCAGGGTGGAGCGCTCCTCGGAGGCGTAGGAGCGCTCGACGCACGCCCACGGCTCGAGCAGCGCGACGGCCGAGCCCGACGCCTCCTCGCCCACCGGGATCAGGAACCGCTCGCCCGTCTCCGGATCGAGGATCATCCGCTCGTCGAGCAGGACGTACTCCTGGAGCCCGCCCTCGAAGTTGTAGCCGAAGGCGGCGTTCGCGCCGGCCGTCGGGAGGTGGCGGTAGTCGGTCTGCACGAGCACCCGCTCGCCCGCCCGGTGGTGCCGCACCTCCGGCCCCACCGACGCGATCCGCGCGGCGCACTCGTGGCCCGGGACGAGCGGCAGGTCGCCGGGCGTGTAGCTGGGGATCTCGGCCAGGACGCCTGGATCGATGCCCGCCAGCACCTCGCTCTTGCGCGGATGGGCGGTGAACGCATGCAGCAGCTTGGTGTCCGAGAAGCACAGCCCGACCGCCTCGACCTGCAGCACAAGCTGGTGGGGCCCGGGCACCGGCACCGGCTTCGTCCGGTTGTGGACGACCTCGTTGGGACCCGTGAACTGGATCGCGTGCTGGGTGGCGGGCAGGCTGGTCAAGGGGGCGGCTCCTGTGGGATGTCGGGTCAGCTGAGCATCACCTGGCCGCCGGTGACCGGCAATGCCTGGCCGGTCTCGTACCGCTGGGCAACGAGGTAGTACAGGGCCTCCATCACGTCCGCGGGGGTGCAGCCGCGGCCCATGGGCACCCTGGCCTCGTAATGACGTCGCACATCCTCGACCGTGGTCGCGCCGGGCACCTTGCCCTCGCGCAGGTACTGCACGAACAGGCCGTCGTCCGGGTCCGACCACAGCGGCCCGTCGAGGAAGTTGCCGGGACAGATCGCGTTGACCTTGATCCCGTCCCCCACCAGCTCCAGGGCGAACGACTGGGTCAGCCCGATGCCACCGAACTTGCTGCCGGCGTAGGCGCTGTTGCGGCTGGAGCCCTCGAGTCCCGACTTGGAGTTGATCTCGATGATGTCGCCCCACCAGCCGGGGTTCGCGCCGTGCTGGCGGGCCATCACCGGCGCGGCATGCTTGACGACCAGGAAGTAGCCCCGGTAGTTGACCCGGGTCACGAGGTCGAACTCCGCGACCGGCTGGGCGGTCACGGCGCCGGCGCGCAGGACCCCGGCGTTGGACACCAGGAGGTCCAGGCCGCCGTACGCGCGGACCGTGGCGCGGATCCCCGCCTCCACGCTGGCGTCGTCGGTCACGTCCATCGCGACGGCCATGGCGCGGCCCGGTCCGAAGCGCTCCACGAGCGACGCGGCGTTGGCCTCCGCGAGCGGAGCGTTGACGTCCGCCAGCACGACATGCGCGCCCTGGGCGACGAAGTCCTCTGCAATCGCGAGGCCGAACCCCTGGGCGGCACCGGTCACCAGCGCGATCCGGCCGGCGACCCGGCCCGACGCGCCATCGCCTGCGTGGATCTGGCGCCGGTACGCCTCCGCCTCCCAGTCCTCGATGAACCGGCGCTCCGTCGCCGTGAGGTGGCGCACCTCGCCCAGGCGGCCGGCGGCCTCGCCCACCCGCAGCGCGTCGAGGTAGACGTGGCGCGCGATGTCGGCCTCGGCCCAGGTGTTCCCGGCCGCGAACAGGCCGAGTCCGGGGACGACGGCAACGATCGGAACCTCGCGTCCGCCGGCGAGGTGCGCGGCCAGGCCGTCGGCGACGACGCCGGCGGCGACCTCGGGATCCTGCCCGTCGAGCTCGAGCAGCAGCGGGGCCGAGCGCGCATAGACGATCTCGTCCGGCGTCAGCGGACCGCCGAGCACGAACGCCCGGCCGGCCTCGGTGGCGCTGAAGGCGGCAGCAACGGGGTCGTCGTCGAACACGAGGACGCCGCGCCGCTCGCCCGACAGCGCGGCCCGGATGGCCGGCGCCAGGGCCTGAACGAGGTCGGCGACGTCCGATGCCGCGGGGGTTGCCGGCCAGTCGCGCGGCACGGCCGAGACGGCCCGGTTGATCGTGTCGGCCACCCGGTGGCAGGCCGCCTCGACCTCCCCTGGAGCGTCGGCGGCCACGATCATGCCGTGGTTCTGCATCAGCGTGATGCCGGGGGCCGGGCGTCCGGTCCGGCCGGCGTGAGCGCGGCGAGCGGCTCGGATCGCTCGGGCGAGCGGCAGCCCCGGATCCGTGTAGGGCACCCAGACCACGTCGTCGCCGAACAGCCGGCGGGCGACCGCCTCGCCGTCGGCCAGGCACCCGAGGGCGTTGACCATCGTGGGATGGGTGTGGAGGACGAACCGCGGCTCGAGGAGCGCATGGAACAGCAGCTCGACCGAGGCCCGCCGCCCGCCTGCCGGACCGAGCCGGGCGAGCTCGGCGGCCAGCGCCACCGGGTCCTCGCCGGGAGCGGCTTCCGGCGGCTGGTCGAGGAACGCGAGCAGGGCGGCCCGGTCGAGCGGGATGAGGTCCTCGGGATCAAGCGTCGCGAGGGGCACGCCGCTGGGCTTGATCCACAGCACGTCCCCGGTCTTCACCGAGGCGTTGCCGCCGCCGCCGCGCGAGAACGACGGGTCCTCTCCGAAGCGACGCGCGAGGGCGATCAGCTCCTCGACGGCTCCACCCTGTCCCGGGCGGGCGGATCGCGCGATGCCGGCGCTCACGCGGGCACCTCCTCGCCGGCGACCATGCTCGCCCCGAGATGCGCGAACCATCGGATCCGCGCGTCGGCATCCGGGAAACCCGGCGCCGGCACTCCGTCAGCATCCACGAAGCCGCCCAGGCCCCGGCGCCGGCGCTCCTGGTGGGCGACCACGACGCAGGTCCCCTCCCAGAACGCCGCCCGCGCCTCGGCCGACAGCGGGTGTCCGCCGCGGCACACCGGGTCGAACGGGATCCGGTCGAGCGTGTTGTGCTCGGTCCCCGCCATCACCGCGATCCCCGCCGCGCGGAACGCCCGCACGTACGCGTCCACCACCGCGGGGTCGTTGCGGCCGGGGATCAGCTCCGCCAGGTGCAGCCCCCGCGCCTTGATCCGCGCGGCCAGAACATCGGCCGGGTCCTCGAAGGGGCAGACGGGCGTCGTGCCGTCAGCAAGCGTCGGATAGGCGGGGATGGCGTCCCATTCGAGGACGAGGCGGTACCCGTCCTCGAACGACAGCGGCGTCTCGTCGACGAAGGCCGGACCGCCCGCCTTCATGAGGCGCGCCCGGATCTCGCCCCGGACCGCCGCGGCATCCTCGACCGGGGCCGCGGGCGGGCGTCCGAAGGCGCGCTCGAGGATCGGCCCCCGCCGTTCGGGCGGCACCTGGAGGAACAGGGCCTCCTGGAACGCCAACGCGATGTGTCGCTCCTGGAGCACCACCCAGTCGGCCGGGACGCCCGCTCGTTCGGCGACGTCATCGATGATCGCGCCGTCGTCGAGCGAGGTCGCCAGGCCGGCCGCCTCGAAGAGGTCGCGCAGCCGCGCGGTCATCGCCCGAGCCCGCTCCTCGTTGGCCGACCGGGCGCGGTCCTCGATGCGCGCGGCCACGGTGGTCGCCGCCCGGAACGGGTCCGCGCCCTTGCCGCACAGGTACATCCGGCCGGGGTTGCCCGGGTCGTTGATCCTGACCCCCGCGTCGCGCAGGTCGTCCACGACGGTGATGATCTCCATCCCGAACAGCGGCAGGATGCCCGCCGCGAGCGCCGCGTCCGAGAACCGTCGGTACACCCGATGATCGTGGAAGTTCGACGCGCCGACGATCCGGGCGCCCTCCGCCTCGGCCGCCGCGACGGCGGCCTCGGGCGTCGGGAAGGCCGAGAAGTTGGGCGCCAGGTGGACGTGGGTGTTGACGATCGGATACCCCGCCCCCGTCGCGTCGCTCGTCGTGCGAGGCATCTCCATCGTTGGCTGACCTGCTCTCCGACTGCTTACGGGTCTTTGCGATTGGTTCTGAACGGAGACGCAACCCGCTTCCGAGGATGCTACGCGCGACGCGCCCCGGACTCAAGCCTGATGACCCCGATCCTTCGTTCCGAGCGGCCTTGACATCGCCGTCTGCTGCCAGCAAAGTGCTCTCAATCGCAACCAACCGAACTTTCGGACAGGCCGCGTTCGGGTTTCGTTTGGAGCGTCCGAGCAGGTGGTCTCGAAGCCGGTCATGTCGTCGGGTGCCGTGTTCGCCCCGGAGCGCCAGGAGCAGATCGCGCAGCTCGTCGTGGATGGCGGGCGCGTGCGCGTGACCGACCTCGCGACCCGGTTCGGCGTGTCGCCCGTCACGATCCGCAAGGACCTGCTGGCGCTGGAGGGCGAGGCGCGGCTGATCCGGACCCACGGTGGCGCCATCGCGCCGCGCGGCGCCAGCCGGCCCGAACCCGCGTTCGAGGTACGCGAGCGGCGGCAGCGGGACGAGAAGTCGCGCATCGGCGCCGCGGCGGCCGAGCTCGTGGTGGACGGCGACAGCATCGTGTTCGACGCGAGCACCACGGCGCTCTACGTCGCGCGGCACCTCAAGCAGCGGCAGTGGCACCAGCTGACCGTGGTGACCAACAGCATCCGCATCGCGCTCGAGCTCGCCACCCATCCCGGGATCATCGTCCTGATGCTGGGCGGCCGGGTCCGCTCCGAGGCCTTGTCGGTGGTCGGTCCATTGGGCGACGGCGTGTTCCGGCGGGTCAACGTCCAGAAGGCGTTCGTGGGGGCGGTCGGCGTGACGATGGACGCCGGCCTCTCCGACGCCATGGAGGAAGAGGCGCAGATCAAGCGCGCGATGGTTGCAGCGGCCCGCGAGACGTACGCGCTGGTCGACCACACCAAGTTCGGGCGAACGGCATCGGCGACGTTCTGCCGTGCGGACCGGCTGACCGGGCTCATCACCGACGACCAGGCCCCGGCCGAGGTGGTCGCAGAGCTGCGCGCAGCAGGCGTGTCGGTCGTCCAGGTCGCACCGGGGTCCGCGCGGTGACGGCGTCGGGCGTGGTGACGGGCGACGCCGTCCCGGCGGTGAGCGGGAAGGCGGCCCCGCGCATCGAGCTGTCCGGCATCTCGAAGCGGTTCGCGGCCACCGCCGCCTTGACCGACGTCTCGCTCGATCTGCTTGCGGGCGAGATCCACGCGCTCGTCGGCGAGAACGGAGCCGGCAAGAGCACGCTGGTCAAGATCCTCGCGGGCGTGCACCAGCCCGATGCCGGCGAGATCCGGCTCGACGGCGAGCCGTGACCATCCCGAGTCCGGCCGCAGCCCGGGCGCTGGGCATCGCCGTCGTGCACCAGGAGCCGAGGCTGTTCCCCGACCTGTCGGTGGCCGAGAACGTGTTCCTTGGGCGCGCCGCCGAAAGGCCTGCTGGGCTCGATCGCCTGGCGCGAGATGCGTCGCCGCGCCGCCGGCCTGTTCGAGGAGCTCGACGTCCATCTCGACGTGGGCGCGCCGGTGCGCGGCTTGTCGATGGCGGACCAGCAGCTCATCGAGATCGCGAAGGCGCTGTCGGTCGATGCGCGGGTGCTCATCCTCGACGAGCCGACCGCCTCGCTGTCCGCCCACGAGGTCGAGCGCCTGTTCGCGATCGTGCGCCGCACCCGCGAGCGCGGCGTCGCGATCCTGTTCGTCAGCCATCGCCTCGACGAGGTGTTCGCCCTGTGCGACCGGGCGACCGTGTTCCGCGACGGCCGCCACGTCGTCACGTCGGCGACGCCGAGCTCACCACGGCCGACCTCGTCCGCCACATGGTCGGTCGCGACGTGTCGCTGTTCCCGAAGGCGGCCAGCACGGCCGGGCGACGTGCTCCTCGAGGTCCGCGGCCTGTCCGACGCCTCGGCGTTCCGCGACGTCACGTTCAGCGTCCGCGCGGGCGAGATCGTCGGGCTGGCCGGGCTGGTGGGCGCCGGCCGGACGGAGATCGCGCGGGTCCTGTTCGGGATCGAGCCGCGCGACCGCGGGCGAGATCCGGCTCGCGGGTCGCCCGTAGACTTCGGGTCCCCTTCGGCCGCCCTGGCGGCGGGGATCGCCTACGTTCCCGAGGACCGCCACCAGGACGGCCTCGTCCTCGACTTCTCGATCGCGAACAACGTCACGCTGCCGATCCTGCCCGCGCCTGTTTCCGCGCCTGATCCTGCGGCCCGCGCGTCGAGGCGGCCTCGCGTCGAGGTACACGCGAGCGGTTCCAGGTCCGGGCAACGGGCGTCGACCAGACGGTGCAGGCCCTCTCGGGCGGCAACCAGCAGAAGGTCGTGATCGCCAAGTGGCTCGCGACCAAGCCGCGTGTGCTCATCCTCGACGAGCCCACCCGCGGGGTCGACATCGGGGCCAAGGTCGAGGTCCACCGGATCGTCTCGGAGCTCGCCGCGTCCGGGCTCGCGATCGTCCTCATCTCGAGCGACCTGCCCGAGGTGCTCGGCGATGAGCGACCGGATCGTCGTCCTCCACGAGGGTCGGGTCGCACGGCCGAGATCGCCCGCGCGGAGGCGACCGAGGAGCGGGTCATGTTCGCCGCGACCGGACAGCGTCGCCGCGGCCGCCTCGCCCGTCGCGGCCGCAGCCGAGCCGCTCCGACGCGGCCCCGCGCCGGGGACGCTCGAGGCCGTTGCACGCTGCGCGACGCGCCGCTGCGCGCAGGCCGTCGGATGCGTGCCGTGTCGCCATCGGGCGGTCGCGGGAGCTGACGCTCGCGACCATGATGGTCCTGCTTGGCGCTGTTGGTGGCGCTCGTTGCGCCGCAGTTCCTGTCCGCGACGAACCTGAGCCAGGTCACGGCGCTCGCCGCGATCATCGCGATCGCCGCGGTCGGCGAGGCGATGGTCATCATCACCAAGAGCATCGACCTGTCGGTCGAGTCGACGATCGGGCTCACCGCGTTCTGGTCGGCGACATCCTGCGCAGCAGCTACTGCCGGTCCCCGCGGCCTGGGTCGTCGGGATCGGCGCCGGGCCTCCTGCTCGGGATGGTCAACGGCCCCATCATCACGGTGTTCAAGGTGCCCTCGATCGTGGTCACCCTGGGCACGCTCAGCATCTATCGCGGGCTTCGTCTTCATCCTCGCGGGCGGCAACCAGGTCAACCTCGCCGACCTGCCCGAGGGCTACACGGACCCGGCCACGCACACGATCCTCGGCATCCCCGTGTTCGTGCTCGTCGCGATCGTGATCGTCGTCGTCGTGGCGCTGATCCTGCGCTCGACCCGCTTCGGGCGCCAGCTCTACGCCGTCGGCAGCAACGCCGAGGCCGCCGCGATCCTCGGCATCCGGCCGCGCGGGTCGTGTTCGTGGCGTTCGCCCTGGCCGGGCTCCTGGCCGGCATCGCCGGCGTGATGTGGGGCATGGAGTTCGGCACGATCTACGCCACCTCGGCATCGGGCACGGTGCTCCAGATCGTGGCCGCGGTCGTCGTCGGCGGCGTGCTCGATCTCGGGCGGCTCCGGGACCGTCGTCGGCGCCGCGCTGGGTGCGCTGTTCCTGGCGCTCATCAACAACGCCCTGCTCCTGCTGGTGCTCCCCCAGGAGGTCCTCCAGGCGATCTACGGCGCCGTGATCCTCGTCGCCGTCAGCGCCGACGCGCTGATCGGCCGGCGCCAGGCGCCGGCTCGGGCCGCGCAGGGTGCCCGACGACCGACCGCTTCGCCGGCCGGCGCGCTCGGCCGAGGCTGGGCGCCGCTGCGCGCGCTGGGAGGTGCTCCTCGTCCTGCTCCTCGCCGGCCTCATGCTCGAGGGCATGCGCATGTCGCCGTTCTTCCTGACCGGCCAGAACTTCTCGAACCTGGTCACCGCCGTCATGGAAGTCGCGATCATCGCGCTGCCGATGACGCTGATCATCATCACCGGCGAGATCGACCTCTCGGTCGAGTCGATGGTCGGGCTGGCGGGCGCGATCCTCGGCTGGCTGTTGGCGGCCGGCGTGCCTCCCGATCGGCCATCCCGGCCGGTGCTCGCCGTCGGCGCGCTGGGCGGCCTGCTCAACGGCCTGCTCGTGACGCGCGCCGGCACTGCCTTCGCTCGTGGTCACGCTGGGCACGCTGGCGCTGTTCCGGGGCTGGCGCAGCATCGTCCTCGGGCCGCGCGTGGTCAGCACCTTCCCGTCGGAGCTTCACCGCGTTCGGGTTCGGCAACGTGCCGGGCACGCCCGTCCCGTGGCCGCTGTCGTCTTCGCCGTGCTGGGCCTGGTGTTCTGGGTCGTGACCCACGGCACGTGGATCGGCCGCCAGGTCTTCGCGATCGGCAAGAACAAGAACGCCGCGCGCTACTCCGGGCGTGCGCGTGGTTCAGCGCATTCGGACGTGGCTGTTCGTCGCTGTCCGGGCTCGTCTCCGCGCTCGCCGGGGTCATCCTTCACGTCCGCTTCTCGAGCGCCCGCAGCCGACAACGGCACGGGACCTGACGCTGACCGTCGTGACGGTCGTGTTGCTCGGCGGCGTCGACATCAACGGCGGCAAGGGCACGATCCCGGGCGTCATCCTGGCCGTCTTCACGTTGGCGGTGCTGCAGAACGCACTGCGGCTGCCGGTGTCTCGGGCGAGTACCAGGGCGATCGCCGTCGGCCTGCTCCTGATCGTCTCCGTCACCGCTCCCTACATCGCTCGCCAGATCCGGTCGCTCATGCGGACCGAGTCGATGAGGCCGGCGCCCGCCGGCCGGCTCGGCAGCCGCGGCTGGTGAGGTCGTTGGCTGATCCGGGCACGGCCCGTTTGCACGAGGAGGATTGCAACATGTTCACTCGCACTCGGCGGCTCACCGCTGGGCTCGGCGCCCTGGCACTCGCCGTCGCCGCCTGCAGCTGTACGGCCACGCCGTCCCCGTCGCGCGTCGCCCGCCGCCCCGTCTGCCGCACCGGCGCCCCGAGTCCGCCGCGTCCGAATCATCCGCCGCGGCGTCGACCGCGACATCGCATACGGCGGTCGTCATCCCCAAGCAGATCAACAACCCGTACTTCGACGTCGCCTTCAAGGGCGCGCAGAAGGCGGCCAGCGAGCTCGGTGGCACGGTCAGCCAGGTCGGCCCGCAGGCGGCCGACGCAACCCAGCAGGTCCCGTTCATCCAGACCGCCACGACCCAGGGCGTCGAGCGCGATCATCATCTCGGCCGACGACGCAACGGCCGTCGCACCCGCCCTCAAGGACGCGATGAGCGCGGGCGTCAAGGTCGTCGGCTACGACTCGAGCCCGGCCGTCGGCGCGTACGACGTGTTCGTCAACCAGGCCGACACCGACCGGCATCGGCAAGGGCCTGGCCGACATGGCCTGCGACCTCGCGCCGAGCTGCACCGGCGAGATCGCGGTCCTGTCCGCGGCCCAGACGGCGACCAACCAGAACGCCTGGATCGCCGCCATGCAGGACGACCCTCAAGGACGCCAAGTACAGCGGCCTCAAGTTTGACGGCGTCGTCTACGGCAACGACGACCCGCAGGTCAGCACCCAGCAGGCGCAGGCGCTCCTGCAGGCGCACCCCGACCTCAAGGTCATCGTCGCCCCGACCACCGTCGGCATCGTCGCCGCCGCCCAGGTCGTCGCGGCGGCCGGCAAGACCGGCAAGGTCTTCGTGACCGGCCTCGGCACCCCGAAGGGCATGGAGGCCTACGTCAAGTCCGGCACCTCGCCGGAGTTCGCCCTGTGGAACGTCACCGACCTCGGCTACCTCGCCTACGTCGTCGCGGACAAGCTCGTGAACGGCGAGATCCAGGCCCAGGAGGGCGAGACGTTCACCGTCCCGAGCCTCAACAACGGCCAGCCGTACACGATCGGCAAGGACAGCGTCGTCGTGCTCGGCCCGCCGTTCGTGTTCAACAAGGACAACATCGACCAGTACGTCGACCGAGTTCGGCTTCTAGCCGCGCGCGATCCTCGCGGCCCCGGCGGCGTCCGCCGCCGGGGCCGCCCGAACGGAGCCAGCCCATGGAACGCGTCGCCTTCACGATGCGCCTGCTGCCCGGCGCCGAGGCCGAGTACCGGCGTCGCCACGCCGCCGTCTGGCCGGAGATGCTCGACGAGCTCTCGAAGGCCGGCGGCGCCACAACTACTCCATCTATCGCGCGCGCGACCGACCTGTTCGGCTATCTCGACGTCGAGGACTTCGATCGCTTCCGGGCCACGATGGACGCGTCCAGCAGGTCAACGCCCGCTGGCAGGCCGACATGGCGCGCCTGATCGACCCCTGCACGGACCCCGCGACGGGCTTCCACCGCCGGCTCGACGAGGTCTTCCACCTTGACTGACCGCGCGACGGTCCGACTGGGTGCGATCGACCTGGGCGCCGAGAGCGGCCGGGTCCTGGTCGGCACGTTCGACGGCGGACGCCTCTCGATCGAGGACGTGCACCGCTTCCCCAACGTGCCCGTCACCGTCGGCGGCACCCTCCACTGGGACGTGCTCCGCCTGCTGGGCGACATCGTCACGGGCCTGGGCAAGGCCGGCGCAGCAGGACCGCTGGCATCGGTCGCCGTGGACAGCTGGGGCGTCGACTTCGGGCTGCTCGACGCGCGCGGGCGGCTGCTCGCGAATCCGGTCCATTACCGGGACCGGCGCACCGACGGGCATGGTGGAGCGGGCGTTCGCGATGGTGCCCCGCGACGAGATCTACGCGGTCACGGGCATCCAGTTCATGGTCATCAACACGCTCTACCAGCTGCTGGCGATGGCGAGCACGGACGATCCGCTCCTGCGGCACGCCGACCGGCTGCTGATGATGGCCGACCTGTTCGCCCACTTCCTCTCGGGCAGCGCCGTGACCGAGTACACGCTCGCGTCCACCAGCCAGGCGCTCGACGCGCGTTCCCGCGACTGGGCCCGGCCGCTGCTGGACCGTCTCGGCATCCCGACCGCGCTGCTGCCGGAGGTGGTGCCGCCCGGGACGGACGTGGGACCGCTGCTACGCGATCTCGCCGCGGCGCCCGGTCTCGCGGACACGCGCGTCGTCCTCGCCGGGTCCCACGACACGGCCTCCGCCGTCGTCGGCACTCCGCTCGCCTCGCGATCGACCGCGTACCTCTCCTCCGGCACCTGGTCGCTGATCGGGCTCGAGGTGCCAGAACCCGTGATCTCCGAGGTGTCCCTGGCGGCCAACCTGACCAACGAGGGCGGCGTCGCCGACACGATCCGGCTGCTGCGCAACGTTGCCGGGTCTGTGGCTGGTCCAGGAGAGCCGGCGTGCGCTGTGGCCCGACGGTGGCGCGCCATCGTACGAGAGGCTCGCCGAGCTCGCCGAGCGCGCCCCGGCGTTCACGGCGTTCATCGACCCCGACGACGAGCGGTTCGCTGCACCCAGGCGACCTTCCGGCCCGGGTCCGGGCGTTCTGCGCCGCGACCGGCCAACCCGTGCCGGCGGACACCGCCACGCTGATGCGGGTCCTGCTCGAGAGCCTCGCGCTGCGCTATGCCGCGGCGGCCGACCAGCTGGCCGCCGCCTACGGGCACCGCGATCGACGCCATCCACATCGTGGGCGGTGGCGCAAACCACCGGCTGCTGTGCCAGCTGACCGCGGACGCCACCGGCCTGCCGGTCCGGGCCGGACCGGTCGAGGCGACGGCGATCGGCAACCTCGCCGTCCAGGCGATCGCCGCCGGCGAGCTCGCGTCCGTCGGCGAGGCACGCGAGCTCGCCGCCCGGTCCTTCCCCATCACCACCTACGAACCGACTGGCGACTGGTCCGACAGCGCGCGCGCGCTTTGCCGCGCTGACGGCACGGACGGTCGCCTCCGCCTGAGCACGAGGAGACCAGCCATGGGCAAGCATCGCCGCCGTCGCCAAGCCCGCGTCCGCCCCGGCCGTCGAGCGCGATCGACTGGGCCATGAACGGGCTCAACATCGAGATCCCGTCGTGGGGGTTCGTCAACACCGGCACCCGGTTCCGGGTGTTCCCGCAGCAGGGCGTGCCGCGCACCGTGTTCGAGAAGATCGACGATGCGGCGACCGTGAACCGCTACACGGGGATCGCGGGCTCGGTGTCGCTCCACATCCCGTGGGACCGGGTCGACGACTTCCGGGGCTCGCGGCCTATGCCCGCGAGCGGGGTCTCGCGATCGGCGGCATCAACAGCAACACGTTCCAGGACGAGGACTACAAGCTGGGCTCGGTGTGCCATCCCGAGGCCCGCGTTCGCGCCAGGGCCGTGGCCGCCATCGTCGAGTGCTGCGAGATCGCCGAGGCGATGGACGCCCAGGCGGTCAAGGTCTGGCTGGGCGACGGCACCAACTACCCGGGCCAGGACGACCTGCGCGGCCGGCACCGGCGACTGGTCGCGGGTCTCCAGGAGGCCTATGCCGCACCTGCCGGCGAAGGCCCGCATGTACCTCGAGTACAAGCTCTACGAGCCCGCTCTCTACTCGACCGACGTCCAGGACTGGGGCCAGAGCCTCAACGTCGTGCGCCAGCTGGGCGACCGGGCCGGGGTATGCGTCGACACCGGCCACCACGCGATGGGCGTCAACATCGAGCAGATCGTCGCCCTCCTGCTCGCGGAGGGCCGGCTGGCCGCGTTCGACCTCAACGACAAGAAGTACGGCGACGACGACCTGATGGTCGGCTCGATCGATCCCTACCAGCTGTTCCGGATCGCGCACGAGCTCGTCAACGCGATGCGCGACGAGGGAGACCCGGTCGCCCAGGCGTGCGCCAACCAGACGACGTACATGCTCGACCAGTGCCACAACATCGAGCCCAAGGTGCCGGCCATGATCCGAAGCGTGATGAACCTCCAGGAGACGATCGCGAAGGCGCTGCTGGTCGACCGCGAGGCGCCTCCTCGCTGCCCAGGCCGCCGGCGACGTGCTCGAGGCGAACGGCGCGCTGTGGGCCGCCTTCAACACCGACGTGCGGCCGCTGCTCGCCGAGCTGCGGGTGGCGCGCGGCCTGCCTGCCGACCCGTACCGCGCCTACCTCGAGTCAGGCGAGGAGGAGGCGAAGTACGCCGCGCGGGCCGGCGGCACCGCCGCCGGCTGGGGCTGATCCGATGGCGCTGGCGGAGCCGTTCCCGGAGCTCGACGAGCTCCTGACCTCGATGGGCGAGGGCGGCCGCCGGGTCGCCGCGATCGACGCCGGCGAAGGGGCGGCCGGCAACATCTCGGTATGCGTCGGCTGGCCGATCGAGGTGCGACGAACGTTCCCCAACCCCAAGCCGATCGAGCTGCCCGTCCCGGCGGCCCACCTCGCGGGCCACACCGTGATCGTGACTGGCTCCGGGCGCCGCCTGCGCGACCTCGCTGCCAACCCGATCGCGAGCCTGGGCGCCGTGGCCATCGCGGCCGACGGGCTGACGGCCACGCTGTGGACGGCACCGACGCGGCTGTTCGAGCAGCTGACGTCCGAGTGGAACTCGCACCTGGCGGTCCACGAGGACACCGTCGCCCGCACCGGGACGAACTTCCACGCCGTGGTTCATGCGCAGCCGCCGCACCTGACCTATCTGTCGCATGTCCCTGCCTACCAGGACGAAGCGCGGTTCAACACCCAGGTCATGCGCTGGGAGCCCGAGACGATCGTCCAGCTTCCACAGGGCATCGGCGTCCTCCCGTTCATGCTCCCGGGCTCGGACGCGCTGATGGCGGCCAACGTCGAGAGCCTCCGGACGCACCGGATCGACGTCTGGAGCAAGCACGGCGTCATGGCCCGCAGCGACGTGTCCGTCACGCGGGCGGTGGACCGGATCGAGTACGCGGAGGCCGCGGCACGCTACGAGTACATGGATCTCGTCGCGGGCGGGCGCGCGGAGGGTCTGAGCAGGGACGAGGCCAGACAGGTCGTCGAGGCGTTCGGGGTACGCACGACCCTGTTCGATTGACCGCGGTTGCGACATGGGCTGCGTGCCGGTGCTCGCGGGAGGGGTGACCATGCCCGCTGGCTGCCCGATAGGGGCGCTCATTTGAGCGCTTGACGCTCGAATGATCGCGTTCTAGGCTGTCGGCGTGGTCATCAAGCCCAGCGCCGCGCCATCGCGGCTGCATCTGCTCAACACCGTGCTCGCGTGCCGGCGCTACTACCTCGACGGGGCCAGCAAGAGCGAGATCGCGACCGAGCTCGGCGTGTCCCGGTTCAAGGTCGCGCGGATGCTCGAGCGGGCACGCCGTGACGGGATCGTCCGCATCGACATCGACCCGCTGCCCGAGCTTGACCTTGATCTCGGCGACGAGCTGGCCCGGCGCCACGAGATCCGGGGCGCGGTCGTGGTCCGCGCGGCGGGCTGGACCGGCGACCTTCACCTGGCCCAGCTCGGCCGGGCCGCGGCCGCGGTGCTCGACGAGGTGCTGGAGGCGAGCGATGTGCTCGGCATCTCCTGGGGTCGTACGCTTCATGCCCTCGTCGAGCAGCTCCCTCGCCTGCCCGCCTGCTCGGTCGTCCAGCTCGTGGGCAGCGTGCCCACCATCGAGTTGGAGGTGAACTCGCTCGAGCTCGTGCGCCGACTGGCGGAGCGCGCCACCGGCCCGGTGTTCCCGCTCCACGTCCCGCTGCTCGTCGGCAGCGCCGAGATGGCGGACGCCCTCGCGAGCGACTCGATGGCATCCGCGACCCTGGGCAAGTTCGACTCCCTGACCCGGGCCGTGGTCGGCATCGGGGCCTGGGCTCCCGGCGCGTCCACGATCCGGGCCGCCCTCTCTGACGCCGACGCCCGCACCGTCGACGCGGCCGGCGGCGTGGCCGACATCGCATCGATCGTGCTCGACGCGGAGGGCCGCCAGGTCCGGGCGGCCGGCCTGCCCGAGCGGTGCATCGCCATCCGAGAGGCCCAGCTCCGGCGCGTGCCGGACGTCATCGCCATCGCCGGTGGGCCCGACAAGGTGCCCGCCATCCGTGCCGCCCTCCGGAGCGGCCTCGTCCATCGTCTCGTGACCGACGAGGCAGCTGCCCGCCTCCTCGTCGACGCCTGAGGCCCGAAGCCCATCCTGGAGATCCGATGACCACCGAGACCGTGTTCCACAGCGATACCCGCCCCGACTTCGCGCCGTTCGAGGAGGAGCTGGGCTCGATCAGGGGCTTCCAGTACCAGGGCAGCCTCGAGAGCGAGATGGCGGCGGGCTCGATCGGCAAGGCGGCGGCGATCGCCCTCCTGGACGACATGCTGGCCATCCGCGAGATGGAGGAGATGATCGTCCGCCTCCGCTCCGGCGGTGGCTACGAGCCCCTCCCCGGCTACGACTACCGCGGGCCCACGCACGTCTCGATCGGCCAGGAGGCGTCGGCGGTGGGCGCCTCGTCGGTGCTCCGGATCACGGACAACGTCACCAGCTCCCACCGCGGCCACGGCGATGCGATCGCGAAGGGCTTCTCGGCGCTCCGCCAGATGACCCTCGCGCAGCTTCAGGCCCGCCTGGGCCGCACCGACGGGACCCACGACGAGCTCCTCGAGGCGGCCCTCGAGGAGCACCTGTACCGCGTCATCGCCGAGCTGTTCGGCAAGGACGAGGGCTACGGGCGGGGCCGCGGCGGCGGGATGCACATCGGGGACTTCTCGACCGGGAACCTGGGCGCGAACGCGATCGTCGGCGGATCGGTCCCGATCGCGACCGGCGCGGCGATGGCCCGCCGCTACCAGGGCAGCGACGCGGTCGTGTGCTGCTTCGCGGGCGACGGCGCGTACGCCAACGGCGTGGTCCTCGAGTCGCTCAACTGGGCGGCGCAGCACCAGTGGACGAACCATCTGGCGGGCGACCGCCCGTACGGTCTCCCGATCATCTTCTTCATCCAGAACAACCACTACGGCATGACGCACCGGACCGACGAGGAGGTCATGGGCGTCGTCCACCTCGCCCGGCGCGCCGCCGGGTTCGCGACCGACAACATGCACGCCGAGGTCGTCAACGGCATGGACGTGCTCGCGGTCCGCGACGCCGTGGTCCGGGCGGCCGAGCTGTGCCGCGCGGGCCAGGGCCCGGTCCTGATCGAGGCCTCGACGTACCGCTACTACGGCCACTCGCTTTCGGACCCGCGCAACGAGTATCGGACCCGCGAGGAGGAGGCGGCCTGGAAGGCCGTCGACCCGATCGAGCGCCTGCGCGACCAGCTGCTGACCGCCGGCACAGCGAGCGAGGACGAGATCGCCGCCGTGTACGCCAACGCCGCCGAGCGCAACGCGCGCGCCGCGAAGCGAGCCGCCGCCGCGACCGACCCCGATCCGGCCTCCCTGCTCGACCTGCTGTACACGGACGGCACATCGGACACCGTGCCCGCCGAGTTCGCGGCACCGGTGCTGCTGGCCGATCCCCCGGTGGCCAAGCAGGACGCCCAGGGACGGATCCTGTACCGCGACGCGATCCGGGACGCCCTGGTCGACGAGATGCGCCGCGACCGCCGGGTGATCTTCTATGGCGAGGACGTGGCCGACTACGGCGGCGCGTTCAAGCTGACCAAGGGCCTCGTCGAGATGTTCGGGCGGGACCGCGTGTTCAACACCCCGATCTCCGAGGCCACGATCTGCGGCACCGCCGTCGGTGCCGGGATGGTCGGGTTGCGCCCGGTCGTGGAGCTCATGTACATGGACTTTGCCTTGATGTCGTCCGACCAGATCGCGAACCAGGCCGCCAAGTGGCACTACATGTCGGGCGGCCAGGTCGAGGTCCCAGCCGTGATCCGCTGCTCGGTCGGCGCCGGCAAGGGCTACGGCGGCCAGCACAGCCAGAGCCTCGAGTCGCTGTTCACCCATATCCCGGGGCTGTACGTGCTCTATCCGGCGACGGCCGAGGACGCGAAGGGCCTGCTCAAGAGTGCGATCCGGACCAACAACCCGGTCGTGTTCGTGGAGAGCCAGGGCCTCTACTCCACCAAGGGGATCGTGCCCGACGGCGACTACACCACCCCCATCGGCAATGCCCGGATCGCTCGCGAGGGCGACGACGCGACGATCGTCGCGTGGGGGCCGGCCGTGCCCGACGCGCTCACGGCGGCCGCCGAGCTCGAGACCGGGCACGGGATCCAGGCCGAAGTGATCGACCTGCGAAGCCTGGTCCCGCTGGACATGGGCACCGTCCTCGAGTCGGTCCGGAAGACGGGCCGATGCGTGGTCGCCGCGCAGGCGGTGCTGACGGGCTCGTTCGTGAACGAGATCGTCGCCCGCATCCAGGCCGAGGCCTTCGACGACCTCGATGCGCCGGTCGGCCGCGTCGGCGCGGCGCCCGGGATCAGCCCCCAGGCGGAGGCGCTGGAGAAGGCGTTCCTGCCCGGCGCGGCCGACATCGTCGCCGCCGTGGCGGACCTCGTCTAGCGGCCTGACGCGAGCGAGAGGAACCCAGCGATGGCCACCCCGATCCTGATGCCGAAGCCCGGCCAGATGACCGAGGAATGCACCCTGATCCTATGGCGAAAGGAGGTGGGCGACCCGGTCCACAAGGGCGACGTCCTGTTCGAGATCGAGACCGACAAGAGCGCTATGGAGGTCGAGACCTTCGACGACGGCGTGCTCCTTGCGAAGCTCGTCCAGGAGGGCGAGACCGCAGCGGTCAATGCCGTGTGCGGCTGGATCGGCCAGGCCGGAGAGGCGATTCCGGCGACCCCGGCCCCGGCGACCGCCGAGACGTCGGCGACCACGGAGGCCCCCGCGCCGTCTGTCGCCCCGGCTCAGACGGCTCCGACCGCGGGGGGGGCCTTCGTGCCCGCGCTCGCGGCGTCCGGTCGCAAGCTCAAGATCAGCCCGCGCGCCAGCCGGCTTGCTGCCGGCGCCGGGATCGATCCGCTGGCCGTAGCCGGCTCCGGGCCCGGCGGACGGATCGTGGAACGCGACGTCCAGGCAGCGATCGAGACCAGGACCGTTGCCTCGTCGCGAGCTGTCGCCCCTGCCGCGGTCGCCCCCGCCCCTGTGCCCATCCCGGTCCTCGCGGCGGACGGCGAGGAGGAACCTCGACCCCTCAGCCGGATGCGCCGCACGATCGCGGCACGGCTCACCAACAGCTGGCAGACGGCGCCCCACTTCACGGTCACCGTCGCGGTCGACATCACCCGTGTCCTCGCGCTGCGCGCCGAGCTCAAGGACCAGGGCGTCAACCTCACGGTCACCGACTTCGTCCTGTCGGCCACGGCCCAGACGCTGGCCGAGTTCCCGGACGTCAACTCGCGCACCGACGGCGAGCTGCTGTACCCGCGCCGTCGTGTCCACCTTGGCGTCGCGGTCTCGGTGCCCGCCGGGCTGGTGGTGCCGGTGGTCCGCGACGCCGATCGCCTGCCCATCATCGAGCTCCATGCCCGGATCGCGGCCCTGGCGGCGGCGGCCCGGGAGGGCTCGATCTCCCCCGACGACCTGGCCGGCTCGACGTTCACGGTGAGCAACCTCGGGATGTTCGGCGTCGAGGAGTTCAGCGCGATCATCAACCCGGGGGAGGCGGCGATCCTCGCGGTCTCGTCGGCCGTCGCCACCCCGGTCGCCGTGGACGGCGGGATCGGCATCCGCCAGGTCATGAGGCTGACCTTGTCGGCCGATCACCGCATCGTGGACGGGGAGATGGGTGCGCGGTTCCTCAACGCCCTTCGGCGTCGGCTCGAGGACGTCCGCTCGTTCCGGGACGAGGTTGCGGCCGGGTGAGCCGTCGGTGCCGCCGCGCACGCCCACGACCGTCCCGCCCGCCTCCAGGTCTGGAGCCCGAGCCGGGGCGCCAGGAGGGCCGTGCTTTCGCGGGATAGGGCCTGCCGGAGCAAGAGCACCGTGCGGCCGACGAGGTAAGGGTCAGCGTGGCGGCATGGCGTCGAAGGTGCGCTCCACGTCGTCGAGGACCCGGACCGTCGCCTCCACCACCACCTGGAGGTAGCGCTCGCCGAACTCGGGCGTCGCCGGGCGGGCGTCGCCCCAGGTGCCCGAGTGCGTCGCTCGGTACACCGATCCCGGCGCCGAGAAGAAGAATGCCGTATGCACGGGCGCCGGGTTGGTGACCTCGGGGAAGGGCGGGAACTCCTCGTTGGCGAGGGTCATGTCCACGAGGTCGGGGTTGATCGCCAGCACGGCGGCGGTCTCCCCCCGGTTGGCGTGGAGGCCGTTCGAGGGATCGAAGAACTGGGCGGCCTCGGCCGCTGTCATGCCGTCCCAGTAGTTGACCGGGAACGCGCGCGCGCCGTCGGGCATCCGCTCGGCCGCGCTGGCGCACGCGTACGCGATCGCATAGGTGTTGTCGTAGTGGCCGTTGAGGAACACGATCCGGGTGAAGCCGACGGTCGCGAGCGAGGCGCACAGGTCCTCCACGAGGGCCATGAAGGTCGGGATCCGGACCTGGACGACGCCGGTGAACCCGGTGTGCGGGTACGACAGCCCGTAGCTGACCGGCGGCGCGACCACCGCCCCGAGCCGGGAGGCGACGCGCCTGGCCACCTCGACCGGGATCAGGACGTCGGTGGCCAGCGGCGCATGCGGGCCGTGCTGCTCGGTGGAGCCGATGGGCACGATGACCGTCGTGTGGTCCTCGAGGAACGCCTCGACCTCGGGGCTGGTCATCTCGCCCAGGAACACGGTTGCGGGCTTCATCGCGCCTCCTTGATGCCGCGTCAGGCGATCCTCGTCGTCAGCTCTCCGACGTGCTCGATCCAGGCCGTCACCACGTCGCCGGGCTGGAGGTGGCGCGCGGGTCCCGGCAGCACAGCGAGCCGGGCCGGCGTGCCGGTGGCGATCAGGTCGCCCGGGCGCAGGACGAGGTGGACGCTGAGGTACGAGATCACGTCCGCGATCGGGAACCGCATCTGCGCGGTGGTGCCGTCCTGGATCGGCGTGCCGTTGATGGTGCAGCCCAGCCGCAGGGCCCCGGGGTCGATCTCGTCGCGCGGAACGATCCACGGGCCGACCGGGCAGAAGCCCGCCATCGACTTGCCCAGCAGCCACTGGTCGCCGTCGAGCCACGGGTCGCGCGACGAGATGTCGTTGATGCACGTGTAACCGAACACGTGGCGCATGGCCTCGCCGGGCGTCACGCCGTCCGCCGGCTCGCCGATGACCACGCCCAGCTCGCACTCGGGATCGACGTTGGAGGTGAGCGAGCGGTCCCACGCGACCAGCGCGCCGTGGCCGGACACCGAGCTCGGCAGCTTGCCGTAGACGAGCGGCCGGTCCGGTCCGCCGGCATCGGGCTCGCCGGGCGCCCGGTAGTTGAGGCCGATGGTGTAGATGGCGCCCGGGTCGGGCACCGCCGGCGCCAGCTCGACGCCATCGATCGAGCGGTAGGCCCGGTCCGGCTGGCGGGCGGCCCAATCGCGCACCCGCTCGAGGGCGGCAGCACCGCCGGCGGCGATGCGCCGGATCGAGTCGAGCCCGGCGTCGTCCGGCGCGAGCGGCAGGGCGCGCCCCTCGCCGACCACTGCCGGCGCGAGCCGTCCACCATTGACGATCGTGGCCAGCCGCATCGCTAGGCCCGGGCAGCGGTGTCGGCGAGCAGGGGGGCGACCGCTTCCCGCATCACGTCGCCCAGGCCGCCGATGCCGGTCCAGCGCTCGAACGCGACGGCCGCCTGCGCGATGAGCATCTCGGACCCGTTGGCCGCCCGGAGGCCCCGCGCCCGGGCCGCCCGCAGCAGCGGGTCTCGGCCGGGACGTAGACCAGGTCGAACACGGTCGCCGCCGGCCGGCAGCGCCTCCACCGCGAGGGTCATGCCCGGATCGATCATGCCCACGGTCGTCGCGTTGACCGCCAGGTCGGCCGATCGGAGCGCCGACGACGAACGCCGGGTCGTCCAGGGCCTCGGCCGAGACGTCCCCCGACCCGACCTCCGCGAACCGGTCGACGAGCGCCGCCGCGGCCGCCGGGGTCCGGTTGCCGATCGTCACCCGGCGGGCGCCCGCGGTCAGGCACGCGAACACCACCGCGTGCGCGGCACCACCGGCGCCGGCGACGACGACCTCGGCCCCTTCGAGCGGCCGGCCCATCGCGAGCTCGACGCCCGCCCGGAACCCCGGCGCGTCGGAGTTGAACCCGACGAGGCGCCCGTCCATCGTGCGCTCCAGGTTGTTGACGGCCCCGATCGCGCGGGCGTCGGCATCCACCTCGTCGCACAGGCCGGCGACCACGCGCTTGTACGGTGCGGTGACCCCCAGGCCCAGCCAGCCCGGGCCGCGGGCCTCGTCCACAGCGGCGGCAACGTCATCCGGCTCGAGCTCGCGCAGGACGTAGCGTGCGTCGATGCCGGCCGCCGCGAACGCGGCGTCGTGCATGACCTGCGAGTGTCGCCGCCGCAGGGGCTTGCCCAGCAGGGCGACGCCGCCGGGTCACGACCCGGTCAGCCCAGCGCCGGCGCCAGGCGCCGGGTCGGACCGGCCGTGGCCGGGAACGTGACATTGGGGATGATCCGGTCCACCCACATGCCGGAGCTGCGCGGGATCGGGCGTCATCGTGTGCAGCACGAAGTACTCGACGCCCGGCATCGACGCGTGCCTGGAGCGACGCGACGATCTCGTCCGGCGTCCCGAACAGGTACACCGACTCGAGGTACTTCGGGCCGCGCTCGTTGCTCATCACCCGCAGGAACGCCCGGTGCTGCTCCTCGCGCGCCTTGACCGGGTCGTTGGTCAGCACGAGGTGCAGGAAGTTCTCGTGCGCGACGACGCATCTCGTCGGGGTCCCGACCGTGCTCGCGCGTAGTACGCCTGGAGCTCGCCCCAGTCGCGCGCGATGTCCTCGGGCGGGCACGTCGGGCGCGGGATCCAGCCGTCGGCGTACGCAGCACGCGCGCCTTGACCGATTCCACGAACCGCGGGAGTCGGGCGACTTGGGGTCGGCGAGCTGGGAGCCGCCGCCGATCCAGATCTCGCGGGCGCTGCGACGGCGATCGGCTCGATGAACAGGTCGTCCACCGAGTAGTAGCGACCGTGGTAGGTGACGGTCTCGCCCTCGAGCAGCGGGATCATGATGTCCAGGATCTCGTCGGTCCGCTTGCCGCGCTCGGACTTCTGCACACCGATCGCCGCGTACTCCGCCTCGTTCCAGCCCACGCCCGGCGCCCAGGATGAACCGGTTGTCGGACAGGAACTGGAGCGTCGCCAGCTCCTTGGCCAGCAGCACCGGGTTGCGCAGCGGAAGGATCAGGATCGACGTCCCGAGGCGCACCCGCTCGGTGGCACCGGCGGCCACGGCAAGCGCGGACAGCGGCTCGAGGAACGACACCGAGTAGAACCGCCTGGCGGCCAGCAGGTGGTCGGTGATGAACAGCGAGTCGAACCCGAGCTCCTCGACGGCGCGGGCGAAGGTCTTGATGCCGTGCGCGCGCTCCGGGCCGTCGCCCTCCCAGATGTAGGAGGGAAGGAAGACGCCGAACCGGCCGATGTCGCTCATGCGGCGTGCGTTCCTCCTGCTGACGGCCTCAGCGGCCGCGGTACTCGGGTTCTCGCTTGGCGAGGAACGCGGTCGCGCCCTCGGCATGTCGTCGGTGGCGAAGATGCGCTCGGAGGCGTCGAGCTCGGCCGCGAGGCCGGCTCGATGGGCCGGTCGAGCGCGGCGTCGACGCAGCCGCTTCGCCTCGCGGACGGCGAGCGGACCGCGCAGCGCGATCTCCTCGCCGATCGCCCGCGCACGCGCGAGCGCCTCGCCGGCCGGGACGACCTCGTTGACCAGCCCGATGCGCTCGGCCTGCGGCGGCGGTCGAGGATCCGGCCGGTGAGGATCAGCTCCTTGGCCCGCGCCGACCCCGACGACCCGCGGCAGCCGCTGCGTGCCGCCGGCGCCGGGGATGACGGCGAGGCGCACCTCCGGCAGCCCCAGCCGCGCCCGATCGGACGCGACCCGGAGGTCGCAGCCAGGCGCGAGCTCCAGCCCGCCGCCCGAGCGCGTTGCCCTCGATCGCGGCGATCGTCGGCATCGGCAGCTCGGCCAGCCGCCGCGCGGCCGCCTCCTCGCGTGCCAGCCGCTCCCGGCCGCGCTGGGCCGCGATGGGCCTCGAACTCGCCGACGTGCGAGCCGGCCGAGAAGGCCCGCTCGCCGCGCCCGCTCACGACCACGGCCCGGACGTCGCCCGGCGCGGCCGCCTCGAGCGCGGCCAGGGCCTGGTCCAGCGCGGCCAGCAGCTCGCTGCGTGACGAGGTTGAGCGGCGGGTTGACGAGCTCGAGGTAGGCCACCCGGCCGAGCTCGAGCGCCACCAGCGGCTCGCTCACGCGGGCACCGCCGCGCGCCCGCCGCGCCCGGGCCCGGAAGTCCCCTGCCAGGCCCATCGGGCCCGCGGCGTAGACCCGCGGAGTCCATCGTCCGCAGGGCTCCGGCGATCGCGGGCCGGAAGCCCATCCGGTCGAGCACGTCGCGCTGGACGTCGATCCCGGGCGCGACCTCGATCAGCACCAGCCCCTCGTCGCCGAGCGCGAACACCGCGCGGTCGGTGATGTAGCGGACCTGCTGGCCGCGCTCCCGGGCGAGCCGCCCGTTGAACGAGATCTCGCGCACGTGGGGCACGAACTTGGCAGGCTGCCCTCGCGCTCCACGGCGACCCCGCCGTCGATCCCGAGCCGCAGCCCCTGCGCGGTGAGGGTGCCGACGAAGTTGATCCGCGGGGTGCGCGCGCTGATGTTGGGAAAGCCACCCGGGCCCCGGACCCGGCCCTCGAAGGCGTGCACGTTGACGTTGCCCTCGGCGTCGACCTCGGCGAACGACAGGCTCGCGATGTCCAGCCCGCCGCCGTCGTAGAAGTCGAACATGTACGGCTGCTCGATCATCGCCTGGAAGTTGAACCCGGCGCCGCCCTCGTTGCCGGCCACCGGCACGCCGCCGAAGATGCCCTGCTCGACGGTCAGCACGAGCTGGTCGGCGATGCCCTCCTCCAAGGCGATCCCGCCGATCAGCTGGCTGATCCCGAAGCCCAGGTTGCAGATCGCGCCCGGCGGGAACTCCAGCAGCGACCGGCGCGCGATGACCTTGCGCACGTCGAGCGGCAGCGGCGGCTCCGGCGTCGACCGGCCTGCGCAGCCGGCCCGCGTAGTAGGGCGAGTCCGGCGTGACGTAGGTCTGCGACTGGTCGGGATCGACGTACACGTGGTCCACGAGCGCGCCGGGCACGTTGACGTCGCGCTGCGGCAGGCTGCCCCGGGGCGCGAGCTGGCGCACCTGGGCGATGACGATGCCGCCGCTGTTGCGCGCGGCCATGGCCATGGCGAGCATCTCGCCCTGGACGGCCTCGCCCTCCATCGTGAGGTTGCCGTCCTCGTCGGCCGTGGTGCCGCGGATGATGGCCACGTCGATCGGGAACGCGTGGTACAGCAGCCATTCGCGGCCGCGGAGCGTGACGACCTCGACGAGGTCCTCGGTGGTCCGCTCGTTCTGCCTGCCGCCGGTCTGGCGCGGGTCGACGTACGTGCCCAGCCCGACGTGGGTCACCAGGCCCGGCCGGCCCGCGGCGATCTCGCGCATCAGCTGCGACAGGACGCCCTGCGGGAACGAGTAGGCCTCGATCTCGTTGGCCTCGACGAGCGAGCCGAGCCGCGGCTCGTTGCCGATGTTGGAGCCGATCGTGCGGCGCTGCAGGCCGGGCAGCCCGAGCTGCGAGAAGCCGCGATCGGCGAAGTCGCCGATGCCCACGACCCGGACCGTGGTCAGGTCGCGCGGCCGGCCCTCCGTCCGGTACACCTCCGCCAGCTCGTCGATGAACCGCTGGGGCAGGGCGTGCCCCGCGCCCGAGCCCCCGAAGACGATCGTCGCGCCGTCGCGGACGAGCCCGACCGCGTCGTGGACGTCGAGGATCTTGCTGATGGCCTGGGCCCTCACGGCATGTACCCGCCGCCGTTGGGGTTGAGGGTCTGGCCCAGGAACAGCGACGCGGCGTCGGACAGCAGGAACACCACCGCCTCGGCGACCTCCTCGGGCCGGCCGAACCGGCCGAGCGGCATGTCCCGCAGCCGCCGACGCCCCTCCTCGCTGCCGGCGAGGTCGGTCGTCATCTCGGTCTCGATCATGCCCGGCGCCACGGCGTTCACGCGGACGCCGCGGGGCCCCACCTCGCGCGCGAGCGAGCGGGTGAGCCCGATCAGCCCGGCCTTGGCGGCGCTGTAGGCCGCCGTCTCGGCGATGCCCATCTGGCCGAGGCGGGACGCGATGTTCACGATCGAGCCCGTGCCCCGCTCGAGCATCGACGGCAGCGCCGCCCGGCACGTGTGGAACGCGGCCGACAGGTCGGTGGCGATGACCTCGTCCCAGGTCGCCGGCTCGATCTCGAGGAACGGCCCCACCTGGGTGAGGCCGGCGTTGTTGACCAGGCCGTCGAGGCAGCCGAACGCGTCGATGACCTGGGTGACCAGGTCCTCCGCCGCCCGCCCGTCGCTCAGGTCGGCGGCGAACACCGCCCCATCCGCACCGGCCGCCCGGATCCGGTCGAGGGTCCGGGCGGCCCCGTCCGAGGCGCGGTGATAATGCACGGCCACCCGGGCGCCCTCGGCCGCGGCCCGGCACGCGATCTCGGCGCCGATCCCCCGGCTGCTGCCGGTAACGAGGACGACCCGGCCCTGGAGCCGGTCGCCCATCAGGCGACCCCCGCGGGCAGCAGGCCGGCCGTGGCGAGGGCGTCGCGGACGGCGCCCCGCACCCCATCGGCGACCGGCTGCAGCGGCGGCCGCATCACGGTCGAGTCGATCACGCCCAGCTCGCGCAGGGCGACCTTGGTCCGCGCCCGGTAGTCCCGCACCGGCGGCCCGTACACGACCTCCTCGAGCGGCAGGATCCGCTCCCAGATCGCGCGCGCCTCGGCCCAGCGTTCCTCGCCGGCCAGCCGGGCCATCTCCACCTGGAGGTCGGTGGCCAGCGTCCCGAACCCGATCAGCGCGCCCTCGGCGCCCAGCACGAACGACTCGAACACGAAGTTGTCGTCGCCCGTGAGCAGGTCGATCGGCCGTTCCAGGCGCTCGATCATGCGCCGGGTCTGGAGGTACAGGCGGGCGTCGAACGACGCCTCCTTGAGCGCGACCACGCTGTCGATGGCCGCGATGCGCCGCAGCACGTCCTCCGAGAAGATCACGCCGCCGAGCGCCGGCTGGAGCTGGAACGCGATCATCGGCAGGCCGCAGCCACGGGCGATCGCCTCGTGGTAGGCGACCGGGATCGCCGGATCGAGCGGGGTGCCCTGGTAGGCGGGGATGGGGAACACGAGCAGCGCCGATGCCCCGGCCCCCTGGGCGCGCTTGGCCTCCTCCACGGCCTGGGCCGTGAACGAGCCCGACAGCCCGGCCACGACCGGAACCTCGCCGGCCTCGTCCACCGCGACCCGCAGCACGCGCTCGCGCTCGTCGGGCCACAGGTGCGGCCCCTCGCCGGTGTCGGCGTTGATCGCCAGCGCGACCGGGCCCTGGGGCAGCAGCCACTGCAGGTAGCGGCGGTAGGCGGCCTCGTCGAACCGCCCGTCCGCGTCGAAGGTCACGATGCACGCGGGGATGATCCCGCGCAGGTTGAGGGTCATGCCGATCCCCCCTTACTGCTGGTAGTCGTTGGTGAAGAACTGGTCCGCCTGGATCGTCGTCTCGATGATCCCGGCATCGGCGAGCACCTTCTGGGTCGCGTCCCACTTGTCGGCGTTCTGTTCCAGGTAGGTCGAGCCCGTGTACTCGTAGACGCCGTCGAGCAGCTGGCGCATCGCGTCCGCCTTGTCCTTGGTCTCGGGCGCAGCGGCGTACAGCGCCTCGAGCGCCGCATCAGGGTTCGCCTTCGCTTCCTGGAGGCCCTTCCGCACGCCCGCGACGAAGCACCGGACCTGATCCGGGTGGGCCGAGATGAAGCTGTCGTTGGAGGCGATCGCGAGGCCGTAGATGTCCTGCCCGAAGTCCTTGAACGGGAGCACGTTGAGGTCGGCCTGCGGATTGGGGTCGACGTTGGCGGCCTCGTTGGCGAAGAACGTGATGAAGTCGACCTGGCCGGCCTTGAGCTGGGCGATGCCCGGCGCCGGGACCGTCACCTCGTGGTAGTCGCTGTCCGCGATGCCGCGCTGCTTGAACAGCGCCTTGAGCAGCAGGTACGGCGACCCGCCCGGCACGGCGCCGAACGTCTTGCCCTTGACGTCGTCGAGGGTGGTGATGCCCTTGTCCTTGGGGGACACGATCGAGGCGGGGTTGCTCTGGTACAGCACGCCCAGCGAGGTCACCGGCAGGCCCTTGGTGCGCGCCGCTGCGATCGACACGGCGTCGGTGAGGCCGAAGTCCTGCGACCCGTTGGCCACCAGCTGCGCGGTGTCGCCCGACCCCTTGCCGGCCGCCATCGAGACGTCGAGACCGCAGTCCTTCCAGTAGCCCTGCTGCTGGGCGTAGTAGAACGGAGCGTGGTTGCCGGCGATCACCCAGTTGAGCCGGAAGGTCACCTTGGTCAGCGAGGTCGGCGCGGACGCGCTGGGCGCCATCGATTCGGGCGCCATCGATCCGGCCGAGGCGGGCGCGCTCGTGGGCGGCGCCTGGGACGGCGCGTTGGTCGCGCCGCCGCCGCTGCATGCGGCGAGCGCGAGCGTTGCCGCAAGCGCTACGAGGCGAGTGGGGCGAAGGCCCTGGTGCATCGGACTCTCCTTCGACATGGCCGGGCTCCTCCTTCTGCCGGGGACTAACCGCCGAGGGCGATCTCATCGGCGTGATGCCACGGGAGCAGCAGCCGCTCCGCGAGGTCCACCGCGACGAACAGGATCACCCCCAGCACGATGAGCAGGAACAGAGCCGCGAACAGCAACGTCGAATCGAGCAGAGTGTTCGCGTATGTGAGCAGGTACCCGAGACCGCTGTCCGCGCCGACCCACTCCCCCACCACGGCGCCGACGACCGCCAGCGTGATGCCCACCTTGAGCCCGCTGAAGATGTGGGGCAGGGCGTGCGGGAACCTGACGCGCAGGAAGATCTGGGCCGGTGACGCATCGACCGATCGGAGCAGATCGAGCAGGTTGCGATCGACGGACGAGAAGCCCTCGGCCGCGGTGACCGTCACGGGGAAGAACACCATCAGCGTGGTGACCGCGATCTTGGGCCAGATGCCGAAGCCGAGCCACAGCACGAGCAGCGGCGCGATCGCGATCTTGGGCACCGCCTGCGACGCCACGATCAGCGGGTAGAGGGTGCTCCGCACGATCCGCGAGTAGGCGATCGGGATGGCGAGCCCGATGCCCAGCGCGACACCGACGACGAACCCGATCAGCACCTCGGAGGTGGTCACGATCGTCGCGTCCCAGAGCGTGCCCCACGACCGGACGACCCGCTCGGCGATCGCCGTGGGCGCGGGCAGGATGTAGGTGGGGACGCTGCCCAGGCGGGCGACGACCTCCCACACCACGAGCAGGAGCAGCAGGAACGCCGCGGGCAGGATCCACTGCACGCTGCGGCGCGAGCGGAGCGGCACCGCGCGGCTCGCGGCGACGGTCGGGGTCGCGATGGGGCGCGGACGCTCGGCACGCTCAGCCATGGGCACCCTCCCCGTCGACCTCGATGTGACCCCGCAGCTGCTGCTCGTAGGCGCCGAACGCCGCGCTGTCGCGCACGCCGGGGTCGCGCGGCCGCGGCAGGTCGATCGTCACGTCGGCGACCACCCGGCCGGGCCGGGCCGACATCACCACCACGCGGTCGGACAGCAGGACCGCCTCGCCGATCGAGTGGGTCACGAACACGACCGTTCGGCTCCCGTCGAGGATCTTCAGCAGCTCCTCGCCCATCCGGTCGCGGGTGATCGCGTCGAGCGCCGCGAACGGCTCGTCCATGAGCAGGATGACCGGCTCCAGCGCGAGGGCCCGCGCCAGTGCCACGCGCTGCTTCATGCCCCCCGACAGCTGTGCAGGGTAGTAGCGCTCGAAGCCCGCGAGACCGACCATGTCGAGCAGCCCCCGGACGCGCTCGCGCTCTCCGCCCTGGCCGGTGACGTCGAGCAGCAGTGACGCGTTGTCGAGAACGGTCCGCCACGGCAACAGCGTCGCGTCCTGGAACACGAAGCCGAACTTCCGCTGCCGCACCGCCGCCGCGACCGCCTGGCCGTCGATCCGCAGGTCGCCGCCGCTCGGCTCGATCAGGCCGCCGATCATCTTGAGCAGCGTCGTCTTGCCGCAGCCCGAGGGTCCGAGCAGCGAGATGAACTGGCCGCGCGGGATCTCGAGGTCCACCGACGCCACGGCCTGCTGGCTGTCGCGCGCGGTCCGATACGACTTGGCCACGGCGCGGGCGGTGATCTGGACCTCCGCGGCCCCCGGCGGGCGCCCGGGCGCCGTGCCCAGGGCCATCGCGGGCCCAGGTGCCGACGGGCGATCGCTCACGAGGGCGCCTCCCGGCCGGCCGCGGCGGTGGCGAACGAGCTCGACACGGCACGGGGCGCCGCGGTCGACGCGCGGAGCACGAGCTCGGTCGGCATCCGGAGGTGGGGCCGCTCCTCGCCCGCGAGCATCGCGTCCGCGCAGGCGAAGCCCTGGCGGCCGAGCTCGCGGAGTGGCAGGCGCACGGTCGACAGGCTGGGCGCCGTGAGCGCGGCCATCGAGATGTCGTCGAAGCCGGCCACCGAAACCTCGCCCGGGACGTCGATCCCGCGCTCGGCGAGGCGGGCAAGGGCGCCCAGCGCCAGCAGGTCGTTGGCAGCGCCCACCGCGGTGATCGAGGGGGCGCGGGCAAGCAGCAGGTCGATGCCTTCGGCACCGCCCTCGCGGTCGAACGTGCCGGTCACGACCAGCGCCTCGTCCCAGGCCAGCCCCGCCTCGGCCAGGCCCCGGCGGTAGCCGGCGAGGCGCTCCCGGGCGACGAACAGGCGGTCCGGCCCCGCGAGGAACGCGATCCGCCGGTGGCCGAGCCCGGCCAGCGCGCGCACGATCGCCGCCACGCCCTCCTCGTTGTCGACGCCCACCTCCGGCTCTCCCCCGGCGTGCGGCGAGAGGTGGACGATGGCCGCGCCCTGGGCCCGCATCGCCGCCGCGTGGCGGGCCATCTCCTCGTTGAGGGCCGGATCGTCCATGCCGCTGCCGGCGAAGATGACCGCCGCCGCCCGCATCGAGCGCAGCAGGCGGACGTAGGAGCCCTCACGCTGCGCGTCGCGCTCCGAGCTGCAGGTGATCACCAGGTAGCCGGCCGGCGAGGCCGCATCCTCGACGCCCCGGACGACCTCGGCGAAGTAGGGGTCGGTGATGTCGTGCACGATCACCCCGACCACCGGGATCTGGCTCTTGAGCAGCCCGCGGGCAAGCGCGTTGGGGACGTAGTCCAGGGCGCGTGCGGCGTCGAGGACACGCTCGCGGGTGGCCGCGCTGACCGGGTAGTCCGAGGACGACACGACCCGCGACGCCGTCGCGATGGACACGCCCGCCAGCCTCGCGACCTCGGTGATCGACGCCACGTCACGCGGCTCAGTACGGGAACGGGAACGACTTGGGCTCGTCCCGGACGGTCACCCACTGCCACTCGGTGAACTCGTCCCAGTTGGCCGCTCCCCCGAACCGGCTGCCATTGCCGGACAGGCCCATGCCGCCGAACGGGATGACGGCCTCGTCGTTCACGGTCTGGTCGTTGACATGGACCATGCCGCTGCGCATCCGCTGCGCCAGGGCGAGCCCGCGCGAGATCGAGCGCGAGTAGACGGCTCCTGCGAGCCCATAGTCACTGTCATTGGCCAGCGCGAGCGCCTCCTCGTCGGTGTCGAAGGTGACGACCGGCGCGACGGGGCCGAACGTTTCCTCGGTCCACACCGGGAGGTCGGTGGTCACGTCGGCCAGGACGGTGGGCCGGTAGAACAGGCCCTCGTGGGTGCCGCCGACCGCCAGCCGGGCCCCGCCCTCGATCGACCGCCGGACGATCCCGTCCACGCGCGCCAGCTGCTTCTCGTTGACGATCGGGCCGAGGTCGACCTGCTCGCGATAGGGGTCGCCGAGCCGGATCCGCTGCGCCTTCTCGACCAGCGCATCCAGGTAGTCGCCGGCGACGCTGCGATGGACGATGTGGCGGCCGGTCGCGAAGCACACCTGGCCCTGGAACTGGAACGACGCGTACGCCCCGGCCGAGGCCGCCGCGTCGAGGTCGGCGTCATCGAGCACGACCAACGCGTTGTTGCCGCCCAGCTCGAGGGACACCTTCTTGAGTCGGGCCCCGGCCAGCTCCCCCACACGCCGGCCCGCGGCGGTCGACCCGGTGAACGACACGCGGTGCACGTTAGGATCGGTGACGATCGCCTCGCCCGTCTCGGCGCCGCCGACCACGACCTGGAGCAGGCCCTCGGGCAGGCCTGCCTCGCGGAACAGGGCGACGAACATGGCGCCGCCGCACACCGGTGTCTGGGGGTCGGGCTTGAGCACGACCGCGTTGCCCAGCGCCAGCGCCGGGGCGACGACCCGCATCCCCAGCACGCTGGGCGAGTTCCAGGGCGTGATCGCCCCGATCACGCCCGCCGGCACCCGCCGAACCATCGACAGCCGTCCGGGCGCGACCGAGGGGACGAGCGAGCCATAGGGCTGCGAGGGCATGGTTGCCGCGTTGAGCAGCTCGGCGATCGCGAAGCTCTGCTCGTGGTGCATCTTGCCGTGCACCGCGCCGGTCTCGCGCTGCGTCCAGGTGCCGAGCTCCTCGCGGTGGGCCTCGTAGATGTCCGCCGCGCGGCGCAGGACCGCGGCACGTTCGACATAGCTCGTCCCGGCCCACGCGGGCTGGGCGGCGGCGGCGATCGCCGCCGCGCGGGCGACGTCGTCCGGGGTCGAGTGGGGCAGCGTGAGCAGCGGCCGTCCGGTCGCCGGCTCGCGGGTCTCGACGGGCTCGCCGGTTCCCGGCCGCCAGTCGCGAAGGAACGGGTCGAGCCAGCTAGCTGCGGTGGTGGCGGCGGTTGCGACCATGTGCGTCTCCCTGCTGCTGGCGCGTTCGCGCCGCGTCACCGCTGCTCGGCGCGGCGCCCCGTGGCGGGGTCCCGCCAGATCGGGCCCCGGGCGAGCACCCGGTCGGTCAGGCCCTCCTCGATGAAGTCGGGCACCTTCCAGGAGTAGAGCTGCTTGGCGACCTGTCCCGGATAGCCCAGCCGCTCCCGGACCTCCGCGTCCGTGTAATAGGCGCCCACGACCGCCAGCACCAGGGCCGCGTGGACGTCGGGCTCGTCGCGCTCGAGCGAGTCCAGGCGCTCGGCCGGGTCGTCGCCCAGCTCGGGCCGGAGGGCGACGAGCAGCGGCTCCACGAGGTCCGGCCGGGCCCGGAGCACGAACCGGAGCCGCGTGTCGTCGATGACGCCGGCCGCCGATGGCATGCCGTGGGCGGCCGGGATCAGGTGGTCGGCGACCGCGCCGAGCACGGCACGCCGGTCCGGGTCGAAGCCACGCAGCGGATCGTCCGCCATGGCCGGGGCCGGCTCGGCGCTCACGCGGGGACCTGTTGGTTGAAGCGGGTCTCGACCATGTGGTCCGCCGCCCGCAGCGCGAGGGCGGAGATCGTGGACGTCGGGTTGACGCCGCCCGAGGTGACGAAGCAGCTGCCGTCGACGACGTACAGGTTGGGCACGTCGTGCGCTCGGTTCCAGCGGTCGACGACCGAGGTCGCTGGGTCGTCGCCCATCCGGGCGGTGCCCAGCAGGTGCCACCCCGAGTAGCGCATCAGGCGGTCCACCTCGACCGCGTAGGCACCCGCCTCGCGCAGCGACTCGGACGCCTTCTCGATGTGGAAGTCCAGCAGCCGCCGCGAGTTCTCGGAGACCCTGTAGTGGACCTCGGGCGCCGGGATCCCCGACGAGTCCGTGAGGGTCGGGGACAGCGCCACGCGGTTGGCCTCGTCGGGCAGGTCCTCGCCGAACAGGCCCCAGTTGGCGCCCCGGCCCAGGTGGGCGCGGACGTGCAGGTGGTGGTCGGGACCCCAGGTCTTCGCCCCCGCACGGGTCGGCAGGGCGGCGTTGATCGGCCCGAACGTGGGCGCCAGGCCCCACTTGGCCCCGCGGACGAAGCCGCGCCGCTCGTCGGTCTCGTAGAACTCGAACGACTCGATCGAGCAGCCGAACTGGCCCTGCCAGCTCTCGAGGTCCTCGTCGAACAGGCCGCCGACGTTCGCGAACGGGTGCATCATCAGCCGCCTCCCGACCAGGCCGGACGAGTTCGCGAGGCCGTCCGGGCGCGCGGGCGAGGCCGACAGCAGCAGCAGCCGGGCGGTGCCGATCGCGTTCGCGGCCAGGACGACGACCCGCGCAGCCTCGAAGTGCTCGCCGCCGTCACGATCGAGCCAGGTGGCGCCGGTGACGAGGCCGCGCGCATCGGTCTCGAGCCGGCGCACCCGGGCGCCGGTGACGAGTCGCGCCCCCAGGCCGATCGCCTTGGGCCAGTGGGTCAGGTCGGTCGACGCCTTCGCCCCTTCGCCGCAGCCCTGCTGGCAGGTGCCGCGCTGCACGCACGGGTGGCGCCCGTCGTAGGGAACGGACAGGATCGAGTTCGGCTCGGGCCACCAGTGCCAGCCCAGCCGGGTGTGGGCGCGAGCGACCCTGAGACCGCCGGCACCCAGCGGCAGCGGCGGCAGCGGCGGATCCTCGCCGCCGGGCGGGTATGCCGGGTCGCCGCCCATCCCCGACACCCCGAACTGGCGGTCGGTGCGCTCGTAGAACGGGCGCAGCTCCTCGTAGGTGAGCGGCCAGTCGTCGGCGACCCCGTCCAGCGAGCGCACCCGGAAGTCGGATGGCAGCATCCGGGGCCAGGCGCCGGCGAAGATCAGCATCGAGCCGCCGACCGCGGAGTACATCAGGGGCGAGACCTCGGCGTCGGTCTCGTCGATCGGGTAGTCCTGGGGCTGCGCCCGGACGTTGGGGCTGGTTGCCCACTGCTTGCGCATCGTGAGCTCCCAGTCGAGCTCGGCGCCCCGGTACTCCGACCGATCGTGCCAGTCGCCCTGCTCGAGGCACACGACCCTGAACCCGGCCTCGGCGAGCCGGAGAGCGACCACGCCGCCGGTGGCGCCGGCGCCGATGATCAGCACGTCTGCGGGTTCCGTGGCCAAGGCTGCCTCCTTCCGGGCGCGGGCGGGGTCACACGGGACGCGGCTTGCCGGGAGCGCGGCGCGGCCGCATAGTAAACCTTCTCTATCGGATAGTAAACCTTCTCTATCGAGGCGGTCGATGGACTCGCTCGCACGGCGCAACCGATGACCCCCGGGCGCTCGGCAGGCGGGCACGCGACGGCCTCGATCGAGTCACGACTGGCGGCAGCCGGCCTGCCGCCCCTCGGCCGGCTGTCCTGGCTGGAGGTGGACCTGGCGGTCCTGGCCGCCAACGCCAGGGCCCTGCGCGAGCTGGTCCCGTCGGGGACGGCGCTGGGCATCGTGGTCAAGGCCGATGGCTACGGTCACGGGCTGGAGGCATCGGCGCGCGCGGCCGTTCGGGGTGGCGCCGACGTCCTGGTCGTGGCCACGCTCGACGAGGCGCTCCTGCTTCGCGAGGCGGGCCAGACCGCCCGCATCCTGGTGCTGTATCCGGTGCCGGCGCGAATGCTGGACATCGCGCTGGAGGCCGACCTCGACCTCGTCGCCAGCGACGACGCCTCCAACGCCGCGCTGGCGACCGCGCTCCGCCGCCGGGGCGGCCATGGCTCGGGCGCGGGCGCCCGGGCGCCGCGCGTCCACCTCGGCATCGACACCGGGATGACCCGCGGCGGGGTTGCGCCCGAGCGCGCCGTCGAGGCCGCGCGACGGCTGCTCGACGCGGGGCTCGACCGGCTGGCCGGCACCTGGTCGCACCTGGCCGCGCCCGATGACGGGGCATCCGTGGCGGGCCAGGTCGCGCGGTTCGAGGCCGCCCTGGGCGCCCTCGAGGCGGCGGGCATCGCCCCCGGGCTGCGCCATCTCGACGCCACCGGCGGGCTGGTTGGCGGCGCCGGCCCGGCCTACGACCTGGTCCGCGTCGGCCTCGCGTTCTACGGCGTGCTGCCAAGGGGGCTGGCGGTCCCCGATCGCATCGCGCCCGCCGCGACGGGCCTGCGGCCGGCCATCTCGCTCCATGCGCGGGCGACGACCCTCGCGACGGTGGAGCCCGGGACCCGGATCGGTTACGCAGGGACGTGGACGGCCCCGCGCGCCTCGGTCATCGCGACGGTCGCGGTCGGGTACGCGGACGGCTGGACCCGGGCGTATGCCGGTGGTAGCTGGGGCATCGTCCGCGGCCGGCGAGCACCGGTCGTCGGCCGGGTGAGCAGCGACGCGATCGCGCTCGACGTGACCGACGTGGACGGGTTCGACGTGGACGACGAGATCGTGCTGCTGGGCGACCGCGCGGGGGCGATGAGCGTCGACGACCTCGCCGCCCTGCGCGGCTCGATCTCGTGGGAGGTCATGGACGCGTTCTCGACGCGCCTGGCGCGGATCTACACCGAGGGTGATCGCCCGGTGGGCGTCCGGTACCTCGACGGACGGACCCGGTTCGCCCGCCCCGGCTGACCGCCGGCGCAACGCGACCGTGCGCCGGGGCCGGTTGCGCTACGCTGCGCCAGCAGCCGCTCCCGGATCCGCGCCGGCCCGGCAGCGCTACGGAGGCGTCCGGAACCCATGACCGATCAGCAGCTCGCGGGTCCGCGCGGCCCGCTCGCCCATGTCCTGGCGACGCGCGGCGGCGTCGCGGACGGGCACCCGGTCCGGCTGGAGCATCGCGAGGCGCTGATCTACACGCTGGGCAAGGCCGCGGAGCTCGAGCACCTGATCATGCTCCAGTACCTGTACGCGGCGTTCTCGATCAAGCAGACCGAGGCGGAGGGGCTGTCCGCGGCCGGCGTGGCCGCCGGCGCGCGGTGGCGCAGGACGCTGATCGGGATCGCGGAGCAGGAGATGCTCCATCTCGCGCTCGTCCAGAACCTGCTGACCGCCGTCGGCGGCCGCCCCGCGCCTCGCCCGGCCGAACTTCCCGATGCCGGCCTACCACTACCCGGCCGGCGTGCGGGTCGAGCTGCTCCCGTTCGGTGAGCCCGCGCTCCGCCATTTCGCCTTCCTCGAGCGGCCCCAGGGCATGGCGTCGACGACGCCGAGGGGTTCGAGGCGCTCGAGCGCGCGGTCACCCCTGGCGCACGATGAGGAGGACGAAATCGTCGCCGCACCTCCAGGAGTTCGACACGATCGGCCAGCTGTACCGGTCGATCCAGGCCGGGTCTCGAGCACCTTGCCGAACGACTCGGGCGGCGCGCCTGTTCGTGGGGCCAGCCCGACGCCCAGGCGACCGAGGAGCACTTCCGGTGGCCGGAGCTGGTCGCCGTGACCGACCTGTCGCAGCGCCCGCGCAGGCGATCGACACCATCGTCGAGCAGGGCGAGGGTGCCCGCGGGGAGTGGCGCGATGCCCACTTCGGCCGCCTCCTGGGCATCCTCGACGAGCTACCGAGCTCCGGCGGGCGGATCCCGACTTCGAGCCCGCCCGCCAGTCGCCGCGGCGCAGGTCCGTCCGGCCACCCACGGTCGGCGCTGCCGCTCATCACCGACCCCGGCACGACCCGGGCATGGATCTGCTCAATGTGGTGAACGAGGTGCTGCTCCAGCTCCTCTCGCGCTACTTCGCGCACGCCGACGAGACGGAGGAGCAGCTGCGGGTCCTCGCCGACGTCGCCGTGGGGCTGATGTACGGCGGCGATCAAGCAGATCGGGACGGTGATCACGCGCCTGCCCATCGACCCCGACCGGCCCGCCGTGACGGCCGGACCCAGCGTTCGAGCTGTTCTACGACGTGGACTACCTGCTGCCCCATCGCGAGGCAGCCTGGGTGCTGATGGAGGAGCGGCTGCGCGAGGCGGCCGCGTTCGCGGTCCGCTGCGACGGCCGCCTGCACGCCGCGGTGATGGTGCCGCTGTCCAAGACCGCGAAGGCGCTGGAGCGGTTCGCGGACAGCCTCGCGGCGGCCGCCGAGGCAGGGTAGGCGGCGGCGGGCCTGCACCCGGGGACGTGCCTGCGCCCGGGGAGCCGCGCCGGGGCTTCGTCGTCGCACGCCCTGACCGTCGGGGGCATGGCCTGTCGCCCGCCTGCAAGGTCCCGCGCGGTATGGATCGGGCGTGACGACCGACCTTGCGCATCCCGATCATGGCGGCGCCGGCCAGGGCGATCGGCGGCTCGTGCTCATCGGCGCGGCGCTCGGCGCGTTCGGGGTCCTGTTCGCCGTCGTCCGCGCCGAGCAGAGCCGTGCCACCGACCTCGCGATCACCCTGCGGATGCAGGGACGGCGCTCGAGGCCGCTGGGGGTCCTGATGCAGGCCGTGTCCTGGCCCGGCTACCCGCCGCAGAGCCGGATCATCCCGCCGGTCGTCGTGGGCGCCTGGCTCGCGTCCGGCCGGCCGCGGGCGGCACGGTTCCAGGCCGCCGCCTGGAGCGGTGCTGCGCTGTCGACCGCGATCAAGGCCGTGGTCCGGCGACCGCGACCCCTGCCGCCCGAGGTCGAGGTCATCGTGGCGCCCCTCGGCGGCTCCAGCTTCCCGAGCGGCCACGTGCTCACCTACGTCACGTTCTACGGGTTCCTCGCCCAGCTCCTGTCGTCGCACGCCGGGCGTGCCCTCCCGCGCCGGCTTGCCGTGGGCGGGCTGACCGCCCTGATCGTGCTGGTCGGGCCGAGCCGAATCCAGCAGGGTCACCACTGGGCGACCGACGTGATCGCGTCCTACCTGCTCGGGCTTGCATCGCTGCTCGCCCTGGTGGGGCTCTACCAGCGACGGGCGAAGGAGCGGCAATCCGGCGGCGCGGCTGCCGCGGCGCGGCCGGGATGACGGCGCTCGAGCCGAGCCCCGGTCGGCGGGTGCTCGTCCTGTGGAATCGCCGGGCCGGACGCAAGGCCGGCATCCCGACCAACGGCACCGACGAGGCGACCCTGCGGCGGGTCATGCGTGAGCACCGCCTGGGCGACGAGCTGTTCACGACCGACGACGAGGCAGCCGCCTCCCGGCGGGTCGCGCAGGCGGTCGCCGACGGCTACCGGCTGGTGGTGGCCGCCGGCGGCGACGGGACGGCCGGGCTGATTGCCCGCCACGTCATGGACACGCCGACGGCGCTCGCGCTGCTGCCGCTGGGCAGTGCCATGAACATCGCCCGCAGCCTGGGTATCCCGCGCGAGCTCGAGGCGGCCGCGGAGGTCGCCGCGACCGGGCGGGTGCGCGCCGTCGACGTGGGCTCGGTCGGCGGTCGCGCGTTCTTCGAGATCGGGTCGATCGGGTTGAGCGCCAGCCTGTTCGAGCAGGCGCAGCGGATCGATCGCGGGCAGTACTCGTCGGTCCTGGGCCTGCTCGACGTCCTGCGCCGGTTCCGGCCGGTCCGAGTGCGGCTCGAGCTCGACGGCCGGCCCGCCTCGATGCACGCGCTGATGATCGCGGTGGCCAACGCGCCGTACACCGGCCTCGGGCTCACCCTGGCGCCCCAGGCGAGGCTGGACGACGGCCTGTTCGACGTCACGGTATTCCGCGGCTTCTCCCGCTGGGAGCTGATCCGCCACCTGGGCGGGATCGTCGCCGGGCGGCGCCGCTACTCGCCCAAGGTGGCGACGTTCCGGGCGAGCCGGGTCCGCGTGGACGCCCGTCGCCGGCTGCCCGTCCGCGTCGACGCCGACGACCTGGGCACGACGCCGGTCACGTTCGAGGTCAGGCGGGCCGCGCTGCGGGTCGTGGTCCCGGAACCGGGCGATGCCCCGATCGCCGTCGGGAGCGCGCCTGCGCGGTCAGCGTCGCCCGACCTCGATGTCGTGGTCGGTAGGTGACTACTGGCCCATGGCCGGTCAAGTCCCCGGTTGGCGACGATAGGCGGGCACCGCCGGGCGGGGTCCCTGCCCGGCGCCAGGGTACCGTTCGAGGAACCCATGCTCAGCCATCGGGAGCCGTCGGGTTGCCGGTCGATCGCCTGACCGGCCGCACGGGTCCGTGTTCGCCCGCCGCCGCCCGGGCGGCGCTCAGGCACGCGCTCGCGTCCGTGCCGATGCCCGCCGGCCGCGTCGCGGTGATCGTGTGGACCTACCTGGGCGTGGGCGCCGCGGTGATCGCCGCGACCATCGTCCTGTTCCCGGTCAGCCCCCAGATCGCGGTCCCGTTCACCGCGTTCGGGATCGACGCCCGCGCGATCGGGATCCTGCTGTGGGTCCTGGTCGGCGTCGCGACCTCGTCCCGCGGCACGGCGGAGGAAGGGCGCACCGCGATCACGATGGGCGTGGCGCCGGTGGTCGCCGCGTTCGCGCTGGGCGGCCCGGTCGCGGGCGTCTGGGTGGCGGCGATCGGCAGCCTCGAGCTGCGCGAGCTGCGGGGCGAGATCCCGTGGTACGCGGTGCTCGCGAACCGCGCGGTCCTGGCGGTGCCGGCCGCGGCGGGCGGAATCCTGACCTACTCGCTGCGCGAGCTCGGCCCGGGCGGGTCGCAGCTGGTGGACTTCCTGATGGTCATGGCGGGCGCGATGGCGTTCGCCACGCTCAACCTCGCGCTGGCCGTGCTCGCGGTCTGGGCGCGGACGGGCCGCGGGTTGTCCGAGGCGATCGGCATTCCGTGGCGCACGATCGGGATCATGATGGTTGCCGAGTCCTCGCTCGCCTGGATCTTCGCGGCTGCGTACGTCGCCATCGCGTGGTGGAGCCCAGCCGGACTGGTGATCGCGGACACCGCCGCAGCCGCATCGGTCGACCGGGGACGGGCCGGCTGGCTGCTGCGCCATCACCAGCTCACCCTGCTGCCCAACCGCCTGTCACTGACCGAGCATGCCGCCGACCTGCGGCGATCGGGCCGGGCCGGGACGTGCGTGTTCTACATCGACCTCGACGGGTTCAAGGCGGTCAACGACACCTACGACCACGGCGTCGGCGACGACGTGCTCAAGGTGGTCGGCCGGCGGCTGGCGGCGGTCAAGCGGCGCGACGACTTCCTGGCCCATCTCCACGGCGACGAGTTCGTGCTGCTGGCGGCCGGCGTGGAGACCGATGCCGAGGCGGCCGGCATGGTCGATCGGGTCACGCGCGCTATCGAGGAGCCGATCGAGCACGAGGTGGGCACGATCCGGGTCTCGGCCTCGTTGGGGTACCGGATGCTCCACGACCCGGCCGATCTCGAGGGCGCCCTCCAGCATGCCGACCGGGGCATGGCCGCGGCCAAGCGCGAGCGCCATCGACGGCAGGGCCACGCGGCAGGATCCGCCCGGCGGCGCACGACGGTCGCCGCGCGCACGACCGGCACGCCAGGCACGGTCCGCCCGCCAGGCCCGTCGGCCGGCACGCCCGTGGATCGCTGACCCGGGGATCCCCGGGGCGGTCGCCCGGTCCGCTCAGTGGATCGCGGCGGCGCCCTCCAGCTCCTCGAACGTGATGCACCCGTCGACCGGGCACACGTACTGGCACAGCCGGCAGCCGACGCAGTGGTCGCCGTCCACGGTGAGGCGCGAGGTCCCGTTGCTGCCCTCCAGCCGGATCGCCTGGTGCGCGCCGTCGTTGCAGGCGGCGTAGCACAGGTTGCAGTGGACGCAGCGCGTCTCGTCGATCCTGGCCAGCAGCCGGAACTCCTGGTCGAGCTCGCCCCAGTCGCCGATCGCCGGCAGGGCACGGCCCACCAGCTGCGACGGACTGTGGAGGCCCTTCGACCGCAGGTAGCTCGACAGCCCGTCGACTAGGTCGTCGATGATCCGGAAGCCCAGGTGCATCACGCTGGTGCCGACCTGCACGGTGGTCGCGCCGAGCAACAGGAACTCCACCGCATCGCGCCAGTCGGCGATCCCGCCGATGCCCGAGATCGGGATCCGGACCTCCGGGTCGGATGCCAGCGACGACACCATGTTGAGCGCGATCGGCTTGACCGCCGGCCCGGACAGGCCGCCGTGGCTGCCGTGGCCGCGAACGTCGGGGACGGGCGCCCAGGTGTCGAGGTTGACGCCGACCAGCGAGCTGACGGTGTTGATGAGGGCGATCCCGTCGGCGCCGCCGGCGCGGGCGGCCCTCGCCGGGGGCCGGATGTCAGCCACGTTCGGGGTGAGCTTGACCAGCACCGGGACCGCGGCGACCTCCATCACCCACTCGGTGATCATCCGCACGTACTCGGGCACCTGGCCCACGGCAGCGCCCATGCCCCGCTCGCTCATGCCGTGCGGACAGCCGAAGTTGAGCTCGATCCCGTCGGCGCCGGTGTCGTTGACCTGGCGCACGAGGTCGTGCCACACCTCGGGCTTGGATTCGACCATCAGCGAGGCCACCACCGCCTGGCTCGGGTAGCGCCGCTTGATGTCGGCGATCTCCGCGAGGTTGACCGCGATCGGTCGGTCGCTGATCAGCTCGATGTTGGACAGGGCGACGATCCGGGACCCGTCGACGTCCAGCGCGCCGAGGCGTGCGGTGACGTTGCGGATCGGCTCGCCGATCGTCTTCCAGACCACCCCGCCCCAGCCCGCGTCGAAGGCACGGGCGACCATCTCGCCGGTGTTGGTGATCGGGCAGCTGGCCAGCCAGAAGGGGTTGGGACCGCGGATGCCGGCGATGTCGGTGAACAGGTCGACGCCGGGCACCGTGGCGTCGGTCGGGCGCACCGGGACGATATGCGGGCCGCCCAGGCCGAGCGCATCGGTGATCGAGCGCGCGGCCAGCTTGCCGGCCTGGACCGCGTCGACGACCTCCGCGCCGCCGTTGGTGATGTCGCCGATCGCCCACACCTTCGCGTTGGACGTCCGGCCCGTCGCCGGATCGGCGACGACCACGCCAACCCGGACCGCCACGCCCAGCCCGGCGAGGATCTCCCCCACCCCGGCGGGCCCGGCCTGCCCGATGGCCCGGACCACGGTGTCGAGCGCGATCTCGAGCCGCGAGCCGTCCACCGGGGTCGGGCGGCGGCGGCCGGTCTGGTCCGGCTCGCCGAGCGTCATCGACTCGAGCGCGATCCCGGCCACGTGCCCGTGCTCACCGCGGATCTCGACCGGCGCGGTCAGCCAGCGGACCGCCACGCCCAGTGAGCGGGCGAGCTCGATGGCGTGGGGATAGGCGGGGCACTCCACCGCGCTCCGTCGGTAGAACAGGGTGACCTCCTCGGCGCCCAGCCTGATGGCCGCGGCCGCCGCGTCGAACGCCGTGCTGCCGCCGCCGATCACCCCGACCCGGCGGCCCACGCCGGGCCCGGCGGCCGCCGTGACGCCGGCGTCACCGGCATCGATCGCCCGGCCGATGAGGTCGAGCGCATCCACGACGCCCTCGAGGTCCTCGCCCGGAACCCCCAGGCGCTTCGCCCGGCCGAGGCCGACCGCGACCACGACCGCGTCGTGCTGGGCGACCAGCGCTGCCGGGTCGACGTCGCGCCCGACGATCGATCCGAGCACGAACCGGGCCCCCGCCGCCTCCACCTGCGTCGCGTCGAGCGCGATCGTCTCGCGCGGCAGGCGCCAGGGCACGATCCCGTGATCGCCCAGGCCGCCGGCGCGCTCGTTCGCGTCGTACAGCGTCACCGCTACGCCGGCCTTGCGCAGCTCGGCGGCGCAGGCGAGGCCGGCCGGCCCGGCACCGACGATCGCGGTCGAGACCCCGACCGCCTCGCCCGGGGCGAAGAACCGGCCACCCGACGCGGCATACGCCTCCATGACGTGGCGCTGGAGGCGCCCGATCGAGATCGGATGGTCCATTGCGTTGCGCACGCAGGCGCCCTCGCACAGGCGCTCGACCGGACACGCGGCACCACACGTAGCAGCCAGCGGGTTGGCCGCGAGGATGGTGCGGGCGCTGCCTTCAATGTTGGCGGTCGCGATCTTGCGGATGAACGAGGGCACGTCGATCCCGGTCGGGCAGGCGCGCGTGCATGGGGCGTCGAAGCAGTACAGGCACCGCTCCGCCTCGATCCGGGCGGCCTCGGCGGTCAGCGCCGGCAGCGGCAGGAACGGGTCGGGCTCGCGCCCCACCGACGCGTCGACGGTCATGGTCTGGACCCTCGGTCGGTCGCCGCGAACGGCGACAGCTCGGACGCACTTGGCCGCCATTGTCGGCGGCACCCGGCCGTCCGCCGAACGGCCGAACCGCCCGACCCGTCCGGGCCGAAGTGCGCCTAACGCACCCAGCGGCGCTGGTTCAGGCGACGTCGGGCGCGATGGCCGCGAGGTCGTCGATGGTGGCCGGGATGATCGCCTCGCCAAGGGTTCCCGAACACCTGCCGGTACCATCCGCGCATGCGAACGCAGCGGATCGCGGTGGCCGAGGGCGTCGAGCTCGTCGTCGACAGCTGGGAGCCCGAGGCCGCCGGCGGGGAGCCGGCGGCGGACGGGGAGCCGGCGGCGGACGGCGAGTCGGCGGCGGGCCGAGAGCTGGCGCCGTTCCTGCTGGTGCACGGGCTCGCCTCGAACGCCCGACTGTGGGACGGGGTCGTGGCCGAGCTGACCGCCAGCGGCCACCACGTGGCGGCCGTGGACCTGCGCGGCCACGGCCGGTCGTCCAAGCCCGAGGGCCCGTACGACGTGCCGGCGGTGGCCGAGGACGTCGCGGTCCTGATCATCGCGCTCGACCTCGACCGGCCGGTCGTGGTCGGGCAATCATGGGGCGGCAACGTGGTCGTGGAGCTGGCCTCGCGCCATGCCGGCCTCGTCCGCGGGATCGCGTGCGTCGACGGCGGCTGGCTGGAGCCCAGCCGGACGTACCCGGACTGGGAGTCGTGCAAGCGGGCGCTCGCCCCGCCGCACCTGGTTGGACGGCGACGCGACGAGATCGAGGCCTACATCCGCTCGGCACACCTCGATTGGCCGGAGACCGGCATCGAGGGCACGCTCGCGAACTTCGAGCTGCGGCCCGACGGGACGGTGGCGCCGTGGCTGACCTACGACCACCACATCGCGGTGCTCCGGGGCCTGTGGGCGCATCACCCGTCGCGCCGCTTCTGGACGCTGGACGTGCCGGTGCTGCTGGCGCCCGCCGACACCGGCGAGCCGGACTGGACGGACCGCAAGCACCGCGACGTCGAGGCCGCGCAGGCGGCGATCCCGAACGCCCGGACCCACTGGTTCCACGGCGACCACGACATCCACGCGCAGCATCCCGACGACCTGGCCCGCGTGCTCCACGAGATGACCGTGAACGGGTTCTTCGCATGAGCGCGCCGCGGGTGCTGGCGATCATGGGCTCGGGCGAGACGGCGCCCACCATGGCCAAGGTGCATCGCGCCCTGTTCGACCGGCTGGGCGCCGAGCCGGCGCCGGCGGCGATCCTGGACACGCCGTACGGCTTCCAGGAGAACGCGGACGAGCTCAGCGCGCGCACGGTCGAGTTCTTCGCGACCAGCGTGGGCCGAACGGTGGGCGTGGCATCCCTCCGGTCGCGCGACGTGGATCCGGTCGTCCTGGCCACCGCGGTCGCGCGGCTGCGCGAGGCCCGGTTCGTGATGGCCGGCCCGGGCAGCCCGAGCTACGCCCTCCGGCAATGGCGGGGCGGACCGGTCCCCGACGCGCTCGCGGCCAAGCTGTCGGGCGGTGGCATCCTGACCATGGCCAGCGCGGCGGCCCTCACCCTGGGGCTGGTGACGATCCCGGTGTACGAGATCTATAAGGCGGGAGATTCGCCGGGCTGGCTCGAAGGCCTCGACCTGCTGGGCCGGGCGACCGGACTGCGGGCGGCCGTGGTCCCTCACTACGACAACGCCGAGGGCGGCAACCACGACACGCGGTTCTGCTACATGGGCGAGCGCCGGCTGCGAATCCTGGAGCGGTCGCTACCGGCGGGGACGTTCATCCTGGGCGTGGACAGCCACACCGCGCTGGTCGTCGACCTAGACACGGGAATGGCATCCGTGGCGGGGCTGGGCGGGGCTACCGTCCGGGTCGACGGCCGCAGCCGCTGGTTCGAGAGCGGCACCGAGATCGCGATCGAGGCGCTGGGCGCGGTGGCGGCCGGGCTGGCGGCCGACGAACCCGAAGCCGGCGCGCCCGATGGCGGCGCCCGCGGGCCCGTGGGCGCCCTGGCGGATGGGGCCGCCGGGGGATCGGGGGGATGGGACCCGGGGGCCGGCGGCCGCGTTCCACGGCGCGCTCCGCCGCTGCGCGATGCGATGGCCGAGCAGGAGGGCGCGTTCATCGCCGCGCTCGACGGCGGCGACGTGCGGTCGGCCGTCGAGGCGCTGCTGGAGCTCGATTCGGCGATCTCTGCCCGGATCCGGGCCGGCGAGGACAGCCCCGACCTCGACAACGCCGATGCCACCTTCCGGTCCCTGATCGCGCGCCTGGGCGAGCGCGCGGCCGCCGGTTCGCTCGATCCGCGCGCCCAGGCGGAGCCGTTCGTGGCGGCGCTCCTCGAGCTGCGCTCCCGCGCGCGGACGGCGCGCGATTGGGCGACGGCCGACCTCATTCGCGATCGCCTCGCGGCCACGGGCATCGAGGTGCGGGACGAAGCCGGCGGGACGACCTGGGACGTGACCTCGCCCGGCACATCGCCCGAGGCGACCCGGCCGGGTCCGGCGACGCAGCGCCCCGATCGCTGAGCGCCGCGCTGGGCGCCCAGGTCCGATCCACGCCGTCTCGCCTCGCGAACATGCCGGCGCGCGCGTCCTGCCCCGTCTTGCCTCGCGAACGCCGTGCCCGAGCCGCGCGTCCCATCCCGCCCGATTTCTCAGTCACGCTCCGGGTGAGTGATATCGAAGCCTCGACGGTCTGAGCGGACGATTCCGCCACCAGGCACGCACCTTGGGCGTAGATGATGGGGATCTGCAGTCGCGCACGGGATTTGCACTCGCCTGGGGCGTCATTGGCGACCGGGCCGAGCGAGCCGGCCACGGGCGGGCCGAGCGCGACCGGGCCGAGCGAGCCGGCCACGGGCGGGCCGAGCGCGACCGGGCCGAGCGAGCCGGCCACGGGCGGGCCGAGCGCGACCGGGCCGAGCGAGCCGGCCACGGGCGGGCCGAGCGCGACCGGGCCGAGCGAGCCGGCCACGGGCGAGCCGGGCGCGACCGGGCTGACGACGGGTTGGCGACACCGACCCGAGCGCCGGAGACCGGCTAGTGAGGGCCGCCGATCCGAGCACGGGCCGCGACCGCGCGCCCGAGCCGAGACCGGCCGGGTCGCAGCCCGGCCGTGCTCAGGACGCGGCGACCACGCCCACCCGGATGTCGCGGCCCTCCCAGCGGTTGGCCTCGGGCCAGAAGAACGTCGCCTCCACGGCCTGCCCCGCGACGAGGTTCTCCGAACCGGGCAGGTCGGCGACCCACACCCCGACGCCGGTGTCGATCGCGTCGAGGTCCTGCGCGGTCCGCCAGCCGTCGGTGGTGACGTGGACCCGGCACGGGGCGAGGAGCTCGAACCTCAGCCGGCGACCGGCCGGCATCGTGGGCCGGGGTGCGGCGAACCGCCACGTGGCGCGGGTGGCGGCCGGCCGCTCGCCGCGATACCGCCGCCATGCCGCGTGCGGGCGATCGATGGGGTGGCCCAGGGCGATCGAGCGGACCAGCTTCACGTACTCGGCGTGGGTCCAGGCGAGGGGCATCGCGGAGCCGCTGGGGCGGCCCAGGAACAGGCCTCTCCCCGGGATGTCCGGGCTGTCCCACGCCTGCTCGGGCAGCATCCCGCCCGACGATGCCATGCGCCGCATCGCCTCGAGGTACGGGCGGGCATCGTGGCCCGCCTCCAGCTCGTAGTGGCCGCGCTCGCCGACCAGCAGCGGCCAGCCGCGGCCGATGCCGGTCCCGTCGAACGGGCTGCCGTCCTCGTGCTCGCCGTAGCCGTCGCCGTTGTAGCGGTGCCACATCGGGCCCGACGGCGTGTCGGTCCGCAGCACGGCGTCGACGACGGCCAGGGTCGACAGGACGTGCGGGTCGTCCGGCCTGCGCAGCCCGAACCGGACCAGCGCCAGGAAGTCGGTGCCCACCATCTCGTCGCCCGGGATGGACGAGGCGTCGGCCGGCCGGTTGCGCACGGGGACGAGCGTCGAGATCGGGGCGCCACCGAGGACGTCGGACGACGCGATCCGGACGTAATGGCCGTCCACGCCGTGCTCGCGCGCGAGCCGCGATCCCCGTGCGTAGGTCCAGTCCTCGATGGACGCGTTCCAGTCGTCGGCCAGCTCGCGGCAGTACCGCGCCGCCGGCTGGGGCAGGTGATCGGCCGCTACCACGAGGGCCGCCACGACCGGCGCCAGCGTCGACGGCGTGAGGCCGGCGTTCTCCTCCCACCGGTCCTGGAGCGTTGCCGGCCCGGTCCGGGCGATGAACCGGACGGCGGCCGCGATCATCCGATCGAGCGCGTCGCCGTCGACGAGCCGCGCGAAGGCACCGGATTCCTCGCCCCGCCCGTGCATGTGGGACGCACCCGACTCGCGCAGGGCACCGACCAGCAGGATCGGGTAGGCCGCCTCGTCGAGCTGCACGCCCTGCCAGTACGGGACGCCGTCGATCCATTGATTCTGGGCCCAGTGCCCGTCCGGCTCCTGGGTCGCGACCAGGTACGCGAGCGCCCGCTGGGCGGACGCCCGGGCGCCCAGCGCGACCAGCGCGCCCGCCGATTCGACGAGATCGCGCGACCACACGAGGTGGTAGCCGCCGAGGTCGTTACGGGCGTTGCCCCACGGGATCGACAGGCTGGCCACTGTGGCACCGGGTGCGGTCCGGTCCTGGTGCGTGCGCAGCACGGCGGCCGAGACGAGGTACAGCGATCGCAGCTCGTCGCCCAGGTCATCGGCCGGCACGGAACAGGTCCGCAGGAAGCCCTCCCAGTTCGCGATGGACTCGTCCCACGCGGTGTCGAACGATCCGATCAGCGCCGCCGAGGACTGAAGCGCCGCCTCCTCGGGGCGGGCGCCGAAGCCGAGCACCAGCTGGACCGGCCGATCGCCGGGCACGACCTCGAGCATCCCGGCGACGTTGCCGGGGCCGGCCGCCTCGTAGGCCGAGGTCATCCGGCCGTTGGCGGCGAAGTCCTGCCATCCGTCGGAGGCACCCACGTAGCCGGCGCCGATCCGGGCCGGCTCCGGGTCGCTGGCCAGCACGGCCGTCGCGGCGGCGCGGCGCGCGAACAGCATCGGGCGGCCCTTGTACCGGCCGGCCCAGGCCCGGTTGTCGGTGCCATCGAAGCCGAGGTGCGGGGCCAGCAGCGGGTAGAGCCGGAGCGGGGTCGATGCCCGTCCCGGGTCGGTCGGGTCGCGCGCGTCGATCAGTCGAGCCTCGATGCGGACGACGTCGGCGTGATCGTCCGCGCAGATCCGCAGCGTCAGCTCGTAGCGCGGGTGGCGGTGCACCGCGATGACCACCGGGATCCCCGGCCGGACGAACCGGACCTCGTGCTCGGCGTCGCGCTTGACCTCGCTCCAGAAGCCGGCCCCGTCCGCGACGATGAAGCCCAGATCCCGAACCTGCGGCGAGTCGACCCGCGGCCAGTACACCTCGTTGAGGATCCCGCGCCCGACCGTGAACCAGACGCGGCTGGCGTAGTGCGACGTGCCGACCGCGTCCTTGGCACTGCTCGACCAGGTGGGGGCGATGCCGGGCGCCCCCGGGGCGTCGGCTGACCCGGCGTCGCTCATCGTCCGGTCTCGAGGACTGACTGCTGCACCCCTGCCTCCCTGGCCCGAGCCGTACCGCCGGGCGCCCGCATCCGCGGCGCGCGCAACCGGCGCCGGTCGTGCCGGTCTAGCCGATCCGGATGCAAATCCGCTGAGAGCCGCCGACCGCGGCTCCGGCGGCCGGCGCAGGTCCGATACTGGGCGAGGACACGCGCGAGCGCAAACGACGCGCGTTCCCCAGCGGAAGGGACGGCGATGCAGCGAGTCCGGTTCGGCCTGTTCGTCCCGCAGGGCTGGATCCTCGACCTGGTGGACATCGAGGATCCGGTCGAGCAGTTCGAGACGATGAGCCGCGTGGCACGGGCTGCCGAGCGGTTGGGCTTCGATTCGATCTGGCTATTCGACCACTTCCACACGTATCACCGACCGGTCCTCGAGACCACGTTCGAGGCGTGGACCTCGACCGCGGCCCTCGCCCGTGACACGAGCAGGATCCGGATCGGCCAGATGGTCACCTGCAACGGCTACCGCAACCCGGCGCTCCTGGCCAAGATGGCCTCCACCGTCGACGTGCTGAGCCATGGCCGGCTGGAGTTCGGCATCGGCGCCGGATGGTACGAGCACGAATACGACGCCTACGGCTACCCCTTCCCGCCCGTCGTCGACCGCCTTCGGATGCTGGACGAGGCGCTCCAGGTCATCCACGCGATGTGGTCCCAGCCGCACGCCTCGTTCGAGGGCGAGTTCTACCGCATCGACGGCGCCATCAACGAGCCCAAGGGCGTCCAGCGGCCCCATCCGCCGATCTGGATCGGTGGCTCGGGCGAGCGGGTCACCCTGCGCCTGGCGGCCCAGTACGGCGACGCGACCAACTTCGGCGGGCACCTCGACGACATGGGCTGGTACCGCCACAAGTTCGAGGTGATCCGGGAGCACTGCGAGGCGTTCCGGCGCGACCCCGATGAGCTGATCCGGTCGAGCAACGTGGAGACGACGCTGCTAGGCGCCGGCGACGATCCGGACGAGCTGACCCGGCGCTACCGTCGCGACCAGTCGCTGGACGAGTACCGGACCCATGCGATCGTGGGTGGCCCGCAGGAGATCATCGACACCTACGGACGCCTGGTGGACGCTGGCGTGAGCTACATCGTCGTCTCGGACCTGCCGGGGCTCGCCCGCCTCGAGGTGCTCGAGGCCCTGGCCCGGGACGTGCTGCCGGCGTTCCGGGACGCTTCCGAGGCGGGCTGAGCACCGCCGGACACCGGCTCGCGCGGTGTGGTGGGGCTAGCCCCACCACGAAGACGCCGGGTGCCCGGCTGGCTCGCGACCGCCCGCCTCCCTACGGTTGGGTCATCGTTCGCGATCGGTTGGGACGCCCGGTGCGGCCCGACCGCTCGCCCATCCACCCATCGCAGGCCGTCTGGTGGACGCTGGCGCGCCCCACGGATCGCCTGGAGGCAAGAAACCGATGAAGGTCAGTCACAAGCTTCTGTACACGGGGGTGTTCCTCGTCGCCGCGGGCGGCGTGCTGCTGGTCGCCGAGGGCAGTGCCCTTGCCGACGACACTGTCGCCCAGGCGCTCGGCCTGTGGCCCGTCGCGGTGATCACGATCGGGGTCGGGCTGCTGCTCCGCCGCTCGCGGTTCGCGACGGCCGGCGGCGTGATGGCGGCGGTGATGCCCGGGCTGCTTCTGGGCGGCCTGGTCGCGTCCGCGCCCAACGTGGCGACGGACTGCCGCTACGTCCAGCCCACCGGGTACACGACCCAGGAGGGGGCGTTCGGCGGCCAGGGCACGGTCCAGCTGACGCTGTCCTGCGGCGAGCTGGACGTGCGCGGTGGCCAGGGACCCGGCTGGCGGGTCGATGTCGGCCGGACCGGCGTCGCCGGTCCGGTGATCACCGCCACGGCCGACCGGCTCGCGATCGCGTCGGCCAGTCGCAACCACGTGCTGGGGATGGCCGGAACCGACGTGTGGCGCGTGGCGCTGCCCGGGGCCCCGACGCTCGACGTCACGGCCACCGTCAACGCCGGCATCGGCCGGTTCGATCTCGCCGGCACCCGGATCGGGGCGCTCGGGCTGACCGCCAACGCGGGCGAGGTTCGAGCCGATCTCAGCGGGGCAACGGTCGAGCGGCTGTCGATGACGCTCAACGCCGCCACGGCCCGGCTCCAGCTGCCGGACGCGGGCGACCTGGCCGGCCGGATCACCGTCAACGCGGGTTCCCTCCACGTCTGCGCCGGCAACGACACCGGCCTGCGGATCCAGGATCAGGGCACCCTGCGCTCGACCCACGTCAACGGGCTCGTGCGCAATGGCGATGCCTGGGAGAGCCCGGGCTACACGACGGCCGCACACCATGCCGACGTGACCATCACCTCCACGCTTGCTAGCGTGGACATCAATCCCGAGGGAGGCTGCAAATGAACCCGCGTCGCCTGTATCGCTGCCGCCACGATCGGCAGCTGGCCGGTGTGGCCGCCGGCATGGCGGAGTACTTCGAGGTCGACCCCACCGTCGTGCGCATCCTGTGGATCCTGTCGGTGTTCGTGGGCGGTGTCACGATCCTTCTCTACCTGCTGCTGGCAATCGTCGTCCCGCTCGAGCCCCTGCCTGCGGCCGGCGCGCCCGGGGGTGGTGGCCCGGCGGGTGGCGACCCGACGGCGGGCATCAGCGGCGAGGGGCCGGCCGCCGACCCGACGGCTGCCGCGACCGTCCAGGCAGACGGCCCGGTCACCGGGTGGACGACGCCAGCCGGGTGGGCGGCACCCGCCGCCCACCGGCACGCCAGCACGCCGCGCGACGGCACGGCCGGCCTGTTCCTCGGGGTCCTCCTGGTCGTGTTCGGGACCATCGCCCTGGCCAATGCGTTCATGCCCGCATGGTTCTCGGCCGGCATGCTCGGCCCCGCCTTCCTGGTTGCCCTCGGGGTCGCCCTGCTGGTGGCCGGCACGAGCCGCCGCGGAGCGACCGACCGGTGATCGGAGCGCCGCTCCTCGTCCTGGGCCTGCTGCTCGCCCTGAGCGCCTTCACCGGCGCCCGGGTCCGGGAGCGGGACCGGGCCGGGGTCGGCGCCTTCGTCCTCTCCCCGCTCCACCCCGCATCGTGGGCCGCGGCCGGCGCGATCGTGCTCGGGTTCTGGGTGGAGCTGTTCGCGTTCTCGGCGATCACCGCCGCGTTCTCGGTGGGGGGTTCGCTGCTCGTCGTCGGGGTCGGCTTCGCGATCGTCGGGCTGGCGATCGAGGCGAGTCGCCTGCTCGCCCGCGCGGAGCGGTGGCGGATGTCGCTGGCCGATCCTCGGCCGCTCCACCCCCACGCCTATCGGCCCTATGGATCGGGGCTGCGCGACCTCGTGTTCGCGGTGTTCCTCGACCTCCCCCGCTGGCGCGATGTCATCTACGTGTTCGTGGCGCTGCCGCTGGTCTTGCTCGAGCTCGCGGTCGCGCTGACGCTGTGGGCCCTCGCGCTGTTCCTGCTGTCGCTGCCGGTGTGGGTGGCCACCTCCGACCTGCCGTTCCGCGCCGGCGTCCTGTCGGCGCCCGAGATCGGCGTGGTCGGCGGGCTGGCCGGGATCCTGCTGCTGCCCGTCGCAGCCTCGGTCTCGCGGGGGCTGATGGCGCTCCACCGGGCCGTGGTCGCCGGCCTGCTGTGCGAGCCCGAGCACCAGGCGCTGGCCCGCCGCGTGGAGACGCTCGAGGGCAGCCGGAGGGCGGTGATTGACGTCGAGGCGAGCGAGCTCCGGCGCATCGAGCGGGACCTGCACGACGGCGCGCAGCAGCGCCTGGTGATGCTGACCATCGACCTCGGACTCGCGGCGGACCAGATCGAGCGGGACCCGGCGTCGGCACGGGCGCTGGTGATCGACGCCCAGGACCAGGCCCGCCAGGCGCTGGCCGAGCTGCGCAACCTGGTGCGGGGCATCGCGCCCGCGATCCTGCTCGACCGGGGCCTGGTCCCGGCACTGGGCGCGATCGCCGGCCGCAGTCCCGTGTCCACGGTCGTGCTGTCCTCGATGCCCGCCGGTGAACGCCTGCCGGACGCGGTGGAGCGCGCGGCATACTTCGTCGTCGCCGAGGCGCTGGCCAACGTGGCCAAGCACGCGTCGGCGACCCGCTGCGAGGTCCGCTGCCGGCACGACGGCGAGCAGCTGGTCGTGGAGGTCTGGGACGATGGGGCCGGTGGCGCGACGGTCGGGCCGACTGGTGGCCTGGCGGGGCTGCAGGGCCGGGTCGAGGCCCTCGACGGGACGCTGACCGTGACCAGCCCACCGGGCGGGCCCACCCTGGTCCACGCCGAGATCCCGGTACCGGCCTCCGCCGCGAGCCCGCCGCCCGCGCCCGTCATCCCGGGCTGGATCGCCCCGGGTCAGGAGCCCAGGTAGGCGAGCACCGCCAGCACGCGACGGTGGTCGTTCTCGGAATCGGGCAGCTCGAGCTTGCCGAAGATGTTGCTGATGTGCTTCTCGGTCGCGCCCTCGGTGATGCCGAGCAGGGTCGAGATGCCCATGTTGGTGCGGCCCTCGGCCATCGCCGCGAGCACCTCCCGCTCGCGCGGCGTCAGCGAGTGGAGGCGGTCGTCGGCGTGGCGCGGCACCATCAGCTGGGCCACCACCTCGGGGTCGAGCGCGGTCCCGCCGCGCGCGACCCGCCGGAGCGCATCCATGAACTCGCGGATGTCGGCGACGCGGTCCTTGAGCAGGTAGCCCACGCCGCCCGCCCGGTCGGCCAGGAGCTCGGTCGCGTATTGGCGCTCCACGTACTGGCTGAGCACCAGCACCGGGGTTCCCGGCACCCGGCGGCGCGCCTCGATCGCCGCCCGCAGGCCCTCGTCGCGCTGGGTGGGCGGCATCCGGACGTCGACGACCGACACGTCGGGGCGGTGCTCGACCACGGCCTCGACCAGCGAGGGACCGTCGCCCACCTTGGCCACGACCGCGCCGCCGGACTCGGTGATCACGCGCGCGAGGCCCTCCCGGATGAGCGCGGAGTCCTCGGCGATGATCACGCGCAACGGCTGCGTTTCCACGCGCCGATCGTAGGTCATCGCCGCCGCCGCGATGCCGGCTCTACGATGGCGGCATGACCCACGAGTACGTGCTGGCGCTGGGGGGCAGGGTGCTGGGAGGCGCGCCGTCAATCGACGGCTCGCCGGCGCCGACGGCGATCGCCTGGGCCGCCGATCGCGTGCTCGCGGTGGGCACGGACGACGCGGTACGCGCGATCTCGCGCGGCGACTCGATCGTCCTCGATCTCGACGGGTGCCTGGTCACGCCACTCCCCGATGACCCGGCACGCGCCGAGGAGATCGTCCGGGGCGCGCTCGGCGCCGCCGTCCTGGCGCCCGGCGCCATCCTGGCGACGGGGGAAACCCTCGAGCCCGGCTCGCCGGCGGACCTTGCGTGCTGGCGGGAGGAGCCCGACGCCGTGGGAGCCGCGGGGCCCGGGACCCCCCGCCTCGTCGCGGTCGTCCGCGCCGGGGCGTTCACGGAGGGCGATCCGCACCGCGGGCCGTTCGCGCCGCCGACGTCGTGACCTGGATCGCCGGGCGAGCACTGCGGCGGTTCGCGTGCCCGGCCGGAGCATCCGGCGTTCCATCCAGCGCTCACCGGCTCTCGCCGCCTCCGAATGGATCGCGGGCCGTTCGCCCCAGCGGTTGGCGCGACGCCAGGCCGGCCAGCACCGCCGGAGGGCTCGCCGCGCGGTCCAAGCGGACGCTCGCCGTCGGAGGGCTCGCCGCGCGTTTCAGGCGGACAGTCGGCCCCACGAGGGCTGGCTGCGCGTTCCAGCAAGATCGTTGCGGCGCCGGGCAGCGGTTTCGTGCGCGGGCGATCAGCGGCCGTGGAGCGCGCGCAGGATCCGGCCCACGGTTGCCCGCTCACCGCCCGCCTCGTCGTCCACGATCGCCCCCTCGGGCTCCTCGAGGTCGCCCAGCTGGCTGTCCAGCAGGGGCGCCATGAAGTGGCCCGGCCGGGCGCGAAGCCGATGATCGAGGGTGGCCCGGTCCACCTTGAGGTAGACGACCACGGCGTCAGGGATGCCCTCGAGCAGCACGACCCGGTAGGCTGCCTTGAGCGCCGAACAGGCGAGCACGACCCCGTGGCCCTCGGCCAGGTGGTCGACCACGGCCTGATGGACGGCCCGCAGCCATGGCGCGCGGTCGGCATCGTCCAGCGGGATCCCGTGGCGCATCTGGTCGAGCTGGGCCGGCGTGTGGTAGTCGTCGGACTCGACGAAGATCGCCCCAAGCGCCTCCGCCAGCCCCCGGCCCACGGACGTCTTGCCGGACCCGGCGACGCCCATGACCACGACCAGCCCGTGCCGCGTCGCGGGCGCCGTCCGGGGCACGGGCATCAGCCCTGCGCCGGGAATACGGGCCGTCCATCCGGGCCCGGCCGGGCCCGGAACGCCCGCCACACGAGCACGACGCCGGCCAGGGGCACCGCGCCCAGCACGAGCACGTTGCCGAACGTCCCGGCGGCGGGCGGATCGAAGGCGACCAGACCCACGTATCCCAGGTAGGCGACGTAGAACGCCAGCAGCAGGGCGCCCTCGCGGCGGTCGACGACGCTGCCGGTGTACAGGATCGGCAGGCAGGCACCGGCGGCGGCCACCATCAACGGGAGGTCCACGGCCAGCAGGTCCGGGGACACCGAGAGGGGCGCCGGCGCGACCATGGCGGTCAGGCCCAGGACCATCAGGATGTTGAAGATGCAGCTGCCCACGACGTTGCCGACCGCGATGTCGCGGTGGCCGCGCAGCCCGGCCATGACCGAGGTCGCGATCTCGGGCAGCGAGGTGCCCACGGCCACGACCGTGAGGCCGATCACGATCTCGGGGATGCCCAGCGAGCTCGCCATGGCGGTGGCGCCGGCCACGATCCAGTCGGCGCCCACCAGCAGCAACGCCAGCCCCATCACCACCAGGCCGAGGTCGGTCACGATCGCACCGGGACGGTGGCCCGTCCCGGCGCCGAACTCCGCGGCGAACTCGGCCCGCACGCTCGCCGACTCGCGACGGCTGGACCGGGCGAGGAACGTCGTGTAGGCGACGATCCCGGCGAACAGGATCGTTCCCTCCAGGCGGTCGATCTGTCCGCTGATCGCCACCAGCCACAGGACGAGCGAGGCGGCGATCATCAGCGGCACCTCGCGCCGGACCACGCGGATGCCCGCGATGACGGGCCCGGCCAGGGCGGCCAGCCCGAGCACGAGCAGGACGTTGGCGATGTTGCTGCCCACCACGTTGCCCAGCGCGATGTCGGGCTGCCCCGCCAGCGCTGACGAGACGCCGACCGCGAGCTCGGGCGCGCTGGTGCCGAACGCGACAACGGTGAGCCCGACCACCAGCGGCCGGACGCCCAGGGCCGTCGCCAGGTGGCTGGCGCCGCGCACGAGGAGCTCGGCGCCGCCGACCAGGGCGACGAGGCCGATCACGAACCGGACGGAGATCAGGGGGTCCACGATCCCCATCGTAGCGGGGCCCGGACCGCCGACGCCCGTGGCCGTGCCGAGCGGACCGGCCCTCGCGAAGGCGCTATCCCCAGAGCGCGTCGACCGACAGGTAGCGCTCGCCCGTGTCGTAGGCGAAGGTGAGGATCCGCGAACCGTCCGGGACCGATGGCAGCAGCTGCGCGACCGCCGCCAGCGAAGCGCCCGACGAGATGCCCACCAGCAGCCCCTCCTCGCGGGCCGATCGCCGGGCCCAGGCCATCGCGTCCTCGGCCACCACCTGGAGGATCCCGTCGATCAGGTCCGTCCGCATGACGCCCGGGATGAACCCCGCCCCGATGCCCTGGATCGGGTGCGGGCCGGCGGCGCCGCCCGACAGCACGGCCGACAGGGTGGGTTCCACCGCGTACACCTTGAGGCCCGGCCAGCGCGGCTTGAGCGCCTCGGCGATGCCCGTGATGTGGCCGCCGGTCCCGACGCCCGTGACCACGTAGTCGAGGCCGTCCGGGAAGTCCGCGAGGATCTCCTGGGCCGTCGTCTCGGCGGTGGACCTTGGGGTTCGCCGGGTTCTCGAACTGCTGGGGGATCCACGAGTTCGGCGTCTCGGCCGCCAGCTCCTCGGCTCGCGCGATGGCGCCCTTCATGCCCAGCTCGCGCGGGGTGAGGTCGAGCTCGGCACCGTAGCCGGTCATGATCTTGCGGCGCTCGATCGACATCGACTCGGGCATGGTCAGGATCAGGCGGTAGCCCTTGACGGCGCACACCAGGGCAAGGCCGATGCCGGTGTTGCCGGAGGTGGGCTCGATGATCGACCGCGCCCGGCTTGAGCACGCCGCGAGCCTCGGCGTCCTCGATCATCGACAGGGCGATGCGGTCCTTGATGCTGGCACCCGGGTTGAATTCGCTCCTGCTTGGTCCACACCTCGACCCGCGGGTCGAACAGGCGGTTGACGCGAATGTGCGGGGTGTTCCCGATCGTGGCGAGGACGTTGTCGGCCTTCATGGCGCTGCTCCTTCTCCGGGGGACGGTCAGATGACGAAGTCGGCGTCGTCGAAGCCGTCGCGGGCGCGGCGCACCCGGGACTGGCTGGTCTGGTAGAGGATGGATCCGGCCGACACGCTGCTGGTGACGAACACGTTGCCGCCAATGACGGAGTCCTCGCCGATGACCGTGTCGCCGCCGAGCACGGTCGCGTTGGCATAGATCACGACCCGGTCGCCGATGGTCGGGTGGCGTTTGGTGCCGGCCAGGCCCTTGATCACCGAGAGCGCACCCAGGGTGACGCCCTGGTACAGCTTGACCCCATCACCGATGACGGCGGTCTCGCCGATCACGATGCCGGTGCCATGGTCGATGCAGAAGCCGCGCCCGATGGTGGCGCCCGGGTGGATGTCGATCCCGGTCCGGGTGTGCGCGACCTCCGCCAGCAGGCGCGGCAGGATCGGCACCCCGAGCTCGCAGATCTCGTGGGCGATGCGGTGGATGGCGATGGCCAGGAAGCCCGGGTAGGCGGCGATGACCTCGTCCAGCGACTCGGCGGCGGGATCGCCCTCGAGGATCGCCTCGGCGTCGAGCAGCAGGCTCGCGTGGACGGCCGGCAGGGCGGCGGCGACGTCGGCGCTGGCACGGTCCGCGGTCGCGGCGTCGGTCAGCGGCGCAATGAGCCGCCGGAGATCGCGCCGGACAAGCACCAGCCGGGCGGCCAGGTCGTCGGGGGCCGCGAGCGCGTCGTCGGACAGCTGCGGGAACAGCAGCCCCAGCAGCGCATCCGCGAACGCGGCGACGTCCCGCTTGAGCGGGTAGATCCGGCCGTGGGTGGCCCGGTCGCCGGCGAGCGTCTCGGCGAACGCGTGATCGCGGTCGTGGTCGATGGATTCGGGCATCGGGGGCTCCCCGGGTGGAGGATCGAGCGGGGGAGGATGGACGGGTCGCGGCAGCGGGACCGCGCGGTCAGGTGCGGCGAGGCCGCCGGTGGGACCGCGGTCAGCGGGTCGGCTCGACCTCGTCCCATGCCGGCGCTCGCCGGGGACAGGAGCAGCAGGCGCCGCGGGGCAGGCGGCGATCGCGGGTCGTCATCGGGAGCAGGATAACCGGCCGGGCCAGATCGGGTCCGGAACGGCCGGCCCCGGCGTCCGGACCGGTCGGCCCGATCAGCCGAACCAGAGGCCGGCCTCGTGCACCGGATCGCGGCCGGTGGGCGCGAGCGATCGCCGCCGGATCACGTCGGGCCACGCGGCGATGCGGGCCGCTCCCTCGATCTCGAGCCAGCGCACGGCCAGCGCGACGCTCGCCGGGTCGCGGCCCAGCCTGTGGGCCACGATCCCGAACGGGGTCTTGGCACCGGGCTCCGCGTCGACCAGGCCGCGGGCCGACCAGGCGAGCTCGGGCAGCGACGCGGCCGGCGCCAGCGTGGCCCGGATCGCCTCCACGCCCCGGGCGAACGTCGCCGAGCGCCACATGACGGGCGGGTCGTCGTCGCGCGCCACCAGCGAGCGGAGCACCGCGCCCAGTCGCTCGATCCCGAGCGCCAGCGACTGGAGGTCGTCGACCCGGACCTCCCGGACGGGAGCAACGCGCTCGGACACCATCGCGCCTGTCTCCATGGCGCGGATGATGACCGCCCAGCGTTGCCGCGCGGTTATCGGCTGGTGATCGATTCGACATCTTCGCCGGCGGGCCCGCCGTCCGGGCACCCGAACCGCAGCCGACGCCGCCGGAAGCCGGGCTAGACCAGCGAGCCCTCAACGTCGTCCGGCGTGCTGTCCTCGACGTCGCCATGGAGCAGGGTGGCCAATGCCGGCCGGGCGCTGGGGTTGGCGAAGATCGAGAGCCGGTCGCCCAGCTGGATCTCGAGGTCGCCGCGCGGGACGCAGGACGCCGTCGCTGCGCTCGACCGCGACCAGCACCACGTCGCGCGGCCAGGGGACGCCGGCCACCCGGCGCCCGGCGAGCGGCGAGCCCGCGGCTGATCTCGGTCTCGACGATCACGCCGTCGGCGCGCAGGCCCCGGACCTGGCGCACGTTGCCGTTGAGCGCCTGGCGGTAGGCGCCGATGGCGTCGCGGACCGACAGCACCCCGGTCAGCCGCCGCGCCGACACGACCGGCGCCCAGTCGCGGTGGTGATCGGCCAGCGTGCCCAGCGCGTCGTCGAGGCCGTCGTCGGCGCGACAGGATCGGCTCGGCGGGTCGACCGCGCGGCGGGGATCGGCTCGTCGGGATCGGCGCCCTCGAGCGCGTCCAGGTCGATCAGCCCGGCCACGGCGCCGTCCCGCGCGATCACCGGGGCGCCGGGCACGTGCGCGGCAGGCATCCGGTGGCGCGCGTCCGCCGACCGTCTCCCCAGCGCGGACGATGCACGCGGGCCTGCCGGGCCGCGTCCCCGACGGGCACCGCCGCGAGCAGCGGCAACGCGAACCGGAACCGGTGGGCCGGCGACTCCGCGCGGGTCGCGAGCTGGCTGCTGTAGATCGTGCGCTCGCCCGACCACGAACGTGGCCATGCCGACCGCGACCATCGCCGGGCGCCAGCATCGACAGGTTGCCGGTCATCTCGGCGACCATCAGCATCACCGCCAGCGGCGCGTGGGCGATGCTGCCGAACAGGGCCATCATCGCGACGATCACGAACGGTGCGGGGTCGGCCGGGATGGCCGGCGCCGACGGGCTCCAGGAGCCGCCAGATGCCGGCGCCGAGCAGCCCGCCGATGACCATGCCCGGGCCCGAAGATGCCGCCCGATCCGCCCGAGCCGATCGAGAGCGAGGTGGCCAGGATCTTGGCGAACGGCAGGACGAGCACCATCCACAGCGGCAGCGCCAGCAGCGCGTCCGGTCGAGCCCGGCCTGGACGAACCCGTAGCCGGTGCCCAGCGCGCCCGGGATGGCGAGGCCGATGACGCCGACCCCGAGGAACCCGGCGATGGCCGGCTTGAGCGCGCGCGGGATGCGCCAGCCGGGCGAACCAGCGCGTGAGGCCGTAGAACCCGGTGATGTACAGCCGGCCGACGAGCCCCGCCACGAGCCCGATCAGCGCGTACCAGCGGAGCTCGGCGGGTCGGAGAAGCCGAACCGGCGCCTGCGTGCCGAAGATCGGGCTGAAGCCGTCGGCCGCCCCGAAGACCGTGAAGGCGACGATCGATGCCGACGAACGACGGGCACCAGGGCGTCCGACTCGACGTCCTCGCGGTACAGGATCTCCGCGCCCAGGATCGCGCCACCCAGCGGGGCCCGGAAGATGGCACCGATGCCGGCCGCCATGCCGACCGCGACCGCGATCCGCGCGTCGCGCGCGTCGAGGTCGAGGATGCGACCCGAGGAACGAGCCGAACCCGGCGCTGATCTGGGCCGTCGGCCCCTCGCGGCCGCGCCGACCCGCCGGAGCCGATGGTGATCGCCGACGCGACCAGCTTGATCAGCGGGATCCGCGCCCGGATCCCGCGCGGGTGGTGGTGGAAGGCGGCGATCGCGGCATCGGTGCCGTGGCCCTCGGCCTCGGGCGCGAAGCGGAACACGATGATCCCCGAGATCAGGCCGCCGAGCGCCACGATGAGCGGGATCGCCAGCGGACAGGCGGCGTCCGTGATCGGCGCGCCGCCCTCGCCCGCCGGCGACGGCGGGCGTGTAGCCGGCGAGCACGCCCAGGAACAGCGGGTCGCGAGGTCGAGGGCGGTGGTGAACAGGATCGCGCCGAGCCCGCCGATGACGCCGATGAGCGCGCCGAGCACCACCCACTTGCGGAGGTAGCTCGCGCTGCGGATGCGGCGCTGGACGGTCAGCAGCGCATGGTCGACCCGGAAGAAGGCCGTGGCCATCAGGCGTACCGGTCGAACGACGCGGCGAGGGCGCGGATCGCCGCGACCGCGGCGTCGCTGCCGGCTCCCGCAGCGTTGCCCGCTCCCGCATCGTCGCCGGCCCCGGCGGCCCCGGCGGACTCGGCGATCTCGCGCAGCGCCGAGCGCCGGAAGGCGACGATCGCGTCGCGCACCTCGCGACCGCGCCGCGTCAGCCGTGCCCGGGTGGCCCGGCGGTCGGCATCATCGGGCGCCAGGGCGACCAGGGCGCGCCGCTCCAGGCGGCGCAGCATGCGGCTGGTGGCCGGGAGCGTGACCCCGACCCTCCCGGCGACCTCGCCGACCCGGAACCCGTCCGGAGCCTCGCCCAGGATCAGCAGCGCCCGCCACTGGGAGAACGTGAGGTCAACGCCCGGCGCCGCCTGCTCCAGCGCCCGGGTCGTGAGGCCGACTGCGCCGATGACGACGTGCTCCAGGTCGGCGATCGCGTCGCCGGAGGCGGGCCCGGAGCGACCGGCCGCGACCCGTGGTCCGGCCGAGGCCGATGCGTCGCCGTCGTCACCCCCTTCGTCACCGATGGCCGGCGCGCCGCCCACGGCACGACCGCCCGGCGAGCTGGATGGAGTCTTCATGGCCACCTAAGGATAGACGAATAGTTGCCAGGTGGCTATTATCGATTGCGCGTCCCGCACGACAGTGGCCGCCGCGCGGCAGTCCTCGTGGCAACGGGGTGAACGCCGACGCCGCCGAGTACGCCCGCATCGTCAACGAGGACGTGCCCGCCGCAGGGAACTGACATCCTGCTGCAACGCCGGCCCGCGGCGGGGGGATGGCGCCGCGCGCCGCGGATCGCTAGGGTTCGAGCACGGTCAGCCTGTCTGCGCCACGGAGGGCGCGCGCGATCCGAGGAGGAGGTTACGGCCGTGACGGAAGCGACCGTGTACGTCGATCGACGGACGATGGTGATCGCCACCCGGACCGAGGAGGCTCTCGAGCACCGCGCTCGACCCGATGCCCTGGCGGCGGTCCGCGACCTGCAGGAGACCGGCCACCGCGTGGTGCTGTTCGGCAGCCCATCGGGCGACGCGATCGCGCCCGACCGGCCGGCGTCCGTCCACCCGCCGGCCGCAGGACGGGACGTGCCGGTCGCCGCTCCCCCGATCCCCGCCGAGCTGGTCGAAGCGGTGGGCTGGCTGGTCACCGCCGATGCCGGGCTGTGCAGCCGTGTGCGCTCCCAGCGAGGGCTGCGCACGATCCTCGTCGGTCCGGCGGTCCCCGGGCGGGGTCTCGCACATCGACCCTCGGATCTCGAGGCGCGCGACCTGCCCGACGCCGTGATGACGATCCTCACCTCGGAGGCGATGCCGGAGCGCGGGGTGCCGATCGCGGCCGGCGTCCAGGTGCTGCCACCGACGTGACGCCTCCGCGCTCCCTGATCGACTGCCGGACGCGGCCCTGCCGGACGCGGCCCTGCCGCGGGCCGCGCGACATCGCGCCCGGGCCATCGTGGGCGGCCCTGGCCTCAGTGCCCGACGGCGAGCAGCACGGCGACCACGATCGCCGTCGCGGCAACCGCGAGCTCCAGGACGCGCATCGCGCGCTCGTCCCTGAGCATCGGTTGGCCGGCCGGACCGCTCGTGGGCCGCGGGCGTTCCAGGGGTTGCTGCATTCCGTCCTCCGGTCATCTCGTGGCATCGATGGTCGCGGGCTGCCGGAGCACCCGGTGCCGCCGCGGGGCCGCCGATCGTTACAGCCGTGTGTCGGCTGCGGCGCGGCGGGTGGTGGGCCGGTCCCGCGCCTGATCCGGGCCGCCCGGTGAGCCCGGGCCCGCGCGCCGCGCTCGGCCGGACCGGCGGGCCGGTCGCCCGCCGGGTCATGGCCAGCGTGGTCGGGCTGGCCGCAGCGCTCGCGGTCATCCCCGTCAAGGCGGCGCTCAACGCATCGGTCGGCGGCGACATCGGGTTCATGCCCGCGGTCACGGCGGTCGTCATCGCCGCCTGGCTCGGCGGCTTCGTGCCCGGGATCGTGGCCACCGTCACGGGGATCCTGGTCGAGACCACCTTCTTCATGGAGCCGGCAGGGTCCACGGCGCCGGTCTTCACCTACGACCGGATCCGGCTGGTGCTGTTCGCGCTGCTGGGCATCCTCGCCAGCCTCCTGGCCTGGCTGCGGGTCCGCGCCGAGGAGCGCGCCCACCTCGCGCTGGCCGACGCCGAGCGCGCACGTGAGGTGTCCGAGGTCGGGGCCCGGCGGCTGGAGGCACTCCAGGCGCTGACCATCGATCTCGCGGGCGCGGTGACCACCGACGAGATCGCCGCGGTCGTCCTCAGCCGCGGGATCAAGGCCCTGCTGGCCGAGCGTGGCGCGTCGTTCCTGATCGAGCCAGCCGGCGAGGGGCAGGACGGCACCGAGACCCTCCGGGCGGTGGCCTGGAGCGGGTACAGGGAAGCCTGGACGCGGCGCTTCGAGCGGCTGTCGATCGACCTGCCGCTGCCCGTGGCGGAGGTCGCCCGAACGGGGGCGCCGGTGTTCATCGAGGACCCCGCGACCTACGAGGATCGGTACGGGCCGCCGATCGCCCAGCTGGGCGAGGCGCCCATCGCCCAGGCCGTCGCGGCCGTGCCGCTCGAGATCGAGGGACGGCGGTTCGGGGTGGTCGCATTCAGCTGGGGCCAGCACCATGACCTGCCGCCCGATCGCCAGGCGTTCATCGCCGCGATCGCGCGCCTGGGGGCCGCGGCCATGGACCGCGGCCGCCTGTTCGACGCCGAGCGGAGCGCGCTCCATCGCGCGGAGGCGGCGCAGCGACGGCTCGACCTGCTTGCCGAGACCGGTCGGATCCTCGCGATGTCGCTCGACTACGACGTGACCCTGCGCCGGCTGGCGGGCCTCGCCCTGCCGTTGATGGGCGACGTGTGCGTCGTGGATGCGCGGGAGCCGGGCGGGATGCGTCGACTGGTGGCCACGGTGGATCCCGCGCTCGCCCCCTACGCCGCGGTCATCGAGGCGATCCCGGGCGACGGTGACGGCACCGACCTCGTGTCGAGGGTGCTGGATGACGGCGGGGCCGGCGTGTTCGCGATGGACGACGCGACGATCGCGGCCATGGCGCTCCGCCCGGAGCACGCCGCGGCCATCTCTTCGCTGGGGGCGCGCTGGGCGCTCGTGATGCCGATGCGGGTCTGGGACCGGACCGTGGGCGCCATGGCCTTCTTCCGGCGCGAGGACCGTCGCTACGACCCGGAGGAGATCGCCATCGCCGAGGAGCTGGGGGACCGCGCCGGCCGGGCGCTGGAGAATGCCCGGCTCCACGGCGAGGTGGCCCGGCTGGCCGACCACGAGCGACGGCACGCCGCCGAGCTCGAGGCGGTGCTCGCCGCCCTGGGCGAGGGCATCCTGGTCGCCGGCCCGGGCGGCGCGATCCGCTCCCACAACGAGGCGGCGATCCGCCTGCTGGGGGGACCGGCGGCCACGGTGGGCGACCTGCTGGATCGCCTGGTCGACGCCGACGGACGCCGGCCCGCGACGCTGTCCTCGGACCCCACCGAGTACCGGGTGGCCGACCGACCTACCGCGTGGGTGGAGGTCACGGCGTACCCGGTCGCCGAGTCCACCGAGATCGGATCCCCGTCGCAGGTCATCGTGACCCGGGACGTGACGGCATTCCGGCAGGGCCAGGCGCTGCGGGAGGCCTTCCTCGGCCTCCTGTCACACGAGCTCCGGACCCCGGTCACGACGATCTACGGCGGTTCGGCGGTGCTCTCCAAGCCGGGCGCCGCCCTGTCGCCGGACACGGCCGCAGACATCCTTGCCGACATCGCGGGTGAGGCCGACCGGCTGTACCGCCTGGTCGAGGACCTACTCGTCCTGGCCCGCTTCGACGAGGGCATCGAGCTGGGCGACGAGCCCGCCCTGCTCCAGCACCTGGTCCCGGCCGTGGTGGAGCAGGAGCGCGGACGCTGGCCCGCGGTCGCGTTCACGCTCGACGTGTCGTCCGACCTGCCCGCCGTGAGCGGCGACGAGACGAGCATCGCGCAGGTCGTCCGCAACCTGCTCTCGAACGCAGCCAAGTACAGCGACGGCGGCTCCGACGTGTGCACGGTGGTGGAGCGCGTTGAGGGTGGCGTGGTCGTGCGGGTGCGCGACAACGGACCGGGGATCGATCCGGCGGAGGCCGAGGCCATCTTCAGCCCGTTCTTCCGATCGCCGTCCACGGCGCGCATGGCCGGCGGCGCCGGGATCGGCCTGTACGTGTCGCGGCGCCTGGTGGACGCGATGAACGGCCGGATCTGGGCCAGCCCGCGATCCGGGGGTGGCAGCGAATTCTCGTTCATCCTGCCGCTGTACGACGCCGACGGGGAGGCCTGAGGCCGGCGCGCTTCCCGCTCGTTCCCGGCGCTGCCGCCGTGCGAGCCGGCTGCAACGTTCCCGTGGCCCGGTGGTGCCCGTCTGTGCCGCCGCCCGGCCTAGGGTGCGGTCGCCCGGCGAGGCCCGGCCGTCTGCCCGGCCGCCATCACCCGGGCTCGAGCATCGCTCGAGGAGGTTGCATGACGTACGAGGAACGACGGACCGTTGTCACCCGTGAGCGCGAGCCCGAGCCCACGGTGCCCGCCTACCGGAGCACGGTGGACGAGGTCGAGGTCGAGACCGTCACGCCGTCGGCGCTGACGGTGGCCGGCCGCATCATCACCCTGCTGTTCGGCCTGGTCCAGATCCTGATCGCGCTGCGGATCGTGCTGCTCGCGCTGGACGCGCGGCAGGCCAACGACCTGGTGCGCGGGATCCTGGGCCTGAGCCAGGTGTTCGTGGCGCCGTTCGAAGGGATCCTGCGCACGGACGCGCTGTCGGCGCAGGGGGCCACGCTGGACGTGGCCGCCATTCTCGCCCTGATCGGCTGGACGATCCTGGAGCTGATCGTGCTGCAGATCCTGCGCATCGGGCGGGCCGGCGACGTCTAGCTCATCGGCTCCGGGCCGATCGAACCCATCCTGCTGGGAGGAAGGCAATGAACATCATCTCGTGGTTGATCCTTGGCGCGATCGCCGGCTACCTCGCCGGGTTCCTGGTCCGCGGTGACGAGGGGCTGGGCATCATCGGGCACGTCGTCCTGGGGATCGTGGGCGCATTCGTCGGCGGGTTCCTCGCGAGCGTGCTGCTCGGGGCGGACCCGGTGGCCGGCGCGTTCGACGTCGCCTCGATCGTGACCGCGGCCATCGGCGCCGTGCTGGTGGTCCTGGTCGTCGGCTCGTTCACCGGGTCGCGCACCGGGCGGGGCGCGATCTAGCTCAGCCGAGGATCCGGTACGTCTCCCGGCGCGGCTGGACGAGCAGGTCCTCGATCCCGTCCAGCAGCCGGGGCGCCGCATCGTCGTGGACCCGGAGCGCGAGCAGCTCCATCTGTCCGGCGACGATGCGGCGCGCCGTGACGGCCAGCAGCACGTGGCCGGTGGCCAGGTCCGTCCCGACGGAGGCCCGGCACGCCGCCATGCAGCCCGCCTCGGCATCGCGGGCAGCCAGCCCGCGCAGCGTGGTCAGCCAGAAGCCCGGCGGGAGATCCCCGGGCCACGCCTGCGTCTCGGCTACCTCGAACAGCTCGTCGGGTCCGCCATCGGGCGCCGGGCCGAGGTCGGCGGCGTCATAGAAGGGGACGATCTCCACGGCTTCCCGGCGCCCGTCCGGGAGCTGCCTGGTCGCGCGCAGCGCGTCCGCCCCGCCGGATCCCGCGGGCGGGCGCTCGACCTGCGTGGCCGTGCCGTCACCGGCCTCCCCCGGTCGGCTCGCGAACCGGATGATCAGCGCCCGTGATCCCCTCACCGGGGCAGCGTAGCAGGGGCCGCGGGCGGTCAAGGCCCGGCGCGGTGCCCCCGTCATCGAGGTTCGAATTGCCACGCCGTTGTAACGTCTTCGGGGCAGCCGCTACGGTGTGGGGAGCACCGTGCCCGTCAGGCTGGGCCCGGAGCCAGCCGCGCGGACGACACCCGGACGGTGGGCTCGAGGCAAACCCGGAGGTGGACTTGACCGCGCAGCCGCTGATCCTCGTCGCCGACGACGAGCCGCGGATCACCAAGCTCGTCGCCCTCACGCTGTCACGACGAGGGTTTCCGGGTCATCACGGCCTCGAATGGCGAGGAAGCCCTCAAGAAGGCGAGGAGGTTCCGCCCCGACATCGTCCTGCTGGACATCGTGATGCCGGACCTCGACGGCATCGAGGTCATGCGCCAGCTGCGCGAGGCGCGCCCGGTGCCCGTCATCCTGCTGACCGCCAAGGGCTCCACCAGCGACAAGGCCAAGGGCCTCGACCTGGGCGCCGACGACTACATCGCCAAGCCGTTCCATCCCGACGAGCTTGCCGCGCGCGTACGCGCCGTGCTGCGCCGCGCACTGGCGTCGCGCCGGGCGCCGGCATCGTCGCCTTCGGCGACATCGAGATCGATCTCGAGCGCCGGATGCTCACCAGGGGCGGTGAGCTCGTCAGCTTCGCCGCACGGAGTGGCTGCTGCTCCAGCACCTCGCCGCACACGCCGGCAAGGTCGTGCTGCACACCGAGCTGCTGACCAAGGTCTGGGGACCCGAGTACCGCGACGACCTGCAGTACCTGCGCGTCTGGATCAGCCGCGTCCGTCGCAAGCTGGGCGCCGCGCCCGGCGAGGCCGGGCCGATCAAGACCTTCCAGGGCATCGGCTACGTGCTCGACGTCGAGGGCACGATCGAGCCCGACGCCGGCCGCGCGGACGATGAGGCCGACGAGGCACTGGATCCGGCGATCGCGGACGTCGACGCCGACGCCGAAGCGGTCATCCAGCCGAGCGCCTGAGCTCCCTCCCGCCCGGTCGCCGGGCCGGATACCAGCCTCGTCTCGAGGGTTCGGCAGGCCCGGCCGCGCCACTCGGTTGCTGGAACATCAGGTCTCGCCGATCGAGATCCTGTCCGACGGCCCGGAGGCTGGCCGCGTGCTGGGTGCCTGCGGGCGCTGAGCGGTTCCACCCACCCCCGTGGGTGCCCAGGGCAACGCGCGTTGCCAAAGTCCCTCACCTCCGTTGCCCGAGATCCCCACGGATGTCGCCGCTCTTCCTGCCCGCGGTGTCCCCCGATAGACCCCGCCGTGTCTGGCTGCGGGGGCCGCGCCGGGGGGAGGATCACCCCACACCGATCAGCAGATCACCCCTTACGGAACCGCGGTCCGGGTCGACGAACGGTGGGAGGTTTGGAGATGCAGCTCACACAGCTCACGGAGGACCTGGCCCTCCTGTTGCCGATCGTGATCCTCGTCGAGGGAATCGTCGGCATCGTCGCCTGGTTCGCCTACGGATCGAAGGGGGGCCGGGGTGCACGCGTCGCGACCTGGCTGGGGCTCGTATCGCTCACGCTGTGGGTGGGTTCCGCCGCGGCGTTCGTCCTGCTCCACATCCTGTACTTCTCGTTCGGCTCGGCCGCAACGATCGTGGGCGCCATCGTCATCACCGCGTTCATGCTGCTGATGCCGTTCGGCTGGGCCCTGGTGATCCGTCACCACGGCCGCAACGACGCCGACCAGGCGCAGCGGCCGAACGTCCACGGTCCGCAGGTCCGCTGAGCCCGGCGACCGATGGCCACCCTGCAGGAACCCCGGACCGACGCCGCGCGCGCTGAGAACCGGCTCGCGGTCCTGCTCGCGATCGTGGACTTCCCGCTCCTCGCACGCGCCTTCCGGTCGATCATCGAGGCCGAGCGCGACATGCGCGTCGTGGGCGAGGCGACCGGCCGGGAGTCGCTGGTCGAGGAGGCGGCGGCAAGCGGCGCCGACGTCGTGGTCACCGAGTGCGAGCCGTTCGGCGGCGACGGGCTGCGCCACCTTCGAGACGATCGAGGCAGATCCGCGAGCCAGCCGCCGGCGGCGCGGATCCTGGCGCTCGACTGCCGCTGCGCCGCGCGAGCAGTTCTCGCGTCGCCCTCAAGGCCGGGGCCGACGGGTTCCTCACCCGCGAGGCCAGCCCGGCCGACATCGTCGCAGCCCTCCGCAGCATCGCCGCGGGCCACGACGTACGTCGAGCCCGGCGATCGTGACCCGGCATGGTCAACACCTACGTCCTGCGCACGGACCCGGACGCCTCCGCCGATGACCCGTACGAGACGCCTGTCCGACCGGGAGCGGGAGGTCCTCCTGCTGGCCGCCGTGGGCCACACCAACCGCGAGATCGCCCGGACGCTCCAGCTGTCCGAGCAGACGGTCCATCACCATCGCGCCACGGTCATGGAGAAGCTCGGCCTGCACGACCGGGTCGACCTGCTGAAGTACACCGTGCGGCGCGGGGTGATCTCGGTCGGCGACCTGTGAGCGCGGTCGCGCGCCTTCGCCGCGCCCTCGCCGCGTTCTGGGTGAGCGTCCGGCCCAGGACCCGGCGCGAGCTCGGGCGGGGGATCGCCGTCATCGGCGTCCTCGGCGGCCGGCGCTCGCGTCCGGGCGTGCTCCTCGGCGGGGCCGTCGTCGCCTCCGGCGCCCTACCGGGAGTTCTCGCTCCAGCGCGAGGCCCAGTCGGCGGCGTCGCGCGGGCTGCAGCTCGGCCGTCCGGCGCGAGCGCCTGACCTGTGCCGCGTGCCACGCGCCCGAGGCGGACAGGGCGGCGAGCGCGTCGCATGCCGGCATCGGCTGCCAGAGCTGCCACGGCGCGCTGTCGCGCATGCACGAGGCCGAGTCGCCGCACGACGACCGGGTCGGCGCTGCATCGCGACGTGCCGACCGACGAGGTCTGCATCCGCTGTCACGTCGCAGCGCGGTCGGGCGGCCGGACGGCCTGCAGCAGATCGTCACCGCCGACCACTACGTCCCGGTCTGCCTCCAGTGCCACGACCCGCACACCGCGATCAGCCAGCCGGCCGCCGGTCGTCCAGCATCCGCTCGAGCGCCTGCCGCCGTGCGTGACCTGCCACGGGCCCGACGGCTTCAAGGCGCGCAACCAGCGCCACCCGATCGCGTCCACGGAGGACGCCCAGTGCCTCGCCTGCCACCTGCCGGGTCGCGGTCCCGAGGAGAGCCCGGATCCGGCGAATGAACGACCTGCACGCGGTCCCCGACGACGCCCCTGCGCCCGTCGAGCCGGAGCCCGCGGTCGTCGAGCCCGAGCCGGTCGTGGAGTCGAGCCGGTGAGCCCGAGCCGGTCGTCGAGCCGGAGCCCGCGGTCGCCGAGCCGGAGCCCGCGGTCGTCGAGCCCGGGCCCACGCCCGCGGTCGCCGAGGCCGAGGCCGCCCTCCAGCCCGGCCTGCCGGCCGAGGCGCCGAGGCGGTCGAGACGCCGCTGTCACTGGACGATGCCGGGGTCGAGTGGCCTCGTCCCGCTCGACGACCTCGCGCCCGCCATCGCCGCCGCATCCGTCAGCCGGCGCCGCGTTCCTCGGCTTCGGCCTCTCGATCGCGGCCGGCACCGTCGGGGCGGCTCGCGCTCGGCCGGTTCCTCCCGGTGTTCGCCGAGTCGACGCCCGCCCCGAAGCCGATCGTCCCCGTCTACGACCCGAAGACCGTCAGCCTGGACGTTCGTCGTCGACACGGGCCGGTGCATCGGCTGCGGCCTGTGCGTCGAGGCGTGCAAGGAGGAGAACCGCGTCTCCGAGGAGCCCTCGGTACACGCGGACCTGGATCGAGCGCCATGTCGAGACGACCGGACGGCGCGATCCTACGTCGACTCGCCGGACGGCGGCATGCCACGGCTTCCCGCCCGAGTCGGCGACCGCCGTGGCCGCGGGCGAGACGGTCGAAGGCCGCGTACTTCGTGCCCCGGCTCTGCCATGCAGTGCGAGGACTCGCCCGTGCACCGCAGGTCTGCCCGGTCTGCGCGACCTACCGCACGGACGACGGGGTCATCCTCGTCGACCCGCAGCGGTGCATCGGCTGCGGCTACTGCGTCGTCGCCTGCCCGTACGGCGCCCGGTACCTCGTCCCCGCCGGGCGGCGACGCCCCAACGACATGCCGGGCGTGGCCGACAAGTGCACCTGGTGCTACCACCGCATCAGCCGCGGCGGCATGGTCCCGGCCTGCGTCGAGGTCTGCCCCGTCGGGGCGCGCCGGTTCGGCGACGCGCAACGACCCCGACAGCGAGATCGCGACGCATCGTCCGCGAGCGCAGCCGAAGATGCTCCGACCCCGAGTACGGCACCCGGCCGCGCGTGCTCTACCTCGGCCCCGTCGATCGATGGAGGCCTGAGTCATGGCCGTCCTCACCCGCCACCACGTCACCCTCGACGGGCGGCTCATCCCGCTCGGCCCGCGCGCGATCGGCCGGGCCGGGCTCGACGAGGTCCGCGGCGATGTCGCCGGCCCTCCGGCTGTGGCTCGGCGGGCTGCTCGCGGTCATGGCCGTCGCCGCCGTCGCCGCGCTCATCGCCCTGCCGCCCGGGCTGGGAGGTGTTCGGCACGAGCCCCGAGTTCGAGTGGGGCCTGCTGATCATCGGCTACGTCTTCTTCGCGATCATGACCTGCGGCCTGTGCCTCGCCTCGTCGCTCGGCACGGTGTTCGGCATCGACCGCTTCCGGCCCGCTCGAGAAGCGCCACGCGATCCTCGCGCGTGCTGTCGCTGTCGACGCGCGTTCGGCATCATCGCGCTCGACCTCCACTACCCGATCCGCCTGGTGTTCGGGGCCGTGCTGTCCCCTCGCCCACCTCGCCGATGTGGTGGATGGGCGTGTTCTACGGCGCTACCTCGTCGTCCTGCTGGTCGAGGTGTGGAGCATGTTCTGGCACCATCCGGTATCCACCAGTAGGCCTGCACCGGCGCGACGTGCATGGCGGTCCCCGCGCCGGCGACGCTGGGGGCGGTGTTCGGCGCCCTGGGCGCGAAGGCGTTCTGGCATGGGGTGTGGACCGTCACGGTGCTCATGGTCGTCGTCGGCGCTTCCTCGCCGGCACCTCGCCCTGGCGATCGTGTTCTCCCTCGTCCGGCGCCTGCGGCTCGACGATTGCGAGCGCGGCCGCCGGCTGGCGCTGCCGTCCATCCGGCTTCCTGCTGATGATCGGGCTCCGCCGTCGTCGGCGCTGCTCTGCGCGACAGCTCGTCGCCGGGCCTGACCGAGGACGCCCGGGCCTGCGCGACGCGACCGTCGCCCTCGTCATCGGACCGCTGGCCGCCGTTCTGGGGCATTCGGGTCATCGCGCGGGCTCGGCGTGCCGTGTCCTGCTCGTGTGCCCTGCCGACGGACCGCCCGGCCGGCGATTCCTCGCCGCCGGGCGTCCTCGCGCTCGGCCGGCGTGTTCGCTCGACCGGTTCCTGTTCGTCGCCGCCGGCCAGATCGCGCCGTCACGGCCCACGCCGGGAACGTCGCCCAGCCCGTTCGCCGGCTATATGCCATCGCCGGTCGAGATCGCGATCATGGCGGGCGCCGCCGCGTTCATCGCGCTTCACCTACACCCTCGCCGAGCGCTACCTGCCGATGGGCGAGGACGACGAGCACGTGACCTGGCCCTGGCCGTGGCTGCGCCACCCGGTCCCCGTGGAGGCCGAGGCATGACCCGCCGCACGATCGCCCGCTACGGCTTCCCGGCGGCGGTCGCCCTGCTCCTGGCCGGGATCGGCATCCTGGCGGCGTTCCTGTTGCTGGTTGCCGTTCCCAACCTGTCCGACCCGCAGGCCGAGCGCACGGCTCCAACGCCGTCGCCGAGCCCGGCGGCAACCGCCACGGCGCTGTCGCCCATGGCCCAGTCCCCGGTGGGCATCCAGATGTCCGCCAACGCCGACTGCGCCGCCTGCCACGAGACCACCGACGGGACCGTCGGGACCAAGACGATCCCGGTCATGGCACACCCGCTGTGGGGCTGGCGCGACTGCACCGCCTGCCACTCGACGGGCAGCCTGGTGTCCACCGCCCCGGGTCATTCGGGGCTGCACAAGGACGACTGCCTCGTGTGCCACAAGGCCCCCGACCCTGCGACGGCAACCGCCGCGCCGCTGCGGCCGGAGCACATGGGCGGCAGCCAGCCGTGCACCGCCTGCCACGGCGAGGACCAGCACGCGCCGCTGCCGGCGAGCATGCAGGGCCGCAACAACTGCTGGATCTGCCACAACGGTCCGGAGTTCACCTACCTGTTCGAGGACGGCCGTGCCTCGCCCGCGCCGGCGACATCGGCGCTGCCGGCGACATCGCCGCTCCCGGCGCCCAACACCGGCAGCCTGCCCGGCTCGAGCGCCCCGCCGCCGGGCTCCTGAGGCAGCTCCAGACCGGACGCCGGGCTCGTGAGGCGGCTCCGGGCCGGGCATCGCGCCGGTGCCCCCGTGTGCTCCGGCGAGCGTCGCGCCGTCGCTCGGGCGGTAGGATCGTGGTCCACCGTCCCGGGAGGAGCGATCGATGGCCGATGACCGAGCCGAGCGGATCCGCCGCGTGATCGAGCCGCTGCGGGTGGAGCCGGGCCGCAAGGTCCGCCTGCCCCGCGACTTCGATCCCGGCCACACGGCCTCGTTCGTCAAGAAGGCCGACGCCCAGGAAGCGCTGGACGACGGCGTCCAACTTCTGGCCGAGTACCAGGAGCGACTGGCCGCCCAGGACGTCTACGCGCTGCTGGTCGTGCTCCAGGGCATGGACGCGGCGGGCAAGGACGGCACGATCCGGCATGTCCTGAGCGGGGTCAACCCGCAGGGCGTCGAGGTCACCAGCTTCAAGGTGCCCACGGTCCACGAGCTGGACCACGACTTCCTGTGGCGGACCAACCTCCGGCTCCCGGCGCGAGGCACGATCGGGATCTTCAATCGAAGCCATTACGAAGAGGTGCTCGTGGTCCGCGTCCACCCCGAGTACCTCGCGGGCCAGCGGCTGCCGAAGGCGGCGCTGGGGAAGCGGATCTGGGCCCGCCGCTACCGCGAGATCAACGACTGGGAGCGATACCTCGTCGACAACGGGATCCGGATCGTCAAGCTGTTCCTCAACGTGTCCCGCGACGAGCAGCGCCGGCGATTCCTGGACCGCATCGACGAGCCCGCCAGCAACTGGAAGTTCTCGGCCGGGGACGCGCGCGAACGGCAGCGCTGGGATGCCTACCAGGACGCCTATGCCGAGATGCTGTCGAACACCAGCACGGCGTGGGCGCCGTGGTACGCGATCCCGGCCGACCACAAGTGGTTCATGCGGATCGCCGCGTCGGCCGCGATCCTCGACGCCCTGATCGACATCGACCCGAAGCTGCCGGTGCCCACGGACGAGGCCCGGGCAGAGATGCTCAAGGTGCGCGAGGAGCTGCTCGCGGAGGGCTGAGCGCCAGCGTCGGCGCACCGGACTGGGTTCGGCGCCGCGGCCGCGCGGCAGCGTGCGGTCTGCCGCCGCCGGGCTCGGCCGCCGGCGCCCGCCGGCGCCCGAGGCCACGTTGTGGGCCGTCGGCGAGCGGCGCTCGGTCGCGCTCGGCCGAGCGCCAGCGTGGCGGGCCGGTGGCGGGCCGGACCCGGCCGCTCGGCAGCGTCGCGGGCCGTCGCCGGGCCGGACCCGGCCCCCAGGTACGCCTCAGCGTGGTGGTGTCAAGGACTCGGCCATCCATCCCCTCCCCTCACGCCTCCAGGGAGTGTCTGGTGACGTTTGACCCCAATCGGCCCGTCCGGCACCGGATAACACGCGCCGCAGGCGTGGGTGGCGTAGGCCCAGAGCGCCCGCGGAAGGGCACGGCCCCGACCGGCACGGAGCGAGGGGCACGTCCCCGACGGGTACCGAGCGAACGGCACGCAGCGAACGGCACGGTGCCGACGGGCACGGCCCCTTCCATCGCCGTGTCCGGAGATGCATCATGGGCGGCGACATGGAGCCCGCGCCGTCGACAGCGCCGCGCCTGAGCCTCCTCCGCGATCTGATCGCCCTGGTCGTCGTCACGGTCGCATGCCCGGCAGCCCTGTTCGGTGGCTCGATGCTGGGCTGCGTGGGCCAGGGCTTCGACGCCTCGTGCGCGCTCAACGCGATCGTGATCTCGCCCGTGCTGCTGCTGGCCGCCGGTGTCGTCGCCGGGCTGCTGTCGCGTGGCTGGACCGGGCTGCTGATCGTGTTCGTCGGGACCGCGATCGGGATGAGCGCGATCCTGCTCCTCTCGTTCGGGATCGGGGAACCCGTCCCGGTCGACCCGATCTCGGGCGTGCTGGCCACCGCGTGGTTCTTCGCCCCCGTGGCGATCGGCTACGGGATCGGGCGGCTGGTGTGGCACCTGTTCGAGCGTCGCGCATCGGACGGCATCGCCGGGCGCTGAGCGCCTGACGCCGGCGCTCGCCTCAGGGCGCCCGCTCCTCCGGCGGCGGCAGGCGGCGGAACGACCGGTAGAGCAGCAGGTCGTACACGATCTTGAGGCCGCCCGAGACCAGGAACGGCAGGGTGGCCAGGGCCGCGCTCGCGAACATCGGGCCGGCGATCAGGGGGGCGGTCGCCACACCCAGCGACCGCGCGATCCCGGTGACGCCGGCCGCGGCCGATCGCTCGTCGGGCGCCACGATCGCCAGGGTGTAGCTCTGCCGGGTGGGCACGTCCATCTGGCTGATCGCGAACCGGGCTAGCAGCGTGCCCGCGGCCAGGGGCAGCGTCGGCATCAGGGGCACGAGCATCAGCAGCACGTTGGACGGCAGGTGCGTGAACACCATCGTCCGGATCAGCCCGAACCGGGCCGCCAGGCGTCCCGCCGCCAGCGCCGAGAACCCGGCCAGCAGATTGGCGCCCGACAGGAGCAGGCCCAGCGCGGCCGGGTCCACGCCGTAGCGCTGGTGGAACCAGAACGCGATGAACGATTGGATGGCGAACCCGCCGGCGAACGCGTCCAGCGCGAACAGCATGGACAGGCGCAGGACGACGCCACGGGACTGGTGGAGACCCAGCCGGTCGCGGATCCCCTCGTCGCGCACCCGCACCGCCGGCACCTCGACCTGGCTCGAGACGCGGGTGAACAGGATCGCCAGCAGCGCACCCACGATCGCGTACCCGATGATCACCAGCCGGTACGCATCGCGCGGGCTGGCGCCGCCATCGATCGCCAGCTGCGACAGGGCGCCGCCGCCCAGGGTCCCGGCGGCCGTCGCGAACGAGCCGGCCAGCTGGTACCAGGCGAACAGGCTCGTCCGCCGCCGGTCCGGCACCAGCTGCGCGAGCGACGCCTGCTCGACTGCCAGGAACGGCCCGACCTCGTTGCCGCTGGGGCTCAGGACGCCGATCGTCGCCGCGACCACGAGCACGGCGAACACAGGGGTCGCGACGAAGGCGAACCCGGCGACCAGCATCAGGCCGGCGCCCGCGATCAGGACGCGTCGCCGGCCGATTCGGTCGGCGTGCGTCGTGAGCCACAGCGACACCGCCGCGTCGCCCAGCAGGGTGAGCCCCAGCAGCAGGCCCACCTCCGCCGCCCGAGAGCCCGATGGTGTCCAGGTAGAGCACGAGCACGACCGCGAGGAAGCCGTAGCCGAACATCCGCAGCACGCGCGTGGTGAACAGCAAGGCGATGTCGGCGCGATCGACGGACAGGGGCACGCCCGGGGACGGGGCACGCCCGGGGACGGGGCACGCCCGGGGACGGGGCACGCTCAGGCTCGCCCGCGCGCGAGGTCGATCAGGCGGCCGAGGACCCGCTCCCCGTCGGCCCGCAGGCCGTTGTGCTGGTACTCGTTGGTGATCCACGGGCGCAGGCCCCGGACGGCGGCCGCGGTCTCCTCGGCGAAGGCCCGCTCCACGTACAGGTCGTCGACGTAGATCGTGGCCGCCACGGGGACCTCGTTGCGGGCCAGCCGGTCGGCGTCGTACAGCCGCGGCCAGGGGTGCTCGGCGAGCAGGTTCGCCGCGTCGCGGTGCGGTCGCAGCAGCCCGTAGTCCTCGAACATCCACGGGAACACGTGCTCCGCCGTGAACGCCTCGCTGGACGCGATCTCGTCGGGCAGCAGCCGGTGCGCCGACCAGCGGGTCGGCACGCCATCCGCGTACGACGCCTCGTGCAGCGTCGAATACAGCGGGTTGCGGGTGAACCGGACCCCCTCCTCGACGTCGTGCAGGAAGGCGGACGAGCCGAACGGCAGCTCGAGCACGTGGTGCAACAGCTCGAACCCCGCGCTGTCACCCAGCCACAGGCCGAGCTGGCGGAAGCGGCGGACGGTGAGCCGGTCGCCCGACGGGAGCCGGACGTCTTCCCCGTCGAGGCGGCGGTGGATCTCGCGGACGCGGGCCCGGTTGTCCGGGTAGCGCTCGAAGTAGCGCCGGTTGGCCTCGACCAGCCGCCGGTAGGTGGCTCCGTAGATGTCGTCGACCGGGCGCCCGATCGGCGTGAGGCCGCCGGTCAGGAACGCCTCCCGCAGGCCCTCGGGCGCGAACGAGAGGTAGGTCAGGCTGGTGAACCCGCCGAAGCTCTGGCCGAGCACGCTCCAGCGGTCCACCCCGAGCTCGCGCCGGATCCACTCCGCGTCGCGCACGATGGAGTCGGCGCGGAACTGCGCCAGGTAGGCGGCCTGGGCGGTGGCGTCCTGACCCGGGATGTGCGGCCCCACCGGCGTCGAGCGGCCGGTGCCGCGCTGGTCGAGCAGCAGCACCCGGTAGTCGGCCAGCGCCCGCTTCATCCAGCCGCTCGGGGGGCTGGTCGGGCGGGCCGCCTCAAACCCGGGCCCACCCTGGAGGAACACCAGGTACGGCCGGTCGGCGCCGTCGGGCGCCGCGACCTCGCGGGTGAACACGGTGATGGCCGGACCGTCCGGCCGGGCATGGTCGAGCGGGACCTGGTGCTCGCGCTCGGTGAGCACGGCTCCGGGAACGTGGTACGTGGCATTCATGGCACGCACGATACCGACTGGCGCGGCGGCTGGTGCGAAGGCTGGGGCGCCGGATCGTCCGAGGGGCCGCTGCCCGGCCAGGGCGCGGGCGCCGGACACGATCGCAGCGGGTGGCGCCGAGGGGAGCCACCCGCTGCCGTGACGTGCGACCAGGGCGCTCCACCCCGTGGGCGGAGCGCCGCGTTGCCTACCGGTTGCCGGGGAACACCAGGCTGAGGGCAGCCCGCCTGCCCGGCTCGGGCCAGCGGATGGTGACCTCCTTCTGGCGGCTGAAGAAGCGCAGGCCGTCCTCGCCGCGCATCGGCAGGTCGCCCAGCGCCGATTCCTTGGCGCCGCCGAAGCTGAGGTAGCCGGCCGGCACCGGGATCGGCACGTTGATGCCGACCATCGGGACCTCGGACTCGAGCTGGAAGCGGCGCGCGGCGCCGCCGTCCGTGGTAAAGATCGCGGTGCCGTTCGCGTACTGGTGCGAGTTGACGAGGTTGATGGCCTCGTCATAGGTGTCCACGCGGACGATCCCCAGCACGGGCCCGAAGATCTCCTCGTTGTAGATGTCCATGCCCGGCCGCACGTGGTCGAACAGGGACACGCCCAGCCAGAAGCCGTCGGGATGCTCGGAGTGGACGAATGGCCGCCCGTCAACGACGAGCTCGGCCCCTTCCTCGACGCCGCGGTCGATCCACCCGATGACCGACTCGCGGTGCTCGCGGGTGTAGATCGGGCCCATGTCCACGCCGGGCTCCATGCCCGGGCCGACCTTGAGGTTGGCGATCCGCTCGAGGATCATCGGTCGCAGCTTGTCGGCGACCCCGCCCACGGCGACCATCAGGGTCTGGGCCATGCACCGCTCGCCGGCCGAGCCGTAGCCCGCGGCGACGGCGCTGTCCGCCGCGAGGTCGAGGTCCGTGTCGGGCAGCACGACCATCATGTTCTTGGCGCTCGTGAAGGCCCCGACTCGCTTGCCGCGTCGGGTGCCTTCCTCGTACACGTAGCGCCCGACCTTGGTCGAGCCGACGAACTGGATGGCCTTGATGTCGGGGTGCTCGACGATCGCGGCCACGGCATCGCGCCCGCCGTAGACGATGCTCAGGATGCCGTCGGGCAGCCCGGCCTCCTTCCACAGCTCGGCCTGGAGCTGGGTCGCGCCGGGGGTGTGGGACGACGGCTTGAGGATCACCGCGTTGCCGGCCGCCAGCGCGATCGGGAGGATCCACATCGGGACCATGACCGGGAAGTTGAACGGCGTGATGGCGGCCACGACGCCGAGTGGCTGGCGCAGCGTGACGGCATCGACGTTGGTCGCCACGTTGGGCGTGTTGATGCCCGCCATGTGCACCGGCAGGCCGCACGCGTACTCGACGGTCTCGATGCCCCGGGTCACGCCCGCAAGCGCGTCGGGAAAGGTCTTGCCGTGGTCGCGGGTCACCAGCTCGGCCAGCTCGTTGCGGTGCTTCCAGGCGAGCTCACGGAACGCGAAGAACACCTGGCTGCGAGCGATCAGCGGCGTGTCACGCCATGCCGGGAAGGCTGCCTTCGCCGCGGCGACCGCGCGGTCGACCTCGGGCTTGCCGCCGCGGGGCACGCGCGCGATGACCTCGCCGGTCGCGGGGTTGTAGACGGGTCCGGTGTTGTCGGGCAGGACCTCGACCGGGCGGCCGTCGATCCAGTGCGACAGGATCGGGAGCGGCGGGGCCTGGATCGCCTCGTCCGCCGGGCGGGATTCCGTGGTCACCTGGTTGCCTCCTGCTTGCTGGCACGGTCGGGACGCCGGGGACGCGGGCGCGGTCGGCGCTGGCCCGCGTCGCGATGCCCCGATGCTGGCGCCCGTCGCCCCGGGCCGGTAGGTCCGGAGGGCGCGCAGGGACAGGCTGGACGGACTACCCGCACCAGTCGTGACCACCGGCCCTATCCGGAGGGGCCGTTTCGGCCGGAGCCTGAGTCCTTCCACACACGCCGGCACGATACCGATCGCCGAGGAGGTTCCGCCCAGTGGCCGACCTGTCCACCGAGTTCACGGGCATCCGGTTCGAGAACCCGTTCCTGCTCGCATCAGCACCCCCCACCGAGTCCGAGAGCAACATCATGCGGGCCTTCGAGGCCGGCTGGGGCGGCGTCGTGACCAAGACCATCGGGCTGCACCCCGTGGTCAACGTCGCCGGTCCCAAGACCAAGTTCCTGCGCGCCGACGCGGGCGGCACCCGGCTGTCGATGGCCAAGCGCCCGGACACCACGCTGATGGCCTCGTGGAACTGGGAGCTGATCTCGGACAAGCCGATGGACTGGTGGCTGCCGAAGATCCGCGCGATCAAGGCCGCCTGGCCGAACCGCGTCCTGGTCGCGTCGATCATGGCCGGCTCGGGCACGGACAAGGAGCTCGGCAACTGGCAGACCCTGGTCGAGGGCGTCCAGGACGCCGGCGCGGACGCGATCGAGCTCAACTTCTCGTGCCCCCACATGGACCGCGTCGACATGGGCTCCAACGTGGGCAAGGACCCGGTCCTGTGCTCGGTGTCCACCCAGGCGGTCAAGGCCGCGGCACGGGTCCCGGTGTGGGTCAAGCTGACGCCCGCCACCGCGAACATCGTGGAGGAGGCGGAGGCGACGTTCCGCGGCGGGGCCGACGCCATCACCTCGTCCAACACCTTCCCATCGCTGCCGCTGTTCGATCCCGAGACGCTCGAGCCCGAGGTCAACGTCGACGGGCTGGTGTCGTCGGGCGGCCTCGGCGGGCCGGCGATCCTGCTCCTGTCGCTGGCCAAGATGGCCGAGCTGACCGCGGCGTTTCCGGATCGGTCGTTCTCCGGGATCGGGGGCATCTCCACGTTCGCCCACGCGCTCAACTACTTCCTCCTCGGCTGCGGCACGGTCCAGGTGGCGACGGCGGCGATGCTCGATCACGCGATCGGGCCCAACGTCGTCCGGGAGCTGACCACCGGCCTCACCGAGTTCCTCGACCGCAACGCCGACCGCGGCTGGACCCGGCTCGAGGACTTCCGCGGCATCCGGCGCGGGCGGGTGGTCGCCCAGTCCGCGATCCGGCGCCCGGACGCCGCCGGCTACCACGGCGGCTACGAGGACGAGGCCGAGGGCTACGCGCGGGACCTCGCCAAGGTGTGATCCCCGATCGCCCGCGGTCGCGGGCGGGCCCGCAGGGGCCGGAGGAGACCCGCGGGGTCCCGGAGCGCGGCTTCGGGGCCCCGCGCGTTTGCGTGCCCAACCGGGGAGCCCGGGGCCGCGTCGCTCGCTTCCCGACACGAGCACAGGAAGCGGCCCCGGAGCGTCGCTCCGGGGCCGCGGTCGCTGCCAGGACCCTAGCGCAGGAACGCGCTGCGCTCCCGCTTCACGAACTTGCCGTCGCCGGCCTGGCCCTTCCACTCGCCGTTGTCCACGACGACCTTGCCGCGGGACATGACGACGTCCGAGCCGCCCTGGACCACGCGACCCTCGTAGCAGCTGTAATCGACGTCCATGTGGTGGGTCGACGCGCTGAGCGTGTGCTTGCGCTCGGGGTCGTAGACCACGAGGTCGGCGTCGTAGCCGACGGCCACGGCGCCCTTGTTCGTCAGCCCGAACAGCCGGGCCGCCGCGGTGGACGTGATCTCGACGAACCGGTTGGGGGTGATCCTGCCGGCCACCACGCCGCCGTCGTGGATCAGGTCGATCCGCTCCTCGACCCCGGGGAGGCCGTTGGGGATCTTGCGGAAGTCGCCCCGGCCCATCTCCTTCTGGCCGTGGAAGTCGAACGGGCAGTGATCGGTCCCGATCAGCGAGAGGTTGCCCTTGACCAGGCCCTTCCAGAGCTCCTCCTGGTGCCCGGCGCCGCGGTCGCGCATCGGCGGCGAGCAGACGAACTTGGCGCCCTCGAACCCGTTGCCCAGGTCGTCGAGCGACAGGAACAGGTACTGCGGGCAGGTCTCGGCGAACGCCGGCAGGCCCTCGTCCTGCGCCTGGCGGAGCGCGCCGAGCGCCTCCCTGGCCGACATGTGCACGAAGTACACGGGTGCCTTGGCCGCCTGGGCGAGCCGGATCACCCGGTTGGTGGCCTCGCCCTCGAAGATCGAGTAGCGAGCCAGGCCGTGCCCGATGGGGTCGGTGGTCCCCTCGGCCACCAGCTCGGCCGCGACCACGTCGATCACGGGCCCGTTCTCGGCGTGCATCAGGATCAGGCCGCCGTTCGCGGCGGTCCGCTTGAGCGCCTTGAAGATCGCATCGTCGCCGCTGAGGAACACGCCCGGGTAGGCAGTGAACAGCTTGAACGTGGTGACGCCTTCGTCGACCAGCTCGTCCATCTCCGAGAGCAGGTCGTCCCGCATGTCGGACACGATCACGTGGAACCCGTAGTCGATACACGCCTTGCCGTCGGCCTTCTCGTGCCACGTGGCCAGGCCGTCGCGGAACGAGCCACCGCGCGGCTGGACCGCGAAGTCGATGATCGTGGTGGTGCCGCCGAACGCCGCTGCCCGGGTACCGGTCTCGAACGTGTCCTTTGCGAAGGTGCCGCCGAACGGCAGCTCCATGTGGGTGTGCGGGTCGATTCCGCCCGGGATGACCCATTTTCCCGAAGCGTCGATCGTGCGGTCGGCGGAGCCCTCGAGCCCCTCGCCGATGGTGGCGATCCGCTCACCGTCGACGAGGACGTCGGCCCGGGTGGTGCTGTCGGCGTTGACGATGGTGCCGCCCTTGATGAGTGTGCGCATCGTGCCTCCTCGATCTGCGCGAGCGTCCGGCCCGCGCCATGGCGCGGGCCGGGTCGGGGCGCTGGGGCCGGTGTGTCAGGGCTTGATCAGGTCACCGTACATCTCGGGCCGGCGGTCGCGGTAGAACTGCCAGGTCTGGCGGACCTCCTCGATGCAGCCGAGATCGAGGTCGCGCACGATCAGCTCCTCGTCCCGGGGCGAGCCCACCGCACCCACGAACTGGCCGCGCGGGTCGACGAAGTAGCTCTGGCCGTAGAAGTCGTCGGGGCCGATCTCGGCCTCCACGCCCACCCGGTTGATGGTGCCCACGAAGTAGCCGTTGGCCAGGGCGTGGGACACCTGCTCCACCCGCCACAGGTACTCCGAGAGGCCGCGCGACGTGGCCGACGGGATGAGCACGAGCTCGGCGCCGTTGAGGCCCAGCGCCCGGGCGCCTTCGGGGAAGTGGCGGTCGTAGCAGATGTACACCCCGACCTTGCCCACCGCCGTCTGGAACACCGGATAGCCGAGGTTGCCCGGCCGGAAGTAGAACTTCTCCCAGAACCCGGTCACGTGCGGGATGTGGGTCTTGCGGTACTTGCCCAGGTAGGTGCCGTCGGCATCGATCACGGCCGCCGTGTTGTAGTAGATGCCCGAGGTCTGGCTGTCCTCCTCGTACATCGGGACCACGAGGACCATGCCCGTCTGCTTCGCGAGGTCCTGCATCCGGGCAGTCGTCGGGCCGTCGGGGATGCGCTCGGTGTAGGCGTAGTACTGCTTGTCCTGGACCTGGCAGAAGTAGGGCCCGTAGAACAGCTCCTGGAACAGCATCACCTGGGCGCCCTGCTTGGCCGCCTCGTGCGCATAGCCCTCGTGCTTCTGGATCATCGACTCCTTGTCGCCGGTCCAGGTCGCCTGCAGGAGCGCGCCACGGACGATACGGGGCATGTGGACCTCCGATCGGGAACATGGGGCGACCCACGCGGTCGCCCGCCAGCTGGCCATAGCGTTGCGCCCGCTCGGCCGGGCGGCATGAGCCGGAAGCCACGAAGGTTTCGGGCATCGCGGCCCTCCCAACCGGATGGTCAGCCGGGTCGGCAAGCGCGCCGCTGGGACAGGCCCGAACGGTGGTCAGATTCGGGACGTCAGGCCCCTCTGTCGGCGGCGCCGGCAATGGTCTAATCTGCCATCACATGCGACGCCCAGTCGCCCGAGGACGCTGAACCCGCCAATGGTGAACGCGCGCCACCGGCTGACCCCCGCGTTCGCGACCCGGATCGACCGCCGGTCGAAGGGGCCGCTCGGGAGCCTGTCGCCCGGCGCCGTCGCCCGCGCCCCGTTGGACCGGTCCAGCTGATGCCACGGTCGGTCCCCACGCTCCAGCGACCGTCCCGCAAGCCGGTAGCCCTACCGGCAGATCCCGACCGGTCGCCGGGGCATGCCGTCCTGGGCCGTCGCCAGGCCATCGGTGCGCGGCACCGTCAGACCCCATAGCGGAGGAGGGTTCATGGCAGGGGTAGCACAGGAGCAGATCGTCCGTCCGGACGGTCGAGTCGAGCTCGATCCGGCCGTCGATGCGGCCCTGGACGCCTCGGCGCTGCACAACCAGGACCTGGCCCCGGTTCCGATCGCCAAGCGGACCTGGACCACCTACAACTACCTCGCCCTGTGGATCGGGATGTCGCACAACATCCCCACCTGGGGGCTGGCGGCCGGCCTGGTCGCGATCGGGATGGCCTGGTACCAGGCGATCTTCACGATCATGCTGGCCAACATCATCGTCCTCGCCCCGATGCTGCTCAACAGCCACGCCGGGACGAAGTACGGCATCCCCTATCCGGTGTTCGCCCGGGCCTCGTTCGGGGTCTACGGGGCCAACCTGGCGGCGCTGCTCCGCGCGGGCATCGCCTGCGGCTGGTTCGGGATCCAGACCTGGATCGGCGGCGAGGCCGTGTGGACGGTCGTCGGCGCGATCTTCGGCGCGAACTCGTGGTGGCTCACCGCCGACAAGCTGCAGCTCGGCTTCGGCAATGCGCAGCCGTGGACGCTGTGGCTGAGCTTCGCGATCTTCTGGGTCCTCCAGATCTCGATCATCTACCGGGGCATGGACGCCGTGCGCCGGTTCGAGAACTGGGCGGCCCCGTTCGTCCTGGTCGTCGCGTTCTTCCTGCTCATCTGGATGTGGGCCCAGGCCGGCGGCCTCGGCGACCTCATCCAGGACAACGGCAGCCTGGGCTGGGGCAGCAGCTTCTGGCTGATCTTCTTCCCGTCGCTGATGGGCATGATCGCCTTCTGGTCGACGCTGTCCCTGAACATGCCCGACTTCACCCGGTTCGGAAGGAGCCAGCGAAGCCAGGCGATCGGCCAGACCCTCGGCCTGCCGACCACGATGACGGTGTTCCCGCTCATCGCGGTGCTGGTCACGTCGGCGACCAAGACGGTCTACGGGGAGTACATCTGGGATCCCGTCGCCCTGGTCGGCAAGTTCAACCAGAACGGCAGCATCCTCGAGATCCTCGTCGTCATCCTGGCCCTGGTCACGCTCAGCGTCGCGACCCTCTCGGTCAACGTCGCCGCCAACACGGTCAGCCCGTCGTACGACTTCTCGAACGCCTGGCCGAAGCGGATCTCGTTCCGCACCGGCAGCATCATCACGGGCGTCCTCGGGATCCTCATCCAGCCCTGGCTGCTGTACCAGGACCCGCACGTGTACATCTTCACCTGGCTGGGCTTCTATGGCGGCGCCACCGGCGCCATCGCCGGCGTGCTCATCGCCGACTACTGGCTGATCCGTCGGACGAACCTGAAGCTGGCCGACCTGTACCGGCCGTCCGGAATCTACCGATACGTGAGTGGCTGGAACTGGCGGGCGGTGGTCGCGCTGCTGGTCGGCATGTTCGTCGCGTTGGGTGGCGCGTACTCGGCGACCAACGCCGACGGCTCCGCCAGCGGCCCGTTCCCGCCCGGCGGGATCCTGGGCTTCCTGCACGTCCAGCTGCCCTGGGGCGGCTACCTCTACGACTACAGCTGGGTTCTGGGCCTGATCGTGTCGTTCGTCCTCTACTGGGCGTTCACCCGGTTCGTGCCCGAGCGCAGTGCCTCGCCGGCCGGCGCTCCGCAGCCGGCCTGACGCCCTGACCCACCGGCCACCGGCCGGCGGTCGCCGCTCTTGGGAAGGGCCCCTCCGGCTGGAGGGGCCCTTCGATTCGGCCGCGATGGGGCGGAACCCGCTCCGGCGGGTGTGTGGCGACGGCTCCGAGCGGTCGCACGGAGCCCGGGGACCTATCGCCGGGCGATCGATCAGCAGATCCGGGGCAGCTGCTCCCCGACCAGCATGTCCACGATCCGCTCGCTGCCGACGAGCGTCCGGATCGTGACCATGCCCGGGTGATCGGCGACGACCTCCCCGATCCGGGCCGACTCGGCGCCCTCGGGCAGCGCGCGCATCGCGGCCAGGACGGCGGGCGCGGCCCTGGACGGGACGATCGCCACCAGCTTGCCCTCGTTGGCGACGTGGAGCGGGTCGAGGCCGAGCATCTCGCACGCGGCGCGCACCGGTCCGGGGATCGGGATCGCGGGCTCGTCGAGCACCATGCCCACCCCGGAGGCGACCGCGATCTCGTTGAGCGCGGATGACAGGCCCCCGCGGGTGGGGTCGCGCAGCACGTGGACGCCGGGCTCGACCGCGACGATGGCCGCCACCAGGGCGTTGAGCGCCTGCGTGTCCGACGCGATCTCGACCTCGAACTCCAGGCCCTCGCGGACGCTCATGATCGCAACGCCATGGAGCCCGATCGGGCCCGACAGGATCACCGCGTCGCCGGACACCGCCCGGTCCGCGGCGGGCGCGATGCCGTCGGGGACGACGCCGATGCCCGAGGTGTTGACGAACAGCCGGTCCGCCGCGCCCCGCCCGACGACCTTGGTGTCACCGGTCACGATCCGGGCGCCCGCCCGGGCCGCGGCCTCGGCCGCGGACGCCGTGACCAGGCGCAGCTCCTCGAGCGGCAGGCCCTCCTCGATCACGTAGGCGAGGCTGATCGCGAGCGGTTGGGCGCCCATCATCGCGAGATCGTTGATCGTGCCGTTGACCGCGAGCTCGCCGATGTCCCCGCCGGGGAACCGGAGCGGCGACACCACGAACGAGTCCGTGGTGAACGCGAGCCGTCCGGCCGGGACGTCGACCACCGCGGCATCGTTGAGCGGACCGCCCTCGCTCGCCGCGGACAGGGCCGGTGCGATGACCTCCCGCATCAGCGCGGCCGACAGCTGGCCGCCCGAACCGTGGCCCAGGATCACCCGCTGGTCCTCGGGGATCGGTGCCGGGCAGGCGACGCCCTCGGGGTCGATCGTCACGCGCCCCTCGTCGGACGTGGTCATCGGGTCGCCTCGCTGATGGTGGGTGCCACCGGGACGAGCGGCCGGGCGACCGCTTGCCCCCCGCCGGCACGAAGCCCCCGCCCGGCCGCGAAGAACGCGGCGCAGGTCCCCTCGGAGCTGACCATCGGCGCGCCCAGCGGCTTCTGCGGCGAGCACAGCGTCCCGTAGGCCGTGCAGTCGAGCGGCGTCCGCACCCCGGTCAGGATCGCCCCCGCGATGCATGCCGGGTGCTCGCTGGTCCGGATGTCGCCGACGTCGAACCGTCGCTCGGCGTCGAAGCGCGCGAACTCGGGGCGCAGCCGGTAGCCCGACATCGGGATCTCGCCGACGCCGCGCCACTTGCGGGGCCCGACCTCGAACACGGCGAGCACCTGCTGCTGGGCACGCGGCACGCCCTCGCGCCGCACGGCGCGCACGTACTGGTTCTCGACCACGAACCGGCCCTCCTCGAGCTGCCGGACCGCCATCAGGATCCCCTCGAGCAGGTCGAGCGGCTCGAACCCGGTGACCACGATCGGAACCCGGTACCTCGCCGCGATCGGCTCGTACTCCGTCCAGCCCATGATCGCGCACACGTGGCCGGCGGCCAGGAACGCCTGGACCCGGTTGCTGGGCGAGTCGAGCAGCGCGGTCATCGCGGGCGGCACGAGCACGTGCGACACGAGCACGCTGAAGTTGTCGATCCCGCGGCGGGCGGCCTCGGCCACGGCCATCGCGTTAGCGGGCGCGGTCGTCTCGAACCCGACCGCGAAGAACACGACCTGGCGGGCCGGGTTGGCCTGCGCGATGCCGAGGGCGTCGAGCGGCGAGTAGACGATCCGGACGTCGGCGCCGCGGGCCTTGAGCGCGAGCAGGTCGGTGGTCGAGCCGGGGACCCGCAGCATGTCGCCGTAGCTGGTGAAGATGACGTCCGGCCGGGCGGCGATCGCGAGCGCCTTGTCCACCTGCTCCAGCGGCGTCACGCACACCGGGCAGCCGGGGCCGTGGATCATCCGGACGCCGGCGGGCAGCGCCTCGTCGATGCCCTGCTTGACGATCGTGTGCGTCTGGCCGCCGCACACCTCCATCAGCGTCCACGGCCCGGTGGCGATCCGGTGGATCTCGGCCAGCAGCTGCTTCGCGAGGACCGGGTCCCGGTACTCGTCGAGGTACCTCACGCCGATGGCCTCGGGGTCGCGGCGCGTCCCGGCGACCCCGCCGGCGAGGCGTCGGACACGACGGCCGGCCCGTCCATCCCCGGGCCCATGGTCATCAGCTCGGGCTCGATCGCGCCCATGGTCGCGAGGATGTCCAGCGTCCGGAGCGCCTCGGCCTCGTCGACCTTCGAGATCGCGAAGCCGACATGGACGATCACGTAGTCGCCCACCCCGACCTCGGGCAGGTAGGCGAGGCAGATGTCCTTGCGCACGCCGCCGAAATCCACCCTGCCCATGGCCAGCCCGGCCTCGTCGCGGACCTCCGTGATCCGGCCCGGGATCCCGAGACACATCCGATCAACCCTCCTGGCGCGTGGCGTCGGCCGCGTCGACGCCCCGCCCGCGACCCGGGGCGAGGCCCAGCTGCGCGGCCGCGATCGCGGCCTGGCCATAGCTGATCCCGCCGTCGTTGACCGGGACCTGGCGGTTGATGGCGACCTCGAAGCCGTCGGCCCCCAGCCGGCGCAGCAGGCCCGAGGCCAGCCGCCGGTTCTGGAGCACGCCGCCGGACAGGCACACCGTGCGCACGCCGGTCCGCTCGCGGGCCGCCGCGAGGAGCTCCCGGCTGACCTCGACGACGGTCTCCTCGAAGGCCGCCGCGAGGTCGCCCGTCGAGCGACGCTCGGCGACCCCGTCGAGCAGCCCGGCGAGGGTCGATCGCGGGTCGAACACGAGCAGGCCGTCTCGCCGGCGGATCGCGTAGGGCAGCGGGGCCGCGTGGCGATCGCCAGCCGCCAGCTCGAGGTCGATCGCCGCCTGCGCCTCGTACTCGGCCACGTCGCGGATCCCGAGCAGCGACGCGGCGGCATCGAACAGCCGCCCCGCCGACGAGGCGAGCGGTGCATTGAGACCGCGGGCGACCTGCAGCCGGACGACCGCCACCTCGCGTGGATCGAGCCGGTCCAGGTATGCCCCGGCACGATCCGCGAGATCCCCGGCGGACCGGCCGCCCGGCGCGTCATCGTCGAACGCCTCGGCCCCGAGCAGGTAGCCCAGCGCCATCCGGTACGGCCGCCGGACCGCCAGCGCGCCGCCCGGCAGGGGCGCCCGGCCGAACCGCGCCAGGCGGGTGTACCGGCGCAGGTCGGCGAGCAGGATCTCGCCGCCCCACAGCGTGCCGTCATCGCCCATGCCCAGGCCATCGAAGGCGACGCCCAGGAAGGGGCCGACGATCCCGTGCTCGGCGGCGCACGACGCGACATGGGCGTGGTGGTGCTGGACGGCGATCCGGCGTGCGGCAGGGAACCGGTCGAGCGCGAACTTGGTCGACAGGTACTCGGGGTGCAGGTCGTGGACGACCAGCTGGGGCTCGATGGCCAGCAGCCGGGAGAGATGGGCCAGGCTGTCGGAGAATGCGCGGTGCGTGGCAAGGTCCTCGAGGTCACCGTTGTGCGGCGCGACGTGCGCGCGGCCACCGCGGGCGAGCGTGAACGTGTGCTTGAGCTCGGCGCCCACCGCCAGCAGCGGCACCGGCGTCGCGACCGGCAGCGGCAGCGGGTCGGGCGCGTAGCCGCGCGCCCGGCGAACGACCGATTCGCGTGCCGCGACGACGCGCGTGACCGTGTCGTCGTAGCGCGCCCGGATCTCCCGGTCGTGGACGAGGAACCCGTCGGCGAGCCCGGCGAGCCGCTCCAGCGCGTCCGCGTCGTCGGTGGCCAGCGGCTCGTCCGCCCGGTTGCCCGAGGTCAGCACCAGCGGCACCCCGACCGCCTCGAGCAGCAGGTGGTGCAGCGGGGTGTACGGCAGGAACACGCCCAGCCTGTGGTTGCCGGCGGCAACTGCCGCGGCGATCGCCGGCAACCCGTGCCGCCGGGCCTCGAGCAGCACGATCGGCCGGGCCGGCCCGGTCAGGATCCGGCGCTCGAGCGCACCCACCCGGCACAGCGCCTCGGCCGCGGCGAGGTCCCGGACCATGACCGCGAACGGCTTCGCCCAGCGCTGCTTGCGGTCGCGCAGCCGCCGCACCGCGGCCTCGTCCGTCGCGAGGCAGGCAAGGTGGTAGCCGCCGAGCCCCTTGACCGCGACGATCCGGCCGCCGGCGAGCATCGCGACGGCAGCGCCCAGCGCCGCCTCCCCCGTCGCGGCGGCTGCCGGAGCGCCGGTCGGGCGCCAGGCCAGGGCCGGTCCGCATGCGGGGCAGGCGATCGGCTCGGCGTGGAAGCGCCGGTCGGCCGGGTCGCGGTACTCGCGCTCGCAGTCGGCGCACAGCGGGAACGCGCGCATGGTCGTCCGGGCGCGGTCGTACGGCAGCTCGTCGATGATCGTCGCGCGGGGACCGCAGTTGGTGCAGTTCGTGAACGGGTAGCGATGGCGGCGGTCGGCGGGGTCGAACAGCTCCCGGAGGCAGTCGTCGCAGGTGGCGATGTCGGGTGGGAACAGCCGATCGAGCGCGGTCGCGACGAGGCTCTCGTCGATGACGAACGGCGACGGGAGGCCGGGCCGCCCTGGCGCGGACAGCTCCGAGACCGTCACCCGTTCGACCCGTGCGCGCGGCGGCGCGTCGGTGCGGAGGCGGCGCGCGAACGCGTCGAGCGCCGCAGCGGGTCCGGCGGCCTCGATCTCGACCCTGCCGGCGGCGTTGCGGACCCGCCCGGCGAGGCCCAGCTCGGTGGCCAGGCGCCACACGAACGGGCGGAACCCGACGCCCTGGACGACGCCTTCGACGAGCACGACCCGGACGGGACACGGGGCCGTGGCGGCCGGGACGCACGCGTCCGGGTGGACGGTTGCAGCCATGCCCCAAGCGTCGGACCGCGAGCGCCGTGCTCAATCTGCCGAACGGCCCGCATTCGTCCCCTGATCGGACGACGACCGACGGGACACGACGGGCAGCGGCCCGGGCCGTCGCGAGCCCGGGGGCGGACGCGACTGACCTGCCGCGCCGCGCGCCCGGAGGGCGACGGCCGGCGCTACGGCGCCTCGGATGGGGCGGCGGAGCTCGGCGCCCGCGGGCGCGTCACCCGTGGGCGTCGGCGAGGGGGCCGGGCTGGTGGTCGGGAGCGGCGTCCGGCTCGGGGTCGGGCTGGGCGCCACCGAGGGAGCAGGCGTTGCCGTCGGCACCGGGGTCGGCTTCGGTGTCGGGGCAGGCGTCGCGCTCGGCTTGGGTGTCGCCGTCGGGGCGGGGGTGGGGGTCGGAGCCGGCGTCGCCGTCGGAGCCGGGGTGGGGGTCGGGGCCGGCGTCGGGGTCGGGGCGGCGGCGGGCAGCCCGCTGCGCACCGGAAGCACGATCACCCAGCGGTGGAACCACTCGGACGGGCCACGGGTCGGGCTGACCGAGCTCCGGATCACGCCGCCGGTCAGGCTGTCGTCGTACGGGCTGTCGGTCTCCCGGTACCACTGGAAGCGGTAGCGAAGCGGGCCCGACTTGAGCCTGGCGAGGCTGATCCGGCGGTTGACCACGTCGTCGCTGCGGAGCGGGTCCGACAGGTACACGTAGCGCACGGTGAAGTCGCTCGATCGCCGCGGATCGGCGCCCGTGACCACGTACCCCGTGATGTACTGCGCGTGGCCGCCCGCCCAGCCCAGGATCCCGACCGGCATCTGGTGGCGCGCGATGGCCTTGACCGCCGCCTTGAGGGCGCCGTTGAGCGTCCGGTAGGCGCGGTCGTCGTAGACGCGCTGCGACGGATCCCGCATGGCATCGATGCCCCAGCCGTAGGCGTTGAGCGCGTTGCGCCAGCCGTGGGCGTCGGTGCCCGCCGATGTGGATCGCAGCGTGTCGTTGGCACGCTCGAAGGCGAGGATCGAGGTCATGTCGCGGAGTGTCCGCCGCGTCCGCGGTGTTGACCTTGACCCGGTACGGACTCCATTCGAGGCCGTTGCCGCCGGTGCCGCGGTACGCCACCGTGTTGAGCATCGCCATCACCGCGGCGGCGGTGCACGCCGTGTAGTACGGGTCCTGGTACACGAACGCCCGGGACAGGTACAGGTTGCGCGACCAGGTGGCGCTCGCGGCCGCGCCACCGGGCATAAGGCTCGACGCCAGGACCAGCGCCGCCAGGCCGGGAACCGCGAGCAGCTGGCCGAGCCGCCGGCGGGCCGGGGCGTCCGGCCGGCGGGGGCCACGGGCGTCGAGCGGCGGCTGGGGGCGGGCGATGCGCAAGGTGGCCTCGCGGCTGGGCTGTGAACGCGAGCGATGTTCAGGGTAGGGCCTGACCATCACGTCTGCCCGTCCGCCGGTCAATGGCACCTTCGACCCACCCTCCCTCCCCCGACGCTCCTGCCGGTGCCGGGCCCGCCGGTACACTCTGGTGGGGAGCGGCGCGGCGAGCGCCAGCACAGGAGGAGCCGTGCCCGAGGGCCGCGTCATCACCGTCACCGGACCGCTCGACGTGGATGCGCTGGGCGTGGTCGACGCCCACGACCACCTGTTCCTCGACTCGCCGGCGCTGGTCGGCCAGGCGTTCCGCGACGTCGATCGGGCGATCGACGAGGTCCGCGAGGGGCGCGCCAGCGGGATCGGCACCCTCGTCGAGATGACGCCGATCGGGCTGGGCCGCGACCCGGCCGGGATGCGGGCCGTCGCCGCGGCGACCGGTGTGGCGATCATCGCCGCCAGCGGCTACCACCGCGACGCGCACTACCCGGCCGGTCACTGGGTCCACGACGCGACCGTGGAGCGGCTCACCGAGCGGGTCGTGACCGACCTCACGGTCGGCATGCACCCGGCGGACTGGCTCGACCCGTCGCTCCCGCTCGACCCCGCGATCGCGGGGGCGATCAAGGGCGGGGCGTCCTACCACCGGATCTCGCGCTCCGAGCGGCGGCGGCTGGAAGCGGTCGCCGCGGCCGGTGCGACGACCGGCGCCGCGGTGCTGGTCCACACCGAGGTGGGCACGGCCGGCCACGAGATCGTGGACCTGCTCGAAGCCGGCGGGCTGGCGCCGGACCGGATCGCGCTCGCCCACCTGGACCGCAACCCGGACGCCGAGCTCCACGCGGAGATCGCGGCTCGCGGCGTCACGCTCGAGTACGACACGATCGGGCGCACGAAGTACCACCCCGACAGCGTCGTGCTCGACCTGATCGAGGCCGTCGCCGGTGCCGGCCACCTCGACCGGATCGTCCTCGGCCTCGACCTCGGGCAGCGCGACTACCTGCGGGCGTACGAGGGAGGCCCCGGGCTGCGCTACCTGATGACGGCGTTCGTGCCCCGGCTCCGCCGGCGACTGGGCGCCGCGGCGACCGACCGGATCCTGGTGGCCAACCCGGCCCGCCTGTACGCCATGCCGACCAGCGTGGCGACCCGCCCATGAGCGACCGGTACGACGTGATCGTGGTCGGCGCCGGCTCGGCAGGATCGGCTGCGGCGATCACGGCCGCCCGGCTGGGCGCCCGCACCCTGCTCCTGGACCGGCTGGCGTTCATGGGCGGCACCTCGACCGCGGTCCTCGACACGTTCTACGCGTTCTACACGCCCGGTGATCGCCCGCGTCGCGTGGTCGGGGGGCTGGGTTGGGAGGTGGCCCGCCGCCTGACCGCCGAGGGCGTGGCGTTCGAGCGCCCCAACACCTACGGCGCGGGGACGGGCGTGACCTACGACGCCGAGGCTCTCAAGGTCCTGTGGGAGCGCATGGCCGAGGATGCCGGTGTCGAGCTGCTGCTCCACACCTGGGCCACGGGCGTCGGGGTCGAGGACGGTCGGCTGTCCGCGATCCGGCCGTGGAACAAGGGCGGCGAACGCCGGGTCGAGGCGGGCGCGATCGTCGACGCCTCGGGCGACGCCGACCTGGTCGCGATGGCCGGGGGGCGATACGACGATGCCCGGTCGGCGGGCGGCGTCCAGTCGCTGTCCACGCTGTTCAAGGTCGCCAACGTCGACGTCGACCGCGCGCAGGCCGTGCCCAAGGCCGAGCTATGGCGGCTGATGCGCGAAGCGGCCGCGAGCGGCGAGTACCGGCTGCCGCGGATCGAGGGCTCCTGGCACCGGACGCCGTACCCTGGGGTGATCCTGGTCCACATGACCCGGATCCCGAACGTCGATCCGACCGACCCACGGCAGCTCACCCGGGCGGAGGTCGAGGGCCGGCGCCAGGTCCAGGAGTATCACCGCTTCCTGCGCGACCGGGTGCCCGGGTTCGAGCACGCCGTGCTCGTGGCGACCTCGCCGGCGATCGGGATCCGCGAGAGCCGGCGGGTCCATGGCGACTACCGGCTGACGCGCGAGGACGTGCTGGGCGGGGTCCGCTTCGAGGACGAGGTGGCCCTGTGCGGCGCCCCGATCGAGGACCACCACGCCGGCGGCGACACCGCGTGGCACTACGTCGGCGACGGCGGCGTGTACGGCATCCCCTACCGGTGCCTGCTGCCGGCCGGCATCGACGGCCTGCTGGTCGCCGGGCGGTGCTTCTCGGCGACCCACGACGCCCATGCCTCGGCGCGCTCGATGGCCACCTGCATGGCGATGGGCCAGGCCGCGGGGACGGCCGCGGCGCTGGCCACGGCCGGTGGCACGGCACCCCGGGCCCTCGACGTCGGGGCGATCCGGGCCCGACTGCTGCAGGACGGCGCGCTGCTCGACCCGGTGGACACGGAGGTACCTGTCGGATGACCGTCGACACGCTGCGCACCGGGGTGGTCGCCGACGCGATCCGCCGTCATCGGCTGATCGTGGTGCTGCGCCGGGTGGCGCCGCGCGCGACGCTGCTCCAGCTCACCGCCGAGCTGGCCGATGCGGGGGCGCGCGCGTTCGAGATCACCTTCGACACGCCGACGGCCGCGGCGGACCTGGCGGCGGTGCGGGCCAGCCTCGCCGCCCGTGCCGACGGGCCGTACCTCGTCGGCGCGGGCACGGTTCTCCGGCGCGGCGAGCTCGAGGCGGCGCGGCGCGCCGACGCGGACTTCGCGGTCGCGCCGGCCCTCGACGAGTCGCTGGTGGCGGCTGCGGTCGCCGAGGGCCTGCCGTTCATCCCCGGGGCGTTCACGCCGACCGAGATCGCGACGGCGTGGGCGGCGGGCGCGACGTTCGTGAAGCTGTTCCCCGCGTCGGCGCTGCCGCCCACGTTCGTGCGCGAGCTGCGCGGTCCGATGCCCGAGGCCCAGCTGATCCCGACCGGCGGCCTCGACGCCGGCAACGCCCGGGCCTTCCTCGATGCCGGCGCGGTGGCGGTGGGCGTGGGCAGCGCCATCACCCGGGGCGACGTGATGGCGCGGCGCGCGATCGTGGCAGCGGTGGCCTCGGTCGTGGGCAGCGGCTCCTGAACGTGGCGGGGCGGTTCGCCGGCCGGCAGGTGCTGGTCACCGGCGCGACCGGCATGGCCGCGTCGGCGGCGCGGGCGATCGCGGCCGAGGGCGGCAGCGTGTTCGCGGTGTCCCGGACCGGGGCCCACCTCGAGGCCCTGGCCGCCACGATCGGCGACGTGGGCGAACGCTGCCGGTGGCACGTGGCGGATCTGCGGGACGAGGCGCAGGTCGAGGCCGCGTTCGCGGCGTTCGATGCGGGGCTGGGCCGGCTGGACGCGGTCTACGGCGTGGCCGGGATCTCCGGCCGCAGGTTCGGCGACGGGCCGGTCCACGACGCAACGCTCGAGGGCTGGGAGCGTGTGCTGGCGTCGAACGCGACGAGCCAGTTCCTCGTTGCCCGGGCGGCCGTGCGCCGGATGCTGGCCCAGGCGCCGGGTCCCGCCGGCCAGCGTGGGTCGATCCTGCTGATGTCCAGCGCCCTCGCGACCCACCCGGCCCCGGCGTTCTTCGCGACCCACGGGTACGCCGCGAGCAAGGGCGCGATCGAGGGCCTGGTGCGGGCGATGGCGGCCTCGTACGCGCCGCGCGGGATCCGGGTCAACGCGATCGCCCCGTCGCTGATCGCGACCCCGATGAGCCGTCGGGCCCAGGACGACCCGGCGATCGTCGCCTACCTGGCGCGGAAGCAGCCGCTCGCCGGCGGCCCGATCGACGCCGACGCGGTCACCGATGTCGCGCTCCACCTGCTGAGCGACGAGGCCCGGATGATCACCGGCCAGGTCGTCGCGGTGGACGGCGGCTGGAGCGTGAGCGAGCCCGGCGGTCGGGTCGGGGCGGGCCTCGGCTCCTAGGTTCCTCCTCCCCGTGCTGATCATCCTGCCGCCCTCGGAGACGAAGCGCCCGGCGCCCGACCACGGCCCGCCGGTGATGCTCGACGAGCTTTCGTTCCCGGCGCTGACGCCGATGCGGACCCGGATCCTGGATCGGCTCATGGTGACCAGCACGGCACCCGACGCGTTCAACAGGCTGCGCGTCCGCCCGTCGCTGGCAGAGGAGGTCGCCCGGAACACGTGGCTCCCGGAGCTTCCCGTCCGGCCGGCGCTCGAGGTGTACGCGGGACCGCTGCACCAGGGCCTCGACGCCTCGACGCTGTCGCACGCCGCCGTGGCCCGCGCGGCGGGCGAGCTGGTCGTTGCGTCGTCGCTGTGGGGGGCGCTTCGGCCCGCCGACCGGATCCCGCCGTATCGCCTCCACCTTTGCGCGCACCTGGTGGGGATGGACCGGCTGGAGCCGGCCTGGCGGACGGTCCTTCCCGCGGTCCTCGCGGATGCCGCCGGACCGCACGGCCTGGTCCTCGATCTCCGCTCCGCGGCCTACCGGGCGATCGGGGTTCCTTCCGGCCCGGGCGAGCGGATCGTCAACCTCCGGGTCGCATCGCGCGACCTCGGCGGCCGCCGGATCGGGGACGTCGTCGCGAAGCGCGTGCGCGGGCAGGCCGCCCGGCACCTGCTTGAATTGGGCGAGGACCCCGACGGCCCGCAGGCCGTCGCTGACATCTTCGCGGATCGCTGGCCGGTGCACCTCGAGCCCCCGTCGCGGCCCGGTGGCCCGTGGCAGCTGTCGCTCTCCGTCCCCGACTGAGCGGCGCCGGAGTCTCCCCGTGACGGCGAGGCACGGCTGCCTTTCCTCCGGCCCGGGCGTCAGGTTGCGGCGTCGATCCAGCCGTGGCCGCGGGTCACGCGCCGCACCACGAGCTCGTCGGTCGAGCTCGACCAGGTGCGCCCGGCGGCCCACCTCGATCCGGCCCCGGTCCGGCGCCCGCAGCAGGGCCGCCGGGTTCGCCGAAGCCGCCGCGACCGCCGCCGCCAGCGAGGTCCCCTCGCGGACGAGGTTTCGGACCGCCGTGTCGAGCGCGATCACCGACCCCGCCAGGGTCGTCGTGCCGACCAGCGTGGCCCGCCCGCCGCGGACCTCGACCTCCATGCCGCCGACGACCGTCCGCCCGTCGCCCATGCCGGCCAGCGGGAGAGCATCGCTGACCAGGACCAGCCGCCCGGCCGACTTGGTGCGCAGGATGATCGGCCACAGCGCCGGGTGGACGTGGTTGCCGTCGGCGATGAGCTCGACGTAGGCATGGTCTTCGGTCAGGGCCGCGACCGCGAGGCCCGGGGCCCGGTGGTCGACACCCGTCATGGCGTTGAACAGGTGGGTCGTGGTCCGGGCGCCGGCGGCATACCCGGCCCGCGCCTGGTCCAGCGTCGCGGCGGAATGCCCCATCGAGGCGGCGATGCCCCGGGTCGCCAGCCGGGAGATGAGCTCCAGCGCCCCCGGCAGCTCGGGCGCGATCGTGATCACCCGCAGGCCGTCGAGCAGCGCCGAGATCGCGGCGTCGTCCAGCTCGGCCGGGCTCCGCAGGACCGCCGGGTCGTGGGCGCCGCGGCGCTCCGGCGAGAGGAACGGGCCCTCGAGGTTGAAGCCCAGCGGCTGGGCTCCGTCGTCGGGCGCCGTGGGCATCCAGCCCCGGACGCGATCGGCGAACACCGGCAGCTCGTCCTCGGGCAGGCTGGGCGCCGTGGGCAGGAAGGTGGTGACGCCCCGGCGCAGGAGGGCCCGCGCCATCCCGCTCAGGGCGGCGGCGTCGCCGGTCGCGGCGTGGCCTCCCCAGCCGTGGACGTGGACGTCGATGAAGCCCGGCGCGATGAGCGGTCCGTCGACCGCCCCCGCGTCCGGCTCGACCGCCGCGATCCAGCCGTCCTCGATCGCCAGGCGACCCGGCACCGGGTCGCCGTCGAGGACCAGGCGCCCCCGGACCAGCTCACCCGCCACCCTGGGCCTCCGTCAGCGCCTCGCGCATCGCGAGGATGTTCGCCGGCGGCACGTTGGGCTGGATGTTGTGGACCGCCGCGAACACGAACCCGCCGCCCGGGGCGAGGTCCGCGACCCGCCGCCGCACCTCCGCGCGCACCTCGTCCGGCGTCCCGTTGCCGAGCACGTGCTGCGTGTCCACGCCGCCGCCCCAGAACACGAGGTCCTGCCCGAACTCGCGCTTGAGCGCCGCCGTGTCCATCCCCGCTGCCGAGACCTGCACGGGGTTCAGGATATCCACGCCGATCTCGATCAGGTCGGGGATCAGGTCGCGGACGGCGCCGCAGGTGTGGAAGAAGATCCGGGCGTCGGTGTGGGCGTGCAGGTAGGCGAACAGCTCCCGGTGGAGCGGCTTGACCAGATCGCGGTACGTCCGGGGCGAGAACAGCGTCCGGTCCTGGCCGCCGAGGTCGTCCGCCTCGCCCACGACGTCCACCAGGCCCGCCACCAGCGGCAGGGCCCGCGACCAGTAGTCGAGCTTGACCTCGAGGATGTGCTCCATGATCCGGCGCGCCAGGGCCGGATCGGCGGCGAGATCCAGGTAGCCGTCCTCGAAACCGCGGAGCTTGAACAGGCCCTCGGTCAGGCCGCCGCAGATCGACCCCAGCTGGACCGCGCGCCCCTCCTGTTCCGCGTACCGGCGCGCCTCCTGGGCGATGCCCGCGTAGCGCGCGTGGTCGGTGGCGTCCGGCCAGGAGAAGGCGTCCACCGCGCCGGCGTCGATGTCCCCCGCCAGCGGCGGGGCGTACGAGTCGTAGTACAGGCCGCCGTCGAGCGGCATCCGCCGGCCCACGCCCCACTCGTCCACGAACACGCGGTGCCCGTCGACCTCGCGGAACTCGCGGCGATAGTTGGACCCCGACCGCGGCGCGATGCCCCGAACGTCGGCGCCCAGCGCGTCGAGCATGTCGGGCTCCACCTCGGCGAGCTGCTGCGTCAGGTCGGCGATGCGCGCCTCGCGCACCTCGAGTCCGAGCGCCGGACGGAGGCGCTCGTAGGCACGCACGTGGATCCCGGTCATCCGCGTGCCGCCCAGGTCGAACGGGATCCGGTCGGGTGCCCGGTGGGCGAGCGCGGCGCGCACGCGCTCGCGCGAGGTCATCGCCACGGTCCGGCTCAGTAGCCGACCGACGGCAGGTAGGCGCCCTCGGGCTCCTGGTACAGCCCGATGGTCATCATGTTGAGCACGAAGAACACGCGCAGGCCCCGGTCGAGGCACCAGCGGAACAGGTCGTTGTTGGCGAGCGGGACGAGGAACCCGGGCGTGCCGAAGTCCTCGGCCTCGCAGATCAGCGCCCGGAGATCGTCGTTGGTCTCGGCCACCGAATGCGCGAAGTAGCTGATCTTCGCGGTGTACCCCGTGATCCGCCCCAGGCGCTCGACGACGCGCGCGGTACCGGCCTGGATCGCGTCGCGCAGCTCGCCGTCGCGCGTGTGGCCGTGGATCCGCAGGCACAGGCTGTTGCAGGCGAACTCGTCGTCGAGGGTCGCCGGTCGGATGTCGTAGCCGGGCAGCACCTCGCGGATCGGCGTTCCGTGCATCGCCGCGAACGCGCCGCGCACCTCCATGCCCAGCTTCGCGTACAGGCCGAGCGAGCGATTGTGGTACGCGATCTGGAGCAGCCGGACCCCCGGCGCGCGCTGGGCGTGGGCCCGCTCGAGCACGGCGTCCATGAGCATCCGCCCGATGTGGTGGTCCTGCGCGGCGGGGTCGACGCTGATCGGGCCCGATGGCCGAGATGACGCCGCGCTCGTCCAGGAAGTTCGAGCCCACGACCCGGCCGTCCTGCTCGGCGACCACCGCGTAGATCCGCGGATGGTTGATCAGCCAGCGGATCGGCTCCGCGGCCGCCTCCACCGTCGGAAAGTCGTGCGGGAAGCCGTGCTGGTCGGCCAGGGTCGCGAACGCCTCGTAGCAGATCCGTCCGGCTGCCTCCCAGTCGTCGTCCACCGCCTCTCGGATCCGGATCGACCCGGCGTCGCCGACCTCCGTTCCCGGCGTCGGGCGGACCATCACGGCCATGACTCCCTCCTAGCGCCCCGCGGCCGCCACCGCCTCGCCACCAGCGGGCGTGTAGTAGCGGCGATACTCGCCCGGCGACATCGCGCACGAGCGGTGGAACACCTTGTAGAACTGGTGCAGGTTGGTGTAGCTGACCACCCGGGCGATCTCGGCCACGGACAGGTCCGTCCCGAGCAGCAGCCGCTTGGCCTCGGCGAGCCGGACCTGGGTCACGTACTCCTTGAAGCTGACGCCGGTGACGTCCTTGAACACGTGCCGTACCCGCGACGGGCTGACGTGGACCACCTGGGCCACGTCGCCCAGCGTGATGCTCTCGTGGCAATGGCCGTCGACGTAGGCAAGCACCGGCCGGATCTGCTCGCGTCGGTCGGCGGCGGCCCGCGCCGCGTCGGCCGTCGTGCCCACGCCCGGGTGGCGGCTGGCCAGGGCCAGGGCGAGCCGGAGCGTGGCATCGGCCAGGTGGCGCTCGGCCGGGTCGCGACGTTCCCAGATCGCCCGCAGCTGGTGGAGCACGGCGCCGACCTCCGCGCCCAGCGCGGACGTCCCGCGGATCCGGGGCGAGGCCGTCCGCTCGTCGACCCGGAACGGCGTGAGGTACCCGAGGTCCAGCTCGCGGCAACCCGGCCCGGCGATCAGCTCGGGCCGGAACAGGACGAGCAGCATCCGCAGCGCGGCGCCCGGGGCGGCGAGGGCGACGTGGGGCTGCGAGTTGTCGATCAGGAAGATGTCGCCCGTGTCGGCCGTCAGGGGTCGCCGGCCGAACATGAACGTCCCGCGGCCCTCGAGGACCAGGGCGATCTCGAAGTGATCGTGCCAGTGCATCGGGTCGCGGTCGCCGCGGGCCGTGTACTCGAGCACCGCGAGCGGGAACCCGGGGTCCATCTCCTGCTGCCAGACGTAGACGGTCATGGGCAGACGGTCGCAGCCGGGCAGCCGCATCGGACAGGGCCACATGGAGCGTTCCCCGGGCACCGTCCGGATCCCGCAGCCGCTTCTGCCACTACATCGACCCGGTATGGCATTGCCCTTGTCGGGCGCGGGGACCAGCATCGAGGGGTCGAGATCCGTCCGCCACCAGGAGCCGACCGGCCATGGCCTTCCCGCACCTGTTCAGCCCCCTCCAGCTCGGCAGCCTGGAGCTTCCCAACCGGATCGTCCACGTGCCCACCGACATCAGCTCGTCGCACGCCGACGGCGAGGTCAGCGAGCGCGACATCCACCACCACCGCGAGATCGCCAAGGGGGGCACGGGCTTCGTCATCGTGGGCGCGACGACGCCCGACATGCAGACCGGCCGGCCGACCGTCACCTGCCTCGTGGCCGACGGCGACAACTACGTCCCGGGCCTCGCCCGCCTGGCGGAGTCGATGCATCGCTACGGGGCGAAGTGCGCCGTCCAGCTCCAGCATCCCGGCCGGCAATGCGCGATCCCCCGCTACAACACCCTGGGCGCGACCGACCGCGTGCTCAAGCTGCCCTGGTCTGCGGGCCACGAGATCATCTACGAGAACGCAGAGGAGAAGGGCAAGGAGATCCGCGAGGCGTCGATCCCGGAGATCCTGGAGCTGGTGGACCTGTTCAGCGAGGCGGCCTGGCGGGTCAAGCAGGCGGGCTTCGACGCGGTCGAGCTCCACGCGGCGCACGGGTACCTGCTGTCCGAGTTCATGAGCCCCTACCTCAACCTGCGCACCGACCGGTTCGGCGGCTCGTTCGAGAACCGGATGCGCTTTCCGCTCGCGGTCATCGACTCGATCCGGAAGAAGTGCGGCCGCAGCTACCCGGTGCTCGTCCGCTACTCGTTCGAGGAGTGGTGCGAGGGTGGCCGGACGCTCGAGGAGGGCCTCGAGACGGCACGCGTCCTGGAGCGGGCAGGCGTCGCCGCCCTCGATCTCTCGCAGGGCATGCAGGAGTCGCCCGGAGCGGGCTTCGACCCGATGCAGTACCCGCAAGGCTGGGCGACCTACGCGGCCGAGGCGACCAAGCGGGTGGTCAGGATCCCGGTCATCACGTCGCACTCCCTGCGTGACCCGGAGTACTGCGAGCAGATCATGGCCGAGGGCAAGACCGACCTCGTGGGCCTGGCTCGCCAGCTGCTCGCCGACCCCTACTGGCCGGTCAAGGCGAAGTACGGAAAGGTCCGCTCGATCCGCAAGTGCATCTCCTGCCTCGGCGGCTGCTGGCAGGAGTCGCTGATGGCCAAGCACGAGATCGCGTGCTCGATCAACGCCGCCTGCGGCAACCCCGCGTACGACGACATGAAGCGCACGCCGAGGCCGGTCAGCGTGGCCGTGGTGGGCGGCGGGCCGGCCGGCATGGAGGCGGCGCGGATTGCCACCGAGCGCGGCCACCTGGTCACGCTGTACGAGCAGGCGGGCGAGCTGGGCGGTGCGTTGCTCTACGTGTGCATGGTCCCGGGCAAGGAGAAGATGCGTTGGTACCTGGACTGGATCCGGGACCAGCTGCTCGACCTCAAGGTCGACATCCGGCTCAATCACGCGCCGACGGTCGAGGAGCTCCAGGCCTTCGACCTCGTGCTCAACGCGACCGGCGCGCGGTCCTACGTGCCCGACGTCGTCGGCGACACGTCGACGGTGGTGCCGTTCGAGGAGGCGATGGCCTGCCCCAAGGTCTCCTGCGAGTGCCATCCGGGTGGCCGCAAGATGCACAAGCTGGGCGCCCGGGTGCTGCTGTGGGGCGACCACTACGCGGCGACCGACACGGCGGCCTGGCTGGGGGACATCGGCAGGCAGGTCACGATCGTGACCGAGAACCGCGAGTTCGCCGCCGAGACCGAGGTCATCCACCTGTACGTGCTCCAGAAGCGGTTCGCCCAGGGCGACGCGGAGGTGCTCCACTCGCGCCCGTACAAGCACCCGGTGCGCGTGATCACCTCGACCACCGTGGCCGAGATCCGCGACGGCTCGGTGGTGCTCCAGGACCAGGACTTCAAGCGCACCGTGCTCGAGGTCGACGACATCGTGACCTGCCACACGCGGCCGGTCACGGGGCTGTACGACGAGCTGCGGGCGGTCGGGGTGCAGGTGCTCAACGTCGGGGACTCGGTCCGGCCGCGGAACCTGTACCACGCGGTCAGGGAGGGGTCGGCGTTCGGGCTCGCGGTGGACGAGCAGCTGCTGTTCAACCCCAACGGCGCGATCCTCGACGACCTGCCGATGGACGTGCTCGCCCAGCTGACGCGGGACGAGGGCCCCGGCTACACCGCCCAGCGGATGCTGGAGCTGGTCGCGGCAGGCACGAACGGCAGCTGACCTCGCCCGCGACCGACTCGGGGGCCTGCTCGGGTGCGATCGGGGCTCCGTGACGCCGTGCCGACCCCCGGCGATCGGCGTTGACCTGGGGTCCATGAGGGCCCGGTTCGCCGACCTGCCGGCCGTCCCAGCCGGGGTTCCGTTGCATGACGGTCCACGAACGTGCCTCCAATCGGCTCGCCGAGGGTCGTCAGCGACCACGATGGCGGTTCTCACTGACCTGAGGTCAACGCTCCCGTTCCCAGAGCCTGTAGCCGATTGACGAGAAGGGGACCCGTCGCACGACGCATGTGCAGCGCGTCGTCGCAGGCAATCGAGACCCAGGAGGGGAGAGCATGGGCGGTCGCGCTCGCCCGCGAACGATCGTCGTCGCAATCATCGTTGTCGTGGTCGCAGCAGGGGCCACATGGCTGGTGGTGCTGCCTCGCGTCCGAAACGCTCTCGCCGGTGCCGATGGCATCCACGACGCTGGCGCGCTTCCGGGTCACATCCAGCTGTGCGGACGCTCGTGGCGGAAGGACGCGCTTTCCCGCACCTTCACCGCCGCCGGCATCCGCGAGGAGTTCGGGGTCGATCCGATCGTCGTGGATCCGGGTCCATTCGCTGCCTGTCCTCCCGGGCCCTGCACCGATGTCGCGCGGGCTGACGCGTGTCAGGTCGTGATCTGGGTGCGGGTGGCTCAGGACGGCTACGTGGACTACGCGCTCCAGGGCGGCCCCTAGGCGCTCGGGTCACGGCGAACGTGCGAGCCGAGATGGACGCCATCGGCTGGACCCGCGGCCGGCCGCAGAGATCGGCGACGCACCCGAGCCGGGCCGCCGCCTCTCCGCCCGCACGCGCCCGGCCGCGATGCGCCGAGGCTCATCACCACCGGGGCCGCAGATCCCCGGTGTGCGGCACGGGACCGATCAGCCCGCCCCGTCGCTCCGCCTCGCCTCCACCTCGAACCGCACGTCGAGCGCGTACCGGTCACCCGGGTAGCGCGACTCGGTCGCCTCCACCAGCCGACCCTGCGTGTCCGCGATGATCCGGCGCTCCACCAGCAGGGGCGTCCCGCGCGCCACGCCCAGCAGCCGCACGTCGTCGGCCGTGGCCGCCTCGGCACGGATCGTCGCGTGGCCCCGGCGCAGGTGCAGGCCGGCGCGGGCCAGCGCCTCGTGCAAGGAGCCTGTCTCGAGGTCCGCTGCCATCACGACGTCGGCCGTTCGGCGGACGAGGATCGCCGTCTCCACCGCGATCGGCACCGCGTCGGCGAGCCGTAGCCGCCGGAGCAGCACGATCGGCTCGGTCGCCGGCAGGCCGAGCGAGGCCGCTTCGGCCGCCGTCGCCGGCCGGATCTCGCGCGCCAGGACCCGGGAGCTGGGAATCCGCCCGAGGCGCGCCATCTCATGCGAGAAGGCCATCAGCCGGTCGGCGTGGCGATGCGCCGGCGGGGCGGTCGCGAACGTCCCACGCCCGGGGATCCGCTGGACCAGGCCGTCCTCGGCCAGGCGCTGCATCGCGTTGCGTGCCGTCATCCGGCTCACGCGGAACTCCCGGCACAGCTCCTCGTCCGACGGCAGCCGCTCCCCCGGCCGCATCGTCTCGAGGCGCCCCCGCAGCGCGAGCTCGATCTGGCGATATTGCGGCAGCCAGCTCATCGCCATCAGGCCAGGTCCGCCCGCTCCGCGCCGTGAACGGCGGCGCCGATCGCGCCGGCCCACGTGCCCAGCTCGGCCGTGACGAGCTCCACGGCATCCACCGAGGTCGTCGTCACGCGGCGCGCGATCTCGGCCCGGATCGGCTCGAACAGCAGGTCGCCGGCCGCGGCCACCCCGCCGCCGAGGACGATGCGATCGGGCGCGAGGACGGTGATCATGTTGGCGATCCCGATGCCCAGGTAGCGGCCCACGTCGGCGAGACCACGCCGGGCCCGCTCGTCGCCGTCCAGCGCGGCCCGCACCGCGTCCTCGGCGGTCGCCGTGCCGCAGGCCGCCGCGATCTGGTCGGCCCGTGCGTACGCCTCGACGCAGCCGCGGTTGCCGCAGCCGCACCATGGCCCGTCGGGATCGATCGTCTGGTGCCCGATCTCGCCCGCCGTCCCGTCGTGGCCCTGGAGCACCTGCCCCTCGACGGCGATCACGCCGCCCACGCCCGTCCCGAGCGTGAGCCCCACCAGCGAGGAGGCGCCCCGGCCGGCTCCCAGCCGCAGCTCCGCGAGCCCGAACGCTCGGGCGTCGTTGATCAGGTACGCTGGCACGCCCGCCGCCTCCGACAGCGGCCCGGCGACCGGGTGGCCGGCCCACGGCCCGGGCAGGTTGACAAGGAACCGGGCGCAGCCGGTGACCGGGTCGTACAGCCCGGGGACACCGATCCCCACGCTGAGCACCGGTCCCCACTCCGCGATAGACCGCACGGCGACCTCGCCCAGCTGGGCAACGACCTGGGCCGGAACCGCGTCATGGTCATCCACGATCCGCGTCGGCACCTGTCCCCGGGCGAGCGTCGCCCAGCGGTCGCCGTCGTGCGACACCACGACCCACTTGAGGTTGGTGGCGCCGAGGTCCAGGCCGAGGTGGCGCGTCGCGGCCCCCTGGGTCATGGTGCCGGGCCCCCTGACGCCGCTCAGGCCTCCGCCGTCACACGAGTGTAGGCGGCGGCCACGGCGATGATGATCGAGCCGAACACGATCTGGCGCCACGGTTCCGGCAGGCCGATGATCGTCAGCAGCGCGGTCAGGACGGTCAGGATCAGGGCGCCGAGCATGGTGCCGGTGAACGTGCCACGGCCGCCCAGGATCGAGGTCCCGCCGATGACCGCGGCGGCGACCGAGGGAAGCAGCTGCGACTGGACGAGCGTGACGCTGGCGGTGTTGCCGAGGCCCGATTGGAGCAGGCCGGCGATCCCGGCCAGCACGGCCGAGATGACGTACAGCACGATCAGCACCTGCCACGACCGAGCCCCGGACAGCCGCGCCGCGACGGGGTTGTCACCGATGGCGAACAGCAGCCGCCCATAGCCGCTGCGTCGGAGGCCCACCAGGATCAGGGCAGCGAGCGGGACGAACACGATCAGGCTGTACGGGAGCACGTCGCCCAGCAGGCCGACGCCCACGGTGCGCAGCGCCTCCGGCACGCCCGATCCCGTCTGGACCATCTGGAGCTGCCAGACGTTGGAGAAGCCGAGCACGACCAGGCCCATGCCCAGGGTCATGATCAGCGGATGGACGCGGAAGATGCCGACGCCGATGCCGCTGATCAGGCCCGCGATCGCGGCGACCCCCAGGGCGGCGAGGATCGCAAGCGGGACACCACCCAGAGGTCCGACGAGCGTCGCCGTGACGAAGCCGACCATCGACGCGACGTAGCCGACCGACAGGTCGATGCCGCCGGTCAGCATGGTCAGCGTCTGGCAGCCCGCGAGGATGGCGAGCGGGATCGCCGCCCGGGCGACGACGCCGGCCCAGGAGGGCCGGACGGTGCCGGGCTGGAAGACCTCGACGGCGACGACCAGGATCAGCAGCAGACCGGTCAGCGGGATGAGCGGGTAGTCGCGCAGCAGCGTGCGCCACGTCCCCCGAGCGAACCATCGACCGGGCGCATCGATCGCGGCGCTCATGTCCGGCTCCGGCGGATCTGGATCCAGCTGCCGACCATCAGGACTCCGATCAGGATGAAGCCCTGCGCCACCAGGGCCATGTTGGAGTTGATCCGCAGGAACGTCATATCGGTCCGGATCATCTGGAGGACGAGGACGGCGACGATCGGGCCCAGGACGCCGCCCACGCCGCCGGCCAGGCTGACACCACCCAGGACGACGGCAGCCACGCTGATCAGGGTGTAGGTCGGCTCCGGGACCGGGGTCCCGATCCCCGTGCTGGCGGTGAGCGCCAGCCCCCCGAGCGCGGCGAACACGCCGCCGATGGCGTACGAGATGACCTTCGTCGGACCCACGGCCACGCCGCTCCGGAAGGCAGCCAGGCGCCGGCTGCCGATGGCATAGATCGACAGCCCCACGTTGGAGCGCGAGATCGGGATCCAGATGACGGCGACGATGACCAGCAGCACGAGCGCTGCCTTCGGGATCAGGTCGATGCCGACGGAGCCCTTGACGAGATCCTTGAGCCAGGTCGCTGCGCCGCCACCGGGCGAGGGTCGCACCAGCAGGGCGAAGCCCGACCACACGAAGAAGGTGGCCAGGGTGACGACGATGTCCGGGACGCGGGTGAGCACGACGAGCGTGCCATTGATCGTCCCCAGCAACACGCCGAGCAGGAGGACGCCGACGACGACGGCAACGCCGAACTCCTCGCTCTGGCCCTTCATCAGCTCGGCCGAGACCACGCTCGTCAGGGCCATCGTGGAGGCGATCGACAGGTCGATCCCGCCGCCGATGACCACGATCGCCTGGGCAACCGCGGCCATCGCCAGGGGCACCACCGACACGGCCAGGTTCTGGATGCCCAGCGCGCCGTAGTTGGGCTGGATGAATTTCGTGAACACCAGCAGGACGGCGAGGAAGGCGAGCAACGCGAGCGTCCAGCCGTGGCGCCGGGCAACGCCGGCCAGGGTCTCCTGGAGGCCGGCTCGGAGCGGACGGCCGAGCGCCCCGGTCGTGGCGCTCATGCGCTCGCTCCGGCCGCAGCCACGATGCCGTTCGCCGGACCGCCCTCCGGCGGCAGGTTGTGCGCCGCACGGAGCAGGGTCGGCTCGTCGGCTGCGGCGGCGGCGAGCTCGGCCACCACCCTGCCGCCGAAGATGACGATCGCGCGGTCGCACACGAGCTGGATCTCCTTGAGCTCCGACGTGTACAGCAGGACCGCAGCACCGGCTCCGGCCAGCTCGCGCAGCAGCACGTAGATCTGTTGCTTGGTCCGGATGTCGATGCCGCGGGTAGGGTCGAAGCACAGCATCGTCCGCACTCCACCCGCGACCCAGCGCGCGATGGTGACCTTCTGCTGGTTGCCGCCCGACAGCCGCCGCACCTCGTTGCCCGCCCGGGCGTCGATCTGCAGCTTCTCGACCGCGCCGCGAACGATGTGGCCCTCCTCGCCCAGGTTGATCAGGCCCCAGCTGCGAAGCCGGGTGCGGAACGGTAGCGCCACGTTCTCGCGCACCGAGCGCTGCATCAGGAGCGCCTCGGCCCGGTCGGCCGGAACGTACACGAGCCCAGCGCGGATGGCGTCGGCGGGATGGCGGAACGAGACCGGCTTGCCGTCGACGAGCAGCTGGCCGGCAGCCGGACGGTCCGAGCCGGCGAGGATGTCGAACAGCTCGTCCTGGCCCTGGTCGTCGAGGGCGACGATCCCGAGCACCTCGCCGGGATGGATGGCGAACGAGGCGTCGTGCAGCCGGCGCGACGCGGCCAGGCCACGCGCCTCCAGCCGGGGCGTCGCATCGCTCCGACGGGCGGCCGCCTTCCGGCCCTCGGCGAGGCGGGCCGAGAGATCCTGGACCTCGCCCAGCATCAGCTCGACGATGCGCTCCTCGGAGCCGGGGGTGATGTCCACCACCCCGACGGTCGCGCCTTCGCGCAGGACCGTGGCCCGGTCGCACACCGCGGCGATCTCGATCATGCGGTGGGAGATGAAGATCACGGACCGGTCGCCGCCGCGCTGGCCGCCGATCACCTCGAGCACGCGCTCTGTCAGGTTGGCGGGCAGGGCCGCGGTCATCTCGTCCATCAGCAGCACGTCGGGCTCGATGGCGAGCGCGCGGGCGAGGTCGATGATGCGCAGCGAGGCGAGTGGCAGCCGTCGCGCCAGGCGAGTGAGGTCGAGGTTCTCGAGCCCCAGCTCGTTGACCCAGTGGCGGAACGGCTCGATCGGGGTCCGGGTCAGGCGCAGGTTGGCCCGGATGTCGAGGTCGGGGATGAGTGACGGCTCCTGGTAGACGGAGACCAGGCCGTTTCGGCGCGCCTCGGCCGGCGAGTGCGAGAGCCGCTCACGGCCGCGGACGACGATGCGACCGCTGTCCGGGTGCACCGCCCCCGTGAGGATCTTGACCAGCGTGCTCTTGCCGGCGCCGTTGGCGCCCAGCAACGCGTGCACCTCCCCGGGCCGGACGGCGAGCGACGCCGACGTCAGCGCAACGACCGCGCCGTACGTCTTCGAGATTCCCGTCGCCTCGAGCAGGAGGTCGGTGGCGGTGGCGGTCATGGGCACCCTGTCTGCGAACGAGGGGAACGCCGGCCTCGCCGGCGTTCCCCGCTTGATGGGGTGGAACGTTATGCGCCTTGGCAGGACGACGGAACCGTGTTCGGATCGTAGTCGGTCCAGCCCGGGATCGACAGGCTGAGCGGCCAGAGCGGATCCATGTTGGGGACCGAGATCCACGCCTTGAGATCCGTCTTGCCCTGGTCGGTGGTGTTGTCCAGGATCTGCGGGTCGAGCAGGATCGTGTTCGGGCGACCGGCGCCCGCGGTCTGCTCGACCTGCTGGCCGCTGAGCAGCTTGTAGGCCAGGTTGACGCCCGCGCCGCCGACGGAGGCCGTGTTGGTCACGGCCGCGCCGACCAGGCCCGGATAGTCGGTCGGGTTGAGGAGCTGCGCGACGAACGCGCCGATGTCGGCGTCCGCGATCGGCACGAACTTCTTGTTGGCGGCCTTGATCGCGTCGACGATCTGGGCGCCCATGCCGGAGGCCCAGATGCCGTCGATCTTGTCGTACTTGCCGCTGGCGATGAAGTCGTTGGCCAGGTTGGTGGTGGTGGCCGGATCCCAGCCGGTGAACACGCCGTTGGCGTCGGGGACGATCTTGATGTCCGGGTAGTCCTTGAGGACGTTCTTGAACCCGACGTCACGGTCGGAGTCGGCCGGGTGACCGGCGAGGCCGCGGGTGTACCAGACGGTGCCCTTGCCGCCGATCTGGTCGAACAGCCACTTGGCGCCGAGCTCGGCGTACTTGACCTGGTTGTTGTACAGGTTCCAGGTGTTCGGGTCGGTGACGTAGGCGTCGACCGACACGGTGACGATGCCCGCGTCATGCGCCTCGGCCAGGGCCGGGTTCAGCGCGTCGGGATCGTTGGGGTTGAACACCAGCGCGTTGGCGCCCGACGAGATCAGGTCTCGCAGGTCGGACAGCTGTCCGGCGGCGTCGGTGTTGCGATGGATCACGTTGAGGCCGGAGATCTTGTCCGTGCCCAGCGCCGCGGCCTCGGCCTTGGCGGTGCAGACCTGCTCCTCGCGGAAGCCGTTGCCCACGCCGCCGCCGTTCGAGTAGCCGATCGAGAACGGGCCGGTCGCCGCCTGCGACGGCGCCACGCTCTCCGGCGCGGAGCTCGACGGAGCCGTGCTCTCGGGCGCCTGGGTCGGTGCCTGGCTCGGGGCCGGGGTGGCCGCGCTGCTGCAGGCGCCCACGATGATCGCCATCGTGCTGATGGCGACCAGGCCGCGAGCCTTGTCGAGATGCTTCATGTGCTGACTCTCCTCCTGGCGGCGGCCACGCGCTCCATCGTGGAGCAAGGTCCGCCGTGCTTTCCTGGCGTGCCCATCGCTGGTCGCTTCGTCACCCACCTCCTCGCTGGTCGATCGCACGGGCGAGCCGCCGCGCATGCTCTCGATAGGCCTCGTCGAACAGGGCCCGCGACCGCTCGGGTCCCACCACGCTGGGGCGCGTGAGGACCGGGGGCAGCGCCCCCCGCTCCACGAGGAGCTCGGCGGTCCGGACCTTGATGGCATTCACGATGGCGACGGCACCCACCGTGGACCCGGGTCCGACGGGAGTGTCGAGCCCACCGATCGTCACCAGCGCATCCGCCGACGGCGTGCACAGGTCGAGCACGAGATCCGCCTCGTCGAGGAGCCTGGCGCCCGCCGCCGGGTCGGGCGGCGTGGCCATCGACTGGGCAACCGACGTGACGGCGATGACGCGCAGCCCTCGCGCTCGCGCGCCCCTCGCCATCTCCACCGGGACGGCCGAGCCTCCGCTCGCGGAGAACACGATCATCACGTCCTGCGGCCCGAACCCGAAGTTGGACAGGATGACCTCGGCCAGCCCGGGGGTCCGCTCGATGAACATCGCCTGGCGCTGCCCGTTCGCGCCCACGACCTGGGTGTGGAACGTCATCGACAGCTCGACGATCGGGTTGAACCCCGGGTAGGAGCCGTAGCGCGGGAACATCTCCTCGACCGGGATCCGCGAGTGTCCCGTCCCGAACAGGTGGACCAGGCCGTCGGCGGCGATCGCGTCGGCGCACCATTGGCTCGCGGTCTCGATGCCCCGGGCCTGGGTCGCCGCCAGGCGCTCGAGGACCCGGATGGCCTCGGCGATCCACGCGACGGCGGGCGGCGCAGCCTGCGGCGCGGTCATCACGCGGCCGCCAGCAGCACGTCGTCGAGCTGGACCGGCTCCCAGCGCCCGCTGCGCATCGAGCGGTACGCGGCGTCGAGCACGGCGTTCACGACATAGCCGTCGCGGAACGTCTCCCGCGGCGTGCTCCCCGACCGGAAGGCACCGAGCACGTCGGCCATCATCAGGTCGTGGCCGTGGACGCGGACCTCGTCCGGCGACCGGGAACACCCAGCCGGTCTCGGCGTCCGCCTTCTCCACGACGTATCCGGCCGGTCGCTCGATGAACGCCTTCAGCGAGCCCGACGCTCATGTCCTGGACCATCCGGCCGGCGTCGCCGTAGACCTCGAACCGCCCCTCGAGCCCGCCCTTCGACGACCACGACACGTCGCACGTCGCCGCGCGGCCGTCCGCGAAGCGCATGACCATCATCGCGTTGTCCTCGCCTGTCGTGCGGTCCCCGTGGACGAGGGTGGCGCCCCAGGCGAAGACCTCGGTCACGGCGAGATCCTTGCCGAACAGGAAGCGGGCGCATTCCGTGCCGTGCGAGGCCATGTCCAGCAAGGCGCCCCCACCGGCCAGGCTCGGCATCCCAGAAGTGCGGGGCGTGGGGACCGCTGTGCCCCTCACGGGCGCGGAACGTGGTCAGCCGGCCGATCGCGCCGGCCTGGACCATGTCGCGCATGCGGAGGATCTCGGGGTTGAAGACGACGTTCTCGAGATAGGCGTTGAACACGCCTGCCCGGTCGACCGCGCGCAGCATGTCCGCCGCCTCGGTCGCGTTCCGTCCGAGCGGCTTGGTGCAGGCGACCCCCCTGCCGGCAGCCGCCGCGGCCAGGACCGCCTCGCGGTGGAGGTGGTTGGGCAGCGAGACCACGACCAGGTCCACCTCGGGATCGGTGCACACCGCCTGGATCGAATCGGCGGTGCGGCTCCCGAACCGCCTCGCGAACGCGGTCCGCCGCTCGACGCCGGCCCCGTAGTTGACAGTCACCCGGGCATCCCGCACGTAGCGCATGCCGAGCGCATGGAACTCGCCGATGAACCCGGACCCGAGCATCCCCACGCGGACCTCGCGCACGGGGTCGGGCATCAGTACCGACTCCCGTCGGACGCCGTGACCGCCGCCGGCGCCCGGCCGGCCTTGCGGGCCCGGAAGTCCTCGATGATCGTCTGGGTCGCGGTGGCCCCGATCCGGGTCACGCCCAGGTCCATGACGGCCAGCAGCGCGTCGAGCGTGCGCACCCCGCCCGCGGCCTTGACCTGGATCCGCGGGGAGGTGTTGGCCCGCATCAGCCGCAGGTCGTCGTGGGTGGCACCCGACGGGGCAAACCCGGTCGAGGTCTTGACGAAGTCGGCCCCGGCCGCCTCGGACAGCCGGCAGGCACGGATCTTCTCGTCGTCCGTCAGGTAGGCGTTCTCGAAGATCACCTTGACGATCGCACCGGCCGCGTGGCCGACCTCAACCACGGCGGCGATGTCGGCCTGCACGTCGGCGTCTCGGCCGGACTTGAGGGCCGCGATCTGGATCACCATGTCCAGCTCGGTCGCGCCGTCGGCCAGCGCCTGGCGGGCCTCGAACACCTTGGTCTCGGTGCGGTGGTTGCCGTGGGGGAAGCCGATCGTGGTCCCGACCGCGACCTCGGTGCCGGCGAGGATCTCCGTCGCACGCCGGACGTCGGACGGCCGGACGCAGACCGAGGCCACGTCGTACCTCGCGGCCAGGCGGCAGCCGTCCTCGACGGACGCGTCGTCGAGCTCGGGCCGCAGCAGTGAGTGGTCGATGGTCTTGGCGATGTCGCGCTCGGTGAGGTCCGTGATCGAGAGGGTCATGTCACTCCGGGATGATCGAGGACGCCGGTTGACGCAGGGCCGGCGGTCCCGCGCCGGCGGTGCCGGCGGTGGTGACGCAGGGCCGGGGGTCCGCCTTGCGAGGAGGTAACCGTCGATAATCGATTACCGATGGTAGGAACGGGGCTGGACCCCGTCAAGCCCTCCGTGGGGACGGCGGGCGTGTCCCGGGCCAAGGCGGACAGGTCGTTCATCGGCAGTACGGCCGCAGGATGTCACGAGCGATCAGGAAGCCCTGCTTGACCTTGTCATCGGTCCCCTCGAACTGCCGATCCTCGTGCTCGATGATGCAGTCGCCCTGGTAGCCCTGGCGGTACAGCTCGCCGAACACGACCGCCCAGTCCACCTCGCCCAGGCCCGGGATCCGCGGCACCTGCCAGCCCATGCCCATCGAGAGGACGCCGCGCTCGTAGAGGCCGTCGCGGTCGATCATCAGGTCCTTGGCCTGGTAGTGGAGGACATGCGGCCCGAATTCCTTGAGGAAGCGGCGCATGTCGATCATCTGCAGCACGAGGTGCGAGGGGTCGAAGTTGAGCCCGATCGTGTCCGGCCACTGCTCGAGGATCCGGCGCCACATCACGGGCGTGGTGGCGATGTTGTGGCCACCCGGCCACTCGTCGTAGCTGAACAGCATCGGGCAGTTCTCGAGCGTGATCTTCACGCCCTGGTCCCTGGCGAACGCCACGATCTCGGGCCAGACCCGGAGCGCCTCCTCCCAGTTCTGGTCCTGGTTCCGCGAACCGTCGCCGCCCATGAACGTGTTGACCAGCGGCACGCCCATCCGGCGGGCGGCGACCATCACTGCCTTGAGGTGCCCGATGACCTGGGCGCGATGGGCGGGATCAGGGTGGAGGGGGTTGGGGTAGTAGCCGAGGCCGGAGATCGCCAGCCCCTTGGCGGCCAGCTGGTCGACGATCTCGACAGCCTGGGCGTCGGACAGGCCGGCCACGTCGATGTGGCTGGTGCCGGCGTAGCGGCGGGTCGCCCCGCCGGTCGCCGGCCAGCAGGCGATCTCGAGCACCTCGAAGCCCGAGCCGGCGGCCCAGTCGGCCACCTCCATCAGCGGGGTCTCCGGGAACGGGGCGGTCAGGAAACCGAGCTTCATCGCGGCTGAACCTCCGGGCTGGGGGCGTGACAGGCTGGCTGGCTCATGCGTGACGGGCGACCTCCACCCAGCGGCCGGAGCGCGCGCTCTCCGCGATCGCATCCCCGACCAGCATCTCGTCGTGCCCGTCGGCGAACGTCGGATAGGCGGGTGCCGGTGAGGGGCGGTCCGCGGCGACGTCCTCGTAGATGGCGCTGAACAGGGCGCCGAAGGTGTCGGCGAAGCCCTCCACGTGGCCGGCGGGCAGGCGCGCGGCGGCGCGGCCGCGGGCGCCCATCAGCGCGGGGTTTCGGAGCAGCAGCTCGTTGGGCCGGTCGCGGTGACCGATCCACAGCGAGTCCGGCTGCTCCGAATCCCACGCGACGGCGGAGGAGGAGCCGTCGATCTCGTACTGGAGGCTGTTCTTGCGGCCGGGACTGAGCTGGGAGATGGCCACCGAGCCGCGGGCGCCACCCTCGAAACGGAGCAGGATCGTGGCCACGTCCTCGGTGCGGATGTCGACCGGCACGGTCTCGGCGGCCCGCTCGGTCGAGAACGTCTCGACCGGGCCGGTCGGCCTGCGGCGGACCGGGATGAACGTGGTCAGGTCGGCCATGACGGCCTCGACCCTGCGCCCGGTCAGGAACGTGGTCAGGTCCAGCCAATGGGAGCCGATGTCCCCCACGGCGCGCAGCGCCCCGCCGCGCTCCGGCTCGAGCCGCCAGTTCCAGTCCGTGTCATACAGCAGCCAGTCCTGGAAGTAGCGCCCGGTGACCAGCCGGACCTCGCCCACGCCGCCGTCGCGGACGAGCTCTGCGGCGTGCTGGTTGACCGGGTAGAAGCGGATGTTGAAGTTGACCGCGCTGACTCGCCCGCTGTCGGCGGCCAGCCGGACGAGGTCCCCCGACTCGGCCGAGGTCATCGCCAGCGGCTTCTCGCACACGACATGGCGGCCCGCCGCGAGGATGGCCTTCACCTGCGGGTAGTGGAGCTCGTTGGGGGACGTGACGTGGACCACCCGGACCCGGTCGTCGGCGAGCAGCTGGTCCAGCGAGCCATAGGCCCGGTCCACGCCCAGCTGCTCCGCGCGCGCCGCCGTGCGCTCGGGCGACGAGCCGAGCACGCCTCGCACCTGCACGCCGATCCGCCGCAGCGCCTCCACGTGGACGGTGCCGATGAAGCCGCTCCCGATGACCGCGGAACCGATCGCGCTGCGTTGCGACATGACGTGACCGCTGACCTCCGACGTCGGGCTCCTCCCGTCCTGGCGCCGCGTGCCGCGACCGGGCCCTCCGACAACCAGTCTATACGGCTAGATGGATCGGCTGGCCATCCGACCATGCGGCCGGCCGGTACCGGGGGTTCGTCCAGCCGGTCCGATGGCGAGGCCAAGGCACGGATCGAACGGCGATCCCGCGATATCGGGCGCTCGGACGCGTTTCGTCCGGAACGATCGTACTTCTGCGTGTCAAGTGCAAAAGTGCTCTGGACACGGGCGCCATCCGGGCGTCATCATGCCCGTCGTGCGCCCTCGAGCGAGGTTTCCGGACGGCTCCCGTCCCGATGCCGGTGACCGCTCCTCCGGTCCCCCGCCGGGCGAGCCCGGACCGGTCGCGGACGAGGCGCTGGACGCCCTGGTCGCCGTCCTGGACGAGATCCGGCACGGGCGCGCCCGATCCAGGAGCGAGCTCATGGCCCGGACCGGCCTGAGCCGGGGAGTCGTCGCCCAGCGGGTGACGGAGCTGATCGACCGGGGGCTGGTCGTGGAGGGTGACCCCGGGCCCAGCACGGGTGGGCGGCCACCACGTCAGCTGGCGTTCCGCGCCGACGCCGGGCACGTCCTGGTCGCCGATCTCGGGGCGACCAGCATCGACGTCGCGGTGACGACCCTCGGCGGCCGGATCCTGGGCCATCGTGACGAGCCGGCCGACATCGCGGCCGGGCCGGAGGCGGTGCTCGGCCGGGTGGGCGAGCTGTTCGACCAGCTGAGCGCCGATACGCGGGGCCTGCCCGGGCGAGTGTGGGGCATCGGCGTCGGCGTGCCGGGGCCGGTCGAGTTCCGGGCGGGCCGTCCGATCTCGCCGCCGATCATGCCCGGCTGGGACGGGTTCCCAGTCCGGCAGCGTCTGGCGGACCGCTACCACGCCCCGGTCTGGGTGGACAACGACGTCAACCTGCTGGCCCTCGGGGAGTGGCGATCGGGCGTCGCCGGCGGGCACGACGACGTGATCGTGGTCAAGATCGGCACCGGCATCGGGGCCGGGATCATCGCCGGCGGTCGCCTGCACCGCGGAGCGCAGGGCGCCGCGGGCGACGTGGGCCATATCCAGGTCTCCGAGGATCGCTCGGTCGTGTGCCGGTGCGGCAACGTCGGCTGCCTCGAGGCGCTCGCGGGCGGGGCCGCGATCGCGCGCGATGCAGAGGCGGCGGCGCGCGCCGGTCACAGCGAACGGCTGCGCGCGGTGCTCGACCAGCAGGGCCGGGTCACCGCCGCGGATGTCGCTCGGGCGGCCGGCTTCGGCGATCCGGTGGCGATGGAGCTGCTGCAGGCGGCGGGGCGGCGGGTGGGGTCGATGCTCGCGGGCGTGGTCAACGCGTTCAACCCTTCGCTGGTGGTGATCGGGGGCGGCGTCGCCCGGAGCGGCGACATGCTGCTCGCCGCGATCCGCGAGACCGTGTACCGGCGATCGCTCCCGCTCGCGACCCGCGACCTGCTCGTGCTCCGCTCGTCGCTCGGCGGGCTGGCGGGGGTGATCGGTGCGTCGTCGATGGTCGTCGACCAGCTGTTCGCGCGCGAGTCGCTCGCCCGATGGGCGGAGGCGGGCACGCCGTTCGGCATGCCCGAGGTGGTCCTGGCGACCGCCGGGTAGCGGCCCGCCGGTCGGGTGCCAGCGCGTCGACTGCCGGCCTGGCGCTGCATCATCCCGACATTCGACGCACGTCAGGCTGGACGCCGGTCCATCGCGACCGAGACCGCGCGTCCATCGCCCCGCGCCGGACGGCAGGCCACGATGGGGACGCCGGCGGATCCCCGGCCGGCACGCCACGGAGCACCAACCGATGAACGACCTTATCGCCCTCGCCCAGACCATCATCGCCGTCACGGCCGTCGCCGCGCCGATGGTGATCGCCATCCGGCTGCTGGCCGGGTCCTCGGCGGCCACGCTCTCGGAGCTGCTGGTCGATCTGCTCGCCGGGCCGGCGGCGTCGGGCTGGCCGCAGGGCGTCCAGGAGGACGAGCCCGTCCGGTACCGGCTGGACAGCCGGCCGACCGGATCCGCCGCCTAGCCCTGGCGCCTCGCGCGTCGCGCCCGCGTCAGGCTCCGGCGATCACCCGGTCCACGAAGTCGCCCGTCGCGGGGTCCTTGAGGATCATCTTCTCGCGGCCGTCCGGCAGGACCTCGCGCTTGATCACCACGTGGCCGTCGTACAGCTCGGGCGTGGCGCTGATCCGGGGCGTGGTCCCGCCGCGCCATTCGAACAGCTCGACCGGCTCCCAGCGCCCGACGCTTCGCCGACCGATAGGCGGCGTCCATGACCGCGTTCACGACGTAGCCGTCGTAGAACGTCTCGCGCGGCGCCGCGCCGCCGTCGAGTGCGTTGAACATGTCGGTGAACATGTCGACGTAGCCCAGCTCCGACACCTCGTCGCCGACCGGGAACAGCCAGCCGGCCGCCGTCTCGGCCTTCTCGGCGACGTAGCCGCCGGCCGCCGCCCGCCGTGAACATCTCGTAGCCGGTCCGCAGGAAGTGGTTGAGCCAGATCGTGCCGTGGGTCCCGGCGACCTCGTCGCGCAGGTCCATGCCGCCGCGGAACGTCCAGCTGACCTCGAACTGGCCGATGGCGCCCGATCTCGAACCGGATCAGGGCGATCGCGTTGTCCTCGTCGTCGATGGGGTGCACCAGCGTGTCCGTCGTGCACATCACCTCGACCGGGCGATTGCCCTTGCCCACGAAGCTGCGGATGATCTCGATGCAATGGCAGCCCAGGTCGATGATCGCGCCGCCACCGGTGAGCCGGCCGTCCCAGAACCAGGCGCTGTGCGGCCCGGGATGCGTCTCGCGCGACCGGACCCAGGTCACGTCACCCAGCGCGACCGGCCTGCACCGACTGGACCGCCTTGAGCGTCTTGGGCGTGTAGCACAGGTCCTCGAGGTAGCCGCCGAACACGCCAGCCTGCTCCACCGCCTCGAGCATCCGCCGTGCCTCGCCGCGCGTTGCGCCCGAGGGGCTTGGTGCACAGGACCGCCTTGCCCGCGGCCGCGACGGCCTGACGGCCTCCTCGTGGAGGTGGTTGGGCAGGGCGACCACGACCACGTCCGTGTCGGGTGCATTGATCGCGGCGTCCAGGTCCGTGGTCGAACTGGGGGATGTCCCATCGCTCGCTGAACGCCCGGCCGCGGGCCTCGCTGCGCGAGTACACGACGCGCACCCGGTCGCGCCCGCGCTGGCCGTGGAGCGTCATCGTGTAGAAGTCACCGATGAGGCCGGTACCGAGCATGGTGATCGAGTGCTGCTGCATGGTCGCGTGGCTCCCGGGGCTGGGCTGGGAAGGGCACGACGCCGAGGTCGCTCCAGGAGGCCCCGCGATCCGGCGCGGTCCGTTCGCCGCTTGCGGACCTGCGGCCCGTGATCCGGACGCCCCACGACCGCCCGGTCGCGGACGTCGTGCCGCTCGGGAGCGAGTCCCGTAGCTCGACCGAACCCCTCACCAGACAGTCACCCGCCCACGTGCGCCCAGTGGCGATGACCGGATCGCGGTGCCGACCTGCCGCGGCCGCCGCTCAGGCGGGCAGGCGCACCAGAACGCGGTCCAGCCCCCTTCCGACGCCACGCGCCCCCGGCCAGTTCGACCAGCTGGCTGACGATGGCGAGCCCGATACCCGGCCCCGCCCCGCTCCCGGTCGCGCGACTTCTCCACACGGTAGAAGCGCTCCCAGACGCGCGGCAGGTCCTCGGGCGGGATGCCCGGGCCGGTGTTGGCGACCCGGATGTCGATCCCGTCGGCCGGTCCGCGCCGCCGAGACCCGGACCTCGCCGCCCTCGGGCGTGTAGCGCACCGCGTTCTGGAGCAGGTTCGCCAGCACCTGGGTCAGCTCGTCGGCACGCACGCGGGCGAGGATCCCGGCCCTGACCTCCACCGACAGCGCGATCGACCGCGCGCGCTGAGCGCCGGGCTCACCAGGTCCGACCGCGTTGCGCACGAGCGCGGCGACGTCGAGCACCTCGGCCGCGATGCCCGGCAGCTCGCCGGTGCCGGCCAGGACGTCCAGCGAGGCCGCCAGCCGGGTGAGCCGGTCCACCTCCTCGCGCAGCGAGTCGAACATGGCCGGATCCGGCGGCAGCACGCCGTCGCGCAGCGCCTCGAGGTAGCCCTGGAGGTTGGTCAGCGGCGTGCGCAGCTCGTGCGACGGCATTGACGATGAACTCGCGCCGGATCGGCCTCCTGCTCCGCGAGCCGGGCGGCCATCGTGTTGTAGGACTCGGCCAGCGCGCGCAACTCCTCGGGGCCCTCCTCGGGGACCCGCGCCGTCAGGTCGCCGTCCGCGATCCGGGCGGCGGCGGCGGCGAGGCCGCTCGATCGGCCGCGCGAGGCGCCGGGCGAGGTACGATCGCCAGCGCCATCGCGACGACGGCGGCCACCGGCCGCAGCCAGCGCGAACACGATCGTGACGCTGGCGTCGAACATCGCGCGCGCGTGCTCGGCGCTGGTCGCCGGCCGCCATCATCAGCGCCTCGAACGACGTCGGCCACCGACGCGCAGCACGCCCACGGCGACGATCGCGAGCGCGATCCCGGCGACCGCGAGCGCCGCGGCCAGGATCCGCCCGGAGATCCCGATCCGCGGCGGCTCATCGCTGGGCGGCCGGGTGCGCCGTCACCCGGGCTCCTGCCGCACGACCGCGGCGGCGGCCCGGTACCCGACGCCGCGCACGGTGGCGACGTAGCGCGGCTCCGCGGGGTCGTCGCCCAGCTTCTCGCGCAGCCGCCTGACGTACTGGTCGATCGAGCGGTCGAGCACGTCGCCCTCGCCGCTGCCGTGGACGCGTCCAGCAGCTGGTCGCGGGTGAGGACCCGACCGTCGGCGTCGAGCAGCGCGGCCAGCAGGCGCAGCTCGAGCGCGCTCAGCGTCACCGGCCGACCGGTCGACCGCGACCTCGTGGCGCGGGCGGCGTCGAGCTGCGAGGTCGACCGGCAACGAGCCGGCGTCCCCGCCGAGCGACGGCCCGGCAGGCCGCTCGGTCCGCCGCAGGATCGTCCGCACGCGGACCACGAGCTCGGCCGGGGAGAACGGCTTGGGCAGGTAGTCGTCCGCGCCCCTCGGACAGGCCCGAGGATCCGGTCGCCCACGGCGCCGCGCGCGCTCAGGACGAGGATCGGGACGTCGCCCAGCTCCCGCGCGCGGCGGATCACCGCCAGGCCGTCGAGCTCCGGGATCATCAGGTCGAGGACCACGAGTCGGGGCGACCGCTCCTCGATCACGCCGCAGCGCCGCCCGGCCGTCCGTCGCGGTGGCCACCGGTACCGCTCGCGCTCGAGGTAGGTCCGCACCAGCGACACGATCTTGGGGTCGTCGTCCACGACCAGGATCGGAGCGCCGTCGGCGGGGGTCATCGACATCAGCTGGATCATCGCCGCCCGAAGCGTCCACGGCAACGATGACACCATCGTGACGCGATCGCCGGCCGGGCCGGCCGACGATCGCTGGACCGCCGGCGGGGACGGATCGCCGAAGGTCAGCCGGCCTCCTCGACGGCGCCCAGCTCGACGGCACCGCGCTGGCCGGCCGGCTCGTCGACCACCGGGATCGCGCGCAGTGGCTCCGACCTCGCGATCCGCTCCCGGTTGACGAGCACGACGTCGAGCTGCAGCGGGTCTCCGTCGCGCCCGGTCACGGCGACCAGGGCGTCGGTCACGGGCACGAACCGGGCCCAGCGCGACAGGGCGGCGAGCGGCTGGGCGCTCGGCGGCCGGTGGAGGTTGCCGGTGACCACGAACGGCCCGACCCGCAGCTCGACTCGCTCCTCCACGGTTCGCAGCCGGCGATCCGGGTCGCCGCGGCGACCCTGGACCTCGACCAGGTGCAGCTCGCGGCGCTCGACTTCGAGCTCGTCGAGCCGGACCTCGTGGCCGTCGTCGATGGCCTCGAGGGTGGCGTCGAAGAACGTCAGCAGCTGGCCCTCGTTGAGACTGTCGGACATGCGCCCGTCACCGAGATCGACGGCGCCGCGCACCCGGCAGTCCTCGGCCCACGCCACCAGCTGCTCGCGCACGACCCTCGCTCCAGTCCAGACGAGCCGCGCCATACGGGACGTCCTCTTCGGGCCGGAGCATACGCTGCTGCGCTCCGCCTCTGGAGGCGGGCCGACCGATGGCAACCGCCGGTGGCGTTGCGATCAGGGCAGAGCCGAGATCGCGGCCGCGGCCAGGCTCGGATCGGCGGTCGTCACGGTGTACACGATCCCGTTCCGGGTGAGGACGTAGTCCATCGCCCCCTCGTCGCCATAGTCGACCCGGGTCACCGACTGGTCCGAGATGGTCACGGTCTGGCTCGTGATCCCCGCGCCCGACGCCGCCAGCCACGAGTCGAACACCAGCCGGCGCAGCGTGTCCAGGCTCATCCCGTCGACCGCGAAGGCCGTGATCACGAGGTCCGAGCTGCCCTGCTCATCGTACGCCTGCGCCAAGTGGAGGTCGGCCGGCGCCTTGCCCGCGGTCCGCAGCGCCGCGACGATCGCGCGGCTGCCCTGGTCGTCGCCCAGAATCGAGTCGCCGGTAGCGCTGTCCACGGTCAGCTGCACGCCATTGACGGTCGTGGGCAGCGCGGCCTCGAGCTTCGGGTCGGCGGCCGGCGAGTCCGAGGGCAGGCTCGAGTCCGAAGGCAGGCTCGAGTCCGAAGGTACCCCGCCCGTTTCCGACGACGCCCCGGGCGACCCGGCGTCGATCGTCCCGATCGGCGCGTTGCCGCCGTTGCCGCCCATGGCCAGGTCGAACGCCGATGCCGTGATCTCGACCTCGTCGGCGGTCGCGTCGCCGGAAGCGGCCAGGTACACGACCACGTCGCCCTTCCGCAGCTGGAGGAAGGTGGCCCCCGTGGCGTCGACCGAGCTGAACGCCTGGTCACCCAGGTCGGTCCGGGACGTGACCTGCTGCCCGGCGGCGGTGGCCGCGGACGCCGCTCGGGCGACGGAGTCGGCGGCCCCGGCCGGATAGCACGTGATGGTCGCGTAGATCACGGCCTGGTTGGTGCTGGTGTCGGCCGGAGCCGGGCCCAGCAGGGTCATCGACTTGCGGTTGACGTCGTACTGGCTGGCGCTGATGGTCCAGCCGGCCGGCAGGTCCGAGGCGACCGGCGTCGTATCCCAGGCAGTCGTCTGGCAGGACGCACGGGCCGGAGCGAGGGCCTGCCATGCCGCGAGACCCAGGTTCGCGACCGCGATCACGAGCGCCAGCAGGGCGATCCGGCGCGTGGTCCGGTTGGCGATGGCGAGCAGCGCCCGCTCGTCCGACGGCCGGAGGCGCGGGGCGCCGGAGGGCGGCGCCGGCTGCGGGCTTCGGGAGGCGGTCATCCCGCCAAGGATGACGCCTGTGGCTGAGCGCTGCCTGAGAGCCCCGCTCGAGCGGCCCGCTGTCGACGGACGGGCACTCGGATTCGTACCCTCCGGTCTGGCCCGCCCGAGCCCGCGCTAGCATCAGGGGGTGATGATCCGACGGCTGCGTTGATGCGCCTGTTCCTGGTCACGTGCGACATCCTCGCCCGGCCCGCCTACCTGTGCGCCGCGCGCTCGCCGCACGTGGTCGACGTGCGGATGTTCGCGCGCGGGCTCCATGCCGATCCGCCCGACCTGCGGTCGCGCCTCCAGGCCGCGATCGACGAGGTGCCGGCAGGTTACGACGCGATCGTGCTGGGCTACGGGCTGTGCGGCGGGGCCACCGCGGGGATCGAGGCCCGCAGCATCCCGGTCGTGCTGCCCCGCGCCCACGACTGCATCACCCTGTTCCTCGGGGCGCGCGAGCGGTACGCCGAGCAGACACGCGACCTGAGCCCCACCTACTGGTACGTCAACGACCAGCTGGAGCGGCCGTATGGAGCGCGGACCGGATCCACGGGGGCCGGGATCGGCGCCGGCGGCGACAGCGACGAGGAGCTCGAGGCCCTGCGCGAGGAGTACGTCGCCAAGTACGGCGAGGACAATGCCGACTACCTGATGGAGGTCATGGGCGCGTGGCGCGCGCACTACCGGCGCGGGGCGTTCATCGCGCTCGGGGTGACCGACGAGACCGCCACCCAGGCCGCGGCCCGCGAGCAGGCCGAGCGGCGCGGATGGGCGTTCGAGCGGGTCGAGGGCAGCCTCGTGCTGCTTCGCAGGCTGGTCGACGGTGACTGGAACGAGGACGTGCTGGTGCTCCGGCCCGGCGAGCGGCTGGCGATGAGCTACGACGACGAGGTGGTCAGGGCGGTCCCCGTCGTCGACCGCTGACGGACGCGCCGCGGCCCGCCGGGCGGTCCGATCGAGCGGGGCCGTCCGCCGGCCGTCGGCCCGGGCCGTCAGCCGGCCGAGGCCAGCTCCCCGGCCCGGTACGCGGCAACGTACTCGCTGCCGAACAGGTCCCGCCCGAGCAGCATGTCCGCCGCCAGCCGGTAGGGCCGGGTGTCCCGGTCGAGCGCGAACACCACACCGAGGTCCGAGGCGATCGGGTCGATGATCCCGCTGTCGATCCCGGCATCGGCGGCGAGGTCGATGAACACGTCGTTGAGCAGCCGTCGCTCGGGCATCCCGAACGACACGTTGGACAGCCCGCCCGTGAGGTGGATCGCCCGCCCATACGTCGACCGCAACCGTCGCGCGGTCTCGAGCACGTGGCCGGGCGCCACGGGTTCCACGGCGACCGGCAGCACCAGCGGGTCCACGAACAGCCGCTCCGGCGGCACGTTACGCGCGATCGCCTGCTCGACCATCGCGGTGGCATTGGCCACCCGCTCGTCGGCGTTGGCAGGCATCCCGGCTTGCCCGCTGGCCGCGATCACCACCGCACACCCGGCGCGAGCCGCCAGCTCGAGGACCTCGGGCCGCTCCAGCGAGGCCGAGTTGAGGAGCAGCGGCCCGACCGGCCCGGCCGATGCGGCCACCCCGGCCTCGAGGACCGCGACGTCCGAGGAATTGATCGACACCGGCACGCCCGCCGTCGCCTCGACCGTGGCGACCAGCCACGCCATCGCCCGCACCCGCGTCGCCGAGTCCGCCGCCACCTCGTCGGCGTTGAGGTCGAGCCAGTCGGCCCCGGCGGCCTCCTGGCGGCCCGCCATGGCCTGCACGTAGCTCGCGGCGAGCGCCGCATGGAGACCCTCGCCGAGGCCCCAGCAGATCGCGCTGGCGACGTGCTTGATCCGCCCCGCGCCGAAGTCGCGGGCCGCCGCCACGTCCGGGTGGACCGGCAGGACGTGGGGCGTCCCGTCGAGCGCCTCGAACGCGATGCCCACGCCACCGTCGTCGAGCTCCGCGGCATGGCGCCCGTTCCGCTTGAGGACCCGCGTGGCATGGATGTTCTCGCCGATGATCCGGAACGGGTCGCCGGTACGGTTGGGTCTCACGACTGGGGTCCTCTCTTCGCTGCGTAGTGGTCGCGCCCGAGGAACGTGTTCGCCCAGGCGCTGGTCCGGCGCAACGCGTTGTCCTGGATCACGGGCGGCCGGTCGAGCATCGACAGCTCCTCCCCGTACGGCTTGAGCCGCCGGTACGCCTCGGCCCATACGCACGGCTTGCCCGGCACCTCGCAGCGCCCGTCGTGCGAGCCGCCGCACGGTCCGTTGCGCTGGTTCTTGGCACACTGGCTCTCGGGGCACAGGTAGGCCAGGTCGGGCAGCGAGCAGTCACCGCAGTCGCGGCAGTCGAACAGGGGGACCTTCACTGCCTGCTCCAGCACGTGCAGCGGCCGGCCCAGATGCGCCTGCTCGATGCGCTCGTAGATCCGGGCCCACGCCCGGAACCCGGGCGTGCCGGGCTCGAACACGCGCTCGTGGAGGGCGCGGTTCACCCTGTAGAACGGCGCGACGCGCCGTCTCGCCCGCCGGCGCGCGGCCGGCGCCAGCGATCGCCGATAGGCGCGGCTCGGCTCGTCCGTGTTGAGCCCGGCACCATCCGGCTCGAACAGCTGGAAGGCGCCCGGGATCGGGAAGCTCACCTCGGCGACGAGGTCGCGCCACTCGCCCTCGGCGAACGCGTCGGCGTACTCGAGGATGCGCCGGACCTCCGTCGCGTCGCGGTGCCCCGACAGGTAGATCCCGCGATAGCCCAGGCCGCGGGCGACGACCAGCTGCCGGGCGGCGAACTCGAGGAAGAACGCGCGGCCCTTGTCGGGCGAGGCGGCCCGCCGCTCGACCAGCGCCAGCAGGTCGTCGGTCACCACGCAGCCGGGCACGCTGCCCGAGTGGAACGCGCGGGCGACGCCGCGGCTGAGCACGTAGGCGTTGGCGATGGCCGGGATGTCCAGGCGCTCGCGGCGCATCACCCGCAGCAGCTCGTCCTGCCGGCGGGCGTCGTAGCCCACCTGGCTGATCACGTATTCCGCCCCGCTCCGGACCTTGAGCGCCAGCTTGAGGTATTGCGGGATCAGCTCGCGCTCGAACCGCTTGACGTTGGAGATCGCGCAGCCCAGGAAGAAGGCGCGCGTCTCCGGATCGGGCAGCCCGTCGGTCGCGGCGCGGGCGACCGCCGCCTCGCCCAGCTCCCGGAACAGCGAGATCAGGCCCACGGAGTCGATGTCGAACACGGGCTTCGACAGGCCCTCGTACCCCTCCACCGGGTAGTCGCCCGAGACTGCCAGGACCGTGGTCAGGCCCCGGCTCAGGAGGTCCCAGCCGAGGCTCTGGGTGCCGTTGCGGTTCCGGTCCCGGCAGGCCACATGGACGATCACGTCGTGGCCCAGCTCGACCAGGGGCTGGGCCGGCGTGCCCGGGCTGAGGCGAGCGTGACCGCCGGCGTTGTCGGTGATCGAGAGGGCGGTGACCCGGGGGTCGCCGGCCAGGTCGACGGCCATCCGGAGCGGTCGCTCGCCACGCGCGTCGTCCAGCTCGCCGGCCCATGGCACGAGCTCGACCACGGTCGCGAAGTCCAGCGTCTCGGTGAGCGTGTGGCGCAGGGTCATGGGGGTCCTCAGGAGGCGATCGGCTCGAACAGCGTGCCGTCGGTGAACAGGTCGAAGAAGTCGGGCTCGGACTCGAGCTCCACGTGCTCGATGCGGGCGACCAGCGCCTCCAGGGCGGCCCGCCGGCGACGGGACAGGAGCAGGGCGCGGGCGCCGGCAATCGACGCGTTGCCGGCCCGGACCACCCGGGCCGCGGGCACCGGGACCAGCAGCCCGATGTCGATCGCGGAGCCCGTGTCGAGCGCGTTCGCGAATCCGCCGGCGAGGTAGACGCGCCGCACGTCGCCGGGCTGCAGGCCCAGCCGCCGGAGCAGGACGCGCTGCCCGACCGCGGTGGCGGCCTTGGCGACCGCGAGGTGGCCCACGTCGGCGCGCGTGAGGCAGACCCGCTGCCCGGGAACCAGCGCGATCTCGGGCGCCCGTCCCGGGAACGCGCCCCGTGCCGTCATCCAGGTCGCCCTGCGGAGCTCGGCGAGCAGGTCCACGAGGCCGGAGCCGCAGATGCCCTCCGCAACGGTGTCGCCGATGACCCGGACGTCGAACCGGCCGTTGACCAGGGCGACCGCCTCGATCGCGCCCTCGGCGCCCGGCATGCCGTACCGGACGCCGCCGCCCTCGAACGCCGGGCCCGCCGGCCCGGACGCCGACAGGATGCGCTGCCCGTCCGAGGCCAGGACCTCGGTGTTGGTGCCGATGTCCACGAGCAGGAACGGGCCGCCGCGCTCGACGGCGCCGACCGCGACGAGATCGGCGGCCGAATCCGCGCCGACGTGGCTCGCGATCAGCGGCCCCCCGGTGACACGGGCCATGGGATGGACGAGCAGCCCCAGCTCGTGCGCCCGGCGGCTGATGGCGGTCGAGCTCGATCGGCCGTCGCGCACGGCCGTCTCGGTGACCGACCGGTATGGCAGCCGGCCCAGCGGCCCCACGTCCAGCCCGAAGGCGAGGTCGCGCATCGTCGGGTTGCCGACGACATAGGCCTCGACGACGCGCCGGCGGTCGATGGCGAGCGTGCGGTACAGCCGGCGGAGCTCGTGGTTGAGCGCCCGACGCAGGGCCTGGCGCAGCTCGCCCGGGTGCTCCGCGTCGTACGAGATCCGGGTCATGACGTCGCTGCCGCCGAACCGCTGGGGGTTCTCCAGCGCGGCGACCGCGAGGATCGTGCCCAGGGCCAGGTCCACGATCTCGAGCACGACCGTGGTGGTCCCGACGTCGATCGCAACGCCCAGGGGAGAGCCGCCGGCGGGACCGAGGTCGGTGCCGTCGCCGGCGACCGTCCGGCCGTCGCCCGTGACCACGTCCGGGTCCACCTCGACCACAACCGCCGCCTCGGGCGCGAGCTGGATACGCAGCCGCCGGCGGAGCACCGCGAACTCGAGATCCTGATCGCCACGCACGACCCGTGCCTGGCAGGCCAGCCGGAAGCCCGGCGCGAGGAACGATTCCGCGGGCGTGGGCGGCGACAGCTGGTCGCCCCCGGAGCGGATCTCGATCACGCACTCGTGGCAGCGCCCGGTCCGGCGGCAGGATGCCGGAACCACCACCGCCAGCTCGGCGGCGTCCTCGAACAGCAGGCGACCGGGCACGAGCGCACGACGCTCGCGTCCATGGACGATCTCGGGCATCGGGGACCAGTCTCAGGCACCCGACGCCGTCCCGGATGGTCCGTCAGACCCGTGGCGGGGGACCTTCCGCCCTATCGCGGCCTCCGGCCGAGGCCGCACGCTGCGAGCGATCGATCCGCCGTGAAAGGGCCCCGTGGCTGTTCGCGCCCCGATTCCCCCCCGATCGCGTCCCGCTCACCGCGCCATGACCGGCTGTCGGCCGCCGACTGCGACCCCGCGACAGAGGCGTCCGGCGCCCGGTTCAGTCCCACCCGACACCACCCAGCCACCGGTCCGGCAGACCATCAGCGAGAAGGAGCACCACCCATGGCGGACGAGCTGTTCGCGGCGATGCGCCAGGCGATCATCGACGGCGACCCCGCACGAGCGACCGGGCTGGCGGAGCAGGCCCTCGCGGCCGGCGTCGCTCCCCTGGACGCCATCGACCGGGGCTTCGTCCTCGGCCTGTCGCACGTCGGCGAGCAGTTCGCGGCCGGCGAGCTGTTCCTGCCCGACATGATGCTCGCCGCCCGCGCGATGCAGAAGGCGGTCGCGGTCCTCGAGCCCGAGATGCAGCGCCGCGCGACGGCGCGCACCGTGGTCGGACGGGTCGTGATCGGCACCGTCAAGGGCGACATCCACGAGATCGGCAAGAACCTGGTCGGGATGATGCTCTCGACGTCCGGGTTCGAGGTCCACGACCTGGGCGTGGACGTCACGCCGGAGCGGTTCGTCGAGGCCGCTCGCGAGCATGACGCCGACCTCATCGGCGTGTCGGCGCTGCTGACCACCACCATGGCCGGCCAGCGAACGGTGGTCGAGGCGCTGGCCGCCGCGGGGCTGCGCTCCAGGGTCAAGGTGATCGTCGGCGGCGCGCCGGCGAGCGCCCAGTGGGCGTCCGAGATCGGGGCCGACGGCTACAGCGAGGACGCGATCGGGGCCGTGGCGCTGGCGCGTCGGCTGCTGGGAGCGGCCGAGGCCGCGGCGGTCTGAGATGACGACGATGACCACCCCGCCCACCGGCACCGTTGTCCCGGCGGGCCCGCGGCTCGAGATCCTGTCACCCGCCGAGATCCGCCGGATCCACGAGGCCACGCTCGAGATCATCGAGCGCGTCGGCGTCCGGTTCCCGTCGAGTCGGGCGCTCGATATCTGGGCGGCCGGCGGGGCGACCGTCGACCGCGCCACGTCGGTCGTCCGCGTCCCCGCGCCGGTGATCGAGGCCGCCCTGCGCACGGCGCCGCCCGTGTACGCGCTCGCCGGGCGCGACCCCGCGCGCGACCTGCCGCTCGACGGTCGGCACGTCCACCTGGGCACCGACGGCTGCGGGATCGAGGTCCTCGACCCGTGGACCCTGGAGGTCCGCCGGTCCGCGCTCCAGGACGTCGCCGACATTGCGCGCGTCGCGGACGCGCTCGATCCGATCGCCTTCCACTGGGTCGCCGTCTCGGCCCAGGACCGTCCTCCGGAGACCCGGGCGCTGGAGGAGCTGTTCGCGGTCTGGCGCAACTCCACCAAGCACGTCCAGAGCGAGAGCATCGTCACCCCCGGGGAGACCGAGACCGCGGTCGAGATGGCGGCGGCGATCGCGGGCGGCCGGACGGCGCTGCGCGAGCGACCGGTGTTGTCGCTGATGCAATGCACGATCAGCCCCCTGGCCCACGATGGCGGCGCGATCGATGCCGCGCTCGTCTCGGCGGAGGCGGGCGTCCCGGTCGGGTTCATGACCATGGCCTCGTGCGCGTTCAGCGGCCCGGCGACGGTCGCGGGCTCCCTGGTCGTGGGCAACGCCGAGGTCGTGACCGCGCTGGCGCTGATGCAGCTGGCCTACCCGGGCTCGCCCGTGTACTACGCGGCGGCCCAGACGGCGATGGACCTGCGGTCCGGGGCCTACACCGGCGGTGGCCCGGAGGACTTCCTGTTCGGCGCAGTCACCAACCAGCTGGCCGATTTCTACAACGTGCCGCTGTCGATGGGCGCCTACGCGACGGGCGCCAAGCGCTCCGACTGGCAGGCGGGCCTCGAGAACGGGCTCTCGGCGTTCATGGCGTCGGTGACCGGGTCAGACATGCTGCTCGGCGCCGGGCTGCTCCACGGCAGCCGGATCTGGTCGTACGAGCAGCTGGTGCTGGACACCGAGATCGACGGCATCGTGAAGGCGATGCTGCGCGGCATCCCGATGGATGACGCGTCGCTAGCGCTCGACGTGATCGCCGAGGTCGGGCCGGGCGGCGAGTACCTCACCGCAGCCCACACCCGGTCCACGATGCGCGGGCTGTGGCAGGCGAAGTACCTCGACCGGCGTCCGTACAGCCAGTGGGAGGCGGACCCGGACAAGCCGCATCGCGAGGCGCTCGAGCATGCCCGGACACTGCTTCGCGAGCACCGGCCGGAGCCGCTCGACCCGGCGCTCGACGCCGAGCTCCAGCGAATGATCGCGGCCCACGCCGGCCGGTCCCACGGCGACGGGACGGGGTCCTGACCGTGCGGCCCCGGTTCGAGGTCCTCGATCGCGACCTCGTCGACCGGATCGTCGACGAGGCGCTCCAGCTGCTGCGCCGCCCGGGCGTCAAGGTCGAGGAGCCGGAGGCGACCCGGCTCCTCGTCGAGGCCGGCGCGCGGGTCGACGGCGAACGGGTCCAGATCCCCGAAACGATGGTCCGGCGGGCGCTGGACACCGCCCCGCGCTCGTTCGACCTGTTCGACCGGGCTGGCCATCCGGCCGTCCGGTACGGGCAGGGTGCCGTCCAGTTCGATCCCGGGTCCTCGGGCGTCGCGGTGCTCGATCCCGAGACCCTCGACACCCGCCAATCGCGAGCCGCCGACCTGGCCCGCCTGATCCAGGTCGCCGACGCCCTGACCGCGTACGACGCGGTGTCCACCGCGATCGTGTGCCACGACGTCCCGACCGAGATCGGCGACCTGTATCGCCTGTTCGTGGTGCTGGTGCACTCGTCCAAGCCGGTGGTCACCGGGGCGTTCACGCCGCGCGGGTCGGGCGTGATGCTGGACCTGCTGGCCATCGACGCCGGGGGACGGGACGCGCTTGCCGAGCGGCCACGGGCCGTGTTCGACGTCTGCCCCTCGCCGCCCCTCACGTGGTCCGAGTTCGCCTGCCGCAACGTGATGGACCTCGCGCGGGCGCACGTCCCGGCCGAGCTGATCTCGATGCCCCTCGCCGGCGTGGCCGCGCCGGTGACCCTGGTCGGTTCGATCGTCCAGCATGCGGCCGAGACCCTGGCCGGCATCGTCCTCCACCAGCTGGCCACGCCCGGGGCGCCGATCGTGTGGGGCGGAGCGCCGACGATCGTCGACATGCGGACCGGGTCGACCCCGATGGGGGCGATCGAGACCGCCATGATCGACGCCGGGTACGCCGCCGTGGGCAAGTCGCTGGGCCTGCCGACGCATGCCTACCTGGGGGCGACCGATGCCAAGGTGATCGACGCCCAGGCGGGCCTCGAGACGGGGATGACGGCGCTCGTGGGCGGCCTGGCCGGGATCGACCTGATCTCCGGGGCCGGAATGCTCGACTTCCTGCTGGCGCAGAGCGCCGAGAAGCTGGTCATCGACGCCGACGTGATCGGCATGGTCCAGCGCCTGCTGCGCGGGGTGGGCACCCCCACCGGGACGCTGGCCACCGGGTGGTTCGAGGCGGCCGGGCCCGAGGGCCGGTTCCTCGAGCTCCAGGACACGCGCCGCCTGTTCCGCCAGGAGCAGTTCCTGCCCTCGAAGGTGATCGACCGCTCGTCGCGCCGGGCGTGGCTCGACGCTGGGGGCCTCGATGCCTTCGCGCGGGCCCGCGCCCGCGCGGACGAGCTGGTTGCGGCCCATCGTGACCCGGAGCTCGATCCCGCCGTCGCGACGGCGCTGGTCGCCACGGTGCACCACGCCGGCGTGCCATTCGGGCTTGGCGCGACGCTGCCCGGGGTCCCGGAGTCGCTGGCCGGGATCACCGCGTAGCTCGGGCGGCCGTCCGGCCTCGCCCGGCCCCCATTCCGCCACGCCGGGCCCGTCCCGATCGCCCACGCCGCCGTGGACTCCGAGACCATGAGAACCAGGCTCACCGGGTTCTGGCCCTGCCAAACCGGGGTTCCGTTGACGCGAGGTCCACGAGACCGCGCTAGACGCCCTGCCGGGGGCCATCCGCGGCCAATCGGGCGGGGTCTCATTGACCTCCGGTCAACGGGACGTGGCGCTCCGCCACCGCGGCACGCCGCCACCGCGGCGCGCCGCGGCACCCCTGCTGGCGGCACACTCACCGGTCGGACGGTACGCCGCCCGGCCGGCGGCCTCAGCAGGTTGCGAGCAGCGACGACACGGGTGCCGCAATAGATCGTCCGCGAGCGGACTTCACCGCCAATACGTGGCACGTAAGCGGCAATCGCTTCAATGAGGCCCCACCCGCCACGACCGGAGAGAGGACCATGGGCTCAACCGACCTGGAACGCCGGATCCAGGATCGGCAGCGGGCCGCGCGACGGAGCGTCGCCGAGCAGCTGCGCGAGGCGCGCCTCGAAGCCGGCCTATCGCTGCGGACCATCGGGACGGGCGCCGGAATCGACCCCAGCCACGTCCTCCGCATCGAGCGGGGCGTCCGAGGCGCGAGCCTCGACGCGACGGTCGCGCTCGCCACCGCGCTGGGACGAGAGGTCTCCGTGCGGCTGTTCGAGTCCGCCGGGCCACACGTGCGCGACCACGTGCAGACACGAATGGTGGAAGCGCTGCTACAGATCCTCTCGGGCCGCTGGATCGCCCGGCTCGAAGTCCCGGTCCACCGACCGGCCCGGGGCGTCATCGACATGGTCCTGCAGGATCGCGACACGTCGCAGCTGGTCGCCGGCGAGGCGCACGGCGAGCTGCGCGCCGTGGAGCAACAGTTGCGGCGAGCAGCCGAGAAGGCCGACTCCATCCCATCGGCGAGGGGTTGGCCGTGGGCCAACGTCCTGGCACCGCCGCCCGTCTCGCGACTCCTGCTGCTCCGATCCACGGTGGCCACGCGCGATCTCGTACGGTCGCTGCCGGCGCTGTTCCGTGCCGCCTATCCAGCGCCGGCGGAACAGGCATACGCGGCGCTGACGTCGGGGATCGGCGCGTGGCCGGGGCCGGCCCTGCTCTGGGTGAACGTCGAGGGCGCCCGGACCCACGTCCTCCAAGGCTCCCCGCGGCGGCTCGCTGCCGGGTGGCGGCCCCGGTCGCGGGCGTCCCGCGCGGTGGCGTAACGAGGCGCGCCGCCTCCCGATCGCCGGCCCGTCGGGGTGACGGTGACCTGGGCGTAGCCGGTGGCTCGCCGGGGCGCGTGTCCCCGGCGCGTCCCGTCCGCGATCAGCGCCGGGCGCATGCCGCTAGGTCGATCGATCCCCTCCGATGCCCGGCAGCGGCCGGGTGCGCGGCCGGCCGCCGGCGCGATAGGTCGGACCGCGCAGCTCATGACCCAGCGCGGCCTCGATGAACGCCGACGCGCCGATCACCCCGTCGAGGTCGACCCCGTGCCGGATCCCCAGGCCGTCGAGGAGGTACACGAGGTCCTCGGTCGCGAGGTTCCCCACGGCGCCCGGCCCCGCGAACGGGCAACCGCCCAGGCCGCCGGCCGAGCTGTCGATGATCCGGACGCCGCGCTCGAGCGCCGCGTGGACGTTCGCGAGCGCCTGGCCGCGCGTGTCGTGAGCGTGGAGTCCCAGCCGGTCGACGCCCACGACCGGGACCACCGCGTCCAGCACGCGCGTGACATCGCCCGGGGTCGCCGCTCCGATCGTGTCGCCCAGGCTGATCTCGTCGCAGCCGAGATCGAGCAGCCGGGCCGCGACGCTGGCCGTGGCCGCAGGCTCGACCGGCCCTAAGTACGGGCACCCGAACGCGACCGAGACGTAGCCTCGCGTCCGGAACCCCCGGGCGCGCGCGTCGCCGAGCACCGCCGCCGCGTCGGCCAGCGCCTGATCGACGGTCCGATTGAGGTTCGCCCGGTTGAACTCGTCCGTCGCCCCGATGACCACCGCGATCTCGTCGGCGCCGGCGGCCACCGCACGCTCCAGGCCGCGCATCGTGGGGACGAGCACCGGGTAGCGGACCCCCTGCCGCCGTCGGAGCGCGGGCATGAGGACGTCGGCGTCGGCCAGCTGGGGCACGGCACGCGGATGCACGAACGAGGTGGCCTCGATCACGGCCAGCCCGGCGGCCGCGAGCCGCTCGATGAAGCCCAGCTTGGCATCCACCGGCACCGGGGACGACTCGTTCTGCAGCCCGTCGCGGGGACCCACCTCAACGATGGTGACCTCGGCCGGCACGCCCACCTCAGCCTCCTTCCCGAGCGTCGAGGTCCACCAGCGGAGCGCCCCGGACGACCTGGTCGCCGACCGCCACGTGCACCCGGGTCACCTGCCCGGGCGCGGCGGCCGCGACCACGTGCTCCATCTTCATCGCCTCGAGCACCACCAGCGGGGCGTTGGCTCGAACGTGCTCGCCCTCGGCCACGTGGACACGGGCGATGCGCCCGGGCATCGGCGCCGCCAGGGCGTCGGGCTCCTCGGCCTCGGCGGCAAGCAGACCGGGCGAGGGCGGTGGCGCCAGCGCGATCCGGTGGCGGCGGCCACGCCAGCGCACGGTCTCCACCTGCCGAGGAGCGACCGCCGGCCGGACGAGGGCCCGCTCACCGGCGACGTCGATCGCCCATCCCGCGGCCGCGTCACCCCCCGCCGGGCGCGCCTCGATGACCCGGCCCTCCAGGTCGACGCGGGCGCCCGGGGGACCGGCCCCGGCGCCGTCCACGTCGAGCGTGGTGACGGCCTCGCGAATCGAGCCGCCGGCCAGCCAGCGGGTGCGCTCGCCGACCCGTCCCAGGCGCCACGGAACGCGGATCTTCCACGGGTCGGCGACGAGCGGCTGCCCGGCCGACAACGGCCCCAGCGAGCGGGCGGCCGCGGAGGCGGCCACCACCTCGTCGGGCACCTCGCCCAGCCGTTCGACCACCCGGTGACGGACCAGGAACCCCGTATCGAGGTCGCCCGCCACGAACGCGGGCTCGTCGAGCACCGCCGCCAGCAGGTCGAGGTTCGTCGCGACACCCTCAATGGAGGTCTCGTCGAGGGCGTCCCGAAGACGTTCGATCGCCGAGGCCCGGTCCGCACCGTGCGCGATGACCTTGGCCACCAGCGAGTCGTAGAACGGCGAGATGACCGAGCCGGCCTCGATCCCCGTATCGACCCGCACGCCCGCCGGCAGCGCGATCGCCGTGACGAGCCCCGTCGACGGCAGGAAGCCGGCCGCGGCGTCCTCGGCGACGACGCGAGCCTCCACCGCATGGCCTTCGAGCCGCACGTCCTCCTGCCCCAAGCCGAGCGGCTCGCCCGCAGCCACCCGAAGCTGGAGCTCGACCAGGTCGAGCCCTGTGAGCGCCTCGGTGACGGGGTGCTCGACCTGGAGCCGGGCGTTCACCTCGAGGAAGGAGAACGCACCATCCTCGTCGAGCAGGAACTCCACGGTCCCCGCGTTGCGGTACCCGGCCGCCCGGGCGAGCCGCAGCGCGGCCGCGCCCATCGCCTCCCTGAGCCCCGGCGTGACCGCGACGGACGGCGACTCCTCGATCAGCTTCTGGTGGCGGCGCTGGATGCTGCACTCGCGCTCGCCGAGGTGGACGAGCGTGCCGTGGTCGTCGCCGACGATCTGCACCTCGACATGGCGAGGTCGCTCCACGTACCGCTCCAGCAGCAGGCGGTCGTCGCCGAACGCGGCTGCCGCCTCCCGGCGCGCCGCCTCGATCGCGTCGCGCGAGCTCGGTCGCCTGCCGCACCACCCGCATCCCGCGCCCGCCGCCGCCCGCGCTTGCCTTCACGATCAGCGGGTAGCCCATCGCCTGGGCCTTCGCGACCAGTACCTCGTCTGTTAGCACGTCACCGTGGTAACCGGGTAGCACGGGGACGCTCGTTGGCCTCGGCGAGCGCCTTCGCCCTGGCCTTGTCGCCCAGGGCCCGCATCGCCGCCGGTGGTGGACCGACCCAGGCGAGTCCGGCGGCGATCACGGCCTCGGCGAACGCCGGCTGCTCGGCGAGGAACCCGTAGCCCGGGTGGATCGCCTCGGCACCGGTCGAGAGCGCGGCCTCCACGATCGCATCACCCCGCAGGTAGCTGTCCACCGCTGGGCCGGCGCCGACCCGGACCGACCTGTCGGCCGACCGCACGTGCGGGCCCGCGCGATCGGCGTCCGACCAGACCGCGACGGTGAGGATCCCGAGCCGGCGGCAGGTACGGATCACCCGCAGCGCGATCTCGCCCCGGTTCGCGACCAGAACCGACGCGAACACCTCGAGCCGGGCGCCGCTACATCCGGAACACGCCGAACGGCGTGTCCGGGATCGGGGCGTTGCACGCCGCCGACAGGCCCAGCCCGAGCACCATCCGCGTGTCCACCGGGTCGATGATCCCGTCGTCCCACAGGCGGGCCGTCGAGAAGTAGGGCGAGCCCTCCCGCTCGTAGGCGGCAAGGGTCGGCGCCGTGAACGCCTGCCGCTCCTCGTGGCTCATGTCGCGACCGTCCCGGGCCAGCGCGTCCAGGTGGACCTGGAGCAGGACGCCTGCCGCCTGCTGGCCGCCCATCACGCTGATCCGGGCGTTGGGCCACGTCCACAGCTGGCGCGGTCCGTAGGCGCGCCCGCACATCCCGTAGTTCCCCGCCCCGAACGAGCCACCCACGATCACCGTGAATTTGGGGACGCGCGCGTTGGCCACCGCCATCACCATCTTGGCCCCGTCCCGGGCGAGGCCCCGGTTCTCGTATTCGCGCCCGACCATGAACCCGGTGACGTTCTGGAGGAACACGAGCGGAATCCGGCGCTTGGTGCACAGCTCGATGAAGTGGGCGCCCTTGAGCGATGACTCGCTGAACAGGATCCCGTTGTTGGCCACGATGCCCACGGGGAAGCCCATGATCCGCGCGAACCCGGTGACCAGCGTGGTGCCGTATCGCGCCTTGAACTCGTCGAGCTCCGATCCGTCCACGATCCGCGCGATGACGTCACGGATATCGTAGCCGGCGCGCAGGTCCGCGGGCACGATCCCGTACATGTCGGCCGGATCGTAGAGCGGCTCCCGCGGCGGCAGCACCTCCCATGGCGGGTCCTTGCGCGAGGCGGGCACGTTGGCCAGGATCCGCCGCGCGATCGCCAGCGCATGCTCGTCGTCGTCGGCGAAGTGGTCCGCGACCCCCGAGGTCCGGGTGTGGACGTCGGCGCCGCCCAGGTCCTCGGCGCTCACCTCCTCCCCGGTGGCCGCCTTCACCAGCGGCGGCCCGCCGATGAAGATCGTGCCGGTGCCCCGCACGATCACCGTCTCGTCGCTCATCGCCGGCACGTACGCGCCACCGGCCGTGGACGAGCCCATGACCACCGCGATCTGCGCGATCCCGGCCGCGGACAGGTTGGCCTGGTTGTAGAAGATCCGGCCGAAGTGGTCGCGGTCCGGGAACACGTCGGCCTGGAGCGGCAGGAACGCACCGCCGCTGTCGACGAGGTACACGCACGGCAGCCGGTTCTCGGCCGCGATCTCCTGCAGCCGCAGGTGCTTCTTGACCGTCATCGGGAAGTACGTTCCGCCTTTGACGGTGGCGTCGTTGGCGACGATCGCCACCTCGCGCCCGTCGACGACCCCGATCCCGGTCACGATGCCCGCAGACGGCGCCTCGCCGTCGTACATGTCCCAGGCGGCCAGCGGCGACAGCTCGAGGAACGGGGAACCGGGATCGACCAGGCGATCGATGCGCTCGCGTGCCAGCAGCTTGCCGCGCGACCGGTGGCGCGCGACGGCCTCGGTGCCGCCACCGCTTCGCACCTGCTCGAGCCGGCCGCGCAGCTCCCGGACGAGGTCGAGGTTCACCTCGCGGTTATGGTCGCGCTCGGGCCCCGCCGGCGCCTCGGGGAGGACGGTCACCGACGGACCTGGCGACGAAGCGAGGGGTGGGCGGCGGGGTCCACGGGTGCTCCTGCTGGCGGGTCCGGTGTGCCCATTAGCATCGGGCATCCGGCCGGTGTCAAGTGGGCGTGGGTGCCCGTCGCGGACGACGGCCCGGCCAGGTCAGCGTCCCCGGAACTGCGGCCGGCGCTTCTGTGCGAAGGCCCGGAAGCCCTCGCGCCGGTCCTCGGACCGCAGCACGACCTCGTACAGGTCGTTCTCGTCCGCGAGCCCCTCCGCCAGCGAACGATGGGCACCGCGGATGGCCACCTTCGCCTGCCGGATCCCGAGCGGCGCGCCCTCGGCGATCGTGCCGGCGAGCTCGATGGCCGCTGCGCGCGCGCCGCCCGGCTCCACCACCCGGGCGACGATCCCCCACGTTTCGGCCTCGGGGGCGGTCAGCCGGCGACCCGACAGGATCACGTCGCGCGCCCGAGCTGGACCGACCAGCCAGGTGAGGGTCCGGGTCGAGCCGCCGCCGGGGAAGATGCCCACCCTCACCTCGGGCAGCCCGAACACGGCGGCGGATGAGGCAACGATGAGATCGCACGCGAGCGCGAGCTCGAAGCCGCCGCCCAGGGCGAAGCCCTCGACGGCCGCGACGGTCGGCAGGGGCAGCTCGTGCACCTGGCGGACCAGCTCGATGATCCGGCCCCGCTGCGCGCGCAGATCGTCGTCGCTGAACCCGGCGCGCTCCTTGAGGTCCATCCCGGTCGAGAACGCCCGATCGCCAGCACCCCCGAGCACCACGGCCCGGACGCCGGGGTCGGCCTCGAGGCCGTCGATCGCCGAGTGCAGGGCGGCCAGCATGGCATCGTCGATCGCGTTGAGCACTTCGGGTCGGTCGAGCGTCACCACCACGATCTCGCCGTCGGTACCCGCGCGCTCGAGGAAGAGGGGTCGTGGTGCGCTCATGGCCGCGACCCTACCCCATCCACGAGCACGGGTCCATGCGTTCGACCCGGCCACTCGCGGTACCGGCTACGGGGTGACACCGGCCGGCCACGCTCAGTGACCCTTGGCGGTCCTCTCGTCACGCCCCGGCTGCGGGTGGGCGATCCCTGCGGTCCTCAGCGGATCGAATGCCTCGCTGCGCTCGGCGACCGCATCGGAGCCCAGGCGCGCGGCCGGGATCCCGAGCGGATCATCCACGAGGGCCGACCAGCCGCGATCGTCGAGCGCGGCGAGGGTCGTGGCCGCGGCCCGGACCGCCCTGGTGGCGTGCTCTGCGGCGATGCCGGTCAGGTGGGGCGCCGCCCGCGATCCCCACAGGCTCGCGGCAACGGCCGCCGCCTCCCGCGTCGCCCGGGTCCCGCTGGCCAGGTCCGCCGGGCCGGCCGCCGGGCGGCGGACGACGATCGCGACGTCGCCCGCATCCGCGAGGATGGCGGCCATGATCGCGTGCCACCTCGGCAGCGCCGGGCCATCCAGCGCGGGCTCGATGAACGCGAGCGGATGGTCGGGCAGCAGCGCCCTGCGGAGCGCGACCTCGGCCGCGGCCCTTGCGGGCGCATCGGGCTCGTCCACGATCCAGGCCGGCAGCGCGTCCGCGACGACCCAGTCGACCGGCAGGCCCTCCCGACTGGCCAGCGAGACGGCGAGCAGCTGCAGGGCAAGGGCACGCCCGGCGCGCGTGGCAGGGTCGGACGGCACCCCCTGCTCCAGGTCCTGGGCCACCACGAGCGGGCCCGCGGGGATGACCACCCGTGCCCCAGCCCGTGCGAGCAGCCGGTGCGCGAACGCATGGTCGGCCAGGGCCCGATCCGGGTCCACGCGCCCCTCGACGATCTCGCGCATCGGGTCGGCGATCACGAGATCGACCCGCTCGAACGCGGCAACCACGGCCTGGTCCGGCGCAGCGAGCGCCGGCGCGTCGGTCATCAGCCTGACGTAGCCCCGCCGGCTCGCACCGGCCTCATCCACGAACCGGCGCAGGACCGCCAGCGCCCGCTGGGCGCCGCTGGGGATGGGTTGCGCCGCCGGGTCGGGAGCGTCGAGCCCGCCGCGGGACGCCGGCCCAGCCTGCCATCCCTCGAGCGGCGAGCCCAGCCGGGCCATCCGCCTGGCGAGCTCGCGACCCGGCGGGATGTCGACGCGGATCACCTCGGCGCCGGCATCGATGGCGGCCCTGGCCTCGTCGAGCGCATCGACGATCGCCGGCGACCCGAGCGCTGCGCCCACCCACGGCCGGGGCGGGTCGCCGAGCACGGCGATCAGCTCCCGACGCGCCGTCCGGTTCGCGTCCACGCGCTCCATGGCGGCATGCGCGAGCGACGTCGCGTCGGCCATCGCGATCGCCCGCCGGTCGGGTTCGGCCAGCAGCTCCGCCTCGAGCGCGAGGTCGACGTTGCCCGCCGCGACCTCCAGCGCCAGCTCCTGCGGAACCAGGTCGTACTCGGCCATCGCCATCGCAAACGGGAGCGCGATCCCGCCCCCCAGGCGACCCGGGTCGGGCGCGAGATAGCGGTCGACGACCTCCGCCGCCAGCGGGCGGCCCGCCCGGTCGAGGCCGGCGACGCCGAACAGGCGCAGGAGCGCGCGTTCCTGCCCCACCGTGGTGGAAGTGGCGGCGGACGCGGCCCATGCCCCTGCCAGCGTCGTCGCGCGATCGAGCACCGCTGCCAGGTCCTGGGGCTCCCCGAGCCCGCGCGTGTCCCCGAGCCGCTGCATGCGACCAGTATGGAGGGCGGCGGAGGCCCCGACAGCCGTCGCGCGGTCAGGCGATCGCCGTATCGGCTCAGCTGCGGTCGGCGGGCGCCCTGGGTGCGGTCGCGTCCGCGGGCGCCGTGGGCGGTGTCCCGTCAACGGGTGCCGTGCGGGCGACGTCCCCGATCCAGACGTGGCCGTCGACGAACCGCTCCGCCTTCCAGATGGGCGCACGAGCCTTGGTCTCGTCGATCGCATAGCGTGCGGCGGCAAAGGCCGCGTCGCGGTGCGGAGCGACCGCGACCACGACCACTGACGGCTGACCCAGCGGTACCGCGCCGGTACGGTGCACGATCGCGACGCGTCGGACGTCGAACCGGGCCTCGATCTCGTCTGCGATCTGCCCCAGCACGGCCAGCGCCATCGGCTCGAACGCCTCGTACTCGAGCTCCTCCACGTTGCGTCCGGCATGGCGGGCCGCCTCGGCCTCCTGGCCCGGCGCCGGGGTCCCGGGGGTGAGCCGGGTGCGACCGACGAACACGACCACGCCCCCGTCCTCGTCCATCGCCAGGCGCTCGGCGAGCACCGCGGCTAGCTCATCGGGCAGGGGATCCGGCCGGATCTCGAGGATCCGGCGACGCCCCGCGGCCCGCGGGTCCCCGCCGCCGCTGACCGGCGGGATGCACGCGATTTCGTCACCGTCGGCGAGCGGCGTGTCGGCGTCGGCGTAGGCGCCGTTGACCGCGAACCGGAGCGCCGCCCGGCCGGGCGCAAGCGCCGGGACGTTGTCGACCGCCGCCTGCCACGCATCATCGACGGTCGCCGCCGAGCGGGACCTCGAGCCGCAGCTCGCGCGTGCCGGCCGCCTCGCGCTGCATCGCGAACAGCCGCACCCGGACGCGGATCGCGGCAGCGGGATGGCGCTCCTCGCCGGTGGCATCGGACCAGGAGCCCTGCGCCGAAGTACAGGCCGGCCGCGAGGATCGTGCCGGCGGCGATCGCTCCCACGTCGATGTACAGGAGCCCGGTCGCCGATTCCATCGACCGCGTGCGGGCCGTCTGCAGCGCCGCCCACGACACGACCAGCGGGAACACGAGGCCGACGATCAGCCGCAGCCACACGAACAGCGCCCAGGGCCCGACCAGGGCCGCGAACGGCCCGCTGCTGCCGGGCGCGCCCGGACCCGCGCCGAACCCGACCCAGCCCACGAACAGGAGCACCTGGAGGGTCACGATCCACAGCAGCCGCCGCGCGACCATCACCAGGGGCGCCTCGGGGAGCTTGGGGGTCACGAGATACCAGTGGCCGAGGATCATCGCGGCGAACACGCCCCCGGTCGCGGCTGCGAGCACGAGCAGCTGGATCGCGAGCGGCACGGCGCCGGTCGGGCCGCCACCCCAGGTGAGCGCTCCCAGCAGCAGCGTGCCCACGCCGGCACCCAGCCCGCCCAGCAGCAGCGGGTTCGCCCGGCTGCCCCGCGCGATCGCGATAACGGCCACCAGCGCCAGCACCACGAACAGGACGAGGGCGACCCGGCGGGGAGGTCGAACGCGGGATCCGCGGCGACCGGTGATCCGGACGCGATCGGCGGCAGCCCGGCGTCCGACAGGTAGGCAAGGCCCCCGAATGCGGCGGCGCACAGGGCGGTGAACGCGAGGTATCCCCGGGTCGCGGACGTCACCATCCGGCCCAGCACGACCACGGCGAACGATCCCACCGCGAGGCCGGTGAGCACGGTCCAGTTGATCAGGGCGAGGTTCGAGGCAATCTGCTCCGCGGGCACGGCCCGAGTGTAGCCGCCCCTCGGCGCGCCCCCTCCGGTCCCGCGGCGGATAATCGACCCAACGACCTCGAGCGACCACGACGCAACGGCGACAGGAGGATCCGATGGCGATCGACCGCGACACCTCGTTCACCTGGCTGGGGCACGCCGGCGTCGAGATCGCCACGCCGGGCGGAAAGACGGTCCTGGTCGATCCCTGGTTCGGCAACCCCAACAGCCCGCGGACCCAGGCCGAGCAGGAGCGATGCGACGTGCTCCTGGTGACGCACGGCCACTTCGACCATTTCGACGCCGACACGGTGGCCCTCGCACGGCGCCTCCACCCGGTCATGCCCTGCATTCACGAGCTGAGCCTGTTCCTCGCCAGGGAGGTCGGTGACGCGGCCGAGATCATCGGCATGAACCAGGGCGGCACCGTCGAGACGAGAGGCCTCAAGGTGACGATGGTTCCCGCGGTCCACTCCGGCGGCGACACGATGGGCGCCGAGGAGGTGCGCTACTTCGGGCAGCCGATCGGCTTCGTCATCGAGCTCGAGAACGGGTTCCGCGTGTACCACGCCGGGGACACCGTGCCGTTCGGCGACATGGCGCTCATCCGCGACCTGTTCGCACCCGAGCTCGCGATGCTCCCGATCGGCGGCCACTTCACGATGGACCCGCGCGCCGCGGCCGTCGCGGTGGAGCTGCTGGGCGTGAAGGACGTGCTCCCGATCCACTGGGGCACGTTCCCCATCCTGGCCGGCACGCCGACAGCGCTCCAGGACGCGCTCGGCGCGCGCGGCGTCAAGGCGACGGTCCACGACTGGCGACCGGGCGACACGGTCAGGTAGGCGCGGCCCGCCACGCCATCGATCGACCGAGCTGTCGGAAGGCACCCGAGCGCAGGCTGCTCATCGCGCGGTCGCCAGATCGACGGCCGGCGTCGCGTCAGCGGATCACGGGGCGTCCGGGCGTCGGCCAGGCACGCGCCGACCGCGTAAGCCTTCGCAGGGCCAGCCCGACCCCGACGCCGATCCACAGCCCGGCGACGTTGTCGAACACGTCTCCCCCCTGGCACGCTCGCTCAGGACGACGACGAACGCCTGGGTCGTCTCGATGGCAAGGGGAAGGAATGTCCCGGCGACCAGGAGCGCTGTCCGGCGTCGCGAGCTCGGCAGCGCGCCCAGGATCACCCCCAGGGGGACGAACAGGACGACGTTGAGGATCGGGTCGTCCAGCCGCCCGTAGACCTCCAGCGCTGCCGGGCCGATCCTGGAGAGGTCACACCCGACGGCGCCGTGCACCCCGAACGCCACGGCCAGGGGGCTGGGTGTCAGGGTCGTTCCGAGCACGAGGCCGACGCTCGTCAGCAGCAGCCACGCGTTCAGGTGGCCAATGGCGAGCCAGCGCGCGACCGGCCGGACGAGGAGCAAGCCGAGCACGAGCGCGACGACGAGGCCCGGCAGGAACGGGGAGTGTCCGATCAGCAGCCTGATGTCGCCCAGGCGGGTCACCGCCGGCCCGCGCCACCACCCCGGTCGCGCCTCACGAGTCGATGTGTCGGCCGTTCGTCCCGCGCGGCGTCGAGCCCGGTCCCAGGTCACGAGACCGGGGTCACGAAGGCGTCGACGGGCTCTTCTGCCCTAGAGAAGCCGCCTGGCGCGGCGTCGGCCCGCTCGGGGGCGCGGGCCGGGGCGCCGCGGCGGCCGACCCATCGTGCGCTCGCGCGTACCGGAGCATCGCGTCGCGCAGGGTCGCCTCGTCCTCCCCGGTCGCGAGCGACAGCATCCGCTGCACGTCGGCGCGGACGTCCTCCGGGGGTTCCGGCGAGATCGCCCGCATCACCTTGGCGCTCTCGGTCGGCTCCACGCGCTCGGCGTCGTAGAACAGCTCCTCGTGGAGCTTCTCGCCGGGGCGCAGGCCGATGATGTCGATCGGCTGGCTGTCTGGATCGCGTCCGGCCAGCCGCACCAGGTCGCGCGCGACGTCCATGACGCGGATGGGCTGGCCCATGTCGAGCACGAACAGGTCGCCATCGCGACCGAGCGCGGCAGCGTCAAGGATCAGCCAGGCCGCCTCCGGGATGGTCATGAAGAACCGGGTCATCTCCGCGTCCGTGATCGGTGAGGGGCTCGCCGCTCTCGAGCTGCTCCTGGAAGATCGGCACGACGCTGCCCGTCGAGCCCAGAACGTTGCCGAACCGGACCGACACGTACGGCCGACCCGTCCGGGCCGCGGTGCTCGCGACGAGCATCTCGCCGATCCGCTTGCTGGCCCCCATCACGCTGGACGGCTTGACGGCCTTGTCCGTCGACACGAACACGAACCGTTCGACACCGCCGGCCTCCGCGGCTTCGAGCAGGGCGAGCGTGCCACCCATGTTGACGTAGGCCGCGTCCGAGGGATGCTCCTCCATGAGCGGCACGTGCTTGTAGGCCGCGGCGTGGAAGATGACGTCGGGCGCCTCCTCGCTGATCAGCCGCTGCATCGCCGAGCGGTTCGCGACGTTGGCGAGGTGCATCCGCAGCTCGCCGCTCCCGCGCCCGCGGTTGCGTCGCGTCTCGAGCTCCCGCTGGACGAGGTACAAAGGGCTCTCGGCCCGGTCCACGAGCACCAGCCGCCGGGGCCCGATGGCGAGCACCTGGCGCGCCAGCTCGGAGCCGATCGAGCCAGCGCCGCCCGTGATCACGACCGTGCGACCGCGGATGATCCGCTCGACGTCGGGGTGATGATCGGTGACGATCGGGCGCCGGAGGAGATCCTCGACCCGGACGCGCCGGATGCGACCGGCGTCGATGCTGCCGTCGAGGAGATCCGAGATGGAGGGCACCGTCCGCACGTCGAGATGAAGCGCGAGGGCAGCCTCGACGACGCGACGGACGGCTTCGCCGGAGGCGCTGGGCATCGTGATCAGGAGGACCTTGGCACCCGTCGAAACGACCGCGGGCCCAAGGGCGTCCAGGCTACCGAAGACGCGGTAGCCGGCGATGATCCCACCGGCGAGGGTCGGATCGTCGTCGAGGAACCCCACCGGTCGCACCCCGGAGCCCGGGTAGCGCGCGGCGCTCCTGGCCATCAGCACGCCCGCGTCACCGGCGCCGTACAACAGCGTGGGTTGGGGCTGGAGCGCCGTCCCGCCATCGCGGTGAACGCCCTCGGCCGCTGCGCGGATGCCGAACCGGACGCCGCCCAGGATCGCGATGCTGAGCATCAGCTCGATGGGCCAGAAGGACCGCGGGATAGCCGCTGGTCCAGCCGCCGTCCGAGATGATGGCCGTCCCGTAGAACACCGCGATGCTGACCACGGAACCCAGCGTTGCCGCGCCGACGATCCGCTCCAGCTCGGGGATGCTGGCGTATCGCCAGCGCCGGCTGTACAGCCCGAGCAGGATGTTGACGACGGTGCGAACGGACAGCAGCAGGATGACGATCAGCGGGAATGCCGGGACGGCGAGCAAGCCGGTGAGCTCGTCGAGGCGGATCGCCATCGCCACGTAGGCCGCCGACACGATGCCGACAAGGTCGATCGCGAGCAGGTATCGACCGCGGACGCCCCGGGCGAGCCGAAGCGACAGCTGCGAGAGGCTGAGCCGTCGTTCCTGGCCTGCCTCGCCGCGTCGGCCGATGACAGTGTCCCTCCAGGGACGAGGCGATGTACGGAAAGAGCGGCGGACTGCCAATGCACCCTCGGCGCTACGGAGACTCCCCATGTGGCCATGCGCGGCCTTGGCTGCCGCGTGGCGTCTGGGCATGGCACGGGCCGACGGGCGCATCCCCGCTGTCCTGAGCGTCGGACCCCCTTGCCTCCCCAAGGCCGTTCAGGCTAGGGCAATTGGTGTGGCGTGCCTAGTACCAAAGGGGTATCGGCATTGCATCCGGGTGGCTTTTCGGTGCGCACGCGCAACGGTCGCTGGCCCGCGCCTCCCGCGAGCGGTGGGCGGACGGGTCCCCGAGGCTCGGCGCCACGGTTGACGGTGGCGAAGGGGCTGGCCGATGATCATCGAGGACGCGCGTCGCCCCTGAGTTCTGCGCGCCGACAGCCCATGGAGCTCCTGGGCGGAGAGTGAGACCTCGTGGACCTCCGGCGCTTGCTCGCGATCGTTCGAGCGTGGCTCCTGTTCCTCGCCATGTGCGTGGTCGTTGCCGCTGGCTTGGCGTTCTTCCTCAGCAGCAGCCTGCCCAAGGTCTACGAAGCGAAGGCGACGCTGATCGTCGGCCAGTCGCTGTCCGGGGTCAGCCCCGACTACAACCAGATCCTCGTGTCGCAGCGGCTGTCCGCCACCTATGCCACCGTCGCGACCACGAGGCCCAACCTCCAGGCCGTGATCGACAAGCTCGGGCTGAGCCAGACGGCCGACGACCTTGCCGCGAGCGTAACGGCCGACGCCCCGCTGGACAGCACGCTGGTGACGATCTCCGCCCAGGACACCGATCCAAAGCAGGCAGCCGCGATCGCCAACGCCGTGGCGACCCAGCTGATCGCGGTGTCGCCGGCGATCGAGGGCCGACAGACCGACATCCAGCAGTCCATCGATGAGAATCTTCGGACGACCCAGGACCAGATCGACTCGACCCAGACTGAGCTGGAGTCGCTGACGGCGCTGACCGACCGCACGGCGGCGCAGCAGACCCGGCTGGAGACGCTGGAATCCCGCCTGGTCTCCCTCCGCTCGACCTATGCCGCACTGCTGGCGTACTCGTCCGGCAATGCCTCGAACCTGCTCACCCTGATCGAGCCCGCAGAGGTTCCGAAGGCGCCGATCTCGCCCAGGGTCCTGCTCAACGTGCTCCTGGGCGGCCTGCTGGGCCTACTGTTCGGCGGTGCGGTGACGCTGGTCAAGGATCGGCTTGACGACACGATCAAGACGCCGGAAGACGCCGAGACCTCGGTCGGCCTGCCGGCCCTGGGCGTGATCCGGAAGATGTCGGGCGAGCGCGGACGGAACGAGATCTACCGCCTCGTGGCCCTGCTCCAACCGCGATCGTCCGCAACGGAGTCCTATCGAACGCTCCGCGCGAACATCGAGTTCGCCGCCGTCGACGATCCGATCAAGACCCTGCTCGTCACCAGCTCGGTGCCGGGCGAGGGCAAGTCGGTCACCGCCGCGAACCTGGCGATCGTGTTCGCGCAGACCGGGCGGCGGGTGCTGCTCATGGATGCGGACCTCCGGCGACCGGGCCTCCAGCGCCTGTTCGACCGCCCCAACACGCACGGGCTGACCACGCTCCTGCGGGGCGAGGACGACCACCATGCCTTTGCACAGGCGACCGAGCAGGAGAACCTGTGGATCCTGACCACGGGGCCCCTGCCGCCCAACCCGGCTGAGCTCCTGGGGTCCCGTCGCATGGGAGCCATCATGGACGGGTTGAAGTCCGGGTACGACCTCATCATCCTGGACAGCCCGCCCATCCAGAGCGTCGCCGACGCGGCGATCCTGTCCTCGTTCATGGATGCGACCGTGCTCGTGATCGGGGGCGGCAAGGGCCATCGCGCGACGGTGCAGATGGGGCGCGAGTCCCTCGAGCGGGCGGGGGCCCGCGTGATCGGGGTCGTCCTGAACCTGATCCGGGACCCAGCCCGCGTGGCGGACGGCGGGTACTACCCGAGCTACGCCGAGGTGGTCGATGCGGCCGCCGACGCGGCGACGACGCCGCCCGAGCTGCGCGACTCGCGGCCGAGCTCGACGCCGTGACCCCCGCCCAGCGGTGTGCACCGGCCGGCAGCGCCTGCCATAGCCGACCGCTCTGAACGCCAGGAACGCGGTCCGCGACGCAGGGCGCGGCGCATGACGCTCCGTGGCCTCGGCCTCCGAAGGCCTGGGATCGCGATCGGTGGCGTCGCGCGAAGCGTCGTTCTGGTCGGCGCAGCCGCGGCCATCGGCCAGGGTGCGCTCGTGCTCGCCAGCCCCGTGCTCGCGCGGCTGTACAGCCCGCAGGCCTTCGGGCTGCTGTCCATCTACTCGGCCTCGCTGACGGTGATGCTTGCGGTCTCGTCGCTCCGCTTCGATCTCGCGGTGCCGATCGCGGACGATGCGCGAGAGGCGGTTCACCTGCTCCTGTTCTCGGTGCTCGTGGCGCTCATCACCAGCATCGTGCTGGGTGTCGTCCTGCTCCTGTGGGGCTCCCGGATCGCGCAGTTCGCAGGTGCGTCGCAGCTGGCGCCGCTGCTGTGGCTATTGCCCATCGCGCTGTTCGTGGCGAGCATCTCCCAGGGCGTCGCCTCCTGGGCCGTCTACCACCGCACGTTCCCGGCCCTTGGTCGGATGCGGGCGATCCAGGGGCTGGCGCAGGCGATCTTCCAGTCCGGCCTTGGCGTCGTTCGGGCAGGTCCAGGCGGCCTGATCGTGGGCGACGTCGTCGGGCGGGTCCTCGGCACGGAGCAGCTGATCAGGCCGCTGGTTGCGACCCTGCGGATCACGCAGGTCGACATCCGACTGATGCTCCGCCAGGCCCGGGCGAGGTGGGGCTTCGCGCGCGTGATGTCGGTGGCGTCCCTCCTCAATGCCCTCTCGCTCCAGGTGCCGTTCCTGCTGATCCCGGGCCTGTTCGACCTCGACTCGTCGGGCGAGTACTTCCTGGCGTACCGGATGCTCGTGCTCCCGGCGTCAATCGTCGGCGCGGGCGTGAGCCAGGTCTTCTTCGGCGAGGCGTCGCACCGCCGCGACGACCGCAAGCGACTTCATGACATCGCGCTCAACGTCGCCGTGTCGCTGCTCGTGTTCTCGATCCCCACCTACACGATCGTCATGGTGGGCGGCCCGGACATGATCGAGCTCCTGTTCGGCAGCCGATGGGCGACGGCCGGGACCTATGCGCAGATCATGGCCCCCTCGCTGATCCTGTGGAGCGTCGCCAGCCCGATCTCCACCCTGCTCCTGGTCGGGCGTCGCGAAGCCGAGAGCCTCGCGTTCACGCTCGCGGAGCTGCTGCTCAAGGCGGCATCGCTCCTGCTGGGCGCGGTGACCGGGTCCCTCATCGTCGGCATCGTCGCCCTGTCGCTGGCGACGATCCTGATCAACATCGGGGCACTGTGGAGGATCCTGCGAGTCGCCGGCGCCAGCGTCCTCGATCTCGTCCCGCCCGGTCTTCGGATCCTGGCGGTCACGCTGCCGTCCGCCGCGCTCGTCGTCCTGGCTTCGGCACTGGGCTGGGCACCGATCGCCGTCGTCGCGATCGCGGGCGTCGGCTGGGCAGGCTCGGTCGCCTCAGCCTCCCGCGTCACGCCCCAGATCCGGGCGCTAGTCTCTGGCTCCGATGATTGAGGTCCTCGTGCTCGGGCAGCCGTACTGGGGGTCGAGGATTGCCAGCGCGCTCGACGGCCGGAGCGACATCGAGGCGCGGTTCATCCACCAGGGGGCATACCCCCAGGTGCTGGCTCGCCCGCCGCGAGCACGCGACCTCGTCCTCGTCCGGGCCGGGTATCGCGTCGGGGCGACGACGCTCCGCGGTCGGCTGTTCGACGCGTACTGGTCAATGCTGCGACGGCGGATGCCGCACGCGCGCGGCTGCCACTACTGGCTGGGCACGGATGTGATGGACACGCTAGCCGAGTCCCGCGCGGGGACGCTCCGCCGACGTGCCGTCGACATGGCCCGCGCCGATCTCCACATCACGACCGCACCGTGGCTCGCCGTCGAGCTCCAGGAGCTCGGGTACAACGCCGAGGTGGTCCACGTGCCGCAGCCCTACGAGGCGCCCGCCGTGCCGTCGCCCATGCCGGAGACCTTCCGGGTGCTGACCTACCTGCCCGGCGACCGGTTCGCCTTCTATGGCGGCGAGGTCGTGCTCGAGGCCGCGCGGCGGCTTCCCGACATAACGTTCGACGTAGTCGGCCCGCCCGGGCCAGCCGAGCGTCCCGTCCAGCCCAACGTCACGTGGCATGGCTGGGTGGCGGGCATGAACGACCTGTACGCGCGCGCCGCGGCGGTCGTCCGCATCCCGCGTCATGACGGCCTCGGGCACACCGTGGTCGAGGCCCTGCTCCATGGACGCCAGGTCATCTACTCCTACCGGCTCCCGTTCGTCCGGACGCTCGAGCCCGTGACCGCTGACGGGCTCGTCGCGGAGCTGGCCGCGCTCCACGACGCCCACCGGGCCGGGTCGCTCGAACTGAACCTCGAGGGCCGGGCCTACGCGCTCGAAGCCTACGACCCGGATCGGCTCGTAGCGCGCCTGGCGGCCCTCATCGGGGGCCGCGCGTGAGCGGGGGGGTCGCTCGTCGCGGGACGTGGCCGCGCCCGGGCGCCCGGACGGCGACCGGGAGCGAGGCCGCCATCGCGAGCGAGGCCGCCCATGAGGCCGACCTCGGCATGGCCCTGATCATCGGGTTCGTCGTGCTCTGCGCGCTTCTCGGCGATCGGCTCGTGGTGGGGGTCTCGACCGGAGGCCGGGGCGCGTTGGAGCTGTTGAGCTTCGGGGCGCCTGCGGCGGCCGCGGTAGCAGTCATCCGCTACGGCACCGGATCGACGCTTCGCTTCCTGCGGAGCCCGGTGTTCATCATCGCCGTGGCCCCCTACCTCGTGCTCGAGCTGGTCCTGCCGGTGCTGGGGGTCATGTTCAACCGGTATCCGTACCGGACCCTGATCTCGATCACCGGGTCGACGTCGGCCCTGTCGTTCATGGTCCTCGGAGCGGCAGCGTCCGCCGCACCGATGCGGCGCTGGCGGCCGTGGCTGGCCATGGCGATCGGGCTGCAGCTCGCCTACGCGCTGGGGCAGATCGCGTACCTCGGCCGTGGGCCGGCGTGGGAGCTGTTCGCCCCGTTCCATGCGTGGGACCTGTCGCTGCAGGCGCTGTACGGCAGCTTCGTCCAGGCCCGGCCAACCGGCCTCTACTTCAATCCCAACGAGCTCGGCCTGTGGGCCGGCGTGGCCACGATCCTCGCCTGGACGATCCTGACGACCCGCCTCCGGGTGGCGGGCGTGCTGCTGGCCGTGCTGACCTTGGGCCTCAGCCAGTCGCGAGGAGCCTCGGTCGCCCTCGTCGCGGCGGCGTGCGTGGGCGTGGTTCTGGCGTTCCTGCGTGGCCGAACGAGCGCGCCGGGAGCGGCCCGGACGGCGATCTCCGTCGGCGTGGCCGCGCTGGTGGCGATCACCGTGGTCGTCGCGGTTGAGCCTTCGCAGGGCCTGGTGGACCGGTTCAGCGCCCTGATCGCGGTCTGGACCCAAGGACCCCAGGCCGATGCGAACCTCGCCGGCCGGCTCGACTACTGGCGGTCCGTGATCGACCTGAACGCCGTCTACCCGTGGGGGACCTGGGGCTCACCCGAGCTGCTGCTGGGGACCGCGGTGGACAGCACGTGGTTCCGGGCCTTCGCGCAGGGCTCGGTACCGCTCGTCGGCGCCCTGATCCTGCTCCTGGTCGCCCCGTTCGCCCTGCTCAAAGCGAGGTTCGGCGATGCGCTCGTCCCGATCACGATCCTGATCGCGGTCGCCGGCCTCACCCAGACGCCCCTCGACTACCCGATCATCTTCCTGTACTGGGCGCTGCTCGGCGCGGCGCTCCAGTCGTCCGTCGCGGACCGGGCCGTGCGTCGCCCGCCGGCATCCGTCGGCCCGCCCGGATGGCGGCGGGGCGCGCGCGCGGCGGTCGCCGTCCCTCGGGCGAAGCGCCGGCCGGGACCCGCCGGCGGACCGCGAGGCGGCGGGGCACGGGGCGACCGCTGATGCGCAGGACCGTCGACTACATCTGCATGCAGCCGACCCGCCAGGGCCAGGCCAGCTACGCGCACGTCAACGAGATCGTGGCCGGGTTGCGGCGCCACGGTTGGGAGGTGAGGCTGGTCGAGCCCGCGCACCCGCGACCCGGTCGGGCCGACGGCTTGCGGCGGGCGCTGGTCGCGGCCAGTAGCCAGCTTGCCTATCTCGTGAGCTGCCGGTTCCGGCCCGCCGGGTTCGTCTACATCAGGGCGCACTTCCTGGCCCTGCCGATCGCGATCGTGGCCCGCATGGCAGGGTCGATCGTGGTCCAGGAGATCAACGGGCCGGCCTCGGACACCTACGACGCGTGGCCGCTGCTGCGGTTCGCGCGAGGGCTGCTGTCGCTGGTGTCGCGGATCCAGGTCCGCACCGCCGATGCCATCGTGGTCGTGACCCCGGGCCTGGTCGGATACATGCAGGAGCACTCCGGGCGGCTCGACGGCTATCGCGTCATCGGCAACGGCGCCGATGTCGATCGGTTCACCCCGCGGGCCACCACCACCACCCGGGCGCCGGGGCGCCGCGGCGAGGACCCCGCCTCGCCCGATCGATACGTGGTGTTCGTCGGGGCGCTCGCACCGTGGCAGGGTGTCGACACGATCGTCGAGGCGGTCGGCTCGGCGTCGTGGCCCGGTGGGGTCGAGCTGATCATCGCCGGCGACGGCAACGAGCGCGGGGTCGTCGAGGCGGCGGTGCGTCGGCGGCCCGACATCCGGTGGCTGGGGACGGTCCCCTACGACCAGATCCCGTCGCTGGTTGCCGGCAGCCTCGCGGCCCTCGTGCCGATGACCGACGTGCCCCGCTCGCAGTTCGGCCTGTCGCCCCTCAAGCTGTTCGAGGGCATGGCCTCGGGGGTTCCCGTCGTGGCCTCGGCCCTGCCGGGCCTGGGCGACATCGTGCGGGAGCACGCCTGTGGGCTGACGTTTCCGGCGGGAGACGCCGACGCGCTCGCCCGTGCCGTGGCGCAGCTGGTCGCCGACCCGGCGGAAGCGGCCGCGATGGGCACGCGCGGCCGTCAGGCCGCCGTCGAGCGGTACTCATGGGATGTGCGTGCCGTCCAGACGGCCGCGCTCCTGGACGACCTGGCCGCCGAGCGGCGAGCCCGCGAGCACGTGGGACCGGCCGGATAGGGCCGGGCCAGGGCTAGGGCCGGCCGCGCAGGGCCCGCTCAGCCCGTTCGCTGCGCCCGATCCAGCCGCTCGGCCCGCTCGGCGAGAAGCTCCGCGTAGAGGGCGTCATGGTGCCGCCGGAGGATCGGCACGTCGAAGCGGTCGATCATCCGCTGCCGGCCCCGGATCCCCGTGGCGACCGCCTCGTCGGGATGATCGACGAAGTGATCCATGGCCGCCGCCAGCGCGTCGACGTCACCGGTCGTGAACAGGATCCCGCAGTCGGGCCCGATCACCTCGTCGTTACCCCTCGCCGTCGACGCGATCACGGGGACCTCGAGCGAGAGTGCCTCCATCAGGCACCTCGCCAGGCCCTCCCGCTCGCTGGGCAGGATGAGCGCGGTGGCGGTCCGGACGACGGGCCGGATGTCGGCGACGTTGCCCAGGAGGTGGACGCGATGGGCGAGGCCGAGGTCGCGGGCCTGGGCCTCCAGCATCGCCCGGGTCGGCCCCGCCCCGGCCAGCACGAGATGAGCATCCTGGTGGCGCATCGCCCGCAACGCCGCGACGGCATCCCGCTGCCGCTTCCGCCGGCTGAGCTCCCCGACGACCACGAACACCGGCGCTCCGGCGGGGATCCCCAGCTGATCGCGGAGGTGCGACGGCGCGTCGGGGGCGACCGTCGCCGGCGCGTACCGGGCCGTGTCCACGCCGATCCCGGGCATGTGGACCAGCCGGCGCCGGGGCACGATCCGGTACCGCAGCGCGGCGGCCTCGTCCTCCTCGTTGATCACGATCAGGCGGTCGGTCCAGCGCCCGGCGATGCGCTCCGCCAGCAGGTACGCGGCGTTGGCGATGGGGTGGCCGCCCTGGTGGAAGTGGAAGCCGTGGGCAGTGTAGGCGACCGCCGGCCGGAGCCGTGCCGGCATCTGCCGGATGGCGAGCCGGGTCAGGAAGCCGGCGATGGGGGTGTGGACGTGGACGATGTCGGGACCCGTCTCGAGCAGCTCGTGCAGGACGCGCTGGCCTCGCCGCAGGCTCGCCACGTCGCGCAGCGAACGCGACAGGGGCAGCTCGTGGACGCCGTCGAACGCGGCAGCCAGGATCGGGTCCCCGGTAGCCCCGTTCCCCGCGGCATCGACCCGCCAGCCGCGCGAGCGGAGATGCTCCGCATACGGGACGACGAACCGCAGGGTGGTCCAGACCGTCGTGATCATCAGGACCGAGACGACCGGGACCGAGCGGTCGCTGGGCGCCTCGTCTAGATTCGTGATCGTCTGGTCCGTCATCAAATGGCATACCCCGCCGGCGCGAGGGTGCCGGTGAATGGCGCTCTGCCGGGACGTTCCGGCCCTCGCATCCGGACGGGTAAGGTTGCCTGAGGATAGCCCGTCCAGCGGGGCGGCCGCCGGCCCGGGGTGCCCGGCACCGGTGGTCCGGCCTCAGGGATAGGTGACCGAGGTGCTGTCGGTGATGCTCGCGAGGGGTCCCGACGAGAGCGGCTGGACGTTGCCGGTGACCGTCAGGCCGTCGATGTGCGCGAAGCGCAGGACCGGGCCCGGGGCCTTGACCATCGAGGTGTTGTTGGTGAACACGACGTTCTGGCGGCGGGCGAGGTCGATGACCGTGAGCAGCGACTTGCCGGTAACGGTGTTGCCGCTCACCGTCAGGCCGTTGACGACCGAGCCGGCCGCGCCGTCCGCCGACAGGAACGAGTTGCTCCAGGTGCCGGCGGTGTTGTCCAGGAAGCGGATATTGCTTGCGCCCTGGCTGCTCGTGTTGGGCTCGACGTCGAACGTGCTGTATCCGCTGGCGTCGATGGCGACCCGCTCCACGATGACGTCGCGCCCGGCCACGACCGCGATGCCGTTGCGCCCGCTGGACGCGACGCGGGCGTCGTGGAACCAGACGTCGGATGCCCAATCGGGCGCGTCCCCGCTCAGCGTCAGGCCATCCCCGCCGACGCCGCTGATCGTGACGTCCGCAATCTCGACCTGGCTGCCGCCGACGATGGCGACGGCCGCCTGGTGCTCTCGGTCCGGGTCGAAGACCCCCGGCGTCGGGCTGTTCCCCGCGAGGGTGAAGCCGCGGATGATGATGCCGTGGTTCCCGCCGTTCAGGTAGAACAGCGAGCATTCGCGCCCGCAGGTGGCGCCGCCGCTCCCCTGGAATGTCGATCCGTTGCCCTCGAACGTTAGGCCGCGCCGATCCTTGAGCTCCAGGCCGTGGTCGAGCCGGTAGAGGCCACCCGGCTTGAACAGGATCGTGGATTCGTCGGGCACGGTCGCCAGCCAGGAAGCCAGGTCCGCGGATGCATCGCGGGCTCCCGTGGCATCGATCGAGCTCGGGACGGCGATGCCGTCGGTGACCGGGACGCGGGACGGGGTCGCCACGGGGCCCGACGGGGATGTCACCGGCGGCTGGCCGGAGCCGACATCGAGCACGCGGCCGGCCACGAGGACCGCGCCCAGCATGACGGCGGCACCGACGGCCACGAGCGCCGCGTCGTGGCGGCGCGTCGGCCTGCGCATCACCTCCGGCTCGTCACCCGGCCCGGACAAATCGGCCCACCTCCTCCAATAGACCGGGCCGGAACGCCCATCTGCACGCCGCGAAAGCCAGCTGGGACACCGCCGCCGATCCGAGCGAGATCAGCCGAGACGCGAGCCCGCCGCCGCGGCCATTCTGCCCGTCCCGCGGGGCGGCCGCCGGCCCGGGGTGCCCGGCACCGGTGGTCCGGCCTCAGGGATAGGTGACCGAGGTGCTGTCGGTGATGCTCGCGAGGGGTCCCGACGAGAGCGGCTGGACGTTGCCGGTGACCGTCAGGCCGTCGATGTGCGCGAAGCGCAGGACCGGGCCCGGGGCCTTGACCATCGAGGTGTTGTTGGTGAACACGACGTTCTGGCGGCGGGCGAGGTCGATGACCGTGAGCAGCGACTTGCCGGTAACGGTGTTGCCGCTCACCGTCAGGCCGTTGACGACCGAGCCGGCCGCGCCGTCCGCCGACAGGAACGAGTTGCTCCAGGTGCCGGCGGTGTTGTCCAGGAAGCGGATGTTGCTTGCGCCCTGGCTGGAGCTCATCGGCTCGATGTCGAACGTGCAGTAGCCCGTCCTGGTGAATCCGACTCGCTGCACGGCGACGTTCCTCGCGGCCAGGATCGTGATGCCGTTGCGCCCGCTGGAGGCACAGGTCGAGTCATGGAACGAGACCCCGTCCGCCCAGGTGGTGAGCTTGAGGCAGTCGCCCCACACGGCGCTGATCGTCACGTTCGTGATCTCGATCCCGTTGCCCCCGTCGAGCATGATGCCGTGGGCGCCCTCGCGGCCGGCCTGGTAGGTGCCCGGCGTGGAGCTGTTGCCCGTGAGCCGGAAGTTGCGGATCGCGATCCCCGCGTTGGCACCGCCGTAGGAGCCGAGCCAGATCAGGGAGCCGGACTCGGTGGTTCCGCCGGCTCCCTTGAGGGTCGACCCGTTGCCCTCGAACGTGAGGTTGCGGCGATGGGCGAACTTGAGCGCCCCGGCCATCCGGTAGACGCCCCCGGCCTTGAACACGATCGTGGCCCCGTCGGGCACCGTGCCGATGAACGCGTTGAGGGCCGCGCTCGCATCGGCCGAGCCGGTCGCGTCGATCGACGACGGGACCGCGACCACCGGACCGCTCCCGGGCGGCAACGAGACCACGCCGCGTGAAAGGATCATCGAGGTCGTCGTGGACAGCCACCCGACGATCGATCGCGTGAACCCGGCATGGGGGTGGACCGGGTCGGTACGGCCGGTCGCGCCGGGCGTCCGGGTCGAGGAGAAGGAGGTGACGTGACCATGGCGTGACGGCGCGGACCGCCACACCGCGTCGAGCGTCCGCGTCGCGCCGAACAGCGCTCGGACGTAGTACCTGGGGGCCGCCGAGGAATCCGCGATCACGACGGAGGCGCCGGCGGCGAGGAAGCCTGCCCCGTAGTTGTCGACTCGCCGGCGAGCGACCCGCAGGGTGGGCTGGGCCATGCCCGGGTCGCCGGAGCCCGAGGCATAGGCGGCCCGCGACAGGACCACGAGGGCGTTCGGTGCCAGCGCCGTGCTGCGGATGTAGCGCTCCCCGTAGAACCTCGTCCGACGGTTGTTCACCCCGGCGACCGGGTTCAGCCCGAACCCGTCCTCGTCCGTGGTCCGCAGCGACGAGCTGTAGCGCGAGGGGTAGCCGCGTCCCCGACCGATGTACACGACCAGCGAGGCGCCCGTGATCGCCCGCTTCACGCGTGTCCACGTCGCGTTGGGGCTGAACACCGTGACCACGTTCGACGTGTGGCGGGCCGCCTCGGCGGCGGCGGCAAGGCCCTGATCCCGGTTCGCCGCCGTCCGGGAGCCGGATGGGCCCACGATGATGGCCACCTTGGAGCCCGAGGCTGCGGCCACCGGAGGCGCGAACGACGATGTCGCCAGCAAGGCGACGAGCACCGCCAGGGCGACCAGGGGGACGAGCCGCCAGGATCGCGAAGGGCACGGCAGGGCGCGGGCTTCAGAGATCACAGGCTATCGTCAAGGCCTCGTCTGTGGCGATGGGCGTGGTTCACGCAGGCTTGCGCCGCGGCTGGATGGCAGGCGAGCACCCGGTGACGGGGGGCACCAGTCAGTATGCCAACGGGGTGCAAGTCGCGCCGGCGACCTCGCCCGCCACTATGGATAGGTGACCGAGGTGCTGTCGGTGATGCTCGCGAGGGGTCCCGACGAGAGCGGCTGGACGTTGCCGGTGACCGTGAGGCCGTCGATGTGCGCAAAGCGCAGGACGGGTCCGGCGGCCTTCACGGTCGACGTGTTGTTGCTGAACGTGATGCTGCGCATCCGGCTCGTGCCGCCGTTGTCGACGACCGTCAGCAGCGAGGCGCCACTGATCGTGTTCCCGGTGACCGTGATCCCGTTGATGGTCGCGCCCGTGTGACTCCCCTCGGTGGCGAAGAAGGCGTTGCCCCAGGTGCCCGCCGTGTTGTTCCGAATGGTGATCGAGGTCGCCGACTCGGATGCCTGGTTCGGCTCGATGTCGAACACGCAGTAGCCCGCGCGCGTGACACTCACCCGCTCCATGAGCACGTTGGTCCCGGACGTGACGGTGAGCCCGTTGCGCCCGGCCGTCTCGACGTGCGAGTCGTGGATCACCACATCGGACGATGCCACGCCCACCTTAAACGCGTCGCCGTAGACGGCGCGCACGGTCACGTTTGCTACGTCGAGCCCGGCCACGCCCTCGATCTCCATGCCCGCCTGGTTCTCGCCGCCACCGTAGGAGCCGGGAGTCGGGTCATTGCCGAGCAGCGTGAAGTCGCGGACGGTGATGTCCGTGTTGCCGAACCGCCAATAGCTGCCGTACTGGTGCCCCATCACGAACAGGCTGGCGAGCTGGTCGCTGCCAGACCCCGTGGAGCGCAGGGTCGCCCCGTTGCCCGCAAACGTCAGGCCGTGGCGATTCGCGATCTGGATGCCCTGCGAGAGGCGATACGTCCCTCCCGCCTTGAACAGGATCGTCGAGCCGTCAGGGACGGTGGCGATCCAGTTGTTAAGTGCGGCGGTCACGTCAGTGCTGCCGGTCGCGTCAATGCTGCTGGGAACGGGGAATTCGCCCGTCAGCGAAACCGGCGTGGGCGTGGGTCGGGGCGTCGGCGTTGGCGTCGGCCGCGGGGTGGGGGTCGGGGTGGCCGTGGGCACGGGTGTCGCCGTTGGGGCGGGCGTCACCGTCGCGGTGGGCGACGGGGTGGCCGTGGGCACGGGTGTCGCCGTCGGCATCGATGTCGGCGCGGCGGTCGGATCCGGCGCGACGGCGGGGTCCGGCGTCGGCTGGGGTGTCGGCTGGGGTGTCGGCTGCGGATCGACCGCGAGCGTCGGCGCGGGCGTCGAGGTCGGCGCAGGCGTCGGAGCCGGCAGCAGCGCAGCCTTGCGCTTGCCGCGCTTGACGGCGAACGCGTCGACCGTGAACTTGGCCGAGCGGGTGGTGCCGACCACCTCGATCGTGACCGTCCGGGTCTGCTCCGTCGTCCAGCTCGTCACGAACAGGGGCACCTGGCGCCGGTAGCGCGCCGACCGGGCGTTGACGGTCTTGACGAGCTTCCCGTTCACGTAGATCCGGGCCTTGCCGCTCCGGGCGCTGGTGGGACCGATGATCGCGATCCCGGTTCCCGAAAACGTGTAGCTGATCCGGGCCCCGCGTTGCCACGACGTGATCGCGCGCTCGCCGAGGTACCCGCGGGCCGCCCTGCGGTGCCAGGCACCGTTGGCGGAGACGCGCGTGTCGGACTCCTGCGCCAGGCGCATCGTGTAGCCCGGGCCCCACGCCGCGGTCAGCGCGGCTGCCTCGTACCTGGCCGCCGCCGGAGTGGGCGACGGCATGACCAGGATGGCCAGGCCGGCCATGACGGCCAGGGCAGTCAGCCAGCGACGCGGATGGTGGGTCGGGGCCTTGGCGGACTGCAACTGGGCGGCGTGTTCACGCTCGTCGATCCAACGCGAGCCATCCCAGAACATGAGATGGGCGCTCCTTTCGGCAACCCGGCTGGCTCGGTGAGCCCCGTGGCTTTGCGGCCCCGCCTCGCGACGGGTGTGCTATTTCGAGGAGGCCGGCCGGATGATGCTCGCGGTCAGCCAACTTGGGGGGTATCCGGGACGCGCACCGAGCCTACTGGCGACCCGATGCACTGGCCTAGAGGAACCTTGGTACGGGACCCAATGCCTTAACGCGTCCGGGACGACCCCTCCGGACCGATCTCCGCCCGTCCGGACCGACCCGGCATCGGGCCACGTGGCAGGGGGCGCCGTCCCCTTCGGCCTGTGCGCCCGCGCACCACCAATCCGCGCGGTCAACGACGATCGATGCGCCGGTCAGGGCGTGCCGTCCTCCCCGTTCACCCTGCCGATCTCGCGGCGATAGGCCGGGAAGAACGGCGCGTCGCCATCGGCGGCTTCCGCGGGCCGGCCGCTGAGCCGCTCCCAGCGATCGACCAGTCGTGCGTACGCGTCCGGGTCGGCCACGAGCCGCCAGGATGCCACTCGGTGGACCAGCGGCGAGAAGCCGCGCTTGAAATGGATGAGGGGGTCGTCGTGTCGCAGGCTCCCGGCCAGGTGGAACACTCGATCGCCGCGATCGCGCGCCCAGCCGGTGATCTCGGCGATCAGCAGCTTCGTCGGGCTCGCCGCCACGTGGTCGGGCGCCGTGGCGGCGAGGTGGTACTCGACGATCCCGTCGACCTCGCTCAGGAGCGCTGCGGCGGCGAGATCGCCGGCATGCTCGACGAGGGCCAGGTGGAGCGCGCTCCCCGTCGACGAGCGGAGGTCCAGGATCTGGCCGCGGACAATGCGCTGGCTCGGCGCGGCGCCAAGCCGGTCCATGGCGGCCGCATGGATCGCGAGGAACTCATCGAGCCGCGTCCACGCCGTGTCGATCCGTACGGCATACCCGCTGCGCCGTGCCCGATTGACCGCCCGCCGGTGGTTCTCGCGGGTGTCGGCCCAGGCCTGTTCCGCCGAGCGGGCGAGATCGATCGACACCGATTCGCCGTGGTCGACTACGTCGCCGAACGTGCGCAGCACGTCGAGTGGCGGCGAGAGCAGCGGGTGGCAGCGCACGAACGCCGTCACGATCTGCCGTTGGTGCAGCTCGCCAACGAGCGCTTCGATGGCACTCTCGAGGAATGGCAGGTCCGGTCCATCCGGACCCGAACGCACGATGGGGCCCGGGTAGCCGCGTGGGCCGGTGGCATCGAACGACCCCGAGCGATCTGCGATCCGGGGCGGGACCGCGCGCACGATCAGCGGGACCAGGAAGTCCGAATCCCGCTCGCTGGCGACGAACGCCATGGCCTCGCCTGACTCGTGCCAGCGCGTCGCGAACGTGGCATACCCGGGGAGGTGGTACATGTCGTGCGGGATCCGCTCGAGGACGTCGATCCAGCGGGGATCGCCGGGTTCGAGCAGTGCTGCGAGCACGGATCAGCCACCGCGCCAGGGGGCGATTGAGTCGCTTGCTGGCGCGGTAACGTCGGAGCCACTCGGGTGCGAGGTGGTCAGGGCCTTGATCATCGGTCCGGCAGATCGATGGCGTAGCGATCCCGGAGGACCTGGCGGACTGCCTCGAAGGTGCTCATCTCGAACACGTCGTCCGCCGCCACGGAGATCCGGAACGTGGTCTCGAGCCCGACCATCAGCTGCAGGTGCCCCACGGAGTCCCAGCCCTCGGTCCGGCCGTACGCAGCCCCGTCGAGAGCGGCATCGTAGGGCAGACCGAGCGCCTCCCGGAAAGTCTTGCCGAGGACGTCGATGGCGGTCATCGGGTTGCCCCATCCCTGATCGGATAAGGCGCCGCGGCGGCCGAGCTGGAGCGATCCGATCGTGTTGTGCGCGGAAACGCGACCCCGAGCCGCTCGCCGAGCTGAACCAGCGCTTCAAGGTGTCCCGCCTCGAGCCGGATCCCGTCCCGCCGTTGCTCGTCCTCCATCACTGCCTCGGGCTGGCCGGGGATAAGCACCGGGCCGGGCGCATCGGACAGCGCAGGGGCAGCGACGAGCTCGCCGCACAGCGCCTCCATTCGCGCCACGAACCCATCGTCGCCGAGCGCCGCCGGGTTCACGACCAGGAACAGTTGGCCCAGGTTGGAGGGGCCCCGGGTCGTCGAGAACGGGATTACACCCGATCCGAAGTTGGCGCCCGCCAGGACCCCGGTCAGGACGTCGACCATCATGGCGAGGCCGTAGCCCTTGTAGCCGGCCGTTGCCTCAGTTCCCCCGAGCGGCAGGAGAGCCCCGGAGCGGAGGACATCGGCCGGAAGGACCGACGGACCGCCATCGGCGTCCATCGCCACCCCGGCGGGAAGCTCCCGCCCGCGGCGGTCGGCGACGAGCACCCGACCCCACGTGATCGCCGACGTCGCCATGTCGAGCACGAACATCCCGAACCGGCCGGCTGGGGCGGCGACGGCGATGGGGTTGGTGCCCAGCAGCCGCTGATGCGACCGCGTGGGGGCGACCAGCGGCGATGCGTTGGTGAGGGTCAGCCCGATCATGCCCTGCGCCGCGGCGCGCATCGCATACCAGCCGGCGATCCCGAAATGGCTCGCGCGGTAGGCGATCGAGCCCGCCATGCCGAGCTCCCGGGCCCGTTCGATCGCGTCATCCATGAGCACCCGTCCGGCGTGCGGACCCCAACCGTCGCCGGCGTTCCAGCGACGGAGCACCGGCGTCCCGCCGTCGGCCACGGGCCGGGCGTCGGTCATGATCACGGACGCCTCCGCAAGCCGAGCGTAAACGGGGAGCCGGAACGTGCCGTGCGACTCCACGCCCCGCAGGTCGGCGGCGATGAGCACGTCGGCCACGTCCGTGGCAATGTCGCCCGGCGTGCCCACCCGGCGCGCGATCGCCGCCGTCCAGGCATGAAGCCGGGTCGCGTCCACGCGCTGCGCTGGCCCACGATCGGCCGGCTCAGGCACCGCGGTCGCCCGCCACGCCCGATGCCCACGCGATGATCTTTCGCGCTACGACACCGGGGGAGATGCCGTAGCGCTCGACGAGCTCGTCGTGCGGGGCGGATTCGGCGTACCTGTCGTCGATGCCGAGCCGCAGGACCGGCACCGGGCATCGGGCGCCGAGCACCTCGCACACGGCGCCGCCGAGCCCGCCGATGATCACGTGGTCCTCGACCGTGACGACCCGTCGGGCCAGGCCAGCGACCTCAACGACCGCCTCCTCGTCGAGCGGCTTGATCGTCGGCAGGTGCAGGACCGATGGTCGGATGCCGGCGGCTTCGAGGGCTGGCAGGGCAGCCAGCACCCTTGAGGTCTGCAGCCCGGTGCTCATGATCGCGAGCTGCTCGCCCTCGCGGACCAGGATCGCGCTCGGGGATCTCGAACCGGTACTGATCGTCGAACATGAGCGGAGCGGTTCCGCGCGCCAACCGGATGTAAACAGGACCACGGTGGCCGAGCGACCAGCGCAGGACCTCGCGCGTCTCGTGTTCGTCACCTGGCACGACCACGGTCATGCCCGGCATCGCGCGCATTGCCGCAACGTCGTCGATGCTCTGGTGCGTCTTGCCGGTCAGTCCGGTGAGGATCCCGGCTGACTGACCGACGAGCCGGACGGGCAACCCTGTCTGCGCCAGCAGGACGCGAACCTGATCGTGAGCCCGGAATACCTGGAAGCAAGCGTACGATGAGACGAACGGGATGAACCCTGTGGCGGCAAGGCCGGCCGCCACGCCGACCATGTTCTGCTCGGCAGCCCCCATCTGGAGGAACTTCGACGGGTGCGCCTCGGCGAAGATCCCTTCGGTCGGTCGCGGTCGCATTGTCCGCGTCGAGCATCACGATCTCGGGGTGATCGCGGGCCAATTCGACCAGTGTGCGGTTGAACGCCTCGCGCAGGGTGAGGCCCGGACCGCGATCGGCGGCCTCAGCCCGCTTCACCGAGCTCCTCCAGGGCGAGGGCCAGCTCGGCGTCGGTGAGCGGGCGAGAGTGGACGCCACGCAGGAACGAGACGCCTTGTCCCTTCAGGGTCTTGGAGATGATGACGGTGGGCTTGCCCCGCAGCCGACGGGCACCCTCCAGGGTCTGCACGACGGCCGCCATGTCGTGACCGTCCATGGTGATCACGCGCCAGCCCGAGGCCGCCCACTGTCGCCCGAGCGGACCGGCGGGCCACGGTGGCAGCCGCGTTCCGGGTCGGGTTCCCGGCCAGCCGATGACCTGGAAGCCGTTGAGGTCGACGATCGCGACCAGGTTGTCCAGCCCGTAGCGAGCCGCGATGAAGGCGGCCTCCCAGACCTCGCCCTCCTGGCACTCGCCATCGCCGAGCATCGTCCAGGTGCGAGCCGTGCTGCCCCGGAGACGATTGCCCAGGGCGATCCCGACCGCCGCCGAAAAGCCGACCCCGAGCGCGCCCGACGACATGTCCACCGACGGTAGGCGAGTCATGTCCGGGTGGCCCTGGAGCCGGGAGTCAATGCGGCCGAACGTGGCCAGCTCGTCGAGCGGGAAGTAGCCACGCAGCGCCTGCGTTGCGTACAGGGCCAGGGCCGCGTGTCCCTTCGAAAGGACGAACCGATCGCGACCGTCCCACAATGGATCGTCCGGACGGACGGCGAGCTCAGAGAAGTACAGCGCCACCAGCACCTCCGCGGCGGACAGCGAGGCACCCAGGTGGCCGCCTCCTGCCCTGGCCACGGCGCGGACGACCTCGACCCGGACCTGGCGGGCGAGCTCCTCGAGCTCCGGGATCGAGACCGATGCATTGCCATTCCCGGCCGGCCGGGGCGTCGCTGCCGGCGCCTCACGCACCTCGGCAACCCGACTCGGCCCTCGCTCGTGACGGCCGCTCCTGGAATGACCTCCGGCGCCACGCAGGCACTCGAAACCGATCGCGGGACCGTCGCCAACGACGACTGGACGCGGGTTGGTTGGGCCACATGCCCGAGCGCCTCCGACGAGCCGAATGAGGGCTGGTCCGCCCGCAGGGGTGGACGCCGCGCCAGTATAGGCACGCACCGGGCAAACCCGGGTTCCACCGGGCTCCGGCAACAGGTGGCATCTTCCGCATCGCGTCGCCAACGGGGCGATGCTATGGTTCCCGCCACACATGTCCGAACCTATCGCTCGGACCGTTGCGGTCGCCGGACTCCGCATGGTCGACCGCCTCCACCTGCGCCCCCTGCTGCGCTGGATCTTCAAGCGCCTGCCCAGGCCCGTTCGCGCGCGCCTCGGGCTGCTCCAGGTCCGGCTCGGGCTGATGGAGGGCCTGATCAAGGTTCCCGAGGCCGATCTCGTGGATCGCCTGACGGCCAGCCTGAGGCTGCTGGAGCCCGACGGCCTGGGCCCGGGTTCCGCGTACCTCGAATTCGGCGTCTATGTCGGCACGTCGATGGCGTGCATGTATCGCGCGACCATGATCGTCGGCGCCGATCGCCTGCGACTGATCGGGTTCGACTCCTTCCAGGGCATGCCCGAGGATCAAGGTCACGACGGCATCTGGACCCTGCAGCCCGGTCAGCTGTACTCGGACCTGCGGCTGACCAACGCGAACCTTCGCCGGCTGGGCGTGCCCAAGGGCCGCATCGAGTTCGTGCCCGGCTGGTACGAGGAGACGCTGACCGCCGACACCCGCGCGCGGCTGGGAGTGGAACGAGCGCCACTGATCATGATGGACTGCGTGCTCGAGTCGTCGACGCGGACGGCGCTCGAGTTCTGCACCCCGCTGATCGCGGATCGGTCGGTCATCTTCTTCGATGACTGGTCGGCGGCCCACCTCGACGAGCGGGGCCTGGGCGAGGCGCGCGCGTTCGAGCTCTGGCTGGCCGATCACCCCGAGATGGAGGCGACGCCCCGACCCGATCTGGGTTATGGACGCGACTCGCAGGCCTACCTGGTGACACGTCACGCGGCGCCCCGGAAGCCGGCAGCGGAATGACCCTCCGCGAGAACGCCGACGTCGGCCGCCCGGTCAGGTCCATCCGCGAGGTCCCCGCTGGAGCGCCCCGGATCACAGATTCGGGAGGCGGTCGCTGGTCGCCGGCAGCCGGATTGCGGCTGCCGCCGCGTGGACGGAGCGCGGCGTGGTGGACCGGGTCACCACGGCGCCGGCCCCGATCACACACTCCCGGGCAATGGTGATCCCATCGCGGATCGTGCAGTTGGACCCCAGGAAGGAGCGCTCCTCGACCGTCGCGTAGCCCGAGACGACAGCATGCGACGATACGAAGCAATGGTCGCCGATCACTGAATCGTGGCCGATGTGGCTGCCACTCCACAGGATCACGTCGCTGCCCACCCTGGCAAACGGGTGGATGATCACCTCGTCCATCACCAGGCAGTTGTCTCCGATGGTGAGATCGGGCCACGTCGAGGCGCGCGGGCTGACGTGCGTGACGAGCTCGTAGCCCATCGCCCTCGCACGCGCACACCGCTCGGCCCGGAACCCGTTCATCCGGCTGTAGCCGACGGCGACGAACAGCTTCACTTCGCCCGGCGGGTAGTCGGCCAGCAGGTCCTCGAATGGGACGATCGGGGCCCTGTCGATCCGTCCACCCTCCCAGTGGTCGCGGTCGACGGCATGCGCGACGACCTCGTGCGGCGACTCCTGTTCGAACAGGAAGCGCGCCACCCGGGCGACCGCGCCCGTTCCGAACAGCACGACCCGGCTCATCGTTCATCCCTCACGACACGCTCATCCTCGCGCACCGGCTGGAACTTGACCATCTCGAAACCCAGCGCCCGCGGAGCCGGGGTTTGTCAGTCCACCCATGCCTGGACCGCCCGGTAGTCGATCTTCCCCGACCCGGTGGTGGGGATGGCTTCGATACGCCGGAAGTGGAACGCGGAATGGTGAAGGCGGAGCCGCTGGGCAAGCTGCCGCCCAAGCGCGTCGAGCTCCGCCTGCGTGCCGAACGCACAGAAGCCCCAGATCGCGTCTAGGCCGCCCACGACGGCCGCCGGGCCCGCTTCGCGGACCAGCGCCTCGACCTCATCGAGGTTGACGCGGTGGCCGAACACCTTGGCAATCCGCTTGCTGCGACCGACCAGGAAGGCGAAGCCCTCGTCGTCAAGGTAGCCCAGATCACCGGTTCGGAGGACGCCCCCGAGCTCATCGCCAAGGGCCAGGTCGGCGGCGGTGGAGGCATAGCCGAGCATGACGTTGGGCCCCTCGTAGACGAGCTCACCGACGGGTGACACACCGACGCCGCCGACCGCTCGCGAGTCAGCCGGGGTGGGCCGACGCGAGTCGTCCTCCGCGGCGTCGAGCTCGATCCGCAGCCGGCCTCCCGGGATGGGCAGGCCGGCTGAGCCAAGCTTGTCGACGAGTCGGTGCGGCGGAACAACCGCGATCCGGGCCGTCGCCTCCGTCTGGCCGTACATCACGAAGAACCGGCCACCGCGAGCGGCCATATGGTCGCGGTAGATGGCCGCCAGCTTGAGATCGAGCGCGCCGCCGGCCTGCTGGAGCGAGCGGAGGCTCGGCAGCCGCATCTCGCGGAACCCCACCCGCTCCAGCAACTGGTACGTGTACGGGACGCCAGCCAGGGAGGTGCACGCCGCGTCGTCGAACGTGTCCCACAGCTCGCGCTGCAGCACGCTGTGGTCCGAGAGGACGACGGTCGCCCCGACCAGCCAGTGGCTGTTGACCACCGACAGGCCGAACGAGTAGTGGATCGGCAGGGCGGCGAGCGGGCGCTCGTCATCCGCCAGCGAGAGGCACGTGGCGATCGATCGCGCGTTCGCCTCGACGCTTCCTACCCGCAGGCGGACCAGCTTCCGGCTTCCCGTCGTGCCCGACGTGGTGAGCAGCAGACCGAGGTCAGGGTGGATGTTGCCGGCTCTATCCGCACCCGTGCGGATCAGCGTCAGGCCGGCGACCACACGGGTCGCGGCGATGTCGACGCCGGACGCCGCAAGGCGGTCGGGCAGGTCCGCCGGGCCGGCCAGCCACGTCGGTCGGTAGGTGTCGACCAGCGCGGCCGTCACCGCGTCCGCGGCGTGCCCGTCGAGGAGCGCCACCGCATGCCCGGCGTCCAATGCGCCCCAGTAGGTCGCCGCGCTCGCCACGGCGTTCCGGGCCACGACGAACAGGAGTTGCTTCCCCCGCCAAGCTCGGCGGCGATGGCTGTCCCACGCCGGACGAGCTCCGCGTAGGTGAGCTGCTCCCCCGAGGCCGGGGCCACCACGGCGACGGCAGCGGATGGCGTGACGCCCAGGAAGCTCACGCCGGGGCCCGGTAGAGCGGGAAGTACCCGTCCGCATCTTCCACGAGCGCGAAGCCCCGAGCCGCGACCAGCTCCCGGTAGCGCGGCTCGTCGATGACGACCCGCAGGGTCCAGTAGGTCCGAAGGAGCGGCGAGAAGCCGCGCTTGAACGAGAACAGGAAGTCCCGCTGCGCACCGACACCACCACCGAGGTGCAGGTACCGGTTCCCGCGCGCCTTCGCCCAGCGGCGCGCGAAGTCCATCAGCAGCTTGGTCGGCTGGACGTCCGCGTGCTCGTCCGCGTACCCCGACAGGTGGTACTCGACGATGCCGTCGGTCTCCACGTACAGCGCCGCCGCCGCGAGGTCGTCTCCCTTCTCCAGGACCGCCAGATGGACGGACCCGCCGAGCGCGTCGCGGAGCCCGTCGAAGTAGGCGTCATCGAACCGGTAAAAGGGCGACGCCGCGATGCGATCCATGGTGACCGCGTACAGGCGCTTGAACCCCTCGAAGCGCGCCCAGGTCGTGTCCATCCGCGGCGCATAGCCGAGGCTCTGGGCCCGGGTGATGTTGCGGCGATGGTTCTCCCGCGTCTGGTGCCACATCGTGGGCTCGGACAGGGCCAGATCGACCACCACGGTGTCACCATGGCGGACTGCGGTCCCCAGCCCGGCCGGCGGTTGGCCGTTCAGCAGCGGGTGGTAGCGCACGAACAGCGACACGAAGCCGGCGTCGTGGAGCGCGCTGATGCCCTCGGCGAGGGCCTCCCGCTCGAGGTCGGGCCCAATCGCGCCGTCCAGCAGCGGACCCGGATACCCGTACGGGGAGACGGCATCGCGGCCACCCGACCCGGTGTCCCGCGCGATGAGCGGCAGCAACAGGCTGCCGCCGCCACGCTGGACGAGCAGCGCCAGCGGCTCGCCGGGCTCGTGCGTAGCGCCCACCGCGGCGTACGCGGGCAGGTGATAGAAGTCGTGGCGGACCCGGCCGAGGAACGCCGTCCACTCGTCCGACTCCGGCGTGAGCAGCCGCGCGGTCATCCGGGCGCCACCTGCGCGGCGCCGTCGGCGTCGTCCGTCAGCTCCACCTCCATCACGAGCTCGCCCAGCTCCCTCCTCGCGTAGCAAGGGCCGATCGACTCGCCCTCCTCCAGCCTCGGAGCATGCCGTGGCGATGGCCCTCCTGCGCTCGACCAGGATGAGGTCGTGGCGCCCCTTGCGGATGGCGACCCGCCGTGCGCCCGGCGGCCCCGACGGGTGCGGACGAAGACGTGGTGTCGAGGTGGTCGAAGAGGTTGGCCAGCAGCGGCCCGTCGCCCGGGCCAACGAGACGGAAGCCCACACGAACCTCGTTGGACGAAACCTGGGATTGGAGTCCGGCAAGAATGTAGCCGACCTGACGCCAGTGCATCCTCGGCGCAGACGCTTGCGTTGCCAACCGGCAACGAGTCGTCCAATGCGCTCGGCCCAATGCCAGCCGCTCGCGTGATAGGGTGCGAGCGGCCCGCGTGCGGCATCTCGCGGGGAAGTTGCCGTCCAGTTCCGGAGATGCGATGCCTTCCTCGCCGAACCCTGCCACGCGCCGGTCGATCCCCCTCGCGCGGGCCGACATCGGGCCACGCGAGGTCGAACTCGTGACGCAGGTCCTCCAGAGCGACGTGCTCGCGCTTGGCCCGTTCGCGCCGAGGTTCGAGGCCGCGATCGCGGCGCTCGCCGGTCGGCGAGACGGGGTCGCCTGCTCGAGCGGAACGGCCGGCCTCCACATGAGCGTGCGAGCGCTCGGAATCGGCGAGGGCGACGAGGTCATCACCACCCCGTTCAGCTTCGTCGCATCGGCCAACTGCCTGCTCTACGAGCGTGCCATCCCCCGGTTCGTGGACATCGAGGAGGACAGCCTCGGGCTCGATCCCGATCTGGTCGAGGCGGCCGCCGTCCGACCGAACTCGCGCGGTGCTCCCCGTCCACGTGTTCGGCCGGCCGTGCCGCATCGTCGAAATCGAGCGCATCGCCAGGAGCCACGGCTGGATGATCGTCGAGGATTCGTGCGAGGGTCTCGGCTCCACGGTCGGCGGGCGCCCGCTCGGCAACTTCGGCGACGTCGCGGTGTTCGCCTTCTACCCCAACAAGCAGATCACCACCGGCGAGGGCGGGATGGTGGTGACCGACGACAGCACGCTCGCCGACACCATGCGCAGCCTGCGCAACCAGGGACGCGACCAGGACGGGACGTGGCTGCGTCACGTGCGGCTCGGATACAACTACCGACTCGACGAGCTCTCGGCCGCGCTCGGCGTGGCCCAGGTCGAGCGTCTGGCCGAGCTGCGCGCCGGCCGCGCCCGGGTCGCCGCGGCCTACGAGGACGCGCTGGGCGAGGAAGCCTGGGTCCGTCTCCCACGTGCCGGTGCGGGCGAGCTCGTGGACTGGTTCGTCTACGTCGTCCGGCTCGACCCGGCGATCGACCGCGACCGTGTGATCGGGTCCCTGGCCGAGCTCGGCGTCCCGGCCCGTCCGTACTTCGCGCCGCTCCACCTCCAACCGTTCTATCGCTCGACCTTCGGTTTCGCGCCGGGTGACTTCCCGGTCACGGAGCGGGTCGCCGCGTCCACGCTCGCTCTCCCCTTCTCCAGCCGGCTGAGCGACGAGGAGGTCGGGCGGGTGGCCGCGGCCCTGCGCGAGGCGATCGAGTGTTGACGGCTACGCCCGAGGCCGCCGAGCCGCGCCGATCGGCCGCGCGCCGGGTGCTGGGCTGGGTCGCCGGCAAGTCGACGGTGCGTAGGTTCGCGATGAGCACGCCGTTCGTGCGCGACGTCGCCTGGCGGTTCGTTGCCGGGGAGGACCTACCCGCCGCGCTGGACAAGGTCCGGGCGCTCAACGCGCAGGGGATCGCGGCCACGCTCAACCACGTCGGCACGCACGTGACGGTTGAGTCCGAGGCGGTGGCCGCCGTGGATGAGGTCATCGGGGCGCTCGACGGGATCCTGGCGTCAGGGGTCGATTTGCACCTGTCGCTGAAGCTCACCCAGATCGGCCTGGACATCGACGGCGGGCTGTGCCGGACCCAGCTGTGGCGGATCCTCGAGCGCGCCCGCGACCACGGCATCTTCGTGCGGATCGACATGGAGGAGTCGCGCTACGTCGAGGCCACGATCGGCCTGTTCGAGCAGGCGCGTGCGGCGTTCGGATCCGAGCGCGTCGGCATCGTGCTGCAGTCCTATCTCCTCGGTCATCGCGAGGACTTGCCGCGGTTGATGGCGGACGGGAGTCGGATCCGGCTGGTCAAGGGCGGCTACTGGGAGTCCCCCGAGATCGTGTTCCACGCGAAGGACGAGGTCGATCGGGCGTTCCTGGCCGACATCGAGACGCTCATGGCGGGAGCGACCGACCCGGCGATCGCAACCCACGATCCAGCCGCGATCGAGACCGTCCGCCGTGCGGCGGACGTCGCCGGCCGGGACCGGTCCTCGTTCGAGCTCCAGATGCTCATGGGGGTCCGCCCAGACCTCCAGCGCCGGCTGGTGCGCGAGGGGTTCCGGGTGCGCTGCTACGTGCCGTACGGCGACCAGTGGTACACCTACGTGCTGGGCTGCCTGCGACGGGTCCCCGGCGGCGCCGTGCATCGGCTCCGCGAGCGGGTTCTGCGCGGGAGATCGGGGCGGATGGGCCGCACGGGCGCCGCCGGCGGGGGCGGCGTTCCAGCCTCCAGGCCTGCGTCAATGGCCTTGAAGCGCGCGATGGATATCGTCGGGGCCATCCTGGGCATTCTGGTCCTGTCGCCGATCCTCGCCTGGACGGCCGTCGCCATCGCGGCGACGATGGGCCGGCCGATCCTGTTCCGCCAGCGCCGGCCGGGTCGGGACGGGCGGCCGTTCACGATCGTCAAGTTCCGGACGATGCGACCAGTCCCGCCCGGCGATACCTGGTTTCGTACCGATGAGATCCGGGTCACCAGGCTCGGTCGGTTCCTGCGGGCCTCCAGCCTCGATGAGCTGCCCGAGCTGTGGAACGTGCTGCGCGGCGACATGAGCCTGGTCGGCCCGCGACCGCTGCTCGAGGAGTATCTCGGCCTGCTACACGCCGCGCGAGGCCAGGCGCCACGAGATGAGGCCTGGGATCACCGGCTGGGCAGCGATCTCCGGCCGCCACATGGTGCCGTTCGAAGAACGGCTCGAGATGGACATCTGGTACATCGATCACTGGAGCCTGTGGCTCGACGTCCAGATCATCGGCCGCACCGTCGGGCAGGTCCTGGGCCGGCGGGGCGTGCGCGTCACACAGACGCTCGATGACATCATCATGCCCCCGCGCTTCCTCGCCTCGATCGATGCGGGCCTCGTCCTGCCCAACGGCGGATCATCTGCGAGCGCCCTGTCGGCAGCGGACCCGGAGGCATCAGTCTCGACGTCCGGCAGCCCTTAGGATGACTGCCGCGCCTCCGGTCAGGAGGCGCCGTCCGGGCGCACCGGCGCCCGGTAGGCTGGGAAGAAGTCCGGATCGCTCGAGGCCCCCGAAGGCAGCGCGGCCTGCCGAGCCGCCGTGAATGCTGCATACCGGTCGGGCTCCAGGATCCAGCGACCCGTGCTGAACTGGTGGCGCTGGGGCGAGAAGCGGCTCTTGAACCAGTACAGGGAGTCCTCGCGACCACCGCGGCCGCCTCCGAGGTGCAGCACGCGGTTGCCACGCTCCCTCGACCACTGGATCGCGTCGTCGACGAGCAGCTTGGACGGCGAGAGGTCGCGAAACCGGTCGTTCGATCCGACGAGGTGCCACTCGACGACACCATCGTGCTCGAGGAACAGGCCGGCGGCTACCACGACGTCGTCGAGCGTCGTGACCAGCAGGTGCAGGTGGTCTCCCACGTCGGCCCTCAGCCGCTCGAAGTCGCGCTCCTGGAACCAGTAGAAATCTGCCGCGCCGATCCGCGTCATCGTGTTGCGATAGAGATCGGCGAACGTCGACAGGTGATCCCACCACTCGTCGTGCACGGTCACCAGCCCGTGTCGCCGGAGCGCCGCGATCGATCGAGCCAGGTCGCGCCCGTACTGCGCGCGAACCAGGTCCTGGTCGAGCGTGAGATCCACGGACACCGTCGCTCCTGCTGCCTTCACGCCCGCGGGGGTGATCCAGCCGTCGTCGCTCGCAAGGTCCCGGACGAGCCCGGCGTTGTCGAGCACGGGATTGAAGCGAGTGAAGGCGCTCACCGCCCCCTGCCTTCTCCAGGTCTCGCCGACCTGGCCCAGGGCCCACGCGACGAAGCCGTCACCGGGAGCATGACCCCAGGCCAGCGGCCCAGGATATCCGTACACGGAATGCACGTCCGTGGCGCCGCTGCCGGCCAGCCAGGGGAGGTCCGTGATCGGCCGAAGGATGTACGGCCATGCCAGGCCCCTGACCCGATCCCCCACGACCGCCAGGTAGGGCTCGCCCTCCCCGTATCCACGGCTGTAGCGGTGGTACCCGGCGCCATGGAACACGCTCGCCGGGACGGCTTGTAGCGCGTCGTCCCAGGCCGAGCCACCCAGGCGGATGAGCGTCACGCCGTCGGCTGCATCCAGGCGAGCAAGTTCCCGCCGTAGTGCGACCTTCATGATGAGCTCACCCATTCCTCGCCGCGATAGCGTGGTTCGTACGGGCGCCGGACGCGGACGGTGGCGCATGAACGCAGCACGAAGATCCGGAACTCCAAAGACCTACCTCTTCGGGGCGCCCGGCGGTTGCAGCGGCGCGCCTCCAAGGTAGCGCACCCCCGACTGGCCCAATCCCAGGCGGCATGCAATTCGGTGCCGGCGAGCAACGAATAGATCCCGCGGACGCGCCCTCGGATCGAGGACCGCCGCCGAGTCCGCGGAGCCCCTGCTATGGTCCTGCGTGCGGGCGGACCGTGCCCTGCCCGCCGTAGGAGCCCTTCCCGTCCGTGATCGATCCCTCCGCCCGCATCCACGCCAGCGCCGATCTCGAGCCCGACGTGTCGGTCGGGCCGCGAACGAGCATCTGGCACCGAGCGCAGGTTCGGACCGGGGCCCGGATCGGTGCCGACTGCATCGTCGGCCGCGACGCGTTCATCGACGAGGGCGTCGAGATCGGCGACCGGGTCAAGATTCAGAACGCGGCCCTCGTCTACCACGGCGTGACGGTCGAGGACGGGGTGTTCATCGGGCCCAACGCGATCCTCACCAACGACCGGTTCCCCCGGGCGATCACCGCAGCCGGGGACCTCGCCCGCGCCGACGACTGGGTGGTGAGCCCGATCCGCCTCCGCACCGGCTGCTCGATCGGCGCGGGTGCCGTCGTCGTCGCCGGCCGGGACGTGGGGCGGTTCGCCACGGTGGGCGCCGGCGCGGTGGTCACCCGCGACGTGCCCGACCACGCGCTGGTGGCGGGCAACCCCGCCCGCCGGCTCGGCTGGGTGTGTGCCTGCGGGAGGCGGCTGGTCGGCCGAGACGGGCTGCCCCTGCCCGGCGATGCGTCGGGCGAGGCGAGGTGCCCGGCGTGCGGCGACCGCTATGCCATCGATGGCGACCGGTGCCTCGAGCGCACGAAGGAGTCAGCAACGTGATCCCGATCTCGAAGCCAGACCTGGGCCCGGCCGAGGAGCAGGCCGTGATCGACGTGCTCCGCTCGGGCATGCTTGCGATGGGCCGCCGCAGCGTCGAGTTCGAGGAGGCGTGGGCCGCCTACTGCGGCGTCCGGCACGCGGTGTTCATGGCCAACGGGACCGTCGCCCTCGAGGCGATCCTCGAGGCGCTCGGGATCGGCCCCGGCGACGAGGTGATCACGACCAGCTTCACCTTCAACGCGACCGTCAGCGCGATCCTGCGAGTCGGCGCTCGCCCGGTCTTCGTGGATATCCGGGCGGATGACTTCTGCCTCGATCCGGACCTCGTGGAGGCGGCGATCACGCCCCGCACGCGGGCGATCATGCCGGTGCACCTGTACGGCCTGATGGCGGACATGGATCCCCTCGTCGACATCGCGCGACGCCGCAGGATCCGGCTCGTGGAGGACGCGGCCCAGGCCCACGGCGCCACCTACCGGGGCCGCCGGGCCGGCCAGTTCGGGCCGGCGATGTTCAGCCTGTACGCGACCAAGAACCTGATGACCGGCGAGGGCGGCCTCGCGACGACCGATGACGACGCGGTCGCGGATCGCCTGCGCCTGTTCCGCAACCACGGCATGCGGGTCCGCTACCACCACGAGTCGCTGGGGACCAACCTCAAGCCCACGGATCTTGCGGCGGCGCTGGGGCTCGCGCAGCTGGCGCGGCTCGACGAGCGCACCGAGCGCCGCCGTCACCATGCGGCCCGCCTCACCGAGGGCCTGCGAGGCTACCTGGTCCCCGGTATCCCCGAGGGGCGCGAGCACGTGTGGCACCAGTACACGATGCGCTTCCCTGGCCAGCGGCAGGCGGTGATCGACGGCCTTACCGAGCGTGGCATCGGGACGCTCGTCTACTACCCCGTGCCCGTCCATCGCCAGGGGTACCTCCAGGCCTACCTTCCCCGGGCCGCCGAGCAGGACCTGCCGGTGACCAATCGCCTCGCCGACGAGGTCGTCTCGATCCCGGTGCGACCCAACCTCGCGCTGGACGAGCTGGAAGCCGTGATCACCGCCATCCGCGAGGTCGCGACGCCGGTCGGGGCCGCCCCGGCGGCCGGAGGGGCGGCCTGATGCCGGCGCCCCTCAGGGTCGGGCTCGCCGGCCTGGGCTCGATGGGCCGCAACCACCTGCGCCACCTGTCCGCACGGGATGACTGCACGCTGGCCGCGGTGGCCGACCCCGATCGGGCGCTGGTGGCCGACGCCGTGGCCAAGACCGGCGCCGCGCCCTTCAGCGATGCGCGAGCGATGATCGACGAGGCGCGGCTGGACGCGATGGTCGTCGCCTCGCCCACGACCACCCACCGGGCGCTGGCGCTGGCGGCGATCGAGCGTGGCCTGCCGGTCCTCGTCGAGAAGCCGCTCGCGGCGACCGTCGACGAGGGGATCGAGCTGGTGGCGGCCGTCGAGCGGCGAGGCGTCCCCCTCCAGGTCGGCCACGTGGAGCGGTTCAACCCCGCCGTCCTGGAGCTCGGGCGTCGGCTGGCCAAGGGCTGGGTCGGGACGCTGTACTCGATCACCAGCCGGCGGGCGGGACCGTTCCCGGCCCGGATCCGCGACGTCGGGGTGACCATCGACCTCGCCACCCACGACGCGGACATCCTGTCGTGGGTCGCGGGCGAGCGGCCGACCCGGGTCTACGCGGAGACCGCCCAGCGGCTCCACGCCACCAACGAGGACCTGCTGTTCGGCCTGCTCCACTTCCCCTCGGGCGCGACCGGCATGCTCGACGTCAACTGGCTGACGCCCGCCAAGCGGCGCCAGCTGACGGTCGTGGGCGAGGCGGGGATGTTCGAGCTCGACTACCTCACCCAGCGGCTGACGTTCACCAGCGCGGACATCAGCAGCCCGACGATCATCGACGGCTACGCAACGACGTTCGAGGGCAACGTGGTGCCGATGGAGGTGGCCAGCCACGAGCCGCTCGCGGCCGAGCTCGACGCGTTCCTCGAGGTCGCGCGGTCGGGCGGTCGCCCGGTCGTGGACGGCGAGGACGGGCTGTGGGCGCTGGCCATCGCTGCCGGCCTGCTGCAGGCAGCCGCCGAGGGCCGGCCGACCGACCTGACCGAGCTCGCGGCGAGGATCCCCGCGCGATGACCATCACCGACCGACCGTCGACCTCCGCGAGCGTGATCGGGGGCACGATCCAGCTGCCCGCGCAGCCGTGCGATCACGGACCGGTGCGGTCGGTGACGCCATGGTCGGGCGAGCCGGGCACGGCCGGCACGGTCACCGTTGTCGGCGCCGGCAAGATGGGGCTGCCGCTCGCCGCCCAGTTCGCATCCCACGGGTGGAACGTCATCGCGGTCGACGTGAACCCGGCCGTGGTCGAGGCGGTCAACGGGGGCCGGGCGCACGTCGCGGAAGAGCCGGGCCTCGCAGAGCGCGTCGCGGGGGCCCACGCGGCGGGCAGGCTGCGGGCAACGCTCGACGGCGCGGCGGCGGCCCGCCAGTCGGACGTCATCGTGCTCATCGTGCCGGTCATGCTCGACGGCGATCACCAACCCGACTACCGGCACATGGACGCCGCGGCCAGCGCGATCGCCCCAGGGGTCCGCGCGGGCGCGACCGTGATCTTCGAGACCACGCTGCCGGTCGGCGACACCCGCCGTCGCTACGGCCCGCTGCTCGAGGGGGCCAGCGGGCTGGTCGTCGAACGCGACTTCCACCTCGCGTTCTCGCCCGAGCGGCTGTTCACCGGCGCAGTGTTCCGGAACCTCGCGACGTATCCCAAGCTCGTCGGCGGGATCGGGCCGCGCCTCCACGGACCGGGCGGCGAGGTTCTACGCCTCCGTGCTCGATGCGGAGGTGGTGGCGATGAGCAGCGCCGAGGCGGCCGAGCTGAGCAAGCTCGCCGACACCACCTATCGCGACCTCAACATCGCCTTTGCCAACGAGCTCGCCCGGTACGCGGACCGGGTGGGGATCGACGTGCTGGAGGTCATCCGCGCCGCGAACAGCCAGCCGTACAGCCATATCCACCAGCCCGGGCTGGGGGTCGGTGGCCACTGCATCCCGGTGTACCCGCACTTCCTCCTGTCGCGGGCGCCCGAGATGGGCCTGGTCGAGCGGGCCCGACGGGTCAATGACGGCCAGGTCGAGGTCGCCGTGGGAGCGCTCGAGGATGCGATCGGGCGTCTGGATGGCGTGCCGGTGCTGGTGTTCGGCCTGACCTACCGCGAGGGCGTCCATGAGCTGGCCTACTCGAGGGCGATCCCGCTCATCGGTGCGCTGGCCGCCCGGGGTGCGTACGTCGCGGCCTGGGATCCGCTGCTCTCGACCGACGAGGTGAGGGGTTGCGGCGCGGAGCCGTGGACCTGGGCGTCGCCGTCCGGCGCCCGGGCGATCGTGTTCCAGACCGGCGGACCCGGCCTTTCGCAACCTGGATTCCGCGTGGTTCCCGGACCTCGAGGTCGTGCTCGACGGACGCAACGGGTTCCGCGACCTCGCCTGGCCCGGCCGGGTCCGCGTTCTCGGGATCGGCGTGCCGCCCCGCGGCGGTGTCCGGGCCTGAATCAGCCGGCGTCCGCTCGTGGCTCGCCCGGATCAGACCGGCCGCCGCTCGGGATCCCGAAGCGCAGCCCCTCCTCCGCAGCGGCAAACCGCGTCGGGAGATTCACGAGCGCGGGGTCCTGGACCGAGACGACGTCGGACCGTCGAAGGAGCTGGACGATCGTCAGCACGAGGATCCGGAGGTCGAGCAGCAGGCTCCAGTGGTCGACGTACCACACGTCGAGGGCGAGCCGTTCCTGGAAGCTGCTCGTGTGGCGACCGTGGACGACCGCCCAGCCGGTGATCCCCGGAAGCACGTCATGACGGCGTCGCTCCTGCGCCGTGTAGGCGGCGAGATGCTCGACGAGCAAGGGGCGTGGCCCGACCAGGCTCATCTCGCCGCGCAGGACGCACCACAGCTCGGGCAGCTCATCGAGGCTGGTCGAGCGCAGGATGCGGCCCAGCCTCGTGACGCGCCGGCCGTCGCCCATCCGCCAGCCCTCACCCGGGGCAGGGTCGCGCATCGTGCGGAACTTGAGCATCGTGAACGGCCGACCGCCCAGCCCGGGTCGCTGGTGACGGAACAGCACGGGGCGGCCGTCGATCGCGAGGACCAGGAGCGCCGTCCCGGCGATGAGCGGACCGAGCGCGACCAGGCCGACGGCGGCACCCAGGACGTCGCCGGCACGCTTGAGGCGCCGCTGGACGATCACCGGGCGTCGCGTTGGGGCGGGCGATCGCCGGGATCGCGGCCGGTCATCGGCCCTCCGTTCATGGCCGGCGCGGCGGTGTCGGCCGCCCCGACCCCTGCCGAGCGGGCTGGCCGCTCGGCGCGATACGCGGGAAAGTAGGCGGGATCCAGGCTCGGATGGGGTCCGTTGACGGCCTTGCGCATCACCACCAGGTCGCGGTAAGCCCGTGCATCCAGCACCCACCTGCCAACGTGGAAGGCGTGCCGTAGCGCGGAGAAGCGGCGCTTGAACGCGAGCAGCGAGTCGTCGGTCGAGCCGCGACCGCCTCCCAGGTGCAGCAGGCGGTTGCGGCGGGCGCGCGCCCACCGCCGCGCATCGTCGTAGAACAGCGGCTTGGGTGATGGGCGGACCCCACGATCCGAAGCCGACAGGTACGTGTGGACGATCCCCGCGTACTCGATCAGGATCCCGGCGGCGACCATGTCGTCCCCGCGGCGGGTCACCAGCAGATGGGCGTGATCCGCGAGCGCATCGCGGAGACGCACGAGGTCCGCGTCGGAGAAGTAGTAGTACGGGGACGCCCTGTTGAGCGCCATCGTCGCGCGATAGAGCCGGGCGAACTCGCCCAGGGATGCCCAGCCTTCGTCCTCGACCGTGATCAGCCCGTCGTCGCGGGCCCGCTCGATGTTGCGCCGCTCGCTGGAGTGATACGCACCCCGCGCCGCCTCATCGTCGATGGCGCAGTCGATGGAGACCGTCTCGCCGAGCCGGATGACGGGCTGGATCCCGATCCGGAGGCCCTCCTCGCCCCGGAAGCCCGCGACCAGCGAGACGTTCTCGATCAACGGATGAAACCTGGTGAAGGCGGCGACCACGCGCTGGTCGCGCCACAGGGCCAGGAGCTCCGTCCACGCGAGCCCGAGGAACCGGTCACCGGGATCGCATCCCCACGCGACGGGCCCGGGGTAGCCATAGACCGAGGTGACGTCGGTGGCGTCGGATCCGGCCAGACCCGGGACGCCGGCGACATCGCGGAGCAGGTACGGCCAGGCCAGTCCCCGGTGACGATCACCCAGGACGGCAAGGAACGCTCGGCCCTCGCCCGACCCCTCCGCGTAGGCGTGGAAGCCGGCCGTCTGGTAGATGTCGTGCGCGCCCTCGCGCAGCCAGGTCGGCCAGGCGGGATCCTGAGGACGCAGAAGCTCGGTTCTCACTCGAGGTTGCTCGATCCTTGGGAGCTGCCGGGCGGTGACCGGACAACCGAGTCTGTTCGGCAACGGCCATGGACCGTCGATCCCGGCCATGCGGCGTTCGATCGTGCGCCCGTGCTCATCGCACCTCGTGTCCGCCCGGTCACGACCGCCACGCGGCGCGCCCGGCCGGCCTCGATGGCCATGGCCGAGAGTCTATCCTGACCTGGCATTCCGGCCGAATGCGGCCGATCGGGCCCATCGAACGACGCCTCAGGCGCCCGGGTCGAGCGCCCCCAGCCGCTCGGTCAGGCGCAGGTTCTCGCGGTAGTCGATCGGCACCTCGACCAGCGAGGGTCCGTCGACGTCGAGGGCCCGCCCCAGCACCGGCGCCAGCTCGGCCGATGACGAGGGCCGGAAGGCGGGCATCCCGAACGACTCCGCGAGCGCCACGAAGTCCGGGTTGCCGAACGAGACCCCGAACGGCCGGCCGAATGCGTTGCGCTGCTTCCAGTCGATCAGGCCATACGCGTCGTCGCGCCACACGACGACCGTCACCCGCACGCCGAGCCTGACCGCCGTCTCCAGCTCCTGGACGTTCATCAGCAGGCCACCGTCGCCGCACAGCGCGACCACGTGCCGCTCGGGATGGACGAGGGCCGCCGCGATCGCGCCGGGCAGCGCGATGCCCATCGAGGCGAAGCCGTTGGAGATGATCACGGTGTTCGGCTCGTACGCCTGGTACAGGCGCGCCACCCAGATCTTATGGGCACCCACGTCCGACACCACGATGTCCTCGGGCGCGAGCGCATCCCGCAGGTCCGCGATCGCCTTCTGGGGCCGGATCGGCCAGCCGTCATCGTGGGCGAACGCCCCCAGGTCCTCGAGCAGGCGCGCGCGCAGGTCCGCGTGCACCAGCAGCTCGCGCGATGCATGGCGCGCCGAGGCGTCGCGGCCGTTGATCCCGAGTGGCAGCACGGCGTCGAGCAGCCGCGGCAGCGTGCCCTCGATGTCGCCGATCAGCTCCACCGCCGGCCGGTAGGCGGCATCCACCTCCGCAGGCGTGGTGTCGATGTGGACGATCGGCTTGCGGCCGTCCGGGTTCCAGCGCGCGGGAGCGTACTCGACCGGGTCGTAGCCCACCGAGATGACCAGGTCCGCGCGATCGAAGCCCGACAGCACATGGTCCCGCGCCTGGAGGCCGACGGCCATCAGCGACAGATGGGACCGGTCGTCGACCGCGCCCTTGCCCATGAACGTGACGGCGACCGGTACGTGCAGCCCGCGCGCGAAGGCCCGGAGCTCCGCCGACGCGCGCCGACGGAGCACCCCGTTCCCGGCGAGCACGATGGGTCGGGTGGATCCCGCGATGAGCTCGGCGGCGTGGCCGATGGCCTCGTCGGTCGGCTCTGGGAAGTAGGCACGGGACTCGACGAGCGGCACGAGGCCTGCGTCCACGGGCGTGGCCGCCACGTCCTCGGGCAGCTCGATGTGCGTCGGCCCGGGCTTCTCCAGGCGCGCGACGCGGAACGCCTTGGCCACGATCTCGGGAATCGCCCCTGCCCGTTCGATGCGCGTCGTGACCTTGGTCACCGGCTCGAGCATGCGCGGGATGTCGACGTACTGGTGCGCCTCCTTGTGGATCTTGTCGATCCCGGTCTGGCCGGTGAGCGCCACCATGGGCGCGCGATCGAGATACGCGTCGGCGATCCCGGTGACGAGGTTGGTCGCGCCGGGCCCGAGCGTGGCCATCGCGACCGCGCACCGGCCAGTGATCCTTCCGTGGACGTCGGCCATGAACGCGGCGCCCTGCTCGTGGCGCGTGGTGACGTGGCGGACCCGCGGATGATCGGCGAGCGCCTCGAGGATGTCCATCGTCTCCTCGCCGGGAACCGAGAACACCCACTCGCAGCCCTCGGCCTCGAGGCATTCGACGAGCAGATCGGCGGCAGTTCGCGGAGACGGCGTACCCACGCCCGGAGTCTACCCGCCGACGCGACGCGCCCGCGTGGGACCCCGTTCGTTCAATCCGCGCGCGGTTCGGCCGGTGTCCTGCCTCCCGGGAGCCCGCGCCTCGCGGCCGTGAGCGTGCCTGGGCGATGCGGAGCTCCGGGCTACTGGGGCCAGGCGAGGACCATGATCCGGATCTCGGTCATGTCCTCGATCGCCCAGCGCAGTCCCTCGCGCCCCAGCCCGGAATCCTTGACACCGCCGTAGGGCATGTGGTCGATCCGGTAGGTGGGGATGTCGTTCACGATCACGCCGCCGACCTCGAGTCCACCGAAGGCGGCCCAGGCGTGGTCGAGGTCGTTGGTGAACACGCCGGTCTGGAGCCCGAAGAAGCTGTCGTTGACCGCCCGGATGGCCTCGTCCATCTCGCGAAACCTGAACGCGACGACGAGCGGCGCGAACGCCTCGTTGGAGCACACCTGGGCATGGAACGGGGTTTCGGTGAGGACGGTCGGCGGGAAGAACGTGCCGTCCGCCTTGCCGCCCGTGAGCACCTTGCCCCCGAGCGCCACGGCCTCGTCGACCCAGGCCTGGGTCCGCAGGGCGTTCTTCTCGTCGACCATCGGGCCCACGTCGGTCGTCTGGTCCGCAGGGTCACCCACCTTGAGCGCCGCCACGGCCGCGACGAACTTGCCCATGAACTCGTCCCACACGTCCTCGTGGACGAACATCCGCTGGACGCTGATGCACACCTGGCCCGAGTAGGCGAAGGCGCCGGTGACGGTGCGCTTGACCGCCCAGTCGATGTCGGCGCTGCGATCGACGATCACGCCGGCATTGCCGCCCAGCTCGAGCACCACCTTCTTCTTGCCAGCCCGCGCCTTCATCCGCCAGCCGACCGATGGGCTGCCGGTGAACGTCAGCAGCTTGAACCGCTCGTCCGACACCATGCGGTCGCCGAGCTCGCGGCTCATGGGCAGGATGCTTACCATGCCCTCGGGCACCCCGGCGGCATCGATGATCTCGCCCACGGTGAGCATGACCAGCGGGTCCTTGGACGGCGGCTTGAGCACGATCGGGTTGCCCGAGGCAATGGCCGGGCTGACCTTGTGGGCGGCCAGGTTGAGCGGGAAGTTGAACGGGCTGATGCCGGCGATCGGACCGATCGGGAAGCGCCGGGTGATGCCCACGCGGTCCCTCGATGACGGCATCAGGTCGAGCGGGATCATCTCGCCCACCATGCGCTCCGCCTCCTCGGCACCCAGCCGGAACGTGAGCACCGCCCGATCGACCTCCACCAGCGCATCCCGGATCGGCTTGCCGGCCTCGGCCGCGATCAGCGCGCCGAGCTCCTCGCGGCGAGCCTTGACCCCGGCACTGATCTCGCGCAGGATCCGGCCGCGCTCGTAGGCGGGCAGCGTCCGGGTGACCTCGAACGCGCGGACGGCAGCCTGCACCGCCTGCTCGTACTGCTCGGGCGTGGCCTGGTAGGTGGCGCCTGCGGGCTCCCCCGGACGAGCCGGGTTCTCGATGACCAGCGGCTCGGGCGAGTCAACCCACCGTCCGGCAAGATAGATCGGGTGCGGGGTCGCGGCGGTGGTCGTGGCCATTGGCGTGGCTCCTGGCGGCTCGGATCGTGCTGTCCCGTGGCATCATGCCGGATCGAGCCGGCAAACACCGCTTGCGGCCCGCCCGGGGACCCCCCACACTACGCCCGTCGCACGCTGGCACCACGATGAGGTCGGGGTTGGCGATGTCAGTGCTCCGCCTGTTCCGGTTCCGTCCCGCACGCACCGAGTTCGACGCGACGCTTCGCACCATCCTCGTCCCGGACCTGCTGCAGCAGCCGGGGATCCGCGCCGTGGTCGCCGGCCGGATCGGGCCCGACAACATCGGGGAACGCCTGGTGGCGTCGGTGTGGGTGTCGTACGAGGCGATGGCCAGTGCCGTCGGCACCGACTTCGAACCGGCCCGGTTCCATCCGGAGCTCCTCGGCCAGTCGACCGACCATCGCCTCGACGTGCTCGAGGTCGCCGTCGAGATCGGGTCCGACCGGCAGCCCGACGTCGGCATCGCACGGCTGGTGACCGGGCGGGCGCGGGCGAGCCGACTGGCCGACTACGTCACCCAGGCCCGCGACGGGACGCTCGCCGACCGGGCGGCCGGACGGGGACCGCAGCGCCTGTACCTCGCCACCGAGCCCCCGGTCCGGTTCGTGACCCTGTCGCTGTGGACGGGCTGGTCGGACGTCGCCGGCGCCACCGGCTCCGATCTCGAGCGGGCGGACCGGACCCGCCACGAGGCGCTGCTCGAGGACTGGACGGCGGAGCACTTCGAGGTTATCCCGGGGATCCCGGCCGCGCTCCTCGATGCCGAGCGCGTGGCCGAGCCGGACCCTGCCTGACCGCGACGGGCCTGCACCGTCAGCGCTTGCCGCTGCCGAAGATGGTCGAGAACACGCCCCGCAGGATCGACTGGCCCGCGCGCGAGGTGGCTACCCGGCCCGCGGTGCGGATGGACGTCTCGAGCATCCGCTGTCGCTGCCGCTCCTCGGCCTTGCGCTCGCGATCCGCGGCCTTCGCCTCGCGCTCCGCAGCCCGGCGCTCCTTCTCGAGCTCCGCCGCCCGGCGCCGGATCTCGCGCTCCTGCTGGGCCGGCGTCAGCGTCCCGGCCATGGCACCGGATCCCCGGTCTGCCGCCGGAGCGGCCCCCTCGGCCGGCACGCCGGCCGCGGCGGCGGCCGCCGCGTGCGCCGCCGCCAGCCTCGCCGTGATCATCTCGTGGGCGCTCTCGCGGTCGATGGCCTGCCCGTAGCGGGCAGTCAGCGGCGAGGCAGCCACGACCTGGGCGATCTCGGCATCCGTCAGCGGGGCCATCCGCGAGTCGGGCGGCACGAGCCGGGTCGCGGCCAGCGGCGTCGGGACTCCCTTGGGCGAGAGCACGGTGACCAGCGCCTCGCCGATGCCCAGCGAGGTGATCGTCCGCTCGACGTCATAGTGGTCGGTCATGGGGAAGGTGCGCGCCGCCTTGTGGAGGGCGTCGGCATCCTCGGGCGTGAACGCGCGCAGCGCGTGCTGCACCCGGTTGCCCAGCTGCGACAGGACCGATGACGGGACGTCGGTCGGTGCCTGGGTCGCGAAGTACACGCCGACGCCCTTGGAGCGGATGAGCCGCGCCGTGCGCTCGATCTGCTCCATCAGCGCGTCCGAGGCGTCCTTGAACAGCAGGTGGGCCTCGTCGAAGAAGAACGCGAGCTTGGGCCTGGGCAGGTCACCCACCTCGGGCAGGCTCTCGTACAGGCGGGCGAGGATCCACAGCACGAACGTCGAGTACAGCCGGGGCCGGTCCATGACGTCCGCCACCTCGAGCAGCGTGATCACGCCCCGGCCGTCGGAGGTCGTTCGCAGCAGGTCGTCGACGTCGAACTCCGGCTCGCCGAAGAACTCGCCCGCCCCCTCCTGCTCCAGGGTCACGATCGCGCGCAGGATCACGCCCAGCGACGCGGGGCTGATGCCGCCCAGGTCCTCGAGCGCGGGCTTGCCGTCGTCCGAGGCGAGGAACTTGAGGGTGGTCCGCAGGTCGGCCAGGTCGAGCAGCGGCAGGTGCTGGTCGTCGCAGTAGCGGAACACCAGCGACAGGATCGAGGTCTGGGTGTCGTTGAGGTCGAGGACCTTGCCCAGCAGCAGGGGTCCGAAGGACGAGATGCTGGCCCGGACGTGCGCGCCCACCTTGCCCGAAAGCGACATCAGCTCCAGCGGGTGGGCGGCCGGCTGGAACGGCCAGCCCATGGAGGCGGCGCGCTCCTGGATCTTGGAGTTGGCCGCGTCCCCCGGCGCGCCGACGCCCGAGAGGTCCCCCTTGACGTCAACGGCGAACACGGGCACGCCCAGGGACGACAGCTGGCCGGCGAGGATCTGGAGGGTCTTGGTCTTGCCGGTGCCGGTGGCGCCGGCGATCAGCCCGTGACGGTTGACGCGCGACAGGGCGACCTGGACCCGAACCTCGGGCAGGATCTCGTCGCCCAGGAGTGGCGCGCCGAGGACAACGGCCGGCTCGTCCAGCGAGTAGCCCGCCACCATCTCCGACCGAAACGCCTCGTCCACGACCACCTCGCACGGCTCACGACACGGGATCCATTCTCGCACTTGGGCGCCGGTCTGCTCACGTGCGGAGAGCGGTCCCGCGCCGCGGGCCGCCGGTCAGTCCTCGGCAGTTCGCGGGTACGTGCCCAGGATCCGGACCAGCTCGGTCTCGCCTCGCAGCTCATCGAGCGCGTCCGCGCAGGCCGGGTCTGCCGGGTCGGCGTCCAGGTCGACCCAGAACAGGTACTCCCAGCGCGATCCGCGCTCGGTCCACGGCCGCAATTCGAGCCGTGACAGGTTGAGCCCGCGGGCGGCGAACGCTCCCAGGGACCGGTGGAGGGATCCCGGCACGTTGCGCACCGCGAACACGAAGGTCGTCTTCGGGTGCCCGGAGATCGCCTCGGGCCGGGCCGCCTCGACGACAGCCGCCTCCCGGCCCGCCCGCGTGATCACCGCGAACCGAGTCCGGTTGTCGCTCCCGGTCTGGATCCCATCCGCCAGGACCTCGAGGCCGTAGATGGGTGCGACCCGCGCCGACGCGACCGCTGCGGCGCCCCGCTCGCGCCGGTCGGCGATCTGCTTCGCGGCACCGGCCGTGTTGTAGGTCGTCTGCACCGTCCACGGGTGCGAGCGCAGGAACTCGTCGGCCTGGGCAAGCGCGGCGGCGATCGAGTAGACCAGGCGCACCGTCTCCAGGCGCTCGCCGGGCAGGGCGAGGAGGGCAAGCCGCACCGGGACGGTGACCTCGCCGGCGATGGGCAGCCCGAACTCGTACAGCAGGTCAAGGTTCTCGCGGATGGTCCCCAGCAGGGAGCTCTCGACCGGGACCACCCCGGCCGCCGCCGCGCCGTCGCGCACGGCCTCGAACACGGCACGGAACGATGGCAGGGGTCGGGCTTCCGGCATGGCGAAGAAGGCGAGCACGGCCTCCTCGGCGAAGGCGCCCGGCTCGCCGGTGTACGCGGCGACGATCGGCGGGTGCCCGGGCGCCGTCATCGTCCACGCGCGCCCCGCGCGCGACCCGCGGGCGTCGGACGGCGCCGGCACCGGTGCCGGGACGTTCGCGCGGGCCGGCCCAGCCGGATCCGTCCCCGTTCCGCACTACTCCGACCCCGGTCGCGGGCCACTAGCGGTTGAACCACTCGGTCGTGTCGATCGGGCGGGCCTGGTCGTCGAACTCGGCCTGCGTCTCGGCCGCCGCCTCTGCGCTCCGCGACCGGCCGCGGCCGCGGGTGCCGGCTTCCTCGGTGGCCCCCGCCCACGACTCGTCGCCCAGCATCGCGTTGATGGCGTACACGTACGCTTCCACGGACGCGGCCACGATGTTGGTGCTGGTGACCTCGCCCGTGAACCGCCCGTCGCCCCGGGCGCCCTCCGCGGACATCGGGGGGGCGATGCGCACCGTCACCCGGCCCTCGGCATCGGGACCCTCGGCGAGCGCGTGGACGTCATAGGCGAGCAGCAGCGGGTGTCCGCCCAGGACGTCGGCGAGGGCACGGTCCACGGCCTTGTACAGCGCGTCGACGGCGCCGTTGCCTTCGGCGGAGGCCTTCCAGTCGTGGTCGCCGGCCCGGATCACGACGGCGGCCCGGCTGTTGACGCTGCTTCCCGAGGTCACCGTCCAGCGGGCGAGCCGGGCGGGCTCGGGTCGGGTGTCGGAGCGGACGGCGTCATCGCTCATGCTGGGCCTCCCGGAGTGGCCCCGGCCGTGCCGGCGCCGTTGGTCGTCGTGAACTGGCGTTCGTCGCGCCGCCGGAGCTCGGCGCCGGACTTCCAGATCGCGTACTCCAGCGAGTCGGCAAGCGCCTGCGCGGAGGCCGCGATGATGTTGGTGTCACTGCCCATGGTGGACCAGGTGCGGGATCCGTCCTGCGAGTCGATGATGACGCGAGTGCGCGCCGCCGTCGCGGTCGCCCCGTCCAGGATGCGCACCTTGTAGTCCACGAGATGGACCGCGTCGAGGACCGGGTAGAACGCGGCCAGCGCCTTGCGCAGCGCGCCGTCGAGCGCGTTGACCGGGCCGTTGCCGTCGGCGGCCGTGTGCAGGATCTCGCCCGCCACCTCCACCTTGACGGTCGCCTCCGCCAGCAGCTCGCGGCCCGACCGCTGCTCGACCAGGACCGTGTAGTCCACGATCCGGAACGGGGCGACGTAGTGGGGCGAATGGCGCCGAATCAGGAGCTCGAACGAGGCCTCGGCGCCCTCGAACGCGAGGCCTTCGTGCTCCAGCCGCTTGATGACGTTGGACAGCTCGCGCGGGTCGACCCCCTCGAGCTGGTGGCCCAGCTGCCGGGCGCGGATGGCCGTGTTGGCGCGGCCGCCCAGCTCGGACACCACCAGCCGTCCCGCGTTGCCCACGACCACGGGGTCCACGTGCTGGTAGCTGCGCTCCACCTTGGCCACCGCCGCACCGTGGACGCCGCCCTTGTGGGCGAACGCCGATCGCCCGACGTAGGGCTGGTAGTCGTCGGGGCTGACGTTGGCGATCTCGGCCACCGACCGTGACAGCTGGGTCAGGGCACCCAGGTCGCCGCCGCCGGCCGGCGACAGCTCGTTGGGGGTCTTGAGCGCGAGGTTGGCGAGGACCGACGACCATGTTCGCGTTGCCGCACCGCTCGCCGTAGCCGTTGATCGTCGCCTGGACGTGGCGGACGCCCGCCCGGACCGCCGCGATCGAGTTCGCCACGGCAAGCTCGGCGTCGTTGTGGGTGTGGATGCCCCACGTGACGGCGGGGGCAGCGGCATCGGCCTCGAGCGTCCCGAGCACGTCACCCAGGATGGCCACCAGGTCGTCGGTCAGGGTGCCCCCGTTGGTGTCGCACAGCACGAGCGTGCGCGAGCCGGCGTCGCGGGCCGCCCGCAGCGTGGCGAGCGCGTATTCGCGGTCGGCCCGGTAGCCGTCGAAGAAGTGCTCCGCGTCGTATACGGCCTCCCGCCCGTGGTCGACGATGAAGCCGATGGAGTCGGCGATCATGTCCAGGTTCTCGGCCGGGGTGGCGCCCAGGACCTCGGTCACGTGGAGCAGCCAGCTCTTGCCGAAGATCGTCACCACCGGAGTCTCGGCGGCCACCAGCTCCCGGAGGTTGGGGTCGTCCGCCGCCGCGTTGGACCGGTGGCGCGTGGACCCGAAGGCGGCCAGGCGCGCCCGCTCCCAGCGCTGCCGGCGGGCAGCGGCGAAGAACTCGACGTCCTTGGGGTTGGAGCCGGGCCAGCCGCCCTCGATGAACGGGAACCCGTATTCGTCGAGCATCCGCGCGATGCGCAGCTTGTCGGCCAGCGAGAGGGTGATGTTCTCGCCCTGGGTGCCGTCGCGGAGGGTCGTGTCGTAGAGGATGACCGGGTGGTCGGCGGGGGTGCTCATGGGTCGGGGTCCAGTGCGGCTGCGGGAGGGTCGACTCGGTTCGGCCGATGCCCCGCCTCAGGCGGGCACCGGCCGGCGAATCGCGATCCGCTCCCCCGACCTCGCGGGCCATGTCCCGGGTGCCGACGACGGTGCAGGTCGCGGCGGCCGCGGGATCCACCGGCACGAGGTCCGCGGTCCGCAGCCCCCCGGCGAGCGCATCGGCCACCGCCGCCTCCACGGCACTCGCGGCGGCCTCCTGGCCCAGCGACCAGCGGAGCATCATCGCCGAGGACAGGATCGTGCCCAGCGGGTTGGCCACGTCCCGGCCGGCGATGTCGGGCGCGGACCCGTGGATGGGCTCATACAGGCCGTGGCGGCCGTGGGCCGTGGACCGCGTGCCCAGCGAGGCCGAGGGCAACATGCCCAGCGAGCCGGCGATCACCGCGGCCTCGTCGGACAGGATGTCGCCGAACAGGTTCTCGGTCACGATCACGTCGAAGCTCGCCGGCCACCTGGCCAGGGCCATGGCCGCGGAGTCCACCAGCCGGTGCTCGAGGCTGACGTCGGGGAAGTCCGCGTGGACCTCCTCGGTGACCTTGCGCCACAGCCGCGAGGTGGCCAGCACGTTGGCCTTGTCGACCTGGGTCAGCTGGCGACGCCGGCCCCGGGCGAGCTCGAACGCGAGGGTGACGATCCGCCGGATCTCGCCCTCCGTGTACCACAGGGTGTCGATCGCGGCGCGGCCCTCGGGCGTCTCTCGCGGCTCGGAGGGCCTGCCGAAGTAGAGCCCTGAGGTCAGCTCCCGGACGATCAGGCAGTCCACGCCCTCGAGCAGCTCCGGCCTGAGGGGCGAGGCCGAGATCAGGGCCGGGTGCACGGTGATCGGCCGCAGGTTGGCGAACAGCCCAAGGCCGCCCCGGAGGGCGAACAGCGCCTGCTCGGGCCGGACCGGCGCATCGGGATCGTCCCACCTGGGCCCGCCGACGGCGCCCAGCAGCACGGCGTCCGCGGCCCGGCACGCCTCGATGTCCTCGGGCCGGATGGCCACGCCATAGGCATCGATGCCCGCGCCGCCCACGGTCAGCTCCGACCAGTCGAACCCGAACCCGAACACCCGGCCGGTCGTCTCGAGGACGTCCACGGCTCCCGCGACGACCTCGCGCCCCACGCCGTCGCCGGGGATCAGCGCGATCCGGTAGCTGGTCCCCGATGCCCTCCCGTCGCGGCTCACGGGAGCTCCTCCGCGGCGCGCCGCCCGACGAACGCCACCTCGATCCCGTTGATCTCGGCGCCGTGCAGCTTGTTGGCGGCCACGAGGTAGGCCTCGAGCGACGCCTCGATGATGTTGGTCGACAGGCCATGGCCGGTGACCACGAGCGCTCCCGGGCCCTCGTCCGACGAGCGGCGGCAGCGGACCAGCACCTGGCCCTGCGCATCCTCCCCGGCGGACACCGCCTTGATCTCGTACTCGGACAGCACCGGGTGCCAGCCAAGGACGGGCCGGACGGCCTCGTCGACCGCGGCGAACAGCGCGTTGACGGGCCCATTGCCGGTGGCGTTGGCTGCCTTCGGCTCGCCGGCGACCACCAGCGACACGCTGCCCACCGAGTGACCACCGCTGGAGGAGCTGATGTTCCAGCCCAGCAGCTCGATCGAGCGCGGCACGTCGGCCGCGCGCTGCTCGAGCAGGGCCAGCAGGTCGGCGTCGGTGACGTCCTTCTTGGCGTCGGCCAGCGCGATCGCCGCTCGGTAGACCGCGTCGAGGGCCTCGCCGTCGACCTCGTGCCCCAGCTCCCGCAGCTTGCCCTGGAGGCCGCGTCGGCCGGACAGCTTCCCGATCGACAGGGTGCTGCCGCCGAGGCCCACGGACTGGGGCGTCATGATCTCGTACGTGAGCGGGTTCTTGAGGAACCCGTCCTGGTGGATCCCCGACTCGTGGGCGAACGCGTTGGCGCCCACGATCGCCTTGTTGGGCTGGATCGCGAACCCGGTGAGGTACGAGACCAGCCGCGACGCCGGGGTGATCTGCTCGGTCTGGACGCCCGCTGCGAGATCCGGGAACTGCGTCGGCCGCGTCCGCAGCGCCATCACGACCTCCTCCAGGGAGGCGTTGCCGGCGCGCTCGCCGAGCCCGTTGATGGTGACCTCCACCTGGCGAGCCCCGGCCTGCACGGCAGCCAGCGTGTTGGCCGTGGCCAACCCCAGGTCGTTGTGGCAGTGGACGCTGACGGTCGCGTCGCGGCCGACGAGGTCGACGACCGAGGCGACCAGTCGCCCGAACTCGGCCGGGATGGCGTAGCCCACGGTATCCGGGATGTTGACCGTGGACGCGCCCGCCTCCACGACCGCCTGGTACACCTCGAGCAGGAACGACTCCTCCGTGCGCGAGGCGTCCTCCGCCGAGAACTCGATCTCGGCATCGCGGCCCAGCGTCTCGCGGGCCCACGTCACCCAGTGGCGGGCGTCGGCCAGCGCCTGCTCGCGCGAGATCCGGAGCTTGTGCTTGAGGTGGATGTCGCTGGTCGCGATGAACAGGTGGAGGTGCGGCCGCTCCGCGATCCCGATCGCCTCCACCGCCCGCTGCGGATCGCCGTCCCGGCATCGGGCCAGCGCGGCGACCGCGATCCCGCCCTTGGTCTCCTGCGCGATCCGGCGCACGGCTTCGAAGTCCCCGGGGGAAGCGGCCGGAAAGCCCGCCTCGATCACGTCGACGTGGAGGCGGGCGAGCTGGCGTGCGACCTCCAGCTTCTCGGCCGCCGTCAGCCCGGCGCCGGGTGCCTGCTCGCCGTCGCGCAGGGTGGTGTCGAAGATCCGGACCGCCCCGGCGGCGACGCCACCGCCGAACCGGGGGTGCGTGGCATCGAACGTCATCGGGATCCCTCCCCGGGATGGCTGCTGGCGACCGCCTGCGCCTGGCCGGCGTCCACGACCACCGGCTTGAGGAATGGCATCCTGGCGCGCAGGTCGGCGCCCACCTGCTCGATCTGGTGGTTGCGGTCCTGCTCGCGCAAGCGCCGGAACTCCTCGCCGCCAGCCTCCTGGACCGCGATCCAGCGGGTCGCGAAGGCGCCGCTCTGGATGTCCGACAGCACGTCCTTCATGGCCGCCTTCGCGCCCTCGGTGACCCGCGGGCCGGACACGTAGTCCCCGAACTCCGCGGTGTCGCTGACGCTGAACCGCATGAAGTTGAGGCCGCCCCGGTACATCAGGTCCACGATCAGCTTGAGCTCGTGCATGGTTTCGAAGTACGCGAGCTCCGGCTGGTAGCCGGCCTCGACCAGGGTCTCGAACGCCGCCTTGACCAGCGCCGACACGCCGCCGCACAGGAGCGCCTGCTCGCCGAACAGGTCGGTTTCCGTCTCCTCCTTGAACGTCGTCTCGAGGACGCCGGCGCGGGTCGACCCGATGCCCCGCGCGTAGGCGAGCACCCGCGCCCGGGCCGTGCCCGACGGATCCTGCTCGACCGCGAACAGCGACGGCACCCCACCGCCCTGCTCGTACACGCTGCGCAGCAGGTGGCCGGGACCCTTGGGCGCGACCATGCCCACGTCGATGGTGGGCGGCGGCTGGATGCGCCCGAACCGTATGTTGAAGCCGTGGGCGAACATCAGCAGCACCCCCGGCCGCAGGTTGGGCGCGATCTCGGCGTCGTATACCGACTTCTGGATCGTGTCGGGCACCGCGATCATGACCACGTCGGCGGCGCGCACGGCGTCGGCCACGTCGAGGACGCGGAACCCGGCGGCTTCCGCCAGGGCCCGGCTCTTCGAGCCCGGGGCCAGGCCCACCACCACGTCCACCCCGCTGTCGCGCAGGTTGAGCGCGTGGGCGTGGCCCTGGCTGCCGTAGCCGATGACGGCGACGGTCTGCCCGTCCAGCGCCGACGCGTCCGCGTCGGCGTCGTAGTACATCTTCGCCGTCATCTATGCCTCTCCTTCGGCCGGCGAACCGGCACCCTCGGCCTCGCCCATCTGCTCGCCCTCCGGCCCCGGCGCCGCTCCGGCCATCCCCCGGCCGGAGGTCTCGATCGAGCCCGGCCCGCGGAGCATCACGACCGCGCCGGTACGGACCAGCTCGCGGATGCCGTAGCCGCGCAGGAGCGCGACCAGCGCGTCGATCTCGCCCTCGGTGCCCGTGGCCTCGACGATCACCGACTCCGGGGCGACATCCATGATCCGGCCCTTGTAGAGCTCGACGATCTTGATCACCTCGGCCCGGTTGGCGTCGGTTACCCGGACCTTCACGAACGCCAGCTCGTGCTCCACGACCTGGTCGGCGGTGACGTCCTGGACCTTGAGCACGTCCACGAGGCGGTACAGCTGCTTGGCCGCCTGCTCGACGGCGACGTCGTCACCGTGCAGCGTCAGCGTCATCCGGCTGATGTGCGGCTTGTCGGTACGGGACACCGCGAGGGAATCGATGTTGAAGTTGCGCGCCCGCATCAGGCTCGCCACCCGGTTGAGGACCCCCGGACGGTCCATGACCAGGACCACCAGGAGGTGCCGGCGGGTCTCGCCCGAGCCCGGGAGCGCCCGGGTGGGCGGGCTGGCATGGGCAGGCTGCGGGTGCGGGTCGCCCGGGTCGTGCCTCGTCGTCATTCCTCCGGCGCCCCCCAGGTCTCGATCAGGTCGGACAGGCCCTTGCCCGCCGGCATCATCGGGAACACGTTCTGGTCCTCGGCGATCTCGAACCAGATGAGCGCCGGGCCGTCGACCGCCTGGGCCGCGCGGATGGTCCGGTCGACATCGTCGGTCGAGGTTGCCCGGAAGGCCGGGATGCCGTAGGCGTCGGCCAGCTTGACGAAGTCCGGGCCCGGCAGGTGCGAGGAATGGTAGTTGCCCGCGTAGATGATCTCCTGCCACTGGCGGATCATCCCCAGCTTCTTGTTGTCGAGCAGCGCGATCTTGACCGGGATCCGGTCTGCGGCGAGCGTCATCAGCTCCTGGCTCGTCATCTGGAACCCGCCGTCGCCGCAGATCGCCCATGTCTCGGCGTCGGGGTTGCCGAGAGCTGCCCCCATGGCCGCCGGGACCGCGAAGCCCATGGTCCCCAGGCCGCCCGAGCTGATGTGGCTGTGCGGCCGCCGGAACCGCGCGTACCGGGCGAGCCACATCTGGTTCTGGCCGACGTCCGCGACGTAGGTCGCCACGTGGTCGGTGAGCTCGCCGATCCGGGTGATCACGAAGTCGGCCGACAGCAGGCCATCGCGCCACGCGCCGGACCCGTGCCACGACGAGCCCTCGGACTCCGCGCGCCACTCGGCCAGCTGCTCGAGGTACTCCGCCCGGGCTGCCGGCTCCACCGCGGGGACCAGACGGGTCAGGCCGGCGAGCACGTGCTTCGCGTCGCCCACGATCGGCACCTCGACGGCGACGTTCTTGCCGATCTCCGCCGGGTCGATGTCGGCGTGGATGATCCGGGCGTACGGAGCGTACGTCCGAACGCTGCCCGTGACCCGGTCGTCGAAGCGCATGCCGATCGCGATCAGCAGGTCGGCCGACTGGATCGCGCGGTTCACGTGCTTCCAGCCGTGCATCCCCATGTAGCCGTAGGCCAGCGGGTGCTGCTCGTCGATCGCGCCGATGCCCAGCAGCGTCCAGGCCACGGGGATCCGCGCCTTCTCGGCGAACGCCCGAAGCTCGTCCCACGCCTCGGCGATCAGGATCCCGTGGCCGGCCAGGATCAGGGGGCGCTTCGCCTCGCTGATCTCCCTGGCGGCGAGCTTCAGCTGCCGGGGATGCCCTGCCAGCGTGGGTCGGAAGCCCGGCAGGCCGGCGACGATCTGGTCGAGGGAGGGATGCTCGACCCGGGTCTCCTGCTGCAGGGCGTCCTTGGTGATGTCGATGTGGACCGGGCCGGGACGACCGTGGCTGGCGAGGTAGAACGCCTCGGCGACGACCCGCGGGATGTCGTCGGCATCGCGGACGAGATAGTTGTGCTTGGTCATGGGCAGGGTGATGCCGGTGATGTCGATCTCCTGGAACGCGTCCTTGCCGAGCAGCGCCGTGGGCACGTTGCCCGTGATCGCGACGACCGGGATCGAGTCGAGCTGGGCGGTCGCCAGCGCCGTCACCAGGTTGGTCGCACCCGGCCCGCTGGTGCCCATGCACACGCCGACCTTGCCGCTGGCGCGGGCATACCCGTCGGCCGCGTGACCGCCGCCCTGCTCGTGCCGGACCAGCACGTGCCGGATCTCCGGGTAGTCGCCCAGGATGTCGTAGATCGGGAGGATGACCCCGCCCGGGTAGCTGAACAGCGTGTCGGCGCCCTGGCGGATGAGCGCCTCCATCAGCGCGTCGGCGCCGATCCGGGTGCGCTTGCGCGGCCGCACCTCGTGGAGCATGTCCCGTCGTGCCTGCTCGACCGCGGCCGCGGTCGCCGACCCTTCGCCCGGCACGTGGCTGCGGCGGGCGGGCGCGGCCGGCGTGGCGCGGCCGGTGCCGCCGGTGCCGCCGGAGCCGCCGGTGGGCGTACCGGGCGCCGGCGTGGCCCGACCGGCGGGTGGCTCACCCCTGGTCATCGTCATTCGCGTGGTCCCTCCGTCCCGACAGCCCGCGACCGCCCGGACATGCAAAGACCCCCGCCTCCCGGCGAGGGTCCCTTCGGTGTTCGGTGGCCGGCGCCTCAGCGGCGCTCATCCCTCCGCGTTCCTCGGTTCTCCCGCCGGGAGCCGGTAATGAGGAGCCCGAGAAGGTCCTCGAGACCGGCAAGCAGCGAGTGAAGGAGGCCGAGCAGGGATCCGTCACGGGGCTGGAGGTCGCGCAGCGGAACGCTCACGCGGCGACCGTCGGCCGTCACGACGACGGCGACCTTGCTGCGCTGGCGATCCGAGAAGAAGCCCAAGCGACTGACTCCCATGCCCCGCCGGCGGCGGGTTTGCGCAGTCTAGCCGTACATCCCGCGAGGGCGCAACCACCCCCACCGCATCGTTCCGGCCGGTGCCCGCCGCGAACGAACCGGACAACCGAACGCGACGAGACCACCGGGCCTCCGGCGGTCTCGTCGCTCATTTGGGATCCCGAGCGGTCAGGACCTACCAGCGGTGCCAGGACTCGATGCCGGGACCGGGCCCATCCGACGATGCAGCGGCCGCCTGCCCGCGACGGGCCGAGGCCACGCCGGCGGTGCACACGGGCGCTACCAGCGCATCCATGCGCCGGTGGTGAGGGCCATCGACGCGAGCAGCGCGACGGCCCAGGTGAAGCGCGCCAGGTTCGCCTTCACGATGCTGACTCCCTTGCTGGGAACTCGATACCCCTGGACTCCGGCAGCCGGGCGGCCTTCCAACGAAGATCCCTGGCTTTGCGTCCCCGCCTCACGACGGGTTTGCCCTGGACGGTTGTCCCGGTGGAGGGTTGATCCCTCGAGCCAGACCCTAATCGCCGCGCCCCCCCTTACCAATGGCCCATAGGTCCTGCCCCGGACGTCCCGGTTCGGGCCGGTGCGGGCCAGTGCGGGCCAGCACCGGTCGCTGGCGACGATCAGCCGGCGACCTCGGGGGCGGCGGCCGACCCGCGCATCGCGAGCACCGCGATCAGCGCGATCCCGATCCCGATCAGCACGTCGCCCACGCTGAACACGTTCGCGAGCGGCATCCACGCCGGCAGCGCGAAGATGTCGGTCAGCGGCCACAGCGCCGGATCGCTCGCCAGCAAGCTGTTGGAGTAGACGACCGGCGCGGTCTTGCCCGAGGCCTCGAGCGCCGCCGCCGACGCCGGCATGTACCCGCCGTTGCCGACGACCGCGGCGAGATTGCACACGGCGCCGGCGATCACCACCGGGATGCCGGGAATGGCACGGTTGCGGATGACCGCAGCGAGGACCAGCAGGGTGGAGCCGACGTACAGCGGCGGGCCGAGGGATCCAACCCGCTCGGCGACCGGGCCGCTGAACAGGATCACCTGGCTGACCAGCCCGAGGACGATCACCGGCGCCCACCGGATGCGCAGCCTGGCCAGACCGCTGATCCCGCCACCCGCGAGGAACCCGGCGAGCAGCCCGACTGCGACGGCGTACAGGATGAACATCAGCCCGGCCGCACCGCGGGCAGCGACCGCTGCGCGGCCCGGGCGGCAGTGCGGGGCGGCGGCGCGAACAGGGCCGCGATCTGCTCGCCGGGCATGGGATGCGCGAACAGGAACCCCTGTCCCAGCTCGCAGCCCATCTCGCGCAGCTGGTCGAGCTGCCCCGGCGCCTCGATGCCTTCGGCCACGATCTGCAGGCCGAGGGTTCGGCCGAGGGCGATGATCGAGTGCGCGAACGCCCAGCCGTCCTGCCCCGCGTCGGCATCCGCCACGAACTCCCGGGCGATCTTGAGGATGTCGACCGGGAACCGTCGGAGGTAGCCCAGCGACGAGTAGCCGGTGCCGAAGTCATCGATCGCGACCCGCACCCCCAGGTCGCGCAGGGCGATCAGCCGCGCGATCGTCGTCTGGGTGTCGTGGAACATCGCGGTCTCGGTCATCTCGAGCACGAGCCGGGACGGTGGCAGCCCGGTGGCCCTTAGGATGTCGACGAGGTCGCGAATGAAGTCGTCGTGACCGAGCTGGGCGGCCGAGAGGTTGACGGTCACCGCCAGCGGGCCGCCCGCCGAGCGCCAGGTCGATGCCTCGCGGCATGCCTCGAACAGGACGGCGCGACCGAGCTCCAGGATGGCCCCGCTCTCCTCCGCGAGCGGGATGAACTCGTCGGGCGCCACGATCCCCCGGACCGGATGACGCCAGCGCGCGAGCGCCTCGGCGCCGTACGGGGCTCCGGACGCCAGCCGGATCAGCGGCTGGTAGAAGACGTCGATCTCGCCGCCCGAGATGCCGCGCGACAGCTCGGTCGAGGTCGCATGGCGCGCCACGATCGCCGCGTGCATGGTCGGCTCGAACACGGAGAACCGGTTCTTGCCGGCCTGCTTCGCGGTGTACATCGCCACGTCCGCGTTGCGCAGCAGGTCGTCCGCGCCTTCGATCCCGCCCTGGCTGGCGGCGATCCCGATGCTGGCCGAGACCTTGAGCTCGTGGCCCTGGATCGGGAACGTCACGGCCAGGGCCTCGATCACGCGCGTGGCAACCGACAGCGCGCTGGCCAGGCGCGGATCGTCGAGCAGCAGGATCGCGAACTCGTCGCCGCCCAGCCGGGCCGCCAGGTCCTGGGTGCGGATGCAGGTCCGGACCCGCTCCGCGACCGCCGTGAGCAACCGGTCGCCGGCCGCGTGGCCGAGGGTGTCGTTGACGTCCTTGAAGTTGTCGAGGTCGATGAACAGCACCACCGGGAGCTCCGGCCCCCGATCCACCGCGAGCGCGGCATCGACCCGCTCCGTGAGCAGGCTCCGGTTGGCGAGACCCGTGAGCGGATCGTGGTACGCCTGGAACCGGAGCTCCTCCTTGAGCCGCGAGAGCTCGCTGAGCGACTGCTCCAGCTGCCCGTTCTCGAGGGCGACGGCCGCCTGGTTGGCCAACGTCTCGAGCAGCCGCAGGTCGTCGTGGCCAAAGGTGGTGCCCTCGGTCAGCCGGTTGGCGACGATCATCGAGCCGATCAGGCCCGACTCCCCGAGCAGCGGCACGGCCATCGCGTGCCGGATCGGGTCGTGGACGCGCGGGGGCACGTCGTACTGGAACGCGCGGCGCTCACGGCCGATCCTGCGGTGCAGCTCGTGCACGCCGGCGATCGCGACGGGCTCCATGGTCAGCGACGGCCCATCGGGCAGGGACGAGGTGAGCAGGCCCTCCTCACCCCCGTCGCGCGGCCACAGCAGGACCTCCGCGCGCTCGGCACGCAGCATCTCGCGCGTGTGCTCGAGCAGCGCCGCCAGGGCGGAATCCAGCTCGGGCGAGTGCTGGAGGATCCGGCTCGACTGGTAGAGCAGCTCCAGGCGCTGGTGCTTCTCGCGCTCGGACGCGTAGGCACGGTAGGCGAGGAACACCACGACCAGGGGCACCACCATCAGGGCCAGCAGCTTCGGCTCGACCCACAGCGTCGAGACCGCGAGCAGCGCGAAGCTGGTGTTGGCCACGGCGACCAGGCCGCCGAACTGGATCATCTCGGGCAGCTTCTGGAACTGCGGCGCGCCGCCGGACATGGAGATCACGGCGGCGATCGAGAACGCGCTGAGCACCGCCGCCGCGCCCGTGGCGGCGAACGCGGCCGCCCAGTCGGGGACGTCCGGCGCACCGAGCGGGGCGTGCACGCCGTAGAGCACGGTCATCGCCGCCGCCGAGACGAAGCTGAAATCGGCCAGGTTGAAGGCGACCTTGAGCAACGGCTGGCGGCCCAGCAGCAGCGCAGCGCCGGTGCCCGAGAGCATGGCCAGGAAGTAGTCGCCCGGGGTCAGCAGGAAGAACCCGAGCACGACCGGCACGTCGCCCAGCGAGAACGAGTGCTTCTCGCGCCGGAACTGCACGTCGACCACCTTGAGCTCCGCGACGAGGAAGCCCAGCGCGATCAGGTACCACGGGACGCTGACCGGGGTGGGATGCGCAGGCTGGTGCGCCAGGTATCCGACGAACAGCAGCCAGGCCAGGGCCGTGAGCGCCACGCTGAACAGCGCCACCCGGGCCGCCGCCGGGACACGGCGGAGGCGGAGCAGCACGGCCTCGCTCCGGGCATGGTCCGGCTGGTCGGGCGCATTCGCGACGGTCTCGAGCGGGGTCATCCCTCGATCATCCAGGTCTCCGAGCGACCGACGACCAGGGGATCGCCGGAGGGGCCCCGACGATGCGGGCACCCCGTCGAGGGGCGTTGTACCCCATCGGTACCCAGCCAACCACACCCCAAAGGTACTAACCGCTCACCCGGGGTCGCGTGGAGCGCCGGGCACGGCCCGCGCCCCGGATCGGCTGCGACGTGCGCGTCGGGGTCGCTGGTACCCTTGTCGCCCGCACCGCAGCGCAGCGCATGAGCAGGGCAGATCCGCCGCATGAGCAGTCCCCGCACCCTCGTCCAGAAGATCTGGGACGAGCACGTCGTCACCGAGGCGCCGGGCGCGCCCGCCATCCTCGCGGTCGACCTCCACCTCGTCCACGAGGTGACCAGCCCGCAGGCCTTCACCGGCCTTCGCCAGCGGGGCCTGGCGGTCCGCCGGCCGGACAAGACCGTCGCGACGGCCGACCATTCGACACCCACCACGCCGCGCGGGCTGCCGATGATCGACCTCCAGGCGGCCGCCCAGGTCGCCCAGCTGGAGGCCAACTGCCGGGAGTTCGGGATCCCGATCCATGCGTTCGGAAGCGACACCCAGGGGATCGTGCACGTGATCGGCCCCGAGCTCGGCCTCACTCAGCCGGGGATGACGATCGTGTGCGGCGACTCCCATACCGCGACGCATGGCGCGTTCGGGGCGCTGGCCTTCGGCATCGGGACCAGCGAGGTCGAGATGGTTCTCGCGACCCAGACCCTGCTCCAGCGCCAGCCGCGGACGTACGAGGTCCGCGTCGATGGACGGCTGCGGCCGGGCGTGAGCGCCAAGGACGTGATCCTCGCCCTGATCGCGCGGATCGGCATCGGGGGCGGCACCGGTCACGTGTTCGAGTATCGCGGCGACGCCATCCGCGCGCTGTCGATGGAGCAGCGGATGACGATCTGCAACATGAGCATCGAGGGTGGTGCCCGGGCCGGGCTGGTTGCGCCCGACGACACGACGTTCGATTACCTGCATGGCCGGCGGCACGCGCCGCAGGGTGCGGCCTGGGATGCCGCCGTTGCCCGCTGGCGGAGCCTGCCGACCGACGACGGCGCCCGCTTCGACCGCTCGATCGTGCTCGACGCCGCCGCCCTGGAACCGATGGTCACCTGGGGGACCAACCCCGGCATGGGCATCCCGGTCTCCGGCCGCATCCCGCGCCCCGACGAGGTCGAGGACCCGGCGTCGCGGCGCGCGACCGAGCGGGCGCTCGAGTACATGGGCCTCCAGCCGGGGCAGGCGATCGCCGGCCAGCCGGTGGACGTGGTGTTCATCGGGTCGTGCACCAACAGCCGGATCAGCGACCTGCGCCTGGCGGCCAGCGTGCTCAAGGGCCGGCGGGCCGCCGACGGCGTCAGGCTGATGGTCGTGCCGGGCTCGCAGCAGGTGAAGGCGCAGGCCGAGCGCGAGGGCCTGCACGAGATCTTCCGTGCGGCGGGCGCCGAATGGCGGGAGTCCGGGTGCTCGATGTGCATCGCCATGAACGGCGACCAGCTGGCGCCCGGCCAGTACGCGGTGAGCACCTCGAACCGCAACTTCGAGGGTCGCCAGGGCAAGGGTGGCCGGACGTTCCTGGCCTCGCCCCTGACCGCGGCGGCGACGGCCGTCAAGGGCGTGGTCACCGATCCCCGGACCCTCCAGGGCATCGAGGCGCCGGCCACGGTGGGCGGAGGCTACTGAGATGGCCGAGGGGTTCCGCAGCTTCAGCTCCAAGGTCGTGCCGCTCGCCGCCGAGAACGTGGACACGGACCAGGTCGTGCCGGCCCGCTACCTCAAGGTCACCGACAAGGCTGGGCTTGCCGACGCGCTGTTCCGCGACTGGCGGTTCGAGGAGGACGGCTCCCCCAAGGACCCGCCATTCGTGCTCGACCGGCCGGGCATGGCGGGCCGCCGGATCCTGCTCGCGGGGGACAACTTCGGCACCGGGAGCTCGCGCGAGCACGCACCCTGGGCGCTCCGCGCGTGGGGCATCGAGGCGATCCTGTCCACCTCGTTCGCGGACATCTTCCGGAGCAACGCGCTCAAGAACAGCGTGCTCCCGATCGTCGTGGACCCGGACACGCACCGCCGCCTGTTCGACCTCGTCGCCGTGGACCCCGACGCCCAGCTGCGGGTCGACCTGGCCGAGCAGGGCATCCTGCTGCCGGACGGCTCGACGATCGACTTCGAGATCGATCCCTTCGCCAAGGCGATGCTGCTCGCGGGCACCGACGAGATCGGCTACGTCCTGGCGCGCGGCGAGGCGATCGATGCCTGGGAGACCGCCCATCCGCCGCGGGTGGACACGCGGCTCGGCGCGCCAGCCGGCGGCTGACGCCCCCACGGCCCTCGACCCGGCGGTCGAAGGCATGCGGCTGGCGGTCCGCGTCGCCTGGTGGAGCGGCGTCGCACCGTGCACCGTGCCGTCCGGCGTCGACGTCGTCCGCGACGGGGCCACGTTCAACCTGACCGTCCGCGAGGGCAGCGCCGCCCGCGACGTGGCGTGCAGCGACATCGCCCAGTACAAGGCAACGATCGTGGACCTGGGCACACTGGCGCTGGGCGACTACACGGTGGCGGCATACGAAGAGGCCGCGCCGGTCACGGTCACGATCCCCTGCTGACCCGGCGGCAGGCATCGTCGCCCTCCCCGATACTCCCCCGGTGAACCTGTTCGACGTCGGTGCCGTGGTCGTGCTCGCGGCCGCGATCCTGGCCGGCATCAGGACCGGCGCGCTGCCGCAGGTGGGCGGCATCGCCGGCGCGCTGACGGGCATCGGGCTGATCCTGGCCATCGCGCCCTGGATGCTCGACGTCACCCGCGGCCTCGAGCCGATCCCGCGGGCGCTCGTGGTGCTGGGCGCGGTGCTCGGCTCGGTCGTGATCTGCGAGGCCATCGGCTCGACCGCCGGACGGGCCGCGGCCGGCCGGCTGCGCCAGGGCGTGCTGTCGGGCATGGACCGTCTCGCGGGGGGCGTGCTGGGCGGGGCGCAGGCCATCCTGATCATCTGGCTGGCGGGCGGCCTGCTCGCGGCCGGCCCGTTCCCGACGCTCGGTCGAGCGGCGACCCAGTCCGTGGTCGTGCGGGGAATGGACCAGCTTCTGCCGTCGCCGGTCCAGGTCATCGGCCAGATCGCCGGCGTCCTCGATGCGTCGGGCCTGCCGGACGTGTTCGTCGGCCTCGACCCGCTGCCGCTGCCCGCGGTCGACACGCCCACCAGGCGCGAGGCCCAGCGGATCGCGGCTCCGGCGCTGGCGGGCACGGGCCGGGTGACGACCCGTGCCTGCACCACCCAGGTCACCGGCACAGCGGTGCTCGTCGCGCCCGGCTATCTCGTCACCAACGCCCACGTCGTCGCCGGCGCGTCGACCATACGGGTGGCGCTCGGCTCGGGGCTGGCCGACGGCGTCCCCGTGCTGTTCGATCCGGACCTCGATGTCGCGCTCCTGTACGCGCCGTCATTGCGCGGGACGCCGCTCGCGTTCGCCTCGACGGTGCCGGACCGCGGCACGACCGGCGCCACCCTCGGCTACGCGGGAGGCGGTCCGCTGGTGGTACTGCCGGCCGCGGTCGCCGGCTCCTACCAGGCCACGGGGCGGGACATCTACGACCACGCGCTGGTGACCCGCCAGATCCTCGAGCTGCGCGCGGCGATCGAACCCGGCGATTTGGGCGGGCCGCTGATCCTCGCCGACGGCACCGTCGGCGGCCTGGTGTTCGCCGAGTCCCGCGCGGACCCGAACGTCGGCTACGCCATCAGCCCGACGGCGGTCGAGGCGCGGATCGGGCACGCGATCGGGCGCACCCGTGCGGTGGACGTAGGCGGCTGCATCCGCTGAGGTCACCGCTGGCGGGCGCCGATAGCATGGGCCGATGCAGCAGCAGATCGACGGCAATGCCGCGATCGACGGCCTGGCGGCCGACTACTGGGCGTCGTTCCTCGAGGCCGAGCCGTTGTTCGCCACCTCGATCGGCGACCGGCGCTTCGACGACCGCCTGCCCGACCCGTCTCCTTCGGGCACTGAGGCCAGGCACCGAACGCTGACCCGCCAGGCACGACGGCTGGACGCGCTCCCTGCCGATGGGCTGGACGAGCGCCATCGGATGACGCGGCTCGCCCTGCGCGAGGTCCTGGCCTCGGACCTCGCGACGCTCGACACCGGCCTCGGCGACTGGAACGTCGATCCGGTCGAGGGCGTGCCCGCGGGACTGCTCCTGGTGCCCGACTACCAGCGCCTCGAGACCCCGGGCGACGGGCGACGAATGGTGGCGCGCTGGCGGGCGATGGCCGAGCTCACCGATGCCCATATCGCGAACCTGCGCCGCAGCCGGTCCGCGGGACGCGTCGCGTGCCGCGCGCCTGTCGAGCGAGCGGTCGCCGGGCTGGCGGGGCTGCTGGCCTTGCCCGACGAGGCATGGCCGTTGCTCGCACCGCTCGCGACCCTGGATCGCGCGGCGGGCTGGTCCACCGCCGATCGCGAGCGGTTCGCCGATGCCCTCCGGGCCGCCGTGCGCGACGATGTCCGGCCCGCGTTCTTCCGGCTGCACGCAGCTCTCGGAGGCGAGATCCTGCCCCTTGCCCGGGCACCGGACCGGCCGGGCATGGCCGAGGTGCCGGGTGGCCTCGACGGCTACGGCGCGCTGGTCCGCGCGCATACATCCCTCGACCTGGACCCGGGGGCGCTCCACCGGATCGGCCTGGACGAGATCGCCCGGATCGACGGCGAGCTGGACGCCCTGGCTCGCCGCACGATCGGCACGACCTCCCTGCCCGACGCGCTCACGAGGCTGCGCGCCGACCCGGCCCTGTCGTTCACCACCCGGGACGAGGTGTTCCGGCAGGCGACGACCGCGCTCGAACGGGCCAACGCGGCAATCCCCGACTGGTTCGGGCGGCTGCCGCGGGCCGGCTGCGTGGTGGTCCGCATGGGTGCCCACGAGGAGGCCCACTCGACCATCGCCTACTACCGCCAGCCGTCGGTCGATGGCTCCCGACCCGGGCAGTACTTCATCAACACGGCGGAGCCCCATACTCGGCCGCGGTACGAGGCGGAGGCGCTCGCCTACCACGAGGCCGTGCCCGGCCACCACCTCCAGATCACGATCGCCCAGGAGCTGCCGCAGCTGCCCGACTTCCAGCGCCATCTCGGGTCGACGGCCTTCGTCGAGGGCTGGGGCCTCTACGCCGAGCGGCTGGCCGACGAGATGGGGCTGTACACCGGCGATCTCGACCGCATCGGGGTCCTGTCCTTCGACGCATGGCGCGCTGCGCGGCTGGTCGTGGACACCGGCATGCACGCCCTCGGGTGGTCGCGGGACCGGGCGCTCGCGTTCATGCACGAGCACACCGCGCTGGCGGGCAACAACATCGCCAACGAGATCGACCGCTACATCGTCATGCCCGGCCAGGCGCTCGCCTACAAGATGGGCCAGCTGGAGCTGCTGCGCCTGCGCGGCCAGGCCATGGCGCGGCTGGGCGGCGCGTTCGACATCCGGGCCTTCCATGACCTGGTCCTGGGCAACGGTGCCATCCCGCTGGCGGCGCTGCGGGACGAGGTCCAGGCATGGATCGTCGTGACCGGCCGCTAGCGTGACGCCGGCTGCGTCCCGTCCATCGCCGGCGCGAGCGGCAGCGCAATCGCTGCTCGACGTGCTCGGCAATCGCGACATCCGGTCGCTCGAGCTGGCCTGGACCCTGGGCGTGGCCGCGGACTGGGCGCTGCTGGTCGTCGCGCTGGTCGTCGCCTACGCCGCCGGCGGCCCGCTGGCCGTCGGGCTCGTGTCGCTGATCCGGATGATCCCGGCCACGGCCACCAACGTGCTCGTCGACACGGGGGCCCTGGCGAGGCCCGAGCGGGCGCTGGTCGCGGTCAGCCTCGTGCGCGCCGCGGCGGCCGCCACGATCGCGGCCGGCGTGCTGGTCGGCCAGCCTGCGCTGGTGCTGGTTGCCGTGGGCATCGCCGCCGCGGCCTGGGCGCCGGTGCGACCGACGACCCTCGCCCTGCTGCCCGCGGTCGCCGTCACGCCCGCCCAGCTCGTGGGCGCCAACACCGCCGGGGCCCTCGGCGAAAGCCTCGGCACCACCGTCGGGCCGCTGGTCGCGGGGCTCGTCGTCGCCGGTGCGGGTGCCGCGCCCGCGGCGGTCCTCGCGGCGCTGGCCTGCCTCGCCGCCGCGGCGATCGTGCTCGCGGTCCGGGTTCCGGACGCGGCCCGTTTGCGGCGCACCGACCAACCGCGCGGGCTGCCGCTGGTCGCCGGGATCCGGGAGCTCGCGGCCCACCGGCCGGCGGGCGCCGTCCTCGTGTCGTTCATCGTCCAGACGATCGTGCGGGGCGCGCTGACGACGTTTCTCGCCATCCTCGCCATCGAGGTGCTGGGGCTGGGCGACGCCGGCGTGGGGCTGCTGGGTGCCGCGATGGGGCTGGGCGGGATCGCCGGAGCCCTGGGAGCGCTGGCCGTCGGACGGCGGCGCCGGCTCGCCCCGCTGTTCGCGTTCGCCCTGGTCGCCTGGGGCGCCCCGATCGCCGTCATGGGCGTCGTGCCGGGCACCGTCGCGGCGCTGCTGGCGCTGGCCGTGGTGGGCGTCGGGAACGCCCTGATCGACGTGGCCGGCTTCACCCTGCTCCAGCGCGGGACGACGAACCGGGCGCGTGCCGCCGTGTTCGCGACGCTCGAGGTGGCCGCCAGCCTGGGGACGTCGATCGGCGGATTGCTCGGCTCGGCGCTGATCACCGGCTTCGGAATCCACGCTGCCCTCGTCCTCGCCGGCCTCGTGCTGCCGCTCGCGGCCGCGATCGGCTGGCCGCTGGTCCGGCGGCTGGACGCGGAGGGGGTGGTCCCGGAGCGCCAGGCGACGCTGCTGCGCGGGATCCCCCTGTTCGCCAGCCTCCCGCTGACGGCCCTCGAGCGGGTGGCCGGTGGGATGCATCAGGTCGGCTTCGCGACCGGCGAGGCGCTGATGACGCAGGGCGAGCCGGGCGACACCTACCTCGTCATCGACTCGGGAACGGTGGAGGTCGAGATCGACGGCCGGTTCCGGCACCGGCAGGGTCCGGGCGACGGGATCGGCGAGATCGCGCTGCTGCGCGAGATGCCGAGGACCGCGACCGTGACCGCGCTCGAGCCCGTCCGCGCGTGGTCGGTCGACTGCGAGACGTTCGTGGACGCCGTGTCGGGCCACTCCCCCAGCACGGCCGCGGCCGAGGCGATCGTCGAGGCGCGGCTCCGCTCGGAGGGATGAGGCCGAGGGATGAGCCCGCCCGCGGTCTCGGGCAACGAGGCGCGACGCACGGCAGGATGCCGACGGCGCGGGCCATACTTGGAGCCTGACCAACGCCCCATCGCGCCCGCGAGGACCTCATGCCTGCCGACCGCCAGCTTCCCTACGGTCGTCCCACCGACCCCGGCAAGCGCCACAGCCATGCCCTGACCGACGGCCCGGATCGAGCCGCCGCGCGGGCGATGCTCAAGGCGGTCGGCTTCACCGACGACGACCTCGCCCAGCCGATCGTCGGCGTGGCCACGTCGTGGATCGAGACCATGCCCTGCAACCTGAACCAGCGACGGCTGGCCGAGCTCGTCAAGGAGGGCATCCGGGCGGCCGGCGGCACGCCCATGGAGTTCAACACGATCGCGATCTCCGACGGCGTTTCGATGGGCAGCGAGGGCATGAAGGCCTCGCTGGTCAGCCGCGAGGTCATCGCCGACTCGATCGAGCTCGTCGCCCGAGGCCACCTGTTCGACGGCCTGGTGTGCCTGGTGGGCTGCGACAAGACGATCCCGGCGGGGGCGATGGCGCTCGGCCGCCTCGACATCCCGGGGCTCATCCTCTACAACGGCACCATCTATCCGGGCACCTACAAGGGCAAGCCGGCCGACGTGGTCACGGTGTTCGAGGCCATCGGGGCCTACCGCGCCGGCAAGATCACGCTCGAGGAGCTGTACGACGCCGAGAACGGGGCCTGTCCGGGCGCCGGGGCCTGCGGTGGCCAGTTCACGGCCAACACGATGTCCACTGTGCTCGAGTTCATGGGCCTGTCGCCGGCCGGCCTCAACGGCATCCCCGCCGAGGATCCCGCCAAGGAGCAGGCGGCGCGTCGGGCAGGCGAGCTGGTAATGACGCTCGTCCATCACGACATCCGGCCGCGCCAGGTGGTGACCCAGGGCTCGCTGGAGAACGCGATCGCGTCGGTGTCGGCCACCGGCGGCAGCACCAACGCCGCGCTCCACCTGCCCGCGATCGCCGCCGAGTTCGGCATCCCCCTGACGCTGGACGACTTCGCCGCGGTCGTCGACCGGACGCCGCTGCTCGCCGACATGCGCCCGGGCGGCCGCTATGCCGCGGCCGACATGCACGACGCCGGGGGCGTGGCGCTGGTCATGCGCGAGCTGCTCAAGCGGGGGCTGCTCCACGGCGACGAGCGAACCGTCGACGGCCGGACGATCGCCCGGATCGCGGCCGACGTGGTGGAGACACCGGGCCAGCAGGTGGTCCACCCGATCGAGTCACCGATCAAGGAGACCGGCGGCCACGCGATCCTCAAGGGCAGCCTGGCGCCGGAGGGCTCGATCGTGAAGCTGGCGGGTCACGAGCGCCGGTTCCACCGCGGCCCGGCCCGCGTGTTCGACTCCGAGACCGCCTGCTTCCAGGCCGTCAGGGATCGCCGGATCCACGAGGGGGACGTGGTCGTGATCCGGTACGAGGGCCCGGTCGGCGGGCCAGGCATGCAGGAGATGCTGAGCGTCACCGGGGCGCTCGTCGGCGAGGGACTGGGCGAATCCGTCGCGCTGCTCACCGACGGGCGGTTCTCGGGCGGCACGCACGGGCTCATGCTGGGCCACGTTGCGCCCGAAGCGGCCGTCGGCGGGCCCATCGCCCTGGTCGAGGAAGGCGACTCGATCGTGGTCGACGTCGACGCCCGCGAGCTCAACCTCGAGGTGCCCGAGGCCGTCCTGGCCGAGCGTCGGGCCCGCTGGATGCCGCCGCCACCGCGCTACACCACCGGGGCGATGGCGAAGTACGCGGCGCTCGTGTCGTCGGCCTCGGAGGGGGCGATCACCAGCGGTGCCCGCCTGCGCGCCGCCCTCGACTCGCCCGCCGGGTCGCCCGCCGGTTCGCCTCGCTGACCGATGACCAGAGCGCTGCCCGCGGCGCCCCGGTCTCGACCGGGGCTGGTCGGCGTCAGGCTCTCGGCCACCGAGTCCGGTGGCCTCGCGTGGTCGCGGATCGAGGACACCTGGGCGCTCGCGGGCGATCAGGCCGCGATCTCCGCCGGCTGGATGAGCGACCACCTGTCCGACGCCAGCCGCGAGCGAAACGGGCCGGCCTTCGAGGCGGTCTCGATGGCCGCCGCGCTGGCCCCGCGGGTCTCCGGCAAGTGGGTCGGGATCGCCGTCGTGTCCAACACCTTCCGCCATCCGGCGGTGCTCGCCAAGTCGGCGACGGTGCTCGACAACGTCACGGGAGGGCGGTTCATCCTCGGGCTGGGCGCCGGCTGGCACGAGGGCGAGCACGACGCGTTCGGGATCCCCCTGCCGCCGCTGCCCGATCGGTTCGACCGCTACGAGAGCGCGCTGCGGGTCCTGGCGGCGCTGTTCTCCGACCAGGCGCGCCGGCCGCCGGGCGTGTCGCTGGACGACCCGTTCTTCCCGCTGCGTGGCGCGACCAACGAGCCGCCGCCCGTGCGGCCCGGTGGCCCGCCAATCTGGCTGGGCGGCCAGCGCCCCCGCGGGATCGCCCTCGCCGCGCGCTACGCGGAGGGGTGGCCGATGCCCGGCAACCGGCCGGGCGACGTTGACTACTTCGCCCGCAAGCGGGACGAGATCTCGCGCGCGCTGGAAGCCGCTGGGCGGGACCCCGCCGGGTTCACGTTCGCGGCCCAGCTCTCGTGCGGCACCAGCCGGGCATCGCGGCACAGGGCGCTCGAGACCGGCAGGGACTTCGTCCGGGCCGGCGCCAACCACGTGATCCTGGGCCTGCCCGCGTCGGTCGCGCCGGACGGGCTGCGGGACGTGGTCGCCGAGGTCGCGGAGCCCCTCGCTGGGATGGCGCCCGGATGACCACCGAGATCCACCGGATCGATCCCGACGACGAGTCGGGCCTGGGGGCCTACATCGCGATCGTCAACGCCGTGACCCCCGAGTCACCGACCTCGCCCCAGGAGCTGCGCTGGGAGAGCTCGACCTACCCGGGCGGCTCGCGGTACCTGGCGACGCTCGACGGCCGCCCGGTTGGGGCGGGCTCGGTCGGGCGGATCTACATGCATGACCCCTCGTTCGAGCGCTACTGGATGGGCCTGCACGTGCTGGGTGGCGACCGGCGGCGTGGCGTGGGCGGCGGGCTGTGGGCCGCCGCCTCGGCGGCGGCGAGGGCGGCGGGCAAGACGGGGCTCCAGACCGACGTGTCCGAGGCCCAGGCCGACGGCGTCGCGTTCCTCGAGCATCGCGGCTTCGAGGTCATCGAGCGGGCGAAGATGGTCCGCCTCGGCCTGCGCGGGCTCGCGCGACCCGACCTCCGGCCGCCCGCCGGCATCGAGATCACGTCGCTGGGTGCCCGCCCCGACCTGGCGCCGCGCCTCCATCCGGTGGCGGTCGAGGCGTACCCGGACATCCCGAGCGCGGACGAGCCGGTCAGCGCCGGCTCGCTCGACGAGTTCCTCGCCCGTGACGTCCACCGCGACGGCATCCCGGCCGAGGCGCTGGCGATCGCCGTGGACCAGCGGACGGGCGAGGTCGCCGGCTGGGCGTCGCTGATGTACCTGCCGGGCTCGAGGACGACCGCCTGGCACGACATGACCGCGGTCCGGCGGGCCTGGCGCGGCCGTGGCGTGGCCACCGCCCTCAAGCGCGCGACCATCGCGTGGGCCATCGACCACGGCCTCGAGATCCTCGAGACCGGCAACGACGAGGACAACCGGCCGATGCGCGCCGTCAACGCGCGGCTCGGCTACCGCCCGATCCCGGACCAGCTCACCCTGCGAGGCCCGCTCGCGCCGGCGTGATCCACGCCGGGCATACTTCGCGCGTGGGCGTCATCGACCTCAACGGCATCCGGCTGCGCAACCGACTGGTCACGTCGGCGAGCCTGCTGGGGTACGGGGCGGCGAAGCGCAGGCTCATCCTCTACGGGCTGTCGCCGATCGCGCAATGGGTGCCGCTGGATCGGTTCGGTGCGGTCACCACGCGGACGATGACGCTCGCGCCGCGCGAGGGCCATTTCACCCTCCGCGAGGACTGGGGCCCGATGGCGTTCCCGGAGCTGCTGCGGCTCTACGGCCGGGCCCTGCGCCGGGTCGACGCGGGCTGGATCAACGCCTTCGGCTGGTCCAACATCGGGATCGAGCGGTACTTCGACGAGTACTTCGGGCGAACCGCGGGGCTCAACCGAATCATCTCGATCGGCGGCTTCAGCGCGGACGAGATCGAGCGGCTGGTCGAGATCGTCAACGAACGCGCGCGACCGGGCGAGATCGCCGCCGTCGAGCTCAACGCGTCGTGCCACAACGTCAACTTCCCGTTCGGCGAGATCCTCGAGGAGAGCCTCGAGCGCGCGGTCCCCCGCAGCCGCCACCCCGTGATCCTCAAGGTCTCGCCCGACGAGGACTACGCGTGGCAGGCGCGGCTCGCGCAGCAGGCAGGCTGCGCCGCGATCACGGCGATCAACACGGTCAAGGGCCTGCGGCTGGACCCTGGGACCGGCGAACCATGGCTCAGGAACCGGTTCGGGGCGATCTCGGGACGGGCGATCAAGCCGATCGGGCTGCGGGTCGTGGCCGAGCTGCGTGACGCGGGTATCCGGCTGCCGATCATCGCCAACGGCGGGATCCGCGACTTCGACGACTGCCGCGAGTACTTCTGGGCGGGCGCCGACGCGGTCAGCCTGGGCAGCGAGGTATGGCTCAAGCCGATGCCCCTCTACGTCCTCGGCCCGCTCGAGGGCTGGCGGATCCGGCGGCTGATCGCGCGGGTGGCTGCGTTCGTGCCGCCGGCGGCGGCGCCGCACTGGCGGCCGGCCGACCCCGCCCTCGCTGCCCTGCCCGGCGACGCCGCCGCCGCTGCCCTGCCCGGCGACCCCGCCGCCGGCACGGGCGGCGAACCCCGGCCGGTCGCCGCACGATGACCCGGCCGCGGGTCGCGGTCGTCACGACCGGCGGGACGATCGACTCGCTGGGTGTCGATCGACTGGACCTCGCCGCCTACCTCGAGACGGGACGTCGCCTGGATCCGGGGGCGCTCCTCGGCGGCATCCCCGAGCTCGCGCACGTGGCCGACGTCACCGAGATCCCGTTCCGGCGGCTGCGCGCCCACGCCCTGACCGACACGGACCTCGCCGAGCTGCGCGACCTGGTCGCCGGCATCCTGGGCCGCGGCGAGGCGGACGGGATCGTCGTCACCCACGGGACGAACACGCTCGAGGAGACCGCGTGGCTGCTCCACCTCACGGTGCTGACCGACCGCCCGCTCGTGCTCACGGGCGCGATGCGACCAGCGTCGGCGCTGTCGGCTGACGGGCCGCTCAACCTCGTCAATGCGGTCCGGGTCGCGGCCTCCACGGCGGCCCGGGACCTGGGCGTCACGGTCGTCCTCGACGACACGGTCCACGGCGCACGTGACGTGACCAAGGGGAACACCCTCCGCACCGGGGCGTTCGCCGACGGCGCCGCGGGACCGCTGGGCTGGACCGACGGGGACGGGCGGCTGGTGGTCGCCCGCCGTCCGACCCGCGCCGCCTCGCTCCGCGGGCGCTTCGCCGCGATCGACCTGCGGGCGCTGCCCCGGGTCGACATCGTGGTCTCGTACCAGGGGGCGGACGGCACGCTGATCGATGCCGCGGTGGCCGCCGGCGCCCGCGGGATCGTGAGCGCTGGGACGGGCGCCGGCTACCCCACGCCGGCCGAGGTCGACGCGCTCGAGCGCGCCGCCGAGGCAGGGATCGTGGTCTGCCAGTCGAGCCGGGTGGGAACGGGCCGGGTGCCGCGGGTCCCGGCGCTCGTCGCCCGGGGATGGCTGGCCGCCGACGACCTCCAGCCCTGGAAGGCGCGGATCCTGCTCCGGGTCGGCCTCGCCGATGATCTCGCGCTCAACGAGCTGCAGGCGCTGTTCGAGGCGCCCTGAGACCGGCCTTGTTGCGGGGGGCAACGGGCTGTAATGGGTCCGCGTGGCGGCGACCGGCGGCTGCGAGGCGCCTGACACCCCGCGATCCATAGCCTGCCGGCACTGGTCGTGGTCGCCGCGCCGGCGACGGACCGTGCCGCACGAGGGACGCACACCGTGGCCCGTGAACGTCGCAGCGCTCGGCGCGAGCGCCCTGCCCCGCAGGGCGACGCGCCCTCCGACCAGCCACCGACGCTGGGAGACCGCTTCGGGCGCTGGTCGCGCCAGATCACCGAGGCGCTGGGCTCGTTTCCGGCGCTCGTCGGATCGGTGCTGGTGGTCCTGGTCTGGGCGCTCACCGGCCCGCTGTTCAACTTCTCCGATACCTGGCAGCTGGTGATCAACACCACGACCACCGTCGCCACGTTCTGGATGGTGTTCGTCATCCAGAACACGACCAACCGCGAGTCGAAGACCACCCGGCTCAAGCTCGACGAGCTGATCCGCGCGGTGCACGACGCGCGCAACGAGTTCCTGGTGGTGGACCATGCGCCCGAGGCCGACCTGGATCGCCATGAGCTGGAGTTCGCACTGCTCGCCACGGAGACGGTCACCGGCGGGCAACCAGGCGGGGACGACGGCGGCCGGGCCCCGGCCGCGAAGGCGGCATCCGGGGCCCGGCCCGACAAGGGCCGGACCAGGGGACGGGGCTCGACCGGCACCACCGGTGGCGGCGCCACGGCCGCCCGTGGGAACGGCCGATCTCGATCCGGCACCGGGGAGCGCGGTCAGCGCTGATCCGCGGACCGCTGGCGTGCGTCGTCGTCCGTGCCGGGTTGGGGCAGCCTGGCCGTCCGCTCGAGCGCCCGCCAGCGCACGAGCACCAGGACCACGATCGATCCGCCCACGCCCAGCAGGTACAGCCCGCTGCCCAGCGCCATCCCGACCGCCGCCACGCTCCAGATCGCCGCGGCGGTGGTCAGCCCGAACACGTCGCGGCGTCCGTGAATGATCGTGCCCGCACCCAGGAACCCGATCCCGGTCACGATCTGGGCGGCGACCCGCGATGCGCCCTGGTCGGCTCCGAACGCAAGGATCCCGGCCAGGGTGAACGCCGCGCTGCCGACCGCGACCAGCGCGAACGTCCGGATGTCGGCGGGCTTGTCCATCCGGGCGCGGTCGTACCCGATGATCCCGCCCGCCAGCGCGGCGAGCCCGATCCGGACCAGCCCCTCGAGCTGGCCGCCCGCCGTCAGGTCGATCGCCATCGTCTCGCGCGCGTGTGACCGCGTCCGGTCGCGCGCGGGTGGCCGCCGCCCGAGGTCGTGATCCCGCTGGCCATCGCGCCACCTCCCGCGGCCACGCTCCCATCGTCGGCATCACGGGCGAGCCGGCCGGCAAAGCCTGAGCGTGACGGCGACATCGCGGTTTCGGCCGTGCCTGCGCCGTGGCGGCCGGTCGAGACCGTCGACCTGCGGCATCATGGTCGGGTGAGCGACGAACCCGCCGCCAGGCCCCCGCTGCCGCCCGACCCGGCCCAGTACGACGCGGTCCGCAACGAGCATGCGCGGCGGCGCGGGCTCCAGCAGCCGTACATCGCCGGCGGGGATGACCCGGAGCTGCGCGAGACCCTGCACGCCGAGCGCCCCTACGTCCGGATCCTGGTGGCGATGGTCATCGCGATCGTCGTCGTCGGGTTTGCCCTGGGCATCATCGAGGCCCTGATCGTCAACCCACCGGCCTGACGGCATGCCCGGTCAGCCCGTGCCCTCGGACCCCGCGCCGGATCGGGCGCCGGCGGGCCTGCCCGGTGCAGTTGTCGCCCAGCTGCCCTCCCGGGATCTCGGCGAGCCCGCCTGGGAGGCGGCCCATGATCACCTGATCACGTTCCTCCGGGACCTCATCCGCATCCCGTCGGTCAACCCGCCGGACCCGCCGGGACCCGAGCTGGACGCCGCCGGCCTGATCGCCGACGAGCTGCGGGCAGGCGGGATGGCGCCCGAGGTGATGGAGCCGTTCCCGGGCCGGGGCACGGTCGTGACGCGGCTTCGCGGGGACGGCAGCGGGGGCGAGCCGTTGCTGCTGCTCGCCCACCACGACGTCGTGCCCGCCGACCCCGCAGGCTGGACGCACCCCCCGTTCGCAGCCGACGTCGCCGACGGCTACGTCTGGGGCCGCGGCGCGGTGGACATGAAGGCCATGGTCGCGATGGAGGTGTCCGTCCTGCGCCTCCTGGCCGGCCGCGCCCGCGAGGCCGGGCGGGACCCCGCGACCGACCCGGTGCCCGGCCTCCGGCGCGACGTGCTGTTCGCGTGCACCTCGGACGAGGAGGCGGGCGGCTGGCAGGGGGCGGGCTGGCTCGTTGACCACCACCCCCAGGCCGTACGGGCGGCGGGCGCGCTCAACGAGGCCGGCGGCGTCTCGATCGAGGTCGCCGGCCGGCGGTTCTACCCGATCCAGGTCGCCGAGAAGGGATTCGAGGTGTACCGGATCACGGTCCGGGGCACGTGGGGCCACGGGTCGATGCCCCGCGAGGACAACGCGGCGGTCATGGCCGCCGAGGCGGTCACGAGGCTCGCGCGGCCCGGCGAGCCGAACGTGACCCCGGCCGTCCGGCGTCTGCTGGCGGCGGTGGCCCGGGCGATGCCACCGGAGCAGGCCGCGCTGGTCGAGGCGATCGGCGGCGACGATCCCCGGCGCGCCGAAGCGGCGCTCCGGACGCTGTGCGATCCGGTGGTCGCACGGGCGCTCCGCGCCCTGGTCCGGGACACCATCAGCCCCGATGTCATCCACGCTGGCATCAAGTACAACGTGGTGCCGGGCGAGGCGCTGATCGAGCTCGACTGCCGGACGCTTCCGGGCACCACCGAGGGCGACGTGCGCGAAGCCGTCCTGGCGCGGCTGGGCGACCTCGGGCCGTACTGCACCATCGTTCATTCGCACGGCGCCCTGCCGGTCGAAGCGCCCGCCGACGGCGAGCTGTACGAGCTGCTGGCGGCGACGGTCCGGGCGCATGACCCCGACGGCATCCCGATCCCGGTGCTTGCCCCGTTTGCGACCGACGCCAAGCACCTCATCCGGCGGGGCGTGCCGAGCTATGGGTTCTCGCCGCTGCGCCTGGACCCCGGGGAGCGGTTCCTGGACCGGTTCCACGGCGTCGATGAACGGGTCGGGGTCGAGGCGCTCCGGTGGGGCCTGCCGGTCCTGTACGACGTCGTCGCGACCTTCTGCGGGTAGCGGCAGCGCGCGCCGGCGGGCGCTCAGCCTCCCGGTCGCACCAGTCGACCGCGCCGGCTGATGGCATGGGTCGCGAGCGCGGCCACGCCCATGGCGATCAGCGCCCGCTCGCCGCGCGGCATCGGCCGGACCGCGGCCAGGAACTGCTCCGCACGCGACCGGTCCACGATCCGCAGCACCGCCTGGCCGCGCGGCGTGAGCCACACCGATCGCAAGCGGCCGTCGTCGTCCTCTCGCCGGCGCTCCACCAGCCGGCGGCGGACCAGGCCGTCGACCAGCCGCGAGGTGGCCGACGGCGAGCGCCCGATCGCGTCGGCGAGGTCGGCGATCGTGGTCGTCGCGCCCTCGGCGAGCACGTACAGGGCGGCAAGCTGGGTGAACCCGAGGTTGAGCTCGCCCAGCTGGGAGGCGAACCCGACGACCAGCTCCCGCCACAGGGCACGGCCCATGGCCACCCGTTCCGAGATCTGGCGCACGTTCTGGAACCGCGTCCCCGCGGCGACCACGGGGGCCGACAGGTCGGCCTCGAAGGTGCGGGCGATGACGCGGCTGGGAGCCCGCCGGCGTCGGCGCCCGACCAGCGAGGCCGGCAGCTCGGGCCCGGCGGCCGGGTCGGTCGTCCTGGGCCGGCGCGGGCGCGGCCGGGGCGGGGCCGGCGCCGCCTGTGCGTCCAGCTCGGGATCCTCCATGGACCCGGAGCGTATGACCGACACGGGATTCCTGCAACCGTGCATGCATCCCGGCGGGTCTGCGGCCGCACGCGACTACGCTGGCGGGCGATGAGCCAGATCGCCTTCGTGTTCCCCGGGCAGGGCAGCCAGTATGTCGGCATGGGCCGTGCCCTGGCCGAGTCCTCGCCGGTCGCCGCGGCCGTGTTCCGGGCCGCCGACGAAGCCCTGGGGGAGCCGCTGTCCCGCCTGGCGTGGGACGGTCCCGAGGAGGACCTCAACCGGACCGAGAACGCGCAGCCGGCGCTGCTGGCGGCCTCGATCGCGTACCTCGAGGCCGTGCGCCGGTCCTGGGCCGAGCTCGAGATCGACATGCCCGAGCCGGCGTTCGCGGCCGGCCACTCGATGGGCCAGTATTCGGCTCTGGTGGCGGCCGGCGCCCTCGATCTGGCGGACGCGGTCCGGCTGGTCCGCACCCGCGGACAGCTGATGCAGGCATGGGGCGCGGACCGCGAGGGCCGGATGGCGGCGATCATCGGCCTCGACGACGCGCGCCTGCCCGAGCTGGTCGAGCGGGCCTCGGCGGCGGGGGTGTTCGGGGTCGCCAACCGGAACTCGCCTGGCCAGGTGGTCGTCTCCGGCGAGCGGCCCGCGGTGGAGGCCGCGCTGGGGATCGCGAAGGCCCTGGGCGCCCGGCGCGCCGTGGAGCTGCCCGTGTCGGTCGCCGCGCACTCACCACTGATGGCGGATGCGGCGGACGGGATGCGCGACGTCCTGGCCGGGATCACGTTCCGCGATCCCCGGCCGCCGCTGCTCGCCAACGCCGACGCGCGGCCGATCACCGGCGCCGAGGCCTGTCGCGCCGAGCTGGTCGATCACCTCACCACCGGCGTCGACTGGGTCGGCGCCGTCGAGGCGATGCGGGCCGCCGGCGTCACCACGTTCATCGAGATCGGGCCGGGTCGCGTCCTCACCGGCCTCGTCAAGCGGATCGCCCCGGACGCCGTCGCCCTGGCCCTGGACGATGCGGCGTCGGCCGACCGGCTCGCCATCCCATTCGCGAACACGGCGGCGATGGACGCCGTCGAGCAGCCGACGGTCTAGCCCCGTCGCCCAGCACATCGAGAGGAACCCGTGCGCCAACCCGATTTCAGTCGCCGCGTGGTCGTCACCGGCCTCGGCGTCGTCAGTCCCGTCGGCAACGACAAGGAAACCGCCTGGACCAACCTGCTCAACGGGGTCTCGGGGCTGGGCGAGATCACCAAGTTCGACCTCGCCCCGTACGCGCACCGCTGGGGCGGCGAGGTGCACGACTTCGACCCCTCGCTGTGGATGGATGCCAAGGCCGTCCGACGCAGCGAAACGTCGATGTGGTTCGGCGTTTCGGCCGCCAAGCAGGCAATCCGGGACGCGGGGCTCGAGATCGACGATGGCAACCGCGAGGACATCGGGGTCGTGTTCGGCTCGGGGGCCGGCGGCCAGAACCTGATGATCGACAACTGGAAGATCCTCGCCGAGCGGGGACCGGCCCGGGTCGCCCCGACGTTCATCGCCAACGGCCTCGTGGACTCGACCTCGGGCATGATCGCGATCGAGACCGGGGCCATCGGCCACAACATCTGCGTGGTCACGGCGTGCTCGACGGGCACGAACTCGATCGGCGAGGGGGCCGAGATCATCCGCCGCGGCGACGTCCACACCGTGATCGCCGGGTCGACCGAGATGCCGCTGCTCGAGGTCGCCCACGCGGGCTTCGGCAACATGCGCGGGCTGGGCTCGCCGCGACCGGGCGAGCCGATCGCCGACGTGAGCCGGCCGTTCGACCGCTCGCGCGACGGGTTCGTGCTGGGTGAGGGCGCCGGCGCGCTGATCCTCGAGGATCTAGAGATGGCGAAGGCGCGCGCAGCGCGGATCTACGCCGAGGTGGTGGGCTACGGATCGGCCGCGGACGGCTGGGACATGATCCAGCCGATCGATCGCGGCTCGGGCTCGGCCCGCGCGATGAAGGCCGCGCTCGAGCGGCGAGGGGTGCCCGCCGACGAGGTCGACGTGATCAATCCCCATGGCACGTCCACGCCGGTAGGCGACAAGCGCGAGGCGGAGGCGATCTGGACGGTGTTCGGCGACCGGGCGGCCAGCAGCCGCCGCTCGCTCGCGATCAGCGGCACCAAGTCGATGACCGGTCACATGATGGGCGCCGCGGGCGCGTTCGAGGCGTTCGCGACGGTGATGACGGTCGCCGAGCAGTGCGTGCCGCCGACGATCAACTATCGCGAGTTCGACCCCGAGGCCGACCTGTGGGTGTCGCCCGAGGCGATCGCCATGAACGTGCGCTATGCGCTGTCCAACAACATCGGCCTCGGCGGTCACAACGCGGCCGTGATCTTCAAGCGCTGGGACGGCCGCTGACATCGGCGGCCCCGGGCCCTTCGCTACAATCCCGCCGATCGCCGGGCCACGACCGGGGCCTGCCCGGGCCCGCCGCGTGACGCGCCCGGTTCGAGAAAGGTGTGACCGTGCCCTCCGCTGACCTCGCCCGCCGAGCCGTCGTCACGGGCCTCGGCGCGGTGATGCCCAATGGCAACGACTTCGAGACCTACTGGTCCAACCTCCAGCACGCGGTCACCGGGACCCGCCTGATCCGGTCCTTCGACGCCTCCAACTTCGAGGTGCGGATCGCGGCCGAGGTGCTCGACTTCGATCCGGGGAGCGTGATGGATCCCAAGATGGCCCGCCGGATGAGCCGCTTCATCCATCTCGCGACGGGCGCCGGCAGGGAGGCGGTCGCATCGTCGGGGATCGACTTCGCGGCGATGTCCGAGGAGGAGCGCGACCGCGTGGGGGTCGTGATCAACACCGGCGGCGGCGGGATCGAGGCGATCATCGAGGGCACCCACGTCCACGACCAGAAGGGACCGCGGTTCGTGTCCGCGTTCGCGGTCCCCGCGCTGTCGGGCTCGATGGCCAGCTGCATGCTGTCGATGGATTACCGGCTGACCGGACCGGTCATGACCCAGGTCGCCGCATGTGCGACCTCGGTGATCGCATTCCACGACGCGCTGCGACTGATCGCCACCGGTGAATGCGACGTCGTGCTCGCCGGCGGCTCGGAGGCGCCCGTGGTGCCGATGGGCGTCGCGGCGCTGGCCAACATGGGCGCGCTGTCGAAGCGCAACGACTCCCCCGAGACGGCATCGCGCCCGTTCGATGCCACGCGCGACGGGTTCGTGCTGGGCGAGGGAGCGGGCGTGGTCGTGGTCGAGTCGGCCCAGCACGCGCTCGAGCGTGGGGCGACCCCGATCGCCGAGATCCTGGGCGGCGCACTCACCGCGGACGCGTTCCACATCTCGGCACCCGACCCGTCGGGTCGCGGGCAGGCCCGTGCGATGACCAACGCGCTGCGCAACTCGGGCGTCGCGCCCGACGAGATCGACTGGATCGTCGCCCACGGCACCTCGACCTCGCTCAACGACTCGACCGAGACGCGGGCCATCAAGGCCGCCTACGGCTCGGCCGCGGCGACCCGCGCGATCAGCTCACCCAAGTCGATGATCGGACACCTCGTCGGCGCGGCCGGGATCGCCTCCTCCCTGGCGGCGCTGGGCGGCATCCGCGACGGCGTGATCTCGCCGACGGCGAACCTCCACACGCCCGACCCCGAATGCGACCTCGACTACGTGCCGCTGGTCGCGCGCAAGGCGAAGGTGGACACGGTCGCCGTCAACGGCTTCGGGTTCGGCGGCCAGAACGCGGTGGCCATCTTCCGGCGCTTCGAGGTCTGAGCACGGCCGCCGGGTGCCCGGCGGCGGATCCATCCCCGGCGCGCCCGCTCAGCCGCGGAGCGGCCGGCCCTCGTACGCCTCGAGGCGCGCCACGATCGCGTCGGGCACCGGGCGCGGCCGGGCGGTCGCGTAGTCGTACAGCACCTGGACCGCCTGGGCCGTGGCGACCAGCCGCGCATGGCCCCGGGGCGTCTCGCCGGCCGTGATCCGGTGCTCGAGCGTGAACGAGGTCCGTCCGATGCGCCCCAGCCGCGTCTCGACCGTCAGGATCTCGCCGAAGAACGCGGGGGAGCGATAGGCAACCCGGATGTCGGCCAGGATCATGGACTCCTCGGCGCCATGAGTCGGCAGGCCGACCGGCTCCCCGGTCGCCTCCTCCCAGTAGGCGAGCCGCGCCGATTCGCAGTAGGTCAGGAACCGCGCATTGTTGGCGTGGCCCATCGCGTCCGTGTCGCCGAACCGGATCTCGACCAGCATCCGGTGCCCGAAGTCGCCCGGCAGATCGCGGTGGTCGTCGGGAACGGGGATCCGGCTGCGCGGCGCCGGTGCGGCGATCGCGAGCGGATCGAGCGGTGAGTCGGTCACGCGCGGAGTGTACCCACGCTCATCGCGCCGCCACGACCAGCGTGCCGATCCGTCCGCGTCAGGTGTCGCTCGGGAGCTCCAGCGCCACGCCGCGCATCGCCCACACGAGCGCGGCGACCGCGAGGCAGGCGACGCCGGCCGAGATCGACACCGCCGCGACGAACGTCCGGGCGGCCGGTGGCCCGGGCTCGGCCAGCGTGCTGAGGGGCGCGGAATCGGCGATCACGACCGCCAGCCCGAGCGCACCCGCCAGCAGCGCCGCGGCCCCCGCGAACGCCGCCGCGGTCGACGCGCCGGCACCCAGGCCACGGCGCCACGTGCGGCGCGGCATCCACCCCTGGACGACCACCAGCACCGACGTGGCCAGCGCGGCCCAGGCGAGCGAGATGAGGATCGCTCCCAGGACGTCGGCCAGCCGGTGCCAGCCGGCGGTGATCGTGCTCGTACCCACGGCCGCGATCACGACCGCGACGATCACCGCGGCCGTCGTGCGCAGCTCCCGGGGCACGATCAGCAGGGCGGCCAGCGCGAGCGACGCGACCAGCGTCACGTGGCCGCTGGGGAAGCTGTTGCCGATCGCGTACGCGGCGCCTGCCAGCAGGTCGGGCCGGTCCAGCGAGCCCTGGAGCAGCTGCGTCGTGGCGTTCGCGCCCGCGATCAGCGCCACCACCGCCGCGATCAGCGCGGGGCCACCGCGCGCGAGCGCGAGGGTGGCCAGGCCCAGGGTGGCGATGACGCCCATGGCGAGGCTGATCGTGGCCAGCGTGTCGCGCGCGGCGCCGAGAACGAGCGGCGCGGCGCTGGTCCGTCCGTACAGGATCAGGTCCGCGATCCGCTGGCCGGCCTCGGTCTGGGTGGTGGCCAGCCACAGCGGTCCGACCAGCGCGGCCGAGACGAGGCCGAGCACGGCCAGCCGCGCCGCGCTCTGGCGCGGCGTGACCACCGGCGTCCGGATGCCCCGGAAGCTCGGACGGCGCAGGCGAGCGACGTGGCGCGGCGACATGGTCCGTCGATTGTGCTCCCGGCGCGATCGCGGGGGCGCTGGGATGGCTGCAGCGCATGGGCTGCCAGGCCCTGCGGACGGTCACCGGTCCGGCGGGTCGCCGGACTGCCAGCCGAGCCACGTCTCGGGCTCGATCCGCGGCCGGGCCAGCCACGCCTCGCCGTCGCGGATCGCGATCTCGGGCGGCAGCGGGTGGGACAGGAAGAACGGCATCGACTCCGTCGCGCCGTAGGCGCCAGCATCGAGCACGGCAACCAGGTCGCCCGGCGCCGGGACGGCCATCGAGGCCGCCCGGGTGAACACGTCGAGGCCCGAGCACAGCGGCCCCGCCACGGTGACCGGGGACCGCCGGGCGGCCGCCGGGGCCCGGGCCGCGGCGCCCGTGACGACCCGCACCCGGTGCTCCTGGCCCACCAGCGCCGGCCGCAGCAGGTGATGGATCCCGCCATCGAGGACGACGACGTGGTGGTCACCGACGACCTTGCGCTCCACGACCCGGGCCACGTAGGCGCCGGCGGCGGCGACCAGGAACCGCCCGGGCTCCAGCAGGACCTGCGTGTCGCAGGTCGATGGATGGTCCTGCAGCCGGGCGGCCGTTGCCAAGAGGCGCTCGCCGAGCGCCACCAGGTCCAGCGGGTCGTCGCGGGGCGCGTACGGGATCCCGAGGCCTCCGCCCGCATCCACCAGGCGCAGCGGTGCCGTCACGCCGAGCGCCATCGCGCGGGCCGCGTCGATGGTCGCGTCCACGTGCGTCGCGAGCGCCGCGGCGTCGAGCAGGTTGGAGGCGCCGAACGCATGAAGGCCGACGAGCTCGAGCCACGGCGACCCGACCGCCGTCACGGCCGCGGCGTGCAGGTCGGCCGGATCCATGCCGAACTTGCCCGCGCCACCATCACCCACCGAGCCGGACCCGCTCGAGCTGGCCGGTGCCCGGGACCGCCGCGCGCAGCAGGACGGGCTGCCGCCGCCCGAGGGCCGCGGCGATCCGGTCCAGCCGGTCCAGCTCGCCCACCGATTCCACGGTCACCGCTCGGACGCCCGCGTCCACGGCCGCGGCCAGCTCCTCGTCGCGCTTGCCGGGCCCCGTGAACACGACCCGACCGGGCTCGAACCCCGCTCGCAGGACATGCCGGAGCTCGCCCGCGGAGGCGACGTCGGCCCCAAGGCCCAGCCGGGCAAGGTGGCGCAGCACGGCAAGGCTGGGATTGGCCTTGACCGCGTAGGCCAGCTCGAACGCGGGTGGCAGGACGGCCCGAAGGTTCGCCACCTGCCGCCCCACGAGGTCGAGGTCGTAGGCGTAGAACGGGGTGCCGAACCGTTCGGCGAGCACCGCCGGGTATAAACCGCCGAGGCGCCCGTGGCGCAGGATCTCGTCGCGAGCCGGCGGCCGCGCCCGGCGCGCGGTCGTCGAGGTGGGCCGCTCGGAGGGCTCGCCGGACGCGTGGGCCGGGCTCATCGCAGGACCTCCTCGAGCGCGACCCTGGCATCCGTTCCCTGGTCGCGGTCCTTGATCAGCAGGGCCGCCGAGGCGGCCAGGCCGTGCGCCTCGGCGAACGCGCCGTCGATGCGTCGGGACCCGGGGACGACGACGGCGGCCGGCGGCACCACGAGGGGCTGCGCGACGGTGCCCATCAGCACCCGGCCCCGGACGAGATCGTAGAGGCGCGAGGTCCCGGTGAGCACGACGCCCGCGCCGATCACCGCGCCCCGCCCCACCAGCACGCCCTCGAGCAAGACGCTGCCGGCGCCCACGAACGCCTCGTCCTCGACGATCACGGGTCGTGCGCCGGCAGGCTCGAGCACCCCGCCGATCGACACCCCGGCGGCGAGGTGGACCCGGGCCCCGATTTGGGCACACGACCCGACGAGCACGTGGGAGTCGATCATGGTGTCCTCGCCGATCCACGCACCGACGTTGACGAACGACGGCGGCATGACCACCACGCCCGGCCCGAGATGGACGCCGGCCCGAATGCTGGTCCCGCCGGGCACGATCCGCCACGGGCGCCCGGCTTCCGCCGCGGCCTCCGCCCCGGGACCGTCGAGCAGCCGGCGCAGCGGCACGCCGACGCGGTCCCGGAACTGGAGCCCGCCGCCGAGGTCCACGACCGCCGTGGCGCGGTCCCGGAAGCAGGCGAGGATGGCGACCTTGACCTCCGGGTCGGTACGCCAGCCGGCCGGCGCGGCAGGGTCCGGGACGGCCGCCCTTCGCCGACCCGCATCGAGGTCGTCGAGGATCCCCGCGGCCATACGTGCCGGATCCGGCTCCAGGGCGGTCACGCCACAGCCCCGGCCCGGGCAGGGCGCCCGCGTCCACGCCGGGTCTCCCGCGCGACCGGCTGCCGGCCGCCACCGTCGACCAGGCCCAGCGACCGCAGCAGATCCGTCAGCCGCTGGCGCGGCGCATCGGCCAGCGGCAGCAGGGGGGCCCGCAGGTCGTCCCGGTCGAGCAGGCCCATCGCGCGCATGGCGGCCTTTGCGGGCACCGGGTTCGGGCCTCCCTGGAAGTTGGCCCGGAACAGCGGCAGCCATCGATCGTGGATGGCGCGGGCCGCGGGCCAGTCTCCGGCAAGGCCGGCCGCGACCATCGCCGCCATCTCGCCCGGGATCTCGTTGCCCGCCACCGACACCACGCCGTCCCCACCCATGGCGAGCACCGCCAGCGTGGCGGCATCGTCGCCCGCGAGGACCGCCACGTCCGACGGCCGGTCGCGGCAGATCGCGGCGATCTGCTCGATGCTGCCGCTCGCCTCCTTGACCGCGACCACGCGCGGGTGCTCGGCGAGGCTGAGGAACGTGTCCGCATCCACGTTCGTGCCCGTCCTCGACGGGACGTTGTACACGACGATCGGCAGGCCGCCCTCGTCCGCCACGGCCCGGAAGTGCGACTCGAGCATCCGCTGGTCGGGCCGGTTGTAGTAGGGCGTCACCACGAGGGCGGCATCGGCCCCCAGGGCGGCCGCCCGGCGGGTGGCCGCGATCGAGGCACGGGTGTCGTTGGTCCCCGTCCCGGCGACGACGAGCACGCGCCGGTTCGACGGATGCCGGGACGGCCGCTCCGATGGTCGCTCCGCTGCGACGCCCACCGCGATCTCGACCAGGCGGTCGCGCTCGGCAGCGGACAGGGTCGGGGCCTCGCCGGTCGTGCCCACCGGCACCAGGCCGTCGATGCCGGCGAGGATCTGCCAGGCGACGAGCCGGCGATAGGCGGGCTCGTCGACGCCGCCGTCGGGCTGGAACGGGGTGACCAGCGCGGTGAATGCGCCGCGAAGCATGGGGAAGGGGTGGCGGGGATTGCGCGTGGAGTGGTCCATGGTGCGTCCTTTCCGAAGCCGATGGTTCAGGCGAAGCTGGGGGTGGGCCGCGTCGCGAGCAGGTCGTCGACGACGGCATCGAACGGGTGCAGCCCGGGGGCGCGCGGCTCCCGGGCCAGCCAGCGCGCGGCCGCCAGCGCGCCGTCCGCATAGCCGGAGCGATCCCGGGCGGTCAGCCGGAGCTCGACCGACTCGCCCGGGCCGTCGAAGGTCACGAGGTGGGTGCCCGGCGCCGCGCCCGCCCGGATGCCGGCGACCTCCAGGGGCGGACGGCCGGTACCGCCCCCGTCGGGGAGTGCCCATCGCGGATCGGCCGCCACGATCCGCCGGGCGAGGGCACGCGCCGTGCCGCTCGGCCGGTCCGTCTTGCCCCGGCGGTGCCACTCCACGATCGACGGATCGAAGCCGCCGGCCCGTGCGTACCAGCCCGCGGCCGTGTCCGCGAGCCGCAGGAACAGGGCGGCGGCCAGCGAGAGGTTGGGCGCGACCACCGCGGCGGCGCCGGCCTCGAGCAGGCACTCCCGGACCCGCGGCAGATCGTGCTCCCACCCGGTCACCGCGATCACGAACGACCGGTTGCCGGCCGCCAGCGCGTGGGCGAGGTTGCCGGCCAGCGCCGGCCCGGCCGAGGCGTCGACCACGACGTCGACGAGCGGGGATGGCGGCCTCGCTCCGCCGGGCGGCGGACGGCGGGCCACGTCGGGCTGCGGCAAGCCTGCGCCGACCGCGGCCGCGGCGATCGCGCCGCCCAGCCGGCCGGGGCCGTAAACGAGAAGCTGCAAGTTCGAAGGTCCTCCGCGGGGAGCGCCGCGGGTGCCGGAGGTCCGAAGAATCACAAAGGCCGCGGCACCGATCGTGGTGTCCGCGGCCCCTCGGCGCCTCCGGTCCCGGAGGCTCCGTGGTTCGTCGCTCGCGCGTCGTCAGAGCCCCAGGGCCCGAGCCTTCCGGCTGGGCCGCGAGCGCTTCTTAGCGTCGAGGCAGGCGAGGTGATGCGACATGGCTCGCGCAGTCTGCCGCAATGGGCCGGATCATGCAACCATTCGCCCGTGAGTCCCGTGATCACCCGCCCACGTCGGGCGTCCGGCGAGGGAGGACCGGGGGCCCGCCCTGACCCTGGCGAGGGGCTGGTGCTCGCCGTTGCGCCCGGGCCATGGGGCCCGGCACGGCTGGCCGCAGGGCGCCGCGGCATCGTGGCGCTCGAGCTGCTGTCCTCGCCCGAGGCGTTCGAGGCGGGGCTGGCACGACGCGGGCTTGGTCGACCTGTTCCCATCGAGGAAGCAGCAGCCGGCCCGGCCGCGACGCTCGCCGCGCAGGCCCGCGACCTGGTGGCGGCGTTCCTGGAGGGGACGGCGGTCGCGCTGGACACCTTGCCGGTGGACCTCTCGGACCGCCCGGCATGGGACCGGCTGGTGCTGGAAGCGGTGCGCGCGATCCCGCGCGGCCAGGTCGCAGCCTACGGCGAGGTCGCCCGGCGGATCGGGCGCCCGGGCGCCGCCCGCGCCGTGGGCGGCGCCGTTGGACGTAACCCGATCGGACTGCTGGTCCCGTGCCATCGCGTGATCGCCGGCGACGGCGGTCTGGGCGGCTACGGAATCGCCGCCTGGGGCGGGCGCGAGGCGGCGCTCGAGGTGAAGCGCGGCCTGCTCGAGCTCGAAGGCGTGCACATCCGTTGAGCCGGCCCGCCTGTCGTGGTGCCGGGTGTCGGCAGTCCGACACCTGGCCTGTGAAACCCGCAGTGGCAGGCAGTTGACCGGACGCCTAGAGTCGACGACGAACCACGAGCAGGGTTCACAAGGAGGCCGATGATGGCACCCAAGCGCGATGACGAGCCGGGCACCCCCGGCGTGTTCACCCGGGGATTGCCCGGCACCGGTGGCGACATCGCCGTCGAGAACACGGAGCTGGACGTCGAGGGGCACGCGCTGACGGGCGCCGACGACGCCGACACCCGGACGGGCCTCTACACCGGCGGACCCCGGACCCAGGGCGAGTTCACCCGCCGTGGCCCGGGCGAGAACCCGCACGGCGATCGCTGACCTCCCGATCGACTCGCAGGCACCGCTCGCGCGGCCGGCCCCGTCCCGGGCCGGCCGCGCAGCCATGTCCGCGGCCGCGTACCGCACGGGCCGATATCAGCGGGCGTTGTCCGCGGTCGCGGCAAGGATCGCCTTCACCTCGAACGGCGTCACCTCGGGGTGTGCCGATCGGATCCGCGCGGCCAGGCCGGCGATGTGCGGCGCCGCGAAGCTGTTGCCGGTCACGACCATCCGCGCTCCCCCGCGCCAGGCGACGTCGACGTCCAGCCCGCGGGCGCCGAACTCGACCGGCGGCTGCGGGTTGTAGAACCAGGTCTCGGCGCTGGCCGCGTCGTGCGCTGCCACGGACACCACGGATGCGTACAGCGAGGGATAGCTCGCCACGGCGAGGTTGTTGGCGGCCGAGACCAGCAGCACGCCCCGGAAGTAGGCAGCATCGGCCAGCTCGTGGAGCGGCCCGAAGTACGCCTCGCTGCGTGACGACAGCGACAGGTTGACGATCGCGGCGCCGGCGCCCTCGATCGCCCATCGGAGGCCCGCCGCGAAGGCGCCCCCGCTGCCCCGGTTGTCGGGGCCCAGGACCCGGACCGACACCAGGTCAGCCTGTGGCGCGATCGCGTGGACGATCCCGGCGCATGCCGTGCCGTGTCCGACCAGGTCGTCCGGCGCGGCCGGCGCCACTCGCCAGCCGTCGCCGTCGCGTTCCACCGCGACGCTGTCCACGAGGCGCCCGCCGACTGCCGGGTGATCGCCCTCGATCCCCGAGTCGACGATCGCCACCCGGAGGCCGCGCCCGGACCCGTCGCCGAACGCCCAGGCCCGGTCGGCGCGACCCCATGGGCCGTGGCGCGCGATCCGCTCCCGCCGACCGGCGGCGAACGGCTCGCTCCAGGCAGGCAGGTCGCTGGTCATCGCCGCAGCGTGCGAGCCGCGGCCCGCGGGGCTCGGAGGGCCAGCGCCTCGAGGATGTCGACCACCAGGGCCACCTGGTCCGGCGACGCCGTACGGGCCCTGGCCACCGCGTCGGCCAGGGCCCACAGCCCGTCGCCAGCGGCATCGAGGGTCGACGCGATCTCGCCCATCGCCGCGTCGAGGGCCTCGGCGTCGAGCTCCGGGCGCTCGGACAGCCGGGCCAGGGCCAGGCGCAGCAGCTCCATCGTGTCCCGCTCGACCCGGCTGGCCCGGATGGCGACCGCGGCCTGGCGCGCGAACACCGAGGCCAGCTCGAGATCCCGGAGGCCGAACCCCGCGGCGCCGCGACGATCGAGCACCTCGAGCACGCCCAGCGTGCCGTCGTCGTCGAGCAGCGGCACCGCCAGGATCGACCGCGGCACGTAGCCGGTGGTCTCCGCGGCCGATCGGTCGAAGCGCGGGTCGGCGGCGACGTCGCTGACGGCGAGCGGCTGCCCGGTCGTGAACACGTACCCCGCGATCCCCGAGCCGACCGGGAAGGCGAGGCCTACCGCCCCGTCGCCCGCGGTGCCGGCCGCGGTGCGCACCACCAGCCGATCCGAGGCGGGATCGTGGAGCGTGATCGAGGCGGCCTCCGCGTCGAACAGCGCGACGGTCGCCTCGACGATCGACCGCAGCACCGCCTGCCCCACGGGGGGCTCGATCCGGCCTGCCGCGGCCGCGCGCGCCGCGACCGCCGCCAACGCGGCGCGGATCGACAATTCGCGTGGGTCGTCCAACCCCGGACCTCCTGGATGCGTTGAGCGGCGTGCCGGCCGGGACCGAATCCTAGCCGCCCGGGACGTACACTTCGCGCCAGTCCTCGCGTTCGGGACCTCGACCTCCCGTGGTCGCCCCGGCGCCGGGCTGCGCCGGGGCAGGAGGGTTCCGGCTCCGCGGCCGGCGGAGGCGGTGAGTCGAGGGAGGCAGCGTGGGTGGTGTCGCACAGCCGGGCGTGAGGGTGTCCTCCACGGCCGTGTTCCGGAAGCGCGACTTCGTCCTCATGTGGATCGCCCAGCTCGTCTCGACGGCCGGCTCGTCGCTGACCGACCTCGCGGCCGGCATCTTATCTGCTCCGACAAGACCGGGTCGGCGTTCCTCGTCGGCGTGACGCTGATGGCCACCGCCGTCCCCAGCCTGCTCGTCGGCCTCCTCGCCGGCGTGTTCGTCGACCGCTACGACCGTCGGATGGTCATGATCGCGAGCAACCTGCTCCAGGCGGTCATCGTCGGCGCGATCCCGTTCCTGCTCGGCATCAACGTGTTCGCTCCTGTTCGTCGCCATCCTGGTCAACGCGGGCGTGAAGCAGTTCTTCGATCCCGCCTACGAGAGCCTGATCCCGGAGATCGCGAGCGACGAGGAGCTGACGGCCGCCAACGCGTTCCTCTCGATCGCCTCGTTCGGATCGACCGCGATCGGCTTCGCCGGCGCCGGGCTGCTGGCCGCCGCGTTCGACATCCGGTTCGCCTTCTGGATCGACGCCCTGACGTTCCTGTTCTCGGCGGGCTGCGTCTGGCTGCTGCACGTCCGCGTCAAGATCGAGGTCGAGGAGGCGACGTCGGTGGGGGTCGTGATCGCCAACCTCAGGCCTCGGGATCCGGACCATCGCCGACACCCCGATGCTCCGTTCCCTGTTCCTGCTGGGCGCTCCGGTCTTCTTCGCGTTCGGCCTGTGGAACGTCCTGCTGCTGCCGATGGCGATCAAGGTCCTCGGCGCGACCGAGTTCGAGTACGGCATCCAGGAGGGGCTGACCTCCGTCGGCTTCGTCGTCGGGTCAGCCTGTTCATGGCCCGCTACGCCGACCGGCTGCAGACCGGGCATCTGGGTGTTCGTCGGCTACTCTCGGCATGGGCATCGCCGGGCCTCGTCTACGGCCTGTCGCCCGACCATCCTGATCGCGATCGCGTGGTCATGATCGTGAGCGGCTTCTTCAACTCGCCGGCCTCCGTCGCCCGCCAGACGCTGCTCCAGCGCAACACGCCGCGCGAGCTCCGGGGCCGCGTGTTCTCGGCGATCTTCGTCATGCGCGACATCATCTTCCTCCTCGGCATGGCCGGCGCCGGCCTGGCCGACATCTCGACGTCCGGCGCTGCTCGTCGTCTCCGCGCTCGATCCTCGTCGTCGTCGCGTTCGCCGCCCTCGTCGCGCCCGGGATCGGGCGGCCGGCGGCCGAGTGGCGACGGGCCCTCGGCGCCCTGCGCGGCACGCCGCCGGAGGCCGCGGGCGACCGCGCGCGGCGGCCCGGCCGGCGACGCTCGCCGACTTCGACGTCCTGGTCGGGCGGCTGGCGACGTTCTCGCCGCCTGGACGAGGCGCAGCGAGCCGCGTTCCTCCACGACGCGGTGGTGCGCGAGGTGCCCGAGGGGCCCGCGTCGTCACCCACGGCGAGAGGCCGCACGGCTGCCTACTTCATCCTCGAGGGCGAGGCGGCGGCCGGGATCCCGGAGCCGGACGGCGGCTACCGGGGCCTGTCGACGATGAGCACGGGCGACTTCTTCGGGGAGATCGCCGCGCTCACCGGCAGCGCCGCGCACGGCGGACGTGGTGGTCACGCGAGCCGAGCACGCTGCTCGAGGTGCCGGCCGACTGCCCTCCGGGCGGTCATGGTCGTGCCGGAGGTCAACAGGCTCTGCTGTCGACGCTCACCGAGCGGCTGACTGCGGACCAACCAGGCCGACCTGCCGCGCCTGGCCGCGAACGACCGCCGGCGCTGCGCGAGCTGCGGACGCCCGGCCCCAGCGGTGGAGGCGCTGCCCAAGGCGTACGCCGAGGGCTGACCCGACGGCATCGGGCTCGGCGCCGGCTCGTCCATCCTCGCCGTCGGCGGCCCTGCCGGTCGTCCCGTTCGCGGGGCGGATAGACTCGGTGCCGTGGACAAGCGCCCCTGCCCGACCTGCGGCGGGCAGACGCCGTCCGCTACCCGCTGTGCGGGCATTGCGGCACGCGGCTGCCGGCGCCGAAGCGGGCGGCGGCCAGATCCGCCGCTTCGCGACGGTCGTCAACTCCGACCTCAAGGGTTCGACCGCGCTGGGCGAGCGGCTCGACCCCGAGTCGCTGCGCGAGGTCCTGACCCTCTACTTCGACGAGATGCGGCTCGTGTTCGAGGCGCACGGGGGCACGATCGAGAAGATCATCGGGGACGCGATCGTGGCGGTGTTCGGCCTGCCCGTCCGGCACGAGGACGACGCGCTCCGCGCGGTCGAGGCGGCCGCGGAGAGCCAGCTGGCCCTGGCCAGCCTCAACGATCGGCTCGATGCGACGTGGGGCGTCCGGCTCGTGGTCCGGACCGGGATCGCGACCGGCGATGTCGTGTTCGGCGAGGCGTCCCTCGGCCAGCACGTACTGACGGGCGACACGATGAAGCATCTCGTCGGCGATGGAGCAGAACGCCCCGCCGCTCGAGGTCCTGCATCGCCGCCTCGACCTACGAGCTCGTGCGGCGACCAGGTGGAGGTCGAGGCCGGTCGAGCCGGTGCACCCCGAAGGGCATGGACGCTCGCCGTGCCCGCCTACCGCTCGTCGGCGTGTCCGGGCACGGGCCGAGGCGGGGCACGCGGCCGACGGACACGCGCCGCTGCCGGCCTGCGCCTGTGCCCGGCGTGCGGCGAGGAGAACCCGGAGGCGTTCCGCTACTGCGGGACGTGCGGCGCAGCGCTCGCCCTCGCGCGACCGCGCCGCGAGAGCCGCAAGACCGTGACGCTCGTGTTCGCCGACCCCAAGCCGACGACCCTTGACGGGCAGCCGCCCTCAGCCCCGAAGCGATGCGCGACGTCATGAGCCGCTACTTCGACGCGGATGCGGGTCGCCCTCGAGCGCCACGGCGGCACGGTCGAGAAGTTCATCGGGGACGCGGTCATGGCCGTGTTCGGGCTCCCGGTGCGGCACGAGGATGACGCCCTGCGGGCCATCCGCGCCGCGGCGGACATGCAGGCGGCCCTGCCCGCGCTCAACGAGGACTTCCGTGGCGCGCTGGGGCCTGGAGCTGCGCAACCACATCGGCGTGAACACGGGCGAGGTCATCGCGGGCGACGCCACGCTCGGCCAACGGCTGGTGACCGGCGACGCCGTGAACACCGCCGCCCGCCTGGAGCAGGCGGCCGGTGCCCGGGAGATCATCCTCGGGCGACCTGACCTACCGGCTCGCTCGCGACCACGTCGTCGTGGAGCCCATCGAGCCACTGACCCTCAAGGGCAAGGCCCAGCCGGTCCCCGCGTTCCGCCTGCTCAGCGTCCGCGACCGGCCGGCCGAGCGACCAGGGCAGGCCACCCCGTTCGTGGGCCGGGACGGCGGAGCTCGCCCGCCTGCGCGATGCGCTGCTCGATGCGGAGGGCCATCGCGCGGCCCGGCTCGTGACCGTGGTCGGCGACGCCGGCGTCGGGAAGTCGCGGCTCATCCGGGAGTTCGCGCGGCCCGTGGCGACCGAGGCGGAGGTCGTGCGCGGCCGGTGCCTCCCGTACGGGGACGGCATCACGTTCTGGCCGATCGGCGAGATCGTGCGCGCGGCGGCCGGGCATCGAGCGACGACGACGGCGCGCCGAGGCGTGGCCAAGATCGCCGCGCTGGCTCGCGGACGAGGCGCGGTCGGCCGACGACCCGGCCGGCGATCGCCGAACGCGTCGGGGCCGCCATCGGCCTGTCCGGCGCGCAGTTCCAGCTCCCCGAGCTGTTCTGGGGCATCCGCAAGCTGCTCGAGTCGCTCGCGCGCCAGCGACCGCTGGTCGCGGTCGTCGACGACATCCACTCCGCCGCGCCGGCGTTCCTCGACCTCGTCGACCACCTGCTGGAGGCGGTCGACGGCGCGCCCGATCCTGCTCCTCGCTGACCGCCCGCCACGAGCTGCTGGAGACGCACGACGACGTGGGCGACCAGCCACGAGGCGGACCTCGTCACGCTCGCCCCGCTGGGAGCCGAGGACGCCGCCTCGATCGTGGAACAGCTGCTCGGTCGGGCTCGACGCGGCCGTCCGGGCGCGCATCGTCGCGGCCGCCGAGGGCAACCCGCTGTACGTGGAGCAGATCACCGCGATGCTCGCTCGAGACTGGCGCCATCCGGCGGGAGGAGGTCGGCAGCTGGGTCGCCACGAGCGACTCGTCGGGCCAGCTCGCCATCCCGCCCACCGTCCAGGCGCTCGTCGCCGCGCGGCTGGACGCCCTGGCACCCGACGAGCGCGGCGTGATCGAGCCCGCATCGGTCATCGGCGCCTCGTTCCCGCGTGACGCGCTGCCGCGCTGGTCGAGGATCCGCTCCGCCCGCAGGTCGGCGACGAGCTCGGGGCGCTCACCGGCAAGCAGCTCGTCCGGCCATCGAGCGAGGACGCGGAGATCTTCCGGTTCGGCCACGCCGTCATCAAGGACACCACGTACGCGAGCCTGCTCAAGCGCATCCGCGCGCGGCCTCCACGAGCAGTTCGTGGACTGGGCCGAGCCGGTGAACCGCGAGCGCGGCCGGGAGACCGAGTTCGAGGAGATCCTCGGCTACCACCTGGAGCAGGCCTACCGCTACCGGACCGAGCTCGGTCCCGCGGACGAGCACGCGCTCGCGCGTCGGGCGCCGTGCCGCGACCAAGCTGGCATCGGCGGGCGGCGGGCGCTGGCCAGGTCGACATGGCTTCGGCTGCGAACCTGCTCCGCCGCGCGACCGACCTCCTGCCACCGGCCGATCGACTGCGCGTGGAGCTCCTGCCGGACCTGGCGGAGGCACAGTTCGAGCTGGGTGAGCTGGACCCGATGGGCGACACGATCGGCCGGGCAGCCGGGGAGGCCCGGCAGCTGGGCGACGAGGCACTGGCCGCGCGCGCGGCGATCGCCGGTGCCGTGCTGCCGCTCTACGCACCCGCCCGAGCGGAGGCGATCTCGGACCCCGCCCTCGTCGTCCGCGCCACCATCGGGCAGCTCGAGGCCGAAGGCGATCACGCCGGCCTGGCACGGGCCTGGCGTGTCCTCGCCATGGTCAGCGCAAGGGCCGGCCAGTACGACGCGGCGACATCGGCCGTCGAGCAGATGATCGAGCACGCGGTCGCGGCCGATGAGCGCAGGCTCGTGGTGCGGGGCGCGGCGGGCTACGCGTCCCAGGCCGTCTACAGCTCTCGCCCGGTATCCGAGCTTGTCGGCCGGTTCGAGCAACTGCTGGAGGAGGTGCGAGGCGACCGCAAGGCGGAGGGCAGGATCGCGCTCGAGCTCGCCCAGCTCCACGCCATGGACGGGGCGTTCACTCGCGCGCGCGAGCTGGTCCGCCACGGCCAGGCATTGACCTGGGATCTGGGACCAAGCCTGTCGGCCATGACGACGTCCATCCAGGCGGCACGCGTCGAGATGCTGCGAGGGGACCTGGAGCTCGCGGAGTCCGAGCTGCGGCGGGACAACTTGAGCCTCGAGGCGATCGGCGAGACGTACTACCGGTCCGCCATCGCCGCGACCCTGGCCCGCGTGGTCGCGGAGCGCGGCGACACCGATGAGGCGGAGGCGATCTGTGCGCTGGTCGAAACCATCGCGGATGCCGAGGACGCCGACAGCCAGGTCCTGCTCCGCCTCGCCCGGATCCGGATCCTGCTCAACCGGGGTGACCTGGACGCCGCCCTGCAGGTCTCGGCGGAGGCCGCCGCGATGGCCGAGGACCACAGCGACCCGGTGCTGCGGGCGGATGTGCTGCTGGAGCGCGCCCGCGTCCTGGCGGCCATGTACGGGACATCAGAAGCCGCAGAGCTCCCGTTGCGGGAGGCCCTGCGGCTCTACGCGCAGAAGGGCGACCGGGTGTCCGAGGCGAAGGTGAATGCGCTGCTCGGCACCCTGACCGCGCCCGCCTAGAACAGGCCGCCCGACCTGCCGTTGCCGGGGGTGACCCAAGTGGCCGAGAACCACGAGGGGGTTTCGTTGCCTTTGCTGGCGCTGGTCGTGTTCCAGCAGTTGGTCGGGAGCGTCTTGCCGCACTTGGACGACTGCTTGAACGGGATGATGACGTAGTCCTGGCCGTGGACCGGGTCGCCCGTGATGTAGGTGTCCAGGAAGTGGATCACGCCCGACAGCGACCGGGTGCCGTACCAGGTGGCGGTCCACTGGAGGCCGCCCGGGACCGCCTGCCCGTCGAGCACGACGGCCTGGATCGCATCGCCGTAGCAGACCAGGCCGACGTCGGTGCACAGGGACCCGATGGCGGACAGCGACACCTCGCCGTAGGTACCGTTCCCGCCGATCGACCTGCCCGAGCTCAACGAGCTGGTCTGGCGAGTGCCGTTCGCGTCGCAGCTTGACGTGGTCAGCTGGACGAGGTTCGTGGGCAGGAAGTAGTTGGCGTCCTTGTTGTGGTTGGGATCGGTGCTGCAGGTGGGCGTGGTGGTGGACACCACGCCCGTCGCGTAGAAGTTGTCCTGGTTGTTCCCCGTGTCGTTGGTCTCGTTGAGGTACACGCCGTACCAGGTGGCCCAGGTCGTGTCCACGGTGCCGCTGGTGGCGATGACCACGCGGACCGTCAGGCTGGCGTAGCCGGGCAGCTGCCCGAGGTCGCACGAGAGGCTGCGATTGGCGGTGCCGGCGCCGTCGGGCAAGATCGAGCAGGTAACCCCGGACGGTGCGTAGACCGCACGGAAGGTGAGCCCTGCGGGCAGGCTGGCACCGGAGGGCTTCGGGAACAACGGGTTCTCGACCGCGATGTCGGCGGCGTAGCCGCCATACAGGTTGGCGTGATTGAGCGTCTGGCCGCCGTCGTTGCGGACCTGGATGTCGGTGGCGGTGAGGCCACCCGGGGCCGTCCGACTGTAGGTCAGCGTCCCGTACTGTTCGACGCCGTTCCCGTCGTAGACGATGGTGCCGCCGGGGTCGCCGACGTAGACGGCGCGGGTGTTGCCGGCGATCGCCGGCGTCACCATCAGGGACAATGCGACGAGCGTCGCGGTGGTAGTTCCGGCGATCAGGCCTCTGATCCGCCTCATGGTCACCGTTGTGTAGCCCTCCTGCGGCAGCGCACGTGACGACGGCGCTGCGGATGTTCTCTCCCCGGTCCGTGGCTCCAGTCGAATCGCGCCTGCCTATAGGCCGAATGTCCCGCGCTTGACGGGCCAACAGTCCTGCAACGTTCCCAGACCGCCCCCCTGATGTCAAGGAGAATCGTGGGGGACGGAACGGCGACGGATCCCCGCGGGACGCCGCAGCCTAGCCGCGGGGGACCGGACGCATCGGGTAGACGCCGACCACGATCGGGACGGTGGGGTCCATCGACAGCTCGTAGCCCACGTCGCCGCCGGCGAGCAGCTCCGCCACCAGCCGGCCCTCGGCGATCGGCAGGCCGACGTACAGCCGCTGGCCGGCGACCTGGATCGGGGTCACGTCGTCGTCGTTGCCGTTGATCCCGAACCGGCGGCGCAGCTCGTGCATCGGCACCCACGGGCGGCTCTTGATGAACCGCCGGAGCTGCGCCGAGGTGCACGTCGACCGAGCAGCGAGCGGCGGATCGATCGGCCCGGTGCCGGACGACCGGTCCGGTGCGCCGGCCGGGGTGCCGCCGGTGTCCGCCAACCGCTCGGCGTGCGGCCGGAGGTGCTCGCGCTCCCGCTCATCGCCCACCGGCGCGAGCCGCCGGGAAGTGGTCGAGATGCCCGGGTCGGGCGAGGCCAGGGCGACCGGGCCGGCGAGCGTGACGGGCGCCGGGGAGGGCTCGATGCGCGCGGTCTCGCGGAGCGCGGGCTGGGTGCGGGCGGTCTCGACCCGTGCTCGGTGATCGGCGAGCGGGTGGGCGCCGGTGTCGGGACGCGGGACCGGATCGGGCGCCGGCGGCCGCGCCGGACCGGGTCCGGACACCGGCCGCGCCTGGCGTGGCGCGGGCGAGGGGTGCAAGGAACGGCCGTGCCGACCCCGTCGGCTCATCAGCCGGGGCGGCGCGGGCGGGGGGCTCGCGCGTGACGGTTGGTCATGTTGGGCTCTCGCGTCGGTCTGGCGGTCGACCGATCGGCGGATGATACCCCTACCGGCCCGATGCCGCTGTCGGGCCGACCTCGGGCGGCACCGGGTCTTGCTCAGCCCGCGACGACGAGCAGGTCACGCGAGAGCTCGTTGAGGACGATCGGACCGCGCTCGCCACAGACCACGATGTCCTCGAGGCGCGCACCGTAACGGCCCTCGAGGTAGATCCCGGGCTCGATGCTGAACGCCATGCCCGCCGCGAGCGGCTCGGCGCTGCCGGCGACCAGGTACGGTTCCTCGTGGCCCTCGAGGCCGATGCCGTGGCCGGTGCGGTGGATGAACGCGTCCCCGTAGCCCGCGGCTCCGATGATCCCTCGCGCGACCGCGTCGATCCGCTCGCACGGCACGCCCGGCCGCACGGCACCGGTCGCTTCCTGCTGGGCATCGCGGAGCACCGCGTACATGCGAAGGAACGCCTCGTCGGGCCCCTTGGCCGCGTCGCCGCCCGTGACCCACACGGTGCGCGTGACGTCGCTGCCGTAGCCACCCAGCGAGCCGCCGATGTCGATCACGATCGGCTCCCCGGCGCGGATGGGGCGCTGCCCGGGATCATGGTGGGGCGACGCGCTGTTGGGCCCGGAGGCGACGATCCAGAACTCGCCGCGGTCGTGGCCCTCTGCGACCAGCCGTTCGCGGACCTCTTTGGCCACATCGGCCTCGGTGCGCCCCACCAGGGGACCGGCGGCGATCGCGGCGACCACGCGGTCGGCGGCCCGGGCCGCGGCGCGCAGGAGCGCCACCTCGTCCTCGTCCTTGCGCATCCGGAGGGTGCGCAGGACCGCCGACATGACCGAGAAGCGGGCCCCCGGCAGCACCCGCTGGAGGCCCAGCACGAACGCCGCGCGCAGGCCGTCCGAGACGGCCACGGCCTGGACGGCCGCGGTGCCGCCACCGACCGCCGGCGCGAGAAGGCGGGCGACCAGCGCCATCGGATCCTCGGTCTCCTCCCAGGTCTCGACCGTCAGCACCCCGGCCCGTGCCGCCGGGCACGTCCGGGCCGGGGTGGCCTCGAGCCGCGGCGCGACGAGGATCGGAGCCGCCGTCCCGGCAGCCGGCAGCACCAGCAGGGTCAGCCGCTCCAGCGGCAGGGCCTCGTACCCGGCCAGGTAGCGCAGGTCGGCGCCGACCCCGACCAGCAGCGCATCGAGGCCCGCGTCGCAGGCCGCGATCCGGGCGGCACCCAGGCGCTCCACGTATCGCTCGGGCGGGATGCCCGGTGGGATGGCGCGAGGTTCGGTCATCGCCCGTCCACCGCCGGGGCGACCCCGGCGAGCGCCTCGACCCATGCTCCCAGCGTCCGCTCCGTGTGCTCGAACAGGGCCCGGTAGGCGAACACGTGGTCCGCGCCGGCGGCGCGGGCCGCGCGGCGCAGGGGCGTGTCGTCATGCTGGCCGACGGCGACCACGGGGACCCCGGCGCGTGCGGCCACCTCGATCGCTGCGATCCCCTGGTAGGCCCGCGCGGTGAGGTCGATCACGCACCCGGCGACCGTGGGCAGCACCTCGGCCAACGCCCCCGTGGCGCGCACGGGGACCGGCTGCCCGCCCGCTCCGCGCACGCCGCTGGCCAGCCGGGTCGCCCAGATCAGGTCGTCGGCGAGGATCGCCACCCGCGGACGCGGGGGATCGGGGCGCTCGCTCACCCCAGGGAGGTGACGATGTGCCGGAACACGTCGGCCGCGGACACGACCCCCAGCGGCCGGAGGTCGTCGTCCACGATCGGGATGTGGCGGAACTCCCCGACCGCCATCTTGTGGATCGCGACCGCCAGCGTGTCGTCCCGGCGCAGGACGACCGGGTCGGGGGTCATGAAGTCACGGACCTTGAACAGCTGCAGCCGCTTGTCGACCGCCTTCACGAAGGCGTCGCGATCGGTGAACACCCCCACCAGTCGGCCGTCCTCGCAGGCGAGCAGGCAGTCGGTGCCGGTCTGATGCATCTGGCGGATGGCGTCGGCGACCGCCATCCCCGGGTCGATCACGAGCGGCGAGCCCGTGCTCAGGGCGTCGAGGTGCTCGCCCAGGATGGTGTCGTGATAGTCGTCGAGATCCTGCGGGATGTCCGAGGACGACAGGTCCGCGCCGCAGTTGGCGCAGCGGTCCTCGCCCTCGTAGTTGTCGTGATGACAGACGGGACAGAGCATGGGTACCTGCCTACTCCACGGTCCAGGTCTCGCCGGCCAACAGGACATCGGCGAGCTTGCCTTCACCGGCCTTCGCGATCGCCTGCTCGATCTGGGCGTCGACGAGGTCGGAGTGGGTGGGTCGGCTGACCTCGCGCAGCACGCCGACCGGCACCGGGAACTCGGGCCAGAACATGCGCGACAGGATCAGCGCGAGGTAGGGGTCCTCGGCGCGTGCGTCGTGGACGAGCAGGTCGTCCTCCGTGACGCCGTCCTCGCCGATGGCGACCACCTCCGGGTGGAGGCCGTTGAGGCGGATCCCCTTGTCGCGGTTCTTGCCGAAGATCATCGGCTTGCCGTGCTCGAGCATCAGCATCCGGTCGTCGCGCACGTCGCGCTCGGTGAACTCGCGCCAGGCGCCGTCGTTGAAGATGTTGCAGTTCTGGAGCACCTCGACGAACGACGCCCCGTGGTGCCGGCCGGCGGCCTCGAGCGTCTGCTGGAGATGCTCGGTGTGGGTGTCCACCGTCCGGGCCACGAACGTCGCCTCGGCGGCCAGCGCCAGGGTGAGCGGCATCATCGGGCGATCGACCGAGCCCAGCGGCGTCGACTTCGTCCGCTTGCCGAACTCCGACGTCGGCGAGGTCTGGCCCTTGGTCAGCCCGTAGATCCGGTTGTTGTGCATGACCATGGTGAAGTCCACGTTCCGGCGCATCGAGTGCAGGAAGTGGTTGCCACCGATCGAGAGGGCGTCGCCGTCGCCGGTGATCACCCAGACCATCAGCTCCGGTCGGGCCATCTTGAGACCGGTGGCCAGCGTCGGGGCGCGACCGTGGATCGAGTGGAAGCCGTAGGTGTTCATGTAGTAGGGCAGGCGGCCCGAGCAGCCGATCCCCGAGATGAACACGATGTTCTCGCGCGGGACGCCGAAGTCGGGCATCACCTTCTGGGTCTGGGCCAGGATCGAGTAGTCGCCGCAGCCGGGACACCACCGGACCTCCTGGTCGGACACGAAGTCCTTGCGGGTCAGGGTGATCGGCTGGCTCTCGGCGGAGCCCGTCGTCGGCTGGGTCATCGTCCATTGCCCTCGTCGAGGATCCGGCTGGCCTCGTCGACGATCTCGGAGATCCGGAACGGCTTGCCCCGGACGCGCCCGTAGCTCACGGCGTCCACCAGGAAGGTCCCGCGGATGATGAACGCGAGCTGGCCCAGGTTGATCTCGGGGACGAGCACCCGCCGGTAGCGCCGCAGGACCTCCGCCGTGTTGGCCGGGAACGGGTTGAGGTACCGCAGGTGGGCCTGGGCCACCGGGCGCCCGGCCGATCGCAGCCGCTCGACCGCGCTCCGGATCACGCCGTACGTGGAGCCCCAGCCCAGGATCAGGAGATCGCCCTCGTCGATCCCGAAGGTCTCGAGCGGCGGGATGTCGTGGGCGATCCCGGCGACCTTGCGCGCGCGGAGCAGCGACATCCGATGGTGGTTCTCGGGGTCGTAGCTCACGTTGCCCAGCCCGTCCGCTTTCTCCAGGCCCCCGATCCGGTGCTCCAGCCCGGCCGTGCCCGGGATCGCCCAGGGCCGTGCCAGCGTCTCCGGGTCCCGTGCATACGGCAGGAACGTGCCCTCCCCCGCGACGGCGTTGTCGACCGCGATGTCGGGCAGCTCGTCCGGCGCCGGGACGCGCCACGGCTCCGCGCCGTTGGCGACGAACGCGTCGGACAGGTACACGACCGGGGTCATGTACTTGAGCGCGATCCTGGCCGCCTCGATCGCCATCGAGAAGCACTCGCCGGGGGTCGCGGGCGCGACGACCGGCAGCGGCGACTCGCCGTTCCGCCCGTACATCGCCTGGAACAGGTCCGCCTGCTCGACCTTGGTCGGCATGCCGGTGGACGGGCCCGCCCGCTGGACGTTGACGATGACCATCGGCAGCTCGGTCATCACGGCCAGGCCGATCGCCTCGGTCTTGAGCGCGAGCCCGGGACCGGACGTCCCGGTCAGCGCCAGCGAGCCGCCGTACGCGGCGCCGATCGTCGCGCCCATCGCCGCGATCTCGTCCTCGGCCTGGAACGTCCGGACCCCGAACTGCTTGTAGCCCGACAGCTGGTGGAGGATGTCCGAGGCCGGCGTGATCGGGTACGACCCGTAGAACAGCCGGCGCTTCGCGAGCATGGACGCGGCCAGGAACCCGAGGCCGGTCGCCTCGTTGCCGGTGATGTTGCGGTAGGTGCCGGGCGCCAGGCGTGCCTTGGGGACGCGGTAGATCGTGTGGAACATCTCGGTCGTCTCGCCGTAGGCGTAGCCGGCCTTGAGGGCACGGCGGTTGGCCTCGGCGATGACCGGCCGGGCGCCGAACTTCTGGTCGATCCACTGGAGCGTCGGCTCCATCGACCGCTCGTAGAGCCAGAACATCAGGCCCAGCGCGAAGAAGTTCTTGGTCAGGTCGACCTGCTTGCTGGTCATCTCCAGCCCCTCGAGCGCGCGGGCGTTGAGGGTGCTGATCGGGACCTCGAACACGGTGTACGGCTTGAGCGAGCCGTCGGTCAGCGGGTTCGACGCGTAGGCCGCCTTGTTGAGGTTGCTCTGGGTGAACGCGTCGCGGTTGACGATCAGCGCGCCGCCGGCGGGCAGGTCTCCGACGTTGGTCTTGAGCGCCGCCGGGTTCATCGCCACCAGGACGTCGGGTGCGTCGCCCGGGGTGTGGATGTCCGACGCCGAGAAGCTGATCTGGAACCCGGACACGCCCGGCAGCGAGCCGGCGGGCGCCCGGATCTCGGCCGGGTAGTCGGGGAAGGTGCTGATGTCGTTGCCGAACACCGCAGCGGTCCGGGTGAACTGGGTGCCGGTCAGCTGCATCCCGTCGCCGGAGTCGCCGGCGAACCGGATCGTGACCCGATCGAGCTCCTGGACGTCGTGCTCGACCTTCTCGGTTGTCGTCGTCATCCGCCTTCGGCCTGCTCCATCCGCTGGTGCGGTCGGGGTGGGAGGTTGAGCAGCTCCTCGGGAAACGACTCGGCGAGGAACTTCAGGATGTCGACCTGGCGGACCACGCCGACGAGGCGGCGGTCCTCGTCGACGACCGGCAGGTTCCGGTAACGCCCGTCCTGCATCAGCTCGATCGCGTCGCGCACCGACTGGTCCAGGCGGAGCGTGCGGGGATCGCTGTTCATGTAGGTCTCCACGGCAGCGTCCACGTCGACGCCCGCCGCCACGTCGGGACCGACCAGGCGGCCGAACATGTCGCGCTCGGTGAGCACCCCGACCAGGCGCCCGTCGGCGTCGGTGACGAACACCGAATCGCCGGTCCCGGTGCGCTGGATCGAGCGCAGGCACTCGCCGATCGTGGTGCCTGGCAGGACGGTCACGGGCTCGCGGCGACCGACGACCATGAGCGGTTGGGAGACGAGGTCCGGTACGCGCGCCACGACGGCGCGCTCGGTGAGTTCAGTCACGGGCCCCAGTGTACGCGGACGCGCGCGATCCGGCGGCGCCGGGCACCCTCCCTCCGACCCGGACCGCCACGCCGGGACGGACGCAGCCCGTCGCCTCGATACCCTCGCCACCGTGGACCGCAGCCGTCTGGTCGGGATCGCCCTCGTCGTCGTCAGCGCGATCGCGTTCGGGTCGGGCGGGCTGTTCGCCAAGCCCGTCTACGCCGCGGGGGTGGACTGGCTGACGCTGATGGCCTGGCGGTTCGCGATCGCCGGGGCGCTGGCATGGCTCGGTGCTGCTGGCCCGGCCGGGCGCGCGGCGGGCGCTCCGCGCGCTGCCACGGCGGACGCTGCTCGCGACGATCGGCCTGGGGATCCTGTACGTGGGCAACACGGCGACCTACTACGCGGGCATCCAGACCGTGCCGCTGGGCCTCTCGGCGCTCATCGTGTACCTCTACCCGCCGATCGTGGCGGTGCTGGCCCTCCGGCTCGGTCGCCCGCTCCAGGGCCGTCGCGCCTGGGCAGCGCTCGGGATCGCCGTGCTGGGCGTGGCGCTGGCGGTGGGCGGGATCGACGCCACCGCCGCGCCACCGCTCGATGGCCTGCTGCTGATCATCGCCTCACCGCTGATCTACGCCGCGTGGATCATCCTCGCGGCTCGCCACTCGGGCGAGCGCACCGACCGCACGGGGCGCGAGGCCGAGGACGGGGCCAACGCGTCCGCGATCGGCGCCGTGATGCTGAGCTCGACCGCCGCCGTCTACTGGGTCGCTGCCCTCGCCATCGGCCATCCGGTGCTGCCGGGAGACGTGGTGCCCGACGCCTGGCCGGGCATCGTGGCCGTGGCGGTGATCGCGGGGTTCGTCCCGGTCCAGGCCTTCTACGCCGGCGCGCAGCGCGTGGGCGCCGCGCAGGCGTCGCTGGTCTCGACGGTCGAGCCGCTGTGGACGATCGCGGCCGCGGCCGTCCTCTACGGCGAGCGGCTGGAGCCCGTGCAGCTCGCGGGCGGCGCGCTGATCCTGCTCGCGTCGTGCTCTCGCAGACAGGCCGGCGGGCGGGCACCGGGCCCGACGCGGAGACGGTCGCAGCCCTCCCGCAGCCGCTGGTGCACCTCGCCGAGGAGTGAGACCTGACCCCGGTCAGGTGGCCCGGCGCGTCTCGCCGCGGGCCGACGGCCTCAGCCGAGCGCGGCGCGCGATTCGGCCAGGGCCGCCGGGCTCCCGCGATCACGAAGCCCGCATCGGAGCCCATCCCGATGAACGAGAACCCCTGGGCCAGGGCAGCCGGTACCGCCGACGCGTCCCGCAGCAGGATGCCGGCCGCCTTGCCGTGGGCGCGGCACGCGGCGATCACCCGGTCCAGGGCGCGGATGAACGTCAGGTCGTCGATCCGCCCCGGGATGCCCATCGAGTGCGACAGGTCCGCCGGTCCCACGAACAGCACGTCCACGCCGTCGATCGACGCGACCGCGTCGGCGGCCTCGACCGCGGCCATCGACTCCACCTGGAACACGCCCAGGACGCGGTCGTTCACGGTCGTCGCGAGATCGCCGTGGAGGATCGCGGTGTACCCGGCGCCACGGGTCGAGGTCGCGACGCCCCGGATGCCGGCCGCCGGGTAGCGCATCCAGCCCAGCGTCTCGGTGACCTCGGCGACCGACTCGAGGCGCGGGATCATCAGGCCGTCTGCCCCGAGGTCGAGGGCCCGACCGACCCGTAGCCGCTCCGCCGAGGCGACCCGCACCAGGGCGGCCGTCGGGGTCACCTGGACGGCTAGCAGCTGCGCATGGACCTCGGTCTCCGAGCCCATGCCGTGCTCCAGGTCCACGATCAGCCAGTCGAAGCCGGCACGGGCGAGCAGCTCGGTGGACACGAGCGACCCGAGATTGGCGAAGGCGCCGAAGGTGACGTCACCGGCGAGCACGCGCCGGCGGAGGTCCGGGCGGGGCGGGAAGGCAGGGACGGGCGGCAGGGTCGACATGCGGGCATCTTGGCACGCCGGCATCCCTTGCGACCGGGCCCCGGTTCCGGCATCGTGGGCACGTCCGCTCACCACCGGGAGGGACCATGTCGCGCAGCGTCCTCATCGTGGACGACGAGCACCACATCCGGCTGCTGATCGAGCAGGCGCTCGAGGAGCTGGTCGACGACGGCGTCGAGCTGTACACGGCGTCCGACGGCGAGGAGGCGCTCGCCGCGATCGCCGCCCAGCGACCCGCCCTGGTGTTCCTGGACGTGATGATGCCGCGCCGCAACGGGCTCGAGGTGTGCCGGGCGGTCCGGGACGAGCTCGGGCTCACCGACATCCGGATCGTGCTGCTGACGGCCAAGGGCCAGGCGCACGATCGAGAGGAGGGCCTGGCCGCGGGCGCCGACCGATATCTGACCAAGCCGTTCGACCCCGACGAGCTGCTCGCGATCGCGCGCGACGTGCTGGGCACGGCGTGAGCGAGCTGCGGCGGCTCATCGTCCGGCATCGCCACGTCGCGCCGATGATCTCGGCGCTGCTGGCGGGGACCGATGCCGCGGTCACCATCCACGACGCCGACGGCGAGGTGATCCTGGAACGGTCGGGCACCGGCGCGGGCGGCTCCGGGCACGACGTCGTCGTCGATGGCGAGACGCTGGGCCGGGTCGAGGGCGGGCGCTCGGCCCGCGGGATCGCCGCGGTGCTCGCCTACGCCGCCGCGCGGGAGCGTGACAAGCGAGCGCTCGCCAACGAGGCGCTCGAGCGCTACCGGGAGCTGTCGCTGATCTACGATCTCGCCGCGACCATCGGGGGCCACTCGGACCTGCCCTCGATCGTGGGCGGGGCCGTGGAGGAGCTGTCGCGCCTGCCCCACGACGCCCGCGGATTCCTGCTGCTGCTCCACGCCGACGGGCAGCTCTGGCCACCAACCGACGACGCGACGGCTGGCAGCCAGGTGAGGGGCGGCCGGCGCGGCGAGGGCATCGTCGGCGCCGTGGTGGAGGCGGGCATCCCGGAGCTGGTCGAGGACGCCTCGCTCGACCCGCGGGCCACGGCCGACGAGCGGGCCGGCGGCAGCCTCATCGCCGTCCCGCTCCGCGCCGGGGACGACACGATCGGGGTCGTCGGCGCGACGGCGACCGGCGGGCCCTTCCGGGCTGCCGACCTCAAGGTCGTGACCGCCGTGGCGGCCCTGGCGGGTCCCGCGATCCGCCGCGCGTTCCAGGGACCGGGCCGCTGAGCCTTCGCACCGGCGGTCCGCATCCCGGGCGCGCCGTCCCGACCCTGGACCTCGAGGAGGCGCTCCGCCGCCGGCTCGCGGAGCTGGCCGCGATCAACGCGATCGGCATCGCGCTGAGCTCGACGCTCGACCTCGAGGAGCTGCTCGACCGCGGACTGGGCGAGATCGTCGGGCGCCTGGGCTTCGCTCGCGGGCTGCTCGCGGTGGTCGAGGCGGAGGGCGGCGGCGTGCTGGGTGGGTGCCGGGTGGCGGGCGGGCCGCCGGACGTGGGGGTGCTGGTCGCCGACCTCGCGTCCCGCTCGACGACCCGGTCGCGGCCCTGGCGCTCATCGCCCGGGCCGACGGTCCGCTCCTGTTCCGCGAGCTCGACCTCGAGGCCGGCGAGGCCAACCGGCGGCTGGCCGCCGCGCTGGGCAGCGAGGGCTGCGTCGGGACCCCGCTGGTGACCCAGGGCCGCGTGGCCGGCGTGCTGGTGGTGCCCGACACCCGTGACGGCCGCCCGCTCGAGGCGACCGACGGTCCGCTGCTGTACACGGTCGGCTCGCAGTTCGCCGGCGCGATCGAGTCGGCCCGGCTGTACGCGGAGGTGGCGGCACACAACCGGCTCCTCGAGGCGCGGGTGACCGAGCGAACCGCGGAGCTGGTGACGGCGATGGCCGAGGCGCAGGCGGCCCGTGCCGCGGCGGAACAGGCCAACGAGGCGAAGAGCCGGTTCCTGTCCAACGTCTCGCACGAGCTGCGCACCCCGCTGACCTCGGTCGTGGGGTTCGCCCGGATCAATCGGAAGCGGCTGGAGGAGGTTGTGTTCCCGGTGGTTCCGCGCGACGACCCGAAGGTGGATCGTGCCGTGCGGCAGGTTGGCGACAACCTCGCGATCATCGTGGACGAGGGCGAGCGCCTGACCGGGCTGATCAACGACCTGCTCGACCTCGCCCGCATCGAGGCCGGCCGCTTCGAGTGGCGGATGGAGCCGCTCGCGCTGGAGGACGTGGTCCGCCAGGCGCTGGCCGCCGCGGCGGCCCTGTTCGAGGTGAGCGGCCTCGCGCTCGAGGTCGAGGTCGGGTCGGGCCTGGCGCCGGTGGTCGGCGATCGCGACCGGCTGGTCCAGGTGGTGCTGAACCTCGTGTCCAACGCGGTCAAGTTCACGCCGTCCGGCCGGGTGCGGGTGGTCGTCGACGCCGCCGAGGGGCAGGTGCGCGTGCGCGTCGTGGACTCGGGCCGCGGCATCGCGCCCGAGGACCTGGAGCGGATCTTCGAGCCTTTCCGGCAGGCATCGGACACGCTGCCCGACGGACCGCGCGGGACCGGGCTGGGCCTGCCGATCTCCCGCCAGATCGTGGAGGCCCACGGTGGCGGCATGGGCGTCACCTCGTCGCCCGGTGCCGGCAGCACCTTCTGGTTCCGGCTGCCGGCCGCGACGGTACCCCGTCGACCCCCACCTTAAGGCGGCGGGGTCCCAGTACTTCCGGGCCATTCCTGCCCGACCGGGCGATCGTCTACGTTCGCAGGGCTCCTGGCGGACGGCCCACTCCGCCCCATCAATCGAAGGGAACCGGCATGAAGTCGACGCTCAAGTGGTACGTCTACCGCGCCACCATGTTCCTCGGCACGATTGCCGCCGGCTTCCTCGTGATCGACGGGGCCAAGCGCTGGTAGCGACCCGCATCTGATCGCCTCGCGCTCGAGGCCTGAGCCGCCGGGGGCCCACCTGGCGGCTCTTGGATTCCTGGCGCCGCCGTCAGCCGTCCTGAGCCGCTCCTCAGCCGCGCCCGCGTTCGCGCCACAGGTTGCGCACCAGGAACGACACGTTGGCCGGGCGCTCCGCGAGGCGGCGCATGAAGTACGGATACCACTGGCCACCGAACGGCACGTAGGTCCGGACGCGCCAGCCGGCCCCGACCAGCTGCTCCTGGAGGTCGCGCCGGACCCCGTACAGCATCTGGAACTCAAAGGCGTTGCGCGCGATCCCTTCGGCCGTGGCGACCTCGATCGCGCGCCGGATCAGGCGCACGTCGTGGGTCGCGATCGCCGGATAGCGGCCCTCGCGCAGCAGCCGCACCATCAGGCGCTCGTAGGCGTCGTCCACGTCGGCCTTGTCCTGGTAGGCCACGGACGCGGGTTCCTTGTAGGCGCCCTTGCACAGCCGCACCCGACCGCCGGCCTCGATCAGGTCGGCCAGGTCGCGTTCGCTCCGGCGGAGCGCGGCCTGGAGCACGACGCCGACGTCGGCATCGCCCGCGTTCGTGGGCCGGACCGCTCGCCACAGGTCGAGCGTGGCGTCGGTCGTGGGATGGTCCTCCATGTCGATCCGCACGAAGGCCCCGATCTCGACCGCCCTGCCCACGATGGAGAGGATGTTCTCCCGCGCGAGCGCAAGATCGACGTTGAGCCCCATCTGGCTCGGCTTGAGCGACACGTTGCGGTCGAGATCGCTTGCCGCGAGCGCGTCGAGCAGCGCGAGGTACCGGCCTGCCGCGGCCCGCGCGTCGGCCTCGATCGTCACCGACTCGCCCAGGACGTCGACCGTCGTGCCCAGGCCGGCGTCCTTGAGGCGCCGGATCGCCGGCAGCACCTCGTCCAGCGTCTCGCCCGCGACGAACCGGCGAACCATGGGCCGGGTGACTGGCACGCGTGTCGCCAGCCGTCCGATCGACCGCCGGTGGGACAGCGCAAGAAGCGTGGAGCGCATCGCCCGCTCGGCGACCTCACTGGCGGCGGATCGGTCGATCATGGGTCCTCGGCACGCGGTGGATCGCCTCCACCGGCGGGTGGCGGGGCCATCCCGGCGAGGATAGCGTCGCGCGACCCCCCCGAAAGGGAGCGACGGCCGCTAGATTCCGGGCCATTGGGTCCTGCCACGAGGTCCGGCCATGGACATCCCCGATCTCGGATTGAGCCTGCTCGAGGTGGTCGCCCGCACGACCGTCGTGTACCTCGCGATCCTGGTGCTCCTGCGCGCCGCCGGCAAGCGCCAGGTCGGCCAGCTCTCGATCCTCGACCTGGCGCTGCTGCTGCTCATCGCGAACGGCGTCCAGAACGCGATGGTTGGATCCGACGTGAGCGTGGCAGGCGGACTCGCCGCGGCCCTGACGCTGGTCGTGCTCGACCGGCTGCTGGGGCGCCTCGAGCGCCGTTCGCCACGCCTGCGCAAGGCCGTCGAGGGTGAGCCGCGGCTGCTCGTCCGCCACGGGATCCTGCTCAGCCAGGCCCTCGAACAGGAGGACATCACGCACGACGAGCTGATGACCGCCCTCCGCGAGCACGGCATCGCCAGGATCGGAGAGGTGGCGATGGCGGTGCTCGAGACCAGCGGCGCGATCAGCGTGATCCCGCGCGAGGCCGACGAGGCCTGAGGTGCGCCCGGCGCCCGGTCGATCCCCCGGCCGTCAGCCTCGGCGCACGCGCGTCACCGAGCCATCGCGCGCCGCCGCAGCCTCCTGTGGCCGGCCCGCACCGAGCTGCGCGTCCATCTGGTCGCCAAGCTCCACCGTGCGGCGGAACGCCGCCCACACCGCCTCGCTGAGGACGGTCCGCAGGCGTCCCGACTCGAGCTCGTGCAGGGCGGCCGCGCTGGTGCCGGCGGGCGAGGTGACCATGTTCCGCAGCACCGCCGGGTGATCGCCGGACTGCTTCGCGAAGCGGGTGCTGCCCTCGAGCGTCTCGATCACCAGGTCGTGGGCGATGTGGCGCGGGAATCCGAGGTGGACGGCGGCGTCGATCAGCGCCTCCATGACCAGGAACACGTAGGCCGGCCCCGTCCCCGAGACGGCCGTGGCCATGGCCACCCACTTCTCGTCCTCGACCTCGAGCTCCGCCCCCAGCGCGCCCAGCAGCGCCCGGGCCTGGTCTCGCTGGTCGGCAGTGGTGGCGGGCGTCGCGTACCACACGGTCATTCCGTTGCCGATCCGGGCCGGCGTGTTGGGCATCGCCCGGACCACCTGGTCGTGGCCGAGCGTCGCCACCAGGGCGTTGGTGGTCGGCCCCGCCAGGACCGACAGCACCAGCTGGCCACGCCCGAGGTGCGGCCCGATCTCGCGCCCCACCCGCGCGAGCATCTGCGGCTTGACGGCCAGGATGATCACGTCCGCCCCGGTGACCGCCTCCACGTTGGACGCGACGGTCCGGATCCCGTGGGCGGTCGACAGCGCGTCCCGGCGCTCTGCGCGTGGGTGGCTGGCGACGACCTGCGACGGCACGACCAGCCGTCCGCGGAGCAGGCCGGCGATCATGGCCTCGGCCATGACTCCCGACCCGACGGTCGCGATCTTCCGATCGGCGAGGGGTGACATGCGGCGCGAGGATAGCACCGGGTCAGGCGGCCTCGGCCGCCAGCAGCCGGAAGAAGCGACCCGTCGAGGCGCGTTCGAGGCGCTTGAACCGGGCCCGGCGCAGCGCCGCGTCCACGAGGTCCGGGTCGTGCCACGTCCAGGGGATGCCGGCCGGCGGCCCGCCGGCCGGATCGGGCTCCAGCTCGACCAGCGCGAGACGGCCGCCCGCGCGGAGTCGGTCGCGGAGGGCGTTCGCGACGGCGTCGAGGCCGGCTCCGCGGACGCGACCCAGCAGGAATGCCGCGACGATGGCATCGGCCGGTCGGTCGACCTGCCCGGCCGTGCCGGTACCGGGTCGGGCGGGCGGGGGTGTGGTCGAGAACGGATCCTCCACGTGGAGGTGGGCGCGCAGCCGGTGGGCGACCAGCCGGTCCCGGGCCTGATCGAGCGCGGCACTGTCGGCATCGGCGGCATGGAGCTCGCCCTTGCCTGCCAGCAGGGGCGAGAAGAACCCGACGCCGGCCGCGGGCTCCGCGATCCGGCCCGACAGCGGCAGCCCATCGAGCCAGCGGGTGACGACGTCCAGCTCGGCATGCCACGCCGTGTCGTGGATGGCGCCGCGCTCGTACGGCCCGCGCCGCAGGAACCAGTCGTCAGGGAACGCCCGCAGCCGGGGAGCCGGGGCGCGCGGCGGGCGAGGTCCCAGCTCGGGCCGCGGCCCGTCGGCCGGTCGCCCGGCGGCTGACCGCCCGGCGGCCGGACTCCCGGCGCGAGCCGCCAGCGCCGCCCGGAGCCGCCCGCGCAGGAACGGGTTGGCGCCGGCCTTGCCCAGGCAGTCCGGGCACAGCTGGGCCCAACCCTCGAGGTCGTCCTCGCCGCGGGTCGTCCACGCGGTGCCGCACCACAGGCAGTCGAACCGGGCGCGGTAGGCACGCGGCGCGGACGGCGCGTCGCCGCTCAATCGAGGCGCCTCCAGCTGTCGGGGGGCGCCATCCCGTCGAACGCGACAGGGTCGATGAGCTCCGTGAGTACCTCGATGCCATCGATCACGCGCGGTCCCGCGTGCTCGAAGCAGGCCGTGCCGTCCACGGCGAACACGCGGCCGGCACGGACCGCGAGCAGGTCGCTCCAGCCCTCGGGCCGGCGCGTCGCCGTCCAGGCGTCCACGGTTCCGGGCAGGTCGAGGCCGCGGGGCATCAGCACCAGGACCTCCGGGTCCACCTCCCGGATCGCGCTCCAGGTCGTCACCGACGGCTGGCCTCCCTCCGTGCCCAGGAGCTCCCAGCCGCCGGCCAGGCGGACCTGCTCGGGGACCCACAGCCCGGTCGTCCGGGGCGGCTCGAGCCCCCCGAGGGCGGCCACCCGGGGCGGCTGGAACCCGTGGTCCCGGCGGCCGACGACGATCTCCTCCACCGCCTGGAGCCGCTCGCGCAGCCCCTCGACCACGAACAGCGCCGCGTCCTCGGCCTCGGTCATCGCGCCCACCGCCTGGATCGAGTTGAGGACGCCCTCGACCGACGTGGGGCCCAGCCGCATCACGCTGACCTCGTCGCCCAGCCGTCGCGCGACCGTGGCCAGGGCCCTGACCATGCCCGACGGTCCGCCGGCCTGTCCACGGGCCTCGGGTGCGATCACCAGGTCCGGCTCGAGGGCGGCGAGCGCGTCCTCGTCGAGCACCCCCTCGTGCACGAGGATCGGGAGGGTCCCGGCGTCGACCGGGCCGACCGAGCCCTCGCCCACGGCGACCAGCTCGTCACCCAGGCCCAGGGCGATCACGATCTCGACCGCGGACGGGAGGAGGGCGACGATGCGCATCGACCCAGTCTAGGTCGAGCGGGGGGCCGCGCCCCGCGCAGGAATCCAGCGGCCCCGCCGAGGGCGGGGCCGGGAGCCTGCGCGAGCGCCGTGGAAGGCGGCCGTGGCCGCCCGGATCAGGCGGGCTTGAGCGCGTCCAGCGCTTCTCGGGCGGCAGCCTTGTCGGTGAACCAGACGGCATTGACCTGGGTGTAGCCGGCCCACTCCGGCGGCAGGCTCTCCTCGGGGAAGATCGCGTTGACCGGGCACTCCGGCTCGCAGGCACCGCAGTCGATGCACTCGTTGGGATCGATGTAGAGCGTGCGGTCGACACCTTCCTCGAAGTGGATGCAGTCCACCGGGCAGACGGACACGCACGACTGGTCCATCACGTCGACGCACGGCTCGGCAATGACGTAGGTCATGGTCTGAAGGGTCTCCTGAAGTGCCTGGCCGGGGCCGCCCAGGCGTCCCGCGCGCCGTCAAGAGCGTACCACCGGGCGATCCGGGCCAGCCGGGCGATCCGGGTGATCGCCGGGCGATCCTGCCCTCGCCCGCGCCCTGGGATCGACCGGGGACGTCAGCCGCCGGGCGCCGACCCGACCGGCGGGGCCGTCGTCGACGGCCCAGGGAGCGGCGGCGGGGGCCCCAGCGGCACGCCGTCGGTCCCGACGAGCCGGATCGGCACGACCATGCCCTTCGCCCAATGCCCGGGGATGTGGCAGCCGACGAACCAGCCCCCGGGTGCCTGCGCGACGGTCGTCGGGACCGTCCAGGTGACGTCGGCGCGCTGGCCCGATCCGACCACCAGGCGCACCCCCTGGAACCCCGGCGGGTGCGCGATCTCGGGTGTCGGGCCGGGCGGGCTCCCGAGCGTCACCAGCTCGGCGCCCTCGAACGCGAGCTGGTCGCCCAGCGAGCCGATCACGGCCTCGTGCGTCTCGAGACCGCCGTTGATGACGTGGAGCAGCACGGTCTCGCCGGGCACGAGATCGACCACCGGCGGGACGTAGCCGTAGTCGCGGGCCACGATGTTCACCTCGCGCGGCGCCGCCAGCGTTCCCGGCGTGATGGGTGGCGTATCCCGGGGTGACCCCTCGCCGCACGCCGCGGCCGCCACGGCGACCAGGGCGAGCGCGAGCGCTGGGAGGACCGCCGGCGAGGGGCTGGCGAGCCGCGGACGGCGCGTGGCTGGCCGGGGCTCGGCGTGCATGCCGCCATGATGCGCGACGAGTGGTCACCACGTGGCGGATCGTGCTTGACACCGCGACACGGCGGCTCGTAGCGTGCGTCCACCCCGGCAGGCGACGTCATGGCGGCTGGGCTGCGCGTGACACACCGGGTGCCGGCCCGTCACCCACCAGGAGTCCGATCTCGAGTGACTGCCGCTCCCGTGGATCCGGTCGCCGCGGCGACCCGCGACCGCAGCGGTGACGCGAGCCCCGCCGTGCGCCTCGACGGCATCGCCAAGCGGTTCGGGGACGTCGTGGCGGTGGCCGGGATCGATCTCGAGATCGCCGACGGCGAGTTCTTCTCGATGCTCGGCCCGTCGGGCTCAGGCAAGACCACCACCCTCCGGATGATCGCGGGCTTCGAGATGCCGTCGGCGGGTCGGATCCTGCTCCACGGCACGGACGTCACCCGGCTCGCCCCGTTCGAGCGCGACGTCAACACCGTGTTCCAGGACTACGCCCTGTTCCCCCACATGATGGTCGGCCAGAACGTGGGGTACGGCCTGCTGGTGCGCAAGGTCCCCCGTGGCGAGCGCGACCGGCGCGTTGCCGATGCGCTGCGCATGGTTCGCCTCGAGGGCTACGAGCGACGCAAGCCGGGACAGCTGTCGGGCGGCCAGCGCCAGCGGGTCGCGCTGGCCCGGGCGCTGGTGAACCGCCCACGCGTGCTCCTGCTCGACGAGCCGCTGGGCGCCCTGGACCTCAAGCTGCGCCAGGAGATGCAGCTGGAGCTGCACCAGATCCAGCACGAGGTCGGGATCACATTCGTGTACGTGACCCACGACCAGGAGGAGGCGCTCACGATGAGCGACCGGATCGCGGTGTTCAACCAGGGCCGCATCGAGCAGGTCGGGCCGCCGGCCGACGTCTACGAGCGGCCGGCGACGACGTTCGTCGCGGGCTTCGTCGGAACCTCCAACCTGATCGACGGCGACACCGCGGCTGCCATCACGGGCCGGCGGGCGCTGTTCACGGTTCGCCCCGAGAAGATCCGCCTCGCTTCACCCGAGGCGGACGTCGCGGACGACGAGCACTCGGCCACGGGACGCATCCGGAGCGTCGTCTACCTCGGGCCCGACACGCGCTACCACGTGGCGCTCGACGCCGGCGAGGAGCTGGTCGTCACCCAGCAGAACCTCGCCACCACGTCCACCGAAGCCCTCGCGCAGCAGGGGCGCGCTGTCCGCCTGATCTGGAAACGGCAGCACCATCGCGAGATCGCCGGGACGTAGGCCCGGCGCCACCCGACCAGAGGAGGAGACCGGAGGATGCGCAAGCAGGTCCTCAGCCTGGCGGCCGCGGCGACGCTCGCCGCGGGCGCCTGTTCAGGGAGCTCGACCAGCCCGGCACCCAGCGTCGCGCCGTCCGCGCCGGCCACGCCGGCCACGCCGGCGGTCACGGCCGCCGTGGACTCCGCCTCGCCGTCGGCCGCGCCGGCATCCCTGATCCCGAGCGAGTACGGGACGATCACGCCCCTCAAGCCCGCCGTCGACCTGAGCACCGTCGGTAGCCAGGGCGAGGGCGCCGTCAACCTGATCATCTGGGGCGGCTATGCCGAGGACGGCTCGAACGTCAAGGAATACGACTGGGTCACGCCGTTCCAGGACGAGACGGGGTGCAAGGTCTCGATCAAGGTCGGCAACACCTCCGACGAGATGGTCACGCTGCTGCGCCAGGGCGGAGGCACGACCTACGACGGCGTCAGCGCCTCAGGCGACGCGACGCTGCGGCTGATCGCCAATGGCGACGTGGCCGCCATCGACCCGGCCACGATCCCGGGCTTCGCGGACGTCGCCTCGTTCCTCCAGGATGCGCCGCACTACGTGGTCGGGGGCAAGCATTACGGCACGCCGCATGGCTGGGGCGGCAACACGCTGCTCTACCGGACCGACGCGGTCACGCCCGCGCCCACCAGCTGGGACGTCGTGTTCGACCAGGCCAAGGCCCAGCCCTATGCCGGCAAGATCACCGATTACGACAGCCCGATCTACATCGCCGACGCCGCCCTGTATCTCAAGACCCACAACCCGGACCTGGGGATCACCGATCCCTATGAGCTCACCCAGGACCAGCTCAACGCCGCCGTCGACCTGCTCAAGCAGCAGCGGTCGCTGGTGGGCAAGTACTGGGCGGCCTTCTCGGACGAGATCGACAACTTCACCAACGGCACCACGGTCGTCGGGACGACCTGGCCGTACCAGTACAACACCCTCAAGGGCGCCGGGGTCCCGGTGGCCCAGGTCGTGCCCAGCGAGGGGATGACCGGCTGGGCCGATACCTGGATGATGTCGTCCCACGCGCAGCACCCCAACTGCATGCTCAAGTGGATGACCTGGATGCTCACCCCCGAGGTCCAGACCCAGGTAGCCGAGTACTTCGGCGAGGCGCCGGCTAACCCGAAGGCCTGCAAGTACCTCGACTCGGGCTACGGCCCGTACGCGCTGCCCGGGTTCTGCACGGCGTACAACGTCAACGACCCCAACTTCTACAACAGCATCGCGTTCTGGAAGACCCCCCTCGCCGATTGCGGCGACGACCGCGGCCAGACGTGCACGGACTACTCCGTGTGGACCCAGAAGTGGACGGAGATCAAGGGCTGATCCCCGAGATCGACCCTGGGCCGGCCGGAGGGCCGGGCCAGGGTCGCACCCGACGATGACGACCGGCACGCTCCCGGCGACGCCACCGCACGGCCTGCGGCGGCGCCTGTTCGCGTTCGTCTACCGCCACCGCTCGCTCCAGCTGCTGCTCCTGCTCACGCCGCCCAGCGGCTGGTTCCTGGCGGTCTACCTCGGGTCGCTGGCGGTGCTGTTCGTGGCCGCGTTCTGGTATCTCGACCCCCTCACTTCGGCCATCCGCCACGACCTGACGATCCGCAACTTCGAGCAGCTGCTGAGGGATCCCGTGTACCGGGTGATCACGCTGCGGACCATCGGCGTGGCAGCGCTGGTGACCGTGATCGACGCCCTGCTCGCGTTCCCGGTCGCGTGGTTCATGGCGCGCTACGCGGGGCGTCGCGCCCGGGCCATCCTGTTCATGCTGGTGCTGCTGCCGCTGTGGTCGAGCTACCTCGTCCGCGTCTACGCGTGGCGGGTCATCCTGGCCCAGGGCGGACCGCTCCAATGGACGTTCGCCCAGCTGGGCATCCCGAACGTGGCGCTCTATCCGAGCGACGTCGCCATGGTCATCGTGTTCAGCTACATCTGGCTGCCCTACATGATCCTGCCCGTGTACGCGGGCCTGGAGCGCATCCCGAGCTCGATGTTCGAGGCGTCGGGCGACCTCGGCGCGCGACCTGCCACCACGTTCCGCCGGGTCATCCTCCCGCTCGCGTTCCCCGCCGTCGTGGCAGGCTCGATCTTCACCTTCTCGCTCACCCTGGGCGACTACATCACCCCCGGGCTGGTGTCCAACAGCCAGTTCATCGGCAACGTCGTGTACGACAGCCAGGGCGTGTCCGGCAACGTCCCGTTCGCGGCGGCGTTCGCGACGGTGCCCGTGCTCGTGATGGCGGCGTACCTCGCGATCGCCCGCCGGCTCGGCGCGTTCGAGGCGCTGTAGGGGCACGTGATGGGGCGACGGCTGATCGGGCTCGCGACCGCCGGGGTGCTGGTGTTCCTGTACCTGCCGATCCTGACCATCGTGCTGTACGCGTTCAACGCAGATCGCAGCCAGACCTGGCCCATCCGCCAGCTCACGACCCACTGGTTCGGCGACGCGCTGGCCAACCAGCAGATCCGTGACGCCCTCGCGCTGTCACTCGAGACCGCGGTGGGCGCGACGCTCATCGCGCTCCTCCTGGGCAGCCTCGCGGCGTTCGCCGTCCACCGGTTCCGGTTCTTCGGGCGCGACGTCGTCTCGTTCGTGCTGCTGCTGCCGATCGCGCTGCCCGGCATCGTGACCGGCATGGCGCTCAACGCCACCTACAACACGTTCGGCGTCCCGTTCAGCATGTTCACGATCATCGTGGGCCACGCGACGTTCTGCGTGGTCACCGTCTACAACAACGTCGTCGCCCGCCTCCGGCGCTCGTCGCGGTCCGTCGAGGAGGCGTCCATGGACCTCGGCGCCGACACCTGGCAGACGTTCCGCTACGTGACCCTGCCGTTGATCGCGACGGCGCTGCTCGCCGGCGGCATGCTCGCCTTCGCGCTCTCGTTCGACGAGGTCATCGTGACCACGTTCACGGCCGGCACCCAGCAGACGCTGCCCATCTGGATCCTGGCCAACCTGCGGCTGCCCAACCAGCGGCCGCTGGTCAACGTGGTGGCGGTCGTCCTGATCGTCCTGTCGGCGATCCCGGTCTACGCGGCACAGCGCCTGGCCAACGACACCGGGGAGACCGGCGCCCGGGCCTGACGGGCGGACGGCCCGTCGCGGCGATCAGGGCCAGCGCCTGCCGTGCCCGCGGGCTCCGCGATTGCCCTCCCGGGCGCTCACCGCCATCGCTTGGCCCCTTCGATGCACAGGCTGACGGCAAGGGCGACGACCGGCAGCAGCGGGCCGAGCCCGGCCACGACGCGACGCCATCGGGCACGCATCTGGGCACCTCCACCCGATCCGCGTCGGGTCTCGTGACCGCCGCCGGTCCCTCCGGGGAGTGCCCGACCGAGGCAGCGGAGCGGCAGTGTCCCACGTGCCGCTTATCTGCCGCTTATCGGCTCGGGCAGCGTCGAAGAGCCCGGGCCTTCGCCCGGTGCGGCTACATGCCCTGCGGCTGGTACTCCGGGTCGAGGTACTTGCTGCGGATCGTCCTTGAACTCGAGCAGGCAGCCCTTGCCGCAGAACCAGTAGGTCCTGCCCTCGTACTCGAACGACAGCTGCGACGTCTCGGTGTCGACGTCCATGCCGCACACCGGATCCTTCTCGATGGTCATGCTCGAACACGCTCCTGCGCGATGGGAGGAACCGGCGGCCCGAGGCCAGCGCACCTCGCTGCGGATCGGCCGAACGGCCCTTCCGCGACCACCCCGCAGCGGGCGCTAGCATGGGTCGATGGACGAGCCCGACGCTCGCGCTGGATCCGCGTGCCGCGCTGGTGCGTCGAGCGCGCGCGCGGGTGCTCGCCGAGCTCGAGGAGACGCGCCGTCGAGGCGCCGGGCCAGATGACCTACGGCTCGCAGGCAGCCGCGGCCGCGCCACGTGTTCGAGCAGCAGCGGGACCTCGCCCTGCGGGACCACAACCAGCAGCACCTGGCCGCGATCGACGCCGCGCTCGCCCGCGTCGAAGACGGGACGTACGGCCGCTGCACCTCGTGCGGCCGCGAGATCCCGCTCGGAGCGCCTCGAGGCGCGCCCGTGGGCGGCGCTGTGCATCGACTGCCAGCGGGCCACCGGGCGTCGATGACCGGTCCGGCACGGACGATCCCCGTCCCGAACCGGAGCTGGTCGGCATCGCCGCGATCCGCGCGGCCGCGGCCGAGCGCTCGCGCGGGATCGCCGTCCGCACGCCGCTGGTGCCGTTCGGTCCGCCCGGAGCGCCGCCAGTGGCTCAAGGCGGAGTCGCTCCAGCCGATCGGCGCGTTCAAGCTGCGGGGCGCGTACGACGCGGCCGCGGCGCTGGACCCGGGCGAGCGGGCGCGCGGGCCTGATCACCTACTCCTCCGGCAACCATGCCCAGGGCGTCGCCCGCGCGGCGCGGCTGCTCGGCGTGCCGGCCGTGATCGTGATGCCCTCGGATGCGCCGGCGCATCAAGCGGGCGCGGGTCGAGGCGGACGGGGCCGAGATCGTGGTCGTGGGCACCGCGTCGGACGAGCGCCGCCGGGTCGCCGAGGAGCTTGCCGCGGCGCGCGGCCTGGCCGATCATCCCGCCCTACGACGACCCGCGGATCGTCGCCGGCCAGGGCACGGTCGGCCTCGAGATCGCGGAGGATCTGCCCGACGTGGCCGCGGTCCTGGTCCCGGTCGGCGGCGGCGGGCTGGCCAGCGGCGTCGCCGCCGCGCTCACGCGCGCTCGCGCCGGGGGCCCGGCGTGATCGGCGTCGAGCCGGAGCTCGCGGCGGACGCGCGGGAGTCGCTGGACGGCCGGTCGGATCGTCGCCTGGCCGGCCGAGCTGGTCAGCCGCACGATCGCCGACGGCACCCGCACCCAGTCGCTCGGCCGCCTCAACTTCGCCCACCTGTCGCGCGCAGCTCGACGGCATCGTCACGGTGTCCGAGGCGGAGATCGCGGCGGCGGTCCGGCTGGCGGCGCGAGGAGGCGCGGCTGGTCGTCGAGCCGTCGGGCGCCCTCCCGATGGCGGCGATGCGGTTCCACGCGCGCGAGGCCGGGCTGACCGGACTCGACGGGCCGGTCGTGGGCGTCGTGTCCGGCGGCAACGTGGACCCGACCGCTACCGCGCCTACCTCGAGGCGCCGATCCCGCCCGAGGCCTGAGCGCTCAGCCGGGGTGCGGTCGCCCGCTTCGGCCCCGTCGCCCGCCGCGCCGCCAGCCGCGCCTCGCGCTCGCGGATCGCGGCTCGCTCGGCCTCCAGCCGGCGGTCCTCGCCGACGGTCCGCCGCTCGTCGTCCCGCATCCAGACCCAGACCAGCAGCAGCAGGACGATCATGAACACCATGTCGCCGCCGACCCACATGATCCCGCCCGCCATCTGCTGGTCCTCGAGCGGCGTCGGGCCCCAGGTGCGCGCGACCGTCGCGTAGTGGTGGTAGAGCGGCGCCGAGGCCATGTAGATCGCGAGGGCGAGGAACGTGTTCTGGGGCATCTGGAGCCCGAGTACAGGACCCGGGCCGGCGGGCTGCAGCTTCCACGGCGACGGGTCCGGGCCGACCACCGGCCACCAGAACAGGAGCGCCGACCCAGGAACAGGCGCGTGCTCCAGCCGGTGGACCCACTCGTTCTCGAGCGACGGTCGAACAGCGGCGAGAAGTGGCGTGCCCCACATCACGGCGGCGAACAGGATCCACGCGACGACCGGGAACGAGAGGAAGCGGACGACGCGCGCGTGAAGGAACGGCAGGATCCAGCGCCGCCGCGTCTCGGCCGAGGACGCCTGGAGCAGCAGGGTGATCGGGCCCGCCAGCAGCAGCAGCGGCGGCGCGACGAGGGTCAGCAGCATGTGCTGGACCATGTGGACCGAGAACAGCGTCGTGTCGTACCGCTCGATCCCGGAGTCGAGCGCGACCAGGATCGCCAACAGCCCGAGCGACCCAGGACCAGGTGCGGCGGCGGCGCGACCGGGTGGGCCGGGTGCGCCCGGTTGACCGGCCGCACCCCCATCCGCCACAGGACGCAGCGACCGCGATCGCGGGCAGCCAGACCAGCGGGTCGAAGCTCCAGCCGAGCAGGAACGCGAGCGCGTCGGGCTCGGCGGCGGGACGCCGCCGCCGTGGGCGAGGGCCGGCGGGCGCGAGCGGCGAGCGCGAGCGGCGGCCGGCGAGGACGCGCGGCAGCGTGGCGACGCGGATGCGACGTGCGCGTTTCACGCGCGCATTGTCGCCCGTTTCCACGCTCCGGATCCCGCACAGTGCCATTCGGCACCGCCCGACGGACCGTTCGGCACGCCGGATCGGCGAGCCTTCGGGTATGATGCGGGCGTCCGGCGCCCCCGTCGAGGCGGCGCGCGTCCCCGGACGGCGACACCTCATGCCGGCACGGTCGCAGCCCTCGGCCGCGCTCGACCATCGTCGAGGAACCCGATGTCGATGCCCTCCCGGTCCAGGACCGGGTCCGGCCCGCTCCTCGCCGGCCTGATCATCGTCGCGGTCGCCGCCGTGGCGGTCGCCGTGCTCGCCGCTGGCCGGGGTCACGCCGCAGCAGCGTCTGGGACAGCTTCTTCCCGGTCGACGGCACGACGCCGCGTCGACCGACCGCTGCCGCAGCACCAAGCAGCTGTACGACATCGTGTTCTACATCGCGGCCGCGATCTTCGTCGCTGGTCGAGGGCCTGATCGTGTTCTCGGTGTTCCGCTACCGGCGCAAGCCGGGCGACGACGCGCTGCCGCCGCAGACCCACGGCAACAACCTGGTCGAGGTGATCTGGACGGCGATCCCCACCGCGATCGTCGCTGTTCCTGTTCGTGCTCTCGTGGCAGACGCTGAACACCGTCGAGGCCAAGGCCAACACCGACGTCCACGTGCGCGCCGTGGCCGCCCGGTTCCAGTGGCAGTTCGACTACCTCGACGGACCGACGGCGCCGACGCCACGGTGCTGTTCACCGCAGTCCCTGCCGGTCGGCGACGACGGCGGGCTGTCCTGCCGGTCGGCGAGCCGGTCCAGATGGACCTGCGGGCCGAGGACGTGATCCACGCGTTCTACGTCCCCAAGTTCCTGTTCAAGCGGGACGTCGGTCCCGGGCAAGACCAACACGTTCGACTTCACGGTCGACGAGGCGGGCACCTACCGCGGCCAGTGCGCCGAGCTGTGCGGCCCGTTCCACGGCTCGATGATGTTCGAGGTCCATGCCGCTGCCCAAGGCCGACTTCGACGCCTGGCTGACAGGACCAGATCGCGAAGGCGAGCGCGACGCCCAGCCCGGCGCCGTCCGGGTCGGCCGCGGCGCAGGGACCGGTGGTCGAGCTGGCGCGCCCAGAACATCGACGTTCACCACGACAGGCCCTCCAGGCGCCGGCCGGCACCCCGTTCACGATCCACTTCCAGAACGACGACAACGGCGTCCCCGCACGACGTCGAGATCAAGGACGCCGTCGGGCGCCCAGGTGTTCAAGGGCGACATCGTCACCGGCCCGGCGGACCACGGACTACAGCGTGCCCGCGCTCGACGCCGGCACGTACACGTTCGCCTGCACGGTCCATCCGAACATGACCGGCACGCTCACGGTCCAGTAAGGGAGCCCGCAGGGATGGCCACGACGACCCTCAACCCCGCCGCCCCCGCCTACCGGAGCGCGCTCTACGAGTGGCTCACGACGACCGATCACAAGAAGATCGGGATCATGTACCTGGTCAACTCGATCCTGTTCTTCCTGGCCGGCGGGCATCCTCGCCCTGGTCGTCCGCGCTGGAGCTGGCGCCAGCCCGGCCTCCAGCTCGTGTCAGCGAGGAGTTCTACAACCAGGCGTTCACGATGCACGCCTCGTTCATGCTGTTCCTGTTCATCATCCCGATCCTGGCGGGCTTCGGGAACTACGCCGTGCCGCTCCAGATCGGCGCCCCGGACATGGCCTTCCCGCGGATCAACGCGCTGTCGTTCTGGCTGCTGCCGCTGGGCGGCGCGCTGATGGCCTCGGGCTTCCTGGCCTCGGGCGGAGCGGCGGCGTCCGGCTGGACCGAGTACCCGCCGCTGTCGGGCGCGCAGTACAACGGCCCCGGCACCGACCTGTGGATCATGGGCCTGACGCTGATCGGGACGAGCTCGATCCTGGGCGCGATCAACTTCCTGGTCACGATCTTCAAGATGCGCGCGCCCGGGATGACCCTGTTCCGGATGCCGATCCTGGTCTGGACGGTCCTCGTCACCAGCGTGCTGGTGCTGATGGCGACGCCGGTCCTGACCAGCGCCCTGATCATGCTGTTCATCGACCGCAACTACGGCGGCCACTTCTTCGACCCGGCCAACGGCGGCAACGCGATCCTCTACCAGAACGTGTTCTGGTTCTACTCGCACCCGGCCGTCTACATCATGGTCCTGCCGGCGATGGGGATCATCAGCGAGGTCCTGCCCGTCTTCTGCGCGCAAGCCGCTGTTCGGCTACAAGGCGTTCGTGTTCGCGACGGTGGGCATCGGCGCCCTCGGCTTCTCCGTCTGGGCGCACCACATGTTCACGACCGGCGCGGTGTTCCTGCCGTTCTTCAGCCTGATGACGTTCCTGATCGCGGTGCCGACCGGCGTCAAGATGTTCAACTGGATCGCGACCATGTGGCGCGGCAAGCTCACGTTCTCGACGCCGCTGCTGTTCGCGACCGGGTTCCTCACGATGTTCCTGATCGGCGGCCTCAACGGCGCCTTCTCGGCGGCCGTGCCCGTGGACTTCGCGCTCCACGACACGTACTGGGTCGTCGCCCACCTGCACTACGTGCTGTTCGGCGGATCGGTGTTCGGCGTCTTCGCCGGGATCTACTACTGGTTCCCGAAGATGACCGGCCGGATGCTCAACGAGAGCCTGGGCAAGCTCCAGTTCGTGCTCATGTTCATCGGCTTCAACCTGACCTTCTTCCCGATGCACCAGCTGGGCCTGGCCGGGATGCCGCGCCGGATCGCCGACTACGCGCGAGCACGCCGGCTGGAGCGAGCTCAACCTGGTCGCCACCATCGGCGGGTTCACGATCGCGGCGAGCATGCTGCCGTTCCTCTGGAACGTCCTCGTCTCGCTGCGCAGCGGCAGGATCGCGGGCGACGACCCGTGGGAGGCCAACACGCTCGAGTGGGCGACCTCCTCCCCGCCGCCGCCCTACAACTTCGACCACCTGCCGGAGATCCGCTCCGAGCGCCCGGTGTTCGACGCCCGGCACGGCCGGACGGCCGCCCACTGACGGGAGACGGGACGATGACGGCCGACGCCACCGCGCTCGCCCACCGACGCCCGACGCCGCGGCCGCCGCCCACGCCACCGGGCGGTCATCGGCAACCCCGTCCTGGGGATGCTGCTGTTCATCACCTGCGAGGTGATGTTCTTCGCCGGCCTGTTCGCCGCCTACTTCAGCATCCGGGCCGGCTACACCGAGGTCGTCAACGGCGTCGTGCACCCACGTCTGGCCGCCCGACCGAGTTCCAGGGCCTGCTCAACCCGTTCCGCTGTCACGACCGAGTCCGGGCGCGCTCAACCTGATCCTGCCGGCCACGATCATCCTGGTCCTCTCGTCGTTCACCTGCCAGATGGGCGTGTGGGCGATCCAGCGGGACGACCACCGCGGGCTTCGTGCGCAACATTCGCGGTCACGCTGGTCCTGGGCGTCACGTTCCTGCTGCTCCAGGCGTACGACTACACGGTCCTGATGCACGAGGGGCTGACGATGGGCGTCGACGACGTTCGGCACCACGTACTTCACGCTCACCGGCTTCCACGGGGCCCACGTGTTCGGCGGCGTGCTGATGCTGGGGGTCGTGCTCTACCGCGGGATGGCCGGCCAGTTCTCGGCCCGGCACCACGACATGGTCGAGGCGATGTCGCTGTACTGGCACTTCGTCGACGTCGTGTGGATCCTGCTGTTCTCGATCCTGTACCTGCTGTAGCGCGGAAGGACGGACGATGAAGCCCCTCGCCGCGCGGCGCTCGTCGGGATCCTGTTCCTCGTGATCGCCGCCTTCTACTCGGCGTTCTCGCCGTGGTGGACTCGACCAAGGTCGACTACGCGGGGTTCACGCATGCTGATCGCGCTGGGCGCCGCGATGTCGATCATGGCCTACGTCCTGTTCGCCGGGCTCGCGCCGGCAACCTGACGGCGCGCGATGATCGAGGATCTCTGGAACAGCCTGATCGAGTTCACGCCGCAGTTCGTCATCCCCGACTGGGGCGCGCTGGTCGGCCTGATCCCGATCGGGCTCGCCGCCCTCGTCGTTCCTGTACCTCACCTGGACGATCTACCGCTTCGCGACGGCCGGCCCCACGCGCCGCGGCAAGCGCCGGCTGGCGCCGGTCGCGCCGGCGGGCATCCACATGCCGGGGCCGTCGTTCGCGCCGCTCCTCGGCGGCGTTCGGCGCCTTCATGCTCGTGTTCGGGCTGGTCAGCCGGTGGCCCGTGGCTGCTGGTCGGGCCGGTGGTCCTCGTGGTCACGCTGCTCTACTGGGGCCGCGAGGCGCTGCGCGACTACGACCACCTCCCGGCCGTCGCCGCGGCGGGCGCCACGCGCCCGTTGGCCCCGGGGGCCCTGCCGGCGCCGGTCGGCACCCCGCCGGCGGGCGTCCACATGCCCGCCGCCGTCGTTCCGGCCGCTGCTGGTCGCGATCGCGATGACCCTGCTCGTCGCCGGCCTCGTCGTCGGCGGCTGGGCGCTCGCGCTGGGTGCGGTCGCGGTCGTCCTGACCTGCCTCGGCTGGCTGCGCGACGCGCGCCGTGAGTACACGGCCGTCGAGGCCGCGGACCGCAGCCGGCCACCTCGACCTCGGCGGCGCCGCCTGCGTGGCCGATGACCACCTTCGCGGTCATCGCCCTGATCGTCGCCGGCGGCGCTGCTGCTGAGCTCGGGCCTGCTTCCGAACTCCGGCTGAGCGAGTCGGCCGCGGCCAGCGTCGCCCCGCCCGGTGGCGGTGTCACCGGCGCCGGCGGCGCTCCCGCCTCGGCGGCCCCGGCCCTGCCGGCCGCCGACGTGACCGTCACCGCCCAGAACATCGCGTACCTCGAGACGTCGATCACGGCGCCTGCCGGCAAGCCGTTCACGCTCGCGTTCGACAACCGGGACAACGGGCGCCGCACAACATCGCGATCAAGGACGCCGTCGGGCACCGAGCTGTTCAAGGGCGACGATCGTCACGGGTCCCAAGGTCATAATCTACGATGTACCGGCACTCCCCGCCGGCACGTACCCCTTCGTGTGCTCGGTCCACCCGAACATGACGGGGACCCTCACCGCGCCAGTAGGCCCACCACGATCCGCCATCCCCGCCTCGAACCCTGGCCGCCGCGCCTGGCCCTCGTCGTCGTGCTCACCGCCGCCTGCGGCGGCTCGGCGGACGCGCGCACCGGCCAGCCCGCTCCCGCCATCACGGGCACCGCGCTCGACGGCACGACCGTCGATCTCGCCGCGTTCCGCGGGCACCCGGTGGTCGTCAACTTCTGGGCATCGTGGTGCACCCCCTGCCGCGACGAGTTCCCGCTGTTCCAGCGACCGGCTGGCCACGCTCGGCACGTCGCAGGGCCTGGTCATCCTGGGCGTCCTGTACAAGGACCAGGCCCAGCCGGCGCAGCAGTTCCTCGACGAGTTCGGCGCCACCTGGCCGACCGTGACCGACCCGGACGGCTCGATCGCGGCGCGCTACCGGGTGGTCGCGCCACCGCAGACGTACTTCATCGACGCGACCGGGACGCTGCGCGCGATCCAGATCGGCCAGGTCAAGCCCGAGGACTTCGACACCCAGTACGCGAAGATCGCCCCGTGACGGCGCCAGCGCCGATCCCCGGGCCCGACGCGCCTCCGGACCTCGCGGTCCAGGTGGTCGACGTCCGCAAGCGCTACGGACGGCGGGAGATCCTGACCGGGGTCACGTTCGACGTCCGGCGCGGTGAGCTGTTCTCCCTGCTGGGCCCCAACGGCGCGGGCAAGACGACCACGGTCGAGATCCTGGAGGGCTACCGCCGGGCCGACGGCGGCACGGTCCGGGTGCTGGGACGCGATCCGATCCGCGACGGGGGGCAGCTCCGGCCGCGGATCGGCCTCATGCTCCAGGAGGGCGGCATCGACAACCGGACCACGCCCCGCGAGGCGATCCGTCTCTACGCCCGCTTCTACCGGGATCCGGAGGACCCGGACGAGCTGCTCGAGGCGGTCGACCTCGGTCGCGCCGCCGACACGCGGTACCGGCGCCTCTCGGGCGGCGAGCGGCAGCGGCTGGGCCTCGCGATCGCCCTCCTCGGGCGGCCGGAGCTGCTCGTCCTCGACGAGCCGACGGCGGGCATGGACCCCGCGGCCAAGCAGGCGACCCGGGAGCGGATCGCGTCCCTCCGCGGCGCCGGCACGACCATCCTGCTCACCACCCATGAGCTGGGCGACGTGGAGCGGCTCGCAGACCGCGTCGCGGTCCTCGACCGTGGTCGGCTGGTGGCGCTGGGCACGCCCGCCGAGCTGACCGGCGCGGGTGCCCCGCGGATCCGCTTCCGGCTGGCCCGGGCGCTTGCCGACGGCGAGGCCGCGGGCCTCGCGACGCTGGCCGGCCAGCTCGCCGGCGGCACGCCCCGGGTGATCGCCGCGGGGGCGGGCGCCGCGTACGAGATCCAGGGCCTGGCCAGCGCACCCGATCCGCGCCTCGTCGCTGCGCTGGCCGCGTGGTGCGCGGACGCGCGCGCTGCTGGTGACCGAGCTGCGCCTTGGCGCGGCCAGCCTCGAGGAGCGCTACCTCGAGCTGGTGGGCGCCGACGTCGCGGTCGAGACGGAGGGTGGGGCGTGACCGACCGCGCGATGGGCGCCGGCGCCCCCGCGCGCCCGGCCTCGTGGCCCCAGATGGCCCTGGCGCTCAGCGCCTACGAGTTCCGGCTCGTGCTCCGGCGCGGCGAGGGCCTGCTGATCACGTTCGTGATCCCGGTCGGGCGTGCTGCTTGTGTTCAGCGCGTTCGACATGACCGGCGGCAGCGCCGTCGGGCGGCCGGTGGACCGCTTGCTGCCGGGGTCGATCAGCCTCGCGGTGATCGCGGCGGCCCTGGTGTCGCTGGCCATCTCGACCGGCTTCGAGCGCCAGTACGGCGTCATCAAGCGACTCGGTGGCAGCCCGGCCGGCTCGACGGTCGTCGTCGCGGCCAAGACCGCCTCGGTGATCGTGGTCGAGATCGTCCAGATGCTCCTGCTGGTCGGGATCGCGATCGTCGCCCTGGGCTGGGTCGCCGGTCCCACCGCGTCCATGGCCCTGTCGCTGGCCGGGCTCGTGCTGGGCACGATCGCGTTCGCCGGGCTGGGCCTGCTGATGGCCGGCACGCTGCGCGCGGAGGCCACGCTCGCGCTCGCCAACCTCCTGTTCCTGCTGTCGCTGGTGCTGGGCGGCATCGTCGTCCCGCTCGACCGCCTGCCGGGCGTCGTGGCCACGATCGCCGAGGGGCTGCCCGCCGCCGCTCTGACCCAGGTCCTGTCGATCGGTCTGGGCAACACGGTCGGCGACGCCACCGAGCCGCTGATCCTGCTTGCCGGGTGGGCGGCGGCGCTGGCCGTGCTGGCGGCCCGCCAGTTCCGCTGGGACTGACCTCGGGGCGGTCGGGGTCAGGCGGCCGAGGAGCGGGCGAACGTCTCGAGGAGGATCGCCACGAACCGCGCCTCGTCCGCGTCGAGCGCGACGTGGACGTTCGGCTCGCCGCTGCCCCGCCGGTGGGTGTCCACGACCGTCTCGCCGATCGTGAGCGACCCCAGCGTCTCCACGTCCACGTGGAGCAGCCGGGTCGAGATGACCGCCGGGTCGACGATCGAGGCGACCGCCAGCGCGTCGTGGACCGGCGCCGCGCTCGGCCGGGTCATGGGCTGCGTGGCGTCGTACCCCTGGATCCGGCGCTCGATGAGCCGCGCCGCCGCCTCGCCGGCCGGGGTGCCCAGCGCCCGCAGGCGGGCGCAGTCGTCGGTCGACACCAGCGCCCTGTGGGTGGCGTCGAGGGGCACCAGGGTGATCCTGCGAACGCCGCTGCCGAGGACGATCCGGGCTGCCTCCGGATCCGCCCAGACGTTGAACTCGGCCCTCGGGGTCACGTTGCCGGACCGGTTGGCGCCGCCCATGATCACGAGCTCCGGGACGAGGTCCTTCATCCGCGGCTCCACGGTGAACGCGGTCGCGATGTTGGACAGCGGGCCGACCGGGACCAGGATGATCGGCTCGGTGGCCGCCCGGTAGGTCTCGACCAGGAACTCGATCGCGCCCGTCGGCTGCCTGGTCGAGCGTGACTCCGGGATGTCCAGGTACGTGCCGTGGACCGCGCCCGAGCTGCGGATCGCGGCCCGCGGAACCGGGAAGTCGTGGCGCGCGATGGGTCGGGTGACGCCCTCGTACACGGGCACGGGAATGCCGATGTGGTCGAGCACGCGGAGCGAGTTCTCGGTGGCCAGCTCGACCGCGACGTTGCCGTTGACGGTCGTCGCGCCGACCAGGTCGAGGTCGGGGTGGAGGGCGGCCAGCATCAGGGCGACGGCATCGTCGGTCCCGGTGTCCACGTCGAGGATCAGCTTGCGTGCCATGGGCCGGAGTGTACGGAGCGACGCCGGCCGGGAGGCGTGGGCCCGCGCGAAAAGGAAGAACCCCGGGTGGTCGGGCCCCGGGGTTCAGGTGAAGCGAGTTGGTTGCGGGGGAAGGATTCGAACCTCCGACCTTCGGGTTATGAGCCCGACGAGCTGCCGCTGCTCCACCCCGCGAAGGCTTCACACTCTACCGGACGACCCGCGAATCCGTCAAAGTCGGGTCGCCCGGACGCTCGACCTCCCCGCGACGACCGTCGCGGGACGATCCGTCGGCCGCCCGGTGGCGCGGCTGCATCGCGTCCCACAGCGGTCGCCGCCCCAGCGCGAGGCCGATCAGCAGCGCGGCCATCGCCCCGACGCCCGTGGCCCAGAACGGGTAGCGGAGGTCCATCTCGGCCAGCACCCCGGCACCCAGCGAGGCGACAATCGTGCCGACCGTGCCCGCCGCACCGAACAACCCCTGCGCGGTGGAGCTCCGGCCGGGCGGGGACGCCCGCGCGACCAGCAGGTACAGCGCCGGCGAGGCGAACGCGAACGCGGTGCCCTCGACCAGCCCCAGGACCACCACGAACCACACCTCGGGGATCAGCGGATAGAGCACGCCGCAGATCGCCACCCCGGCCATCCCGCCGACCAGCCCGATGAAGCCGCCCTCACGGTCGATGTACCGGCCCAGCACCGGCGACAGCACCAGGACCGGCAGGGCGAACGTGAAGAAGGTCAGCCCGATGGCGGCCATGTTCGCGCCCAGGGAGGTGAGGTACAGGCTCCAGACCACCTCGTAGGTGCCGCCGGCGAAGTAGCTGCCGACGTTGAACGCGATCGCCGCCACCAGCAGCAGGTTGAGCAGTCGTCGCGGGCGCGAGCCGGCCTCCACCTCGCGCGCGGCCTCCTCCGGGGAATGCGCCTGGCGGGGAAGGTCCGGGACCCGGGCGGCGATCACGATCGCCGACAGCAGCAGCGTGATCCCGGCGACCCAGAACACGATGGTGGTCTGGCTGGTCACCGCCGCGGCGACGCCGCCGATGGCCGGACCGATCATCAGCCCGCCCATCTGTGCCGAGCCGTACAGCCCGAACGTCTCGCCCTGGCGCTCGGGCGGGTTGGCGTCCACGAGGTAGCCCCGCGCGGCCGGATCGTAGATCGCGGCCGACAGGCCGGCCAGCGCGCGGAGCGCGATGAACGCGAGCGGCCCGACGACGATCACGGGCGCCACCGCGAACACCGCGGCCAGCAGCAGCCCGACGATCATCATCGTCTTGCGCGACGCGCGATCGGCGACCCAGCCGAACACGGGCTCGCCCACCAGCCGGGACGCCGGCCAGGCGGCGACCACGACGCCCAGCGTCGGCAGGTCGACCCCGTGCTGGACGAAGTAGATCGGCAGGATCGGCAGGAGCGCCCCGAATCCGACCCAGATCGTCCCTTCCGCGACGAGCAGCGGGAGGATCGGGCCCCAGGCGGCGAGCCAGCGGCGGGCGCGTTCGGTCACGGGTCGTCCTGTGGTGGTGGGTCGCCATCGTAGCCGACGGCGGTGCGGCCCCATGGGCCGAGGTGCGTATGATCGATGCGCCATGTCCCCCGTCCTGCTGCTCCTGTTCCTCCTCGCCGGGCTGCTGGCGCTCGTCCCCGTGTGGCGGCTCCACGTCGCCGGCTGGCCCTGGCGCTCGCTGGCCACGGCCTGGCTGCTGTACGCCGCCGCGATCTTCGTCGTGGTCCGGATCCCGGGCCCCGCGCGCTGGCTGATCCCGATCCTCGTCCTTGCGTACGTCGCTCCGTTCGTGGCCGGGCCCGAACGCCTTTCGCGCGTGCTGAACGCCCGGCGGGCGCCGCGGGGCGTGACCATCGACGTCACCCCCCGGCACCCGCTCGGTGCGCCCGAGCCGCCCCGGCAGGTGGAGGGCGACGTGGTCGATCCCCCGATGCCAGGGTCCGACCCGCCCGGGTGACCCGCGCGCCAGCGGCCCGGTGCCCACGGCGCCGTCCCGGTGGTCTATCGTCCACCGGTGGCCAACCGGACGTTCGACCGCTCGCCGTGGCTGCTCGAGCCCGGCATCTCGTTCCTCAGCCACGGCACGTTCGGCGCCTGCCCGACGCCGGTGCTCGAGGCCCAGCGGGTGTGGCGGGAGCGGCTGGAGGCGGAGCCGGTGCGCTTCCTGGACCGGGAGCTGGAGGCGCATCTCGACGAGGTCCGGCGGGAGCTGGCGCGGTTCCTGAACGGAGATCCCGAGGGCATCGCGTTCGTGCCCAACGCCACCACGGGCGTGTCGACCGTGCTCGCGTCGCTGCGCTTCCAGCCGGGCGACGAGCTGCTGGCCGGCAGCCACGAGTACAACGCGACCCTCAACGCGATGCGGGCGGCGGCCGATCGCGACGGCGCGCGGCTGGTCATCGCGCGGGTCCCGTTCCCGATCCACGACCCCTCCGAGGCGGTCGAGGCGTACCTCGAGGCCGTCACGCCGCGCACCCGGCTGGCCCTCGTGAGCCAGGTGACCTCGCCCACGGCCCTCGTGCTGCCGGTCGAGGCGCTCGTCCGCGAGCTCGACCGGCGAGGCGTGGACAGCCTGGTCGACGGGGCCCACGCGCCGGGCATGATCCCGGTCGACCTCGGGCTGCTGGGGGCCGCCTACTGGACCGGCAACGGGCACAAGTGGCTGTGCGGTCCCAAAGCGGCGGCCGTGCTGCACGTGCGCGCCGATGTCCGGTCCCGGATCCACCCGCTGGTGGTCTCGCACGCCGCCAACGATGATCGCCGCGACCGCTCGCTCTACCGTCGGTCGTTCGACTGGACCGGGACGTTCGACCCTTCGGCGATCCTTGCCCTGCCCGCCGCGATCCGCTACGTCGGCGGGCTGGACGACGACGGTTGGGCCGGGCTGATGGCGGGCAACGCGTCGCTCGCGCGTCGCGCGCGCGACCTCCTGTGCGCGGCGCTCGACGTCCCGCCGCCTGCGCCGGACGCGATGCTGGGCGCCATGGCCGCGATCCCGCTGCCCGGGCTGGCCCCCACGAGGGGGGCGGCCGAGCGGCTCCAGGCGGCGCTGTTCGACGAGGACCGGATCGAGGTCCCGATCATCCCGTTCCCCGTCCCGGCCGCCCTCGAGGCCGGCGGCGAGCCCGAGGCCCTGCTGGTGCGGGTGTCGGCCCAGCGCTACAACCGGCCGGAGGAGTACGCGTTCCTGGCCCAGACGCTCGCGCGCCGGCTTCGCAGCCGGTCGTCGCCCCGCGCCCTGCTGGGGCGGCTGCGACGCGGCTGAGGCCGGTCGTCGTGCCGGGGCCGGTCGTCGTGCCGGGGCCGGTCTTCGTGCCGGGGCCGGTCGCGCCTGGTCGACGCGGCGTGGGAAGATGCCTGCCCGCTGCTCATGCCGGTCGCCGGCCCTTGCGCGGATACACGATCAGGATGCGGCCGGGCTCGTCGCCCACGTTCTCGACGTCGTGCGGCACGGCGGGATCCCAGGCGAGGTAGTCGCCCGGACCCAGCTCCACCACGTGGTCGCCCTGGGTCATCCGCCAGCGACCCGACAGGACCAGGTGGTGCTCGTCGCCGTTGTGCGCGTGCACGCCGGTCGCATGTCCCGGCGGCGCGGTGACCTCGAGGATGCACACGTCACGCGAGGTGCCCGCGTCCACCTCCGTCACCCGGATCCCGCCGGGGCCGTCGGTGGCCGGACGCTCCGCCGTCCGGACGACGCGCGGCGGGGTCGAGGAATCGAGCAGCAGCCAGGCCGCGGGGACGTCGAGGGCCGCCGCGATCGCGGCCATCGCCTCCAGCGAGGGCACGGCCTTCTCGTTCTCGATCTGGCTCAGGTAGCCGACGTTGAGCCCGCTTCGCTCGCTCACCTGGGCGAGCGTCAGCCCACGGCTCTGGCGCCAGCGACGGGTCTCCCGGCCGACGTTGATCGGCGCGACTGCCTCGCCTTGTTTTTCCACAGCCAACCTACTTGACTTCTGGTCGAACCCATGGCAAATTCGTCCTGACAGCAATGTAGATTTGCTGAAGGCAAACGTCAAGCGGCGACATCGCCGCGGGCCACGAAGGGACGAGACAATGAAGGTCGCGATCATCGGTACCGGCAACGTGGGCAGGGCGCTCGGAGGCTCGATCGCCGCCACGGGGCACGAGGTCGCCTACGCCGCGCTGGATGCGGAGAGGGCCCGCCAGGTCGCCGGCGACGTCGGCGCGCAGGTGGCCCCGGACCCGGCCGCGGCCGCGGCCGGGGCGGATGTCGTCGTGCTGGCCGTCCCGTACGGGTCGGTGGAGGCCGTGGCCGCGGAGATCGCCGGCGCTGCTGCCGGCAAGGTGGTCATCGACGCGACCAACCCGCTCAAGCCCGACTACTCCGGCCTCGCCACCGAGGGCGGCCCGTCCGGCGCGGAGCGGATCGCCGCCCTGCTCCCCGGCGCATCGGTGGTCAAGGCGTTCAACACCGTGTTCGCCGGCATCCAGGGCAACCCGCTGACCCTGGGCACGACCGTCGACGCGCTGCTCGCGACCGACGACGACGCGGCGGCGACCACCGTCGCCGAGCTTGCCGCCTCCATCGGCTTCCGGCCGGTCCGCGTGGGGCCCCTGTCGGCGGCTCGAGAGCTCGAGGCGATGGCCTGGCTCAACATCCGGCTCCAGCTGCTCAACGGTGGCAGCTGGCAGACCGCCTACGTGCTGGTGTCGCCGCCCGAGTCGTCGCTCGCGGCCTGACCAGGCTCACGCCTTCGCGGCCGGGCGGCGCGTTGCGTCGTCCGGCCACAGCCACTACCGTTCCGCCCGTAGCCGCCAGGCCGGAGACCGCACCCCGATGATCGACCCCAGGCCCAGCACGACCGCTCGCACGACCGCCGGCCCGGCGCCGACCGACCGGGCGCCAGCGCCGGGCGGCCCGCTGCCCGCCCTGTACCTCGGGCACGGCGCGCCGCCCCTGCTGGACGACCCGCTGTGGATGGCCCAGCTCGCCGGCTGGGCGCGCGACCTGCCGCGCCCACGGGCCATCCTCATCGTCAGCGCCCACTGGCAGACCGCGCCGATGGCGATCGGCGCCACCACCAGGGTGCCGCTGGTGTACGACTTCTACGGCTTCCCCCTCCGCTACTACGAGATCGACTATCCGGCGCCCGGCGCGCCCGAGCTCGCCTCGACCGTCAAGTCCCTGATGCCGCCCAGCGAGCCCATCCTCGATCGCCCCGCCCGGGGCCTGGACCATGGCGCCTGGGTGCCGCTGCTGGCGATGTACCCCGACGCCGACATCCCGGTGCTCCAGCTGTCGATGCCCGACCTCGATCCCCGCCGCCTGTTCGACGTCGGGCGGCGACTGGCGCCGCTGCGCGACGAAGGGGTGCTGGTCATCGGGTCCGGGTTCATGACCCATGGCCTGCCGTTCATCGGGGAGTACTTCGCCGGCAAGCCGGGCGCGCCGCAATGGTCGGTCGAGTTCGATCGCTGGGCGGCCGAGGTGCTCGCCCGGGGCGACCTCGACACGCTGTTCGCGTTCCGGGAGAAGGCGCCGGGCATGCCCTTCGCCCACCCGACGGTGGAGCACCTGGCCCCGCTGTTCGTGACCCTCGGCGCCGCGGCCAGGCCCGACGATGCCCCGAGGACCGCGATCGAGGGGTTCTTCGTCGGCCTCTCCAAGCGTTCGATCGAGGCTCGCTGACCCGGCGGTCCCGGGGCGCGGAGGCCGCCCGCGGATGAGCTCGGGCCGTCGGTGGGACCGCGCATCGCGGGCCGATCGGCCCCGGGCCATGCGACGCCGGCCGGGCGTCGAAGGGGGCTTTCGGCCGGTGCCCGCATCCATCGAGATCGGCGACCCTTCACCTGCACCCGCTCCGGCCGCGAGGCCGGCCCTCGTCCCCGAGGCCGGCTGGGTGCCCAGGGAGGTGCACAGGATGACCCGTCGACCGTCCGCCTCGGTCGTGCTCGTGGGTGTCGTGGCCGGGCTCGCGGCCGTGGCCAGCGCGGCCGGCGTGTTCCTGCGGGGCGATCTCGCGACGATGCCGTTCACGACCGTCCGTGGCGAGAGCATCGACGTCGTCCGCGGTGGCGTCTACGCGTGGAACAGCCTGCCCGTCGTGAGCGAGGGCGTGGGCTGGGACCTGGTGACCCTGGCGCTCGTCGTGCCCGCGGCGCTGATCGCGCTCCCGATGCTCGCCCGCGGGTCGCTCCGAGCCACGCTGATCGAGCTCGGGCTGCTGGCCTACTTCCTGTACCAGTACGCCGAGTACTCGATGTATTGGGCGATCGGCCCGCTGTACCCCCTGCACCTGGCCACGTTCGCGCTCGCGCTGAGCGCGATGGCGCTGCTGGTCGCGAGCATCGATCTCGCCGCCCTGCCGGCGAGGTTCGGAACCGCGTTCCCGCGCCGTGGGGTCGTCGCCCTGGGCGTGTTCATGATCGTGCTGCTGGCGGGCCTGTGGCTGCCCGCGGTGTTCCGCGTCGTGGTGGACGGCGACGTCCAGGGCCAGCTCAACGGCGGCGCGACGCTCGTCGTCCCGGCCTTCGACCTGGGGCTGCTCGTTCCGCTCGGTGCGTTCACGGCCATCACCGCCTGGCGACGCCTCCCGGTCGGGTTCGTGCTCGCGTCGGTGGTCGTGGTGAAGGCGGTCGCAATGCCCGTCGCGATCGTCGCGATGCTGCTGGTCGAAGCCGTCAACACGGGGACCCTGGCGCTGCCCCCGATCGTCATCTTCGCGCTGACCGCGCTCGCCTCGGCAGCGATCGGGACCCGGGTCTACGGCTCGATCGATGCCCGGCCGGCCGACGACCGGATGGCCCACCCCCACGCGGTGGGCGCCTGACGAGGTCGCCTGCCCCCGCCGTCGCGGCTGGACGGGAACGCCCCGTCCGGCGGTCGCTCCGGACGGGGCGTTGCATGAGGGTTGGCCCCTGGCTAGGGGGCGACCTGTGACTGCAGGAAGACCCCCTTGTCGAGATGCAGCGAGTAGTGGCCAGTCGTGACCGGGAAGGCGAACCCGAACTCGGGGAACACGTAGTAGTCGTCGCCCGGATCGGCGCCCACGACCAGCACGTGGTCATTCGCGTAGGCGGCCAGCAGGTCGGCAACGGTCCCGTGGAACAATTCCCAGGGGAACGAGCCGCGGATCGACTGTGCGCCGCCACCGAACCCGGGCACGTGCCCGCAACCTGATCCGGCGACATCGGCCATGCCGCCCTGGTCGACCTCGATCCACAGCCAGATGCCGCCCAGCCCGAACATGTCGGGCGCACACAGCGGGGAGTTCCGGTTGGTGCAGTTCGCCGAGAGCTCGACCTGTGCCAGGGGATGATCGGCCTTGCCGTAGGCCAGCGCGGCCCCCGAGGTGGCGCCGACGGCAGCGAACGCCAGGGCCGCACTGACGAGGATGACCCGAACCAGACGCATGGGGACGCTTTCCTCCATCCTCCCGGCGGTCGACGAGCGGATGCTACTCGATTCAACGGAAACGAGTGGTGAGCCCGCTGGGATTCGAACCCAGGACCGGAGGATTAAAAGTCCCCTGCTCTACCGCTGAGCTACGGGCTCCCCGGCAACTCTAGCGGGTCCCGGAGGCCTGCCGCCGCGTCGGCCGCGTCGGCCGCGCCGCGCCCAACGCTACGGCCGCGGCAGCAGCGACTCGTCCACCAGCTGGTCCACCGTGACCGGGTTGGGCACCAGACCGAGCGTGGTCATGAAGTCGAGCGACTTCTGCCACGCGTCGCGGTCGATCGTCCCGTAGGCGGCACCGGTCCGCGGGTTCTTCCAGGCCGCGACCGTGGCATCGAGGATGGCGCGCTGGAGGTCTGGGTCGGCGGCGAGGTCGGGCACCACCTTGAAGGTGGCGTCGAGCCCGACCTGCGGATCGGCGGCAATCTCGTCCATCGCCCGCAGGGTCGCGGCCGTGAACGCGGCCAGGGCGGCGTGCTTGTCGGCGAGCGTCTTCGTCCCCGTCACGAGGCCGGGTCCTGGCAGCGGCGTGATCGCGTCGATCGTCAGCACGACCGGGTCGATCCCCGCTCGCTGCAGCTGGATCGGCTCGTTGTTGGTGAACCCGGTCGCCGCGTCGACGGCGCCCTGCTGGAGCGCGGTGGCCTGGCTGAAGTCCGGGAACTCGACGATGGTGACGTCGTCCGTCGTCAGGCCGGCGGACTGGAGCAGAGCCTGGAGCATGATCCACGATGACCCGTACTTGCCCGGGATGCCGATCTTCCTTCCCCGCAGGTCGGCGGCGGTCGCGATCCCGGACCCGGCCTTGGCGACCACGATCGAGGGGAACGCGCCGTAGACGGTCGCCGCGTACACGACCGGGATCCCCTGGCTGACGGCCGGGATCACCGAGGTGCCGTCCCCCAGCCCGATGTCGACCGCGCCCTGGCCCAGGAGCGTGATCAGGTCCGGGTCGATCTTGTTCTGGAGCGTCACGCGGAGGCCGGCGCCGGCGTAGTAGCCCGCCTGGTCGGCGAGGTAGAACGGCGCGAACTGGACGCTCGGGATGTAGCCCAGGCCCACGGTCAGCGCGACCGGCGAGGCGGCCGGGGCGGACGAAGCCGCCTCCGGGACCGAGGGCGACGGCGAGCTGGGGTTGGCCGCGGGGGTCACGGACGGCGAGGGCGACGCCGAGCTGTTGCCGCAGGCGGCGACGACCAGGACGAGCACCGCGAGCGCGGTGGCGACTGGGCGGCTGACAAGACGAAGGCGCACGGACACGGGCGGACGAACCTCCAGGGGCAAGGGGCTGCGGCTCATCGCTCGCCGACCAGGCGGCGCTCGACGAGGACCATGACGAGGTACAGGCTCACGCCCATCAGTGCCAGCGTCGCCAGCGTCGCGAACATGAGCGGGTAGTCGAACAGGGAGGCGCGGGCGATGTTGATCAGCACGCCCAGGCCCTTCTCGCCGCCGGCCCACTCCCCGACGATGGCGCCGATCACCGCGAGCGTGACGCCCACGCGCATGCCGCCGAGGATGGCCGGCAGGGCGGCCGGGATCTCGATGCGCGTCGTGATCTGCCAGCCCGTCGCCCGGAAGCTGCGGGCCATCTCCAGCAGGCGGGGGTCCACGGACCGGATCCCGACCATCGTCGCAACGGCGACCGGGAAGAACACGATGAGCGTGGTGATGACGACCTTGGACAGCAGCCCGCTGCCGAACCACAGGACGATCAGCGGCGCCAGCGCCAGGATGGGCGTCGCCTGGGCGGCCACCAGGTAGGGGCTGAGGAGGCGCTCGGCCAGCCGCGAGCGGGCGAGCAGGACCCCGACCCCGAGCGCGACGGTGGCCCCCAGCGCGAAGCCGAGCAGGACCTCGACCAGGGTCTGCTCGAAATGCGGCCACATCGTGCCGTCGACCCAGGCCCTGACGAAGCGCTCGAGGACCGTCCACGGTCCGGGCAGCACGAACGACTGGAAGCCGCTGACGAACACCACCAGCTGCCACGCCAGCACGAACACGGCGAGGCTGACGACGACTGGCCACGCGGCACCGAGCAGCTGCCGGCGGCGAGGGCGTGCCGCGATCGCGGGCGGCGAGGCCGCCGCCACGCCCGCGGCAGGCAGCTCGCTCACGGCGCGTCCTCGGGTCGGAACGGATCGAACCAGGCGGGCGTGCCGGGCTCGGTGGCCTCGTGCCGGGGAGGCGTCCCGGGACGACCGCCCGCCGGGACCGCGGTCCGGGCCTCGACCATCGCGATCCGGTCGTCGGTGGTGTCGACGAGGTGCGCGCGAACCATGCTGGCGACCGAGGACACGAACGCCGAATCGAGGTCGGCCAGGCGCCGGGGCCGGGGCATGTCGACCGGCACCTCGGCTACCACACGCCCGGGCCGCGGCGACATCACGACCACCCGATCGGCCAGGAACACGGCCTCGGGGATGCTGTGGGTCACCAGCACGATGGTGGTGCCGGTCCGCTGCCACAGGTTGAGCAGCTCCGCGTTGAACCGCTCCCTCGTCAGCGCGTCGAGGGCGCTGAACGGCTCGTCGAGCAGCAGCACCGCGGGCTCCAGGGCGAGCGCCCTGGCGATCGAGACGCGCTGGCGGGTTCCGCCCGACAGCGTCGAGGGCCGGGCGCGGGCGAACTCGCGCAGGCCCACCAGCCCGAGGAGGTCGCTCGCGCGGGCGTCCTGCCGCGACGCGTCCCAGCCCGCGAGCTCCATCGGGAACCGCACATTGCCCTCGGCCGAGCGCCAGCCGAGCAGGCGTGACTCCTGGAACACCAGGCCCACCCGCGGGTCCGGGCCGGAGACCGGGTCGCCATCGAGTGTCACCCGCCCGCCGTCGGGTGCGATCAGGCCGGCCAGCACCCGCAGCAGCGTGCTCTTGCCGCAGCCGTTTGGCCCGATGAGCGCGACGACCTCGCGGGGCCGGACCTCCAGCGTCACGTGGTCCAGCGCGTGGACGGTCCGCGCGCCGCGGAACGTGAGCGACACGTCGTCCACGACGATGCCCGCGCCGGGGCCCGGGGCGTGGTCGCCGCGCGGGTCGGGACCCGCGGTCGACGCCGTCACGCCAGGGCGCGCAGGAGCGGTGCCATCGAGCGCGGGCTCGCCGGGCATCGTCATCGCCACCTCCGTCGCATCCGTCGGGCGCAACGGGGCAGGCGGCGCGCGGACAACGTCCCGGGCGGGACGTGCCGGCCCAGTGCCTTCTTCCATCCGGACTGTACCGTCGGCTCCGGCGGACGAGGTTGGCCTCGTCTCGGATCTGCCGCACCACGGACGTGGTCCGCGGCGCCGCTCGTGGGCTCGTCCCGCGTTCGCGGGACCCTACCACCGGTCGGGAATCGCACCCAGCCCCGAAGGCTCGGCGCGATCCTATCACTCCGCGCGCGCAGGCCCCGTGAGCGCGTGCATGGCCGGGGCGAGGGCGGGGTAGAGGCCGCGGTAGACGGCGAACAGCTCGTCGTACCGGGCGTGGGCGGTGGGCTCCGGGTCGAGACGCCGGGCAACGGACGTCATCGCGGCCACCCCGGCCTCGAGGTCGGTGACCGCGCCGACGCCGGCGGCGGCCAGGATCGCGGCGCCCACCACGGCGGTCTCCCCGACCGTCGGGATGGCGACCGGCACGCCCAGCACGTCGGCCTTGATCCGCGCCCAGGCGTCGCCCGGCGCCGGCCTGCCGGCGAGGCGCAGCTCGCGCAGCGGCGCCCCGGCGGCGACGATCGGCTGCGCCACGTCCCGCAGCGCGAGCGCGGCACCCTCGAGCACGGCCCTGGCCAGGTGCCCGCGCCCGTGCGCCAGCGTGAGGCCGACGAACGCGCCGCGGGCCGCCTCGTCCACGAACGGTGCCCGCTCGCCGGCGAGGTAGGGCAGGAATACCAGCCCCGCGGCGCCCGGCTCGACTGCCGTCGCGTCGCGGAACAGGTCGTCCACGGTCCAGCCCCGCCCCATCACCCCGCGCAGCCAGTCGACCGCGGCGCCCGTGGCGGCCATCGCACCGCCCACCACCCAGCGGCCGGGCAGCGGCGCCGGCGCCGCGAACACGCCCGGCAGGTCGAGCGGCCGGTCCACGTAGATGCCGATCCCGCCCGACGTGCCGCCCGTGTCGACAGCGTCGCCCGGCGCGCGCAGGCCCGCCCCGAGCATGCTGGCAGTGCCGTCGTTGACACCCGCAATCACCGGCACCCCGGCAGGCAGGCCGAGGATCTGGGCCGTGGAGGCCCGCAGGGCGCCCAGCCGCGAACCGAACGGCACCGGCGGTGCGACCCGCGCCGGCGGCACCCCGGCAGCGGCAAGGACGGTCTGGTCCAGCGCCGTCTCGTGCCCCTGCAGCGTCGTCGCCGCCGTGCCCGACAGCCACAGCCCGAGCGCGTCCCAGCTGGCGAGCAGCCAGTCCGCGCGGGCGATCGAGGCCGGCTCCACGCGCGCCAGCCAGGCCATCCGGGGCAGCAGACCGAAGCCACCCTCGCCCGGGCGCCGGTCCTGCCACGTGATCGCGGGCCGGACCGGCAGGCCGTCGCCATCCACCACGGCCAGCGTGGGGCCCTGGCCCACGCCGCACATGGCCAGCAGCTCGACGTCCCCGAGGTCGAGCTGGCGGACCGCGCCGGCGATGGCGCGCCACCAGTCCGCCGGCGACTGCTCCGCGCGCCCGTCGGGACGGCGATCCAGCGGATAGGTCGCTCGTCCCAGCCCGATCAGCCGCCCGTCGAGGCCGAGGAGGGCCGCCTTGGCCTCGGTCGTGCCGAGGTCGAGCCCCAGGACCGCCGGCGCGGCTCGGCCGGCCGGATCCCCGTCCCGAGCCCTGTCAGGCACGTGTTGGATGGATCGCCCGCACCGGCGGTTGGTCCGGGGCGGCAGCGCCGACCACCACCTCCTCCGGCAGCCAGAACCAGCGCAGCGACTCGAAGTCCGGGCCCACCAGCGCCGGGTCCATCGACGGGGCGTCCACCGCGCGCATCGGCCGGGCCATGCGCTCGCGCGCCTCGTCGAGGTAGGCGGCCAGCCGGGACTCCGGCTCGTGGTGCCGGTGCGACGGCCAGGCCATGCCCTCGCCGCCATAGGCGATGTCGCGCAGGCTTGCCGGCGGCTCCGGCCGGCCCGCCCGGTGGTGCCACAACCCGGTCGCCGGATCGAACCCGTAGTCGGGCAGCAGCCGCCAGCCGTCGCTCGCGACCAGGTCCACCGCGTCGAGCAGGAACTCGAACACGGCCTCGCTGATGAAGTAGTTGAAGTTGACCCGCACCCAGCCGGGCTTGATGCCCTCGCACCCGCGCGAGATCTCGCGCTCGAACTCGTGGGACGTCTCGAGGTCGATCCCCAGCAGCCGGTGGCCGTACGGCCCGGCGCACGAGCAGCCGCCGCGCGACTGGATCCCGAACAGGTCGTTGAGCAGCGCCACGACGAAGTTGTGGTGCAGGTAGCGGCCGTCGTGGCGGACCACGAACGACACGATCGACAGCCGCTCCGCGTGGTGGCTGCCCAGGATCTCGATCGCCGGGTTGGCTTCCCAGCGGTCGAGCGCCCGATCGATGAAGTCGTGCTCACGCTCCCGGATGGCCTCGACGCCCACGGCGGCCTTGAGCCCGAACACGAGGCCCGCGCGGATCGATTCCACGATCGCGGGCGTGCCGCCTTCCTCGCGCCGTTCGATGTCCGAGAGGTACACGTGCTCGACGGGATTGACGTACGCGACCGTGCCGCCGCCGGGCATCCCCGGCACGCGATTGCGGAACAGCTCCCGGCGCGCCACCAGGACGCCCGGCGTGCCCGGGCCGCCGATGAACTTGTGGGGGCTGATGAACACGGCGTCCTTGTACGCGAGCGGGTCGCCGCCGGGGTCCATCTCGATCTCGACGTACGGCGCCGCGGCGGCGAAGTCGAACAGCGACAGCGCGCCGTGCGCGTGCAGCAACCGCGAGATCGCCGTCGTGTCGGACACGATGCCGGTGACGTTCGAGGCGGCCGAGAAGCTCCCGATGCGCAGCGGACGATCGGCATGGCGCACCAGCTCGTCCTCCAGCTGGCCGAGGTCGATGGAGCCGTCGTGGTCCTCGCGGATCATCACCACGTCCGCGATCGACTCGCGCCATGGCAGCTCGTTGCTGTGGTGCTCGTACGGCCCGATGAACACGACCGGGCGCTGGTCCGGCGGGATCCGCGACCCGAGATCCCAGCGGTCGTCCAGGTCGGCCGGCAGGCGCAGGTTGAGGACGTCGACCAGCCGGTTGATCGCAGCCGTCGACCCCGAGCCGCAGAACATGACCGCGTGACGCTCCGGATCGCCGCCCACGCCCTTCGAGCACCAGGTGCCGGGCCTCCTCCCGGAAGCGCGTGGTCTGGAGGCCGGTGCCGGACGACTCGGTGTGGGTGTTGGCGTACAGCGGCAGCACCGCGTCCCGGATGTAGTCCTCGATGAACGACAGGCAGCGCCCGGATGCCGTGTAGTCGGCGTAGGTCACCCGGCGGATGCCGTACGGCCCGGCCACGGCCTCGTCGTCGCCGATGACCGACCCTCGGATCATGTCGACGACGGGGTTGGGTCCCGGACGATGGGTGCCGTGGCCGCGGTCCGCGGCTGCCGCGCCTGTGGTGTGCATGTGGCGAGCAGTCTAGGCGATGGCACCCGCCGCCCTGACCCCGCCGGCTACGGGACCAGCACCGGGCTGAAGTCGGGCAGCCGGTAGCGATCCAGGTCCACGTTGCCGGTGATGCCCGGCACGGACCCGCCGCTGAGGTGTACTGCCAGAACGTCCAGCCGTTGCCGCCCCAGTTGGAGGCGGGCACGCTGGGCACCGACGCGGTCGTCCAGTGCGCGATCCACAGCGTCTTGTAGCCATTCGCCGCGAACCAGGTCGTGTTGCCCATGTTCGACGTCCAGAAGTACGGCGACACGTAGATCACGGCTCGCACCCCGGTCCGGTCGAACACCCGCCCGAGGAAGCCTTGGACCCAGGCCTGCAGGTCGGCCGTCGAGAGGCCCCCGGTCACCTCGAGGTCGAGCACCGGCAGCAGCTCCCCGCTCACCCACGCGGCCGTGTCCACGAAGTGGTCGGCCTCGGCCACGGCGTCCCCCGCGGTCGTGCTCGGCCGGCCGAAGTGGTAGGCGCCGACCAGCAGGCCGTTGGCCTTGGCCTGGGCCCGGTTGGTCAGGTACGTCGGGTCCACGTACGTCGTCGACTCGGAGGCCTTCATGAACGCGAACCGCTTGCCCGCCTTGGCGACCTGTGCCCAGCTGATCGTGCCCTGCCAGTGGCTGATGTCGATCCCCTCGATGTGGACGAGGATCCCGGGCTCGGCGTCGGGGTAGGGGTCGGCGTGGGCGTGGGGGTCGGCGCCGGGACGCTGCCCTTGGTGAACAGGACGGTCGCGCCGAACACCGCGCTCACTCCGTACAGCGAGGACACGCTCTTGCCGTTGACGGCGACGATCCGGTACCACTTGCTGCTGCTGACCGTCGATTCGTTGCAGGTGGTCCGCCAGCTGCCGCTGGTCACGACCGTTGACGCGGTCACCCGGGTGCCGGCGGACAGGATGGCCTTGGTCGTCGCGGACGTGTTCGCGCTCACCCGGACCCGGGCGGCGCAGGCCGTGGTCAGCGCGATCGGGCTGGACACCTTCCTGAACAGGCTCTTGGCGCCGTACACGTACTTGACGCCGTACAGGCGGGAGACGCTCTTGCCGTTGACCGAGGAGATCCGGTACCAGGCGCTGCCCCGTGCCGTGGTGCCGGCGCAGGTCGTCCGCCACGACCCCCCGGTCACGGTCGCCACGGCCACGACCTTCGCGCCCTTGGGAAGCCTGGCCTTTCGGGTCGCCGTGGTCCTCGGTCGCGTCCGGAGGCTCACCCCGTCGCAGCGGGTCGCCAGCGTGGTCGCGGCGAGCGCCGGCGAGGGCAGCGCAGCGGACAGGCCCGACAGGATCATGGCCCCGATCAGGGCGCCCACGAGCAGCGGCAGGGCCAACGTCCGCGCGCGGCCAGGCGCGGGCAGCGTGCGCAGCGGCGGATGCAGCGTCGAGAGCGCGGGCACGGGGACCTCCCTTCAGGCATCGCCAGCGTCGATGACGCGGCGCTGGAATGCCATGGGTCCTTGGGGCCAGTGGCGGCGGGCCCATGGGACCATGCCCCAGGACGGGGTCGCGGGTCAAGGACCGCCTGGCCTCCGGGCCGGCTGGCGCGACGCCCGGCGACCGGTCCGGAGCGCGGCCGGCCGTGGGGCACCTTTCCGGGCCGCCGGTACAATCCCGTGGTGAGCCGGTTCTACACCCTCGACGACGCCAACTCGCTGCTCCCCGAGCTGATGCTGATCGCCGGGCGGCTGCGCGACCAGCGCGCCGAGCTCATCGACCTGCGCGACGCCTACCGCGAGCACGAGGGGCGCGTCCTCGAGCGCGTGATCGCCGAGGAGCCCGATCCGGACGACGACCCGGAGCTGCGGCGCCTCCGGCTGCGGATGCGCGGCATCGTGGACCAGATGCAGGCCGATGTCGCCTGGCTGGACGAGCGCTCGATCATGCTCCGCGACATCGCCTCAGGGCTGCTCGATTTCCCGGCCCTCGCCGGCGGGCGGCCGGTCTGGCTGTGTTGGCGGCTAGGCGAGGACGCGGTCGAGTTCTGGCACGGCCACGAGGACGGGTTCGCGGGCCGGCAGCCGCTGGCGTACCTGACCGACGGTGTCGCGAGGGCCTGATCGGGGCACCCGCGCCGCGGTCGCTACACTCAGCGCGATGCGCGCCCCACAGGACGTCCCGCGCCCCGGTCGCATCCGCCAGGGCGATCGCGACAAGGCCTACCGGCCGCTCGACTCGGCCACGCGCCGGGCGGCGTTCGCCGCCGGGCTGGCCGCCTACGCACGCGGCGACTTCTTCGCCGCGCACGAGGCGCTGGAACCGGCCTGGATGGGCACCGACGACCTCGCCGAGCGCGCGCTCCACCAGGGGTTGATCAAGCTCGCGGCCGCGTACGTCCACGCCGTGCGCGGCAACCCGCCGGGGATCGCCAAGAACCTGGCGGGCGCCCGGCGTCACCTCGCCCTTGCCGGCGATGCCGGACGCGCCTGGGGCGTGGATGTTGGCGACCTCATCGCGGCGATCGACGACCGCCTCGACCATCCCGGGCCGGAGCTCCGGCCGCCAGCCATCCGGAGGACACCGAGCGCATGAGCCGTCCCGCGGGGATCCCGGCCCTCGACCCCCTGTATGCCGACATCCGGCGCCGCGATCCCGACCGACCCGCGGTCCTGCTGGACGTGCGGGAGCGTGACGAGTTCACCGCCGTCCGGGTCGAGGGCTCGCTGCTCATCCCCATGTCCCAGCTCGGCGGCCGCCTGGACGAGGTCCCGAGAGACCGGCCCGTGATGGTCATCTGCGCCTCTGGTAGCCGGTCCATGAACGTCGTCAACCACCTGCTCGCCTCGGGCTGGACCGACGTGGGCAACGTGGCCGGCGGGATCGAGACCTGGATGCGTATGGGCCTGCCCGTGCGCCGCGGTCCGCTGGAGCCCGGCGAGGGACAGCTGCCCGCCTGACCCCGCGTGCCGGATGACCCGCCGCGTCAGCGGTGCCGGCGGCGGTCGGCGACGATCTCGCGGACCCGCTCCTTGTGGGCGAACCCCCAGCCGACCAGCAGCAGCAGCACGAAGTCGACGGTGCCGACGCCGGCCGCGTTGAGGTAGCCGATCTGCTGGCCGATCTCGCCGTCGAGCTTGAGCGCCGGGACGGTCGCACCCACGATGCCCACCTGGAAGAACGGCGGCTGGGGCGCCAGGTTGGCTCGTGCCAGGTCGTTGGTCAGCCCCGATGACGTCCGGCCGCCGAACAGGAAGGCGTGCGATCCCGACGTGACCGCGGCCGCGCCGTCGAGCGCCGAGCCCAGGTCGATCGCCGCGAGATGATGCCACTCGGGGATCACGCCGCCGGTGTCGGGCGTCGTCCACCACGTCTCGGCCTGCGGGCTCGAGGCATCGGACCCGCCCTGGATGTAGATCGAGCCGTTGGCGGTGAACCCGGACAGGTTCGTGCGGGCGGCGGGCAGGTTGGTCTGGGCGCTCGCCCGCCACTCTGCCTTGATCGCGTTCGGATCGTCGGTGGTCGCCTTCTCGCCGCCCACCAGGCCCTGCTGAACCGTTGCCACGACGTCGCCCGCGGCGTTGCGGCCGCCGACGAGGCTGATCACGTCGCCGTCGTGCACGGCCACGCCGTCCACGTTCGCCTCGACCAGCGGCGACTGCTCTGCCCAGGCCTGGAGCACCCCCTTGGCGTCCTGCTGCGTCTTCCACACGCTGCGGGTGGGAGCCGTGCCGTCGGTACCGCCCATGACCACGATCCCGTCGGACACGGGCACGGCCGATGCGCCGGCCCGGGGCGCCGGCAAGGCCAGGGCGTCCTCGGTCTTCCAATCGCCCAGCGAGCCGTCGTTCCCCACCGTGGTGCTGTAGACGGTGTCGGTCGGCTTGCCGTCGGGTCCGTAGCCACCGATGACGTACAGCGTGTTGCCCAGGACGGCGGACGCGGCGTCGGTCCTGGCCTCCGGCAGCGCCGGGCCCTCGCTCCAGGTGTCGAGGTTGCCGGTGCGGACCGCGTGGGACACGTAGACGGTGGCGACCGCGGCGCTGCCGTCGCTGCCACCCGCGTAGAGGTACGCCTGGCCGATCACGGCGCCGGCCCCGTCGGTGCGCGCGGCTGGGAGCCGGATCTGCTCGGGGGCGTTGTGCCAGGGCAGGATCGCGCCGACCGGCGCGGGACACGGCAGCCCCTCGTTGTCGGGCGGGCAGAAGTTGACCGGCGACCAGACGAGCAGGCCGAGGTCCACGGTCCTCTGCACCGTGAAGTAGTAGGCCCGGTCGGGGATGTACCCGAGCAGGATGATCATCAGGATGAACCAGAACGCGGCCTTGACGGAGGCCCAGCCCCAGCCGTCCGCGTCGAACATGCCGAACAACGCCCGTCGGCGCACGGGGGCCTGGGTGCGGGGAGCCGGGAGCGCGGTCTGCGCCATCGCTCAGCCCCCCACCGTCAGCGTGCCGGTCATGTTGGGATGCACGGTGCACACGAAGGTGTAGGTGCCGGCCGGCAGCGCCTGGACCTTGTAGGTCGTCTGGGCGGGACCGGTGATGATCTCGCCCTTGAACACCTCGGTGCCGCCGGGGTCGTGGATCGCGATGTTGTGCGGGATCCCGGCATCCTTGTTGTCGAACTGGATCTGGAACGGCGTGTCGGCCGGAGCGCTCAGGCTGGACGCCTCGAACGCGATGTTCATCGCGCTCTGCTGGAGCACCGCGCCGGCCGGCCCTGGCGACGACGGAGCGCCGGACGCGCCCGGGGAGCCCGACGGCGCGGGCGCTCCCGACGGGGCGGGCGAGCCCGAGGCCGCGGGCTGGCTGAACTCGTCGGTCCAGCAGGCGGGGTACGGCGTCGCCCCCGGTGCGGGCTTGTAGTTGGGATCGACCCAGCCCTCGAACGTCTTGGGCTTGCCCGTCGTGGGGTCGACCACGGGCTCGAACAGGAGCGGGTCCAGCACCTCGTACTGGATCCCCTTCTGCGCCCGGATGAACGCGATGACGTCCTCGATCTGCTTGTAGTTGAGGGGTCCCGGGGGGTTGCCCGTGTTCGACCACACCGGCATCACGCTGTCCGCGTTGCCGCACGCGTAGCGACCGCCGACCTGGAGCATCGTCCGGATGTAGTCCGGGTTGAGGTGGGCGAACAGCTTGTCCTGGCGGTCGAGCGTGGGTCCGATGCCACCTTCGCCGTTCACGCCGTGGCACTTTGCGCAGTTCGCCTCGTAGATGTTGTAGCCGCGCTCGACGGCGGTGACCTGCTGGGCGTCGATCTCGGCCGCCAGCCGCGGGGTGCTGAGCCCGCCGGGCAGGCCCAGCTCGTAGAAGTAGTAGATGATCACGAACAGGCCAACGACCACGACCGCCAGGAACCCAACCCAGCGCGCGTTGGCGGACTGCCGGACGATCCGCGCCGCACGCTCCGGCGTGAGGTCGTTGCGGTGGGCCGACGGCGGCGCCGTGAAGCGATCGGCAGGCACCGGCGCGGACGACGGCCGCGGGGCGGGCAGGCGCTCCTCGGACGGGGTGCCGGGCTGGTCGGTCATCGGTCTCCTCGGTGGGCGGACGGGACGGTGACGGGCAAGCTCAGATGCACCCGGTCGGGGTGCGCGGCGGGATGATCCCCGGCTGGCCGACCGCGACCGGCAGCGGACCCAGCGTGATCTTTCCGGTGTTGATGGTCAGGACGCCGTCGGAATCGACCGTGGTCGCGAACCGATCCATGCTCCGCGGCGCCGGGCCGTACTGCGCACCGGCGGCCTTGATGCCCAGCCGGTCATAGCGTGACCCGTGGCAGGGGCACTCGAGCCAGAAGTTCTTGATGCACGGGTTGGGCTTGCAGCCCAGGTGCGGGCAGCGCTGGTACAGCGCCCGCACGTTCTCGGCCGTGCCGTCGCCGGTCGGGTCGGCGCCCGGGATGAACCGCTGCTGCGAGGGGTCGATGAGGATCACGAACGCCCGCGCCGCCGAGTAGTAGGCGGGAAAGCCCTGGTCGACGGGTAGGCTCGAGTTGGCGGTCTTGACGTCCGCAAACGTGCCGATCTTGACCTCGCCGCCGAACTTGCCCTGGAGGTTGGGCCACAGGAAGCCGATGGTCCCGGCCGTCACCTCGAGCAGCCACAGGCCCATCCCGGCGGCCAGCGAGCCGCGCAGGATCTCGCGCCTCGAGATCCCCTGGACCTGCTCGTGGCGGAGGGCCTTGATGGCCTCCTGGGTGAGCGCCTGGGGCTTGTTGGCGGGTTCGACCTGATAGTTGCTCATCGCGGTTCCTTACGGGTCAGAGGGCGAAGTGAAGACCCGGCGTCCCGATCGGGAAGAACGTCAGGTAGGGGATGACGAACGAGTAGCCCGGGCCGCGGAAGAAGATGCCCACGAACGTGACGAACAGGCCCAGGGTGCAGAACAGCGAGAACAGCACGACCGCCGTCTTGCGGTCCGACGGGCGGGTGGCGAGGATGTTGCCCCGGTCCACGTACGGCACCAGCGCCGCGCCGACCAGGACGAACGTCGGCACCATCACGCCGGCGACGGTCGGGTGGAAGTAGGCAAGCAGCTCCTGCAGGCCGAGGAAGTACCACGGGGCCTTGGCGACGGCCGGCGTGACGTTGCCGTTGGCGAGGTCCTCCAGCGGCGCGTTGATGAACAGGCCCATCAGCAGCAGCAGGATGCTCATCACGGCGGCGGCCAGGAACTCGATCGCGAGCAGGTGCGGCCAGGTCATGACCGTGTCGTCGGGCTCCTTCTGGACCCGTACGACCGCGTCCTGCTTGACCAGCGCCAGCAACCGGTACGGACGCGCCGACATCGGCACCCGCTGCTTGTCGATCTCCGTCCGCCGCGTCGGGTCGACGGGGAGGACCACCCGCCCCTCCGCCGGCTTCTTGGTCTCAGTCACAGCTCAGCTCCAGTGGGCCGATGGGACGTGCGAGCGCGAGGCGCCCGGAGCACCGTAGCGAGCGCACTCGGACGTGCGTGAGCGAGAGAGCGCACTGGGCAACGCCGCGATCGGCCGTCATAGCGGACCACTGATGCCGCCGTCTTTTCGGATTCGCCAGAAGTGGACGGCGAGGAAGATCGCCGCCACCAGCGGCAGCACGATGATGTGCAGCACGTAGAACCGCAGCAGGGTGTTCTGGCCGACCTCGATCCCACCCAGCAGCAGCAGCTTGGATGGCGTGTTGAGCAGCGGCGCGTAGCCCGCCATGTTGGTGCCGATCGTGATCGCCCAGTACGCGATCTGGTCCCACGGCAGCAGGTAGCCGGTGAAGCTGAGCATGATGGTGAGGAACAGCAGCACCACGCCCACGACCCAGTTGAACTCGCGCGGCGGCTTGTAGGCCCCGTGATAGAAGACCCGCATCATGTGCAGAAACACGAAGAACACCATCAGGTGGGCGGCCCACCGGTGGATGTTGCGGGTGAGCAGCCCGAACACCACCCGGCTCTGGATGTCCAGGATGTTCGAGTAGGCTTGGGTGTCCGACGGGATGTAGAAGAACATCAGGTACACGCCGGTCACGGTCAGGACCAGGAACAGGAAGAAGCTCAGGCCGCCCAGGCAGAACGTGTAGGCGAACTTCACGGCATGCTGCCGGACCCGCACCGGGTGGAGGTGCAGGAACACGTTGTTCATCACCGCGTACGCCCGCGACCGCTCGTCGTTGGGGTACGGGTTGCGGAAGATCGAGCGCCAGACGGGGCTGCGCCTGATGCTCTGGTCGACCCGCTCGAGGAAACTCACCGGGCTCCTCCTGCCACGCCGGCCGTCCCGGCGAGCTGCGCGTCACGGTACGACTCCTTGTAGAGCCGTCCGTCGCTCGAGATCTCCTGGAGCTCGAACCGCTCCATGGTGATGGCATCGAAGGGGCAGCGCTTGACGCACAGCGCGCACCGGATGCAGCGCTCCTCGTCGAGGATCATGGCCGCCCCCTGTGACCATCCGTACGCCTCCTCGATCTCGGGCAGCAGCCCCTCCGTCTTGAGCTGGTTCACGTCCACCATGTGGATCACGCCTTCCGGGCACACGTCGGCACAGGCGCCGCACAGCACGCACCGGAACGCGTCGAACCAGATGTTGTAGTTGCACATCAGGCAGCGGGTCGACTCCGCCACCGCGGCGGTCCCGTCGTAGCCGAGCTCGACCGGGGTCGTGAAGTTGACCGTCGGGTCGGTGGACGGCATCCGCGACGGCAGGTCCACCATCGGGATGTGCTGGCGCGGCAGGACATCGTACAGCTCCGGCATGTCGTGGCGCCACGAGCTCGTGATCTTGACGTTGGGCGAGACCGTGACGTCGGTGCGGCCGGCGAGATAGCGGTCCACCGCGTAGGCGCACTTCTTGCCGTGGCCGGCCGATTCGATCAGGGTCGTGGGGCCGGTCACGAAGTCGCCGCACGCGAACACGCCGCGGACGTTGGTCGCGTACGTGGCCGGGTCGACCTTGATCCGCCCGCGGTTGACCTCGAACGCCGCCTCCACGGGCAGGAAGCTCAGGTCGGCCGCCTGGGACACGGCCGGGATGACGGTGTCGGCCGGCACGACGAACTCGGACCCGGGGATGGGCACCGGGGAGCGCCGCCCCGAGGCGTCGGGCTCGCCCAGCTTGTTGCGGATGAACCGGACCCCGGTCAGGTGGCCGTCCTCGCCGATCAGCTCCATCGGGCTGACCAGGAACTCGAGGTTCACGCCCTCGCGCTCCGTCTCGCCCAGCTCCTCCTCGTCGACCACCAGCTCGGAGCGCGTGCGCCGGTAGGCGATGGTCACGTTCTCGGCACCGTAGCGCAGGCTGGTGCGCGAGCAGTCCATCGCGGTGTAGCCGCCACCGATGACGACCACGTTGCGCCCGACCTCGAGCTCCTGCCCGAGGTTGGCCCGCTTCATGAAGTCGACCCCGTACTGGACGCCCTCGAGGTCCGCGCCGGGCACGTCGAGGTAGACCGGGTTCATCGCGCCGGCCGTGATCGCGATCGCGTCGTGGTCGCGCTGCAGGTCCTCGAACGGGATGTCGATGCCGATCGTGGTGTCGAACACGAACCGGACGCCCAGCCGCTCCACCAGCCGGACGTCCATCTCGATCGCCTCGCGGGGCAGCCGGAACGCCGGCACGCCGACCAGCATCGTGCCGCCACCGAACGGGAGGCTGTCGTAGACCGTCACCTGGTAGCCGCGGGTCGCGAGCTCGCGGGCGACTGCCAGCCCCGCCGGCCCGGCGCCGACGACCGCCACCCGCTCCTCGCGCGGGGTGATCGCGGGCATCACGTCCGGAATGCCGGATGCCTCGTGCCACTCCACCAGGAACCGCTTCATGGCCCTGATGGCCAGCGGCCGGTCGATGTCGCCGCGGCGGCACGCGCGCTCGCACGGCGCGGAGCACACGTAGGAGCACATCGCGGCGACCGGGTTCGGCTCGCGCGCGAGGATGTAGCCCTCCTCGAAGCGGCCCTCGGCCGCGAGGTTGAGGTACCCGCGGCAGTTGGTGCCGACGGGGCAGGCCTCCTGGCACTCGATGTTGCACTGGAGCCAGGAGGCGTCGACCGGCTGGACGAGGAACTCCTGGGTCTGGTCGAGGGTCACGAAGTGGACGCGCCTTTCCTGCGTGAGCTCGGCAGCGGGAACCGCGGCGGGAGCGAGACCCACCGCCGGTTCGGAATCTACCAAGCCCACGCGGGTGCTGCACGATCCGGCACTCCAAAGGGCCCGCCGTGGCGGTCCGAACCGACCATGCGTCGCGCGGTGCGAGCCCACGGCGTGGCAGCACCTGCCGCGGAGTGGCCGCGACGGGTGTCGACGCGTCGCCATCCGGACCTCGGGCATGCCGTCCGGGGTCACCCGGCATGCCCGCCGGCGGGCCATCCGCAGCCTCCCGTCGTGTTGACGGGGCACGGGGGCGCACCTACGCTGGCAGCGTTGCGCCGGGCCGCGACGCGGTCCGGCCTGGGAGTGATGTGAGCCCGTCCGAGACTGCCTTCCTCGCCCTCGGCCTCGTGCTGGGAGCCGCCATCGGCGCCGCGATCATGGAGGCTGTCCGTTCTCGTCCCATGCGCCGGCGGGAGGTGCGGCTGACGATCGCGCCGAACTCGGTCCACGCGCGCCGGAGCACCACCCTGTCCGGCAGCAGCCCGGTCGCCGACCACCCGCCGATCCCCGGCTCCCCCGAGGACGGCTCGTGGGGCGAGGGGGTGATGGCGCAACCGGCCGCCGGGCCAGCGGCCGGACCGTCGATGGCGTCGGGACCGGCTTCCGCCGTGGCGCCCAGAACACGCGTTCCATCGGGCGCGGCGGGCGTCCCGGACACCGCGGTGGCCGTCCCCGTGGACCAGCCGGTGGAGACGCCCGCCCCCGCGGCAGAGGATGGCGTCCCGCGCCGGCCGTCGGGCTTGCTCGGATCGGTCGGCGTCGCCCGCCGCGTGGCCGTTCTCGATCCGGCGGCGCCGGCGGCGAGGGCACCGCTGCCCGTCCCGGACCCGGACCCTGACCCGGACGATCGCGAGGCACCGCCGGTCGCGCCGGGGGCGGTGCCGGCGGTGCGCGCGAGGCCGCCCGCCGACCTGGCTCCCCTGCGCGTGCCGGCGTCGTCGGTCGCGATCGCCGTCGGCACCGACGGCGCCCCGTCGACCGAGCCCGCCGAGGGTCGCGCGCTCGAGGAGCCTCGCCTTGCGGCCGACCCGGAGCGCGCGGCGCCACCGGGAGCGCACGATCCCGCCGCGGCGAGCGCAACGTCCGCGGCGGACCCGTGCAACGCCCAGCGAGTGCTGGCCGAAGAGCGTTGCGCCGTCGCCACCACGGCCCGCGACCAGGCCCGGGTCGCGGCCGACACGCTCCGGGAGGCGCAGCGTGCCTACGACGCGCTCCGGGAACGCGTCGAGCGGGCCCAGGCATCGTCGGACCCGCGGGCCGTTGCCGCGTCGAAGGAGTCGCTCGCATCAGGCCTTCCGGTCGGCCACGGCGGCCGCCACCGGGGCCGAGGCGACCGAGGCGGCGGCACGTCGCTGGCTGGACGAGATCAACCAGCTCAACACGCAGACCCGGGATGCGCTGCGCCAGGTCGAGACCGGCAACGCCGAGCTGCGCGCCGCCCTGCCCCGGCTCGACCGGCTGGCCCTGGAGGCCGATGCGGCACGGATCGCCGCGGAGGGCGCCGAGGCTGCCTGCCACGAGGCCAGGGAAGCGCTCGCGCGATGCGAGGAGCCGCAGGCCGCCGCTGCCGTGGCGGCCGCCGCAGCCGAGTCGGCGTCGGTCCAGGAGCCGCCACCCTGGACCCGGATGGGTGGCCGGCCGGTCGATGCCGCTGCGCCGGAGGGCCCCGGACCCGGCCAGGACGGCCCGCTGCCGGTGATCGTGCGGATGCTCGAGGGCGATCGAGCCGCCCGCGAGCGACTGGTCGCCGCGCTCTCGGAGGATGCCGAATCAGGGCGGGCATGGCACCTGCGCCTGGCCCAGCTGGTCGATGCGATCACCGCTCGCTCGATCGAGGACGGGTACCTGGACATGCCTGACGATCACGCGTTCTGGGGCCTGTTCCTGGCCCGCGAGCGGCGCGAGATCGTGCAGGCGCTGGCGGCGCTCGGGTTCCGCTACGACGGGCTGGGCGGGTTCGCCGACGATCGCGTCCCGGCGCCCCGGGACCTGTCGCTCGCGGTCGGCTACGCGGGGCTGGAGCGGATGCGCATCCGGAACTGGCCGCGGGAGGCGGACCTGCCGGGCCTGTTCGCGGGCGCCAGCGTCGCCAGTGGCGAGTGGCTGGCGCACGAGGCGGGCGACCTGTCGCTGGGCGAGATGGTCGACGCGCTGGGGTCCCGGGCTGCCGAGCTGGCCGACGTCTGGAACGCCTGGGGCCGCATGCGCCCGGTCCTGCTGGCCACGGACTGACCCGCGCCGGCGGCCACCGGCCGGCGCAGCTATCGGCCGGTGGGGTCCTCGACGAGGGCGCCGCCTCGTCGGCCGCTGTCGCCGCCTCGTCGGCCGCTGTCGCCGCCTCGTCGGCCGCCGGCTCCCCGTCCGACGCCGGCTCGTCGTCCTCGATCACCACCACGCGCAGCGCCTCGGCCGCCTCGACACCGGCCGTGCGCGCCCTCTTCCGCCGCCCATGCACGGATGCGCGGCTCCAGCTGTTCCGGCTGGCGCAGCTGGCTGGGGTGGGCGCGGAGCGCAGCCAGCTTGCGATCCAGGGTGGCGGTCACGTCGATCCAGGCGTTGGGCTGGTTCGACCAGAACAGGTACAGCCGCCGCACGACGTGCGCGGCAAGCCCGTCACGCTCCAGCCACGGGAACGCCATCGGGTTGCGGGCCGCCGGGTAGACCGCGTCGACGGCGGCCATGCCCGCCGTCCGGTGGTCCGCGTGGTTGACCCCCGCGTCGGTGTAGAACAGCGTCTCGGGATCGACGGCGAGCACGGCATCCGGCCGGAAGGTCCGGATCTCGCGCACGAGCTGCTCGCGCAGGGCGAGGTCGTTGGCGAGCGCGCCATCGGGCTGGTGGAGGAACGAGATCGCCGGCGTAGCCGACGATGTCCGCGGCGGCTCGCTGCTCCGCCTCGCGAACGGTCGCCAGCTCGATCGGATCCGTGCGCCAGTCATCGGCCCCCGCGTCGCCGCTGGTGCAGCACACGAGCCAGCCAGTGGAGCCACGGTCGATCCATGCGGCCGCCGTCGCGGCCGGCCCGAAGTCGGCATCGTCGGGATGGGCGACGATGACCATGAACCGCTCGGGCCGCCAGTCGTGGATCGGGGTTGCCGGGACGTCTGCCATCGCATCGGGAACCTCTCGAAGGGCGCCGCCGACGCGGCCGCGGGACCGGGCATCTGGACGCGATGTGCGCTCGTCGTTGTGCTACATTCCGCGGCCGAGGCTTCGCTCGTCTCCCCCCACGGGCGAAGCCTTCTTTCGTGCCCAGGCGGGTCGTGGCTGGTCAGCCCGGCGACGCGATGCGCGCCTCCCGGAGTGCCTCGAGCACCGCCTCGGCATGCCCGTCCGCCTTCACCCTGGGCCATGCCGCGGCGATCCGGCCGTCGGGGGCGACGAGGAAGGTGGATCGGGCGATCCCCCAGTAGATGCGGCCGTAGTTCGTTCTTCTCCTGCCATGCGCCGTAGGCATCCGCGACGGCGTGATCCTCGTCCGACAGCAGGGTGAACGGCAGCCCGAACCGCGCCCGGAACGCGGCGTGGCTCACCGCCCCGTCGGGGCTGATCCCCCAGACCTCGGCGCCGCCCGCTCGACATCTCGTCGTGCACGTCGCGGAACCCGCAGGCCTCGGTCGTGCAGCCGGGGGTGTCGTCGCTTGGGGTAGAAGTAGATGACGGTCCAGGCGCCTCGCCGGTCCGACAGGCGATGGATCGTGCCGGCTCGTCGGGCAGCGCGACCGCGGGGGCGGGATCGCCCGGGCGCGGGAGTGCTCATGATGGCGAGGAGGATATCGCCGCCGCCGACTGCGCGGTTTCGACGACCATCAGCCGACCACGGCGCACGGTCACCGAGGCGTCGGGGGCCAGGCGGACGTTCGACAGCCCGCGGGCCGGGCCCGAGCGCAGCGACCTCGCCGGCGAGAGGGTACCGGAGGCCGCGGGTCGTGACCCCGCGCGCATCGCCGCCGAACGGGAACAGCGAGATCGTCGCGCCCAGGGGCCCGGGCAGCCTGCGCGTGACGGGTCCGCCATCGGGGCCCGGCGCGGCCACCAGGAACACCCGGGCACCGGCGTCCAGCAGCTCGATCTCGATGCCCGCGAGGTCGGGATGGGCGAGCAGCCACAGGTTGGCGAGCGCGTGGTCGAGGCGCGGGCCGCCGAACGCGCCGAGCACGGTGACCCGGCCGGCGCCGCGGCGGACGGCCTGCGAGCAGGGCGAGCTCCGCGTCCGACTCGTCCTTGTCGACCGGCGCCCGCAGGATCGGCAGGTCCGGGCCGCGACGCGCGCGAGGCTCGTGGCGTCGAGCGAGTCCAGGTCGCCGACCAGGACGTCCGGCGGCACGCCGAGCGCCTCGGCGCGAGCGAGGCCGCCGTCCGCCGCGACGACCAGGTCGGCCGCCGCATCCCAGCCCGGCCAGTGCCGTCGAGCACGCCCCGCGGCGGCACGTCGCCGTCAGCCACGACGAGCGCGTGCCGGGGCCGGTCGGTTCGGGACCCTCGTCGGCCAGGTACCATGACCGCGATCGTACCCCGTCGCGGTCGGCGTTCCGGGGGACGGCTCGTGTATACTCCGGCCGTGCGCCGAGAGCTCGTGCCCCCGCCGATCCAGCGGGTCGTCGACGCCGCCGCGCGCAAGGGCGTGGCCCTCGACGTCCGGACGTTTCCCGGATTCGACCCACACCGCCGACGAGGCCGCTGCGGCCGTCGGTGCCGAGCTCGGCCAGATCGTCAAGTCGCTCGTGTTCGTCGCGCCCGAGCCGGCCGGCGAGCTCGAGCCCGTCCTGTGCCTCGTGTCCGGGACCCAACCGGGTCGACCTCGCCCGCCTGGCCGCGGTCACCGGCGACCCGGAGATCCGCCGGGCGAACGCGAACGAGGCGCGCGAGCTGACCGGCTTCATCATCGGCGGCATTCCGCCGATCGGCCACGGCCGCCCGACTGCGCGTGGTGATGGACCCCGACCTTGGCCGGTTCCAGGTCGTCTGGGCCGCGGCCGGGACGCCGACCGCCGTGTTCCCGGTGCCGCCCGGCGACCCTGCGGATGCTGCCAACGCGCACGTGGCCCCGATCTGCGAGGAGCGCCGCCCGGCCGACGTGCTCGCGGAGGGCGCCGGCCTCGAGCCGCGCGCCGGCGCCAGAACGCCGGCGCCTGACCTGCCGCGACCGAGCGAGTGGCCGCCGAGCCCCGCCACGCGGTCGTCCAGTTCCCGGGCGGGCTCCGAGCGAGCTGCCGCTGGGCGGGGAGCGGCGGCGGCGCCGGCCGTGTTCGCCCTGACGGAGGCCGGCGGCCCGCTCACCGACCTGGGCGAGCTGGCGGGCGCGGACCCCGACCGGCGCTGCCGGGCGGAGCTCCGCGTCGACACGCCAGGCGGGTCCCTGGACGGTCCGGCTCGCGTCGCTCGATCAGCGACGAGCCAGCCGGCCTGCTGTGGGACACCGGGCCTGCTCGTGCGTCAAGTACGGGTTCCACGTCTACGGCGATCGCGGCACGGCCGGCGAGCTGCGCTGGACCCACCGGTCCGCCTGCCCACTCCTCGTCGTGCTCGGCTCGTCGCGGCTGGCCCACGTGATCGCCCAGGCGGAGATCGAGACGTTCGCGCTGCGAGCCCGACGGCGAGGTCGCGTGGCGGGTCGCCCACTCGGACGTCGTGACCGCAGCCGAGCTGGTCGGCGGCCGGCTCGTGCTCACCAGCTTCGACGGGCAGGTCCGGGCGATCGACCCGCGCGACGGGCCGCGACGCGTCGGCTGAACCGGCGCGCCGGCTCCGCCACGGTCGGACAGTTGTCCTCCGCCCTGTGGACAACTCGCCTCCGGTGCGATCGGGCGGGAAGTGGATAAGGGCGTTGACCCGGCCCGGGCGGCCACGTAGCGTTGATGCCAGCCCGAAGGGGCCGAGCGATGCTAACGGCGGCGATCACCTCAACGCCCACGCGTCGAGTAGGTTCCTTCGGGCTGTTGGATTCCCGGCGGCCGCGGGCCCGACCTCGTGGCGGCTATCATCCCGGGCGTGATCCCCGTGTTGCTCGTGCTGGCCGGCATCGTGCTGCTCGCCGCCGGCTGGGCCCTGCTGCGCCGGCTGGGCCGGGCGGGCGGGTCGGGCGGATCCTGGCGGCCACCCCCACCGTGCCGTCGGCCAGGGCCCGCGAGCTCGCCGACGGCGCGGCATGGAGCGCTACGTGGGCGTCAGCGGCCGGATCGACGCGGAGGAGCCGTTCGAAGACGAGCATCACCGCCCGCTCGTCTACCGCCGGGCCCGGCTCGAGCTGCGCTCCGGGTCGCGGCTGGGATCCGGTCGAGGATCATCGCGAGTAGGTGGCGTTCGAGATCGTCGAGGGCCTCGACCGGATCGCGGTCGACGCGCGGCGCTCGACGAGGGCCTGATCGTCGTGATCCGCCAGTCCGACGGCGTCGCGGCCGACATCCCCGATCGCCTGCCCGACGGCACGCCGCCCGCGACGCCGGTCCGCCTGCGGGTCGACCCAGGTCAGCGGCGTCGAGCACGCGCTGGTGCTCGGGGTCCCGGGCACGGACCCCGTGCGCGGCCCGATCCTGCGACCGGGGCTCGGCCGGCCGCTGATCCTGACCACCCTGGAGCGGACCGAGGCGATGCGGCTCCTCGCCGGTCGACCGCCGGGGCACCACGCGGGCCGCAGCCGGGCCTGCTCGCCGGCCGGCCTGGCTGGCGGCGCTGGCCGGCGTCGGCTGGTGGGTGTCGATGCGCTGCCTGACGAGGCGGCGCGTGCGCCGGCTCGGGCCGCCGCGGTCCGCGGCCCTGACGAGCCTGCGGCCCTGGCCGGTCGATCGCGCCTCGCCGGCCCGCCGCGTGCCGAGCCCACGCCGGGCCGGTCGGTGATCCGCGCAGCTCCGGACAGGGTCCCGGGCCTCGTCGGCGATCCGCTGACCGCGATCGCTGGTCGTCGTCGCGATCGCCGCCCTGAGCGCTCGTGGCGACCCTCGCCTAGCCTGGCGCGCCCGCACCCGGCCGGGACGGGAGCCGGCTCGACCGCGCCCTCGATCTCGCGCCACCTGGCGGCGATGAGACCTTCTTCCTATTGTCAATTGCTGTGAAGCTGGCCGACAGTCTGCGCGGAACGCCATGCCTGCCAAATCCCACAGCCCCTCCACCCGGCCCCCGAGCGCCCCCCGTCCCGGCGACGCCACCCTCTCGGTGACCAAGGCGGCGCGCGTGCTCGGTGTGCATCCCAACACGGTCCGCGCGTGGAGCGAGGCCGGGCGCCTGCGCTACTACCGGATCAACGAGCGGGGCGACCGGCGGTACCGGCTGGCCGACCTGCAGCGGTTCCTGGCGGCAGGCCGCCTCGGGCGCGCCCGAGGGCGGGGACGTCTCCCCGCTGGCGCGGTACCCGAGGTCGGGCGGGCGGCCCGTGACCATGCTCACCGAATCGCCGGCGGGGGTCGACCTGCTGGCGGACCTGGCTGAGGTCGCGTCGTTGCCCAGCGGGCTCGACCCTGCGCTCGATGACGCCTGCCACCTGGTCCGGCTGACGACCGGGGCCGCCCTGGTCGGGATCTGGGAGCGGCGGCCCGGCGGGCTGGTGCCGCGGGCTCTGGACGTCGAGGGACCGGGGATCACCGCCGGCCGGGCGGTCCCGACCGGTGCCAACCTGTTCACGCGAGCCCTCGAATCCGCCACGCCGATCCACGCCCGGCCGGGTCTGGACGGTCCCGCGCCGCTGCTCGGCATGGGCACCGACGAGCTGGTGGTCCGGATCCCCGGCGGCGAGTCGCCGTGGGGCGTGCTCGTGATCGCCGGCGCGGTCCAGCTGGGCCGCGACGACGGCCGGCACCTGGCAAGCGCGATCGCGAGGACGCTGGGCGTGCTCATCCGCGGCGCCAGCGCGGCGGAGCAGGCCACGGCCCGGCTGCGCCGTTCGGAGGCGCTGCGCCGGGTCGCCACGGACCTCGCCGCGCGGCTCGACGTCGGCGACGTCGTTCGCGATCTGGGCGATCACGCCCGCGTCCTGTTCGGGGCGGACCGGGTGGGCGTCGTGCTGCGAGATGCGAACGGCCGGATCACCTCGCCCGGCGCCAGCGGCTTCTCGGAGGGGTTCCTGGCGGCCGCCCGCGGCCTCGAGGAGGCACGCGGCAGCCAGTGGGACATGCCGTCCGGGCGTCCGGTCCTGCTGCTCGGCCCGGGAGCCTCCCGGTCCGTCAACCCCGTGCGCGCCACGGCGATCCAGGACGGCGTCGCGACGTTGCTGGCGGCGCCGCTGACGGACGGACGCGATCTCGTCGGGATGCTGTACATCGCCCATGATCGGCCCCACGACTGGCGCGCCGGCGACCTGGACGGGGCCGAGGCACTGGCCAGCGACGCCGCGTCGGCCGTCCGCTCCGCGCGGACCTTCGGGCGGATGGCCAGCTGGGCTGCCCAGCTCCAATCCATCCAGCGCCTGGGCACCCGGCTGTCCAGCCTCACCGGGGTGCACGAGATCGGGCAGGCGATCGCCACCGAGCTTCGCCAGCTCATCGACTACCACAACGTCCGCGTCTACCGGGTGCGCGGCGACGACCTGGTCCCGGTCGCGATGCTCGGCGAGGGAGCGTTGTACTCGGACGAGACCGTCGACAACCTGAAGGTCGCGGTCGGCGAGGGCATCACCGGCTGGGTCGCGAGGTTCCGCGTCCCACAGCTGGTGGACGACACCGCCAACGATCCCCGCGCGATCACGATCCCGGACACCGATCCCGAGGCGGACGAGTCGATGCTGGTGGCACCGATGGTCCACGAGGGCAGCTGCCTGGGCGTCCTGGTGCTGGTCAAGCAGGGCCTGCGCCAGTTCACCGAGGACGATCTCCGGCTGCTGGTCATCTATGCCTCGTTCGCGGCCCAGGCGATGGCCAACGCGGATGCCACCGAGCGGATGCGCGAGCAGTCGAAGGCGCTCGAGCGCCAGCTGCTTGCCCAGCGGGAGCTCCTGCGGACCGCGGAATCGATCCTCACCACGCTCGACCAGAAGGCCGTGCTGGACCAGATCACCGAGCGCCTGGGCACGCTCATCGCCTGCGACAACATCGCGATCGAGGTCGTCGACAACCTGGCCGGCGTGCTCGTGCCGCTCACGGCCCGCGGCGTCCACGCCGCCGACTACCTGCTGCCGTGGGAGCCCGACGAGCAGGGGCTCGCGCCGTGGGTCGTGATCCACAACGAGCCGGTGCTGGTCGCGGATGAGCGCCACGACCCAAGGGTCAATCACTTCCGCTCCACCGGCGTGATCGACGGCAGCCTCATGGTCGTCCCGCTGACCGGGCCCCGGGGAGCGGTCGGGGTGCTCACGCTCGAGCGCCTGGGCCGGGTCACACCCTTCGACGAGCAGGAGTTCGAGCTCGTCAAGCTGTTCGCGGGCCAGGTCTCGATCGCGCTGCGCAACGCCGAGCTGTTCCAGGCGGCCGAGGTCCGTGCCCGGACCGACGACCTGACCGGCCTCCTGAACCATCGCCGGTTCAACGACCAGCTGGCCCGCAGCGTGGCCGCGGACGAGCCGTTCGGGCTGGTGATGATCGATCTCGATGCGTTCAAGGTCGTCAACGACACGCAGGGCCACCAGGCCGGTGACCGGCTGCTGCGCGACATCGCCTCGGCGATCCAGGGGTCGGTGCCCGAAACCGACGCCGTGTTCCGCTACGGCGGCGACGAGTTCGCCGTGATCCTCCCGGGGGCCGGCGCCCGCGACCTCCGGTCCGCCGCCGAGCGGATCCGCGCCGCGGTCGCCGGCGTGGGCGACCGCGGCACGCCGTGGCACGGGGGTGGCGTCCGGGTGACGGCGTCGATCGGGACGGCCGCCTACCCGGCGGACGGGCGACAGGCCGAGGACGTGCTGCTCGCGGCCGATCGCGCCTGCTTCGTGGCCAAGCGCAACGGCCGGGCCCGGGTTGCGACCGCCTCGCAGGGACGCGCGCTCGCCAGCGAGTTCACGCTGTCGGTGCCGACGCCGGTCGACCCCCCGAGCCCCGTCCCGCTGGGAAACGTCGCCCACGCGCCGGCCGGTCCCGGCACGGCGGACGCGACGCCCGATCACGCGTAGACGGCCGTCACCGGTCGCGAGGAGATCGCGTCACAATCGGGCCACGGAGGATCGCCGGTGCGCCTGACCGACCAGCCGCCCACCCATCGCCCGGGCCGTCCCGTCGCCGGCCGCGCCGGCCTGATCGCGGTGCTCGCCCTCGCCGCCGCGGCCTGTCTCCCGGCGTCGATCCGCCCCACGCCCGTCCCGACCCCGACCCCCACGCCCACGCCCACCGCGCCGCCGACCCCGACGCCCACGCCCGGACCACCCACGCCCACCCCGGCCCCCACGTTCGCGCTGGTCAGGGTCAGGCGCGGCGACACGCTCACCTCGCTCGCGCGCCGGTACCACACCAGCGGCCGGAGCATCGCGTACTGGAACCGCGACGCCCACCCCTCGCTCGACCCGGAGTCCGCCCGGTACCAGCCCGATCGGCTGGAGATCGGCTGGGTCCTCAGGATCCTCCCGGGGCAGGAGTACGTGCCGCCGGAGGACGACGGCGAGACCGGGGAGCAGGTCACGCCGTCGCCCGAGGACGAGCTGGACGTCGGGCCGTCCGACAGCCCGGGCTCGACCTCGAGCCCGTAGTCCCCGAGCCCGAGTATCCTGCGCGGCATGTCGCCCACCGCCGCGTCCGCTCCGCGAATCGTGGTCACCCTGATGGTCGCGGCCGCCCAGCCCGAGCCCGACATCGCCGCGCGCAAGAACGCGCTGTATCTCGACAGCGTCGCTCGGCACGGCGCGACAGCGCTGGCGCTGGACGCCACCGCGGCGATGGACGAGCGCGAGCGCGCCTTCGCACGATGGACGGCCTGCTGCTGTCGGGTGGCGCGGACGTGGACCCGTCCCGCTACGGCGTCTCCAACGACGGGTCGCGGGGCGTGGAGCCGGAGCGTGACGAGCTGGAGGCCGCGGCCTGGGCAGCGGCCGAGGCGCGCGGGTTGCCGGTGCTGGGCATCTGCCGCGGGCTGCAGGCGATGAACGTGTTCGCGGGCGGGCAGCTGCTCCAGCACGTCGACGACCATGCCGGCCCCGGGTGGGGTCATGGCCCGGCGCACACCCATCCGATGCGCCTCGTGCCGGGCACCCGGCTGGCCCGGATCCTGTCCCCGACACGACCCGGGGCGGGCGTGCTGACCGTCAACAGCTACCACCACCAGGCCGTGCGCCCGACCGACCTCGCGCCGGTCTTCACTGCCGCCGCGGTCTCGCACAGCGCGGCCGGGGAGCTGGTGGAGGGGCTCGAGGCCCGGTCGGGGCCGTTCCGGATGGCCGTGCAGTGCCACCCGGAGCGCACCGAATTCGACGCCCGCCGCCTTCGAGCGGCTGTTCGCGTTCTTCGTGGACGCCTGCCGGGGACCCGCGGCCTCGCGCTGACCTGGCGGCTACAGCCGGCCGGCCTCGATGATCCGGTTGAGGAATTGTCGGGTCCGGGGCTCGCGGGGTTGCGCGAACATCCGGGCGGGCGGCCCCTCCTCCAGGATCCGGCCCTCGTCGAGGAAGCAGACGCGGTTCGCGATGTCGCGGGCGAAGCCCATCTCGTGGGTCGCGATCAGCATCGTCATCCCGCCCGCGCGCCAGCTCCCGGATGACGTCCAGGACCTCCGCGACCAGCTCCGGGTCGAGCGCCGAGGTGACCTCGTCGAGCAGCAGCACGTCGGGCCGCATCGCGAGCGCGCGAACGATCGCGACCCGCTGCTGCTGGCCACCCGACAGACGGTCGGGGAAGTCCTGCGCCTTGTCGGCCAGGCCGAACCGCTCGAGCAGCGAGCCGGCATGCGCCCGGGCATCCGTGCGCGACGGTGGCCCAGCGCCTTGCGCGGGGCGAGCGTGACGTTGTCGATGACGCGCATGTGCGGGAACAGGTTGAACGACTGGAACACGATCCCGACCCGCCGCCGGATCCGGTCGACCTTCACGCCCCTGGCGGTGATCTCCTGCCCTCGATCAGGATCCGGCCGGCGTCGATCGGCTCGATCAGGTTGATGCAGCGCAGCAGCGTGGACTTGCCGCTGCCCGAGGCGCCGATCAGCGCGACGACCTCGTGCTCGGCCACGTCGAGATCGATCCCGCGCAGCACCTCGAGCGGACCGAACGACTTGCGCAGTCCCTGGATCGAGAGCGCGGACACCGCGGCGGCTGGCTCGGCAGCCGGCGACACCGTCATCCGCGGGCCCCGGCGGTGCGCCGCCGCTTCTCGCGGGCCAGCAGAAAGTCGGTGAGCCGGGCGAGCGGGATGGTCACCACCAGGAACACCAGCGCGGTCACCAGCAGCGGCGTGAAGTTGAACCGCGCCTGCTGGAGGATCGTGCTCTGACGGAAGATCTCGACGACCCCGATGTAGGACACCAGGACCGTGTCCTTCTGGAGCCCGATGAAGTCGTTGAGCAGGGGCGGGACGACGCGCCGGACCGCCTGCGGCACGACCACGTAGCGCAGGGCCTGGACCTCGCTGAGCCCGAGCGACCGGGCGGCGGCGTTCTGGCTGGGATGGATCGACTCGATGCCCGCCCGGTACACCTCGGACACGTACGCCGAGTAGAGCAGGCTGAGGGTGAACACGGCCCAGATGAACGGGTCGCTGGGGACGCCCTGGATCCCGAGGCCCGGGATCCCGAACCCGATCATGAAGATCACGAGCAGGCCAGGCAGGGCGCGGAACACGTCCACGTAGATGGTCGCCAGCAGGCGCACCGGGAAGAACACCGGTCCGGGCAGGCTGCGGAAGACCGCCAGCAGCAGGCCCCACACGAGGATCAGGACCTCGGCGATCAGGAACAGCTGGACGTTGACCCAGAACTTGGCGACGACCTTGGGCAAGCTGTCGAGGAACACCTCCCGATCCAGGAACCTGGCCTGGAACTCCGGCCAGCCCGGCGCGTTGACGACGACGATGCCGAGCGCCGTGAACACCACGACGGTCGAGACGAGGGCGACCAGGATCGACCGGCCGCCCTCGCCGGGCAGCAGTCGGGGGCCCCGCCCTTCCGGCGCCAGGCCGGCCCCGGTGTCGAGCGGGCCCCCGCTGATCATCGCAAGGTCAGGGCTGGAAGACCGGCGCGCTCGCCTTGTCCGCCAGCCACTCCTGGGTGATCGAGTCCAGCGTGCCGTCGGCCTTGAGCGCCGCGATCGCCGCGTTGACGCACGGGGTCAGGCTGCTGCCCTTCTCGAGCACGAGGCTGAAGTGCTCCGCGTCGCTACCCGACGGCGGCGCGAACTGGCCCACGATCACGCCGTTGTCCATCTGGGCGGCGGTGATGTAGAAGGCGGTCGGCAGGTCGACGACGATGCCGTCGATCTGCTTGGCGTTGAGCGCCGCGATCGCCGCGTCGTTGGAGTCATAGACCGAGGCTTCCTTGGTCGGCTGGATGGTGTCGGTGATGAACGAGTAGCTCGTCGTCCCCGTCTGGGCGCCGAGCTCCACGTCCTTGAGGCCGGACAGGGTGGTGATCTTGGTGATCGGCGTGTCCGCCCTCGCGACCAGCGCCTGGTTGACGGTGTAGTAGCCGTCGGACATGTCCACCGCCTGGGCCCGCTCCGGCGTGTACGAGACCTGGTTGATGTCGAAGTCGAAGGTCTTGGGTCCCGGCGCGTACGAGCTGTCGAACGGGACGTACGCCCAGGCGACCGCGTCCTTCGCGAAGCCCAGCTTGCCGGCGACCGCGTAGGCGACCGCACTCTCGAAGCCCATCCCGTTGGTCGGGTCGCCGAGCTCCCACGGCGAAGGGTTCGTGTCGGACGGCTCGAAGTACGGCGGGTACGCCGGGTTGTCGGTGCCGATCGTCAGCTTTCCGGCCGCCTTCACGGCCAGGTTCTCGGGCGCGCAGGCGTCGGGCGTGGGCGTGGGCGTCGCCGCCTCGGTCGCGGCCGGCGTGGCCGTGGCGGGGGCGGGGGTGGGCGTCGAGCCGCCGCTGGAGCAGGCCGCGGCGACCGCGGCAACGAGGGCCAGGGCGATGGTGCCCTTCGCGACATGCATGGCTGGTGATCTCCTCCTGGGGTACCCGGCGGCAGTGTACCGGGGCAGGGCGCCCGTATCAGCCGCGTGGCGCGTTCCCGGTCGGAACGACCGAAGCGACGCCGGGAGGAGGTCGGCGTCGCTTCGGTGGTCGTTGGCCGCAGCGGGAGGAGGGAGGGACCGCCACAGCCGGCTTGTTCGGTTCCGGGCACTGCACGTCGGTGCGGTGCGCTGACTATGGGGCGCGAAGGTCCGGTCCTCGATGACCCGGGAGTCCCGGGCGCATCGGTACTTTGCGAGCCGGCCGATCGGACCGACCGCAGCGCGGGTCGGTAGACTCCCGCCGTGCGGGTGCGAACGATCGTGCTGCGGATCCTGGGGGTGATCCTGGTTGCCCTGTGGTTCACCGTGGTCGCCCTGCTCGTGGCGGGCTACCACCCGGGCGGGCCCGCGGACCTCGCGGTGGCCCTCGCCGCGACCGGCCCGACACTCATCGCGCTGGCCTCGGTCGCGTGGCCCCCGGTCGCGCGCGGCGATCGCCCGTTCGCGGCGGTCGTCTGGCTGGGCCTCGGGGCCGTCCTGCTGCTGGTGCCGTCGATCGCGGGCATCGTGTCCCAGCTCGCCGGTCTGGGCCCGCAGACCCTGCTCCCCTCGCCCGAGGCGGCGTACCCGTGGCTGCTGGCCCTCGTCGCAACGGCCCTGTTCGCGGGCCTCGGCATCTCGCGCCGCCGGCTGGGCGAGACGGCCGTCCGGCGCCGACGGCTGGTCGTCGGCACGGTGTCCGCGATCGCGATGGTCCTGGCCGCCGGGTCCCTGTTCAGCGCGACGGCGATCGTCAACGAGCTCGCCCTCGGCAACCGGCCGGCGATCGCGTCCCGGTTCGGTCCCACCGACCCGTCGCTCGAGCCGCCGGAGTGCGGCGCTGACCTCTCGGCCGGTAGCACCGCCCGGGTCGAGCTCCACTTGGATGCGGCCGTCGACGGACGGCCGACCGGGCAGGTCGTCATCGCGGGCGTCAGGAATGGTCCGGACGTCCGCTGGACCGGGTTCGCGGCCACCGCGCAGCTGGTGGGGCAGGTCGGGGTGATCCGGATCGGGTCCCACGCCTGGGTGCGCGATCCCGGCACGTCGTGGGTGGCGGCCACGCTCGACGCCGTCGCCGGCCAGGACCTCGACCGCCGGCTGGTCCTCGACGCGCTGACGCCCGCCAACCGCTCGGTCGCCGAGGATCGGGGGCTCGCCTTCATCGAGGGTGCCCGGGCCCGGCATTGCCGGATCACGATCGACGCCGACACCCTGCGGCGGTCCCTGCCGCAGATCTCGCTCCTCATCGGCGAGGCCGACATCTCGCGCTGGCGCGCCGACCTCGACTACTGGGTGTTCGGCGATGGGCAGCTGGGCCAGGTGGACGGTCGAGCGAGCGGCCCGGCGACCGGCCTCGCGGAGAACGCCCTCCTGGCCACCGTCCGGTTCCGGATGACCGCGGTCGATCGCGGCATCCCGGTCACCCTGGTTCCACCCACGGGTTGACGGAGGGACGCCGATGACGGGTGCACGCGAGCCGGCCGGTCACGAGGACGGCGAGCGCATCGAGGGCAAGCGGGATCGCCTTGCGCGCCTGCTGAGCGTCCTGCGCGTGCTCCACGCCCACGGCGAGGCGGGCGTCCGGCCCGGGGAGATCGCGCGACGCACGGGCATGGCCACCCGCACCGTCTACCGCGATCTCAAGGCCCTGGAGACCGAGATGCAGGTCCCGCTGTGGAGCGAGGGCGGACGGTGGGGCGTCCAACCCGGCGCGTTCCTGCCGCCGCTTGCGCCTCACCCTGCCCGAGGCGATGGCCGTGTTCCTCTCGGCACGCCTGGTCACGCGCTACGCCGACAAGTACGAGCCCAACCTCGCGTCGGCGTTCCAGAAGCTGGAGGAAGGGCTGCCAGACGCGCTCCGGGAGCATGTCGAGCGGACGCTCGACGACCTCGCCAGCCGCCGCATCGACCCGGACTTCAATCGTCATGTCGAGGACCTGACGCGGGCGTGGGCGGAGCGACGGATCGTGCGCTTCCGGTACGCCCCGGCTCACTATGAGGGCGCCGATCGCGAGCCTCGCTGGGCAGAGGTCCGGCCGTACCTGCTCGAGCCATCGCTCGCCACGCACGCTCTGTACCTCATCGGGCACGACGAGACCCGGGACGCGATCCGGACGTTCAAGGTGGAGCGGATCCTCGACCTGTCGCTCACCCCGCGCTCGTTCGCGGCACCCGAGGCGGGCCCGCTCGCCGTCGCCCTGCGGCGTGCGTGGGACATCATCGCCGACCAGCCCGAGACGGAGGTCGTGCTCCGGTTCGCGCCGGCCGTGGGGGCACGCGTCAGGGAGGCGACCTGGCACCCCAGCCAGGAGGTGCGGTCGGGCCCCGACGGCTCGCTCGAATGGCGGGCGACGGTCTCGGGAACGATCGAGATCCGCCTCTGGATCCTGTCCTGGGGCGATGACGTGGAGGTGCTCGCACCCGACGCCCTGCGCGCCGACGTGGGGGCAACCCTGCGTCGCGCTGCGGCCCGCTATGTGACGCCGCCGGCAGATCCGGACCGGCAATAGGGCCAGAGGACTGGCCCGGTCGGGGACCCTTGGGTCATGGCCGCGTCTTGGCGACGTCCGGTAGGCTGTCGACCTTGACGTGCTGCCGGGCCGGGGGCTCGCACACTGGGAGGTGAGTCATCAGCGCCAACGTGCCGCCGCCCCGTTCCACGCGTCCTGCGGCCCGCCGCGGCCTGGGCGTGATCCTCGTGGCGGCCCTCGCCGCCGCAACCGTCCTGGGCTCGTCCCCGGCACCTGCGAGCGCGAGCACCGCCTCGTCGATGGCCGGCAAGGTGCTCACCCTGCTCAACCGGGATCGCAGGGCCCGTGGCCTCGTCCCGCTTCGGAGGTGGTCCGCCCTGAGCTCCCTCGCAACGGACCGCGCGGCGAACATGGCCACCGTCAACACGCTCTCGCACGACGCTGCCGGCGGCAGCCTGGGCAGCGTCCTCACCGCGAGGCACATCCAGTGGTACAGCTTCGGCGAGGACATCGCGACCGCGAACGCGTCGTGGGGCACGAGTGGCGCTGCGTACATCTACTCCCTCTGGAAGCACAGCGCGCCGCACGCCGCCCTGATGTTCAGCCGGTCGTTCAACTACGTGGGGGTCGGGTTCGCCTATCGATCCGGCAATGGCACGATCTGGGCATCGATGGTGTTCAGCGAGTCCCGCGACCATACGCGGCCTGTCGCGAAGCACGGCCGGGCGACCGCCAGCGGCACCACCGTGCGCTTCTCGTGGTCGGGCCACGACCGGCGGCTGCAGACCCATACCGCCGGCCTGCGCTCGTTCGACGTCCAGATGCGCCGGGACCACGGGACGTGGCACACGATCCGCGACAACACGACGCGGACCTCGCTCACCCTGCGCGATCGCGCCCGCGGCCACTGGTACTGGTTCCGCGTCCAGGCGGCGGACCGGCGGGGTAACCTCTCGAGGTGGACGACCGCGGTACGCGTCTGGGTGCCCTAGGCTCGGACGCCGCCCGGCCCCGAGGGCGCCGGCTGCCGTTCGCCGCCGTCAACCTGATCAGCGATCCGATCCACCGCTATGTCGAGCTGACCAAGCGACTGTCACCCGCCGAAGCGCGTGCCGCCGACCTCCCGCCGGAGCAGGTCGCCGAGGACGACCTGCTGGACACCGCCTGGGTCCAGCGCCTGCGCCGGATCAGCCAGCTCCAGAGCGCCCGCTGGGTGTTCCCGACGGCGGAGCACTCGCGGTTCACCCACGGCCTGGGGGTGATGCATGAAGCCGGGCTATGGGCTCGCTCGCTGTACCCCAGCCTGCGCGAGTCGCTTGCCCTTGCCAGCCGGTCCGAGACGGTGCCGTCCGAAGGGCTGGTCGTCGAGACGCTGCGAGTCGCGGGCCTGCTCCACGACGTGGGGCACGGCCCGTTCGCCCACTTCTTCGACGACCGCTTCCTGACCGGCTATCCCGCGCCGGCCGACCCGCGGCGGCCGGGCGCCAAGTCGCTCAGCCACGAGGACCTGTCGCAGCTCGTGATCGAGGTCGAGCTCGGCCCGCTGATCCGGGAGCTGCGCCGCGCGCCCGGCGGCGTAGCCGAGCGGGACCGGTTCGCGGACGGCGAGGCGATCGATCCGCGCTGGGTGTCGTTCCTGGTATCCAAGCCGCCCCTGGCCGATCCCACGATGCCGGCCTGGGTCCGGCTGCTCCAGCCGCTGCTGTCGGGCGTGTTCACGGTGGACAACCTCGACTACGTCCGGCGCGACGCCTACCTCACCGGGGTCTCGATGGGCCCGGTCGACGCCGAGCGCCTGCGCCGCTACACGTTCGTCTCGGAGCACGGCCTCACCCTGTACGAGTCGGGCGTCGGGGCGCTCGAGATGTTCCTCACGGCGCGGCTGTTCATGTACCAGCACGTCTACCTCCACCGCACGGTGCGCGCGATCGACCTCGACCTTGCCGAGGTGTTCGCGCCCTCGATCCGCGCCGTGTTCGGCGACGGCTCGCCGGCCGAGCGGCTGGGGGCGTTCGCCGATCTCGACGAGTACGCGCTGCTCCACCAGGCCGCCCTGTGGGCACGCGGGGAGCACCTCTCGACCGTCCCGCAACCGGGCGACGGCACGGTGTCGTCGGGCGTCGCCGAGGGCTGGCGGGCGATCCTGCTCCGACGGCCCCGCTGGCGGGCAGAGCACGAGGTCCGGCTCGAGTCGGCGACCGGCGAGTGGCCGGCGGCCGTCCTGGCGGAGCTCGGCCACGATGAGCCGGGGCAGGTCGCGGTGGACCTCACCGGCATCGATGCCCGACCCGGAGCCGGGAAGCCCGCGGCCCTCGTCATCGAGCGCCGCGACGGCGGCCCTGGACCCAGCCTGGAGTCCGCCCTGGCCCGCCTGCCGGCGTGGTTGCTGCTCGGGCGTCGCTATCGACGCGTTGGCTGACCGGGATCGCGGGCGGGCCGCTCGGGCGCCTGGGGGAGCGGGCTCGTCTCCGCGGTGTCGCTGCCCTTCAGGTGCTTGGGGGCGTTGATGCCGCGCTTCGGCGGCAGCACGTGGAGCGGGTCGATCCGGGCGATCTCGGTCTTCGGCAGCTTCATCCGCTTGACCACGTCGGCGCGGATCGCAAAGGTCGCGACCTCGAGCGGCGAGAACAGGCCGTAGTGGAGGTGGCATCCGGTCGCGTGGCCGGTCGCCCCTTCGTAGCCCAGCAGCTGCCCGGCATGGACGACCGCGCCCGGCCTGACCACGATCCGCTCGAAATGCGCGTACATGCTGCGGTAGCCGTTGCCGTCGTCGACCACGACGACGATCGGCAGCTCGAACCACAGGTGCTTCCGATCGAGGCGGCGCAGGTATGGCCCAAGGTCACCGACCCAGCCCATGACCCGGTCGTAGTGGCGCCCGGCCGCGAGCACGGTACCGTCGTGCGCGGCCACGATCCGGTCCCCGCAGAAGGTCGCCAGGTCGACGCCGTCGTGGAACCGCTCACCGGACACCATCCTGCTCCCCCAGACCGTGGGCCCGAACGGCAGCGTCAGCCGCGGGTGGGTGATCGGCCAGCGGTACCCGGTGAGGGTGTCGATCGGGGGCGCGGTCGGGACAGGGGTGCGCTCGCTTGACGGCGGCGACGCTGCCGGCGCCGCGGACGCCGGCGGCACCGACGAGGCCGTCGGATGAGGGGCGGTGGACGGCTCCTGGCCCGCGACCGCGCCGGGACCGACGGGTCCGCTCAACAGGTCCAGGACCTCGCCCCTGGGGGCCGTCGCCGGGAGCCCGAGCGTGCCGGCCCAGGCGAGGACGGCGGCGAACAGCACCAGGCGCAGGCGTTTGGGACGCCGCGCCGGGCGTTCGTAGAGATAGGGCACCGGCGGAGTGTGCCGCACCCGGTGATGCCACCGCAAGTTCGCATCGCGCGCGCCGGGCTGCGGCGTTGGCGCCGGTCGGTCGCGCCGAGTAGGTATCATTCCCGCGCCGCGCGCCCGTAGCTCAGTGGACCAGAGCATCGGTCTTCGGAACCGAGTGTCGGGGGTTCGAATCCCTCCGGGCGCGCCACTCCACCTGCCCACCTTCAGGCGCGCCGATAATCGGGGCACGGCGCGAACTCGGGGGATCTGCGCCGAGCTCGATCTGACTGCCTGATCGGGCATCGCGTCGTTCCCGTTCGGGCAGGCGTTGGTGCATCGGAGTCTGTCCCAGTACCGCTGCCGCGCGAGCGGCCGCCGTGTGACGGTCCCGATTGTGCGCGGCCGAGCGTCCCCCGCTGTCAGATCGCAGGGCTCGAAACCGGCGTCAGCCCAGCGTCGGTTCGGGTCGGGGACGACCGATGCCGCGGTCGCTGCCGGCGGTTCGGGCGCGCTCGAGATCCAGTCAACCCTCGAGCTCCAGCGCACGGCCGGCAATCGGGCGGTCGCGCAGCTCATCCTCGATGCACGTGACGAGCCGGGCCGCGGCATCGCCTGGCCGATCGCGGGTTCGACCCGGAGCGGCGCGCGACAGCGCACGGTGGGTCATCCCGGCATGGCACGGCCGGCGGGGACGTCAGCGCCGGGCGGCGGGGCCGTGCAACGTGCCCCGGACGAGCGACCCAAGGACCGTTCACAGGCCGCCCTCGGCGACACGCTGCCGGGGACACCCCCGACGACCTCGGGTCCCGCGCCGACCGTCGCCACGCCCGACGCCCTCGCCGCCACGGTCCCGGGCGCGGGGAACCCGGCTGCCGCGTTCGACCGCAACGCCCCGCTCCGCGGTCAGGCCGTACCGGTCACCGACGCCGAGGTGGCGGCCGCGTTCGAGAACAACCCGGGCAGCGTGATCCGCAGCCCGACCACGTCCTGGCACAACGAGATCTACGTCCTCGACAAGGGCACCGGCGGCATCCCGCAGGCGTTCCGCGTCGGTGATCAGATCGCCGTTCACCCCGACTACCCGGGACCCGCCACGACGCTCCCCCAGTACGCCGCCACCGGCGACGTCGGCCTGGGCGGGACAGGCGGTCAGGCCACCGTGCCGCCCCCCCAGATCGTGCCCAAGGACCAGCTGCCCGGCTCGGCAACGATCGGCTCGGTGGCACCGGCGTCTCCCGGCGGAGGCGCCGGCGGCCGACCGGCCCGACGCGTCGGACGACCCGACAACTGGGACACCGCCCGGCCGGTCACCGACGCCGAGGTCGAGGCCGCGTTTCAGGCCGATCCCGCCTCGGTGATCCGGAGCCCGAGCCACGAATGGCACGAGGAAATGTACGACCTCGACGAGGGCACGGGCGATACGTACCCGAAGGCGTTCCGGGTCGGCAACCAGATCGCCGTCTCGCCCGACTACCGGGGCCCGGCCACGGCGCTGCCGAGCTACTCGGCGGATGGCGGCCCTGGGCACGGGCCGGGAGCCGGTCAGGGGGGTGCCGGCGGCTCGCGGGCGGGCGGCACGCCGACGGGCGGCTCGACTCCCATCGGCGGCATGGTCCCCTTCGGCGCGGGGCCGGCAACCGCCGGGTCAGCGACGCGGTCGACCCCGACCGGCGGTGCGTCCGGCCCGTCTGCAGGGGCACATGCCGCGGAGACTGTCGGGTTGCCCAGCGCGACGTACGACGAGTCGTCCGCTGGTCGGAGCTACACCTCGACGGTGACCCAGCAGGGCGACCAGACGATGACGCGCGATCGCAAGCGCGAGCTCGGGATGGTCACGACCGGCGAGGAGACGTCCGACGGCGAGCTCACCCATCGACGCGAGCGGGTGGCAGGGGCCGGGTTCGGAGTCGGCGGAAACGTCGTGGGCGCGCAATACGGCCGCTCCGAAGCGACCAGGATCGGCGACTCGTACGCGGTGAGCAATTCCAGGAACGTCACCGGCGGCATCAACCGCGAGGGGAAGCTCCAGGTGGGGGGCGAGCGGAAGCGCGAGGTCCTGCACGGCACGAGGCCGGACGGGACCCCTGTCAAGACGTCGTCGTCGACGACGGGCTCGGTGACGCTCGACCCGCACAGCCTCGGCGGCGAGCTTGCCAAGAGCTACGGCACGCGCGGCGGTCACGAGGTCACCGGGGGCGCCAGCTTCTCGGTCGACGACAAGGGCAACTCGTCCGCGTCGCTGACCGGGGGCGTGAAGACGAAGGGCGGCTACGGCGCGTCGGTCACGGTCAGCGGCGGCCACAGCGTCACCGCCGAAGACCCCGAGGAGCTGTCTCCGGGCGTCTGGGAGGTCCGCTTCGTCGTGGCCGACACCAGCTCGGTCGGGGGCGGTGTCAGCGGGGAGGCCGGTGGCTTCGGGTTCGGTGCCAGCGGGAGCGTCGCGGACGCCGACAGCAGGACGGGGTCTCGCCGGTTCACCAGCGAGCAGGAGGCGAAGGCGTTCAAGGAGCACGCCGCCGAGCGGATCGCCAAGGACGGCAGCCTCGGCTTCTTCCCCGTGACGACGATCCCGGGCGCGCTGGCGATCCCGATCGGCGAGTCGCGCGGGATCGGGTCGTCGCGCACGAAGTCGGGGAGCGTCTCGGGAACGTTCGGCGCCACCCTGTCCAAGAGCGGCCAGACGACGTCCGCGCACGAGCTGTCGGTCTTCCACGCCGCCGCCAACACGGTCCACGTCACGTACACGATCACCGAGTCCGAGGGCAGCGACTGGGGCATCAGCGGCGGGCTGTCGAACGAGAAGGGCTCCTCCGAGAGCTCGCTGTTCGCGGTCACCTACGCCTTCGACCTGGCGTCGAAGGAGGGGGCGAACGCGTTCCTGCAGTTCGTCGCCGTCCCGCTTCCGCCCGCAACGGGATCAAGGCGGGTCAGCGTGCGGACGCTCAACACGCAGGAGGACCACGACAAGTACGCGATGCTCGGCGGCGCGGCCGATTGGACGGGCACGACCTGGCAGAACCGGGTCGAAGACGAGGGCGGGACGCACGAGCAGTACGGCGGCCAACAGTCGCAGGACCAGGACCCGGGGCGGGTCTGGAAGTTCCTGGGCGACAAGGCGCTGCACTCGAACGCCCAGATCGTCCGCAGCCAGGAGAATGACAAGGAGGCCACCGCGCGTGCGGTGCTGTCGATCTCCGGCGAATCCGGATCGTTCAACCGCGACGAGTTCCGCAAGATCTTCCAGGACTCGCGGTACAGCGACGCCAAGCCGTCCGGTCAATGGACGCTCAGCGCGCCGGTGCCCATGGCGGCGATCCACGCGCTCGAGGCGGTCAGCCCTGCCCTCCGCCGGGCCAGGACGCTCGACGAGAAGATGACGGTCTACGCCGAGCTCGTGAAGGAGAACGGCGCCCAGATGCTCGGCGGGCAGGTCGGCATGTCGAACAAGGCCTGGGATCTCGAGCTCAAGGGCGACGAGAACTTCCCGGGCCCGTCGGGTCGGCAGCAGCTCCGCGAGCAGCGCAAGGCCCTCGCCGACACGCTGAAGGCCAAGCCTCCCAAGGCCGACGACGTCATCCGTGAAACCGGCGAGGTGCTCGCCCGGCTGCAGCAGCGGCGGGCCGCGGTGGCAGACCCGAAGCGCTACACGGACCTTCCCGACGGGCTGCGCAAGCAGCAGCTCGCGCTGATCGACCGGCACGTCGAGGAGTTCCAGAGCGTCCGGCGCAACGCCCAGGCCGTTGCCATGCGGAGCCAGCCCGAAGGCGCGGACGGAGCGAAGGGCGTCGGAGCGGCACCGAAGGCTGACCGCGAGACCACGAAGCTCCAGGACCGTATCCATGCAGCGGAGGTCTCGAGCGAGGCGTTGCGATCGGAGATCCGAACATCCTCGCGGGCGCTCGGCGACGCCATCGGCAGCAAGGGCACGACCGCGATCAAGGTCGGCACGGACGCACAGGTCGCCCAGATCCAGATCGCGCTGGCAAGGAGCTGGATCGCGCAGGCGACGGCCACCGACAAGGGCCAGGCGGCGCTCGACCCCAAGATCACGGAGGTGCGCGAGGCATGGACGGCCGCGGACAGCCGGGCGGCGCGCGTGGCGGCCCTGACGTCGCTCGCCCAGGTCCTCGAGGAGCGAGTCAGGCTGATGCGCCAGACGATCGCCGCAATCCGCGAGGCCGGCAAGGCAGTGTTCCCGATCACGACCCGCAATGCGGTGTCCGGCCACCCGGAGTTCTGGCAATCGCTCGGGATGGCGGAGACGGAAGAGGAACCGGCAGGAACGACGTCGATGCGCCTCTAGCCGGCTCGGGGAACGCGAGGTCCGATCCCGCCTCGGCTGGTCCCTCTGAGGGCCTGTGGCCGAAAGATTCCGCTGGAACCGGCCGGCCCTCAGACTGACCTGCATGAGTTTCGCGATCGCCCTCTGCCGGACGGGGAGACACAGATGGACCAGATCGATCTCGGTGGTCTCGGCATCGCGTACCGACGCGCCGGCACCGGACCGCCGGTCGTGCTCCTTCACGGTGGCTTCGGGTTCGACAGCCGGTCGTGGCGACCGCAGTTCGACGCGCTCGCCGACGAGTTCACCGTTGTGGCCTGGGACGCCCCCGGCTCCGGACAGTCGGACGACCCGCCTCACACCTTCCGCCTGCCCGACTACGCGGATTGCTTGGCCACCTTCATCGAAGCGCTCGCGCTGGAGCGTCCACACGTGCTCGGCCTGTCCTTCGGCGCAGCGCTCGCTCTCGAGCTCTACCGCCGCCATCCCCTCCTCCCGCGGACGCTCGTACTCGCCGGCGCCTACGCCGGATGGGCAGGCTCCCTGCCGCCCGAGGTGGTCGCCGACCGTCTAGGGCGAGTGCTACGGGAAGCAGAGTTGCCACCGGTGCAATGGGTGCCCGCGTACGTCCCCGGGATGCTCACCGAGTCTGCGCCGCAAGCGATGGTCGACGAGGTGACGGCCCTGATGTACGACGTCCATCCCGGTGGGAACGTCGTCATGCTGCACAGCATGGCCGAGGCCGACCTCCGCGACGTCCTCCCCCGCATCGAGGTCCCGACATTGTTGCTGTATGGAGACGTCGACTCGCGCTCGCCCGTGGCGATCGGCGAAGCGCTCCACGCCGAGATCCCGGGATCGAAGCTCACGGTTCTGGCGGGGGTCGGGCACCTCAGCAACATCGAAGCTGCGGACCGCTTCAACCGTGAAGTTCGAGGCTTCCTTCGAAGCAATACGCGCTGAGAGTCTATGTGGGTCGCGCCGAGGTCAGCTGGTGCCCTTGATCAGGCGGCCGCTCGCCAGGCGAGGTAGCCGACTGAGGCGACCTCGAGCCAGGCGCGGGCGGAGGCTTCGCTGCCCTCGTAGCAGCGCGACAGCCGCCGCCAGCGGCCGAGCTGGGCGATCGTGTGCTCGACCTTGTAGAGCGGCCAGAGCGGCGTGAAGCCGGAGCGACCCGCCGGCGGCGCCTTGATGTCGAGCGCGACGTGCTTGCGCGCCGCGAGCGTCGCCAGGCCGCGGTAGCGGAGCTGCGGTCGAATCTCGAGGATCGCCGCGTCGGCGCGCGCGCTGAAGGCGACGGCCTCGACGAGGCTCCGCTCTAACGTGCCCGTCGTCGGGACCGCCTCCGCACGGCTGGCAATGTCGAGCAGGCCGGTCATGTTCGCGTCGATGCCGGCCGCGGACCAGTCGGGCCACCGCTCGAGATTGGCCACGTCGCCGTTCCACAGCGCGTTCTCGAGGTCAAACTCCGTCCGGTGCGCCTTGAACTCTTCCGCGATCTGGTTCGGGAGAGTGGGGGCGTCAGCCATCGACTGAGCATAGCGAGCGGGCCAATCGGGCAAGCGAGACAGCCTTCGTCGGCGCTCGACGGTGCGCCCGCTCGGTCGCGTACCGCGGCCATCGCGGCCCGCAGCGAGCGCCGCGCGCCGCGTCTTGTTCGCGCGCGTCCGAATCCCCTCCGGGCGCGCCAGAGGCCTCCGTTGGCGGCCAGACCGCGTCAACCGGCGGAGGGTCGGGGAAGACGATCCGAGCGAAGCCCGGGCAGCGCGACCGCAGGCTACGACGGCGCAGCCGCGTCGGCCGTGATCCGCAGGCGGTAGACCGGGATCTCGTCCTGGACGCCCTTCATGAGCCCCTTGACGCGCTCGACGGGGCGACCATCCAGCATCGCGGCGACCGCCGGGTCGCTTCGAACGTCCTCGGAAAGCGCCACCTCACCGGCGTTCGCCACGCCCTCGACCCGGGCCGCGATGTTGACGGTCTGGCCGAAGTAGTCGACCTGGTCGTTCAGCGTGACCGCGATGGCAGGTCCGCGATGGAGGCCGACCCGCAACCCGAGCGCCGTCGACGCGGACCGGTTGTGCGCCTCGAGACGCGAGACCATCGCGATGGCGGCCTGAAGGCCGGCGACCGGCTCGGCGAACGTCGCCATGACCGCATCGCCAATGGTCTTCACGACCGCGCCATCCGCCTCGCGCACCACGTCCCCAAGGGTGTCGAAGTGGAGGCGCACCAGGTTGTAGGCGGTCGCGTCACCGATCCGGTCGTACATCGCCGTCGAGCCCTGAAGGTCGGTGAAAAGGAAGGTCAGGTCCTTGAGCTGAAGGCTCTCGTCGACCGGCACCTTCTCGGACCGGAACAGGTCACGGAAGGTCTGGGTGCTGAGCAGCCGCTTCGCCGACAGCATCGGGTCGAACGCGACCGGCTGGAGCGGCCCGGTGAGGTTCGGATACTGCACGATCCAGATGGGTGCGCGGTCGTCCATGCAGTTTTCGACCGTCGCCGTGACGTGGCCGGCGGCGATGCGCCCGGTCGCCGGCCAGTGGAAGCGGCCGGCAGGCTCGTCATGCTCCATCGGCTCCAGCGACTGCCCGGCATCCGTGAATCGCCCATCCCGGAGCGTCGCCCGCAACTGTCCCGGTGCGCCATCCTCGCCGCTGATCCAGTACATGGCGCTCGTGGCGTGCCTGGCATCGCGGATCGCGATGAAGAAGCCCGTGGCGTCAAGCTCGATCGTCCTTCGCTCGCCCGGCTCGAGGTACGCCACCAGGTGGGTGGCCGCGACATAGTCGTCCACGAGTGAGCGACCGTCCTCGCGATGCCTGAGATCCCCGGTGAACATGTAGCGGAAGTAGAGTTCGTCGGCGGCGAGCGTGGCCGGGTCGTGGAAGCGGATCGAGCGGACGGCCGGCGTCACCGTGAAGCCGACCTGGATGAAGGCGTCGAGGTCGGGTTCCGACGCGATCTGGCACACGTCACACACACCGTGCACGTCGACCTGCTCGAGCCTCCGGGCGCTCCGGTTCGCGCTGCCGCACCCGGCACAGACGACGCTCCAGTCCATGTCGAACAGGCCCGCCTTCGTGGCGTGGAGGAAGAGGTCGATGGCCTCCGCCTCCGACAGGCCGGTCGACGCCCCATAGGCAATGGGGTTGATCCGGAACAGCTCAGTGTCATCGCCGCCACGGATACGGGCCTCGAGGCGGGAAACGGCGCGTGGGCTCCACGACCTGGCGCCCTCGAGCGCGGCAAGCCGTGGCTCGAGGGCGTCGTCGTCAACGACTGTCCCTGCAGACGCGGAGCCTGGAATTGGCGCAGGCATGACCTGCGGACCGTACACCTACCCGCCCAACCCGCGCGCAGGCCGTTGGCCCACTGTGTCTGTTGTGCCTGCGCGTCCGACGCCCTCCGGGCGCGCCAAGGCTCCTCGGTGGCCTGACCCGGCTGAGACGGCGGCGGGTCCGTCCTGGGGTCGATGCCGCTCCGTGGTGTTGACCATGCCACGTACCATTCGCGGATGGTGGCCAGCGTCCCTGATGGCTCCAACGAGCGGTCCGGCGAGGATGGTGCGACCCTGAGCGGCGCGCAGATCAGCGCGATCAACCGCTTTCCGGACGACAACCCGAACCCGGTCCTTCGCGTCGACGACGACGGGCGCCTGATCTACGCCAATCCGGCGAGCGCCCTCGTGCGGAAGGCGCTCGGGGTGGCGGTCGACGATCGGGTGTCTCCCGAGACGATGATGCGGCTCGCGGCCGTCGGACTCGAGCGAGGATCCCTGGAACTGCTCGTCGATCACCGGACGTACGAGGTTTGGCCCGTCCCCATTCCGGACCTGCACTTCACCAACCTCTACGGTCGCGACGTGACCGCTGATCGAGCCATCGTCAAGTTGCCGGATCAGAACCCGAACCCTGTCTTCCGGATCCATCGTGACGGTCGACTCCTGTACGCGAACGCGGCTAGCCTGGGGCTGGTCGTGGGCCTGGGGCTCGCCGTCGGCGACGACCTGCCGGCCAGGCTGCGCGACGTGCTCCTCGCGCGAACGTCGTCAGCCGATGGCGCGACGAAGGTCGAGGTGGAGGCCGGCGGTTGCACGTATGCGCTGCTGCCGGTCGACGTCCCAGAGTTCGGCTTCGTCAACGTCTACGGCACCGATGTCACGGCGGCAAAGGAGCGCGAGCGGCTCGCCCGGGAGAACGAGCGGCTGCTCCTCAACATCCTGCCCGAGCCGATCGCGAACCGACTGCGCAGCGGCGAGGCGGTGATCGCCGACCAATTCGACGATGTGACGCTGCTCTTTGCGGACATCGTCGGGTTCACCGCGCTCTCGGCTTCGATGTCCCCGAGCGAGTTGCTTGGCGTCCTGAACGAAGTCTTCACGGCCTTTGACGAGCTGGTCGATCGAGCCGGTCTGGAGAAGATCAAGACGATCGGGGACGCTTACCTGGTCGTCGGGGGAATGTCTTCGGCATCCGCCGATCACACGGTCCGGGTCGCTGCGATGGCGCTCGAGCTCACGGAAATCGTGAGGCGAATGGAAACCGCCGTGCGGCTCGGGATCCGCTTCCGGATGGGCATCCACTGTGGTCCCGTAGTTGCCGGGGTCATCGGCACCAAGAAGTTCATCTACGACATCTGGGGCGACACCGTCAACATGGCAAGTCGGATGGAGTCGCTCAGCGTTCCCGGACGGATCCAGGTGACCCACGCGGTCAAGGAGCGGCTGGAGGGTCGCTACGTGCTGGAGCCGCGAGGGCTCGTGGACGTCAAGGGCAAGGGACCGACAGCGACCTGGTTCATCGCTGCGCCGACGTCGTCCGCCGGCGATGGCCGGTACGCGGCCGCCGTCGGGACCCAGCCTGCCTAGCCACGCCGGCGCTCCTCCTCGGCCTTCCGACGTCGTCGCACGTCGACGCGCCGAGACTGCGGGCCGTCGTTGTTAGTGCGCGCTCGACGCCCTCCGGGCGCTCGGCCTTCGGAGTCTCGGCCATCGGTCAGACATCGGCAAGGAAGTGCCTGGCTGGACCGGCAGCGACACCGCCGGACCGACACCCTCCCGGCACCCCACAACCCTCTTCGTGGCGGCCCATTCGTCGCGGCCCACCGCGCCGGCCCGGTCAGGACCCGGCTGCCGCGAGACTGTCCTGGATGCGATGGAGCAGGTCGATGTAGGTGCGAAGCTCCTCGGGGGAGGCGATGGCCATCCACGCCCGCTCGTTCCGATGGACGAGAATGCGTAGCTGCTGGAGGACAGCCAATCCGTCCGGGCTGATCTCGACAAGGAGACTGCGCCGGTCGACCGGATGCGGGCTCCGGCGCACATAGCCCCGCCGCTCGAGCGAGTCCACGACCCCGGTGACGGTCGCCCGCGTCACCTGCAGTCGTTCGCCAATCTCGGACGGCGGCATCGAGCCGTGATCCCGAAGGATCCCGAGGACCAGGCCTCCGGCAGCGCTGACATGGAGCGGTCGCAAGAGGCGACCGATCTTGTCGAACAGAATGTCCGCCGTCCGGATCGTATTCATCACGGCCTCGGTCGCGAGGAGATCCCCGTCCGGGGTCTGCTCGTAGAAGTCGTCGGGCATCTGGATCGTAGGCATCGACACATGATACGGGTATTGACAATCTGCCACCTCACCATATAGTACGTCCCCTAACGACCGACAGGTCGACCTCGAAGGGAGCGTCCCGACATGGCAAAGGTGATCGTCCAGCACCACGTGGCGGACTATGGCCGCTGGTATCCCGTGTACACCGAGCACGGCGACGTCCGCAGGGCGCACGGTGGCACGGGCCATTCGATCGAGCGCGAGGTGGCCGATCCGAACTCGCTCGTGGTCGTCAACGAGTTCGCGACGCTCGACGGCGCACGCGCGTTCGCACAGGACGCGTCCCTCCCCGATGCCATGGCGCGCGCCGGAGTCGACAGCACGCCGCTGGTCTGGATCGTGGAGGAAGCGGAGACCAGGCAGTACTGACCGGGGTCGGCAACCGTCAGGACCCGATCCTCGCGATATGCTACGATTCTGTACATGGCCCAGACCGTAGGCGTCGCCGAGCTGCGCCAGAACCTGAGCCGCTACTTGCGCCGCGTCGAGCAGGGCGAGCGACTGCTCGTGACCGACCACAACCGACCGGTGGCAGAGCTCGGGCCGCCACCCAGCACCGGCCGGGCGCTCGATCGGCTGATCGCCCAGGGACTCGTCGCCGCGCCGACTCGGCGTAGGCTGCCGGGGCCGCTGGCGATGGATGGGGATGCCCGTGCGCTGAGTCGTGCGCTGGACGAGATCCGCGGCGAGCGCTGAGCCGTGGCGCTGTTCTACGCTGACGCGTCGGCGCTGGTCAAGCTGGTCCGAGACGAGGCCGAGAGCGCCGCGCTGCGCGCCTTCATCGCCGACGCCGACCTCGCCAGCTGCGACCTCGTCTTCGCGGAGGTGCCGCGTGCGATCCGCCGCGCCGCCGCCGTGGACTCACGGTTGCACCTTGAGGTGCTGGTCGCCCGCGCCGGAGAGGTCATCGACTCGATTGCCCTTGTCCCGCTCGACCGCGCGCTCCTTCTGGCCGCCGGCGCGCTATCGGAGCCCTCGCTGCGCGCCTTCGACGCCATCCACGTGGCCGCTGCGGCCAGCCTGACGCCCATCGACGGCTTCCTGGGCTACGACGAACGCCAGGCGGCCGCGGCTCGACTCGCAGGCCTTCGGACGTTCGCCCCGGGCGTGTCCGGGCCGGCTGGTCCCTGAGGCACAGACACGCTCAGCGGGACCGAGGTCAGATGTCAGCGTCACGATCTCGCTGAAGTGGCAGCCCGGCACGCAGTCGGCCGCCTTGTTGGACCAGCGCCATAGCTCCGTGTCGTGTGTGTCGAAAGGCTCTTGACGCGGCCTCGCTCGCGGGCCCATGATTCACTCGCTCGAAGGGGCTTCGAACATCTAGTGATCTGGCCGGTGTTTTCATTGGCCAGAGCACCTAGTGATCGCAGTTCCTTCGGGCGTTTTGCATCGTGCCCACGCTCGGCGTCGTGCACGGTCATGTCCACGACCGCCGTGGTCACGCCGTGGGACCCACCGCCGGCCGGTCTCAGACCGAGGCCGGGGCGACGAGGTAGTTGACGAGCGCCTGCTGGTAGCTGACGCCGACGGCGGTGAAGCCGCCCGGGCCGAACGCCCAGGGGCCGCCGCCGGGGAACGTGTCGTCGTTCGCGGCCAGGTCGACGGTCCAGCCGGCTTGCCACGCGCCCGAGTCCACGCTGAGTGATCCCGGCGCTCGCCTGGGTGAGCGCCCAGAAACGGAAAACACCTGCCCGGCACCGCAGCGGGGGGAGGGAGAGAGAGCGGCACCGGGCAGGTAGGAGCGTTCGAGCTGTTCGATCGGGGCGCCCATGCGTCGGCATCCCGGACCGATGAACGAAGTCTCCGCCTCCAGCCCTGAGGCGTCATTACGGCGCGTCATCGGCTGCCGCCGAGACCGCCGCGCACGTCCCGAGGCCTGGCGCTGCGATTCGCCAATGCTGCTATCGTGCCGGCCGCAACGGACATCGACAGGGGTAGACAGCTTCAACTCACCGCGATGGCGAAGGCGAGCGCAGGATCGACAGAGCGAGCCGCGCGCGACGTCGCCGACGGGGGACCCGGCAGGGAGCTGGCCGCGGAACTCGCCGGGTGGCTCGCCGGGTCGTCGCGGTTCGCTTCGTTCGTCGAGGCCCATCGGTCGAAGATCCGCAAGAAGCTCCGAGGCTCGGCCGACGAGGCATCCGTGCGCGACGTGCGCGCCGAGCTCGCCGTCGCGCGGCTGCTGCTCGCCGACCGGCGCTTCGAGCTGACGTTCGAGGCCTACGGTCGTGGCGGCGGCCCAGACTTCACGGTCACCTACCGCGTCGGCCGCCCGTTCAATGTCGAGGTCACACGACTGCGCCGCCAGCCAGACGCGGCGGCCGTAGCGGGCGTCGTGCTGGGCAAGCTGCGTCAGCTACCCCCGAGCTCCCCCAACCTCCTGCTCGTCGCCGTCGAGAGCGAGGCTGCGGACGCCGTGGACGTTGCTGCCGCCGTCCGGGCGTTGCGCGCGCGAGCGGACGCCAAGGACGAGGCGTACTTCGCGTTCCGCGGGATCGACGGGACCCGGACGTTCTACGAGCGCCTCCTGCGGCTGGGCGGCGTGATCGTCTGGTGCGAGACGGGCGTGGGCGACCGACGGGCGGCGTGGTGGAAGAATGGCTCGGCACGGATCGCCGTGCCCGAGGCGACGACACGTGCCGTCCTCGCCTGCCTCCGCTCCTGAGGCGGCGACGGACCACGCTGGAGCGTCGCCCCGGCCCCCACGGACGAGGTGGGACACGACGATGCCGAACCGGCGCGGAAGGCGCTGGCCGTCTATGGCCCGGCCAAGCTCGAGCGCCTGCAGGCGGTGAACCGCCGATACGACCCGGAGAACCTGCTTCGGATCAATCACAAGATTCCGCCCTTCAGGTGAGTCGCGGGGCCGCGATGTGCGCGCGATGTGTTGGGCCTGCAGGTGGCCCATGTCCCGTGGATGACCCCCTTGCGGCACGCGCGGGCGGGAGGCATCATCCGCGCCACGATGAGGAGGCGGGCATCTCCCGGGTCCCACAACCACGGCGTCCGGCGTTGCGGTCGCCCGCCTCGTGCCGGGCGCCAGCGGCCAGACCGGCGTCGCGGCGCGGTCAGGCCGTGTCCGTAGGGGTGGCCATGGGAGGGACGCCGACGGCGCGGGACGGACACCCAGCTGCTCGAGAACGGCGACGGCTCGTGGGCTCTTCGGTCGGGCTGCTGTGGCCGCGTTGGCGGTCACCCTTGCGGCCTGTGGCGCGGCCAGCACAACCCGGGTACCACCATCGGCCGAGTCGAGGGCCGCTATCGCCCCCACCAGCGTCAGCCCGGCATCCGTAGCGCCATCCGCCTCGGCCTCGCCGACACGCGCGGCGCCCACGCCGACGGCGACACCGGCCGGACCGTTCCAGTCCGCGCTGTACGGCTACGTCGTGACCTCCCCCGACTGGACCGGTATCGCCACGACCACCCCGTGGGACGGGACGGGCTCCCCGGGAGACGGCGACCCCTTCGTCGATCACCTGCGCGGGCCGATCCCGCATGCCTTCGCCTACGGCGCGTCGACGACGTCCACGCTGCACGCCCTTGCGGTGGCGTCGCGGGCCGCGGGCGCGAAGGTACGCGGCTGCCCGAAGCCGGACGCCACGACGAAGCTGAAGATCGGTGGCGCGCCGGCGCTCCTCGACTCAGGATCCTGCAACGGTGTGTTCGTGCTGACGGCCTACGTCGTCCGTGCCGGACGGGCCGTGGTGTTCGTCATGTACGACCAGCCCGGCTCCGAGGCCGCCGATCGTGCAGGGTTCGAAGGGCTCCTGAACGCGGTCTCCTTCGCGCCCTAGCACCGCCTCAGAGCTCCGTCTACCACTCCAGGGTGGCTGCCCCGGATGCGAGCTGTTCGACGATGAATGCGGCATTGACCACGCGGGCACCGGCGATGAGGTCCGCGTCGGTGATGCCCCGAGGCTTGGTGCAGGCGCCGCAGGCCCAGACCTCGCCCCCGTTGGCCACGAACTGGCCGATGAGCTCGCCGAGTGGCGGCAGCCCATCCTTGGCAATGTCGTCCGCGTATCCCTTGGTCGCGAGACGGACCGCCTCGATGGTCAACAGGACGGCGGCCGACTGCTCGGCGGTCGCCGCGATGTTGGCCACCACGAAGGGCATGGTCGCGCGTTCGGCATCCTCGCGACCACACGTAGCGTGGGTGATGATTCGTGCCATCTTCAGCGTTCCTCCCTGATCTGCGTTGGCCTGTGCCCTCACGGAGCGCTCATTGCCGGCGGCGAAGGACAAACCGACGGCGACCGCTCGCCTCTTCGTGGGTTCCGAGCAGCTCGTTGCCGCTCAGGCGCGCCCACGAGGCCAGCGCCTCGGGGGCGGTCTCGTCGTCCGAGATCACGGCCATCACGCTCCCGGGCGACAGCTTGCGCATGTGCGCGGCAACGACCGGCGTGAACGTGGCGCACGACTCTCCGCTGCCGTCGAGCACCTCCATGGCGTTCGGGGCTCGTCGATCCGGGCCTTCGGTCATGGCATGTCTCCGTGCGCGATCTCCGTGGGCCGGGTGGCGAGGCCGCCGGATGGCGTTGCCGACCGGCATGCCTCGCCATGTGAACGACGGGCCGGGAGAACGGTCCCGGACCGAGCGTACGCACGGGGCGGCTCACCGGCATCCGCGCCGGCACCCAATCCGTTCCGAGCGTCCCGGCCACGTGTGGCGGGGAGCACGTAGGCCGGCTGGGGGCCGCACCGGCACAGACGACGTAGGATGTGGACATGGCCGGGGCGGACCATGGGGTCCATCGCCGTGATGAGCCGCATCAGATCAGGTTCTGTCGAGGAGCGGACGGTCTTCGCATCGCCTATGCCGTGCATGGCGGCGGGCCGCCTCTCGTGGTGGTGTCGTGCTGGCTCAGCCACCTGGAGCAGGACTGGCAGAGTCCCGTCTGGCGTCACTTTCTCGACGCGCTCGGTGCGATGGCCACGGTGGCGCGCTACGACGAGCGAGGCTTCGGGCTGTCGGACTGGGCCGTCACCGACCTCTCACTGGAGGCACGGGTCGCGGACCTGGAGGCCGTCGTCGACGCGCTGGGCTTCGAGCGCTTCGCCGTGCTGGGCATGTCCGGGGGCTCGCCGGTGGCGATCTCCTACGCGGCCCGTCATCCGGAGCGCCTCACGCGCTTCATCCTGTATGGGGGCATCGCGATCGGGTGCTTCGGCGCGACGGACGATCCGGACGCGGAGGAGGCGTTCCGGGCCCTGATCCGGGCCGGTTGGGCGCGGCCCGACGGCACGTTCCGACGCGTGTTCACCTCGATCTTCATCCCGGACGCGACGGAGCGCCAGATGCGCTGGCTGGACGAGCTGCAGCGGGTGTCGACCTCCACCGAGAACGCGGTGGCGAGCCGGGTGGCGCGCCAGTCGATCAACGTCATGAGCCTGCTTCCCGAGATCGGCGTGCCGACCCTGGTGCTGCACGCACGCGGTGATCGCGCCTCCCCGTTCGACCATGCTCGGGACATCGCCGCTCGCATCCCGGGCGCCCGATTCGTGCCGCTCGACTCCCGCAACCATATCCTGCTGGCCGACGAGCCCGCCTGGCGGGCGTTCGTCGCCGAGGTCACCGACTTCCTCGGACCGGAACGCTGGATCGCGCCGCCGGGCACCGAGGACGCGAACCGGGTCGAAGCCCTCAGCCAGCGGGAGCGCCAGGTGATCGGGTTGGCGGCCGAAGGGCGCACCAACGCGGAGATCGCGGGCGAGCTGGGGATCAGCGTCCGGACCGTCGAGCGTCACCTGTCCAACGCCTACCTCAAGCTCGGAATCGCGGGCCGGGCGGCCCGCGCCGCAGCCGTGGCGGATGTGGTCCGGGCCGAGCGTCGCTGACCCAGCGGACGCGTGCCCGGGACCTCGATCTGCTCCACGTCCCCCGTTCTCAACGACGATGGCGTACACCGGGCACCTCCCTTGGCCGACGGCGGCCATTGGCCATTTGGGGAGCGGGCGCTCGGCAGCATGGCCCCTGGGCCCCCGGGCCACGCGTCACGGGCGGCGGGGCACGGGCGGGCGCCTCAGCGGCCGATCAGGCGATCCAGCGAGCCAGCCAATCCAGCACCGTCTCGTGCCACAGGACGGAGTTCGCCGGCTTGAGGACCCAGTGGTTCTCGTCGGGAAAGTGCAGCAACCGCGACGGCACGCCTCGGCGCTGCAAGGCGGTGAACACGCCGAGGCCCTCCACCTCGCTCACCCGGTAGTCGAGCGCGCCGTGGATCACGAGGGTCGGGACGTGCCAGACGGCGACGTGGTCGACGGGGTTGTCCCTCGCGTAGCCGGCCGGGTTGGTCCATGGGGTGCCTTCGTGCTCCCATTCCGGGAACCACAGCTCCTCGGTGGCGAAGTACGCGAACCGCTCGTCGAGGTTGCCGTCGTGGGACACCAGGCAACCCCACGGCTCGCTCCACACGCCGGCCATGAGGTTGACCATGTAGCCGCCGTAGCTCGCGCCCAGGGCGGCGGCCCGGGTGGGGTCCAGGAACGGGTACCGGTCGAGCGCGGCCGCGTAGCCCTTGCGCAGGTCCTCGAGCGGCACCTCGCCCCAGTTGCCCCGGATCGAGTCGGTGAAGGCCTGCCCGTAGCCGGTCGAGCCGTGGAAGTCGATCGTCACGACGGCGTAGCCCGCACCTGCGTAGACCTGCGGGTTCCAGCGATAGTGCCAGTCATTGCCGAAGCTCGACTGCGGGCCACCATGGACGAGGAACGCGATGGGGTACCTCCGGCCCGGGTCGAAGCCGGCCGGCTTGACCAGGTAGCCGTGGACGATCTCGTCGTTCCAGCCACGAAACGTGAACTGCTCCGCCTCGCCGACCAGGACGCGATCCATGGTCGCGCGGTTGAGCCGCGTGAGCCTCCGTCGCTCCCCGTTGACGATCGCATGGAGGTCGGCCGGCCCGGCCAGCGAGTCCAGGCTGTAGAAGACGGCGTTGCCCCGCGCCTGGACCCGCGTGACGTGACCCGCGCCCACGATCGGCGACACCCGGCCGGCCGCGACATCGAGCGCGAACAGCCCCCGCTGGCCGGTGTCCTCGGCAACCAGGTAGATGGTTCGCCCGTCGGGTGACCACTCGATCTCCTCGACGCTGCGGTCCCAGCGGTCCGTGACCGCGACCGGAGCGCCGTCGGGCCACTCCCGGATCATGACCGTGAGCTTGTCGGACTCGTACCCCGGACGGGCCATCGCCAGGTAGGCCAGCCGCGTGCCATCCGGGCTGAACGCCGGGTTCACGTCGGTCGCCCGGTTGTCGGTCGTCAGCTTGCGCGGCGGCGAGCTGGCGTCGATGGGCGCCAGGAACAGGTCGAGGTCGGTGCTCCAGGCCTCTTCGGCTCCAACATCGCGGGCCGTGAACACGATGCCCCTGCCGTCCGGCGTGAACGTGTACTGCTCGGAGCCACCGAACGGCCGGGTCGGGGCATCGGCATCCATGTAGGGCATGATGTCGACCGCGGGCCCGCCGGCGACGGCCTGCACGAACAGGTGACGGCGCCGGCCGCCCTGCCACTCGTCCCAGTGGCGCACGAACAGGCGATCGTGGATCTGCCCGCTGGACGTTCGCGCCGCTGCCGTCGCCAGCCGGTCGACCGTGGCCGCGAGCGTATCGCCCACGCCGGGAAACACGGCTGCCGAGAAGGCGAGGCGCGTGCCATCCCGGGACAGCACGAACGACTCGACGTCGATCGGCGACCGGGTGATCGGCACCGGCCGGTCGCCATCGAGGTCGAGCCGCATCACCTGGTGGGCGCCGCGCCGCTCGTGGGTCACGAAGTAGAGGCTGCGCCCGTCGGGGGCGAACACGGGATCCTTGGCTCGAACGCCTCGACGGAGCAGTCGGCGCAGGCCGGTGCCATCGGCATCGACGGACCACAGGTGCGAGTCGAGCCGCCTGCCGGATGCCGCGGCGGTGGCGATCTGGAGGACCACGCGGCGGCCGTCGGGGGAGACGACGAAGGCCTCGAGGCGCCGCAACCCCACCTGGTCCCGGATCGTGTACGGCCGTCGTGCTCGTCCCGACGCCGTCCCCGTGCCTGCCCGCTCAGCCATCGGACCTCCCGGTGCTGCGACCACCCGTCGACCCGGCGCGGCGATCGCCGGCCGGGTCGTCCACGCCGCCGGCGGCGCCGGGGGACTCGTGCTGTGCCGCCGCCCAGACGCGCGCCGGCGTGATCGGAAGCTGCCGCAACCGGGTGCCCGTCGCGGCGGCGATCGCATTGGCGATGGCGGCGGGACCGGGCAGGATCGATGCCTCCCCGATCCCCTTCGCTCCAAACGGCCCCTCGGGCGCCGCGACCTCGACGATCAGGGTGTCGATCGGCGGGAGCATGGCCGCGCGAGGCACCGCGTAGTCGAGGAAGCTGCCGGTCACCAGCTGTCCCTGGCCATCGTGGATCAGCTGCTCGCACAGCGCGAGCCCAATCCCCTGGACCGTGCCACCCATCATCTGCCCCTCGACGAGGGCCGGATTGAGCGCCCGCCCCACGTCCTGGGCGACGGCGTAGTCGAGCACCTCGACCGAACCCGTCTCCTCGTCCACTCGCACGTGGGCCAGGTGCGCGGCCGCCGAGGGGGCGATCACCGAATGGTCGGTGGCGCCGTGCCCGACGATGGGCGGCGAATAGGACTCGCTCGCCTCCAGCGCGAGCTCGGCGAGCGGACGCCCGAGCTCGGGCGACCCTCGCGGGCGCACGACGCCGTCGACGATCTCGAGGTCATCGGGCTTGATCTCGAACGCCTCCGCGGCGAATCGCAGCAATCGGTCACGAGCCTCCGCGGCCGCGCCCCGGACGGCCGGTCCCGCGCCGTAGGTGATCGCACTGGCGTTGCTCCCAGGCGAGGGCGGCGCGGACGCGCTGTCCGCCGTGACGATCGTCACCGAGCCCACATCGACCCCGAACGTCTCGGCGGCGATCACCGCGAGGCCGCTCGCCGATCCGCTGATGTCCACGACCCCGGTGATGACGCTGATCGTCCCGTCGGGCTCGAGCCGGCACACGGCGGCGGCGGGCTCCATCGTCCCGGGCCAGACGCCGATCGCCAGGCCCACGCCCTCGCCCGGTGCCAGCCCGTGGCGTCCGGTCCAGACCGGGTGCTCGCGTAGCCGGGCGAGGCACTCCCGGGCGCCGATTGCCGGCCACGGCTCGTCATCGGCCATCAGGTCGCCCTCGCCGACGAGGTTGGCGATGCGGAGATCGATGGGATCGATGCCCAGCCGGCCGGCCAGCTCGTCGAGCAGCGACTCGAGCGCGAACACGCCCTGCGGTCCGGTCGGTGCCCGGTAGTTGCCCGCCCCGAAGCGGTTGGTCCGAACCCCGAGCGCATGGACATCGTACGCGGGCCAGCGGTACGGCCCCGTGATGAGCTGGGCGGCAAACCAGTCCCAGGACGACTCCGTGTACGCCCCCGCGTCATAGGTCAGCCGAGCCTCGAGCGCGCCGAGCTGCCCGTCGTTCCGGGCGCCGATCCGCAGGTCGATGGCCAGGGCCTGGGCCGGCTTCGTCGACGCGAAGTCCTCCCGGCGGGTGAGGACCAGCCTGACGGGTCGTCGCAGGCGCAGGGCTGCCCCCGCGACCAGCGGCTCGATCACGACCTGCTTCGAGCCGAACCCGCCACCGAGCGTGGCCGCGATCACGCGCACCTTCGACGCCGGGAGGCCGTAGATCTTCGCCAGCTCGTTGCGCGTGAAGAACAGGGACTGGGTGCCACACGAGACGATGAGCGTCCCGCCGGGCTCGATCCAGGCCGCCGCCGCGTGCGGCTCCAGGTAGGCCTGGTAGGCCCAGCTCGTGCCGAAGCGTGCCTCGACGATCACATCGGACCCGGCGAACGCGCTCGCGAGGTCGCCCCGCTGGTCATGTCGGCGGCTGAACACGTTCCCGTCGGCCGGATCGTCCCCCGGCGCGGTTCCCGGCTGCGGGGCAAGGCGGAAGCGGGGCGCACCCGGGTCGCCCGCCGCGAGGACGTCCAGGAACGGCGGGAGCGGCTCGGCGTCGACCACCACCAGGGCAGCCGCATCCTCGGCGACGGCCTCCGACTCGGCGACGACGAGCGCGACCGGCTGTCCGGCGAACACCGCCTCGGTTCGGACCAGCGGCTCGTAGCGCCGGGATGCGCCCCGTCCGACGATCGGCAGATCCTCGGCCGTCAGCACGGCCACCACGCCCGGCAGGGCCCGCGCTGCCGAGGCGTCGATGCCGAGGATGCGTGCGTGCGCGTACAGGCTCGGCACGATCCGCGCGTGGAGCATGCCCGGCACCGGGAGGTCCCCCGCGTAGCGCGCCTCGCCCGTCACCTTCTGGAGGCCATCGATGCGCGGACGGCGGACGCCCAGCGAGGTCATCGATCCGGCCGGCTCTCGCCGCTCTGCGGACCTGATCACGTGATCGCTCCCAGTGTGTGCCACGGTCACGCTTGACCGAGGGGCAGGTGGCCCAGGTGGACCCGCGACCAGCGTGACCACCCTGAGAACGGCCGGGACGGCCTGTGTTCCGGCGGATCATACGGCGCGGACCGCGAGCTTCGTCGGCCTTCCGCACCGCGCACCAGGTCCGAGGCAGGCAGCTGCTCCGGCAGGCGCTGGGGATCCGTGGACCAGAAACCGTCGCCTGCCCGCACCGGAACCGGCCGTCCGGGGTCGGATGTGACGCAATACCGGGTACATCCGGCCACACGACGCGGTACTTTCAGCGCGGATCGGCATGGCCCTGAACGCACGAGGTCTCCTGTGAAGCTGCGCAAGATGAAGCGATCGAAGGCCCGCGAGTCACCCGATCCCGGCGAGGCCACGACTGCCATGGATCGCGCTGACGGCGCCGGCTACGGCGTGCCGCCGGACGCGTCCGGCACAGGGCCCGCTGCCGCACCCTCCACGAGCGCCGAGCGCGGGGCGGACGCCGAGCGCGGGGCGGACGCCGAGCGCGGGGCGGACGCCGAGCGCGGGGCGGACGCCGAGCGCGGGGCGGACGCCGAGCGCGGGGCGGACGCCGAGCGCGGGGCGGACGCCGAGCGCGGGGCGGAGCGAGCGGACATCGCCGGTGCGCTGTCCACGGCTGCCGCGGAGCTGGCCGAGATCGCCCAGGCCAGGGAGCGGGCCGCCGCCGAGCTGGCCGAGCTCGCCGAGGCGCAGGCGAAGGCTGCCGCCGACCTCGCCGAGATCGCCCGGATCAGGGAGCAGGCGGCCGCCGAACGGGCCGAGATCGCCGAGGTGATGTACCGGGCCGCCATCAGGCGAAGCGAGATCGTGGAGGCGAGGGAGCAGGCCGTCGCCGAGCGCGCCGGGAACGCCAACGCCCGGGATCGGGCGGCGACCGAGCGGGACTCGATCGCGAACGCGCGGGATCGGGCCGCCGTCGAGCGCGATGGGATCGTCGGGTCGCGCCTCGCCGGGGATGGCGCCCGCCCCGACGCCGCCGCCGCGGAGCTCGAACGGGCGCGCCTGGAGGCGCTTCTCCAGCGCGCCCACCTGGACGCCCTGACCGGCGCCTTCCGGCGCGAGATGGGCAGGCTCGCCCTGAGGAACGAGATCGACCGCGCCCGGCGCGCGGACGGCAAGTTCGTGATCGCGTTCATCGATGTCGACGGGCTCAAGGGGGTCAACGACCGCGACGGGCACGCGGCCGGCGACCGCGTGCTGCGGACGCTGGCGGCGATCATGCGCGCCAACCTGCGGTCCTACGATCCGATCGTCCGGTTCGGTGGCGACGAGTTCCTGTGCGGGATCTCGTCGATCGATCCGGGCGAGGTCCAGCACCGCATCGGCGTCATGGACCAGTCCCTCCGAAACGCCACCGGGGTCGGGATCACGGCCGGGCTGGCGACGCTCACCTCCGACGAGAGCCTGGACGAGCTCACGGCCAAGGCGGACGCGGCCCTGCTCGAGGCCAAGCGGAACCGCGGCGAGTAGCCCGCGGCCCGCGCGGCGGGCCTGCGAAGCCGTCCCTGGCGCTAGCGGCGGGCTGGCGCCCGCGGGTCCGCGCCGACGGGCTCCAGACCCACGAAGTGGCGCAGGCTGGCACGCCACATCGCGCGGCCGTGGAACGACACGTCGGGGCCGATCGCCGGCAGCCCCCCGTACCAGACGAGCGTCTTGAGCAGCGGCGTCAGCTGGGCGCCGTACGCCTCCATGCACGCCTCGGGCTGGACGCCCGGCCAGGAGTAGCAGGACACGACCGTCCGCCGGTGGGCGGTGGGGATCACGGGCGGCAGCCGTTCCCAGGCCGGATCGTCCGGACCGAACTCCCACTGGTCGAGGTTGCCCTGGGGAATTCCCTCGATCCCGCGCACGACCGGCGGATCGTCGTCCAACAGGTAAGGGTCGACCGCCAGGTCGCACACGACCGCGTGGGCCGGCAGCAGCCCCAGCCAGGCGTTGGGGAACAGCGGCTGCGACGTGTCGCGACGCGCCGTGGCGTCGACCAGGATGTCGGTCAGGGGCAGGCGGTGCCGGAAGTAGGCCTCGTTGCCGGACAGGTTCTGCTCGATCACCACGACCTCGGCACCGGGCAGGTGCTCGCGCATGAACCGGTCGTTCCGGGCATCGTCGCCGAGCTTCGTCGCCCACTCGATCGCATGCTTGCCCACCCCGCCCGCGCCCAGGATGGTCGCGCTGGTCGGTGGCCGGTCGGGCGACAGGAAGGGTGGCCAGCGCCGCTCCAGCGCCTCGAACGCGGCGGCCAGGCCGTTGCGGGCGACATCCCGCAGGTTCTGAACCAGGCGCCGGCCATCGTCGCCCGTGACCATGTCCAGGGCGATGGCCTCGATCCCGAGCCCACGCAGCGTCTCGACGCGCTCCGGCCGGGTGGTGAAATGGAGCATCGAGAGCAGGATCGAGCCCGGTTGCAGCAGCTGGTACCGGCCTTCGGGGGCGCGCAGCACGACCACGACGTCCATGCCGTACGCCGTCGCCTCGTCGACGATGCGCACGCGCGGAGACAGCGCACGGTAGGCGTCATCCGAGTAGCCCATGCCGGTGCCGCTGCCGGCCTCGACGCACACCTCGACGTCCATGCCCGCCAGCAAGCCGATCAGCGGCGGCAGGAAGGCGCGGCGCTCGCCGGGCTCGTTGTACATGCGCGGGAAGCCGAACCTGAGTCGGCGCTCGTTGGTCATCTGCTGCCTCTGTCGACGGGCCGGGCCACGGTCGCACGCGCAGCGGACGTGGCATGGGCTCAACAGTTCCCAGGCGTGGACCCCGCGTCAAGGCGCGGACGGCCCGACCCGGCTCCGACGACCGTCCCGCGACCGTGGAGCGCTTCAGCCGGCAGCGGCCAGCTCCCGCCCGACCAGGAGCACCTCGTCCACCAGGGCGTCGGCATCGGCGAGCGTCGTGCGCGGGTTGATGAAGCACGGCCGGATCGCGAAACGGCCGTCCACGCGCGTGCCCGAGGTCACCACCCGGCCGCGGGCCCGGATGCCATGGAGCACGGCCTCGTTCAGGGCGTCGAGCGCCGCTTCATCCGTCGGCCCGGGAGGTCGGAACCGGAAGCAGCAGATCGAGAGCACGGGTTCCGCGAGCAGCTCCAGCTCGTCGCTGGCGCGCGCCCGCTGCGCGACGAGGCGGGCGCAGTCGTCGTGGCGCACCACCCGCTCGCGCATCCCGTCGGCACCGATCTCGCGCAGGATCGCCCACACCGCGAGGCCGCGGGCCGGGGCGGAGAAGTCGAGGCCCCAGTCGGGGGTGCCCAGCCCCAGCTCGTCGAACGGCGACCCGAGGTCGGCCTCGCCCACGGGTGCCTGGCGCTCGCTGTCGTAGTCCCCGGTCTCGATTGTGAACGCGCGACCGAGGATCCCCTCGTCCCGGACGATCGTGGCGCCCGTGCCGACCGGCGCCGCCATCCACTTGTGCGGGTCAACGGCGAACGAGTCGTAGTCGGCCAGGTCGCCGAACCGGTCGCGCACCCGCGGGTCGAGCAGCCCGAAGCCGCCGTAGGCGCCGTCGACGTGGAGCCAGATCCCACGCTCGTGCGAGATCCGGGCGAGCTCGGCCAGCGGGTCGACACGACCGGTGTTGACGTCGCCCGCGCAGCCCACCACCGCGACCTGGGTGCGCCCCGCGGCGAGGTCCTCGTCGAGGGCCGCCTGGAGGAGGTCGAGATCGATCGTGCCGGCGCGATCGAGCGGGATGCTTCGCAGGTTGCCCCGGCCCATCCCCAGCACGCCCAGGGCGCGCCCCACCACGTGGTGCGTCTCGGTGCTGGCGTAGACACGCGGCTCCTTCATGCCCTCGATGCCGTCCAGCGACGGCCGCAGGCCGAGGCGCTCGCCCGCATGCTGGCGCGCGGCCCCGATGCCGACCAGGTTCGCCGTCGAGCCGCCGGAGGTGAACGCCCCGACCGAGGTGGCCGGGCATCCGAGCAGCTCGATCAGCCAGCGCATGGCCATCGCGTCGATGAAGTTGCCCGGCGTGGACCACCAGCGCTGCGGCACCGCCACCGCCTGGGCGAGGTCCGCCGCGGCCCCGACGTCGGTCGGCCCGGTGGTCACCCAGCCGGAGAAGCCCGGGTGGCCGACGCGCAGGCCGTTGGCGATGACGAGATCCGCCAGCTCGGCGAGCGTGGCGTCCTGCCCGATCCCCGCGGCGGGCAAGGGTCGGTCGAGGGCCGGCCGCCAGCGCGTTCGTTGGGTCGCCGGGTCCGGCCCCTCGAAACGGAGGAACCGTTCCAGCGACGGCAGGATGGCGCGGATCGCCCGATCGAGCGAATTGGTGGCGGCGGGGTCCCGGCGAGTGTCCATGACCGCGCAGTGTAGCGACCTCCAACCAGCGCTCCCCCCACCGGTGCCGGGCGGCCCGCTCGGGTCTCCGCTGTAGGCTGTCCGGGTGCGCGACCTGGGCGCGCGATGGACCCGGAACGAGGGAGGCGAGGACGTGCAGGTCGGACTGATCGGGCTGGGGCGCATGGGCGCCAACATGGCGCGTCGCTGGCGACGCTCGGGCCATGACGTGGTCGGCTATGCGCGTCACTCGGAGACGGTCGACGGGCTGGTCGCCGACGGCGCCCTGAGCGGTGGCGCGACCTCGATCGCCGACCTCGCCGGCCGCCTGACCGCGCCCCGGGTGGTCTGGCTGATGGTGCCCGCGGCGTCGGTCGACGCCACCCTCGCCGACCTCGTGCCGCACCTGTCGGCCGGCGACACGGTCGTGGACGGCGGCAACTCCTACTACCGCGATGACCTGCGCCGGTCCGGGGAGCTCGCCGCGAGCGGGATCGAGTACGTGGACTGCGGCACGAGCGGCGGCGTGTGGGGCCTCGAGCGCGGCTACTGCCTGATGATCGGCGGCCCGGACGACGCCGTGGAGCGCCTGGACCCCATCTTCCGGGCGCTGGCTCCGGGCGTCGACAGCGCGCCCCGGACGCCCGGCCGGTCGGGGACCCCCACCCGCGCCGAGGAGGGCTACCTCCACTGCGGCCCGTCGGGCGCGGGCCATTTCGTGAAGATGGTCCACAACGGCATCGAGTACGGCCTGATGGCTGCCTATGCCGAGGGCCTCAACATCCTCCACCACGCGAACGCCGGGCTCGAGCAGCGCGAGGTCAACGCCGAGACGTCGCCACTCCGGGATCCCGAGCTGTACCAGTACCGGCTGGATCTCCCGGAGGTGGCCGAGGTGTGGCGCCGGGGGAGCGTGGTTGCCTCATGGCTGCTCGACCTCACCGCGCAGGCGTTCCTCACCAGCCCCGACCTGGCCGACTTCGCGGGCCGGGTCTCGGACTCGGGTGAGGGGCGCTGGACGAGCATCGCGGCGATCGATGTCAGCGCGCCGGCCCCGGTGCTCACCACGGCGCTCTACGAACGCTTCTCCTCGCGCGGGGAGGCCGACTTCGCGGACAAGGTCCTGTCGGCGATGCGCCTCGGGTTCGGCGGCCACCTCGAGAGCAAGCCGTAGACCCTCGGACAACGGTCACGCCACGGGGTGGCCAATGGACCCTGCCAATGGCCCTTGCCACCCGGTCCCGGAACACGGACCGTAGGTGTCCAGTACCCGATCGGCGACACGAGTCGGCCGGCGGGGTCTCTCTCCCGGACGGGTGTCGCCGGTCGGCGGCGGCAGGATGCAGGAGGCAGGGCTTCAATGACGACGATGGAGCGGCCGAGCACGGCCACGATGGCCTCGATCGCGCAGCTACGGATCGGTGACCGCGAGTTCGAGCTGCCGGTGGAAGCCTCGACCGACGGCCAGCCGGCAATCAACATCTCCGCGCTGCTCAAGGACGCGGGGATGGTCACGCTCGACTACGGGTACGCGAACACCGCGCCGACCCGCAGCTCGATCACGTACCTCGACGGCGACAACGGGATCCTCCGCTATCGTGGCTACCCGATCGAGCAGATCGCGGAGCGCGCGTCGTTCCTCGAGACAGCCTACCTGCTGATCCACGGGGAGCTGCCCACGGCCGTGCAGCTGGCGGCCTGGACCGACGAGATCAAGCGCCACACGCTGATCCGGGAGGAGTTCAAGCACTTCTTCGACGGGTTCCCGATGGACGCCCACCCGATGGCCATGCTCGGATCGGCGGTCAGCGCGCTGTCCACGTTCTACCAGGACGGCGGCGATGCCAATGACCAGGCGTCGATCGACCTGTCCACGGTCCGCCTGATCGCCAAGCTGCCGACGATCGCGGCGGCCGCCTACAAGAAGTCGATCGGCCAGCCGTTCGTGTACCCCGACAACGACCTCGACTACGAGGCGAACTTCCTGCGCATGATGTTCGCGGTCCCGAGCGAGCCGTACGTGGGCGACGAGGATTCGATCCGCGCCCTGCGGATCCTGCTCGTGCTGCACGCGGACCACGAGCAGAACTGCTCCACGTCGACGGTGCGCATGGTCGGCTCCAGCCACGCCAACCTGTACGCCTCGATCTCCGCCGGCATCGCGGCTCTGTGGGGGCCCCTCCACGGGGGCGCCAACCAGGAGGTCCTGGGGATGCTGGAGGCGATCGCCGCCGACGGCGGTGACGTCCAGAAGGCGATCCGGCGCGCCAAGGATCACGACGATCCGTTCCGGCTGATGGGCTTCGGCCACCGCGTGTACAAGAACTACGACCCGCGGGCCATGATCATCAAGTCCGCGGCCGAGCCGCTCCTGGCCCGGATGCACCAGGACGACCACCTGCTCCGGATCGCGATGGAGCTCGAGCAGGTCGCCCTCAGCGACCCGTACTTCATCGACCACAAGCTGTATCCCAACGTCGACTTCTACAGCGGCCTGATCTACCGCGCGCTGGGCTTCCCGGCGCGCATGTTCACGGTCCTGTTCGCGATGGGCCGGCTGCCGGGCTGGATCGCCCAGTGGCGCGAGATGATGAGCGATCCCCAGGCGCGGATCGGGCGCCCGCGCCAGCTCTACGTCGGGCAGGCGAAGCGCGCGTTCCTCCCCATCGAGGAGCGGTAGCCGGGCGATCCCGGGGCCGTCACCGGCCCCGGGATCCGCAACGCCCCCGTTCGAGGCGGGGCGGTGCCGAAGGCCCGGGCCGGGAGGCCCGGTGGTCCCGGTTCGCGCGCGTGCGAAACGGCCCCGCAAGGCGACCGATGGCCCCTCCGGGACCGGCCCCCGGCGCGCGACAGTGAGCGTGCGTTCCCGGGACGCACGGGACGCGCGCGCACGCGAAAGGGACCGGGTGAGGACGAACGGATCGGGGATCGGCAGCGGGAAGCTGTCCGTGCTGCTGGCGATCTTCGACTTCCCGATGCTGGTCGCGGGCTTCCGCTCGATCATCGACGCCGAGCTCGACATGCGGGTCGCCGGCGAGGTCATCGACAGCAGCCTCCTGGACGAGACGATCCAGCGGGTCGGCGCCGACGTGATCGTCGCTGAGTGCCTGCCCCTGTCCGCCCCGGGCTGCTCGACGTTCGAGACGATCGAGCGCATCCGGGCCGCCGCACCCGCGAGCCGGATCATCGCCCTCGAGTGCCGCTGTGGCAGCGAGCAGTTCAGCCTGGCGCTCAAGGCGGGCGCCGACGGCTTCCTGACCCGCGAGGCGGAGGCGTCCGATGTCGTCACCGCCCTGCGCAGCGTCGGGCGGGGTCAGACGTACGTCTCGCCCGCGATCGTGACCCGGATGGTGAACACGTACGTGCTGCGCAGCGGCGAGGTGCCGGTGGAGGACGCCTACGCGACGTTGTCGGACCGCGAGCGGGAGGTGCTGCTGCTGGCGGCCGTCGGGCACACCAACCGCGAGATCGCGAAGGTGTTCCACCTCTCGGAGCAGACCGTCCACAACTACCGCGCGAACATCATGGAGAAGCTCGGCTTCCACGATCGGGTGGAGCTGCTCAAGTTCGTCATCCGCCGCGGGATCATCAGCGTCGCCGACCTGTAGCGCCCTGTCCGCCGGACCGCGGAACGGAGCGCGGCCCCTCCGGGGGAGGCCAGAGGGGCCGCGGGGGAGCAGGAGGCGCGCTTGGGGCGGTGGTCCCCCGCTCGGGGCGACACGGCCGCCGTCATCGTTCCAGAGACAGCCGGGCGGTCGAAGGTTTCAGGCGCTCGCGCCAAATCTCAGCCGGCGGCGTCGATCGCCTTGGTGATCTTGCCGACGTCCAGCACGCCGCTGAACCGGGCGACCTCCCGGTCGCCGGCGCGGATGACGACCGACGGTCCGGCGGGGAGGCCCAGGGTGGTCCCGTCCGCGGTCTCCGCGCGGACCGCCTCGGCCACCGCGGGATCGTCGATGCAGGTGCTCAACGCCTGCACGTCGAGACCGAGACGGGCCCCGAACCGGAGCAGGTTGGGGGCCGTGAAGATCCCGGTGCCCGCACCCTGCGCGGACACGGAGAGCACGTCGCTGGCGAACCAGGCCGGGCCACCCTGGTCGGCAACGCAGCGGACCATGGTTGCCGCGACCACCGATTCGTCGCCCAGCAGGGCGAGGTCCTTGAGGACGAGGCGGATCGCACCGCTCGCGGTGCGTGCCCGGAGCTCGGCCTCCAGGTCGTTGGCCACGGCCGCCGACCCGGTCGCCTGGTAGTCCATCCACAGCTCGACGGTCACGGGTGCCGTCATGCTGCCGGCCTCGCGGCCCGAGGTCTGGATGCCCGACCAGGGGTCGGTCGTGGGCTGTGGCGTCGGCAGGACACCCGGCGTCGCGCCGGCCGCCGCGCCGTCGATTGCCCCGAGCAGCGTGGCCACGTCGGGCACGCCGAGATACCGGGTGCCGTTGACGTCGATGGTCGGGGTGGACTGGATGCCCGCCCGCACCCCGGCGGCGGTGTCGGCCAGGACCTCCACCAGCGGCGCCCGCTCGTCGAGGCAGGACGTGAACGAGGCGCGGTCGAGACCGACCGAGTCGGCGATCTGGTCCAGTCGCGCCCGCGCGAAGGCGCCCTGGCTCTCGCCCTGCTGGGCGGCGTAGACCGCGTCGTGCATCGCCCAGTAGCGGCCCTGGTTGCCCGCGCACCGGACCGCGACGGCGGCGGCGACCGACTCGCTGCCGATGAACGCGAAGTCACGGTGGACGAGGGCCACCGTGCCGTCCGCGATCCGCGAGCTGAGCTGGGGGATCACCGTCTGCGCGAACCGCGCGCAGAACGGGCACTGGTAGTCGGCCCAGTAGTCGATCGTGACCGGCGCATCGGGGCGCCCCAGCCGGGGGCCGTCCGAGGGCAGCGGCGACGCGCCGGCTGACGCCAGCGGCGACGCGCCGGGCGCGGCCGGCGTGGGTCCACCGGACGCGCCCGGCGTCCCGAACGGTACCAGCGCCGCGTCGCCGGACGGGGCACTGGCCCTGCCCATCGCAAACCCGCCCCCGAACGCGAGCGCGACGACCAGGACCACGAGGGCCAGCGCGGCCAGGCGGTTCTGGCGCCGGACCGCCTCGGCCGGCCGGGATGACGCGCGCGGCGAGGCCGTGCCTGGCTCCGCGGACACGGGCGGCCCTGGCGCGGGCGCTGCCTCGGACTCCGGCCCGGGCCCGGGCTCGATCGGCGGCTCGTTCACGCGACCATGGTGCCCGGTTTCGTGCTCCCGCGCGAACCGATCGCCCGGCCCGGGGAAGCCCGCCGGGGTGGCTTCGCGGCCCTGGGCGCCGCCAGCGCGGAGCGTCCCGCCGCGGCGGGCTCCGGTAGACTGGTCCGGTCCACCCCACCTGTGTCCAACGGACGGTGATGCCCATGAAGGTCGGCGTCGCCAGGGAGTCTGCAGCCGGAGAGCGGCGGGTTGCCCTGGTGCCCGAGGCGCTCGGCAAGCTGACGGCTGCCGGGCTGGAGATCCTGGTCGAGGCCGGTGCGGGGGCCGGCGCCGCGATCCCCGACCCGTCGTTCGCCGATGCCGGCGCGCGGATCGTGTCCACGGACGAGCTGTATGCGTCGAGCGACGTCATCCTGCGCGTCCAGAAGCCTGCCGGCCCGGAGGTCACCCGGCTGCGCTCGGGCCAGGTGGTCGTGGGGCTGCTGGCGCCCCTGCTCGACCCGGAGCTGATGCAGGCGCTGGCCGCTGCCGGCGTCACCGCCGTGAGCCTCGATGCCATCCCACGGACCCTGTCGCGTGCCCAGACGATGGACGCGCTGTCATCGCAGGCGAATGTCGGCGGGTACAAGGCAGTGCTCATCGCCGCCAACACCTACGGGCGGTACTTCCCGCTGCTGACCACGGCCGCCGGCACCGCCAAGCCGGCGAACGTGCTGATCCTCGGGATCGGCGTGGCTGGCCTCCAGGCGATCGGAACCGCACGGCGCCTGGGCGCGGTCGTGTCGGCCTACGACGTACGGCCCGAGACGGCCGAGCAGGCCGAGAGCCTGGGCGCGAAGTTCGTGCGGCTCAAGACGTCGATCGACGCCACCGGCGCCGGGGGCTATGCGCGCGAGCTCACGGCCGAGGAGCGCGCCGCCCAGCAGGCGGAGCTCAACGAGGTGATCGCCGGCCAGGACGTGGTCATCACCACCGCGCAGGTCCCGGGCCGCAAGCCACCCGTGCTGGTGACCGGCGAGGCCGTCCGGGCAATGCGCTCGGGCTCGGTGATCGTGGACATGGCCGCCAGCGAGCTGGGCGGCAACTGCGAGCTGTCGAAGGCGGGCGAGACCGTCACCAGCGACAACGGCGTCATCGTCGTGGCCCCCGAGAACCTGCCGGCGTCGATGCCGACGTCCGCGTCCCAGTTCTACGCCCGCAACATCTCGTCGCTGCTGCTCGCCATGGTCAAGGACGGTGAGCTCCACCTCGATCTCGAAGAGGAGGTCACCAAGGCGACCGTGATCACGCACGGCGGGTCGATCGTGTCCGAGGCGGTGCAGGCGCGGGTCGCGCCCGCGGGAGGCAAGGCATGAGCCCCGACGTCGCCCTGCTCATCCAGAACTTCACCGTGTTCGTGCTCGCGATCCTGTGCGGCTTCGCGGTGATCTCGAAGGTGCCGGCAACCCTCCACACCCCGCTGATGTCGGGGGCCAACTCGATCCACGGGATCGTGCTCGTCGGCTCGATGTTCATCGCGATCGAGTCGGACAACCTGGGTGCCTACCTGCTGGCGTTCGTGGCGGTCGCGTTCGCGACCATGAACGTGGTGGGCGGCTACGTCGTCACCGACCGGATGCTCCAGATGTTCCGGCGCAAGCCAGCGGCACCCAAGGCCGACAAGGCGGAGGGCTGACCGTGAGCCTCGAGATCCTGGAGCCGCTCGTCCGGCTGGCCTGGCTGATCGGGGCCGTGGCATTCGTGCTGGGCCTGATCCGGATGAACTCCCCGGCCACCGCCCGCAACGGCAACCTGCTGTCGGCGGGCGGGATGACGGTGGCGATCGTCGCCACCGCCCTGTACCTGCTGCTCGCGCCCGAGGATCCCGCCATCGGGTTCAACGCGGTCGGCTGGCTGATCATCGTGGCCGGCGTCGCGCTGGGCGGCGGCCTGGGCCTGTACACCGCCCGCACGGTGAAGATGACCGCGATGCCGCAGCTGGTGTCGCTGTTCAATGCCGTCGGCGGCGGCGCCGCCGCGCTGATCGCGATCAACGACTACCTGCGGCTGGCTGCCCTCAACGAGGTTCCGACGCTCCAGATCAACGTCGCCACGGTCCTGGACATCGTGATCGGCTCGATCACGTTCACCGGCTCCCTGATCGCGTCGGGCAAGCTGATGGGCCTCCGGATCACGCCGTCGCGGCCGGTCCTGATCCCCGGCGGCCAGCTGGTCACGGGCGCGCTCTCCCTGATCACGGTGGTGGGCGCCGCCTACCTGTGGCTGGGCAACCTCAGCCTGCCGGTCATCGGGATCATCCTGCTCGTGGCCCTGGTGTTCGGGGTGACCATGACGCTGCCCATCGGCGGCGCCGACATGCCGGTCGTCATCAGCCTCCTCAACTCGTTCACCGGGACGGCCGTCGCGATGGCCGGGTTCGTGCTCAACAACCCGGTCCTGATCATCGGCGGTGCCCTGGTCGGCGCATCTGGTGCCATCCTGACCAAGCTGATGGCCGACGCCATGAACCGCTCCGTGATCAACATCATGGTCGGCGGGTTCGGCGGCGGCGAGGGCACCGTCGGGGCGACCGGCGGCGCCGGCGGCAGCGTCCGCGAGGTGAACATCGACGACGCCGCGATCCAGCTTGCCTACGCCTCGTCGGTGATCGTGGTCCCCGGCTACGGCCTGGCCGTCGCCCAGGCCCAGCATTCCGTGCGCGAGCTCGCCGAGCAGCTGGAGTCACGGGGCGTGGACGTCAAGTACGCGATCCACCCGGTCGCGGGCCGCATGCCGGGCCACATGAACGTCCTCCTCGCCGAGGCGAACGTGCCCTATCCCCAGCTGCGGGAGATGGAGGACATCAACCCCGAGTTCGACCGCTGCGACGTGGCGCTCGTGATCGGGGCCAACGACGTGACCAACCCGGCTGCCCGCCGGCCCGGCTCGCCGGTGTCGGGGATGCCGATCCTCGACGTCGACCACGCGAAGAGCATCATCGTGATCAAGCGCTCGATGGGCCGCGGCTACGCTGGGATCGACAACGAGCTGTACTCGAACCCCAAGACGGGGATGCTGTTCGCCGACGCGAAGCAGGGTCTCACCGACCTGGTGGCGGCCGTCAAGGCGTTGTAGGCCCGGGCCCCGGCAACCGCCCTCCCGGCGCGCGCCATGGCCCCGGCGGATCCCGCCGGGGCCGCCTGGTTCGATCGGGCCCGGGCGCGACGTCAGGCACCCGGGGACGGTGCCGCCCGGGTCGCGGACGATCAGGTCGCCGATTCCCGCTCGTAGGGCTGGCCGTCCGCGGCGGGCGGGATGCTCCGGCCGACGACCCCGGCCAGGACCACGATCGTGACGATGTACGGCAGCGAGTCCCAGATCTGGGCCGGCATCGCGGTCATGATGCTGCCGAGCTCGCCGCCCGGAGGCGAGAAGTTGATCACCTGGCCGATCGCGAGGAACGACGAGAACAGCAGCGCGGCACCGAACGCGCCGATCGGCGTCCAGCGGCCGACGATCATCGCGGCGAGGGCGATGAACCCGCGGCCGGCGGTCATCCCGGCCTGGAACGAGTTCGTCGCCTCCATCGACAGGTACGCGCCGCCCAGGCCCGCGAACACGCCGCTCAGGATGACGTTGCGGTAGCGCAGCCGGATGACGTCGATGCCCACGGTCTCGGCTGCCCGCGGATGCTCGCCCACCGAGCGGGTGCGAAGCCCCCAGCGCGAGCGGAACAGCATCACCTGGAGGACGATCACGATGACCACCGACGACATCGTGATCGGGCCCTGGGCGAGGAACATGTTGAACAACCAGCCGACGACCGGCAGGTCCGTCAGCGCGGCCGGCGGGGTGAGCGTCGTGAAGTAGCCCGCGCTGGTGGGCGAGCTCTTGGCGATGATCGTGTTCAGGTAGCCGGTCAGGCCGAACGCCGCGATGTTGATGATCGTGCCGCTGATGATCTGGTCCGCCCGGACGCTGATCGAGAGCCAGGCGTGGACGGCCGTGATCAGCACGGCGACCAGGACCGCGGCCAGGACGCCGATGAGCAACGCCGGCGTGAAGCCGAACAGGTCGGTGGGGTTCGCGCTCATGGATGGCGCCAGCGCCACGCCCACGATCCAGCCCGTGAACGCGGCGGCCAGCATCGTGCCCTCGATGCCGATGTTGACGACGCCCGACCGCTCGCCGATGACGCCGACCATCGCGCCCAGCGCCAACGGGGTCGCCGACTGGAGGATGATCGGGGCGACCGGCGGCACGATCTGGATCAGGTAGCCGAGCAGCTGGAACACCAGCCCGGCGATCGGGATCCCGTACAGACCGGTGATCAGCGGGTCCATCAGCGGACCACCGATTCGCCGCCGTACGACCGGGTGATGGTCGTCGTCTCCAGCCCCCCCGGACGCTCCGCAGGCGCGCGATCTTGAGCAGCGCCGGGGTGGCGATCAGGAACAGCAGGATCGTCGCCTGGACCACGTCCACCAGCTCGACCGGGATGCCCGCCTGGATCTGCATCAGGCCGGCTCCGGCCCGCATCGCCCCGAACAGCGCCGCGGCGAACACGATCCCGATCGGGTTGGATCGGGCGAGCAGCGCCACCGCGATCGAGTCGAAGCCGACCGTGGTGCCGAAGCTCGACGTCATGGAGTGGGTCACGCCGAGCACCACCCCGGCCCCGGCCAGGCCGGCGAGGCCGCCCGAGAGGGCCATGGTGAACATCAGCAGGAACCTCGGCCGCATCCCCGCGTACCGGGCGGCGTCGGGGTTGGCGCCCACGGTCCGGACCTCGAAGCCGCGCGTGGTCCGGTACAGCAGCCACCAGATCGCGGCGACCACCAGGAGCGCGACCAGGATCCCGAGATGCCCGTTTCGCCCGAGCAGGATCGGATAGGCGGCGTTGCCCACGTTGAACGTGACCGGCGAGGGCGAGTTGGGAACCTTGAGCGGCCCGCTCACCATCGCGGCCAGGATGGCGATGGCGACGTAGTTGAGCATGATCGTGGTGACCACCTCGTGGGCGCCCGACGCGGCCTTGAGGAAGCCCGGGATGAAGCCGTAGGCCGCGCCGGCGGCGAACCCGGCAAGAGCGGCGACCGGGATCGCGAAGATCGGCGGCCACGACGACACGGCGACGCCGGCGGCCACGGAGCCCAGGGCGCCCATCAGGAACTGGCCCTGGGCGCCGATGTTGAACAGCCCGGCCTTGAAGCCCAGTCCGACGGCGAGACCACCCAGGACCAGCGGCGCGGCCGCGACCATCGTGGACACCAGGCCCTCGGGGCTCCCCATCGCGCCCTCGATCAGGGCCCGGTAGGCAACCAGCGGGAGGGTGGGGTCGAACGGCCGGCCAGTGAGGATGAGCTCCGAGGCCAGGATGACGATCGCGCCCACGATCAGCGCGAGCAGGATCGCGACGGCGGGCAGCGCGACGAGGTCGAGGGCCGCGTCGAGGACTCGCCGCCAGCGGAGCCCCGACGACGCCGGGGCAGGCGGGTCGGTCATGCGCTGGCCTCCGCGGGTCCAGCGCCTGCTCCGTCCGCGCCACCGCTGCCACCGGTCGCCATGAGCAGGCCGACCGCGTTCTTGTCAGCCGTTCGCCCGTCGAGCACGGCCACGATCCGCCCGCGGTACATGACGGCGATCCGGTCCGACATCTCGAGCACCTCGTCCAGCTCGGCCGAGACGAGCAGGATCGCGGCCCCGGCGTCGCGCTTGGCGATCGCCTGGCGGTGGATGAACTCGATGCTGCCGACATCCAGCCCGCGCGTCGGCTGGTCGAGCACGAGCAGCCCGACGTCACGGTCGAACTCCCGGGCGACGATCAGCTTCTGCTGGTTGCCGCCCGACAGGGTGCCGGCGGGAGCGGTGGCCGATGGCGTGCGGACGTCGAACGTGCGGATGCGCTCCTCGGCGGCATCCGCGATGGCCCGGTCGTTGCGGACCGGGCCGCGGGCGAACGGCGCGCGGTAGTAGCTGGTCAGGACCAGGTTGTCCGAGATCGGGAACGACAGCACGATGCCGAAGCGGTGGCGGTCGGCGGGCACGTAGCCCACGCCGGCCTCGTTCATCTCGCGCGGGCTGGCGCCGGTGACGTCGCGCGTGCCCAGGTGGACCCGCCCGCCGGCGACGCGCCGGAGGCCGATGATCGCCTCCACCAGCTCGTCCTGGCCGTTGCCGGCGACGCCGGCAATGCCCAGGATCTCGCCCGAGCGGACCTCGAGGTCCACGCCGCGCACGACCTCGCTGCCCCGGTCGTCGCGGACCCTGAGGCCCTCGACCTTGAGCGCCACCTCGCGCGGGTGCGACTCGCCGCGATCGACGACGAGCTGGACCTCCCGGCCCACCATCAGCTCGGCGAGGTCGTCCTCGTCGGTCTCGGACGGCTTGCGCTCGCCTACCACCTGGCCGCGCCGGATGACCGTGATCCGGTCCGCGATGGCCAGCACCTCGTACAGCTTGTGGCTGATGAACACGATGCTGTGGCCGGCCTCGGCCAGGCGCCGCAGGACCGCGAAGATCTCCTCGGTCTCCTGGGGCGTGAGCACGGCCGTCGGCTCGTCGAGGACGAGGATCCGCGCCTCCCGGTAGAGCGCCTTGAGGATCTCCACCCGCTGCTGCCAGCCCACCGAGAGGTTGCCCACCTTGACCTCGGGGTCGATGTCGAACCCGAAGCGCTGGCCGAGCTCGACGATCCGGCGATGGGCCTCCCGGCGATCGAGGAAGATCGGGTTGGCCATCGTCTCGGCGCCCAGCAGGATGTTCTCGGCGACGGACAGCACCGGGACCAGCATGAAGTGCTGGTGGACCATGCTGATCCCCTGGCGGATCGCGTCGGCCGGACCGGCGATCGTGACCGGTGATCCGTCGAGCAGGATCTCGCCCTCGTCCGGGCGCGCCAGCCCGTAGAGGATGTTCATGAGGGTGGTCTTGCCGGCGCCGTTCTCGCCCAGCAGCGCGTGGATCTCCCCCGGCTGCACGTCGAGGTCGATGCCGTTGTTCGCGACGACGCCCGGGTAGCGCTTGGTGATGCCGCGCATCTCGAGCGCGGGCGCCTGGATGGTCGTCGGGTCAGCCGTCATCGGATCCTCGCGATGTCGTGCGTCCGGACGAGGATAGAGCGAGCGGGCCGGCCGACGACGGCCGGCCCGCTCGCAGGGACCGCTGGGGTCAGCCGATCAGCTGGGGCCGACGCCGCAGCCCGTGTCGGGGCAGGTCTTGAGGGTGCCCGCCTTCATCTGGGTCAGCGCGTCGTTGACCTTGGTCGTCACGTCGGCGGGGACCTGGCTTGCCGCGTCGTAGAACGGGGCGATGCCGATGCCGTCGTTGGCCGCGTTGTACACGATGTCCCCGGCGGCGCCGAGTCCGCCGCGATCCCCTTGATCGCGTCGGACACGGCCACCTGGAGGTGCTTCTCCGCGCTCGTCAGGAGGCACGGGTCCGCGGCCGGGTAGGACAGGTACTGGTCGACGTCGACGCCCACGCCCCAGATCTTGTGGCTGCAGGCAGAGTCGAGGACGCCGTTGCCGGTCAGCCCCGCGACCTGGAACAGCACATCGACCTTCTTGTTGGTGGTGAGGAACTGTGTCGGCGAACTTCTTGCCGCCCGGCTGGTCCTGGAAGGCCGCGTTCGAGAAGTCGCGGGTCACGTACGCGACATCCACCTTGATGTCGGGGTTGATGGACTTCGCGCCCAGCTCGTAGCCCTGGATGTAGCGCACGCACGGCGCGCACAGGGTGGTGCCGCCGATGGCGCCGATCTCGCCGGTCTTGCTCACGCTCGCAGCGACGATCCCGGCGAGGTAGCCCGCCTGGTCCTCCTGGAACATCAGCGACTGGTAGTTCGGCAGCAGCGTCTTGGCATCACCCGCGCAGGCGAAGGTCGAGTCGAGGTTGCCCTGCGCGTCCACGCAGATCGGCGACTGGTCGACGCCCACGAACTGATGTCCGGGTTGTCGTGCGCCGCGGTCGTCGTCGGCCCACCGAGGTTGAACCCGACGGTGACGATCACGTCGAACTTCTGGTCGACGAACGACTGGATGTCGGCGGCGTATTCGGACTGGTCCTTGGGCACCACCACCGGCGGCTGCGCGGCGCCGATCGCCGTCGCGCCGTCCTGGGCGCCCTTGTAGGAATACTCGTTGAAGTTCTTGTCGTTGACGGTCCCGACGTCCGTGACGACGCCGATCTTGAGGGCGGACCCTGCCGGCGACGGGGACATCGCCTCGGACGGCGACGGGGACATCGCCTCGGTGGCCGACGGCGACATCCCTCGGTCGGCGTCGGCGCCGAGGGGCTCGGTGTCGAGCCGCCGCTCGAACAGGCGGACACGACGAGTGCCAGCCCGACCACCAGGCCCGGTACCAGCCTACGGTTGCGCATGCGTTCTCCTCCACGGCCTGGACGGTGCGTCCGACGCGGGCGGATGCCCATGGATCGCGCAGTCCGGGCGGATCAGGCGACCCCGGGGGACCGGGGGTGCCAGTGTCGCGCATCCTAGCGACGACCCGGGACGGGTATCAATCCCGACGCCGGGCACGCGATGCGCCGACGGCTAGCATAGGGTGCCCGGGCCTGCGTGTCCTGTCCTGATCGCGCTTCCCGATGCGGGTCGTGCGGCCCTTGACGCCGGCACGGAGGCCGGTCCCTGGGCATACGCTTGGGTCCATGCCCCGCAAGCACGCCGTCCGGTCGGGCTGGCCCCGTCCCGCCAAGGTCGCGTTCATCGGCTCTCACGGGATCCGCAAGACGTCCGCGTTGCTGGCATTCGCCGCCGAGGTCCAGCGCGCGGGGCGATCGGTCGAGCTGGGCCGCGAGGTGGTCCGCGACAACCCGCTGGGGATCAACGAGGGCGCCACGGGCGAGGCCCAGCTGTGGGTGCTGGTGTCGCAGATCCGGCAGGAGCTGGAGCTGGCCCGCAAGGCGGACGTGCTGGTGACCGACCGGGGCGTGATGGACAACTACGCCTACTACCTGCGCTCGTGTGGCGGCGAGGACCGGTACCACGTGGAGCCCCTGATCCGGAGCTGGTCGCGCACCTACGACCTCGTGGTACGGCTGCTGCCCGACGTGGCGCTCCAGGCCGACGGGGTGCGATCCACGAGCGATGCCTTCCGTGACGAGGTGGAAGCGATCCTGGACCGGGTGCTCCCCGCGCTGGTCCCGCCCGACCGGCTGATCACGCTGCGGGCCTCGGAGGCCACCAGCCGCTACGACTGGTTCGCGATCCTGGAGCGCCTCGCGGGCTCGATCGGCGCGGCGGTCACCCCGCCGGACCTCTGGCGGTAGGCGGCCCCGGCTGCGCGTAGCCCGCTAGGCCGCCGGCGGCCGGCTGCGCTCCCAGACGCGGTGCCATGCGCGCCGCCTGTCGGGCACCCGAAAGGCGACCGCCCGGCCCCTCTCAGAGAGTCGCAAGGATCGCGCTCCTAGACTCAACGAGAACGACGAGCCAGTCGTGGCCATCCGCCGGACGGGGTCTCGCCCGGTGGGGATGGCACAGCAGGCGCGGATGTCGCGCCGCGACAGGCGGCCCGCCCGAGGTGAGCGACCGTATCGGCTGCCGTGGGCGCGGACCGCGGATCGGAGCAACCGATGCGTGTCCTGACCATGCGCCCGAAGGGGTGCGACCAACCGGCACCGCCCCAGATCGCTCGCAGCGAGATCCGCCCTCGACCGACATCGCCACGCGCGACGCGCCTGGCCGGCCTGCTCGCCGCGGCGACCATGCTCCTGGCGGCCTGCGGCTCGGGTCAGGGTGCGTCCCCGGCAGCGACGACGGCGCCGTCCGAGACCCAGCCCGGCGCCAGCGCGGCGCCCACGACGGCGGTCGCCGGCCCTTCGGCGAGCGCCGCGCCCAGCCTCTCACCCTCGCTGGACGGCGCGCTCGGGCAGCTGCAGCAGGAGTACGAGACGGTCGTCCAGCGCGTCTCGCCCTCGGTCGTGGTGATCGAGACGCCGCTCGGACTGGGGTCCGGGATCGTGCTCGACGCGAACGGCGACATCGTGACCAACGCCCACGTGGTGGGCGGGTCCACCTCGTTCACCGTCACCCTGGCCGACGGGCGCCAGTTCCCGGGCAGGCTGGTCGGGACGTTCGCGGCCAACGACCTCGCCGTGATCAAGATCTCGGCGCCGAACCTCCAGCCCGCCACGTTCGCCGATTCCGCGAGGCTCCAGGTCGGCCAGATCGTGATGGCCGTGGGCAATCCGCTGGGCCTCCAGACCAGCGTGACCCAGGGGATCGTCAGCGCCCTCGGCCGCACGGTGACCGAGCCCGGTGGGGTGACCCTGCCCGGGACCATCCAGACCAGCGCGGCCATCAACCCCGGCAACAGCGGCGGCGCCCTGGTCGACATCAACGGCGACGTGGTCGGGATTCCCACCCTGGCGGCCGTGGACCAGCAGATCGGTGGGTCCGCGCCGGGGATCGGGTTCGCGATCCCGAGCAACGATGCCAAGGATTTCGCGGCCCAGCTGATCAAGGACGGCCGGGTCACCAGCTCGCATCGGGCCTACCTCGGGATCCGGTCGGCCGACGTGATGGGCGCGCAGGGCGTCCTCGTGTACGCCGTCCAGGGCAACGGGCCGGCCGAGCAGGCCGGGATCAAGGCGGGCGAGCTGATCGTCTCGATCGACGGCAAGCCCACGCCGGACACCAACACCCTTGCGGTGGTCCTGGCCGGCCTCGAGCCCGGGGCGACGGTCCCGGTCGTGGTCCGGACGTCGAACGGCAGACGGTCCACGGTGCAGGTGACGCTGGGCCAGATCCCGGGCTGAACGATGGGACGCCCGCCTGGCATGGACGCCCCTGCCGGCGTTACGCGGGATCCACCAGCGAGATGCGGATCCGCTTGTTGATCCGGCCCTTCGACTCGTAGCCGGTCACGCGGATGCCGCCCACCTCGCGCGTGTTGCCGACATGGGTGCCCCCGTCGGCCTGCAGGTCGAGCCCGACGATCTCGATCGTCCGGATCTGCTCGATCCCGGGCGGCAGCAGGTTGACCTTGGTCCGGATCAGGTCGGGGATCGCGAACGCCTCGTCGCGCGGCAGCACGTTCACGCGCACGTCGCGCGCCGGAGCGCAGCTCCTCGTTGACCCTGGCCTCGATCGCGCCCACGAGATCGCCGCGACATGCGCTCGAACTCGAAGTCCATCCGCCCGGCCCCGGGCTCCATGTTGCCCCCGGTGACGAGCGCGCCGTAGTCGCGCCAGACGACGCCGCACAGGGCATGGAGCGCCGTGTGCGTCCGCATCAGGGCCAGCCGCCGGGCCCATTCGAGATCGACGCGCACCCGGTCGTCGGGCCGCGGCAGCTCGCCGTCATCGGGCGGCTCGAGCTCGTGCACGATCTCGCCGCCGACCCGGCGGGCGGCACGGACCGTCCAGGCGCGGCCATCGACCGTGCGCAGGATCATGCCCCGGTCCGCCGGCTGGCCGCCGCCGCCCGGGTAGAGCACGGTGGCGTCGAGCACGACGAGCGGGCCCCCGTCGGCCGCCGACACCTCGAGCACCCGCGCGTCCAGGGTGCGCGCGTAGGCGTCCCGGTAGCAGACCTCGTCGACGCGAGGCGTCATCGCCGCGTCCCCCGGCCGCTCAGCCGCCGACCTTGAGCGTACCGGTCATGTTGGGATGCATCGTTGCACATGAACTGGTACGTGCCCGCCGGCAGGGCCGGGACCTGGTAGTCGGCCTGCGCGGGGCCGGTGATGATGTCGCCCTTGAACACCTCGGTGCCCGACGGATCCTTGATCGCGACGTTGTGCGGCATGCCCGGATCCTTGTTGTCGAAATGGATCGTGAACGCCGCCCCGGCGGGGGCGGAGATCTCCGTCTGCTCGTAGGCGATGTTCAGGGCGGACACCTGCACCGTGGCGCCTCCCCCGCCGCCACCCGGGACCTCGGTCGGGCCGCCGGCGGACGGGGCGCTCGAAGGTGCGGTCGAGGGTGCCGTGGAGGGCGCCGTTGAAGGTGCGGCGGAAGGCGCGGCGGACGGCGCGGCAGAGGCATCGGCCGATGGGGCGGCCTGCGACGCGGGCGGCTCGGTCGGGCGGCGCATAGGTCCATCCGGGCGCCGCCGACGCGGTGCACCCGGCGGTGAGCAGGATGGCGGAGAGCAGGGACATCGCTAGCAGCGGGCGGCGCATCGATACCTCGGATCGTGGCAACGCGGAACGTTGGGATGCTAGCGAACCGCAGCGAATCGTGTCCCGCGGGGTGCGCCAGGCGAGGTCGGAAAGGTCGGCGCGGCCTGCGGCTCCAGGCGTCGGCGCCGCTCAACGAGGCGGCGACGCCGCTCCTCCGCCCTCCAGGCCAAGGCGGATCGCAACCGCCGCCGCCTCGACGCGTCCGGACACCCCGAGCTTGGCCAGGATGTTGCCGACGTGGACGCCCACCGTCTTCTGGCTGATGAACAGGCGATCACCGATCTCGCGGTTGGTGCGACCGCGCGCGATGAGGGCGAGCACCTCCAGCTCGCGGCGCGACAGCCCGAAGGTGTCGCCCGTGCGTCGCGGCCGGTCGGGCGGCGGCGCGCGGTGCCGGCGCGGGTGCCGGGGCGACGTCGGCCGACCGGCCCGGGCGAGATCGGCGGACCGCGGGCCGGCCGGCCGCCGCGGGCCTGGCGCAGCAGCTCGTCCACCTCGGGCGGGAGCGAGATCACGGATCGCAGGCCGAGCTCGCGCAGCTCGCGCAGCAACGGCCGCGCCCGGAGGCGCATCGCGAGCGAGACGGCCTCCAGCAGCGGCTCGCGCGCGTCGGCCCGGACGACTCGCGCATCGGTCCGCGCGCGGGCGCCCGGGCCGCCGCGCCGCGGCCGCCGCCGCCATGATCGCCTCGGCCTGGCGCCAGCGTGCCCGGCGCCTCGCGATAGGGTTCGCCGATGTCGTGCCATCGGCCGGCAAGCTCGGCCCAGCGGGCCGGATCGTCCCGGCCCTGGAGACGGGCGTGGAACGCCCGGGCGCGTCGCGAGGCTCGCCTCGGGCTCGCCCCGACTGACCGCGTCCCCCTCGGCCCGGGCCTGCGCCACGGCGCCTTCGCCTCGCGCGAGGATCCGGCCGGCCCGCTCGCGCGAGGCGGCGACGTCGCCGATCCGGCGGCGTTCGAGCGCCTCGGCCACGATCGCCGACTCGACCTCGAGCGCGGTGGCCGCCATCCGGGCGACGAGGACCCAGTCCTCCGTACCGCGCAACCGGGCCCAGCCGCGCTCGGCCGCGCGCCGCGCGTCGCTCAGGTCGCCGCTCCACATCGCGTACGAGGCGGTCGCCTGGTAGGCCGGGACCGCGAACTGGAAGTCCCCGCCCGTCTCGAGCTCGACCAGGATCCGGCCGAGCAGGCGTCCGGCCTCCTCGCCCGCCTCGGATTCGATCTCCACGATCACGAGGTTGAGGATCGCGTTGACGAACGGGATGCCGGCGGGGCTCCAATCGAGGGCCCGGAGGCTGAGCTCGCGCGCCTCCTCCCAGCGCCCGACGTCGACCAGGATGCCGGCGACGTTCCCCGCCATGAGGTTGCCGTACACGGCATCGAGATCGAGCGCCCGCGCCTCGGCCATCCCCTCGAACGCCCGGTCGACCGCGTCGCCCGGCCGGCCGAGCAGCTCGAGCACCACCGCCATGTTGGCGCCGGCCCGCCACCATTCCTCGACCAGGCCGAGCTCCCGGGCGCGCCCCAGCGCATGCTCCAGCAGCGGCACCGCCGAACCCGGGGTCTCGCCCCATCCGCGCACGACCGCGAGCGTCGTCGTGGCATGGATGGCCTCGGGCCCCGCCCGACCCTCGAGCGTCCGGGCGATGTCGAGGGCCTCCGATGCGGCGCGTTCCGCGTCGGCGAACGCGCCCGCGATCATCCGCTCCTGGGCGAGCAGGGCGAGGATCCGCGCCCGCTCGAGCGACGGTCCGGCGGGCGCCGTCTCGGCGGCCCGGCGAAGGGCAACCGTCGCACCCGCGGTATCCCCGGCCGCCAGCCGGTAGCGGCCGAGGCTGGCCTCGAGCACCGCGTGTCCCCATCCGGTCGCGGGCCTCCCCGCGCGTCGGCCAGCGCGCTCTCCGCATAGGCCACGGCACGGGTCGGCCGCATCGCCGCGTGCGCGGCTCGTGCCGCCAGCTGGACGATCGCTCGCTCGTCCTCACCCCCATCCGCCCCGCCGTCGGCCTGCCCGACCGGTGCCGCGCGAACCGGCAGGCCGAGCCCGAGCTCGAGCATCGCCAGGGCATCCTCGGGTGCCTCGAGCTCCATCGCGAGACGGCCCGCAGCGATCGCGGCCGCGCGCGCCTCCCCCAGCTCGTGGGCGGCCACCAGGTGCGAGGCGGCGATCGCGGGCCGGTCCTCGAACGCGCGGCCGATGGCGGCGTGGTACCGGACCCGGGCCATCGGCAGCAGGTCGGTGACGATCGCCCGGGCCAGCAGCTCGTGGCGGACGTCCAGGCGTTCGTCGGGCTGCGCCCGCACGAACCCGTGTTCCATCGCCTCGGCGAGGCCCGCCGCGATGTCGCCCGCGAGACCACCCCCTACCCGGCGCTGGAGGTCGGACCGCGCGGAGTGCCCTCGCGATGGAAGCGGGCGGACGGGCGTCGATCCGTACGCGGCCGCCGCGGCCGCGAGCCGGGTCTGCTCCACGGGACGCTCCGCCGTCGCCAGCAGCCGGAGCACGTGGCGGCAGTCCGCCGAGCGCCGGACCAGCCGGCCCGCGATCAGCTCTGCGAGCGTCCCGGTCAGGGTGGCACCACGCAGCTCGCGGCGGGCGGCAACCAGCTCCTCCACCACCAGCGGGGAGCCGGCAGAGCGCTCGGCGACCAGGACCACGACCGACGCGGACGGCCGCTCCCCCTCGACGCCCTCGATCAGGCCGGCGATCTCGCGGCGGGACATCGGCCCGATGTCCAGCCGGACGGGGGGGCGCAGGCTGGCCTCGATCACCGCCAGGTTCTCGCGCAGTGGATGCTCACGGGTCAACCGGTCGGGCTGATAGGTGACGACCAGGCACAGGCGCTCGGAGCGCGCGATCCGGGCGACGAAGGTCGCGAACGCCCGGGTGGCGGCATCGGCGGCGTGGAGGTCCTCCAGCACGAGGACGATCGGGCGCTCCGCGGACACCCGCCCGAGCCACCGCAGCAGCGCCTCGATGGCGCGAGGCTGCCGGCGCTCGGGATCCGCGAGCTCGCTGTTGCGCGGGGCAGGGACCAGCGCGGCGAGCTCGGCCAGGGCCGGCACCTGCCGCACGATCGGGCGCGCGTCGCGGGCGAGCAGGGCGCGCTGCTCGCCGCGCGGGCGCGCCGCCAGCAACGGCGCGAGCGCGTCCAGGACCGCGGACCAGGGGGGATCGACCGGACCGTGCGCCCGTCCCCGGAGCACCAGGGGTGCGTTCGGGCTCGCCGACGCGCGGGCGAATGCCTCGTCCAGGAACCGGGTCACGCCCATCCCCGCGTCGCCGGCGATCACGACGGTCGTCGCCGTGCCGTTCGCCGCCGTGGCCATGGCGGCCTCGATCGTCGCGAGCTCAGCCTCGCGACCGATGAAGCGTCGGCTGACCACTCGCCCCGGCATCGGTCGCATTGTAGGGACGCCGGCGAGCCCTCAGGCGGGGACGACGCCGGGTACGCTGCATCGCGTGGAGGATCGAGTCACGCCGCATCGCCGCCCGCCGCATCCGGCCAACGAGCTGAACGAGCTGTCGGGCGAGGAGTGGCTGTACTTCACCAAGTCGGTGTGGACCACCGCCTATCCGTCCGAGCTCGGCCACGAGCGCCGCCGGGCGCACGGGGCGAACAAGCCGCCCAGGCTGATGGCCCGCCTGATCGAGTTCTTCACGCGCACGGATGAGCTCGTCCTCGACCCCTTCGCCGGTGTCGGCGGGCACACTGCTCGGGGCGGCGATCTGCCGGGGCCCGCGGCGAGCGATCGGGATCGAGCTCGACGCGCGCTGGACGGGGGTGTTCGAGGAGACCCTGGCGGCGTTGCGCGCCGAGCGCGACGGTCGCGGGCCGGCGGTCGCCGATCTCGGGGCGGCCGACCCGGGCGGGCCACGCCCGTTCGACCCGTCCGGCCTCGAGCTGTGGCGGGGGGATGCCCGCCAGCGCCTGCCCGAGATCGCCGATGCGTCGATCGACTTCGTGGCCACCGACCCGCCCTACAACGTCCAGCTGCCGATGACGATGGCGGGCGGCCGCCTGGCCGAGACGCATGCCAACCGGCGAACGGACTACGCGATGGTCTCGGGTGATGCGGCGGACCTGGCCAACGTCGCCGACTACCCCGCCTACCTCGATGCGATGAGCGGCATCCTGGTCGAGGTCCACCGGGTGCCTGCGGCCGGGCCGCTACGCGGTCCTGATCGTTCGCGACGCCTACCAGGGCGGGCGCTACCTGTTCACGGCCGCCGACCTCGCGGCCCGCGCGTCGGCGGCAGGGCTGGTGCCCAAGGGCGACATCGCCTGGTACCAGGCCGGCACGCGGCTGCGGCCGTACGGCTACCCCCGGTCGTTCGTCCCCAACATCGCCCACCAGCACATCCTCGTCCTGCGCCGGGAGCCCGGGCCGCGACGCGGACCGCGAGCGGCGGGGGCGGGTTCCGTCTAGCTCGCCTCGCCGAACTGCTGGCGTCGCTCCGTGTACGCACGGAGGACGTCCTCGAACCCGCCGGGACCATCGTCGCCGGACGTCCAGCTGCCGCGACCCTCGGTAGACGAATCGATCACCACGTCGCCGAGGGTCATCTTGTGCAGCCAGCCCTCGCGGCCGTCGGGGCACAGCACGCGCCAGTACGTGCCACGCTTCTCGAGCAGGACGACTTCGTCCCCCTCGTCCAGCACGCCGATCTCGACGCCGCGCACCTCGTCGGGCGCGTCGAGCAGGCTGACCAGCCGGTATCGGATGAACCGTCGCTCCATGCCGTTCACGGCGGCCCCGACGTCCCCCTCGAACGACAGCCGCACGTCGGTCGGAGCGGTGCGCAGCGGATCCGCCTTGCGCGCCTCGAGCAGTGACGGGCGCCGCCAGCGCGGCAGGTGCGTGTCGGCTTCCGCGACGCCCGGCACCACGGCGACCGCGGCCTGCACCGCGTGCCGTGCCTCGGCGGCGTTGGGCATCATCACCGCCTCGACCAGGCGAGCCGACGGGACGAGCCCGCTGCCCGTCGCGGCGGCGGCCGCGAGCACGTCGTCGGGGGCGGTCGGTGCCTCGTCGCGACGCCGCTTGCCGAACATGAGGAAGGCCATCAGCATCGTGACCCCGCCGGTCGTCACGACCGTCGTGGGCAGGGCCCGGGCGAGGATGGACCAGAGCGACGATGGGCCACCCAGCGCGTCGGCACCACCGCCCGACCCTCCGTTCGCCTCCGTACCGCCGCGACCGCCGGCCGAGCCGCCCGGACCGGTTCCCGGTCCGCCCGCGCCGGGGTAGTCGCCGGACGAGCCACCAGGGCCGAGCACCGCCGTCAGGGGTGCCGCGCTGGGCGACGGGGTCGGGAACGGGGGCAGGAGCAGCTCACCGGCGCCGGTGGGGGTGGGTGACGGAGCGCCAGACGGGGCGACCGGGGGCTGGACGGCCCCCGGGGTCGGGCGCGCCGTGGGCGCCGACCTCGGGCGCGGCGTCGCATCGGACCCGGAGGTTGGCTTCGGGGTCGGCTTCGGAGTGGGATTCGGGCAGGCCGGGGGGTGGGCGGCACCGTGATCGTGATCGTCGGGCCCGGGATCGTGTCTGCGAACTTGTCGCGATCGGAGGCCTCGAACACGACCTTCCAGGTGCCCGCAGGCAGCGTCGTCGTGAGGGTGTACCGAACGCCCTTCTTCCAGCTCTCCGCGCCGGACGCGGCCTTGAGCGCCTTGCGCCGGGTGCCGATGACCATGCGGACGTAGTCGGGTGGCGACCCCTCGGCGTTCTTGTACGTCACCGAGAACGTGACCTGGGTCCGGGTCGTGCCGCTCGAAGGCGTGACCTTCGGGTCGGACAGGTTGGTCGGGCCGTTCCCCGCGGCCGTGACTGGCAGGACCGCGACGGCAACCAGGATCAGGGCAGCCAGCATGGCCCGCACCGACGCTCGGCCGGGACCGGCCGCGCAGGCACGGATCGAACCGGGCTGCCAATCCAACGTGATGTCCGCCTCCTCGACTCCCCGGGGATGGGAGAACGCCGTTGGTCGGAGCATCGAAGGGTCGGGGGCGGTGCGCAATGGTACGGGGGTCCCGCGAAGGGAGGGACCGCCGGTGGTGCGCGAGGAGGCGCCGAGTGGATCGGGCCGCACCACGCCGCCGTTTGGCGGTGCGCCCGGACAACCCCGGTGCACCGGACTGGTGGGGACCGGTGTGGTCGACCGGACGGTCGCCCCTCCCTACGTAGCCTGATGAGGTCATTCCTGTCGTGCGCGCGCGGCCCCGAACATGCCGTCATGCAGGTCATCGCCGCCAATACCGCCACGCGCTCCGACCAGCTGGCGCTCGTCCGGTCGGCACTGTCGGCCGTGCTCCTGGTCGCCGCGGGCATCCTGGTGGGCTGGCTGTGCCTGGGGACGCCGCTGATCGCGGCGTTCCAGCCGCATGGCCGGCCGTCGGCGGTCGAGATCGGTGCCGGCGTTCTCGCCTGGGGGTTCGCGATCGTCGCACCGACCGGCTTCCTGCTGTTCGGCGTGGCCAGGATCGCGAGCACCATCGACATGGCGTCGACGCTGCGCCCCGGGACGGTCACCCCGACGCTGGCCCGGGCACTGGGTCCCGATCACCTCGCGGCGACCGACCTGCTGCTCCCCGGCGGGCGGCGCATCCACGAGATGGTCGTCGGACCGTTCGGCATCGTCGTGCTGGGCGACGTCCCGCCACCGCGGGTCAGCCGGCACGTCGGCCACCGCTGGGAGGTCCGGGATCACCGCGGTCGCTGGATCCCGATCGAGGCTCCGCTGGATCGGGCCGCCCGGGACGCCGAGCGCGTCCGAGGCTGGCTGGCGACCGACGACCGGGACTTCCTGGTGCGCGTGTACGCGGCCATCGTGACCGATGACCGGCGCGTGGAGCGAACCCCGGCGTGCGCCGTGGTTCCACCCGACGAGCTCGCGGCATGGCTGGCTGCCCTGCCCGTGCAGCGGGGACTGACCCCATCGCGCCGGGATCGGCTGCATGACCTGATCCGATCGGTGGCGACCCAACGCTGAGACCGTCGGCGGCGGCGATCAGGGGGTGGTAGGGGAGCCAGGACTCGAACCTGGAACCGGCGGGATATAAGCCCGCAGCTCTAACCGATTGAGCTACTCCCCCACGGATGGTCCGTCCCGGCCGAGGCATTCGCCGGGTGATCGCCGCGCCGTGGGCGACGCGCGATGCCGGTGATCAGGCTTCCGTCGACGTCCGGTCGTTGCCGCGGACGAGGCCGGTGATGGTGCGGAGCCGGAACGGGATGGCGCGCAGGCCGGACCCGCCCGGCCTGCCGTTCCGGTCGGACCCGGCGCGCGAGCCGCCGTCTTGCGACGGGTCGGTGACCTGGCGCGCCAGCCGGCGCTCCTCGTCGGTCTGCTCGCTCTCAAGCGGCAGGTCGTCCGGGTCGATCGGCCGCTCGGCGGGCGCGACCGGGATGACCGGGGGTCGCGCGTAGGCAGGCGCGCCGTAGAGCTTTGGCAGGGCGACATGCGGTTGTTCGTCTTTGGCCACGCGCAGCTTCCGATGCAAAGGGGCGGATGGTCAGGTCTTGCGACCGACATCGATGATACCCGCGCTGCCCAGCCCCCGATTGGGCGGCGGGTCCCGGAGCCAGGTGACCGACGGACCTACCGGCCGGCGGATCGGGTCGTCACGTCAGCAGCGGCTTGATGAGCTCGTGGAGCATCACCAGGACCAGGTAGGCGATGGGCACCGCCGCGAACAGGCCGAGCGCCGCGCTCCAGGGGGTGCGCGTCGCGCGGCCACGGCCCGACCCGGTCGGCAGCGGCACGACCAGCCAGGTCACGATCGCCCCGGCGGCGAGCACGACCACCACGTACAGCGCGACGAGCAGCAGCCGCAGGTCGCCGCCCGGCAGCGTGGCCCCGCCGTCGAGCGCGAGATCGTAGGCCTCGAACGCGCCACCCAGGACGAGCGCGACGACCAGGCTGCTGAGCACGGCCCGGACCACGGGACGGGGCGCCCGGCGGAACTGGCGCCACCGGATCTCGAGCCAGCCTCGCTGCCGTGCCCCGCCCGGCACCCGGGGGCCCGCCGTCGGAGGCGTCATCAGCGCAGCGCCTGGTCGTCGCCGCCGAGCACGGTGAGCGTCCGGCGCGGGGGCAAGGTCGCGGGCGTGTGCCGCGCGAGCAGCTCGACCGCGGCCGCGAAGCGCTCCAGCTCGTCCTCGGTGTTCCAGGCGCCGACCGAGATCCGCAGCGCATCGAGCGCCGGCAGGTCGCGCAGGATCGCGAACGCGCGTGCCCCGAGCTCCCGCACGGCCGCCGCCGCGGGCCAGCCGCCGATCCGGAACGAGACGAGGGTGCCCCGTGCCGGCCGGGGCGTCACCACGCTGACGCCCGCGATGCCGGCCAGCCGATCGGCCGCGGCGGCAGCGAGACGGGCCGACCGTTCGAGCGCCCACGGCAATCCGACGTACATCGCGAGCCAGCCGCAGCTGCGGGCGAAGCCGATCACCGACGGGCGGTGGAACCCCGCGGCCTCGAACCGCCGTGCGCCGGGGTGCAGCACGGGTGCCGCATCCTCGAACGAAGCATAGGAGAGCGCGCCCACCCGGGCGGGGACCAGCCCGTCCGCAACCGTGCGCCGGACCCACAGCGCCCCCATCCCCTCCGGCCCGAGGAGCCACTTCTGGGCGGGCACCGCGTAGGCGTCCACGTCGAGCTCGTCGAGCGCGACGGGGATCGCGCCCGCGGCCTGCGCGCCGTCGATGACGCTCACGGTCCCGGCCTCCCGGGCGAGCCTGCCCATCCGTGCCACCGGCAGCACAACGCCCGTCGTCCACAGGACGTGGCTGACCATCAGCGCGCGGGCGGGCCGGTCGAGGGCGCGGGTGAACGCCTCGAGCGTGCGGGCGTCGTCCCCACCGTCGCCGATGTCCACCAGCTCGACCTCGATCCCGACCCGGTCCCGCAGCGCGAGCAGCGGCCCGAGGCCGCCCGGGTGCTCGTGACGTGTCGAGATCACCCGGTCGCCGGGCCGCCACGGCAACGCACCGATCGCAGCGTTGATGCCGTCGGTCGTCGAGTGCATGAGGGCGATGTCGTCGGGCTGGGCCACGAGGATCGCCGCCACCGCAGCCCGTGCCTCCGCCATCCGCTCCAGCGTCTCGGGCACCAGGTCCGGATGGGCGCGACCCGTCGCGAGCTCGCGGGCCGACTGCTCGTCCATGGCCCGCTGCGTCTCCGCCGGCATCGGCCCGGACGAGCCGGCGTTGAGGTAGATCCCGGCGCCCGTCGCGGGCAGCAGGTCCCGGATCGCGGCGACCTTCGCCGGCTCGGGGAGGAACGGGGAGACCACGTCCGTATGATATCGGCGGCACCGACCTGTCCCGTCAGTAAGCACCGGAGGTCGTCCTGGCTGGCTTTGCTCGCCCCGAGCTCATGGCGGCGCCCGAATGGCTGGCCGAGAACCTCGGTCGTGCGGACCTTCGGGTGCTCGACCTGCGCTGGCGTCCCGACGGCACCGGAGCCGCCGTGTACGGGACCGGCCACGTGCCCGGGGCCGTCTACCTGGACTGGCGCAGCTCCATCGTGATCGCTCCCGAGGGTGGCGACGCGCTGCTGCTCGCCCCGCCCGACCAGATGGCGTCGGCGATGGCCCGGGTCGGCGTGGGCGACGGGAGCTCGGTGGTGCTCTACGACGACACGCTCTCGTACATCGCGGCACGGGTCTGGTGGAGCCTGCGCGCCTACGGCTACGAGTCGGCGCGCATCCTCGAGGGCGGCTACCCGGGCTGGATCGACGGCGGCAACCCGGTGGCGAACGGTGAGGTCGTGGCCGCGGCGGCGGTGTTCACGCCGCGGACGGTCGTGCGACAGCGGCTGACCACCGCGGACGTCCGCGGGCTGCTGGGCGCGCCCGACGTCCTGCTGGTCGATGCGCGGGGCCCGGCCGAATACCACGGCTTCGAGGGCAACGTGCGCCGGCTGGGCCACATCCCGGGCGCCGTCAACGTGCCGGTGGCCGCCATGCACATGCCGGGGACGCAGCACCTGCGCGACGCGGCCGAGCTCCGGTCGCTGCTCCTGCGCGCCAACATCACGCGGGGCCGCCGTCTCGTGTGCTACGACGGGTCAGGCGTCGCTGCGGCCAAGCTCGCGTTCGTGCTGACCCTGCTCGGTCACGACGACGTCGCGGTGTACGACGGCGGCTGGGCCGAGTGGGGGGACCGCCTGGACCTCCCCGTCGACCGCTGACCGCGGCTCAGGGCCGTGGGCGCCGGCTATCTCTCGGCCGGACCATCGGCGGGGCTGATGCCGGCCCACGGATCGACCTCGCGATGCGGGGCCAGGATGTGGGCCCGGTGGTGGTTGATGGCGACCAGCAGCGCCTGCTGGCGCGCCTCGCCCACGCGGTCCGACCAGAAGGTGGCATCGGTGACCGGGAGGAAGCGACCCGTCAGCTCGCGCAGCGCATCCCGGATGCTGCCGCCCATCGGCATCAGGTGGATCGTGCCGACCACGTTGAACGGGGGCACCGAGATGATCGCCTGCTCCTGCGTCTTGGGCGTGCGCAGCTCGGGCATCGGCGGGACCGCCTCGTGGGCGACCGCGAACAGGACGGCATCGAGGTTGACCTGGGCGTAGGCCGCGCGGATCGGCTGGGTCCGTGCGCCGTACTCGTCCACCGTGACGTCCTCGAGGATCAGGAACGGCTCCTCGGACAGGTTGAGGATGTCGGTGACCCGGTGCTGGCGGGTGCGCACCGAACCGCGGGTGATCAGCGCGTCCGTATACAGGACCAGCTCCTTGGTCCCGCCCTCGTCGAACGGCGAAAACATGCTTGTCCTCCGTGCAAGCGCCCCCGGGGCCGCGCGCGCGCGACCCGATGAAGGATACGTTGCCCGGGCCGGCCGTCGAGCCGGCTCCCGGCACCGGCGCCTTGCTCTCTCCGGGCGCTATCTCCGGGCGCTCGCGGTGACCAGGTGCTCGGCCCCCTGCTGGATCCCTTCGTACAGGCGGCTCACCGTCGCCAGGGTGTCGATCTCGTCCGCGGGCTTGTCGGTGCGCAGCCGCGCGATGCGCGGGAAGCGGAGCGCGAAGCCCGACCTGTGGCGGGTGGACCGCATGATCACGTCGAACGCGACCTCGACCACGATCGAAGGCTCCACGATCCGATACCGGCCCAGGGTGCGAACGGTGTGCGCCTCGAACCAGCGGGTCATGTCCGCGATCTCGGCGTCGGTCAGGCCGGTGTAGGCCTTGCCGATCGTGACCAGCTCGCCCGATGCCTCGTCGCGAACCGCGAACGTGTAGTCGCTGAGCACCCCGTGCCGCTTGCCGTGGCCGACCTCGACCCCCACCACCACGCAGTCGAGCGTCGCGAGCGCCTTCTTCATCTTGAGCCAGCCGAGACCACGCCGGCCGGGCGAGTAGCCGCTTTCGGGATCCTTGACCATCAGCCCCTCGTTGCGCCGGGCCCTGGCCTCGGCGAACGCCGTCTCAAGCTCCTCGACCGAGCCCACCGAGGCCAGGTGGCTGAGCGCGAAGCGGCCGCCGTCCGCGGCGAGCGGCAGGTCGAGCGACTCGAGATGCCGCCGTCGCTCGGTCAGCGGCAGCTCGAGCAGCGGCGCCACCACGGCATCGGCATCGCGATCCATCCCCAGCACGTCCCAGGCCACGTAGATCACGGGGATTCGGGCACGGATCGCGGGCGAGGGGTCCTTGCGTCCGAGCCGGGCCTGGAGCTGGAGGAACGGCAGCACCACGCCGTCCTTCCAGGCGAGGATCTCGCCGTCGAGGATGCCCGCCCAGGGCAGCTCCCGGGCACCCTCGACCACCTCCGGGAACTGGCCGCTGATGTCGTGCAGGTCGCGGGAGTAGATGCGGGCCTCGCCACCGGTCCGGTGCAGCTGGGCTCGGATGCCGTCGTACTTGTCCTCGACCCACACGGTGGGGCCGAGGCGGGCCATGATCTCGGCCGCGTCCTCGGCCGGCGAGGCGAGCATGAACTTGAGCGGATGGAACAGGGTCATCGCCGCGTCGCCCAGGCGGTCCTCGCGAGCCAGGCGCGCCGTCCGACCGACGTCACCGGTGAGCATCCCGGCCCGCTTGACCGCCTCGAGCGGGCGCCCGAATGCCTTCGCGATGGCCGCCTCGAGCAGACCCTCGCGCAACCCGATCCGGAGCTCGCCGCTCAGGACCTTGACGATCCCCGCGGCGGTGGCGGGCGACGACCTTGCCAGCAGCGCCTCGAGGATCGCCGCCTTGGCCGCCGCACCCGACGCCGCCTCGATCGCCTCAAAGGCACGCCGGACCTCGACCAGCGACGGCTCGGCGGCGAGATCCGGGTCGTGGCCCGCCTGGGCGAGGACCTCGCCCACCGCGGTCGCCACGTCGGACGACCGGTCATAGGCCCGGCGGAGCGCGTCGCCATCGGCGCCCGCGACGTGCAGGACGGCGCCAGTGAGCCCCGCCCAGCCGATGCCGATCGACCGCTGGTCGGCCTCCGGGAACGGGCGTCCGGTCAGGAACACCGCCGCGATCGGGAGCGCGTCGGGGGCGAGATCGGCGAGGTAGCCGGCCAGGATCGCGGTCTTCTCCGAGGTCCGGGTCGTCGCGGCGACGCGTTCCGCGACTTCGCTCCAGCGGCGCATGACGGCGATGGTATAGGGTGTCGCTGATGCTCCATCGCCGCTGGTTTCCGGACCGCATCGAGGGCGACCTCGTGGTGCTTCGCCGGCACACCCGGGAGAACCTGCGCGACTTCCTGCGCTGGTACCAGGACCCCGAGGTGGCCCGGCTGACCCGGTACCAGGACGGTCCGATGCGACCCGACGAGATCGAGCGCTTCTTCATGATGCGGGCGCTCGGGCCGGACGCGATGGCGATGGGCATCCACGTCCGCGACACGGACCGCCTGATCGGGTCCTGCGCGTTCTCGCAGCTCGACGGCGACAACGGGTCGGTGCTCTACCACATCACGATCGGCGAGCACGATGCCTGGAGCCACGGCTACGGCAGCGAGGCCACCCGGCTGATGGTGGACCATGCGTTCGGGCCGCTCGGGCTGCATCGGGTCGCGCTGTCCGTGTTCGCGTTCAACGAGCGGGCGATCCGGGCGTACGAGCGGGTGGGCTTCTCGATCGAGGGCCGGTCCCGCGAGGCGATCTGGCGCGACGGTCGGTGGTGGGACGAGATCCACATGAGCGTGCTCGAGCCCGAGTGGCGGACGGCGCTGTGGCAGGCACGGGCGGCCGCCGACGGGCGCCGCCCCCTGCCCGGCGACGACTACGAGGACGCGTACGGCGGCGCGTCGATCGGCCCCCGGGGACGGAGGTGACGATGGCCAGCGAGGGTCCCGCCGCGACGGCCGCGCGGGCGGCGTTCCGGGAGCAGGTCGACGCCAAGGGCCACGCCGTCGAGAACGCGCGTCGGGCGGTGGCCGGGCTCGAGGCGGCGTTCGACAGCGGCGCGCTGGCGCGGACGCCCACGCTCGACGCGATGCTCGCCGACCTCGCCGTGGCGCTCGAGCAGGACGACGGCCAGAAGCTCGGCGGCAAGAGCGCCGAGGCCGCTCGGTTCATCGTGCGTGCCATCTCGCGCGAGCTCGACAACGCCTGATCGCCCGGTCGCGACGCGTCGGATCCCGGGGCCACGAGCACGGAAGGAGATCGCGGTGCCCACCTCCCATCCCGCCCCGGAGCTCGCTCCCGAGGTCCACCGCGCGCTCGCTGCCGGCCTGTTCAACCGGACCTGGGACCTGCTGTCGATCGAGGGCCGGTCGGCCGAGCAGGACGACGAGATGGTCGACACGGCACACGCGTCGGCGTGGCACTGGCGGCAGGTCGGCAACCCCGCCAACGCCGCACGCGGGCACTGGCTGTGCTCGCGCGTCTACGCCGTCCTCGGCCGCGGCGAGCCGGCGGTCCACCATGCGCGGCGGGCGGCCGAGATCATCGAGCGCGGTGGTGAGGGCATCGAGGACTGGGATGCCGCGGCCGCCGCGGAGGCGATGGCCCGGGCCCTGTCGGTGACCGGGGACCTGGCCGCCGCGGCCAGCTGGAAGGCGCGCGCGATCGGCGCGCTCGAGGGAATCGCCGCGGCCGAGGACCGCGAGGTGATCGAGCGCGACCTGGCGACCCTCGCCGTCTAGCCGATCGAGCCGCCCCGGCCGGGCGTCAGTCGAACCCGAGGTCGCCCCGTCGGCGCGCGTTGAGCAGGGCGAGCCGCGTGTGCAGCGGCAGGCTCTCGAGGCGCGGCGTCAGCTCCGCGTCGAGCGCCGACACGATCTGCGGCAGGACCAGCGTGACGGCCGCGTCGATCGCGTCCTCGAGGGCCCGCTCTTCGGGTGACGGGACGGCGTCGCGATCCAGGCGCCCCGCGAGGTTCCGCGCCAGCTCGCGCAGCTCACGGACCATGGACGAGTCGTGTCCCGGGATCGCCGTCGAGGACGGCAGGCCCTGGGGTGACGGGGGCGGGCGAAGCGTGTCGATCATGCGCAGAACCTCCGTGATCGGCGCGACGTGCGGCTCACGGGACGCACCGTCCAGCCCCGGTCACCCTCCCACCTTCCACCCTGCCCTCGGTCGGTCCAAGGGCCATCCGGCTCGCCCCGGAGAGGATCGGGCCCGTTGCGGGCACGCGCGGTCGCACGTCGGCCGGGTCACGTGCGAGGATGTCGCCATGAACGATCTGAAGCTGGGCGTGCTCCTCTGGAACCAGGCCACCGATTGGCCTTCCTACCTCGATGCCGTACGCCGGGTCGACCGGCTGGGTTACGACCACCTGTGGGCGTGGGATCACGTGTACGCGATCTTCGGCGACGCCCACCAGCCGATCTTCGAGGGCTGGACGAGCCTGACGGCGGCAGCGATGGCGACCGAGCACGCCCGCCTCGGGCTGCTGGTGGGTGCCAACACGTTGCGCAACCCGGGTCTCGTCGCCAAGATCGTGACGACGCTCGACCACGTATCCGGCGGCCGCGCGATCCTCGGCCTCGGAGGGGCGTGGGCCGAGATCGAGCACACGTCGTTCGGGATCGACTTCGGCTCGGGCTTCGGGCAGCGGCTGGACTGGCTCGACGAGGCCGTTGCGGCCTGCCGGGCGGCGCTGGCCGGCGAGTCGGTCACCTCGGCGCCGGGCGGCCGGTACGCGTTCGACGAGCTGCGGATCATCCCGGGCCCCGTCCAGGCCCACCTGCCGATCATGATCGGGGGCAGCGGCGAGAGGAAGACGCTGCGCACGGTGGCCAGGTACGCGGACATGTGGAACGGGATGGGCCCGCTGGACATGATGACCCACAAGGTCGAGGTGCTCCGGCGTCACTGCGAGGAGGTCGGCCGGGACCCGGCCGAGATCGAGTTCACGCTGGGCATCAAGGCAACGATCCGCGACTCGGAGGCCGAGGCGGTCCGGGTGTGGAAGGCCGCGATGGAGCACAACCGGACGCCGCTGTCCGAGGTCGAGACCGACGACACCTTCTGGAACGGGACGCCCGAGCAGCTCGCCGAGCGGCTGGGCCCATATGTCGAGCTCGGCTTCCGGACGGCGATCACCGAGCAGCCCGCCCCGTACGACACCGAGACCCTGGAGCGGCTGATCGGCCAGGTCAAGCCGCTGGTGGACCGAGGCTGAGCCGGTGATGGCCGCGCGGCCCGAGGATTGACGGTCGTGGAGCGGCGGCATCGGCCGGCCGAGGTGCCCGCCGACGTCCACCACGAGACGCGCCCGGAGCGGCCCAAGCCGGCCGCCGACGGCGGGGCGGGCGGCCCGTTCCACGCCGGGCTCCTCGACCCGTCGCTGATCACCGCCGTGCAGCGGCAGGCGGGCAACGCGGCGGCGACCGCGCTCGTCCGCCGGGAACCGGCGCCGACGCCGGTCGCCGCGGGCACCGTCCAGCGGCAGCGGGGAGGACGCCGTCGGGGCGGCGCCACCGCGCCGACCGCGATGGCCCGGGCGGAGTTCGAGACCGAGGCCGCGCGCAACGGCGTGGGGCAGGTGGTGACGGGGACGCTCGACCAGCAGGTTTCCACGCTCAACGCGATGTCCGGTCCCGACAACGTCGGGGACGTGCTGCGCACCGAGGTGACCGCAGGGACCCAGCAGTGGGCGTCGTGGGATCCGGGCGCATCGTCCCCGGTCTATCGCGCCATCCTCCGCGGGCTCGCCGACTTCGCGACGGCGATGGGCGGGCTGCCGCCGATCCGCCAGATCGTGTTCTACAAGCGCGGCTACCAGGGCGTTCGCGTCGGCGGGCAGCTGCGGACCGGCTGGGACCCGGCCGGCGCCGACTACTCCGGGGGCGTGATGAGCGTGTACGAGAACGCCGTGCTCCAGGCGACGGCCAAGGTGCTGCCGACGGCGCGCGACGCGTCGGGCTCGGCGGCCGCGTCGGACCGGCCCACCCAGGAGCAGGGCATCGGGCGCGTCATCACGCACGAGCTGGGGCATGGGCTGCAGGAGGTCGCGCATGACCCGGCCGCCGTCCGACGCGCTGCCGGGCCGCTGCTGATGGATCGCTACGCCCGGGACATCGGCTGGCGCCGGGCGCCAGCGGGAGCCCGCGAATGGCGCCTGTACGACGTCGGCGATCCGACCGCGAAGGCCGCCCTCGACGCCGGCCAGCTGCCCGAGGACCGGTACCGGATCACGACTTCGACCTGGCAGCAGGGCTGGCACGAGCAGCCGATCAGCCGCTACCAGGTGTCGGCCGGCCCGTTCGAGGACTTCCCCGAGGCGGTCATGGCGTTCATCGCGAACCGCCGGCTGCTGCAGCAGCGGTCACCCGCGCGCTACGACTTCGTCCAGTCGGTGATCAGCGAGCTGGCCGGGCGGCTGCACGTGCCGTCGGCGCCTGCCGCGGCCCCGACGGGAGCCGGCGGCGGGACCTGAGTCCGCCACCGCGAGTGGGCCGGCTCGCGGCCGATCGGGTAGGGTTCGGTGACCGCCAGGGAGCCTGCCTGCCGATGAGCGCACCCCGATCCGAGCCCACTCGCCACGCGGCGACCGTCGAGTTCGACCACGTCACCAAGATCTACGACGCCGCGGCGTCCAGGAAGGGCGCTCCGGGCGCCGTCAACGACCTGTCGCTGACGGTCCCGGCGGGGAAGATCTGCGTGCTGGTCGGGCCGTCGGGCTGCGGCAAGACGACCTCGCTCAAGATGGTCAACCGGCTGATCGAGCCGACCGCCGGCCGGATCCTGCTCGACGGCGTCGACGCCGCCAGCCGGGACGTCACCGAGCTCCGGCGCGGGATCGGGTACGTGATCCAGCAGACCGGGCTGTTCCCCCACCAGACGATCGAGGACAACGTCGCCACCGTGCCGCGGCTGCTGGGCTGGCCGGCTGTCCGGCGGCACGAACGAGCGGAGGAGCTGCTCGCGCTGGTCGGCCTGGAGCCCGGCACCTACGCCGCGCGCTACCCCGCCCAGCTCTCGGGCGGCGAGCGCCAGCGGGTGGGCGTGGCAAGGGCGCTCGCGGCGGATCCCCCGATCATGCTCATGGACGAGCCGTTCGGCGCCGTCGACCCGATCGTTCGCGAGCGGCTGCAGAACGAGTTCCTGCGGATCCAGGAGCAGCTCGCCCGCACGATCCTGTTCGTGACCCACGACATCGACGAGGCGATCAAGATGGGCGACGTCGTGGCCGTGTTCCGTGCCGGCGGCGTCGTCGAGCAGTTCGGACCGCCGGCGGAGATCCTGGCCGCCCCGGCATCCGAGTTCGTTGCCCGGTTCGTGGGTGCCGATCGCGGGCTCAAGCGGCTGTCGCTGATGCGAGTCGACGATCTGGCCATGCAGCCCGCGGTCACGGCGCACGTCGGCGAGGACGCCGCCGAGGCCCGGCGGCGCGTGCTGGCCGACCCGTTCCAGTATCTGCTGCTGCTGGACGCCACGGAGCGGCCGATCGGCTGGATCGACCAGGAGCACGTCCCGTCGAGCGGCGTGATCCGCGCGGACCTGGTCGATTCGACCTCTCCCCTGCTCGACCGCCGGACGACCGTCAAGGACGCCCTGTCGATGATGCTCGACGATCTCGTCCAGGCCGGCGTCGTGGTCGATCGCCGCGGGGCGTTCCGGGGCCTCATCACCATCGATGCGGTGATGGCGGTGATGCGCGAGACGGCGGTCGAGACGGCGTTCGCGCCCCTGGATCCGGCGCTGGTCGAGCCGGCCGGGGCGGGTGGCGGCGCGCATGGCTGACTTCGTCCAGCGTAACGGGGGCCTACTTGTCGACGGGCTGATCGGCCATCTCGTGCTCACCGGGATCGCCGTGGGCGTGGGCTTCGCCATCAGCCTCGTCCTGACCCTGCTGATCGTCCGCTGGCGGTGGCTGGGCGGACCGGTCATCGCGGTCACGGGCACGATGTACACCATCCCGAGCCTCGCGCTGTTCGCGATCCTGGTGCCGATCACCGGCCTGTCGCTCGTCTCGGCCGAGATCGGCCTGATCTCGTACACGCTGCTGATCCTGGTGCGCAACATGCTCGCCGGCCTTGACGGGGTCCCGGGCGACGTCCTGGAGGCGGCCGACGGCATGGGCCAGACCCGCGTCCAGCGCCTCGTTGGCGTCGAGCTGCCGCTCGCCCTGCCCCTGGTCGTCGCCGGGCTGCGGATCGCGACGGTGACCACGATCGGCCTGGTCATGGTCACGGCGGTCATCGGCGAGGGCGGCCTGGGACAGGTCCTGCTGCGCGGGTTCACGCTCCGGCACTGGGACCTGGTCTACGGCGCGCTGATCGTGATGATCGCGTTGGCGATCCTGGCCGACCTCGTGCTCGTGCTCGCAGGTCGGGCGCTGACGCCCTGGCAACGGGCGGGTCGCTGAGCGTGGACGCGATCGTGGCCTGGTTCCTCGACCCGGCCAACTGGAGCGGGACCTCGGGCATCCCCAATCGCATCCTCGAGCACGTCGAGCTGTCGGGCCTCGCGGTGCTCATCGCCGCGGCGCTCGCGGTCCCCGTCGGGCTGTTCATCGGCCACACGGGCCGGGGCGCGGTGGCGACCGTCGCCATCGGCAATCTCGGCCGGGCCGTGCCCTCGTACGCGATGCTCGTGATCTTCGTGCCGATCCTGCACATCGGCTTCGTCAACGCGCTCGCGGCGCTGGTGCTGCTGGCGATCCCCCCGACCCTGACCAACACCTACGCGGGCATGCAGGGCGTGGACCGGGAGATGGTCGAGGCGGGCCGCGGAATGGGCATGCGCGAGCTCCAGCTGCTGCGGCGGGTGGAGCTGCCGCTGGCGCTGCCGGTCGTCATCGCGGGGCTGCGGGTGTCGTCGGTCCAGGTGGTGGCCACGGCGACCCTGGCGGCCCTCGTCGGCGGCGGCGCGCTGGGACGGTTCATCGTCGATGGGTTCGCGCTCCGCGACACGCCCCAGCTCATCGGCGGCGCGCTGCTGGTCGCGGCGCTGGCCGTGCTCACGGAGCGCGCGTTCACGATGCTCGAGCATCGAGCCGTCTCGCCCGGGGTCCGAGGCGTGCCGCGGGCGGCATCGCCGGTCGAGCTGGCGCCGCCAGGGCCCACGGCCGGCGTCGCTGCCTGATCTTGGCGGGCGGTTGCCGAATTCCTGTCACGGGCGGGACACAAACGTCGTGTAGCATGCCCGGACCCGTTGACCGCCGATGGCGGTGCGGGCAGACAGGAAGGAGGACCCATGCGGATCAGCCGCATCGCTGCCCTCGGGGCGATGACGTTCGCGCTCGTGCTGAGCGCGTGCTCGTCGGGTGGGGGCAGCACACCGTCGCCGTCGGCGGCGCCGCCCTCGGTGGCGCAGAGCATGGCGCCCGAGACGACCGCGCCGTCCAGCATGGCGCCCGAGTCGATGGGGCCGTCCGTCGCCAGTCAGCTCGTGCTGGGTGGTCCGCCCGAGTGCCCGCAGCGCCCGTTCTGCCTGCAGGGCCTGCAGAGCGTGTACGGGCTCCAGTTCAAGGACTTCAAGGCGCTCGACGCGGGGGGTCCGCTGACCGTCGAGGCGCTCAAGAACGGTGACATCGGGATCGGCCTGCTGTTCACGTCCGATCCCGCCATCGCGGCCAACGGCTTCGTCCTGCTCCAGGACGACAAGGGCCTGCAGCTCGCCGACAACCTGGTTCCGGTGGTGAGCCAGAAGCTGCTCGACGCGCACGCGAACGTGGCCGACCTGCTCAACGGCATCATGGCCAAGCTGTCCCAGGACGCCCTGACCGGGCTCAACAAGCAGGTGACCGTGGACGGGCTGTCGTCCGCCGACGCCGCCAAGGCGTGGCTGACCGACAACGGGTTCCTGCCCGGGCCCGGGGGCGAGTCGATGGGCACGGTCACCGTCGGCTCGACCAACTTCTACGAGCAGGAGATCCTGGGTGAGCTGTTCGCCCAGACCCTGGAGGCCAACGGCTTCACCGTGAACCGCAAGTTCCAGCTCGGCAACCGCGAGATCGTGTTCCCGGCGCTCGAGTCGGGTGACATCGACATCCTCGCCGAGTACGCGGCCACGGCCCTCGAGTATGTCAACGGCGGCGCGGGCGAGGCCACGACCGACGCCGCGGCCAACGTCGCGAAGCTCAACGAGCACCTCGCGAGCAAGGGCCTCAAAGCGCTGGATCCTGCTGCGGCCACCGACCAGAACGGGTTCGTGGTCACCCAGGACACCGCGACCAAGTACGGCCTGACCAAGATCAGCGACCTCGCCAACCCGGCCCCGTAGGGCCTCGAGCCGCGCGACCCCAGGACCCGGCCCCGTAGGGCCTCGAGCCGCGCGACCCCAGGACCCCGGCCCCGCCGGGGTCCTGGGCTGTCCGGGGGGCGCAGCGCGGCGTTTGCCCGGCCGCGGCCCGGCGGTGCCGAACGGGGGTCGCCCGGTGCTGCTCGCCCAGCGAGCACTCCGGCGGTTCCCGGGCACGGCTGCTCGCCCAGCGAGCACTCCGGCGGTTCCGGAGGCGATCCTGCTCGCCCAGCGAGCACTCCGGCGGTTCCGGAGGCGATCCTGCTCGCCGGGCGAGCCATCCAGCGGATCGCGCCGGTGAGAAGCGCCACAGTGCTCGCCCGGCGAGCAGCCACGGCCGCGGCCGCGGGTGCGCGCGGAGCGGCCGCGGGGTGTGCGCGGGTGCGCGCGGGTGGCGCGCGGGCCGGCGGCGCGACCGGTGCCGCTACCCGAGCTCGAGCCAGTCCAGCATCGCCTCGCCGTCATGCCACGCGGCGGGGACGTCGTGGGCCAGGCGGTTGCCCTCGTGGTCGACCATCGAGGCGAAAGCCGGGTCCGCCTGGCGCAGCCGGCTGGACGGGCCCAGCCGGCGAGCCGTGTGGAGCAGGAACGCCGCGTAGATCGCCTCCGGGTCGGCCGTCCCGATGCGCGCCTCGGCCTGGGGTTGGTAGTCGATCGGGACCATCAGCCGGGCGAAGAACGCCCCGATCTCGTCCGTGATCGAGTCCACGCCCTGCGAGTGGCCGGCCCAGCGGACGACCGGGGCCCGCGAGGTGAAGGCGGCGAGCATCGTGTGGGGGTCGAGGGCGTCGGCAAGCAGGGTCCCGCCGAACGACAGGAACTCGTTGGACACCGGGATCCGGTCGCTCACCCTGATCCGGCCCCACGAGAACGGCCGGCTCTGCGGAACGCTGGCGCCCCGATCCAGCGTGGCCAACCGGCCGCGGCCGTCACGCGCCTCCCAGAACGTGGCCACCTCGGGGTCGAAGTGCTCGAGGGTGGGGGCGTCGCGGAAGGCGACCAGCAGGCGTGGGCCTGGCACCGTGCCCGTCCGGGTGCCATCGCGCAGCTCGAACCCGAGGCGCGCCAGCTCGGTGGCCGCGTCGCGGACCCAGTCGCCGCCCCACTCGAGGCTTCCTGGCCATGGCCGGGACGCGCCTCCAACGGTCAACCATCGCCTCCCGGGGCACCCGGCCGCGACCCGACCTGCGCAGGCGGTCCGCCGGACGGCGTGGCGGGCATGGGTCGGGCGGCGGACTCGGGTTCCACGACCCCATCCTCGCGCCGCCGCCCGCCGAGGACGAGTGCCATCGCGCCTCCCGCGGAGGTGAGCACCAGGGTCGTCGCGTGGACCAGCACGGCGAAGGCAAGGGCGGACGCGCGGTCGATTCCCACCGATGCGGCGATCGTCACGGCCGCCAGCTCAAACGTGCCCACGTAGCCGGGGGCAGCCGGGATCGCGGTGGCCAGGTTGGTGCCCGCCGCCAGGAGCGCGGCCTGGCCCATCGTCGGCTCGATGCCCACCGCCTGTGCCGCGGCCGCGAACGCCAGCACGGTGCTCGACCAGGACCCCACCGACAGGACGACGGCAGCGGCCATCGTGCGCGCGTCGCTCGCCACCGTGAGCCCCTCGCGCAGCCTGCCGAGCCCGGCCCGCACGCGCGGCCAGCGATCGAGGAACGCGCCGACCCGGCTCGCCCCGGGCAGCCGGTGGGCCGCGATCCCGGCCGCGGTCGCGACCACGAGCAGCGCCGTCAGGGCGAGCCCGACCATCACCGCCGAGGCGACCACGCCCCGCACCGAGAGCACCAGGATCGCCACGGATGCGATCGCGACGACGACCAGCGTGTCGACGACGCGCTCCACCACGATCGTGCCCAGGATGGCCGCCCGCGACACCCCGGTCCGCTCGCCCAGGTCGTGGCTGCGGACGACCTCCCCCAGCCGGGCCGGCAGCACGTTGTTGGCGAGGTACCCGACCAGCAGCGACGCCAGGGTCGCCCGGAGCGGGACCCGCGCGAGGGGCCGGAGCAGGATCCGCCAGCGCACCGCGCGCAGCAGGACGTCGGCGGCGACGAACCCGAGCAGGAGCACGATCCACTGGGGCTGGGCCCGCTGCAGCGCCTGCCACGCCGTGCCCAGGTCCACCGAGCGCACGACCAGGGCGAGCGCGACCACGGAGATCGCGAGACCCAGGGCCGCCCGGCCCAGGCCCCGGACGCGGGGCATCCTCAGGCCGCGCCCGGCTCGCGCGTGGCGATCCGCGGGCTGAGCTTGGGCGACCGGCGGAGGCCGGTGCGATGCAGCAGGTAACGGGCAACCACCCGCAGCGTGGACAGGCCGTAGACCACGCTGCGCCGGAAGTTGACCGAGCTCGCCTCCTCGAAGTACCGGGTCGGCACCGCGATCTCGCCGATCCGCAGCCCGCCCACCGCCACGACCTGCGCGACCAGCTCCTGGTCGAACACGAAGTCGTCGGAGTTGAGGTGGAAGGGAATGGTCTCGAGCAGCCGCCGGCTGTACGCTCGCAGCCCGGTGTGGTACTCGGACAGGTGGAGCCCGAAGGCGACGTTCTCGACGCCGGTCAGGAAACGGTTGGAGAGGAACTTCCAGCGGGGCATGCCGCCCGCCAGCGGGTCGCCCAGGAACCGGCTTCCCAGCATCAGGTCGGCCTGGGCGGCCACGATCGGCGCCACCAGCTCAGGGATCCGGGTCGCGTCGTACTGGTAGTCCGGGTGGAGCATGACCACGACGTCGGCCCCCCACTCCAGCGCTCGGTCGTAACACGTCTTCTGGTTGCCGCCGTAGCCCAGGTTCTGGCGGTGGACGATGACCTCGAGGCCCAGCTGCTTCGCGATGTCCACGGTCTCGTCGCTCGACACGTCGTCGACCAGGATCACGTGGTGGACGAGGTCATGCGGGATGTCGGCGTACGTTCGCTCCAGGGTCCGGGCGGCGTTGTAGGCCGGCATCACGATGACCACGCGCGGCGCGCTCCCGGGGTCGCCACGGGGCGCGGTGGCCGGCGGCGGTAAGGGGCGCTCGGCGGCGTCCACCGGCACGTGCGCTGCGTCGTTGGCTTGCACGGGCGAAGGATAGCGGACGGGCGCGATCGAACCGCCATGAGCGACCCCGCAGCGCCCTACACTGGCCCCGATGACCGGGCTGCCACGCGAACGGCCGTACCCTCTCCTGGGCGCAGCCGCCGCGTTCGCGGGGGCCGCGGCCGTCGCCCTGTACGTCGTCCGTCCGTTGAGCGTGGGCCCGATCGGGCCGGATGCGGCCGCCCCCGTCGTCGAGTTCCAGCGGCTCGTCGCCGGCCAGCAGCTCGAGGGCTACCTGTCGCAGACCTCGAAGCCATTGCTGACGCTGGTGTACGGCGTGGCCCGGTCGGCCACGGGCGACTGGCGCTCGGTGTCCCTGCTCGCGATCCTGTCCTTCGCCCTGCTCGTGGCGCTCGCGGGGCTGATCGCGCACCGGCTGGGCGGGCCGGCGGCCGCGGGCTTCGCCGTTGCCGGTCTGGCCCTCGCGCCGCAGCTGCTGGTCGACGTGACGTTCGCGTATGGCGTCTCCTGGGCGCTGCTCGGCTGTGCAGTGGCGGCGATCGCCGTCCTCGCCCCCAGGCCACGGTTCGCGATCGCGGGCACGGCCCTGGCGTTGGCCGCCCTCGCCAGGCCGGAGATCCTGGCGGTCACGGCGCTGGCGCTCGGGATCGTCGTCCTGGCCCAGGGCGTTGCCCGGACCGGCCGTGCCGGCACCCCGCCGGCCGGGGCGTGGCAGCTGGGCCTGGGCCTGCTCGCGATCCTGGTCCTGTCGGTCCATGACTGGCTGCTCACGGGCGACGCGCTGTTCTGGGCGAACACGGCGGCGGCGAACTCCGAGGGCCAGGGCAACGTCCGGTCGCTGCTGGAGGTCATCAGGTTCGTCGGCCACCACGTGTTGGGGATCGCGCCGGTCCTCCCGCTGGCTGCCCTTGCCGTCGTGGACCTGGCCGTCCGCCGACGCTGGATGGCCCTGTTCGTGGTGACCATCGTCCCGGTCGCCGTCGCGCTGTTCTTCATCGCGTCGGGGGCTCGCGGCACCGTGATCTCGTCGCGCTACCTGCTGCCGATCGACCTCGGTCTCGTGTGGGCCGCCGGCGTGGGTGTCGGCGCCATCGACGCTGCACGGGTCCGGCACTGGTGGCTGCGCAGCGTGCCGGGTGCCCCGGGCCGAGCCTGGGGCACGGTCGCCCTGGCTGGCGGGCTGATCCTGGCCGTCGCGATGGCGCCTTCGTGGCCGCGGACACCCCATGTGCGCGCCTCCGTCGCGGCGCAGCGGGCGAAGCAGGCCAATGCGGCGCGAGCGTTCGCCGCCATCGCGCCGGCCCTGGGCACGGTGCCGCCATGGCGTGGCGCGAGCCCACCGGCGGACCCGAGGACGCTGGTCCTGATCCCGGCCCGCCTGCGGGCCCAGGGGATCGTCGACCTCGACCTGCCGCTGTGGGCCGGGACGAAGCTGTATCCGAGCCTGGTCGATCCCGCCCATGGGATCCCGCCGCCGGGGACGATCCTGTACCACGACAACCGCGACGACAAGCCGGCGCCGGTGTGGGCCTCGGTCGAGGTCCAGCGCCCGACGGTTGTCGGATCCCTGCGCCTCGTGCCGCTGTTCGTCGACGCCAGGGCCGGCATCTGGGTGCTGCGGGTCGAGGCCGCCCCGGGCGGGTAGCCGGGCGAGATCGGGGTTGTCGCGATCCCGTCACGAATCACGGCTACCGTTCCCGTGTCCCATCTGGCACCCTGACCGCGGGCGCCCCTGCCCGCACCGGAGATCGCCATGTTCGAGCGCCTGTTCGGGGATCGTGGTATCGATCCCGCTGTCACCGGCCGCGTCCCGCCCGGCCAGTACCTCACCCAGAAGTTCCCCGTCCTGCACTACGGCAGCGTGCCGCGGGCCGACCTGTCCACTTGGGACTTCCGGGTGTACGGCGAGGTGGACAACCCGCTTCGCCTGACCTGGGCCGAGCTCCAGGCCCTGCCCCGAAAGCAGGTGACGACGGACATCCACTGCGTGACCCGCTGGTCGAAGCTGGACACGCACTGGGAGGGCGTCGCGATCCAGACCATCCTCGAGCTCGCCCAGGCGCGGCCCGCGGCGAAGTTCGTGGTCGGCCACGCGGAGCAGGGCTACACGGCGAACGTCCCGCTCGACGTCCTCGATGACGATGACGTCCTGCTCGCGGACACGTACGAGGGCGCGCCGCTCGAGCCCGAGCACGGCTACCCCCTCCGCCTGATCGTCCCCAAGCGCTACTTCTGGAAGGGGCCCAAGTGGATCCGGGCGCTGGAGCTGCTGCCGCACGACATGCTCGGCTTCTGGGAGCGCTACGGCTACCACAACGACGCCGATCCCTGGAAGGAGGAGCGGTTCAGCGACGGCTGACCGCTGATCGCGTTGTCCGGGCCGAACGGGCCGCGCCCGATGCTCGAGCGCCTCGGCGAGCTCGGGCTGGGCGTGGAGGATCTCGCCGCCTGGCAGGCCGCCGGGCTGCCTCCTGACGCGTTCGACGACTGGCTGGTGGATCGGCTGCTCGACGTGGGCTGCGGCGGCGGGCTGCCGCTGCGGGATGCGATGAACGTGGATGGTGGACAGCTGCTGTCGGCGATCGCCTGAACCGGCGGCGTGCGCGGCGGCTCGCCGGCGCGGTTCCAACCGACGGCTGCGGCCACGGCGCCGCGATGCTAGCCTCGGGTGCGCGATGTCCAATCCCGACGTTCCCCCGATCCGCATCCCCGACGAGTTCACGGTCTGGGCGGCGAGCGACCTCCACGGCCAGCTGGTGGCGGTCGACCGTCTGCTCCAGCGGGCCGGCCTGTCCGACGGCCGGGATCGGTGGGTAGCGCCTCCCCGCACGGCCTTGGTGGTCACCGGCGACCTCGTCGATCGCGGCCCCGATTCGGTGGGCCTCGTGCGGCGGCTCGCCTCGCTGCGCGCGCAGGCCGTCGAGCGGGGGGGCTTGGTCGCGCTGCTGTGGGGGAACCATGAGGCGCAGGTCCTGGGCGGCCTGGGCGGGGAGCCGGCCATCTTCGAGGCGCTGATGACGTTCGGCGGAGCGGCCACGCTCCTGTCGGCGGGCCTCGAGCCGAACGAGTGGGACGGACGCCGCCCGCAGGAGATCGCGGCCCGGGTCGTGGAGCTTGCCCCCGACCTGCTGCCGACACTGTGGGCGTTCGCGCCGTACGCGCGCTGGCGCGACGTGCTGCTCGTCCACGGGGGCCCGGTGCCCGACCAGCCGCTCGATCGGTTCGAGCGGAGTGCCGAGCGCCTCTGGATCCGGAAGGCGTTCTTCGAGTCGCCCCAGGCGTTCCCCGAGGCGGCCTGCTGGTCGCCCTACCGGGAAGCCGGCCTGGGCCGGGTCGTGTTCGGCCACACGCCGGTCGAGCGAGCGACGCTGTACCACGACGGGCGCGCCCTGAACCTCGACACCTGGCGCGGCCAGCGCGTCACGCTCGCCCGGCTCGATGCGCACGACCTGGGCGCGAGCGAGTTCCTCGACGAGCCCGCCCAGCCTCGCGCGGTCGCCGATGCCCCGGTGACGCCCGACCAGATCCTGCGGCTTGACGGCGCCCTCCCGCCGCACGTCGATGCCTGGGTCGCGAGCGGCGGCCTTCCGGCCGCGGGCGCGCCCGGCGGCCTCGCCTCGACGGGGTAGGCGGGCATTCGGGACCGGCGTCGCGGTCGCGACGCATGGCACTGGTCGCCGGTGTGGGCAACACCCATCCTGTACCGATCGCGGGAGACGTCGATGCGCGGCCCCAATCGTGGCCGCCCGGACCGCGCGGAGCCACTGGCGAACCCGACCCGCCCGATCGGAGGTGTCGGGATGCGCCACATCCACCAGGAAGTCATCGTTGCCGCGCCGGTCGACCACGTGTTCGCCCTGGCCCGCGACGTCGACCGCCAGCCGGAGTGGAACCCGTACATGGAGATCGCGGACGTCAGCGGCCCCATCGACCAGGTGGGCACCACGTTCACGTCGACGATGCGGCTGCTGGGCCAGACGCTCCACTCGAAGGGCTCGATCGTCGCCGCCGAGCCGCTCAAGCTCATCCACATCCGGGGAACCGCCGACAACGGCGTCGCGAGCGACTGGGTCTACCGCTTCGAGCCCTACGGCAGCGGCACGCGCTGCACGCTGGACATCGAGTACGAGACGACCGGAGCGCTGCCGGTGATCATGGACTGGCTCGTGTACCACGCGGCCCTCGACCGCGCCACGCGCCACATGGCTGAGAACTTCGCGGCCCTGGCGATGGCCAAGGAGCCGCAGCCCGTGTGACACGGCAACGCGGCCCGGGGCGGGTCCGCCGCCCCGGGCCGTTCCGCCGGGTTCAGATCGACCGCTGGTAGGCGCGGAAGGTCCGGGTCGCCCACGCCGTGGCGAGGCAGGCCAGGATCAGCAGCCCGGCCATCCGGGGCAGCACGAACGACCAGTCCGGGGTCGCCGTGAGCGCCTCCCGTCCCGCCTCGACCGCCCAGTTGACCGGATTGAACCGGGCCACGGTCCGGATCCACTCGGGCGCCAGCTCGAGCGGCAGGAAGGCGGCCGAGAGGAACGTCAGCGGCAGCGTCATCAGGGTGTTGATCCCGATGACCGACTCGCGCTGGCGCAGGATCAGGGCCATCGCATCCGAGAACGAGGCGACCGCGGCGCCCACCAGCATCGCGCTCGCGGTGAGGGCACCGAAGCCCAGGATCCCGCCCTCGAAGCGCGCGCCCAGCAGCACCGCGAGCCCCCCGATGATCGCGGCCTGGATGAGCAGCGCGACGAGCTCGTAGACGGTCAGGCCGGCGATGATCGCGCTGCGATGGACGGGCGTCACCAGGAGGCGGTCCACGATCGACCGGTCGAGATCCTCGATGACCGACATCCCGCTCCAGCCGCACGAGAACAGGGCCGTCATGACCAGCACGCCGGGCACGAGGTAGTCGAGGTAGCTGCCGCCGGTGGTGAAACCCGGGATCTCCGTCACGTTCTGGAACAGCGCCCCGAACAGGAGCAGCCAGATCACGGGCTGGATGATCGCCATGCCCACGAACCACGGCTGGCGCATGAACGCCCGGAGGTGGCGTCCGGAGACATGGGCGGTCTGGGCGAAGGCGGTCATCGGGCGGCCTCCAGGGCATCGGGCCGGAACGACCGGCCGGTGTGGCGCAGGTAGACGTCGTCGAGGGACGGCCGGGCCACCGTGACCGCGGCCACCGCGATGCCCGCGCCCTCGAGCGCCGACAGCACGGCGGGAACGCGGGTGGCGGCATGGTCGGCGCGCGCGGAGACCCGCGATCCCTGGACCAGGGGGCTGGCGATGCCGTCGATCCGGGACAGCACCGAGACGGCGCGGGGCCCGCCGACCGGCTCGTCGAGGTCGATGCGGATGGCGTCACCCTTGAGCTCGGCCTTGAGGGCGTCGGGCGCCCCCTCGGCCACGATTTGCCCGTGGTCGACGATCGCGAGGCGGCTGGCCAGCCGGTCGGCCTCCTCGAGGTAGTGGGTGGTGAGCAGGATGGCCAGGCCACCGTCGTGGCTGAGCGTCTCGATCTCGGCCCACAGGCGCGAGCGCGCGTCGGGGTCCAGCCCGGTCGTCGGCTCGTCGAGGAACAGCACGCTGGGGCGGTTGATGAGCCCCAGCGCGACGTCGAGCTTGCGGCGCATGCCGCCCGACCACGTCCCCACGATCCGGTTCGCGGCATCGGCCAGCTCGAACCGTTCCAGCAGCGCTCCGACCCGGGAGCGGAGGTCGCGCCCATCGATCCCGTACAGCTGCCCCTGCAGCTGGAGGTTCTCGCGGCCGGTCGCGCTGGGGTCGATCGACGACTGCTGGCCGACCACGCCGATCGAGCGCCGCACCCGTTCGGGATGCCGGAGCACGTCGTGCCCGGCGACGACCGCGGTTCCGGCGGTCGGGCGGGACAGCGTCGAGAGGATCTTCACCAGCGTCGACTTGCCGGCGCCGTTCGGCCCCAGGAGCCCGAACACGCTGCCCGCGGGGATGCTGAGGCTGACCCCGTCGACCGCCCGGATCGGGCCCGGGTAGGTCTTCACCAGCTCGCGTGCCTCGATCGCCTCGGGGCGCGGTGTATGATCGTGATCGATCATGCCTTCTCCTAAGTATCTTGCGCGCTAAGATATCGGCATCATGAATGACATTGCCTCCATCCGTCAAGTGGTCCGCAACGCCGCCTTCGACGAGGCCCTCGCGGCCCAGCTCGGGGTCAACACCACGGATCTCCGCTGCCTGGAGCTCGCGATCGCCGAGCCGGGGGTCACGCCCAGCCGGCTGGCCGAGCTGGCGGGCCTGACCACTGGCGCCGTCACCGGCGTCCTCGACCGGCTGGAGCGGGCGGGCTTCGTCGAGCGCCGGCCGGATGCCGCTGACCGGCGGAGCGTGGGCGTGCACCCGGTGGGCGCGCGCGCAGCGCGGGTGCTGGAGGTGATCGCGCCCCTCGACGCCGCCATCGGCAAGGCTCTCGACGGGTACCCGCAAGTGGAGCGCCGGGCGATCGGCGGGTTCCTGGAGACGGCTCGCGGCCTCGTGGCCGGCGAGACCTCACGGCTCCTGGCGGGCGCTCGCGGCGGGTTCGTCGGCGACCAGTTCAGCGCTCCGCTGGGCGATCTGACCCGCGGCCGCCTGGTGTTCGTGTCGGGCGCGCCACGGCTGGCCCTCAACTTCGCGCCGCTCGGGCCACAGGCGAGCGCGCGGCTGATCATGGAGACCAGCGCGTCGCGCCTGGAGTTCGCCGGGACCACGCCCGGCAACGAGCTGCTGACGGCCACGTTCCACGGTCCCCTGCCCGACGTCCGCGCTGCCGGCGGGGCCGTGACGATCCGCTACCGGCGGGCGCTCGCCGCGTTCCAGGGCCGGACGGCCCGCCTGGCGCTCAACGGGTCCATCCCGTGGTCGATCGAGCTCGAGGGTGGCATCACCGATCTCACCGGCACGCTCGACGGGGTCGCCCTCGAGCGGATCGATGTCGGCGGCGGGGCGAACCACATCCGGCTGGACCTGCCGGCGCCGGTGGGCACGGTCCCGGTCCGGGTGAGCGGAGTGGCCAGCAGCGCGCGCTTCCGCCGTCCGGCGGACGTGCCGGTCGCGGTCCGGGTCGCAGGGGGCGTCTCGCACCTGCGCCTCGACGGCCGCCGCCGCGGCCAGGTCGCAGGCGACCGGCGGTTCGAGGGCGACGGGTACGCCTCGCATCCCGACCGGTACGAGATCGAGATCATGGGCGGGGCGAGCGAGGTGGACGTCGCTGCCCGCTGACGGCGTCCCGTCCGGCGTCCCGTCCTGCCGGCCCCACCAGCCGCCGTCGGGCTCGAGGACGACCCGCGGCTACTGCTCGTAGTGCTCCACGATCTCCGCCGGACGGACCTCCGCGCTCGCGGGGTCCAGGCCCGCGGCGCGGCGGGCCTGACGCTGGCGAAGCAGGTCGTAGCAGCGGTCCAGCTCGACCTGGATCGATGCCAGGCGCTCGTGGTCGGCGGTGCTGATCCCCTGGCCGTCGCCGGCGCGCTCGTACAGCGCCTCCTCCTCGGTCGACAGGGCGTTGATCCGGTGCGTGATGTCCAGGTCGCTCATCGAGACCTCCGGGCTGGATGGGGCTGCGACGATCCGTCAGTTGGCGCGGACGACGCCCGAGGGCCGTTCTGGCATATAGGGCGCGAGTCGCCGGCGCAGGAGCACGAGCTCCCGATCCAGCAGCCGGTCGAGGTCCCGCAGCCGGTCCTCGGCCGAGCCGGCCTCGAGCAGCGCCTGCTTCCGCACCGGGTCCACCTGCACGATGCCCGAGAGCAGGAACGAGAGCTGCGAGGGGTCGTCCGGGATCCGGAGCGTGGTCGCGAGGTCGGCAGGGTCGAGCTCCGGAGCCTCACGCTCGAGGACCTCGTCGACCGGGTCTTCGGTGCCGGCGGCCCGCGCCTCCCCGGCGGGCGGCTCGGGGACGTCGACCTCGACCTGGACGTCGATCGGCGGCGCGGCCTCGCCGTCACGTGGCTGGAGCAGGTGGAGGTAGTCCACGAAGCGCCCGATCACCCGCTGGACGAGCCGCTCCGCCGCGTCCGCATCGCCGATCTCGTCGTCGATGGTGCGCACGTCGGCCACGAGATACGGCTCCAGCTCGCTGTGGACCTGGTCGATGGCGAACCGGCCCGACCCGACGGCGAGCAGGTCCCAGCGACCGTCGCTGTAGCGGCTGGCCTCCCGGATCTCGGCGAACGTGCCCACGCCCGCGATGGCGAGCTCCGGATCGCCGCCACGGGACGCCACCTCGCTCCCCGCGCGGATCAGCACGATCCCGAACGGCGACGAGGTGTCGAGGCAGCCGCCGGACCATGACCCGGTAGCGCTCCTCGAACACGTGGAGCGGCAGGGCGAGCCCGGGCGTGAGCACGGCGTGGAGGGGGAACAGCGGGATCTGCATCGATGCGCTGGAGGGTACGCCCTGCCTGCGTTCCCGACATCCGGGGGCTCCGGCAATCCGGTGCCCGTTGGGCGGCGAGCCATCCCTGGTCGCTCCCGGCCGGACGTGCACCCGCCGCCGGTGGTGCCGGCGGCGGTCGGGCTGCGAGGGACGGGCCCTGGCGGGCCGTCGGGCGAGGTCAGTGGGCGCAGCTCGCGGGCCTGGCCCGCGTCGTCCGAGGTGCGGAAGCTCGAGCCACAGCCGCAGGCTGCCACGGCATTCGGATTGTTGACCGTGAACCCGGCGCCCATCAGCGTGTCCACGTAGTCGATCTGGCTGCCCTGGATCAGGCCGACGCTGCCGTGGTCGATGTAGACCCGGACGCCGTTCGCGCTCAGCACGTTGTCGTCCGCCGTGGGCTGGTCCTCGAGCATCATCCCGTAGCGGTAGCCCGAGCAGCCGCCCGAGTACACGTACACGCGCAGCCCGATCTCGGGGCTCGTCTCGTCCTTCGTCAGCTCCCGCAGCCTGGTCGCGGCCGCATCGGTCAGCGAGACGATCGTCGGCTGGGCGTCGATCATGTCGATGGGTCTCCTTGGTTCCTGGTCCCGGCCACCCGGCGGGGGATCACCGCGATCCTACGCACCGCAACGGATTTCGTCCAGCCCCGCGCCAAAAACCACGGCGCCGATGCAGCGCGGACCTCAGCGCTCGACGCGCTCGACGACCGTCGCGATCCCCTGCCCGACGCCGATGCACATCGTCGCCAGGCCGTACCGGCCGCCCGTCCGGGCCAGCTCGTGGACCAGCATCGTCATCAGGCGTGCGCCCGACGCGCCCAGCGGGTGGCCGAGCGCGATCGCGCCACCGTTCGGATTGACCCGGTCGGGATCGAGCCCGAGCTCGTCCATGCACGCGACCGACTGGCTGGCGAAGGCCTCGTTGATCTCGATCAGGTCGAGATCGCCCGCCTCGAGCCCGGCCCTCGCGAGCGCCTTGCGGACCGCCGGCACGGGCCCGATCCCCATCACGTCCGGGTGGACGCCGGCCACCGCTGTGGCCACGATCCGGGCCATGGGCGCCAGGCCCAGGGCCCTGGCCCGGTCGGCCTCGACGACCAGCAGCGCCGCGGCGCCGTCGTTGATGCCCGAGCTGTTGCCGGCCGTGACCGTCCCGCCGGCGAGGAACGCGGGTCGCAGGGCCGCCAGCGCCTCCGCCGAGGTGTCGGCGCGGGGATGCTCGTCGCGATCGACGACCGTGACCGCGCCCTTCCGCCCGGGCACGCTCACGGCAACCAGCTGCGAGGCGAACCGGCCACCCTCGATCGCGGCCAGGGCGCGGCGCTGGCTCTCGAGGGCGAAGGCATCCTGTCGCTCGCGCGACACCGACCAGCGTTCCGCGACCCGCTCCGCGGTCTCGCCCAGGGAGATCGGCGGGTACGCCTCGCGCATGCGCGGGTTCACGAACCGCCAGCCGAGCGTGCTGTCCTCGAGGGTCCGGGCCCCGCGCTCGTAGCCCGTCTCGGGCTTGAGCATGGACGTAGGGGCGCACGGGTCATCGATTCCACGCCGCCCGCGATGAACACCTCGCCGTCGCCCGCCCCGATCGCGTGGGCCGCGGTGTTGACGGCCTGCAGCCCGGAGCCGCACAGCCGGTTCACCGTCTGTCCCGCAACCTCGACCGGCAGTCCGGCCAGGAGCGCCGCCATCCGGGCGACGTTGCGGTTGTCCTCGCCCGCCTGGTTGGCGCAGCCGAGCACGACGTCCTCGATCGAGGCCGGGTCCACGCCGGTCCGCTCGACGATCGCCCGGATCACGATCGCGGCCAGGTCGTCGGGGCGGACCGCGGCCAGCGCACCGCCGTAGCGGCCGACGGGGGTGCGCACGGCATCCACGATCCAGGCCTCGCGCGACGGGCGGTCGGGCGCTCTCACCATGGGCCGATTGTGGCACGGGCACCGGGCCGCAGGTGCCGGCCTGCCGAGGGCGCCAGCCTGCCACCGGCACCGGGCCCGCAGGGCGGGACCAGCGCTATCGCCCCGTCCAGGCCGGCTTCCGCTTGTGCAGGAAGGCGGTCATCCCCTCGGTCCGGTCGTCGGTGTCGAACAGCGCCTCGAACTGGTCGCGCTCGAAGCGCAGGCCATCGGCCAGCCCGAGGTCCTGCGAGGCGTTCACGGCCGCCTTGGCTGCGCGAACGGCCAGCGGCGGCAGCTGCGCGATCCGGGTGGCCAGCTCCAGGGCGTGCTCGACCGTCTGGTCGGCCGGGACGACCGCCGTGACCAGGCCCAGCCGGTCCGCCTCTGCGGCCCCGATCCGGCGACCCGTGAGCACGGCCTCCATCGCCCGGGGACGTCCGATCGCCCGCGTCAGCCGCTGGGTGCCCCCGGCGCCCGGGATGACGCCGATCCCGACCTCGGGCTGCCCGAGCTGCGCGTCGTCCCCCGCGACCAGCATGTCGCACGCCATCGCCAGCTCCGCCCCGCCGCCCAGGGCGAAGCCGCGCACCGCGGCGATGGTCGGCGTGCGCAGGCGGGCGACCCGGTCGATCGCCGCGAACGGGTCCGACGCGTGGAGCGACCCGGGCGTCTCGCCGGCGAGCTGGCGGATGTCGGCGCCGGCCGCGAACGCCCGGCTGCCGGTCCCGGTGATCACGATCACGCGGCAGGACGCGTCGTCGTCGAGCACCGCGAGCACCTGGTCGAGCTGGGCCAGCAGCTCGAACGAGAGCGCGTTGAGGGCACCCGGTCGGTCGAGCGTGACCAGCGCCACGCCGGGGTGCGGCGGATCGCCGGCGGGAAGCTCGACCCGCACCAGGCGCGGTTCCGCGCGATCGGTCGTGGTCGTCATCGTGCCGCCTCCTTGATCCAGTCGGTGTCGGGATCCGCGGTCGTGCCGGCATCGCCGAGCGACGAGGTCCAGGTCCCGGAGCCGGCACGCGAAACGCGGGCGGCGGATGGCGGGACGCCCATCTCCGGGCCGCTCGCGGCCCACGCCTCGGCGCGCCGGGTCGCGACCGCCTGCGTGGACCGGTAGAACCCCGCGAGCGCCTCGTTGAACAGGGCCGGACGGCGCGCGCCCACCTCGTGCCCGCAGTCCGGGGCGACGAACAGCCGCGCATCGGGCAGCTGGCGCCGGAGCGCCCAGGCGTGGCCGACGGGCACGAACGGGTCGCGATCGCCCACCACGACCAGCGTCGGGGCATCGACCCGGACGAGGTCCGCGGGCCCGGGAAGGCCCTGCGACGCCACGTCGCGCGCGATGGCCGGCAACAGGCGCCGCCAGGCTCCCGCGCCCTGGACGGGTCCGTGGCGACGCTCCAGCTCTGCCGCCCAGGCGGGATCGTGGCGATCGATCCGGTCGGGGTCGAACAGCCGGCGGGCGACCGATGCCCTGGGCTCGCGCTCCGGGCTGATCCCGACCACGACCAGCGTCCGCAGGCGACCTGGCCTCCGGCTCGCGAAGCCCAGCGCGGTCGCGCCGCCCATCGAGAACCCGAGCAGGTGGAAGCTCGCCAGGCCGAGGCCGTCGGCGAACGCCTCGAGATCATCCACCAGCCGGTCGTAGCTGAAGCCGTCCGATGCATCCCAACGGGTGCCGGCGTGGCCCCGGGCCTCGGGCACGATGCACCGGAAGGCCTGCCGGAACAGCGGCAGCTGGGCCGCGAAGTCCTCGTGGCCCGACGAGGTCGCCCCGTGGAGCAGCACGAGCGGCGGCCCGGCGCCCTCGACCGCGTAGGCGATGTGCAGCCCGTTGGCCGCCAGCGTGGGCATCGCCGTCTCGAGCCCTCAGCCCGCCGGCGATTCGGGCTTGCCGGCCACCAGCGTCGACGTGGCGCGCTCGATCCGCAGGTAGCGCCGGCGGTGGTACAGCAGGGGCGGCGCATCCGGGTCGGCGAGCGAGGTCGCGTCGACCCGGGCGACGTACAGGTGATGGTCGCCCAGGCTGAACCGTTCGACCACGCTGCATTCCATGGCCGCGATCGCGCCGTCGAGCAGTGGCAGTCCTGTCGCGCCCACGTGCCACGCGGCACCGCAGAACGCCTCGCGATCGGGGGTCACGGCGGCGCCCGCGAAGCAGTCGGACAGCCACTGCTGGTCCTCGGTGAGGATGTTGATCGCGTATCGCCCGGTGGCGTCGATCGCGGGCACGATGAACCGCTTCCGGTCCAGCGCGATGCCGACCAGCGGCGGGTCGAGGCTGACCGACGACAGGGCGTTGACGGTGATCCCCTGCGGCCTCTCGCCGTCGAGCGCCGTGACCACGGTCACCCCGGTCGCGAACTGGCCCATGGCGCCGCGGAAGTCACTCGTCGAGACGCTCATGGGAACGCAGCATACGGCGAGCGCGGGATACTCCGCGCACCATGACCCTGCGCACCGATCCCCGGCCACCCGACCTGCCGCGCGGTCGGCCGTACCGCGATCTCGCGGACCTGCGCGCGATGGAGGTGGCGCTGTCGATGTCCTGGCGGACGGCCGCACCCAATGTGAACGCGACGCCCGCCGACCTCGAATGGTGGGTCGCGAGCCTGGCGCCCGGCAGCGACCTGGGGCAGCGGGTGCGCCTGTGGACCGGGGGCGACGACCGGGTGCTCGCCTATGGCTGGCTCAACCCGCCCGGGGACCTCGACTGGCACCAGCGTGCGGACCTGCCGCCGGCGACCCGCGCGGCGTACGTCGACGCGGCGATCGAGTGGGCAGCGCAGCGCGCGATCGCGGACGCTTCGGCGGGTGGCATCGATCCACCCGGGGTCCTCCAGGCGTGGGCAATGGATTCCGACGACGTCCTGCGCGGCCTGCTGGCGGATCGCGGCTGGGCGCCCTCGCCCGAGCCCGCCTACACCCACTGGTACCGGCGCCTGGACGGGGCCGCGCCAATCGAGCCGCTGCCGCCCGTCCCCGCGGGCTATCGGCTGCGCCCCGTCCGCCTCCCTGCGGATCTCGAGTCGCGCGTCGAGGTCCACCGGGATGCCTTCGCCCCGTCGCGACTGTCCACCGACAAGTACCGCGTGCTGGCCTCGATGCCCCGCTACGCGCCGGAGCGGGACCTGGTCGTCGAAGCACCCGACGGCTCGCTGGCCGCGTTCGCCATGGTCTGGTGGGTCCCGGAGGCGGGAGTCGGCGAGTTCGAGCCGGTGGGCACGCATCCCGATCATCGCCGGCGGGGACTGGCACGGGCGCTGCTGCGTGCCGGGCTGGGCGTCCTGCGCCGGGCGGGGGCGCGCGGGGCGCTGGTGTTCTCGAGGACATCCAACGAGGCGTCGGAGGGCCTGTACCGATCGGTGGGGTTCGAGGCCGTGACCCACCACCGCGCCTGGACGCGGGCGCTCCGCTGACGTGCCCGGCCCGTGCGCCGCTCTCTCTATGAAGAAGGGCCGTTGTCAAGGTCCGGCCTGAACCGGAGCGATCGATTGGTGGGGTGAGTCGTGCTCATCTCTCTATTGCCTCTTGTCGGGGAGGACCAGGTTGGATCGGATGCTCCGGCGGTCCATCTCAGTCGAGGGTCGTCAAGCGACCAGAGCGGTCCCGTGGGACCTGCCGGGGCGGAACGTCTCACGCTTGGTGAGCATGTGCCAGATGGCGGTCGAGAGCTCGCGGGCGATGTCGACCCGAGCGACCTTGGACCCGCGCTGGCGGCCGAGGCGCTGCTTGTTGCGCTCGTACCGCTCCTTGTAAGCCGGGTGCCGGGATGCGTGGGTCGCGGCCTCGATCAACGCCCAGCGCAGGTACTTGGGCCCGTTCTTCGCGAGTGGCCCCCGGTCATCCCTCCCGCCCGACTGGCGGACGATGGGGCACAGGCCCGTGTACCCGGCGAGCTTCTTGGGCGAGGAGAACCTCGCGATGCCGCCGATCTCGGACGCAATCGTGTAGCCCAGCACCCAGCCGATGCCCGGTACCGTGCGCAGCAGCTCGATGTCAGGGTGGTCGGCGCCCATCGCCCGCAGGTCGACCTCGCAGGCATCGATCCGGGTGTCGAGGTCGTCGACGAGCTCGAGGCTGGTGGCGAGGGTGGTCGCCCAGGGCTCGGGGATCGCCAGACCCGCGAGCAGCTCCCGGCCGGCGATGCCGAACAGGTCACTCACCGGCACCGGGTGGCCGAAGGCGATCAGGGTGGCGTGGATCCGGTTCTTGAGCGCCGTGCGGTGGCGGACGAGGTGGAGCCGGAACCTCGCCGCTCGCGCTCCGCGCGGGTCTCGGGGTCGGGCAGCCAGATCGCGGGCACGAGGTCGCGGCGGCCGAGCTCGGCGAGGACCCAGGCATCGATCCGGTCCGTCTTGGCGGCGAGCGGGGCGAGGCCCTTGACCTTGAGCGCGTCGGCGATCTCGACGTCCCAGCCCGCGAACTCGAGGGTGTCGTGCACGAAGCGGGCCCCGTTCATCGACTCGATCGCCGCGGTCACCGGCTGGCCGTGCCGGGCGATCGAGGCAACCAGCGAGCGGAGCGCGTCGGCATCCGGGTAGACGGCCGTCACCCCCACCGTTCGGCCATCCTCATCGAGCAGGTGCACATCCAGCCTCTGGCGCGACAGGTCCAATCCGGCGTACAACATGAGCGGGCCTCCCTGGTGATTGGTTCCGCAGAGAACCCACGATCTCACCGCGGAGGCCCTTCTTCATGACATTCAGTCGCGACTGAAACGACCCACGCCGGCTGCGCGTCGGTAGGCCCGTGATCCCGCCGACTGTCCGTCGAGCGCCCCGTAGCGCCGGGCCATCCGGCCCGTCCCGGCGCCGCACGCACGCGCCGTACCATCACGACATGGACACCGAGACCCCTGCCAACGGCGCGGCCACCCGCGATCGAGCGGGACTCCATGGGCGAGATGGAGGTCCCCGCGGACGCCCTGTACGGCGCCTCCACCCAGCGCGCCGTGCTCAACTTCCCGATCTCCGGCCAGCCGATGCCGCGCCGCTTCCTGCGCGCGCTCGCGCTGGTCAAGCTGGCCGCCGCCGAGACCAACGCGGGCCTCGGGCTGCTGGAGGCCGCCAAGGCCGCAGGCGATCGCCGCGGCCGCGCGCGAGGTCGCCGACGGGCGCCACGACGCGCACTTCCCGATCGACGTCTACCAGACGGGCTCGGGCACCTCGACCAACACCAACATGAACGAGGTGATCGCGCACCTCGCGTCGGCGCGCCTCGGCGGGGCGAAGGTCCACCCCAACGACGACGTCAACAACTGCCAGAGCTCGAACGACACGATCCCCACGGCGCTCCAGCTGTCGGCGGCGGTGGCGATCGAGGAGGAGCTGATCCCGGCGCTGGTCGACCTCCAGCGCGCGCTCGCCGCGAAGGCCGACGAGTTCTGGGACGTCGTCAAGACCGGCCGCACGCACCTCCAGGACGCGACGCCGATCCGGCTCGGCCAGGAGTTCGCGGGCTACGCGGGCCAGGTCGAGGAGGCGATCCGGCGGGCCCAGGCGGCCCGCGACGAGCTGCTCGCCGTGCCCGCTGGGCGGCACGGCGGTCGGGACCGGGATCAACGCCCACCCCGAGTACGCGGCGCGTGCCTGCGTCCGCCTCTCGGAGCTGACCGGTCTGCCGGTCCGCGAGGCCCCCAACCACTTCCACGCGCAGGCGACGCTCGACGCGGTGATCGCCGCCCACGGCGGGATCCGCACGATCGCGCTCGGCCTGTGGAAGATCGCCTCCGACATCCGGCTCATGGGCATGGGCCCGCGCGCCGGCCTCGCCGAGCTCGCGCTGCCCGAGACCCAGCCGGGGTCGTCGATCATGCCGGGCAAGGTGAACCCGGTCATCGTCGAGAGCCTGACCATGGTCGTCGCCCGGGTGGTCGGCAACGACGCGACCGTCGCGTTCGGCCAGACCGGGCTCGTTCCTCGAGCTCAACGTCATGCTGCCGGTGACCGCGCGTCGCGCTGCTCGAGTCGATCTCGCTGCTCGCGGCGTCGGCGCGCAACTTCCGGGTGCGGCTGGTCGAGGGCGTGAAGGCCACCGAGCGCGGGCCGCAGCTCGTCGAGCAGGGGCTGATGCTGGCGACCGGCGCTCGCGCCCGAGATCGGCTACGACGCCGCCGCGGCGCTGGCCAAGGAGGCGCTTCAAGACCGGGCGCACGATCCGCGAGCTGGCGACCGAGAAGGGCATCGCGCCCGACCGGCTCGACGAGCTGCTGGACCCGGCCGGCATGACCGAGCCCGGGCTGGGCGGCGGGTCGGCCGGCGGCTGACGGCGATGCCGCGCGTCAAGCGCCGGGCCGGACCGCGCCCGCACCGCTACAATCGCCCGCCATGTCCGCCAACCCGCGCCTGGGATCGCGCCGCGTCCCTCCCCGTTCCGGTCGCCGGCAGCCCCCGCGCCGAGGTCGCCGCGCTGTCGCGAGGGCTCCCGCGGTCGACGAGCTGTTCACGTTCATGCGCGACGCGGAGCTCCGCTTCGAGACGCTGCGGATGCGGATCGAGGAGCGCGCCTGGACGACCCGGGGCGAGGACGCGTCATCCGGATCGACGCGGCGCTCCGCCACCCGGGCGAGGCCAAGGTCTGTCCTCGACCGCGCGAGCCGGGCGGCGGGCTACGAGGTCTGGGTCTCGGACGGCGCGACAGTGCGGACCTATACCTCGTCGCGCAAGGTCGGCACCCGGCGGCCCGCTCCGCGCCGATGGTCCGCGGCGTCGCCGACGGCCGCGACCTGCCCGGGCGCTCCCGGGTCTACGCGCCGATGCACGCCGCTGCCGATGGAGTCGCTGCCCGGAGCTGTTCATCCACCCGGCGGGCTACTGCCAGAACGTCCTCGCGACCGGCGACTGCGCGTGCGCGGGCACGACCGTCGTCGGCGGCCGCGAGGGCGATCGTCCTCGAGTGCGAGCATCCGCGCACGGTCGAGGCCGATCGGCGGACCGGCCCGGACTTCCGCGTCCGGCATCGCGGTGGACCGCGTCGACGGCGTCGATCCTGCGGCTCGAGGAGTCGATCGGCGGACAGGTCACCCGCGACGCGCGGTCACCAGCTACGAGCCGAACGCGGCGCTGCCGCCCGTCGGCGTTCGAGTTCACGTTCCCGTCGGACACCACGTTCATCTACTGACCACCCGGGCAGACCCGTCCGCGTCCCGTCGGCCGGGCTGGCGCCCGGCCTCACATGCCCGCGACGCTCGAGACGACCTGGTCGGGCGCCCGGCCCGCGGGCCGCACCACGACCGCCGACGCCGCGATCGTCACCACGATCGCGGCGAGGACCGCGGTGAACGCGTCGGCGCTGATCGCGCCCGCCGCCAGGCCGATCCCGCCCAGCACGTAGCCGAACTCGCCCATCTGGCCCAGCCCCACCGCGAGCTGGCGCGGCCGGCCGGGCAGCCCGGCGACGCGGCCAGGAGCCAGCGACCGCGACCTTGAGCCCGATCACGAGCCCGACCAGCAGCGCCACCAGCGGGGCCGCCCCGCCGAGGGCTCCCGGATCGATCAGGCTCCCGACGGCGACGAAGAACAGCACCGCGAACACGTCGCGGAACGGCAGCAGCCGACGCCGCGCCTCGCGTGTCTCGGCGCGATCGCTGATCGTGAGGCCGGCCACGAACGCGGCCAGCGCCATCGGCACCCCGAACCACGACCGCGCCGACGCCGCCATCACCAGGCCCGCCGCAACCGACACGATCAGGAACAGGTCATGCTCCGGGCGCAGCCTTGCCAGCACACGCGGCAGGGCCCGCGCCGCGATGACCGCGATCAGGCGCGAAGGCGACCAGGCCGCCGAGCGCGATCACCGCCGGCCGCTCGCCTCATGCCGAAGGCCGCCAGCAGCACGACGCTCAGGGCAACCCCGGTCACGTCCTGGAGCACGCTCCACCCCAGCAGCGCCTCGTCCGTCGGCGGATCGGTCGTCCGCCGCCGGGAGCGCGTGATGTTGACCACCACCACCGATGACGACATGGCGAGCGACCCCCAGCAGGCCCGCCCCGTACGGCTCGAAGCCCAATCCGGTCAGCACCCCGGCGCCGATCATCGTGGACAGCACGATCTGCACCGGTGCAGCCCACAGCAGCCCCCGCTGCTCGCGGCGCGATCCGGCCCAGGTCCACCTCGATCCCGACCTCGAACAGCAGCAGCACGACGCCGACGTCGGCCAGCAACGCGATCTGCCCCGGTCCGCGACGTAGCCGGGCGTGAACGGCGAGACGGCCAGACCCGCGCGAGATAGCCCACCACGGCCGGCAGGCCCAGCCGTCGCGCGATCCAGCCGCACGCAGCGGCCGCCAGCAGCAGCACGGCCGATGTCGAGGACGAGCGGGGCGGTCTCCACCCCGCGAGGATAGCCGGGCCCGGCGCCCGGACCCGGCAGGGCCGGCCCGGGCCGGATCGGACCGGGCCGGCCGGTCGTGGCTCACGCCCCGGGACAGCGCCACCCGAATGGGCGCATGGGCTTAACGCGCCCATGCCCACTCTCGTATAGTCCGCAAATCGTCCCGCGGCCCGAGCGGACGGCCCCGCCTCCGCCTGCGCCGCCGCCGAGGCAACGGCGCGCCGGGAGCGCCGGAAGGAGGGTGAACGAGCGACCCGGTGCGCGGCCGGTGGCCGCCCCGGACTTCGGGCGTGCATCGCGCTCCCACGGCGAGCCGGCGCGGCCGCGAGTGCACGCGCGCGGCTCGGGCCGTTTCCGACGGAGGGGACGGGCGGAAGGAGGATCGGACGGGATGCGTGAGGGACGCGTCCCGGCACCGCGAGGAGGTACTGCATGACGCAACGTCGATCCCGCGAGGACGTGATCCGGCAGGACGTCCACGAGCTGCACCGTCTCGGCTACGCGCAGGAGCTGTTCCGCACGATGGGCGGGTTCAGCAACTTCGCGATCAGCTTCTCGATCATCTCGATCCTGACCGGGGCGGTCATCCTGTACGACTACGGCCTTGCCTGGGCCGGGACGGCGGCCGTCCTCATCGGCTGGCCGCTGGTCACGTTCTTCGTCCTGTTCATCGCGGCCTCGATGTCGGAGATCGCGTCCGCCTACCCGACGGCCGGGGGCCTGTACTACTGGGCCTCCAAGATGAAGAACAAGAACTGGGGCTGGTGGACCGCCTGGTTCAACCTGATCGGCCAGTTCGCGATCGTGGCCGGCATCAACTACGCGGCCGCGGGCTTCCTCAACGCAACGATCCTGGACCGGATCACGGGCGGCAGCTTCAACACCTACGAGCTGATCCCCGGCGTGCTCACCGGCCAGCTGATCACGATGGGCGTGCTGATGCTCGTCCAGCTGGCGATGAACATCGCGGGCATCAACCTGGTCGCCATCCTCAACCAGGTCAGCGTGTGGTGGCACATCGTCATCGTCGCGGCCGTGGTGATCCTGGTCCTGGTCACCGGCAAGCCCAACGAGTCCGGGCTCAACCTGTTCCAGATCCAGCCGCTGGACACCCAGGGGACCTGGAACAACAACCTCGGGTTGATCAACCTCGAGTACGGGCCGGCGATCAGCTACCCGCTGGTCCTCGCGTTCTTCTTCTCGCTGCTCCAGGCGAACTGGACGTACACGGGGTATGACGCGTCGGCCCACGTCGCGGAGGAGACGGTCGGCGCCCGGATGTCGAGCGCGTGGGGCCTGTTCCTGTCGGTTGCCGTGTCGGCCGTGGTCGGCTTCCTGTTCCTGCTCGCGCTGACGCTCCACCTGCCGGACATGTCGGGCCTGTTCCCGGCCGACCTCGCCAACGCGGACCCGGCCAAGCTGAGCCAGTACTACTTCGGTGGCGGGGTGGCCGTCATCGACATCCTCAACTACAACCTCGGCCAGCTGGGTGACATCCTGTCCGCCGGCATCGCGATCGCGATGGCGTTCTGCGGCCTGTCCTCGCTCGCTTCCGCCGGCCGGATGCTGTACGCGTTCAGCCGTGACGACGGCGTGCCGATGAGCGGCTGGCTCAAGAAAGTCTCGCACCGCTACCGGACGCCGGCCAACGCCCTGGTGGGCATGACCGTGGGCAGCTGGCTGTTCACCGTCGCCGCGTTCATCGTGGGCACCGGCACCGCGATCGTCATCGTGACCGCGATCTCGACCATCTTCCTGTACGCGGCCTACGGCATCTGCATCTACCTGGGCGCGACGACCGAGGAGTGGAAGACGCACCGCGTCTGGAGCCTCGGCCGATGGTCCAAGCTGTCCGCGTGGATCGCGGTGTTCTGGGTCGTCGTGCTGATGATCCTGTTCAGCTTCCCGACCAGCGGCAACATCTCGTGGCCGTTCATGATCGCAACCGTCGTCCTGCTGCTTGCCTACTACTACGCCTACGCCAGGAGCCGGTTCCAGGGTCCGCGGGTCATGGGCGAGGAGGCCGAGCTGACCGAGCTCGAGAAGGAGTTCGAGCACGCGGCGGCCGACCTCAAGGGTCCTGCGCCCGCCTGATCCGTCCTGCAGCCACCGGCTGCGCCAGCAGCGCATCGCGAGGGTCGACCGGTCCCCGGCCGGCCCTCGCCCGTCCCGTCGCTCCGACCCGGCGCCGTCCCCGCCCGGCCACCACCTGTGAGGTTGACGATGCCCAAGCAGCAGGTCCACCACCGCGCCCACGAGTCGCACGCGAAGCACCCCAGCCTGGCGGACCTCGAGGGCAAGGTGCGGAGCGGCGAGATCGACACCCTCGTCGTCGCCATCACCGACATGCAGGGGCGCCTCGTGGGCAAGCGCGTCCAGGCCCAGGCGTTCCTCAACGGGGTCATCGACCACGGCGCCCACTTCTGCACCTACCTCCTGGGCACCGACATGGAGATGACCACGCCCGGACGGCTTCTCGCTCATGAACTGGGACACCGGGTACGGCGACTGGATCGCGCGACCGGTCTGGGACACGCTGCGGGTCCTACCCTGGCTGGACCGGACGGCCCTCGTGCTGGGCGACGCCATCGACGAGGAGACGGACACCGAGATCCAGGTCAGCCCGCGGACCATCCTCAAGCGCCAGGTCGAGCGCGCCGCGAACCTGGGCATCGCCGTCAAGGCGGGGTCGGAGCTCGAGTACTACGTGCTCCGGGACACCTGGGAGCGCCTGGCCGACCGGGGCTGGCCGATCCCCCGGCCGTTCGGCTACTACAACGAGGACTACCAGCTGCTCCAGGCGACCAAGGCCGAGCCACTGCATCGGCTGCTGCGCAACCTCATGACCGAGGCGCGGATCCCGATCGAGTTCAGCAAGGGCGAGGCGGCCAACGGCCAGCACGAGGTCAACATCCGCTACGACCACGTGCTCGAGTCGGCCGACCGGACCGTGATCTTCAAGCACGGCGCCAAGGAGATCGCCTACCTCAACGGGTGGGGCATCACGTTCATGGCCAAGCCCGACCACCGCTGGACCGGCTCGTCGGGCCACCTGCACATGAGCATCTGGGGCGCCGACGACGACAAGCCCCTGATGCACGCCGCCCCCGGCGACCCGGCCGGGCCCTACGGGCTGTCCACACGCGGCGCCCAGTTCGTGGCCGGGATGATGGCGCTGTCCCGTGAGCTGGCGGTGTTCGTCGCCCCGTTCATCAACAGCTACAAGCGCTATGCGTCGCTGTCGTGGGCGCCGGTCAACGTCGTCTGGGGCCGCGACAACCGGACCACGGGCTTCCGCCTGGTGGGGCACGGTGACGGCCTCCACGTGGAGAACCGGTTCCCGGGCGGCGACATGAACGCCTACCTCACCTACGCAGCGATGATCGGGGCCGGCGTGTACGGGATCGAGCACGGCCTGGAGCTGGAGCCCGAGTTCAAGGGCAACGGCTACGTCGCGACCGGGGTGCCGCGGATGCCGCGGGCGCTGTGGGAGGCGATCGGCGAGCTCGAGCGGTCCGAGGCGGCTCGCGAGATCTTCGGCGAGGACATCGTGGCCCACTACCTCAATGCCGCAAAGGTCGAGCAGCAGATCTACGACTCGGTCGTCCACCCCTGGGACCGCGAGCGGTATCTCGAACGAGGCTGAACCTCGGGGTGAGCGCGTCCGGGCCTCGGGTGGCGCGTCCGGGCCGCGGGCGCCGCCGGGATGCTCAGGCCGGGGCCGGCAGGCCCGCCCGGTCAGCGGCCCGATCGGGGTCGGGCGGGAACGCCAGGTGCGGCAGGTCTGCCGGGCCGGCGTCCAGCGACGAGGCGGGACGGTTCAGCAGATAGCCCTGGGCCGCGTCGAACCCGAGCTCGATCACCGCCACCAGCTGGTCGGGCGTCTCGACGCCCTCCGCAACGATCATCTGGTGCTGCTCCCGGGCGAGCTCGCGGATCGCGCGCAGGACGGCGCCCGACGCCTCGTCCAGGACGCCGGCCTGGACCAGCGACAGGTCGACCTTGATGATGTCGAACTCGAGCTCGCGCAGCAGGCGCAGGCCGGCGTTGCCGGCGCCCACGTCGTCGGCGGCGATCCGGACGCCGTGCTGCCGTAGCAGGGCGAGCGCGGCACGCAGGCGGTCAAGGTCCTCCACCGCCTCACGCTCGGTCAGCTCGAGCACGATGCGCGAGGCGTCGATGTCGCGCCGCCGCGCGAGCAGCAGCAGCTCCTGGGGCTTGAACGCGTCCGACTCCAGCGACCGTGGCGAGAGGTTGACCGAGAGGTACTGCGACGGGTCCAGGTCCTGGGCGGCACTGAGGACCGCGTCCAGGCTCGCGAGGTCGAGCTCCACGGTCCGGTCGGTCGACTCGGCGGCGATGAACAGCGAGCTGGCGTCGGCGAACCCGGCGTCGTGACGCGGCCGCACCAGCCCTTCGTAGCCCAGCACGCGACCCGTGCGCAGGCAGTGGATCGGCTGGAACACGGGCGCCAGGAGCCGGTCCCGGGCCACCCGGGACACCGCGGCAGCCAGCTCGTCCAGCGAGCGCCAGTCGTCGGCGATCCCGTTGCGGGAGGCGTCGAACAGCTGGACGTCCGTCCGGCCGTGGCGCTTGCCCCAGAACAGGGCGGCCTCCGCCTGGTGGACGAGCTGCCGGCGATCCTGGGCGAGCGCGGGCAGCGCAGAGACCCCGATCGTGACCGAGAACGCCTCGACGCCCAGCGTCCCGGAGCCGCCGCTGAGCGCCCCGGCAAGGATCCGGCGCGCGACGCCCACCGCCTCCTCCGGGGGACAGTCCCGGAGCAGGACCGCGAACTCGTCGCCACCGATCCGGTAGGCGCGATCCTGCTTGCGCAGGGCGGCGAGGATCACCCGTGCCGTCGCGCGCAGCAGCTCGTCACCGGCGGCGTGACCGCTGGCGAGGTTGGTCTTCTTGAGGTCGTCCACGTCGATCATCAGCAGGGCGAGCGCCCGGTCGTCCTGGCGGGCGCTGCCGGCCGCCTCGTCGAGCACCTCCTGGAACGCGCGGTGGCTGCCCAGGCCCGTGAGGCCGTCGTGGAGCGCCGCGGCGCGCGAGGTGTCGAGCACCCTGGGCGCCGACTCGCGCTCGCCCTCGAGCTCGTCGAGCGCTCGCAGGAGGCGGCGCACGCTGATCGTGGACAGGAGGCCGAACAGGGCGGCGACCGGCAGCCACGCCAGCGGCAGCACGGTCGACGGCTCCAGCGTCCATTGCCACACGATCACGACCGACGCGAGCAGCACGATGCCGGCGGTGGCCCCCAGCCAGCGCTTGAGCGTGGCGCGGATCTTGGTCAGCGTCGCGGTCCCGATACCGGGCATGCTCGTCTTCCCCCAGCCGCGGCGACGTCGGCCGCGTGGTCCTGACGTTGTACGCCCGCACCGGCTGTTCGACCCCGGTACAAAGGTCCCGCGACCGCCTGCATTCGACCGACCGACACCCGAGGTGGCCTCGCCCGGGGCGGGCGTACGGCCGTCGCCGGGGACCGAACGAGCGGCGCCGCGAGGGCTAGTCTGGTGCCGCTCAACCAGCGACCACCCATGGAGCCTGCGATGCGACTCGACGGCAAGGTCTCGATCATCACGGGCGGCGGCAGCGGCATGGGCCGCACCGCCGCGGAGCTGTTCGCGAAGGAGGGATCGCGCGTCGTCGTCGCCGACTACAGCGAGCCGGCCGGCGAGGAGACGGTCGCCCGGGTCCGGCGCGCCGGCGGCGAGGCGACGTTCGTCAGGCCGACGTCTCGAACGAGGACGACGCCCGGGCCATGGTCCAGCATGCGACCGCCCGCTACGGTCGGGTTGACGCCCTGTACAACAACGCCGGGATCATGCCCGAGGCCGACCACTCGGTGATCGACACCGATGTCGCGACCTGGGACCAGGTCATGGCCGTCAACGTCCGGGGCGTGTTCCTGGGCTGCAAGTACGCGATCCCGCGGATGCTCGACCAGGGTGCCGGCTCGATCATCAACATCGCGAGCTTCGTCGCCATCCTCGGCTGCTCGGTCCCGCAGGACGCGTACACGGCATCGAAGGGCGCCGTGCTCGCGCTGACGCGGTCGCTGGCCGTCCAGTTCGCCGGCCGCGGCGTGCGCTCCAACGCCATCAGCCCGGGCCCGATCGAGACGCCCCTGCTCATGGACTGGCTGCTCAAGGACGAGGCGGCCAAGCAGCTGCGCCTCGCCCGCAACCCGACCGGCCGGTTCGGCAAGCCCGAGGAGATCGTGAACGTCGGGATCTATCTCGCCTCCGATGAGTCGCGCTGGACGAACGGCGCAAACTTCGTGGTCGACGGAGGGATCACCGTCAACTACTTCTAAAGCTCGCGAGGAGTCGACCCTTGGACACGGACACCGCTACGCCGCCCCACGACGATGGCGAGGCGGCCGAGGAGGCCGAGGAGACCGAGGGCGCCCCGGAGGTCGAGGGCGCCCCGGAGGTCGAGGAGGGCGCCCGGGCCGCCGCGGCCGAGGCGCCCGACGAGCTGCGGGCGGGCGGCCGAGCGATCCGCGAGGAGGCCGGACGGACGAGGGATGGGCGGTCGGCCGATAAGACGTCGCCAGGTGGCCGCGAAGGCCGCCGCGCTCGCGGAGCGGCCGGTCGAGGACGACCAGGACAAGGCGCCCCCGGTCCGGGCGGGCCGATCGATCCCGGCTCCCGGCGTCTCGCGATCGGCGTCGACGTCGGGCGGCAGCGGCATCAAGGCCGCCGCCGTCGACCTCGACACGGGCCAGCTCGTCTCGACCGCGCCACCGCGTCGCCACGCCCGCAGCCCGTCCACGCCCGCGGCCGTCATCGCCTCGATCGCGCGGATGATCGACAAGATCGTGCGAGCGAGGTGCGGCTCGCCCGCCGACGCCCCGGTCGGGGTCGGCTTCCCGGCCGTCGTCATCGACGGCATCACCAAGAGCGCCGCGAACGTGGACGCCGGCTGGGTCGACTTCGACGCCGATGCCGCCCTCGAGGCGCGTCCTCGGCCGGCCGGTCCACATGATCAACGACGCCGACGCCGCGGGCGTCGCCGAGATGCGCTTCGGCGCCGGGATCGGCGAGCCGGGGACCGTCGTTCCTGATCACGCTCGGCACCGGCACCGGTTCGGCCCTGTTCTACAACGGCATGCTCGTCCCCAACCTCGAGCTGGGGCACATGGAGATCCGCGGCCGGGACGCGGAGCGTCGCTCGGCGGCCGCGGCGCGGGTCAAGCGCGGCCTTCGCTGGAAGGCGTGGGCCGCCGATCTCGACGAGCACCTGCTCGCGATCGAGCGGCTGTTCTGGCCGCGCCTGTTCATCATCGGCGGCGGGGTGTCGAAGCGGGCCGACCAGTTCATCCCGCGGCTGACCGTCCGGCGCCCGAGTGGTGCCGGCGCAGCTGCGCAACGACGCCGGGATCGTGGGCGCCGCGATGGCCGCGGCGGAGACGGAGATCGCGCGCCGGCCGGCTGACCGCTCGCTCGCGGCGCCCGACAACCCTCCAGACCCGATGCGGGCCGCGTGCGTCCAGGCGAGCGCCGCGCAGATTCCATGGTCGGCGCTCCGGACCCTACGCCCGCGACGCAGCGGCCAGCGCCTCGGTGGACCCCGAGGCGATCACGCTCTCGCCCGCCCAGCGCCCGCTCGGGGGCGGGTTCGCCTCGTAGGCGCCGTCGCGCTGGAGGATCGCCAGCGTCACCACGCCGTCGGTGCGCAGCGCCCCGACGGTCGTGCCCCGCAGCGGGCTGTCCGCGTCGACCTCGACCTCCTCGAGCGAGAACGACAGGTTGCCGTGCGACAGCGCGGCGTCGATGAAGTCCGCCACCCGCGGCCGGCTCGCCAGCTCGGCGATCCGGCGCCCGGCCATCGTGTACGGCGACACCACGCGGTTGGCCCCCGCCTGGAGCAGCTTCGCCTCCGACCCCTGCGCATTCGCCCGGGCCACGATGAACAGGCTCGGCGTTCATCGCCCGCGCGGACAGCGTGACGTACACGTTGTTGGCATCGGAGTCGATGGTCGTGACCAGGCCTCGGGCGCTGGCGCAGCCCGGCCGCCAGCAGGGTCGCGTCGTCGGTGGCATCGCCCTCGACGACCAGGTGGCCGTCCGCCGCCGCCCGCTCCAGCGACGAGGCGTGGATGTCGATCACGACCAGCCGCTGGCCGGACTGGACCAGCTCCCGGGCGACCGTCGAGCCGACCCGGCCGTAGCCGCACACGATGTAGTGGTCCCGTAGCGCCTCGACCGCCTCGCGCATCCGCCTCGCCTCCCGCCGGCCGCTCGCGGCCTCGCTCAGGATCGTCTCGGCGACGATGCCGATCGACCCGAAGATGATCGCCGACCCCCGAGATGGCGAGCAGCATCGTCCACGCGCGCTCCGGGACGCCGGCGATCTCGCGGACCTCGCGGAAGCCGACGGTCGTGAGGGTCATCACCGTCATGTAGGCGGCATCCGAGAGCGACCACCCGAACAGGAGCGCGTAGCCCAGGGTGCCGGCCAGGGCCACCGCGAGCACCGCGACCACCCAGGCCCGGACATGACGCCCGCGGACCGCCTCGGACAGCGCGTGCGCGGCGCGGTCCCGGACGTTGGCCGTCCCGATCGGCGAGGCTCCCGAGGGTCCCACGGCCCCGATGCTAGCAGCGGGCGATCGCCCGGACGCACGTCCGGAGGGCCCCCGGGGAGGGGCCACCGGGCCCGCCCGGCGCGGCGCGACCCGCCGTATCATCGCGCCACGGACGGCGCCCGCGAGGCCGGCGCCGTACTGGTCCGTCCCGGTCCGTCCTGGTCCGTCCCGTCCCGGCGGCCGGTCCATCCCCGGCCCTCCAGGCGAGGAGACGCAATCCCATGACCACCGAACCGGCCGCGACGACCGCCCCGGCGACCGGCGTCGCGACGACCCGCATGGTGATCGGCGGCGCCCTGGTCGATGCCGCCGACGCCCGGACCTTCGAGGTCGTCGAGCCGCATCGCGGGACGGTGGTCGCCACCGCCCCGCTGGGCGGCCCCCTGGACGTGGACCGGGCCGTGGATGCCGCCCAGGCGGCGTTCGAGGGCGAGTGGTCGCAGATGGCCGCCTCGGACCGGGGCCGGCTGATGCTCCGCTTCGCCGACGTCGTCAGGTCGCACGAGGAGGAGCTGGCCCGGCTGGAGAGCCGGCAGATCGGCAAGCCGATCAGCGGCGCCCGCTGGGAGGTGGGCCAGGTCGCGAAGGTGCTCGAGTTCTACGCGGGCGCGACGACCAAGCTCCACGGGGCGACCATCCCGGTCACCCGGCCCGGCTTCGACTTCACGCTGCGCGAGCCGATCGGGGTGGTGGGCCTGATCGTGCCCTGGAACTTCCCGATCATGATGGCCGCCTGGAAGGTGGGCCCCGCGCTCGCGGCCGGCAACACCGCGATCCTCAAGCCCGCCTCGTACTCGCCGCTCACCGCGCTGCGCCTGGGCGAGCTCGCGCTCGAGGCGGGCCTGCCGGCCGGCGTGCTCAACGTGGTCACGGGCCCGGGCCCGGTCGTCGGCGGCGGCCTGGCCGCGCACCCGGGCGTGGGCAAGATCGCGTTCACGGGCGAGACCGCGACGGGCCAGGAGATCATGCGCACCGGCCGCGGGCACGATCAAGAAGGTCAGCCTCGAGCTGGGCGGCAAGAGCCCCAACGTCGTGTTCGCGGACGCCGACATCGAGGCGTTCGCGGCCTCGTCGCCGTACTCGGTGTTCGACAACTGCGGCCAGGACTGCTGCGCGCGCAGCCGGATCATCGTCGAGCGGTCGGTGCACGAGCGGGTGGTGGAGCTGTTCGCGGCGGCCACCGAGAAGGTCAAGGTGGGCGATCCGTCGGATCCCGCAACCGAGGTCGGCCCGCTGGTCTCGTTCAAGCAGCGGGAGCGGGTGGAGTCCTACGTGCGGTCCGGTCGCGAGGAGGGAGCCACCCTGGTCACGGGCGGCGTCCGGCCGACCGACCCGGCGCTGGCCGAGGGCGCCTACCTGCTGCCCGCGGTGTTCGACGACATGACGCCCGAGATGCGGATCGCCCGGGAGGAGATCTTCGGGCCGGTCGTGGGCATCATCCCGTTCGACACCGAGGAGGAGGCGCTGCGGCTCGCCAACGCCTCACCCTACGGGCTGTCGGGCTCGATCTGGAGCCGCGACATCGGGCGGGCGCTACGGGCGGCCAAGGCCCTGCGGTCGGGCGTGATCTCGGTCAACTGCAACAACAGCGTCCACGTCGAGGCCCCGTTCGGCGGCTACAAGCAGTCGGGCATCGGGCGCGAGCTGGGGATGGAGGCGTTGGAGCTGTACACCGAGGTCAAGAACGTGTTCGTGGACCTCGGCTGAGGCCCGGATCCCGGCGGGGCGCGGCGCGACCGGAGGGACGGCGGTCAGAACGCGGTGCGGCCGTGGAACGCAGCCGGCACGGCGACGTCCGGGCGGCGTGCGGTCGACCCAGTCACGGATCGCCCAGAACGAGGTCTTGAACGCGATCTCGTCCCACGGGATCGCCTCGGGGCCGAAGCTCCTGACCTCGAGCGCCTCGGGGGTCTCCTGGACCGCACCGCCGACGATCCGCGCCTCGAACGCCAGCACCACCACCGCGGCCTCCAGCCGGCTGTACAGGCCCACGATCGCGCCGGGCTCGACCAGCAGGCCCGTCTCCTCCAGCGTCTCCCGGACGGCCGCCTCGCCCACCGTCTCGTCCACCTCCAGGAACCCGCCGGGCTGGGCCCACCAGCCGCGGCCGGGCTCGATTCCGCGGCGGAGCAGGATGGCCTCGCCCGCGTCGGTCACCGGGATGGTGGTCACCACGAGCCGCGGGTTGACGTAGGCGATGAACCCGCAGGCCGCACAGGCCAGCCGGTCGCGGCTCTCCTCGGGCAGGGAGGCGACCGCCAGCTCCTCGCCGCAGCGGGAGCAGTAGTTGAGCATCGAGGTCAGCCAGCGCGGGGCGCCGCCGCCCGACGGCGCATCCGTTGACCGCCCGTCCGGTCCGCGCCCCATCGCGGCCAGCATGTCCAGCTCCTCGCCGGTCAGGCGGCGTTCCACGCTCAGGCCCCCAGCACGAGCACGGCGGCCAGCACGACCAGGGCCAGGAACGCGAGGCTCATGACCACCCACGCGAGCCGGAACAGCCCGCGTCCGCGATCGACGGGCATCCAGGCCCACGCCGAACGCCAGATCCGGACCGTGGCGTCGGTCGTGGTGACGAGGAGCAGCGGCGCGGCCACGAGGACGCACAGCTTGACCAGCAGGCTGCCGGTGCCGGCGCCCATCTCGAGCGCGGTGATGGCGATCGCGCCGGCGACCAGGGCCGGGGCGGACAGCAGCACGTAGTGCTTCTGGAGCGGCGTCGGGGCCGTCTCGGGGACGCTTCGCGGCCGGCCCGCTGCGGCGGCCGAACCGGAGGCGGCCCGGACCGGCTGGCGGTCCAGGACGGGCATCGCCGGCTCCCAGCGTTCGTCGTCCACGCTTTCGAGTCTACCCGCCCCGCAGGGTGAGGCCGGATCGGCCGCCCGTCAGCCGGTCAGCGGCTCCGCGTTCGACGGGTCCGCCAGGACCGCGTCGGTCTGGGCGGCGCGCCGGGCCGCGAGCCGCTCCGCGAGGCCGGCATCCGAGAGCGCGAGGATGGCGGCCGCCAGCAGGGCCGCGTTGTCGGCGTTGCCGATGGCGACGGTCGCGACGGGGATCCCGCGCGGCATCTGGACGATCGACAGCAGCGAATCAAGACCACCCAGGTGCTGGGTGGGGATCGGCACCCCGATCACCGGCAGGGTCGTCTTGGCGGCGAGCATGCCCGGCAGGTGGGCCGCGCCGCCCGCCCCGGCGACGATGACCCGGATCCCGCGCCCCGCCGCCGTCTCCGCGTACCGGAACAGGTGGTCCGGCGTGCGGTGCGCCGACACCACCCGCAGCTCGCACGGGACGTCGAGCTCCTCGAGGATCATCTGCGCCCGCTCGAGCACGGGGAAGTCGGAGCGGCTGCCGCCCACGATGCCCACGAGCGGTGCTGTGTCGCCCACCTCAGTCCTCCCAGCTCAGCGCGGCGCGGGCCTGACGGGCCCGCGCGAGCGCCTCGTCCGGTTCGCGGCCGATCACCGTCACGTGGCCCATCTTGCGTCGATCGAAGACGCGCCGCTTGTCGTACACGTGCACGTGCACCTCGGGCTCCGCCAGGGCTCGCTCGAGGCCGACGAGGCGAGCCGGCCGATCCGGGCCGGTGCCCAGCAGGTTGACCATCGCGGCCACGCCATGCGGCCGGACCGAGCCCAGCGGCAGCCCCACGATCGCCCGCACGTGCTGCTCGAACTGCGAGGTGACCGCGCCGTCGATCGTCCAGTGCCCCGAGTTGTGGACCCGTGGCGCGAGCTCGTTGATCATCAGCCCGCCGCCCCGGAGCTGGAACAGCTCGACCGTGAGCAGGCCCACCAGGTCCAGGCCGCGGGCGAGGCTGTCGGCGATCTCCGCCGCGTCGTGGGCGATAATCGGGTGGATCGGCGCGGGAGCCACGCTGTCCACGAGGATGCCCTCGTCGTGGACGTTGCGCGCCACCGGGAAGGCAAGGGTCCGGCCGTCGCGGTCGCGGGCGCACACGACCGAGAGCTCCGCCTCGAACTCAACCTCCCGCTCCAGGAGCAGCGGACGCCCGTCCTCCCCACCCAGCCGGGCGACGGCCTCGGCGACCGCCTCCGGGGCATCGATCCGGACCTGGCTCCGGCCGTCATAGCCACCCAGCGGCAGCTTCAGGCGAAGCGGGTAGCCCAGCGCGTCGGCGGCGGCCCGCGCGTCGTCCTCGCCGCGCACCTCGCGCCATGGCGAAGTCCACTCGCCGATCTCCCGGATGAACCGGCGCTCGGCCAGTCGGTCCTGGGTGGCCCGCAGCGCAGCCAGGCCGGGCCGGAGCGGGGCGACCTCGAGCGCGGCGGCGGCGGCCTCGATCCCGACGTGCTCCAGCTCGTAGGTGACCACGTCCGCCATCGCGCCCAGGCGCACCGCGGCGAACGCATCGTCGTAGGCCCCGATCACGATCTCGTCCGCGACCGCAGCGGTGGGACAGGCGGGATCGGGGTCCAGGGCGACGATCCGGAAGCCCAGCTCCCGGGCCGCGAGCCCGAGCATCCGGCCCAGCTGGCCGCCGCCCATGATCCCGATCGTCGCTCCCGGTGCCAGGGGCTCGGGGGCATCGGCCGGCCCGCGACGGATCCCCAGGCGGTACAGCGCCTCCTGCACGAAGTCGCTCTTGCGCACCGTGTACAGCTCGTTCGCCTCGCCATCGGGCGCGGCCTCGACGATCCGCCGCTTGGCGGCCGCGTAGGCGTCGCGCAGCGCGTCGTCGGCGCGCAACGCGTCGCGGAAGGCGCGCAGCTCGGCAAGCTCGTGGCGGGCCGGGGGCATGACGTGCAGGTGGATCCGGAACGGCTGGTCGTCGATCGGCACGGCCCCGATGAGCATCGGCCGCGTCGGGGGAAACGGGGCCAGGCCACCCTGCCGCTGGAAGCCCAGCGAGAGCGCGGTGTCCGCGATGTCAGGGATCTCGTCGGGGTCCGCCTCGATCCCGAGGTCCACGATGTTCTTGCCGGGCAGCCCCGGCACGGCCGAGCTGCCGATGTGCTCCGCCACCGTGCCGGGCCGGGCGGACTCGACGAGGCGGGCCACCTCGTGGGCGACCTCCGTGGTCCGCGGGTCCCAGGGGTGGTAAGCGGCGGGCAGACGCTCGTACGACCGGATCGGGAGGTCGGACATCGGGGCGAAGTGTAAAGGCCCCGCCGGGCGCCGATCCCCGCCCGCCCGCGGCCCGCGACGGCAATTTGCCGTGCCGCAGGCCGCTTGCCCCGGCTCGGCTACGCGTGCCGTTCGCCGCTCGCGTACCGCGTGCCGTTCGCCGCTCCCATCGCGTACGCCGTTCGCCTCTCCCGTCGCCCACGCGCACGCCGCTCCCCTCCCTCACCGCGCGCCCCTCCCCCTCACTCACGCCCGCGCCCTTCGCCCTCACTCACGCCCGTGAACCGTACTGGGTTTCGTGGAGACCCTGACGGTTGGAATCAGGCGGCTGGGCTCACCTCCTGTTGGGCATGGTAGACAGCCTCGAACTCCACGGGCGGGACGTCACCACAGGCCGAGTGGAGCCGCCGGGTGTTCCACCATTCGACCCAGTCCGCCGTTGCCAGTTCGACCTCCTCGGGCGATCGCCAAGAGCCCTGGTGGCGGTGGATGAGCTCGGCCTTGTACAAGCCGTTGACGGTCTCGGCCAGGGCGTTGTCATAGCTGTCGCCCTTGGTCCCGACCGAGCTGACGGCCTCGGCTTCGGCCAGGCGCTCGGTGTAGCGGATCGAGAGGTACTGGACGCCCCGGTCGGAATGGTGCACGAGACCCGCGAGGTCGGGCCCCCGGGCGAAGATCGCCATCTCGAGCGCGTCGAGCGCGAGCTCCGCGCGCAGGGAAGCCATCACCCGCCAGCCCACGATCGCGCGGCTGAAGGCGTCGATCACGAACGCCGTGTACACGAAGCCCCGGACCGTCCACACGTAGGTCAGGTCAGCCACCCACAACCGGTTGGGCGTCGGAGCCGCGAACACGCGCTCGACGAGGTCGGCCGGTCGCTGGCCGACGGCCGCCGGCCGGGTCGTGCGGACCTTCCGCGTCCGGGTCGCGCCCTGAAGCCCGACCCCGCGCATGATCCGGGCGACCTGGTCGCGCCCGGCGCTGATGCCGAGCCTGCCCAGCGCCTTCCACACCTTGCGGATGCCGTACACGCCGAAGTTGGCCCGGTGGACCCGCCCGATGACGTCGGCGAGGGTGGCGTCGGACACCGATCGGGGCGACGGCGGCCGGGTCTTGGCGGCGTAGTAGGACGACGGGGCGATCGCCAGCGTCCGGCAGATCGGCTCGACCCCGTACTGGTCGCGGTGGGTGTCGATGTAGCGGGTCACCTGGCCGAGTGGCGGTCGAGCTCCGCCCCGAAGAAAGCCGCGGCGCTTTTCAGGATCTCGTTGGCCCGACGCAGCTCGCGGTTCTCGCGCTCGAGCTCCTTCATCCGGGCCCGCTCTTCGGTGCTGAGGCCGGCTTTGGTCCCGCGGTCGATCTCGGCCTGGATGACCCAGCGGCGGAGCGACTCGGTGCCGATGCCCAGCTGGCCTGCGACGCGGACGACCGCACCATGGCGCTCGCCGGTCTCGGCCATCCGCTCGAGCACCATCCGGACGGCGCGTTCCTTGAGCTCAGGCGGGTATCGCCGCTGTGACGGGTGGGGACGGGTTGGCTCGTTCATGGACTCCATCTTCCTGCAAAGCGATGGAGTCTCCACCAAAGTCAGT
>CAVUJW010000012.1:0-8448 GCA_963741915.1 uncultured Chloroflexia bacterium | reverse complement strand
GCCGTGGAGCGTGACGCCCGCGGCCAGTTCTCGACCCTGATGCGGAGCCTCGGGCTCGACATCGAAGGTCCACCCCCGCCCAGTAGCCGAAGGAGATAGTCATGCCCTCGCCGCGACGTCGCGCCAAGCTCCACCATCCCACCCACGACCCGGCACCCGAGGCGCGCGCCCTCGTGCGCCAGCTGAACGACCGGATGCGGCTGCGCGTCGCGGCCGTGCTCGCCGGCGACAGCGACCAGGCCGCGCAGCTGCGGGCCGAGTCGCAGGCCGACCTCGATCGCGTCCAAGAGCTCCGGCGGGAGCGCTGAGCGATGCCGTCACCCCGTCGCCGGCCCAAGGCCATGACCTTCCAGCGCGAGCTCGCGTGGGTCGAGCTCGAGCTGCTGCGGACCGGCTCGATCATCTCGGCCGAGGCGAACCGGCTTGTCTACCGCGACCCCGCCGGCACCTGGACGATCGACGATCAGGCCGCCGAGGCCGCGTTCCGACAGCATTTCGACGCCGTTCAGGCCCCAATCCCGCCCGATCGCGCCTCCTGGGCGGCCGTTCGCTACGCCGGCGCCACGCAGCCGGTCTGGCGCGGCCGCTACGGCCACCTGCGGGCGACGCTGTGACCCCGCCCGCCCTGCCGGACGACTGGGCGCACCTGCGCCGGATCCGCCGCGAGCTCGAGGACGCGACGTCGACGCTGCGGGCGCTCACCTGGTCGATCGACCGGGCGCTCGAGGCCGGCGAGACGTTCGACCTGGTAGACCGCGCCATCATCGACGCGACGATCGCCGACGCTGCCCGCCGCGGCGAGCGCGCGGGCGCCGACGCCGCCACCTGGTACGCGGACCACCGGACGCTGCTCGAGGCCCTTCCAACCGACCCGGACACGGCTGTATGATCGCCACGTCACCGCATCGCGCCTCCGGGCGCCGGGCGGACCACCGCGGCATCGCGCCTCCGGGCGCCGGGCCGCTGGAGCGGAGCGCGACCGCATCGCCGACACGTCGGCCGGGCGGGGTTCGCAGCTTCCACGTCTGCATCCACTCGCCCTATGAGGTGACACCCAATGCCCCCGATCTTCCATCCTGACCTCGCCGACGCCGGCACCCAAGTGCTCGGCGCGATCGACGAGGCGACCGGCCGCATCGAGCGGCTCTACGCCGAGCTCCGCGGGACCAGCGACATCGAGGCGCGGACGCGCCTCACCGCCGGCATCGAGAACGCCGAGGCCGCGCGGGAAGAGCTCGCCGACGAGCTCAAGAAGCTCCAGCGAGCCTCGGTCGCCGCGTTCGCCAAGAACCCGGCCAACGGCGAGTACGCCTACGGCACCCCCCAGAACCCGGCCGCGCAACCGGGCACCACCCGAAGGACCCCCGCCATGCCCAACGTGCTCCGCTCCGGCGGCGACCTCCAGGCGACCGCCCTGCGCGCCCTCGAGCGTGAGACCAAGGCCGGCACGCTCTCCGCACCCGCGGCCGAGCGGCTCGAGCGCGTCGTGCGCATCGAGGACCAGCCGGCGCACGCCCGCTACCTGGCGGCCGTGTCGGATCCGCTCTACGGGCAGGCCTGGGCCGCCGTCATGGCGTCCCCGGACCGCGCCGCCATCGAGCTCACCACCGAAGAGCGCGCCGCGCTGCGCGAAGGCCGCATGGCCCACGCCGGCCTGGACAAGATGTTCGCCCTGGGCTCCGATCCCGGTGGTGGCGGCTCCGGCTGGCCGCTGCCGATCCAGGTCGACCCGTCGCTGATCATCTTCGGCGATGGCGCCGTGGATCCGCTGCGCCAGCTGGCGACGGTGCACACCCTCGTGTCCAAGGAGAAGATCATCGTCACCGTCGAAGAGGTGGTGGCGGGCTACGGCGCCGAGGGCACGGACGCCACCGAGGTGACCCCGACCCCCGGGCCGGTCACGATCAAGGCCGAGCGCGGAACCGCGTTCGTCCGGCTGACGTTTGAGCTCCTGGACGACTTCACGAGCGCGGCCCGTGACATCGCCCGCCTGTTCGCCGATGCCCGGCGCAACGTCGAGGCCGAGAAGTTCGCCCTGGGCTCCGGGACCAACGAGCCGTTCGGGCTGATCACGAGCCTGACGCCGACCGACGTGGCGCCGACCGCCGTGGCCGACTACACGGACGCGCAGGCGGCCCTCGCGCCCCGCTACCAGGGCAACGCCCGGTGGCTCATGGACCTCGCCAGCCGGAACGCCGTGGACCAGCTGGTCGCCGAGGCCGACGCCTCCGCGGCCAAGATCACCGACGCCGCCGGCAACATCCTCCACAAGCCGTGGCACGAGCTCAGCTTCGCCCACGGCAACATCGTGTACGGCGACGTCCGGGCCGGGTTCCACATCGGCGATCGCCTCGGCATGAGCGTCGAGCCCACCGGCGTGACGTTCAACAAGAGCACCGGCCTGCCGGACGGGAACCGCGGGTTCCTGGCGATCTGGCGCTCCGGGTCCGTGGTCGCGATCCCCGAGGCGCTCGTGCTGCTCGGGACCGGCAGCTGATCACATGCCGGCCGCGTGTCTCCTGCGCGGTCGACCAGGCCGGGGCGTGCTCACCGCGTCCCGGCCGCACCCTCCCGCCCCGTCCGTGGCATCGCCCGGGGCGGGAGTTCTCCACCGTCAGGTGCCGAACGGCCCTGACAGCGGCGAGCTAACCGCGTAGCATCCGCGCTGCGAGGTAGTAGCTCGCCCTTTCTATGCCCGGGCTGCGGCTACTACCCGTGGTCCGGGCGCTCTGCGTTCGGCATCGCGGGCCGCAGCTCGGGCATCGGGACCGGAGGTAGTAGCTCCCATGTCCACCCTGTACCCGGCGCGCCCTGCGCCGCCCGTCAGTCGGCCGCGCCCCGTGCCCGCCGCGGTCCATGCCGTCCACGTCCGGCTCGGCTACCGCTCGGGCGCCTGTCCGGCCTGCTACCCCGATCCGGGTGGCCGGTCATGGATGACCAGGCCGTCACCCTCGCCGGCGATGCGATCCTCGCCGGAGGCCTCGGGCTGCTGCTGCTGCTCGAGGTTCGGCGCCACGTCAACCACCGCGGGCAGGCCCTCGCCGAGCTCGCCCTGGCGCTGCCGGTCCTGCTGTTCATGGCTCTCGGCGCATTCGAGGCCGGATCGCTGCTGATCGCCAAGGCTGACGAGGACCACAAGGTCCGCGTGGTGGCCGGACTGGGCCGCCGCGCACCCGTCCGAGGCGCCTGGCCCGGTCCTGGCGGCCGTGGGGCTCGATTCCTGCGACGTGACGATCACGCCCGACGATGCCCTCGGGCTCGTCAACGTCGGGGCGACCTGCGAGTACGTGCCGCGGATCACGTCCAACATGTGGGACGGCCTGCCGGTGAGCTCGGAGGCCAGCGCCGCCTACCCGTCCGGGTCCGTGCTCGGGATCACCGGCACACCCGAGCCGACGGCCGCGCCATGACGACGGCCGCCGCCGCGCTGCTGATCGTCGCCGGCGCCTACGTGGCCGCCTACGTCGCCTCCTGGGCCGTGGTGGCCGTCCTGGACCGCCTCGGGCTCGTCTGGCGGCCGCGGCCATGATCCCCGTCATGGACCCTGAGCGCCCGCCCGCCTGCCGATGGTGCGGTCAGGAGCTCCCCGCCGGCCGCGGTCCGGTCTGCGAGCCGTGCGCCATCGCGTTCCGGATCGAGCTCGTGTACAGCGCTGCGGACCGTGCCGACGCCGAGGCGATCGCCGGCGCCCTACTCGTGACCCTTGGAGGACCGACAACATGATCGACGAACAGTCGTTCACCGTGGCCGTGCTCGAGTACCACGCGGCCGTCCGTCGGTTCCGCGGCGCCCTGCACGACTGGCAGCCTACCCCGGTCCCGGCGTCGCTCGATGCTGCGCTCGATGCCATGATCGCCGCCCTCGAGCAGATCGTCGCAGACATGGAGCGGGACGCGCCGCGTCCGTCCTGAGCATCCACCCTGCGCCCCGGTCGACCCCTCCGGCCGGGGCGCTACTGTGTCCGCAGATTGCGCACTAGCATTCGTAGTGTAGTATCTGCGTACCCTCCGGTGTGCGGGGGAAGCATAGGGGATGATCCGATGGGACGGCCGTTCGCCTACCTTCGCAAGAGCCGCGTCAACAACCTCGACGCCAGCCTCGCCCCCGAGACGCAAGAGCGCGAGGTTCGCGAGATGGCGCAGCGGTTCGACGACAACGGCGACCGCCTGCACGTGCTCGCCGATTGGGACATCTCGGGCGCCGCCAAGTACACCCGCAAGCGCGCGGGCTACCTCGAGCTCGTCAAGGCGATCGAGGCCGGCGACTGCACGGCCGTCTACAGCTACAGCCTGTCTCGCCTTGGGCGCAGCGTGCAGGAGCTCTCCCGCCTGTTCGACCTGTGCAACGACCACGCGGTCCCGATCCGCATGAGCGCCGACACCATCGACACGTCAACGGCATCCGGGCAGATGATCGCCACCATCTTGGCCAGCGTTGCGCAGTTCGAGTCCCAGGTCACGAGCGAGCGCCGACTGGCGACCAATGAACGGCCCGAGCAAGGCCGCGCGGCGGCATCCCGGACGCGAGGCCCTGCGCACCCGGCGCCGGTATGGCGAGGCCGACGGCGAGGGCCGACCGCGTGCTCGCCCTCTACCGCGAGACCGGCAGCTACTCGAGGACGGCCGAGGCGCTGAACCGGGAGGGCATCCCGGCCCGCAGCGGCAAGCAGTGGTACGCCACGTCCGTGCGCCTCGTGGTCCAGCGGCATGGACCCGACCATCCGGTCCGCGCCTCGGGACGCAAGCCTCGCGTGCCGTTCGTCCTGGCGCGGCTGCTCCGGTGCCCCACGTGCGAGACCCTGCTCACCGGGACGCGCGTCCGCCGCGGTACGACGCGGTACGCCTGCTCCAACTACGCGGCCATGCCGCACCCGCGTTCGTCGGTCTCCGAGGCGCTGATCCTGCCGTGGATCGTCGAGGAAGCCGCGCAGTTCCGGCCGCCGGCCGGCTGGGTCGACCGAGGACGAGACCGGGCCGGCGCGCGGAGCTCGAGGCCGAGCGCGCCCACGTCACGAGCCTGGCCCTGGACCCGCGCATGGACCGCACCATCATCGACGCCCGCCTCGGCGAGATCGACAAGGCGATCGCCGCCCTCGAGGACAGCGCCGCGCCGATGCCGATGGTCGAATCCCCGCGGCGATCGACTGGACCTGGCCGCCCGCGACGATCAACGGCATCCTCCGGGCCCTCTGGCACTGGGTGGAGCTCGGGCCCGACATGCGCCCGGTGAAGGCCCAGCGGCGCCTGCCGGCGGAGTACTGGGCATGACGACCTGGCCGGCCCGGCGCGTCGGCGACCGGATCCTGTGCGGCCGCAAGGTGGCCGGGCGCCACGTGTGCCAAGGGGAGCTCGCGACCGTCGAGCGGCTCATCGCGGGCTCCGATGCCCGGGTGGCCCAGACCGTCATCACGCTACCGACCGGCTACGTCGAGGATCCGCCCGGCTCCCACCATTGGCTACTGTCGACGGTGCGCGGAGCGCCAGCGCGCGACGGGCCTGTGCCACCCGCGCGGGAGTCGGAGAGGCTCCACGGCCGGAGCGATCGGATCCGCGCCCGGCGTCGCGCACGTCCTGCGCGGGCTGCCCGGGCCGTCCTGGACGCGGGAGTGCCCGCATTGCGGCATGACGGCTACCATTGTTGCGGACGACCTGCTAGAGTCGTAAGCGGCAATCACAGACGCCGGGACCACCCGGAAGGCTCGGAGCACGGCCCACGAGACGGCCCACTCCCGCGATGAGCGGCAAAGGGGACGGTCGGAAGGACCGTGCTCGTTGGTTACCAAGGATCCAGCCAGAGTAGCGGCCGGCAAGGCTGCGATGCGTGCGCGCTGGGGCCCGCGGCGCGTCGTCGCCTGGACGGGCTCCCGCCCAGGTGGCGAACGTCATCCGCCAGCTGGTGGCCGCGGCTGAGGCCGCCAAGGCCGCCGACTCGCCGCCCGACCGGGCAGCGTGAGAGGCGCCCGCCGTGAGTCTGCCGGACGCCTCTGCCGTCAACCCTACCACCACGCCCTACCAGTTCTTGCCGGCGCTGACGGCCGAGGAGCGCGCCGCGCTGGGTCGACTCGATCACGACGTTCGGCATCCTGCAGCCCGTCATCGTCGACGAAGCCGGCGCCATCATCGACGGACACCACCGGGCCGAGATCGCGGCTGAGCTCGGCGTCGACTGTCCGCGGACCGTGCTGCCTGGCCTGACGGACGAGCAGAAGATCGAGCAGGCGCTGGCGCTCAACCTGGCACGCCGGCACCTGACCCTCGAGCAGCGCCGCGCTCTCGTGGCCGACCTGCGGGCGCGGGGCCTCTCCGTCCGCTGGATCAGCGAGCAGACCGGGATCCCGAAGTCGACCGTCGCCCGGGTGGCGTCAGGTGTCCCAAGTGGGACACCTTGAATACGTCTCGGGGATCGACGGCAAGCGCTACCGGGCCCAGGCGCTCGGCCGTCCCCGAGGCCGGTGATCTGCCCGACGCTCGCACCTTCCGCATCCCGGCGACCATCGACGAGATGTACGCCGTGTTCGGGCGAGAGCCGCGCGCATGAGCCAGCGCAAGACCCCGTACCAGTGCGCGAACCCGCTGTGCGTCCGTCCCTTCCCTCCTGACGAGCAGCACAGCATCGAGGTCGTCCAGATGCAGCCGGACGGCTCCCGATGGCGCTGGCACCTGTGCGACGGATGGCCCCGGCAGTACCTCACCCTGTGTGCCGCCAAGGAGCGCGCCCAGGCGGCGGACCCGGAACGATCCGGGGTGGAGCCGTGAGCTACCGGCTCGTCGATCGGGTGATCAAGAGCGACCTCCCGACGCCGCCGCTCAAGCTGACGCTGATCGCCCTGGCGTCGGGCGAGGCGACGCTATGAGCCGCGACGACGGGTTCCGCATCGCTGACACCGATACCGGCATGATGGCCGACCCGAAGGTCCTGGCCCTCGCGCGACGACTGCGCGACTCCGTGCGGACCGCGGCCGCCATCGCCTCTACGATGCCGTGCGGCTGGCGTCATGGGACGCCGGATCCCGGCTCACCCTCGAGGACACCGCGCCGGGCTGGTGGATCGAGCCGCTGGACGTTTACGCCGGGCACCTAGTGGCCGTCGGGCTGCTGGACGATGAGCACCGCATCCCGGCGCATGCCTGGGCAGGGTGGTTCGGGCCCGCGGTGGAGCGGCGCCTCGAGGTGAAGCGCAAGGCGATCTATGGCGGGCTCGTGTCGCGCGGCATGGCGCCGGCTGATGCGAACGCCGAGACGACCCGCCGGCTGGACGCGATCCGGGCAAGGCTCAACCTAGAGGCTCAACCTAAAGGCTCAACCTCGAAGGCTCAACCTCCGTCCGTACCGTCCCTTCCGACCATCCCGTCCCTACCGTCCGCGCGCGCGACGAACGGGAAGGAAACGACGAACGGACGGGAGGTCCGACGTGCCCGGCCTGCGGCGACGGACCCCTGGACGACGGCGACGCGAACGTGTCCCTCGACCGTCACGGACAGCTGTGGCACCGGATGTGCCCGTCCTGGGCCATCGATGGAGTGAGCATCCCCCTGTCGTCCGAGGTGACGACGTGACCACCCTCGCCTCGTGTCGGGGCTGCGGCATCCTCGTCTCACCGGGCCCGCGCTGCTCGGCCTGTCAACGGAAGTGGGAACGCACATACGACCGCGCGCGGCCCGAGCACCACGCGCTCTATCGCACCGGGGAGTGGCGCCGCCTGGCGGCCGAGGTGACGGCCGGCGCCACAGGTGCACGTACTGTCTGCGTCCGACGCGTCGCCTCGTCGCCGATCACGTCATCCCCCTCGAGCAACGCCCGGACCTCGCCCTCGACCGGGGAAACCTCCGAGCCGCCTGCGTGGGCTGTAACACGAGGCGGGGCCGCAACGCGAGGCTACCCGACCTCGAGGTGCCGCGATGACTCGACGTGTCAACTGGCGCCGGTTCACCTGGCGCGCTGGACCTGATCGGATCGGGCATGCCGTGTCCCTGGACGGGCACACCGAGTACCGCACCGCCTGCGGTCTCGCGCCCATCGCCGAAGCGCTGGGAGAGCCGGAGCGGGAGCGGTGCCCACGCTGCGCGGTCGCGCTCGGGTTCCTGCCGCTCGGTGGAGACGCGGAGGCGCGGGAGGCCCCCACCCCTCGGAGGGATGTAATCGCGGCCTTGCGGGGCGAGCGTCCCGCCCTGGGGACGCCCCCTCTCTCTCGCCACACGGGGCTCCGAATTCCGACGCGGTTTCCGGCGGGAGCCGTGAAACCCATCCGCCCGCCGCGCCACCTGTCCGCCCCGAGCCGGCGCCTGTACGCGGCCGTCGTGACCGACTTCGCGCTCGAGGCGCACCACCTGGTCATCCTGACGAAGGCGCTCGAGGCGCTCGACCGTGCGGACCAGGCACGGGCCGAGATCGGCGACGGTCCGCTCGCCGTGACGACCCGGCTCGGCAAGCTCAAGCCGCACCCGCTGCT
>CAVUJW010000011.1:0-10525 GCA_963741915.1 uncultured Chloroflexia bacterium | reverse complement strand
GTCCGGATCCCGTCGCTGGACGGCGAATGACGGCCAGGCGTCGTCCCGGCCCCGCCTCGCCACTTGGCGGAAGCCATGGGTTGAGGGGCGGGCTCCACAGCAACGAGCCCGCGTCGAGGGCGGGGACGGCTCCCACCGCAACGAGCCGGCGTCGAGGCCGGTCTGAGATCAGCTGCGATGACGGTGACGGACCGCTGGCTCTGCCGGGCCCGCCATCGTTCCGGCCGCCCCGGCCGGAGCAGCCCAGCCATCGCCATCCATGTCGAATGGACAGGGAGGAGGGACCATTGAGGAAAGCGACGTGTGCTGATTGCCGGTCTGGTGACCGCGGCACTGATCGGACCGCTGGCCGCGTCGGCCATGGCGGCCGACCCTGACACGAAGGCGATCGTCACCGCCATCGATGCCGTCTGGGTGATGCTGGCCGGTGCGCTGGTATTCCTGATGCAGGCGGGCTTCGCGCTCGTCGAGGCGGGCTTCACGCGGGCCAAGAACACCGCCAACATCGCCATGAAGAACTTCATGGACTTCTCGGTCGGCGCCCTCGTCTACTGGGCGATCAGGTTCGGGCTCGCCTACGGCGGATCGACCCTGGGCGGCTTCGTCGCCTACGGCGGGATCGGGGATGCCTTCTTCCTGAGCGACACCGGGCAGAGCACGAGCTGGTTCTTCCAGGTGGTGTTCGCGGCTACGGCCGCAACGATCGTGTCCGGCGCGATGGCGGAGCGTACCAAGTTCTCCTCCTACCTGATGTACACGGTGTTCATCTCCGGATTCATCTATCCGATCGTGTCGCACTGGGCCTGGGGTGGTGGCTTCCTCTCGACGCTCGCCACGCCGTATATCGACTTCGCAGGTTCGGGCGTGGTGCACCTGACCGGTGGTGTGGCGGCTCTCGCCGGCGTGCTTGCTCTCGGCCCCCGGATCGGGAAATACGACATCAATGGCAAGGCGCAACCGATCCCGGGCCACTCGCTGCTGCTGGCCACCACGGGGGTGTTCCTGCTGTGGTTCGGCTGGTACGGCTTCAACGGCGGCTCGACGCTGGCGGCGGTGGGCAAGGACTTCTCGTCGGTGATCGTCACCACCACGCTGGCCGCGGCGGCTGGTGGCACGGCCGCGATGTTCACCGCCTGGGCCTACCCGGTGTAGGAAAGCCTGACCCGGGCATGACGCTCAACGGCTGCCTGGCGGGCCTGGTCGGCATCACGGCCGGCTGTGCCAGCGTGGACAACCTGGGTGCGGTGATCATCGGCCTGGTGGCGGGCGTGATCGTGGTGTTCTCGGTGGTCATCATCGACCGGATGCAGATCGACGATCCGGTGGGCGCGATCTCCGTCCACGGTGTCGCCGGTATCTGGGGCTTGCTCGCGGTCGGGCTGCTCGACACCGTCGAAGGGACCGGGCTGCTGGTCGGCGGCGGCGTCGATCAGCTCATCTCCCAGGTCATCGGTGTCATGGCGATCGTGGTCTGGACGTTCATCACGTCCTCGGCCGTGTTCTGGGCGATCAAGCTGACGGTCGGTCTCCGGGTTCCGCCCGAGGTCGAGATCGCCGGGCTCGATCGAATCGAGCATGGGGCCGAGGCGTATCCGGAATTCATGGAGCAGCTCGCTGAGCCGGAGGTCCTCGACCCCGTGGCATAGGAGATGCGGCGCGGCGTGGATCGCGCCGCACCGCGCATGATCGCGGCGTGGCCTGCGAGGTCAGGGCCGCGACGCCGTCCGAACCGGCCCTCTGCGGGATCCGCGCGGGGCCGGTTCGCGTTTGGGGTTCGCGTTTGGGGTTCGCGTTTGGGGTTCGCGTTTGGGGTTCACGGCTGTGCGATGTAGGCTCGCCTGAGATGATCAGCTCCGTGACCCGATGGGGACCAACCTCCGTGCACGCAGCGGCCGAAGGGATCGACAGCAGGTGCCACACGTGATCCCGTTGATCGCGGTCTCCGGAACCCATCGCGAGGTCGGGCGTGCCGTGGGCGAGGCGACGGTCGAGGTGCTGCGGGCCGCCGTCGAGCTCGATGCCGAGCTGCCGCCGGGCCGGACGCGCGACGACCAGCTGGAGCTGGCTGGTCGCTACCGGGAGGCGACCCTTCGGGCGACGCCCTGGCTGGTGGACGAGATCGATGGGGCGGCCGAGGGCGCGGGCGTGGCCGCGCTGGCCCTGTTCGCCGCCTCGATCGAGGAGATCTGGAGCGTGCGGCCGTCGCAGGCGACCGGGGGCGCCGCGGTGGACGGCCGGTGCACGGACATGGTTGCGGGCCCGCCGGCCACGGCCGACGGCCACCTTTGGGTCGCCCACAACAACGACCTGTCGCCCGTGTCGGAGGCATCGATCGTCGCGATCGAGTGGCGTGTGCCCGGGGAGCCGGTGGTGTTCTCCCTTGGGATCGGGCCGTGGATCAGCGTGGGCTGGAACGCGGCCGGGCTGTCGCTGACCGGCAACGAGCTGTCGCCCAACGACGAGCGCGTGGGAGTGCCGCGGCTGCTGATGGTCCGCGAGCAGCTGACCGCCCGGACGCTCGACGAGGCGATCGCGATGACCCTCCGGCCCGACCGGGCGTCTTCGTACAACACGGTCCTCGCGCACCGCGACGGGCGGGTCGTCGATGTCGAAGGCTCGGCCACCGACGCCGAGCTCACCGGTCTGTCGTCGTACGGGACGCTCGCCCACACGAACCACTACGCGTGCGAGCGCATGTCGCGGTTCGAGGGCGATCCGGACTACGCCCGGCGGTCGGCCGTGCGGCTTGGACGCGCCCTCGAGCTGCTCGATGGCCCAGCCGGGGCCGGTCCCGAGCCCGGATCGATCACTCGCGATGGCCTTCGATCGTTCCTGGCCGACCACGGCTCCCGGCCGTCGATCTGCCGTCACGAGGATGGCGCGGAGTTGACGACCACTGCGTTCTGGTGCCTGGCGGACGTGACAGCCGGCGAGATCGAGTACGGCCGCGGACCCCGTTGCCGCGGGAGCGAGGCCGCGAGCTACGGCTTCGACTGAGGGTCGACGCCCCGGGCGGCATCCGCCCAAGCGTCGACCCGAACCGCGTTCGGGTAGGCCTGGCCGGGCACGGTGCGCGGAGGCTGCATTCACCAGCCCCGGTCGGCGTTCCGGTCGGTCCGTCCGGCCACGGTCGCCCCAGACGCCATTCGCCCCTCCAGACAGGCGTTCCCGGCATCCAGTCCAGGGACGACTGCAGGACAACCAGGACGACCGCAGGACAGCTGATGCGAGGCCGGAACCGCGCCGTCGCGCCTTCTGCTAGCCGCAAGCGACTAATCGGCGGCCGCAACTCCACGCAGTGTGCCCGCGTCGCGCGCTCTCGCCCGAGCTGCCGCAGTCGGCCAGTCGTGCTCTGACTGACTGACGGTTTCCCGCTGATTGGACCCGGGCCACCGATCGAGCGGTCCTGTCTCGTCGCCGGCGGGCGGACGCTCACCCGGCGGGGAGAACGGAAGACAGCCGGCGGTGGCGGGAGCAGGAACGTCAACCGGCGCTGGTAACGGGGGCCCGGACGTCAGCCGGGGATGTTGGGAGCAGGAACGTCGGCCGGCGGTGGACGCGGGAGCCCGGACGTCAGCCGGGGACGGCGGCGGGGAGCAGCGGCTCGAGGCCCTCCACGCGCGTGGCGCCGGGGACCGTGCGTGCCAGGAAGTCGAGCACGATCGCCGTCTGGTGGATCCGCTCCTCGACGTCGAACGACGAGTGGCCGGTCGTGTAGGTGTAGATCTGCGGCTCGACGCCCCGCGCCCGGAGGCGATCGACGTAGTTCCACACCTGGCGGATGGGGCAGCGGGAGTCGTTCTCGCCGGCGAGGATCAGGAGCGGTGCCCTGACGGCATCCACGTACGTGATCGGGTTGCGTTCCACGAACAGCCCGGGTGCCGTCTCGGGAGAGCCACCGAACAGGGCACGGTCGAGCGCCTGGAGCATGGGCGCCTCGTCCTCGTAGGCGGCCACGTAGTCCGCGACGGGCACCCCGCCGATGCCGGCGACCCACCGATCGGGGTGCCGACCCAGGCCCAGCAGCGTCACGTAGCCACCCCACGACCAGCCGGCCAGCACCGCGCGGGCCGGATCCGCGAGCCCGTGCCGAACGAGGTCGTCCAGGCCCGCCAGCACGTCCTCGAGCTCCAGGAACCCGACGTTGCCGGTGAGCTCGTCACGCCATGCCTGCCCGAAGCCCTCCGAGCCGCGGTAGTTGACCATCGCGACCAGGAACCCGGCGTCGACGTGGGCCAGGACATCGGGCGCCCAGCGGTCCATGTCGAGCGACTGCGGCCCACCGTGGACGCGCATCATCACCGGCCACGGGCCCGTGCCTTCCGGACGCACGATGAACCCGTGGACCCGCTGGCCCTTCGGGTTCTCGAACCACCACGTCTCGAACGGCCGGCCGTCGGGGGCGGATGGTCCCTCGGGGACGAGCAGCGGTGCAGACGAGCCGACCGCGAGCAGCCGAGCGGGGTGCTCGCCGCGGTGAACGCGATACCAGACGGCGCCGTCGGGCCGGACCCCGGCCGAGGTGATCGATCCGGTCTCGTGCTCGAGCGCTGTGGTCATGCCCGTGGCCAGGTCGTGCCGGTGCAGGCGGTGGCGCCCCTCGACCAGCTGGAGCAGGAGCAGCGCCGAAGCATCGGGCCACCAGTCGACGGGCTCGACCGGACCTTCGAGGTCGACGGCCAGGTCGGAGACCTCGCCGGTCGCGACATCCCAGGTCGCCGGCCGGCGCGCACCCGTGCGCTCGTGGGTGATCGCCATCCGCTGGTCGCCGACGATCGGCGAGAACCCGAACCCCGACAGCTCGAGGCCCGGATCGCGGAGCTCCGCGAGGATGGATCCCGTCCCGGCATCGATCGCGCGCAGCGACGGGTGGAGCACGTCGCCGTCCTCCATCACCTCCAGCACGGCGATCGCGTCATCGGCCGAGATGGCCCCTCGATCCACCGATCCCGACATGCCCCAGCCGCCGGCCAGCCTGACCGGCTCGTTGTGCTCGTGCACGCGATGAGCAGGGCCGCCGCTGTCGGCCGACCAGACCGAGAAGCCGGCTTCGGTGCTCACCGCTGCCACGGTCCGCGTCCGGCCGATCGCGAGTCCCTCGGACCAGCCCTGCGGCAGGCCATCGATGAGCGGCTCCGCCGGGAGGTCATCATCGAACGGCGCCATCACCCACGCCCCGGTCTCGGCACCGGTCTCGTCCCGAAACCAGATCACTCCGCTCCCGTCTCGCGTGGGACGCCCCTCGAGCACCCCGACCGGATCGCTGGTCACCTGCCGGCGCTTGCCGGTGACCCGGTCCCACGCGTGCAGCTGGTAGCTGCCGCTCTCGGTGGAGGCAACGACCAGGCGGTCGGGCGCGTCGTGGGCCCAGGACGGGAAGGAGAGGACGGGCGCGCGGTATCGGCGCTCCCAGGGGGGCAGGTCAGACATGCTGGGCAGGTTACCGCTCGATGGCATGCGCCGCGTTTCGTTCCGATGGCCGACGTCACGGGGCCGACCGGGAGCTCGACGCCAACGGCACCCGCCGGGAATCCCGGCAGCGGCGGTTCAGTGCGAAGCCGGCAGCGGTCGTTCCGCTGCGCGACGCACAGGCTCCCGGCTCGGGCGCGCGACGCTCAAAGCTCCCGGTCTGCCCGTATCAGGACTCGGCATCACCGCCGAGCGATGAGGCCGGTGCCAGGCGCTTCGCTGCTGCCGCCATCGCCCATGCCTCGCGGCGCGCACGAGCGACGGCACCGGGCACCGCGGCCCCGACCGCCGGCGAGAGCTCGAGACCGGCGGCGATCCGTCCGGGCTGGACACCGACGATGGTCACCTGCGACGGCAGCTGACCGCCGAACCGGGCGGTCTCGAGCAGGGTTGCCAGGCCCAGCTCGTGTGCCGAATCGGCCGGCTGGGGCACCGATCGCGTCGCCTGGCCGCGGATCACCGCGACCGAGCCGGGGGGCAGCGAAAGATCGACGGCGTCGATGAGCACGACGCCGCGCGCATCGGACAGCAGCGGGAGCAGTGCGAGGCCGAGCGTTCCACCGTCGACGACACGCGTTCCGGGCGGCAACCAGGGTCCCATGCCGGGATGGATGCCCTGGCCACCGCCATCGGCAGGCTCGGCCGAGCCCCGGCGGTCGCCCTCAGCTCCCATCAGCGCCTGCGCGACCCGAACCCCGACGCCCTCATCGCCCAGCAGGACGTTTCCGACGCCCAGCATGAGGACGCCGGAGCGAGGCGTCACCGGAGCATCTCCTCGAGCTCGATGCCACCGTCGCGTGCCCGGGCGACATCGCGCCGGGTCGCGAACTTGAAGCCCGAGAAGATGCTCGACATGAGGCCATTCTTCTCGACGTGGTCGACCAGCAGGGCCGAATAGACGTGATGGATCATGAACCCGAGGATGAACCACATCACGAGGTGATGGACGACCCGCACGGTCCCCAGCCCGAACACGCCGGGGACCCACCCGAACAGGCCGGCGACCACGGGGTTGCCGTGCTGGGCCTCCAGTGCGTATCCCGTCAGCACCTGGACCAGGAACAGCGCGAACACCACCATGTAGGTGGCCGCGGCCAGCGCGTTGTGGCCGAGGATCCCCGGCAGCTCACGGCGGACGAACAGGTACCAGCCCGTCTGGGCCCGGAACTCGTTCAGGTGCCGCCGGTTGGTGGGGATGAAGGCTCGCCACTGGGCGAACCGGTTGCCCCGGAACAGCCAGTAGGTGCGGACGATTCCCGAGGACACGAACACGTAGGCGGTGATCGTATGCACGAAGCGCACGATGCCCATCGTGGCCCCGGTCTCCGGGAACAGGAACGGGTCCGCGATGTAGCCGCCGGTCAGGCTGAGCACGATGACGCACAGCACGGTGAGCCAGTGCGTGACCCGGACCGGCACCTCCCAGACGTAGACGCGGACGCGCTGCCAGGGATGCGTCTCGAGCAGCGGATGCCCCGCGGTGATCGCGTCGAAGGGGTGGACCTCGGACCTGGGCCGGCGGGGGTCGGGGGTGGGGGTGGCGATGGTGGCCATGGTGCCGGCCTAACCGATCTTGACGACGGTCGACGACCGCCGCTCTGGATCGTGGAGGTGGACCGCACAGGCGAGACATGGGTCGAACGAATGGATGGTGCGCAGGATCTCGAGTGGTTGCGTCGGGTCGGCGATCGGCGTGCCGACGAGCGCCTCCTCCCACGCCCCGCGCTTGCCGGCCGGATCACGTGGCGAGCCGTTCCAGGTGCTGGGCACCACGAGCTGGTAGTTCGTGATCAGCTCGTTGTCGATGACGATCCAGTGCCCAAGGGCGCCGCGTGGCGCCTCCACCATGCCGAAGCCTTCGGCGTGGGACGGCCATGAGGCGGGGTCCCAGCGCGTGACGTCGGCCACGGCGAGGTCGCCGCTCTTGAGGTTCGCCTCGAGCTCGGACAGCCAGCCCTCGAGCCTGGCCGCGATCAGGCTGGTCTCGATGGCCCGGGCTGCCACGCGTCCGAGGGTGCTGAACAGGGCCTCCGGACCAACGCCGAGCGTCTCCAGGGCGCCGTCCACGGCCGTCTTCACGTCCGCGTGCCCGGATGCGTACGCGATGAGCATCCTCGCCAGCGGGCCCACCTCCATCGGTTGGTCGTCGTAGCGGGGTGCCTTGAGCCAGGTGTACTTGTCGTACCCCTGGAGCGTGTCGTAGGGGAGCGCTGGACCGGCGTACCTGGGTGAGGTCTCGCCCTTCCACGGATGGTGGGGTGTGGCATCGCCGTCGGTGTACGTGTACCACGCGTGGGCGACGCTCTCGGCGACGCTGGCCTGGTCGACTGGCTGCACCGCCGACAGATCTCGACCCATCACGCGGCCGCGGGGCAGGTAGAAGGTTCGCGGATCCTCGGGATCGCCCTCGGGGAAGTCTCCGTAGGCGAGGTAGTTGCCGATCCCGGCGCCGATCGCCGCCCAGCTCTTGTAGTAGCCGGCGATGGCCATCACGTCCGGGAGATAGACCTCATCCACGAACGCCTTGGCCTGGGTGATGAGCTCTGCGACCTCCGACAGGCGGCGCATGGTCAGCGCGGTGGGCGAGTTGGGGTCGATGCCCAGCGCCATCCCGCCCACGACGTACGTCTGCGGATGCGGGTTCTTGCCGCCCAGCAGGGCCTGGATCCGGATGACGTTGCGCTGCCAGTCGAGGGCCTCGAGGTAGTGGGCCACCGCGAGCAGGTTGACCTCGGCCGGGAGGGCGTAGGCGGGGTGGCCCCAGTAGCCGTTGGCGAACGGCCCCAGCTGCCCGGAGTCGACGAAGGTCTTGAGCCGGCTCTGGACGCCCGCGTAGTAGACGCGGCTCGACAACCCGTGGGGGCTGATCGACTGCGCGAGGTCCGAGGTCCTGGCCGGGTCGGCCGAAAGCGCCGAGACGACATCGACCCAGTCGAGACCGTGCAGGTGGTAGAAGTGGATGACGTGGTCCTGGACGTACTGGATGCCGGCGATCAGGTTCCGGATCAGCCGGGCGTTGGTGGGGATCCTGAGCCCCAGGGCGTTCTCCACCGCACGGACCGAAGCCAGGGCGTGGACGGTGGTGCACACACCGCAGGCACGCTGCGCGAACACCCAGGCGTCGCGCGGATCGCGGCCCTTGAGGATGAGCTCGAGGCCGCGGAACATCGTGCCGGCGCTCCAGGCGTCGGTCACGGTGCCGTTGGCGAGCTCGGCCTCGATCCGCAGATGGCCTTCGATCCGGGTGATGGGATCGATCGCGATCCGGGTCATGTCAGGACACCTCCGCGTCGGGGCCGGTTGCACTGCCGTTCGAGCCGGATGCGCTCGCGGCTGGTGGGCGCTCGCCGCCCGCGCCTGGCGGTGGATTGCCCGGCTCGCCAGGCCCCGGCGGGCCTGCGGTCCCGGCCCCGCTCGCTTCGACCGCCGCCGCTTCGAGGGCGACCGTCATCGCCTCATCGGCCGCAGGGCCCGCTGGCCCCTCGCCGCCGTCGCGCGTCCGGCGGGCTCGCACGTAGCTCGCAGCCCCGTGGACCGCGGTCAGCCCGGTCACGACGCCGAGGAATGTCAGGCCCACCTGGTCCGCCGTGACGTCCGTGGCGAAGCCGGGCGGGTTGCTGAGGCGGCGGTAGAACGGGCTCATCTGGTCCCAGAACCGGGGCATCGTGCAGCCGACGCATCCGTGGCCTGCCTTCACCGGCCAGCTCGTCCGATCGTTGAACCGGACGGTCGGGCAGTTGGCGAACGTCTCGGGGCCCTTGCAGCCCATCTTGTACAGGCACCAGCCCGCGCGATGCCCCTGATCGCCCCAGGCGAGGACGTACTCGCCGGCATCGAAGTGCGCCCGCCGCTCGCACTGGTCGTGGAGCAGCTGCCCGTAGGCGAAGTACGGGCGCCCGGTGCTGTCGGTGGCCGGGAAGGACCCGAACGTGAGGTAGTGGACGATGGTGGCCGTCAGGTTCTGGACGTTCATCGGGCAGCCCGGGAGGTTGATCAGCGTGGCGTTGGGCACGATGGCGGCCACGCCGGCGGCCCCGGTGGGCCCGCCGTTGGCGCCTGGCAGGCCGCCATCGAAGGCGCACGTGCCGACCGCGATGGTCGCCAGGGCGCTGCCGCAGACCTCCTCGACGATCGAGCGGAACGAACGCCCGCCCACCGCGCAATACACGCCGTTCTCGGCGATCGGGATGGAGCCCTCGACGACGGCGATATAGCCGCCGGGAAACGCGCCGATGGTGTCGGTGCGGCTCTTCTCGGCGGCCGCTCCGGCCGGCGCCATGATCGTCTCGTGGTAGTCGACCGAGAGCACGTCGAGCACGATCTCGGCCACCGTGGGATGCGAGGCGCGCAGGAATCCCTCCGTGTTGCCGGCGCAGTCCTGGCCTTCGAGCCAGATCACCGGCAGCCGCTGCGCGCTCGTCAGCGCCTCTGCGATCCTCGGCGCAAATGACGGGGGCAACGCCAGCGCCGCCGCCATCGCCGAGCAGAACTTCAGAAAGGCGCGTCGCGACACGCGGCGCTCGATGAGCGCACGGCGCAGCCCGGAACCCTCCGCATCCATGAGCAACCCTCACCCCTGACGGCTGTTCGCGGCGCGAAACGCCGGTCGCGGGCGCCGCGGATGGCGAACCTGGGGCACGCCCGTCGCGAACGCAGCGCGGCGGATCCAATGGCGGGCGGGATCTCGGCGGTGTGCGGGTCCTGCGGCGACGTATGGCGACGTCGGCCGCATCGATCACAGAAGCCGATGCGCGAGGTGGCTCATCTCGCTCGCATCGACCGCCCTGGCTGGACACGGCACCGTGGAGCGCCCGCCGGCCGGGCATGCTCCAAGCGCGGGAACGCAACTTCGAACAACCGGGGCACCGGGGACGCGCGCGGCGGCGTGAGCTCCGTGGGTGCCCCCAAGCTCGCCGGATGGGGGAACCGTGTGAGCACGTTGCGTCGCACGCAAGAGGCATTCGGCCCCGTGGGTGACGACCCTTGCCCCCCGGGGATCTAGACTCGCGCGGTGGACACGCTCGCGCTCGGGTTCGTGGCGCTGGCCGCGGTGCTC
>CAVUJW010000010.1:0-16321 GCA_963741915.1 uncultured Chloroflexia bacterium | reverse complement strand
AAGCCTGGTACGCATACGCCGCGGCAGGCCTCGCCGGGCTGGGTCCGGATCCCCGGCGGCGGCACGCCTCCTCAGGCCTCGCCGGTCTGGACCGGCCCGCGCGCCACCGGGAGCCCCATGCGCTCCCAGGTGCTGATGCCGCCGGCCACGTTGGCCACATCGGTCCAGCCCGAGGCCAGGAGGTGCGCGGTCACGTTCGCCGAGCGGTTGCCCGACGCGCAGATCACCATCACCGGCCGGTCCTTCGGAACCTCGTCCAGGCGCGCGCCGAGCTGGGACATCGGGATGAACAGGGAGCCTTCGACCCTGACGTGCATGAACTCGTCACGCTCCCGGACATCGAGCAGCACGGCCGGACGCACCGGGTCGCTGCGGCGGATGTCGGCGTAGAGCGGGTCGAGGGCTGGGATCCCCTGGGGGCGGCTCATGCGCGTGCGATCCTCCGTATGGCTGGTGGCGCGGGAGCAAGGCCTGGATCGTCGATCCGGGCGTCGATGTCGGCGAGGAGCGCGGGCAGGTCCACGCCCCACGCGGCGCCCGCGGCCCCGGCCTCGGCGAGGTGACGCCGGGCTCCGGCGAGGTTCTTCGCGATCCCCACGGGGTTGCCACGGACTGCGTGGACGTACCCCGCCGCGAGCTTGATCAGGCCCTGGTGCAGGGCGCGCTCGCTGAGATCGTCGGTGCCCATCCACGCGGGTTCGAGCGCTTCGTGGGCCGCGAAGAAGTCGCCGCGTGCGTAGGCAGTGAGCCCCGCCTCGAAGGCTGCCTGTCGCGCCGTGAGAGGCAGCGGCCGCCAGGCCTTGTCGCGATCACCCTGCCGGATCGTCGCCGGGCGTTCGCGAGAGCGGGGCGACGGCATGGGGGCGGATCTCCCTGTGGTGTCCGTGGGCTCCCGGCTGGACCCGGAGGACCTGGCGTCCGTGGTGTTCCGCGTCGACCCGGGCAATCAGGCGCGGGCCGGCTCGTCCGGCAGGTTGGCCAGCGGCCGGCGTCCGGCAAACCCCTCGTCGTGGCCGTGCCAGAAGCCGACGGCGTCCTCGCCCAGACGCCAGCAGAGCCAGACCTGGTGGCCGCTGACGAGTGCCGGAAAGTCAAGAAGACCGGACGAGATGTCGCGGAGGACGATCGACCGGTCGTCCAGCCAGGCCACGTCGGCCTGCATCTGGTCCACGATCCCGCGCATCCGCAGCCGGAGTCGCCGGAGCTCGGCATCGTCCTCGGTGTCGGGGGCATCGGCAATCATCTCGCCGACGACGATGCTCTCCCGGTCGCGGTAGGTGTCGCGAAGCCCGACCAGCTCGTCGCGCTGGTCGCGCAGCCGACCGACGACCTCGGCCATCTCCGGCACGAGGGCGTTGGCATCGTCGAGCGCGTAGAAGCGGGACACGCCTCGATTGTAGCGGCAGGGGCCCGCAACGGCCCCGTTCGGCTAGGATCCGGGAATGGCGTCTCGACCAGCACACCTCGACCAGGGTCTCCCGGCTCGCGAGACCCTGGAATGTCCGCCCCGGCTCTGCTTCGCAGCGCGCCCGATGCCGCACCCGATCGGACCTCCCGGGCAGACGGGCATGCGGCGGTGAGCGACCGGCCGCGGGTCCTCGTCGCGCGTGTCATCCCGGACGAGGGGCTCGACCCGGTCCGGGCGGCCTGCGACGTGGACCTCTGGGAGGACGAGCTGCCGCCGCCGCGCGCCGAGCTGCTGCGGCGGGTCCACGGGGCGGACGGCCTGCTGTCGCTGCTCACCGACCGCGTGGACGACGAGCTCCTCGACGCTGCCGGCCCGCAGCTCCGGGTCGTGTCCAACTACGCGGTGGGCTTCGACAACGTGGACGTGCCGGCATGCACCCGCCGTGGGGTGCCGGTCGGCCACACGCCGGGTGTCCTGACCGAGACGACCGCAGACCTCGCCTGGACCCTGCTGATGGCTGCGGCGCGCCGCATCGCGGAGGCGGACCGCTATGTCCGCGATGGGCGCTGGCGGACCTGGGGGCCGATGGCGCTGCTCGGGCCGGACGTGCACGCGGCCACGCTCGGGATCGTCGGCTTCGGGAGGATCGGCCGGGCGGTCGCGCGGCGAGCCACGGGCTTCGGGATGACGGTGCTCTACCACGACGTGTCGCGCGCACCCGCCGATGTCGAGGCCGATCTCGCGGCCACCTGGGTCCCCCTCGCGGAGCTGCTGGCGCAGTCGGACTTCGTGTCGCTCCACGTGAGCCTGACCGCAGAGACTCGCCACCTGGTGGACGCAGCCGCCCTGCGGACGATGAAGCCGACGGCCGTCCTCGTGAACACGTCGCGCGGGCCGGTCGTCGACACGGATGCGCTGGTCGACGCGCTCCGCGCGGGCACCATCTGGGCCGCGGCGCTCGACGTGACGGATCCCGAGCCACTCCCCGCGGACCACCCCCTGGTCACGATGGACAGCTGCCTGGTGGTCCCCCACATCGCCTCCGCCTCGCGGGCGACCCGGGGCAGGATGGCCGCGATGGCGGCCGCCAACCTGCTGGCGGGCATCCGGGGGGAGCGCCTGCCCAACCCCGTGAACCCGGAGGTCTACGGCGAGGCAACCCACGGTTCACCGCGACGCATCCCATAGACTGCTGGGCACATGGACTCGCCCGTGACCGCCACCCCCGTCGATCGCCGCCCCTCGGGACCCCGTCCGCGGCCGAACGCGCTCGTCGACCTGGTGCGTGCATCCGTCATCGGCGATGACGAGGCCGTGGCCGGACCGTACGGGGTGCGACGCGTGACCTACGCGGACTACACGGCGTCCGGGCGGTCCCTCTCGTTCATCGAGGACTACATCCGGGACGCCGTCCTGCCGCTGTACGCGAACACCCACACGGAGTCCTCCGGCACGGGCCTCCAGACGACCCGCTTCCGCGAGGAGGCCCGCCGCCTGGTCCTCGAGGGCGTGGGTGGCGATCCCGCGCGCCATGCCGTCGTGTTCTGTGGATCCGGCTCGACCGGTGCCATCAACCGCCTCGTCGACGTGCTCCAGCTGCGGATCCCGGCCGATCTCGATGATCGCTGGGACCTGCGCTCCCGGATCCCGCCGGCGGAGCGCCCGGTCGTGTTCATCGGCCCCTACGAGCACCACAGCAACGAGCTCCCGTGGCGGGAATCGATCGCCGACCTGGTCACCATCCCCGAGGACCGGGATGGCTACATCGACCTGGCCAGGCTCGCGGACGAGCTCGCGCGATACGCGGACCGGTCGTTGAAGATCGGGAGCTTCTCGGCCGCGTCCAACGTGACCGGGATCGTGTCCAACTCGTACGCGATCTCGCGCCTGCTGCACGAGCACGGCGCGCTCTCGTTCTTCGATTTCGCGGCGGCGGCGCCCTACGTCTCGATCGAGATGGATCCGCCCGGCGACCCGCTCGGCGTACAAGGACGCGCTGTTCATCAGCCCCCACAAGTTCATCGGCGGGCCCGGCACCCCGGGCGTGCTCGTCGCCCGCCGGGAGCTGTTCCGCAACCGCGTGCCGGGGGCGCCCGGCGGCGGGACGGTGGCCTACGTGAACCCGACCGAGCACGTCTACCTGTCCGACATCGAGCACCGGGAAGAGGGCGGCACGCCGGCCATCGTCGAATCGATCCGGGCGGGCCTCGTGTTCGCGCTCAAGGCCGCCGTCGGCGTCGATGCCATCCGCGAGCGCGAGCACGACTTCATCCACCGGGCCATGGAGCGCTGGGAGGCGAACCCCGCGATCGAGATCCTGGGCAGCCACCAGGCGGAGCGGCTGTCGATCGTGTCGTTCGTCGTCCGCCACGACGGCCGCTACCTCCACCACAACTTCGTGGTCGCGCTGCTCAACGACCTGTTCGGCATCCAGTCCCGCGGCGGCTGCTCGTGCGCGGGCCCGTATGGCCACCGGCTGCTGGGCATCGACGTCGAGACCTCGCACGAGTTCGAGCGTGAGATCGCCCGTGGCTGCGAGGGCATCAAGCCCGGCTGGGTCCGGGTCAACTTCAACTACTTCATCAGCGAGGCGGTGTTCGCGTTCATCCTCGACGCCGTGGACCTCGTGGCCGGCGAAGGCTGGCGGCTGCTGCCGGACTACCGGTTCGAGCCGTCGACCGGGATGTGGCGCCACCGGGCGGGGCTGCCGGAGCCACCGCTGAGCCTGCGGGACATCGACTGGCGGGACGGACGGATGACGTACCCGTCACATCGCCACCGTGAGCCGGAATCGCGGCTGGCCGGCTACCTGGAGGACGCGCGCCGGATCCTGGCCGCGCCGCCCCGGGCGGTCGACGCGCCGACCCTCGCGCCCGGTGAGGTCGGCCCGGACTTCGAGGCGCTGCGCTGGTTCCTCCTGCCGGAGGATGTGGCGGCACGGACCTGACGCGGCTCGTGGCAGACACGGCGGTTCTCGGGATCGACCTGGGCACGACGGAGGCCAAGGCGGCCCTGGTCGCCCTCGACGGGCGGCTGATCGGGATGGGGCGGGCGTCCTACCCGCTGGACCGCGGAGCCGACGGGCGCGCCGAGCAGGATCCTGCCGACTGGTGGGCCGCGGTCGCGACGGCCGTGCGCTCGATCGACCGGGCCGGGGCCGACATCGTGGCGGTCTGCGGCGTTGGCCAGGGACCGACCCTGGTGGCGGTCGACGCGGCGGGAACGGCCGTCCGGCCGGCCATCACCTGGCAGGATCGTCGTGCCGGCAACGGCGGGTTCGGGCTGCTGCCCAAGCTTGCCTGGCTGGCGCGTGAGGAGCCTTCGGCCGTGGAGCAGGCGGCCTGGCTGATGACCTCGTGGGATGCCCTTGGGCTGTGGCTCTCCGGGTGTGCAGCCACCACCCTCCAAAGTCATGAGGCGGCGCTCGACGCGGGTGCGCTGCGGGACGCGGGTGTGCCGGCGGGCCGGATGCCCGGCCCCGTGCCGGTCGGCGCCGTGCTGGGCGGGCTGCGTGCCGAGGCTGCCGCCGCGCTCGGCCTGGCCGACGGAACCCCGGTCGTGGCGGGGGTGAACGACGGTATCGCGAGCGTGGTCGGGGCGGGCCTGCGCGAGCCGGGGGATGCGGTCGACACCGGCGGCACGTCGGGCGGGATCGCGATCTGCGCGGACCGGCCACTCGCGATCCCCGGCGTCTACTCGGCGCCGGCTCCGATCGCCGGGCGGTGGATCCTGGGCGGGGCGATGGCGGCGACCGGCGCGGCCGTCGACTGGCTGCGCTCGGCCGTCATGGGCGATCGCTGGACGTCGGACGAGCTGTTCGCGGCCGCGGCAGCCGTTGCCCCGGGCGCGGACGGCCTGGTGTTCCTGCCGTACCTCGCGGGCGAGCGGGCGCCGATCTTCGACGACGAGGCTCGTGGCGCCTTCGTCGGGCTGACCCTGGCCCACGGTCCGGGCCACCTGGCGCGCGCGGTGCTGGAGGGCGGCGCCTTTGCCCTGCGCCAGGTGGCGATGCCGATCCGCGAGGCGGGCCTGCCGTTACACCAGGTCCGGATCACCGGGCGACTCACGCCGGGCGACCTATGGGCGAGGATCAAGGCCGACGTGCTGGACGTGCCCGTCGCCATCCCCACGATCGGCGACACCGCCGTCCTCGGGGCAGCGATCCTGGCCGCGGCCGGGGTCGGCGCGGTCGGCGACCTCGAGACGGGGATGACGGCCATGACATCGATCGCCCGCCGGCTGCAGCCGGACCCGGCTGCCCGTGCCCGGTACGACCACACGTTCGCGGTGTATCGCGACCTGTACCCGGCCCTCAGGAGCTCGCTGCACGCGCTGGGGGGATAGCCACGCGGCGGGATGCGGCCCCGCGGCAACGGGAGCGGCCCGCGGCAACGGGAGCGGGCCCCGGGCGTCCGGGCCACGGCGATTTGTCCGACGCTCAATGGGCTCTCACCCGCATGGTGGTAGGATCGCGGCGAGCCTTCGGGGCAGGGTGCGATTCCCGACCGGTGGTAGGGTCCCGCGACGCGGGACGAGCCCACGAGCGGCTCCTCGGATGATCTCCGGGGAGTGCAGCAGATCCGGGACGAGGACAACCTCGTTCACCGGAGCCGACGGTACAGTCCGGATGAGAGAAGGCCAGGGCCGGCACGTCCCGCCCGGGACCGTGCCTGCGCGCCTCCTGCCCCGTTGCGACGTGAATCGTGCACGGAGGTGGTGATGGCAGCAGCAGGAGGTCCGGCGACGACCGCGCCCCAGCCCGCCATCCACGCGCCCACGTCCGGGGCGGGGATCCGCGTCTCGAACGTCTCGCTGACCTTCCGGGGTGCCCGGACGACGCACGCGCTGGACGCCATCGACCTCGACGTCGCGCCGCGTGAGGTTGTGGCCCTGATCGGGCCCAACGGCTGCGGCAAGAGCACGCTGCTGCGCATCCTCGGCGGGCTCATCCGCCCGGACGCCGGGACGGTCTCGCTCGACGGTGACCCGGTGACCGGGCCGGACCCGCGGGTCGGGCTCGTGTTCCAGGAGCCCCGGCTCCTCGCATGGCGCACCACGGAGGCCAACGTCCGCTTCCCGATGGACCTGGCCGGCTGGCCCAGGGCGCGCCAGGAGGCCAGGGCGAGCGACCTGCTCGGCCTTGTCGGCCTGCGCGAGTTCGCGACGGCGAAGCCATCGACCCTGTCGGGTGGCACGCGGCAGCGGGTATCCATCGCGCGAGCCCTCGCGCTGGAGCCCAGCGTCCTGCTCCTGGACGAGCCGTTCAGTGCCCTCGATGCGCTGACCCGGGAGCGGTTCAATGCCGAGCTGCTCCGGCTGTGGGAGCGCACCGGGACGACGATCGTCCTCGTCACCCACAGCATTCCCGAGGCGGTGTTCCTCGCCGACCGGGTCGTGGTCCTGTCGCCCCGGCCGGGCCGCGTCGTGGCGGAGATCCCCGTGGATCTGCCCCGGCCGCGCCGTGTCGCGGATCTCGACTCGGCGTTCGTGTCGTCCGTGGCCGCGGACGTCCGCCGGTATCTCGTCGATACCACGGACGATGCGATCGCGCTCGCCGACGCGCGGGCCGCAGCCGTGTCCGGGACCCGGCCCGGGTCGTCACCGGGCCATGCGGACACAGAGCCCGGCACGCCCGCCTGGTTCGACCCGTTCCGCCGGGATGACGAGTCGTGAGCGAGCTCGGGTCGGACGCGGCCATGCGAGAGCCCGGGACGGGCGTGCCCACGGGTGGCGCCGGGGCCGATGTGCCCGGACGCCGGTCCGCCGCCGGGTCGGACGTGCCCGGGCGCTCGACGTCGGCCCGGACGGACCGCCAGACGGACCGCCGCCCGCGTGCCTTCGCGATCAACGTCGGGATCACGATCGTCAGCCTCACTGCCTTCCTGCTCCTGTGGCAGGCGATCGTGTTCGTCGGCGGCTACAGGTCGTTCATCCTGCCCGGTCCGTACACGGTGGCCGAGCGCTTCGTCCGGGCGTGGACCGACGGCACGATGTGGCCCCACACCGCGACCACCCTGACGGAGATCCTGCTCGGCTTCGCGATCGGCGCGACACTCGCCCTCGCGGTCGGGATCCTGCTCGCCCGGTCCCGTCTTGCCGAGCGGCTGCTCAGCCCCTATCTCGTGGCCGCCCAGGCCACCCCGATCCTCGCGCTCGCGCCGCTGATCGCGCTGTGGTTCGGCACCGGGCTGGCGAGCAAGCTCGTGATCACCACCCTGATCGTGTTCTTCCCGGTGGCCGTGGCGACCATGGTCGGCGTCCGGTCGGTGGATCCACGGCTGCTCGAGATGGCCAGCAGCTTCCGGGCGACCGGATGGCAGACGATCACGCGCGTGGAGATCCCGGCCGCGCTGCCGGCCATCCTCGGCGGCATGCGCGTGGGCGTGACCCTCGCGGTGATCGGCGCCATCGTCGGGGAGTGGGTCGGCGGTGACTCCGGCCTGGGCGTGCTGATCAACATCGCGCGCAGCAGCCTGTTCGACATCCCGCTCATGTTCGCCGCGCTCGCGACCCTCGCCCTGATCGGGGTGTCGCTGTATCTCGTCATGGTCCTCATCGAGCGTCGCCTGGTCGGCGACCGGTGAGCCGCATCCCGTTGCTCTCGCCCAACCTGGAGGTTCCCACGCCCGTGCGCCCGCTCCCTCGTCGCCTCACCCTCCGGCCGCTCGCAGCCGTGGCCGCGCTTGCCCTCGTCGTCGCCGCCTGCGGTGGCGCGTCCGCCACCCCGTCCGCGCCCGCATCGCAGGTGCCCGCGTCCGTCCAGCCACCGGCGATGCCCTCCGGATCCGGGCCGGCTGCCTCGCCGACCCCGGGCGGACCGCCGGTCGCGCTCACGGTCGGGCTGGGCTATATCCCGAGCGTCCAGTTCGCGCAGTTCTACCTCGCCGACCAGGCGGGCTACTACCGCGACGCGGGCCTGCAGGTCACGCTGCAGAACCAGATCGATCCCAGCCTCATCACGCTCGTCGGCCAGGGCGCGATCGACATCGGGGTCGGTGACGGCACGTCGGTCATCCCGGCCGTCAGCCAGGGCATCCCGGTCGTGTACACGTCCACGATCTACGGCCAGTTCCCGTCGATCGTGGTCGCCAAGGCCGGGTCGGGGATCGCGACGGCGGCCGACCTCAAGGGGAAGAAGATCGGTATCCCGGGCCGCTACGGCTCGTCATGGATCATGCTCCAGGCCCTGCTCCAGTCGGCCAACCTGACGCCGTCGGACGTCACGATCGTGGAGTACCCGGACTACGGGCAGGCCACCGCGCTTCAGCAGGGCGCCGTCGACGCGGCCACCGGCTTCGCCAACAACGAGCCGATCGCCCTCAAGCAGGCCGGCATCGACACGGTCGTGCTCACGGTCGACAGCATCGTGCCGCTGCCGGGTCCCGGTCTCGTGACCGGGACGGAGACACTGGCCTCGAAGGCGGCAGCTCTCCGGGCGTTCACGGCGGCCACGCTGCGCGCGATGAACGAGATTGCGGCCGACCCGCAGAAGGGCCTGGACGCGACCTTCGCGGTCGTTCCCGACCTGGCCAAGGATCCGGCGCTCCAGCGCCAGATCCTCGATGCCACCGTCGCCACCTGGAAGAACACCCGCACCAACGCGCCGTACGGCTCGATCGACCGGGCCGGCTGGCAGCAGTCGCTGGACTTCATGACCTCGCTCGGCCTGGTGCCCAACGCGGTCACGGTGGACCAGCTGGTGAACACGTCGCTCCTGCCCTGAATCGGGCCGGCTGCCGGGAGCCGTGTCCGCTGCCTCTCGCCGTCGCACCAACCGCCGTGCACGGGGCCAAGGGAAGTAACCGGATGGGCGTGCTCGTCATCATCTGCCGACCCGAACGATGGGTATGGTGTTCCACGAACTGGCCATGTTCCGCAAGGAGTGGAACAGCACAAATGACTGGAACACTGAAGGACGCCCCCGCGCCTTCGAGCGAGCGCGAGCTCCTTGGATCGCTCGAGTTGATGCTCGTCGACAGGCTGCCAGACGATTGGTCGATTGCGATCGATCGCGAGCCGCAGGCCCAGACGCCGGGTTCATGGCGGCCAGATGCATACCTCGTGATCGAGGCGCCCAACAAGGTCCGCGCGCGCCTGGCCGTCGAGGCCCGTGCGAGCCTCTACCCGCGGGACACCTACGCTCTGTCCAGCGAGGTGGGATCCCTCTGGCTGCGTCCGCCGGTCCCGAAGGGACGGGTGGCTTCCATACCGGGCGTCGATGGCGTGCTCGTCATGAGTCGCTTCCTCACCGCGAGGACTCGCACGATGCTTGAGAGCGTCGGGTTCTCATACGCGGACGCGACGGGCAACCTGCGTATCACGACGCGCGTACCCCCGATCTTTATCGAGCTCGGCGGAGCGAAATCGAACCCGTGGGCCGATGACCGGCCCCTGCGATCGCTGCGGGGACCGGCGTCCGCCCGAGTCGTCCGCGCTCTACTGGAATTCAGGCCGCCATATCCGCTCCGACAGCTGGCCGACACCGCTGGGCTCCCCCTCGGGAGCGCGTCGAGAGTCGTCGCACTCTTGGTGAGCGAAGCAGTCATCGAGCGCAGCGGACGCCGGCCGATCGAGAAGGTCGACTGGCAAGGCCTCCTCCGGAGGTGGACGGAGGACTACTCCCTCCTGGAGGCCAACAGAGCGCGGTTCTTTCTCGTGCCGCGAGGCCCACGGGCGTTGGAGGCCCGCCTTCGCGAGTTCGTCGCGCCCTACGCCGTGACCGGCAGCCTCGCCGCCGCTCGTCGCGCCGAGGTCGCGCCCACCGCCCTCGCCGCCGTCTATGTGCCGAACATCGACAAGGCCGCGACTCGCCTTGGTTTGCGCGAGGCTCCGACCGGCGGCAATGTGGTGCTCATTGAGCCACTGGCCGACGTTGTGTTCGAGCGGACCTGGGACCAGGACGGCATCACGTTCGCGGCGCTGCCGCAGGTCGCGGCGGATCTCTTGACCAGCCCCGGCCGCGGTCCGGCGGAAGCCGAGGCGCTCATCGTGTGGATGGAGAGAAACCAGGATGCCTGGCGAGTCTCCGTACCCGCGCGAGGGAACGCCTGATGGTTTGGCCGGTCGTCTACTACCGGGCATCTGATCGGTCCGAGCCGGTAAACGACGAGATTGATGGTCTGCCTCCCAAGGTCCAGGCGACGATCGATAACCAGATCGATCGACTCGGCCTGTTCGGTCCGAATCTCGGCTTCCCGTACACCAGCCAGATCGAAGGCGAGCTCCGCGAGTTGCGGTGTCATTTCGGCGACGACCACTATCGGATCCTCTATCGGCGCTCGCGGAACCTGTTCGTGCTCCTGCATTTCCTCGAGAAGCGAACCGACAAGGTGCCCGCCGACGATGTCCGGATTGCGGGTGCACGCTGGGACGACTTCGTTCGGCGGATGACCGAACGTCCGCGCCGGCCGCCGCGTGCGGCAGGCCATGACGCTCCTTGACATACTTCTCAATAGTGGTAACATGCCGGCCGATACCAATCGCATGAGACGAGCCGCCATGACAGCCGATCAGGAGTGGGTAAACCCCATCGGGAGTACCAGTCAAACAGCGAGGCGACGACGTGCAGCGCGAAGCTCGGAGTATCGAGTTGAGCAAGAGCGAATCGCCCCGTATGAGGCGCTGGCCAGGATGGTCATCGCTCGGCGAATTCGTTATGGCCTGACCCAGGACCAACTCGCCGACCGGATGGGCACGAGCGTCTCGGCGATTAGTCGGCTCGAGAGCGGTCAACATCGTCCGAACGTCGAGACTCTCGAGAAGCTCGGCCATGCCTTTGGCGAGCGGTTTGTCTTTGGGTTTGAGGATCGGACGGGACAACGCGAGCTCGCCGCCCTGGCCCGCTGACTTGGCTGTTGAACCCCGGACCCACGGGGATCTGGCCGGAGTTCAGCTGCTGGACTCACTCGCTGCAATGAACGCGGCTGCTGCTGCCCTGACTGTATAGGCGAGGTGGCCGGCCGCGACCCGTGTTGCGCGCGCATCAAGATCACCGATTGAACGCTTCACCGGAACGGCGGCTTTGGGCGAGGCCAAGCCAAACGGCGCGTGGAACCAGCTCGCCAGGCTCCTCGAGCAAGTCAGAAATTCGCGCCAGCCGTGGCTCCGGGGCGAGGCCGACGGCAGTGGCGGCGAGGGCGTTGCCGGCGGCAGCCCGCACAAAGGGATCTGGATCGTGAGTGAGGCCAATCAGCACCGCTGTCTTGGTCGACGAGTCGAGGACGCCTCGCGTGGCTGCGAACGACCTGACGGCCTGGAGCCGCGCTTCTTGGCTGGGTGAATGCGCTAGCTGCAGTAGGTGGCCCAGCGCCACCGTTGGGCCGACATCACCGAAGACAGCCATCAGCTGAAAATTCGCACCGAGCAGTTCGATGGGCGTGCCAAAGATCGGGAGGCCGACCTGGGACGCCGGCATCCCCGGCGAGTCGACGACGATATCTCGATGCGAGCCTTGCCGGCTCCGCAACGAAGGCAGCAGTTGCTGCTATCCGCTCCTCGGTCGGCACTTTGGGATCCATCGCGAAGTCCAGGGCTTCGTCGAGCAGGACGCGACGTCTGCTTCTGAGCGCGAGCCGACCGAGTAGTGCTCCGACCCTAATGAGCCCCATCGTGTACTGACCAGTCGACGCCTGTCGCCGCATGGACCGAGCGAGTTCGAGGACTCCATCCTCCACGGCTCGGAGATCCTCGGACCGCCACGAACCGCGACGAAGGAGAAGGGAAACGAGATAGAGAGACCGCGTCTCGCGGAATGCGGCCAAGGCCGCCTTCGACACTGCCACTGGATGAAGTGCCATTAGCTCATGGGCAGCGGCCATCGCCGGGAAGACGTGGTCATCGCGCGCGCCTAGGTTGGTTTGGACATACCTCAGCCACAAACGGACCTCGGTCGGCCCCAGTCCATTCCAGTCGAGGCCGTGCAGGACGCGCCCGATGGACTGATGGATCAACGGATCTGGAGGTGCTGATGCGAGCTCACGGATGGCGCGAGAAATCCGGCGTTGGCGCATGGCGTCAGCAGGGGGTGCCAGCGCGGCGAGCGCCTTCGTCACGGGATCAACAACCCACCCGCTGCCAGGAACGTACCGAAGCATCTCGTGCAGGTTGCCGAGGATCCGATCAAGGGCGCGTGCCACTGCATCCGCATCGAGAGCAGTTGCAGAGTGCTGAAGGATCGAGAGATCCGCTCGGAGTTCGATTGGCCACCAAGGCATCGAACTGACACGATCACCCGCGGCCCGGAGTGGCTCGAGCGGTCCTGCAGCTCCAAAGACCCCGAGCGCACGGTCGAGCCCCTCCGCGTCACGCCCCCGCCGAAGCTGTTCAAAGCCGAATGCCGCACCCGGCGACGTTCGTCCCGCATCGCTGAGCAATCGGTACCGCCCGAGGCTCTTCCGGGCTCGTGCGACGGCTTGCCAGTCCGCGAGACACTCCGCCCGGAATAGCGATCGGGATAGGCCGCGGTCCGTCTGATCCTCCCGGAGGAACGTCACCGACCGCGTGAACGGCTGCTCGAAGAAGGCTTTGAAGTGCCCATCGAGGTAGTCCTCAAGGGCATCGGCTGCGAGGAGGTCGACCCATACGATGGCCTTCGACTCAGCCCGACGCGGCTGAACCGCCGGATACCCTTGCTGGGCCAACCATGTGAACTGAGCCGAGTTGTGTCTCGCGGTTATCTGGATGGTCAGGTCCGGTTCCGAGCGCTCCTCGAGGGAATCGCCGGCTGCGCGGGACCGCGTCCGAGCATCGTCGAAGAAGCCACACTCCGCGGCCCGGAATGCCCAATGGATGTCAAGCAGCGCCTTCTCGGTCGGATCGCTGACGTCACGGACGCGCAGGTCGAGAAGTGGGAGAGCAAGGTCAGGACGTCCCCCATCGCTCAGCGCGATTCCGGCGAGGATGGCGGCAATCGAACGGATGCCGGACTCCACGTCTGGCGCCGCGGCAAGTGCGGACAGGCTGGCAACCGCATCATGCTCGCCGCCCACGAGAAGGGAGATGGCAGTGACCAACCTGGCCTCTGCGTCAGCACGAGCCTCGGCCCCGGCCTCGGCGAACGGTGGGAGGCCGGTATCGGGTCCCCGACGCTCGTACTCATCCAAGCGGCCGTCGAGTAGGAGCGCGATCGCTACCTTTCGCTGCTCCTCGGGACCTGCGTTAGCAATAGCAGACGGCGGGTCGACGAAGACATGCACCCATGACATCGGCATGTCAGGCAGCCGATCCGATTGGCCCGTGGCCGACGCCGACGCGCGTAATGAGGAACGGGAAGAGGGTGGTCATCAGACTCGCCTGGAAGTCCAGTTCCGTCTCGGTGCGGCGATAGATCAAATCCCGGCCGAAGTCCCGCCGGACCTCGTCCACGAACTCACGAACTGTTGGATTGGCGGGCGGAGGCGGAGTTGCCGGGTGACGCGACGGCGATCGAACAAACACCCAAAGCTCACGACCTTGCCCCAGCTGCCGGAGCTCGAATACGCGACGGATTTCCAGACGGGTGACCTCGGGAACGGTGCGTCCGAGGATGGCGATCACGCCCTCGGACTCGTCGACCTGCCGAAGGCTCCGATCCGGGACGTGACCGAGCGGTTCGTCGCGAGACGGATCGAGGCGGTAGTCCCACTGGTTCAGGTTGTACCTGGTCCCTAGATCAAACCGGAGGACATGATCGAGCCGGCGGACCACGTCGCTTGAGATGTCTCGGAGGCGGTTCATCTCGCCGCCGCAACTCACGAGCAGGAGTATCTCCTCGCGCAGCAGACCGCCACCGACGGCTGGCGCCGGCGGCGCGACTAGCGCGCCCGCGCTGCCAAATACGAAGGTCATGCCACTATGCCGCTAGCCCGGGGAGCGCTGCCACAACACGCAGCGTACCAACGTCGCCTGCCGGATCGGACGCCCCTTGGACAGCAATCGTGATCCGCCGGAAGCGCGTGCGTACCCATGGCGAGGCCGTTCAGGCGCTTCGCTTTCGAAGCTCAGAGACGATCACCCGGGCTGAGCCGCTTGTAGGCCTCACGGGCCCGCTCGTCGGCGGCTGACGCGCCGTAGCGGGCCAGCATTTGGCGGCTCTTCCAGCCTGCGAGGCGCATAAGGTCGCCTTCGGAACCGCCGGCCGCGAGCCATTGGTGGGCGTAGGTGTGGCGGAACTGGTGAGGATGGACGTCGGGCAGCCCGGCGGCGCGGCCGCGGCGCTTGACCACCTGCTCAATGCCGGTCTCGGTCAGCCGGCCCCGCTTGCCGAGCCACAACCACGGCTCGCCGGCGTCGGCCCTTCGCGCACGCAAACGGAGATAGCGGTCGAGCGCCTGGCCGGTCTTGTGACCGAACGGGCAGGCCCGCGGTCGACGGCCTTTGCCCATCACGACCGCCGCCTCCTGGTCGAGATCGACATCGTCGACCCGCAGCCCGGCCAACTCACCGCGGCGCATCCCGGTGTCGAGGAAGAGCCGGATGATCGCGCTGTCGCGGCGGTCCTCGAAGCCGGTTCCGGCGCACGTGTCGAGCAGCTTCCGGAGCTCGTCCTCGCGCAGTACCGGCGCCGGAGTCTCGGGCACGTGGGGCGGCCGCATCGTGGCCATCGGGCTGCCGTCGACCTCACCCTCCGCGGCCAGCCACTTGAAGAACTGCTGGAGCGATCGGAACCGCTGCGCCAGGGTCGCCGGCCGCATCCCGGCATCGGACCGTTCGACGAGGAACGCCTCCACGTCCTCGCGCCGGACATCGGCCACCTGCCGCGACCGCCGACGCCCAGGCTCGGCCAGGAACCCATCGAACTGCTCGACCGCCTTGGAGTAGGTCGCGATCGTCGACGGCGCCTTGTTCTCGGCCCGCAGATGGCGGGTGAAGGAGCCCAGGTTGTCCACGAGGTCGGGCTGGGCTATAAGATCGGGCTGAGCCCGACTACGGGCGCTAGAGCTCATAACTCACCTCGATCGACCTTCGAATCATGGGCACAGTTATAGGCTCTACCATGGCTGTGGTCAAGCTCCGCGCCAGTTATCTCGTGTAACTGAGCGTGTATCCAAGGGCCCGTAGCTCAGCGGTAGAGCAGGGGACTTTTAATCCTCGTGTCGTGGGTTCGATCCCCACCGGGCTCACCATCTCTGGTCACACTGGGAGTCACCCCTCAAGGATTTCGCCGAATCGGAGCGAAACATTGCGCTTCATGGCCTCGCCCACTATCGGCGGGTGCCGGACGTCGAGGTTTCGGTCGGGCGGCGGCCTATGGGGCTGGGGAGAGCCCCGCGGTGGGCTCGTACAGGTAGCGCTGGAACCCGATGAAGAGGTCCCGGATCTGGGCCGGCTCGCCAAGTTCGAGGGTCGCATCCGAGATCGCCTTGTACTTGAGGCGTAGCAGCGGGGCGAGCTTCTCCGCGTCCAACTCGCCCACACCCTCCTTGGTGTACTGGGCTAGGACGAAGTCGAGGAAGCCCTGCTGTCGGTCGGTGTAGTGCCGGCGGACCTGAGCCCGCCGCCCCTACACCGCGCCGCAAGGCCCACGCGCCGCCAATTGACGGAAGGGCTCGGAGGGCTTGCGCGGCAACAGCCTGTAGGGTCACGACTCGGGTTGGAAGGCCCTCGGACGGGCGAACGACGCCCCTTGTGCGCTGCCGATGCGAGTGATCTCAACGAGCAGGTGACAGCACGCATAGCGATGGAGGCGCGCACTCCACGGGCGGTCGGAACTTGGAATCAGCCGCATCCCTCAGGCCTGTGCGCGACCTCCAGCACGGAGCGCAGTCAGACGCAAGGATTGAGTTGTTGACGCAGCAACTAGATGCCTCGAATGTCTGCGTAAACGCTTGACCTCGCCTCGTGTGATGCGCAAACCGTCGTCCGTCACTACTACACGCACCCTTCCCCCGGCGCCGGCGCATGGGCGCCCGTCCGCGGGTCTGCCCTGTCTTCCTA